>NZ_JAIKLE010000062.1 GCF_022267315.1 Maribellus maritimus
CTGTCCCAAAAGGATTTTGTATTCGGGTAGGTATCTGAGAAATTTTTCAAATACTCAACTCTTCAAATACATAATCAGACTTTTGGGACAGCCTCACTCCGGAAAATATATGTTCAGTGTTTAGTCGTCTATTACAACTTTTATATCATATCCTTCTACCGAAATCTTACCTCCGCTGTTGCCTGCTACCAATTCCAAATCACTATTTTCTTTAATTTGTTTTATAACTTTTAACGACTCAGGAATATCTACTTTCCCGTACTTTATTTTGCAGGTGACCTGGAAAGGTTCACTTCCGGTATTTACATTCACTTTTCCATATTTCCCGGTTATATCGATCCCCGAAAAGTTATTTTTCAACCTGCTTATATTTACTATATCATCATAGCCAGAGAGATAAAATTTGGAGGCTTCGTCGATTTCAAATTTGCAATATTTGCTTTCGTCGATTTGCACATCTTCTGTTTTTCCAAGATAAAAGTCATCGTCGTAACACTCTGTTACATTAAATACTTTAACATTCCCCAGTTTTAGTTCAGAATATTTCCCTTTGTAAGTGCCTGAATTGGCCGAATTTATTCGAATATTACAGTCGTATAAATCTAGGCGGATTTCGTTAACCTCAGCCTGAGAAATAAAATCAGAATATTTTGCATTTAAATTCAGGCTGCTTGTTTGACCAATGTTAAATTTATCATCGTAGGAATTGATTACCAGTTTCCCCGTTTTTTTGCCTTCGAACTTTGAATATTTGCTGGTAATTTCTGCGTCACCCCATGACGTAAATTCAATATCGCTGTCATAAAAATCAATGTCGGCGGCTTTTTGAATCTCACCAATGTAGATTTTTGAGTATTTGGCTTCAATTGTAAAATCACCTGCAAAATCATTAGCATGCAAATTGCTGCTGTATAGGGTAAAATCAGCGTCTCCGTCCAGTTCCTGAAGTTCAATGTCGCTATATTTATTGTTCAGTTTTAAACTTGCGTTTCGGGGTATGTATAACTGATGCCTGATTTTAAACTCTCCTATTCTTACCTTGTCACCATTCAACAATGTAATTGTCCTGCGGTTGTTTACCGAATTCATGTTTTTATAAAAACGCGTATCAATTTCCAATTCATTACCACGCAGATCGAATGTGAAATCTTCAATTGCTTTAATTACTTTGTCAACATCTTCTTTTGAGTTTCCCCTGATTTCGACCGAAGTAGTCATGCTGACATTTTTGTCGCTTGATGTGTTTATTTTTATATCTCCGGACTGGTTTGATATTTTTATAGTCACGTTTTCCGGAACCGTTGCATTTTTGTTTAGCGACTTAGAGGCGTCATAATTTTGAGCCGAAACAAAAGCACTAATAAACCCCCAAATGGCTATTAGGCTATAAATTTTTAAGTTCAATTGTAGTTTCATAATTTTTTTGTTTTTCTATTTCCATTGAAAGACGGTTGAGCAACCGGATCTTTTTTTCATAATAATCCAATAGTGCATTTATAATTTGTTCATTTCCATCAGTTTTATTGAGGTCTTGTTCGTAGGTTTTGTATACTTTATCTAATTCATTTAATTCGTCCAGCAAAAAACCGAATTCCGATTTTTCTTCCATTGTAAGCGGTTGAATTTCCTCCCATTTTTTATTAACAACGCGTTTTAACTCTGCCTCCTGTTGACCCAAATCTTGCGAAATATCAGCAAGTGTAACAATCACAACACTGTCTTCCTGATTTTCTTTAACCACAACATAAGTCAGGAGAACACCAAGAAGAAAAATGGCTGCCGTTTTCCACATCCGGTCAGGAAGAATGGTTCTTTGCGGCCTGATTTCTTTTTTTATTCCTTTCCAGATAAAATCATCGTTCGGTGTCTCTGCATCAAGCTTTAATCTGTTCTGTTTTAAATATTTTTCGATTTTCATCCCTAATCATTTTTCCCAAAAGTTGTTTTGCCCTGAAAAACTGGGTTTTTACTGTCGACTCTGAAACCCCTAATTGTTCACCTATTTCAGCATGTTTGTATCCTTCCAGCGCTCGCATGACCAAAATCTGTCTTGCGCCGTCGGGTAATTTTTTTATAAAATGATGAACGATTTCCGGATCAAATTCTTCATTTACTTCATCCATAATTTCAAAATGACGGTCGGAAACGGTTTCCAGATCTTTTGTAATAAAACGCTCCTTTCTCATCACATCAATACAACGGTTTATTACAATTCTTTTTAGCCATCCCCCAAACGCCCGTTCATCCTTTAACCGGGCTATGTCGGAGAACGCTTTAATAAACGCATCCTGCAAAATATCTTCAGCCAGCTCTGAATTATTTGTCATCCGAACAGCGATATTAAACATGGCTTTTGAATACAATTTGTACAGTTTAAACTGCGCTTTTGTACTGCCTCGTTTACAAAGCCTCACCAGTTGAATTTCGTTTCCGTTGCCCGCTATTTTCAAAATTGTAATTTTACTTGTAAGACGAAATCATTTTAAAAAAGTTGGAAACCGTTTCACTTTTTTAAATTTGTATATAGATTTTTTAAAAATACAGCGTTATGTTTATTGTTCACGTATTTGTTCATGTAAAAGAGGACAGGATAGAAGATTTTAAAACAGCAAGTGTTGAAAATGCAGAAAACAGTATCAATGAACCCGGAATTGCGCGTTTCGATGTGGTGCAGCAACAAGATGATCCAACCCGCTTTGTTTTGGTTGAAGTTTACCATACTGAAGAAGATCCAGCAAAACACAAAGAAACCAGCCATTATAAAAAATGGCGCGATACTGTGGCGGATATGATGGCTGAGCCGCGGTCGGCCTTAAAATTTTTTAATGTTCATCCTGATGAAAAAGGATGGGAATAAGGCAATATTTGAAATACAGGCTTTAAATGCCAAGTAACAGTTGTTCCGCATTTTTTGAGATTTTGAATACTGGAATTTATTTGTTACTTGAATTTTGGAGTTTGGCAATTATTATACTATGAATTTAAATTTTGAATTTGCCACGGCAACAAGAATTATATTTGGTAATCTTTCGGTGGAAAAATTACCTGATTTAATTGCTTCCATGGGAAATAATATTTTGCTGGTAACCGGCAAAAATACAGATCGGGCAGAAGAGGTTTTATCAAAAATTCAAAAGAGAGATTGCAGAATAGCAATTTTCTCTGTCGAGTCGGAGCCAACAACAACGATTATCGATGGAGGGATAAATTTAGCCAGGGTAGAAGGCTGCAATCTGGTTGTAGGATTGGGTGGCGGAAGTGTGATTGATAGTGCAAAAGCTATTGCTGCAATGGTTCCAAATAAGGGAGAACTTTTGGATTATCTGGAGGTAATTGGACAGGGGAAAGCGTTGGTTGACGACCCGCTTCCGTGTATTGCAGTGCCAACGACCTCGGGAACAGGAGCCGAGGTTACCAAAAATTCGGTTATAAAATCAGTGGAGCACAATGTAAAAGTTAGTTTGCGAAGCAATAAAATGTACCCCGATGTTGCGTTGGTCGATCCTGTTTTAACACATTCAATGTCGCCTGAACTTACTGCCAGTACCGGCGTTGATGCGTTAACTCATTTGCTCGAAACTTTTGTATCAAACCAGGCGAATCCGTTTGTCGATTTGTTATGCAGGGAAGGGATGGAACGGGTTTCTACTTCGCTGGAACGGGTTTATAAAAACGGAGAAGATGTAGAAGCACGAGAAAATATGTCGATGGCAAGTATGTTAGGCGGAATGGCTTTGGCAAATGTGAAGCTGGGTGCTGTACATGGTTTTGCTGGTCCAATGGGAGGAATGTTCCCCATCGCTCATGGAGCCGTTTGCGCGTGTTTGTTACCTCCGGTTATGAAAGTAAATATTAAAGCAATAAAAGAGCGCAACGAAGTGGAGCGCTTAAAAAAATACGATGTGCTTGCTAAAATTTTAACAGGCGACAGAATTGCCTGTGCAGAAGATGCCATTGGATGGGTAAATGCATTGATTGAAGATTTAAACATTCCGTCACTTTCGAAGTTTGGATTAGCAACAGCTGATTTTTCGGAATTGGTAAAAAAGGCAAAAGTGTCAAGCAGTATGAAAGGAAATCCCGTATTGCTGGATGATGAAGAATTAATGACGATTCTGGAAAAATCACTGTAACCTTCTTGATAACATCTGGTGTTTCAGGTGGAATAATATTTGTTGAATAAACAGTATCTTTGTACAACAGAATTAAAAGTTATGATAGGGAAATTTTTTTATACACCCGGATCCAAAAAGTTTAACATAACCCCAAGGTTTCATGATCCGGATAAGGAAGAAAGAGATGCACGGGAGCAAAGGATAAAGGATGAATTGGGAATTGTGGATGAAAAAGTTGATGATGGAAAACCATTCCGTCCAAATGTTAGGGGACAGTTTAGACGATCAGAGGGGTGGCAGGCAAAATCATCAGAAAAAGCAAGACGAACATCAAACACGCGCTTGATTGTTTTGATCCTGATTTTGACCTTAGTTTTTTATTTGTTTTTTTATTCTGATTTTACGTTTTAGTGAGCGATATAATACAGTTATTACCCGATTCGGTAGCCAACCAGATTGCAGCTGGTGAAGTGATTCAACGACCTGCATCAGTAGTAAAAGAACTGGTTGAAAATGCACTTGATGCAGGAGCCACCGAAATTATTATCCATGCAAAAGATGCCGGCAAAACCCTTATCCAGATAAGCGATAACGGCTGTGGAATGTCTCCAACCGATGCAAGGATGGCTTTTGAGCGTCATGCAACGTCGAAAATTAATTCAGCAAACGACCTGTTCTGTATCCGCACCATGGGGTTTAGGGGAGAAGCACTTGCTTCAATAGCAGCAATTGCCGATGTGGAACTTAAGACCAAAAGAGTAGAAGACGAGGTAGGTACTTTTATTCATATTATTGGTTCACAGGTGAAAAAGCAAGAACCTGTGGCCTGTACGAACGGAACAAGTTTTAGCATAAAAAATTTATTTTTTAACGTTCCTGCACGGCGTAAATTTTTAAAAGCCAATACCACTGAGTTAAAACATATTATTTACGAAATTCAGCGAATTGCTATTCCCAATCCGGAAATAAAAATCTCATTCTATCATAATAATTCACCGCTTTATGAATTGCCTCAAACCAATCACAGAAAACGTATAGTTGATGTTTTTGGGAAAAGTATTAATCAGAGCCTGGTTCCGGTAAAGGAAGAAACCAGCCTGATAAAAATTCATGGCTTTGTGGGGCAGCCGAAATTTGCCAGGAAAACAGTGGGAGAACAGTTCTTTTTTGCAAACGGGCGTTTTATGCGTCATCCCTATTTTCATAAAGCAGTTATGCAGGCATACGAAAAATTATTGCCACCTGATACTTTTCCTTCCTACTTTTTATTCTTTGAATTGGACCCGGGCAATATTGATATCAATGTTCATCCAACAAAAACCGAAATAAAATTTGAAAATGATCGTGCTATCTGGCAGATCATACACGCCGCCGTGCGCGAATCACTTGGAAAACACAATGTTGTTCCGTCCATCGATTTTGATCAAAGCGGAAATATTGATATCCCGCTACCCAAAAGAGATGCTTCGGATATCTCTTTTCCCGACATCAAGGTAAATCCCGATTATAATCCTTTTAACACTGAAAAATCGGGTGTTTCTTTTGGTAACAGGGAATTTAAGTCTGACAGAACAAACCTCGGCCGCTGGGAAGATTTATATGAGGGTGCTGAAAATAAACCATCTCCTCAGCACCAGTCTGAACAGAATTATTTTGATGGTGATGGTTTGGATGATTTATATGGAAAATCGAAGGAGCAATTCACCGGGAAAAAGGTTTTACAATTAAAACAAAAGTATATTCTTACTCCTGTGAAGTCGGGTTTGATGGTTATTGACCAAAAGAGGGCACACGAACGCATTTTGTTTGAGAAATTTATGGATGTACTAAAATCTGATTCTGTGGCGAGCCAGCAACAGCTTTTTCCGCAAACTGTGGAATTAAACCCGGCTGATGCAGAATTGTTAAAAAGTATACTTTCCGATTTGCTTGCTCTGGGATTTGATATTCGTGAATTTGGTAAAAATACCTTTGTAATTAATGGAACTCCAGGTGTTTTGGATGTTTCTTCGCCAGAATTAATAATAGAAAGATTGCTGGAGGAATATAAAAATTCTCCACTTGAAGCAAAGAAAAAAGCGAAGGAACAAATTGCAATTTCGCTGGCCAAAGCCTCTGCACTTGAGTACGGAACCGAACTAAAACCGGAAGAGGTTGATCGCTTGATTGACAATCTTTTTGCATGTGTGACGCCAAACTTTTCACCCGATGGGAAAAAAGTTTTAACGATAATTCAGACAGAAGATATCGAAAAAAGTTTTTCAAAGTGACAATATGTCGTTATTTTAATGGAATTAAAAAATGGTCTGGCAATTGCAAGACTGCATTAACTTTGGAACATAGAAAATAGAAACAGAAAAAAATAGCTCATGAATTACAGGCCTGTTTTAAACAATATCCCGCCGGTTGTAAAAAATCTCATCATCATCAATGTTCTTTTTATGCTGGCTACCTGGGTATTTAAGAATATGGGGATTGATATGGTTGAAATTTTTGGTATGCATTACCCGGGTTCTGATAAGTTTATGCTGCATCAGGTTATAACCTATATGTTTATGCATGGCGGATTCACGCATATCCTTTTTAATATGTTTGCCCTGTGGATGTTTGGGCGGGTTTTGGAAAGTGTATGGGGACCTAAAAGGTTTTTAATGTATTACATGATAACCGGTATTGGAGCAATTGCGCTCCATACTTTAATCAGTTATTTTGAAATTTCGGCTATGCAGAATACAATTCAGGCATTTCAGAATACTCCATCGCCTGAGATATTGGATCAGTTTGTTCAAAAAAATCTACCTAATTCTTCAGTTCAGGTTCGCGATTTTGTAAATTCCTGGTACGACGATCCTACAAACAATGCTTTTGCAGGCGAGGGATTGAACCTGATGCAAAGAATTTTGAAGATGAAAATGGATATCCCGACTGTTGGAGCCTCTGGAGCTGTTTTTGGGATTTTGCTTGCATTTGGAATGTTATTTCCCAATACCCAGTTGATGCTGCTTTTCCCTCCTATTCCAATTAAAGCCAAATATTTTGTTATTGGTTACGGTTTAGTCGAACTTTATCTCGGACTTGCTCAGCCGGGAAGTAATGTAGCTCACTTTGCCCATCTTGGAGGAATGTTATTTGGTTTTATACTTATTAAGTATTGGAATAAAAATTCGAGACACTTTTATTGATCATGGATATTTTAAGCGACATAAAACAAACCTTTAAAGATGGTTCAGTATTAACCCGGCTGATTTACATCAATCTTGGTGTGTTTTTGCTTGTTAAACTGGTTGGAGTATTTTTTATCCTGGCCAATCAGCCTTTTTCACTTACCTACTGGTTGTCTTTGCCTTCAGGGCTTGACGAACTTATCCGCCGTCCTTATACTTTGATAACTTACATGTTCCTGCATGAAGGTTTTATCCATATTCTTTTTAATCTTTTAGGTTTATATTGGTTTGGAAAATTGTTTTTATACTATTTTGAAGGAGACAAACTGTTAAGTGTCTATCTGTTTGGAGGAATCGCCGGTGGTGTGTTGTACATGATATCATATAGTATTTTTCCTGTATTTGCTTCAGTAAATGGCTTGTTATTAGGTGCTTCTGCGTCGGTTATAGCTATTCTTGTTGCTGTTGCTGTTTATGAACCAAACCGGGAAATTGGTTTAATGTTTATTGGCAACGTGGCTTTGAAATATGTAGCTGGTTTTTATGTTCTTCTTTCAATACTGAGCATTTCGTCTTCAAATCCGGGAGGAAACATTGCCCATATCGGAGGAGCTGTTTGGGGATGGTTTTATATTTATCAATTGCGCAGGGGAAATGATATTGGAAGAGGACTGATAAAGTTTTTGAATAAAATTCCCGACATGTTTTCACGGAAAAGTAAAATGAAGGTTACCTATAAGCAACCTCCCCGCGACGATTATGAATACAACCGTCAGAAAAATGTACAACAGGAAGAGATAAACCGGATTTTGGATAAAATTGCAAAATCGGGTTATGAAAGTCTAAACAAAGAAGAAAAAGAATTACTTTTTAAACAAGGAAAAAAATAGTTTACCGGTATTTCGATTTTATATTATATTTTCTTCTTCTTTTTCGGTATGTGCCTGGTAAATACTTGCATTTAGCTCAAAACCCACCAATAGAATCAGTGACATAACATACATTAACAGAAGTATTATTAACAGCGTTCCAATTGAGCCGTATAGAATATTATAGCGGCTAAAATTATTGATATAGTAGGTGAAGCCTGCAATTGTTATAATGCTTAGCACAGTAGCCAGTGTTCCGCCGGCTGATATAAATCTCCATTTTGTTTTTCGGGCTGGAGCCATGTAGTATAAAAAAGAGTATGCAAAGAAGAATAAAAATATGGTAATAACCCATTTCCCAAAAGTTAAAAGGTAAACGGTAAAAGAGTCTCTTAAAATACTTGAGTCTTGCAGATAGTTAATTAACCATTGTCCACCGGTTAACAGTGCAATCGCTATAGTTAAAAGAACCGACAGTATAAAAAGAAGAACAATGGCAGCAATTCTCTGGCTAAACCATTTCCGGCGATAAATGCTGTGTACTGTAGCATCGAACGCACTCATCATTGATGCGAGCCCGTTGGTAGAGAAAATCAGAGCGGCAAAAAAACCAAAAGAAAGCAAGTCTCCTCTGGGTTGTTTTAATATAGTGGTTAACGTTTCCTCTATCGTAGTAAAAGTACTTCCCGGAACTACTTCTTTTATCAGCAAAAGAAGTTCGTTTTGAAAATTTTCAATTGGAATGTAGGGGATTAATGTAAACAAGAAAATTACAAAAGGGAAAAAAGCAACAAAAAATGAAAACGCAATAGCGGATGCACGGGTTGTGATTGCCCCGTCAACAATACTCCTCCAAAAAAACAAAGCTACATTGTAAATCGGGACACCATCAAAAAACGGGAGTGATACTTTCTGTGCTTTTTCAACTATTTTCTCCCCAATCTTTTTAAAACGAGATACATTTAAAAAGCCTACTTTCACAGGTCTGTCATTGTTTTTCAATTCTTAGTTGGTGAATATATTCTTTCCCATCGTTTTGTTTCAAAAGAAAATACACTCTGAAATTTCCTTTCGCTGTTATCAATTTCCCTATAACAGCCTTTGCCCCTTCTTTGTTACTGTTACTATTATGAATAACTGTAAACTCTTCGGGAAAATAATTATTGAAGAAATTTCCTACAATTTGTTGAGCCTGCGCTTTGCTGTATACATTTTCATTTTCAAGAACAATCAATTCAACATTTTGGTTAAAATAGCGCGAAAGTATTTTTACGTCGCCTTTTTTAAAACCCAATACAATTTCATCGGGAACCTGCGCCTGGCAAAACAGAGATGTAAATACCATTCCTGTAATCAGAAAAGTTGAAAATATTAGTTTTTTTGTTTTGGTCATATCCTTTTTTATTTATCAAGTGCCAATCAGTAAGCAAAAACTATGCAAAAACAAATTATACACTTAATTTTAGCGTAAATTTATAAAATTAAAATTCAATTAACGGAATGAAGCTTACTTTATTGGTTGTAGGTAAAACAGATAAAACATATATAAAACAAGCAATTGAAGAATATACCAAGCGTTTGAAACATTATATTTCTTTTGAAATACAAATTATTCCAGACATAAAAAATGCCAAAAATTTAACTAATTCTCAGCAAAAAACGACAGAAGGTAAGCTTATTCTTTCTAAAGATTATATAGGAAAAGAGGTACATTTATTCGATGAAGGGGGAAAAATGTTTTCATCGAGAGAGTTTGCCGGGTTTATTGAAAAGAAGATGGTTAGTGGCCTGAAAGAATTGGTATTTGTAATTGGAGGGCCATATGGTTTTTCAAATGAAGTATACAAACAGGCAAAATCAAAAATTTCTTTGTCCCGACTGACATTTTCGCATCAAATGGCGCGACTTTTGTGCGTTGAGCAAATTTACAGGGCTTTTACCATCATAAAAGGCGAACCATATCATCATGACTAATATGCTGCTGAAGCTAAATAAATATTTTTTTCTTGTTCTCGCAGTTTGCTTATTTGTCTCTGCCGCAATAATAGAGAATGGCCTGTTGACCCTGCACCCCGAGGAAAGTTTGATAGCAGATTTTCAGGAACAGTTGATTGCCGATGAAAATCGTCTGGAAATGAATTTAAAGGACATTTCCAGAATCATAAACGAGGATGATTACTGGGGGGAGCTAAATAATTACCTTAATAACAATAATTTACTGCTTGAAAAGGAAGGGGTTGGTTTTTTAATGTACATTTCAGGCGAGCTTGAATACTGGTCCGACCGTTCTCTTTCATTTTACGATTCAATCACCCAATTTGAAAATCTTGATGGATTTGTAAAATTGCCAAATGGTTATTATTTGGTTCAAAAGCTTGAAGTTGATTCTGTCGATGTTCTGGGTTTGCAATTAATTAAAAGAAACTTTTATTATGAAAATAAATATCTGAAAAATATTTTTCTCGAAAAGTATAATCTGCCAGAGGATTATGATATAATTGAAAACAGAGTAGAAAAATTACCACGTATTTTTAATAAAAATGGAGAATTTCTTTTTTCCATTTTACCCGCCGGACAATATTTGTGTACTACAAAACAACTTTATTACCCGGGAATTATTTATTTGTTTGGCTTGTTTATATTGCTGTTCTATTTCCGAAAAGAATTTATAGAATCTACAGCACCTTTTTTTCTGAAACTTTTTGCGTTAGCTACCACCTTATTTGTTGTTTACTGGCTGCACCTGATTTTTCAAATTCCCAAAGTTTTCTTTCATCTCCAGTTTTTTAGTCCCGAGTATTTTGGACTAAACAACTGGCTTCCTTCGCTGGGAGATTATGTTTTGTTTGCTATGTTTTTCTTTTTCTGGATGTACAACTTCGCAACGGATCTGGATATTCAGGAATTACATGAAGATTCAAAACTTTCAAGAAAATTTGTAATTGCACTGTTGCTTTTCTTTGCTGCAAGTTTGTATCTGCTGGTGAATTATTATATACAAGAATTGGTTTTTAATTCTACCCTTTCTTTTTCATTTAATAAAATAACAGAAATTTCGGCTCAAAGCGTTTTGGGTATTTTTGCAGTGGGGCTTCTACTGTTGGCGGTACTATTTTTTACAATCCGGATTAATCTGCAGGCAAAAAATGATTTTAAATATCTCGAGTTTGCTGGTATTGTTCTTCTTATAGCAGTATTTCTGGCACTTACTCAACTTATTTCTATTCATAAAATATATTACACAGTTCTGGTTTTTTTTATTGTTTCGGCAAATCTGGCAATACTTTTTGGAAAAAATTATTTGCAGAAATTTACGCTAAGTTATTTGATCATTTTTGTTTCGGTAACGGCCATTTATTCACTTCTGATAATATACCATACAACCATTGTCAAGGAGCGCGGACACCAAAAATTGTTAGCCGTAACTTTAGTTGCCGAACATGATCCTGCTGCCGAAGTTTTCTTAACCGAGATTCAGGAACAAATCAGGGTAGATGAGAACATAATGCAGCTATTGTTTGAGGATAGAGAAAAAGCTCAGGAAAGAATAGAAAACTATTTACTTGAAACTTATTTTAACAGTTATTTCAGAAAGTATATCGTTGATATTTGGGTCTGTTATCCTGAAGACAAATTATTTCGTCCTGAAATAGGAGATACTTTGGATTGTTTTCCGTTTTTTGAAGATTTGATAAAAAGCCAGGGAATACAAATTCAGGGTACTGATTTTTATTTTATGGACAATATGAACGGCCGTATTTCATACACCGGACGATTAAAATACAGTAGTGAGGGGTCTATTTTTATAAATATAGATTCTGATTTACTTTTTGAAGGAATTGGGTTTCCGGAGTTGTTGATTGATAAATCGATGATGAAACCTGACGACTATAAAAAATTTAGTTACGCAAAATATTATGGGGGAGAACTGACTGACAAATATGGCGATTACAATTATAATTCATATGTAGATCGATATTTGGAATTGTCTTCTGATGATGATTTTTCTTTTATTACCGATCAGGAATATACCTTTAAGAAATGGGATGGAATGGAACATCTTATATACAATACAAGGGAAGATAATTATGTGATTGTTTCGCGCGAGCTTTTTACCATTGTTGACTACCTTATTTCTTTTCCCTATTTGTTTGTGTTTTATTTCCTTTCTGTGATGGTTTTACTGCTGATTGGGAGCAAATCGATAAGAAAACGGCGTGTTAATTTCGATTTGAAATTTAAAATACAGGCAGCAATCATTTCCATTGTGTTTGTTTCTCTTTTAGTAGTTGCCCTGGCAACCATCTTTTATAATATTGATAGGTACAAAACAAAACACAGAAATGATCTGGATGAGAAAATGAAGTCGATTGCTGAGGAAATAGATATGCGGCTTGAAGCGGTAAATGAAATAACTGATGATTTACAGGACTGGATGGATAACGAATTAACAAAATTATCAAATATTTTCCGAACGGATGTCAATATTTATGGTAACGACGGGAGTTTAATTTCATCATCGCGTTTTGAAATCTACAACAGAGGGCTGGTTTCAACACGGATAAACGCGCAAGCATATTATGAGATTCTGGGGAATTTTCAGATTAGTTATTTTCAACCCGAAAGAATTGGCGAATTATCCTATTTGTCAGCGTATCGTCCCATTGTAAACTACAGGGGAGATTATCTGGGAATTATAAACCTACCTTATTTTATCAGGCAGGATAACTATAGCCAGGAGATTTCAACTTTTATTGTGGCGTTTATTAATTTATATGTTTTGTTGTTACTGGCCAGTATAATAGTTGCCGTTTTTATTTCCAATCAGATTACCAGACCGTTGGTGGTTATTCAGGAGAACCTCCAGAAAATGGAGTTGGGCAAACAAAACAAACCCATTGTATACAGCAGACAGGATGAAATTGGAAGCTTAGTCAAGGAATACAATAAAAAGGTAGAAGAGCTGGCCATTAGTGCTGATTTGCTGGCGCGCTCAGAACGTGAGTCAGCCTGGCGCGAAATGGCGAAACAAATTGCACATGAGATTAAAAATCCACTCACTCCGATGAAGCTGAACATTCAGCATTTACAACGAACCAAGGGAGAGGGGAAGGAGTATAACGAATATATAGAACGCGTTACTGCCACTTTGATTGAACAGATTGACAACCTGTCAAATATTGCAACTGAGTTTTCAAATTTTGCTAAAATCCCAACAGCACGAAACCAGGTGTTTAAGCTTGCTGAGCAACTTCACAAAGTTCTTGCCTTGTTTGAAACACATGAGGATGTAAGTATTGAATTTAATTCGAATGGATTAGAAAACCTTATGGTGCATGCAGATCGCGAACAGCTATCAAGGGCTATTATAAATTTGGTTAAGAATGGCATTCAGTCCGTTCCGGAAACAAGGAGAGGAAAAATTAATATTCTGTTGAGCAGACGTGAACACATGGCTGTTGTTTCAGTTTCCGATAATGGAACCGGAGTCCCGATAGAGTTAAGAGAAAAACTGTTTAGCCCAAGTTTTACAACAAAATCGAGTGGTATGGGACTTGGACTGGCAATCGTTAAAAATATTGTTGAGAATTTTTCGGGGAAGGTGTGGTTTGAGACAAAAATGGGAAAAGGAACTACTTTTTTTATTGAAATTCCCGTTTATAGTGAGGAAAAACAAATAAGTTAATTTTGAATTATAAGAACGAAATAATTTGATATGGTTCCATTATCATTTGTTGAAATATCAGAACGATTAAATAGTATGGATTTGCCGGAGGTTGATCTGGTTATCGGGATTGGATCGGGAGGAATTGTACCGGCAAGTTTAGTAGCTTTTCATTTAAAAGCCGAACTTCAGGTTGTGGTATTAAACTATCGTGACGAAAATAATAACCCTCGTTACGATAAACCGGTTATTCTAAAAAAACCGGAGAGGGAGTTGGACGGAAAAAAAATACTTCTGGTTGATGACGTGTCAGTTTCCGGGAAAACAATGAATGCGGCGTTGGAACAACTAACAGGACTTGATGTTAAAACCCTTGCAATGAAGGGGAAAGCAGATTATGTTTTATTCCCGGAAATTAAGGATTGTGTAAAATGGCCCTGGAAGGTGTATTAATTCGTTAAAAATGAATTCAAGTTTTCGTTTAATTTTTGTTTCTCTTATTCTTGTTGTTTCCAATGGCTGCCAAAAGCCGGCTGATAAGGAAGCTTACCTTCAAAATTTCAGAGATTTTGTTGAGCGGGTAAAAAAGTACCATGACGATTATAGGAAAGCAGACTGGGAATGGGCTGATAAACGTTTTGCCCAATACAGCGACAAATGGTACAACGATTTTAAAGAGGAGCTCACAACCAATGAGAAAATTGAAGTTCTTACGTTAAAACTGGAATATCAGAATCTAAAAGAACCAAGTGTGATTTCAGATTTGCTTAAGGGCTTAAAAAGAGAGGATATAGATGAGATAAAGGATAAAATTGACGAGTATATCGAAAAAGATTTTGATGAGGATGTTGAACAGGTAATGGATGGTTTGATGGAAATAGGTGATTCTGCCGTTAAAGTTGTGGAGGATATCCTGGAGGAAATTGACAACAGGTTCTGAAAATTGTATTTGATAAAAAGGAGTTTTTTTATCAATTCTCCTATAAATTTTTAATTTTATCGTGTAATCCAAATCAACTGAAAATGAAGTTTGTTAAGTTTTTTTTATTGTCTCTTTTTGTTTTATCATTTTTTTCTTTTAAGCAAGATTCAAAATCTTTTAAGCCAGGAGAAGTCTGGCCCGATGATAATGGAATTCATATAAATGCGCATGGCGGAGGAATTCTTTTTTTTGAAGGGAAATATTACTGGTTTGGCGAGCATAAGGTTGAAGGGAGGCGCGGAAACCAGGCAAGAGTAGGTGTGCACTGCTATTCTTCAGAAGATTTATACAACTGGAAAGATGAAGGGATTGCATTAAATGTCAGCAACAACCCTGACAGTCCGATTACGGTTGGCTGTGTAATTGAGCGCCCTAAAGTAATTTTTAATAAAAACACGGGAAAATTTGTACTTTGGTTTCATCTCGAGCTAAAAGGGCAGGGCTATAGTGCCGCTCAAACCGGAGTTGCTGTTGCTGATACGCCAGCCGGACCCTATACTTTTTTAAAAGCTTTGAATCCAAATGCCGGTAAATGGCCTGCTGGTTACAGTGACGAACTAAAAAATAAAACCTTTCCAAATAATTTGGAAGGCTGGACTGACGAGTGGCTAAAAGCTGTGAAAGAGGGCATGTTTGTTCACCGCGATTTTGAAAAGGGCCAAATGGCGCGGGATATGACACTTTATATTGATGAGGACGGAACGGCATACCATATCCACGCATCCGAAGAAAATCTGACTTTGCATATTGCTGAACTGACCGAAGATTACACTGATTTTACAGGAAAATATATCAGAATTCTGCCAACCGGTCATAATGAGGCTCCCTCAATTTTCAAACGTAATGGAAAATATTATATGATTACCTCTGGTTGTACCGGCTGGGATCCGAATGCTGCTCGATTACTGGTTTCCAACTCTGTAATGGGAGAGTGGGAGTATGTTGCGAATCCTTGTATAGGAGAAGACAAAGATTTAACATTTCATTCTCAAAGTACATTTATTTTGCCGGTTCAGGGGAAAAAAGATGCCTTCATTTTTATGGCCGACAGATGGAGACCTCAAAATGCAATTGATGGTCGCTACATATGGTTACCTGTTCAGTTTAAAAAGGACGGTACTCCTTTTTTGGAATGGAAAGATGAATGGGATTTAAGTGTTTTTGATTAAGCCATTTTTGGGAAACACCGTTTTAAAAAACATTAGGTTGTTTTATTTGTCGCAGCATTTTTATAACTTGATATTTCATGTTGAAATAATTATGTTATGAAAAAAAAATTTGCTGTCGTTTTTGTTGCTTTGGTTGTTTTGATATCGTGTGATTCCCGTTCCTCCCGGAATGAAAGTATCGCCCCTGATGTATATTCAAATTATTTGCAAAAAGGAAATGATATTTCCAATCTGGCACAAGGTGTTTTGCTTGCCAATGTTGGAAAAGCAATTCAGCAGGGAGGAGCTGAACATGCTGTTGAATTTTGTAATCTGAAAGCTTCTGCAATAATCGACAGTTTGAATCGGGTCAATCTTTGTGATATTTCCCGTGTTTCAGAAAAAAACCGAAATCCGGGAAATATACTTCAAAATGAAACGGATAAAAGTTTGTGGGCACATTATTCAACACAAGCTGCTGATAGGGCAAACGATACTCTGATTAAGAGTTCTGACGGGTTTATATTTTACAAACCAATCAGAATTGCACTGCCCGCTTGTTTAAAATGTCATGGAATCGTTGGAGAAGAAATTGACCAATTAACGCATAAAAAACTTCAGAATTTATATCCGTCAGATTTGGCAACGGGTTACAAGTTGAATGATTTCCGCGGGATGTGGAAGATAGAGTTTGAAGCTAATTAAATCAGTTTACCTGTTAAGGAATACGGTACCGGTCTTTACATCTCCATTGCCCAGTTCCAATATATAAACATAAGTACCAGCTGGCAAGGTGCCTCCACCCAAAGTCAGTTTAGCTTCAGAAGTTCCCCACCACCATGCAGTTTCGTCCGAGCCCCAGTATTCCAGATTACCATAATGTTCTTTTTCGAACAGTTTGTTTCCGGAGCGGCTAAATATCATCAACTTGGCTTCAGGATAACGTTGGATACAGAAAATTTGGAAGAAATCGTGAACCCCATCTCCATTTGGTGAGAATGCATCGGGGATGAATAAAGAACAATCAGTTTCCACATCCAGGTAATCCGGATGTCCGTCCAGATCCATATCATCGTTACTGAAATCTCCATCTCCATTCCAGTCCTCATCGTAAGTAAGGAATTCATCTTCATCGTCGTTGGTATCTCTCCAATCGCGTTTTCCGTCACCGTCAAAATCCTGGAGTGGAGCATTACTTCCTGTTTCGTTGTAAGGTGTTGAAGGAATTAGTTGATCATCATAAATATCATACGCATCATCCAAGCCATCTTGGTCTGAGTCTGTGTAGAATCTGGACTCGTCAGGTATTCCATCTGCATCAATATCGTGTCCTTCAATATAGTCAAATACACCATCGTCATCCGTATCGATGTCCAGATAATCTGGTGTTTCGTCTCCGTCTGTATCAACAGGAATAAATTGAGTTCCTCCGTTGTCCGGGTCATAAGCGTTATCCCACCCGTCGTTATCGCTATCGACGCCTGTTGGCGGAATGTAAGTCGTTTCACCCTGCCCTTCAATATTGTCAGGAATACCGTCGTTGTCGGAGTCGATATCAAAACTGTCGAAAATACCATCTCCGTCAGTATCAGTAGTTTGGTCTCCTTCCACAATGTCCAGAATTCCATCGTTATCGTCGTCAATATCCTCCCAGTCAGTTATGCCGTCGCAATCATTATCAGGAAGAATTTCGATATAAGCAGTAGCTGTATCACACAAGGCCGGAATACCGATCTCACAAAGTCTGTATGTAAAGCTGTCAATTCCCAGAAAGTTTTCATCGGGTTGATAGATGAATGTTCCGGACGGATTCAGAATTAGTGTTCCGTGATTCACATGAACAACCGGAGTTGTGTCAACTACAAGAATATGTGAATCCGGATCGTAGTCGTTATTTGTAACATCTCCTTCCAGGGTATGACAAAGAAGCCTGAAGTTATCATCTTCTGCAACCGGTGCTTCGTTAGGTGCAAGCACATGAATAACTAATAATGCCTGCGCACACATCGGCATACAAGGTATTCCATCGTCGCATATTGAATAAGCAACAACATCAGTACCTTTAAATCCGGGATTCGGCGTATAGGTAATATAACCAGTAACGGGATTAACCTCTGCAACACCATTTGCAGGGCTAAATAATGTCCTTACTGATGATGAGAGCACATTTGTTTTGGTATCATAATCGTTGTTGGCTACGTTAACTGCAATGCTTGTGTTTTGAACCGTATAAGCTGTGTCATTTTCAGCGATTGGTGCAACGTTACCAACCACCTCAACAGCTGCAGTGCATGCTGAGGTATTGTTATTAAAATCGGCTACTGTAACTGTTACAAAGATATTTCCAATGTCGTCGCAGCTAAAGTCGAATTGATTCAGGCTCATGCTGTCAATGCCACATTCATCAAAAGCATCTAAAATAATTTCGTCAGCTTCTAAGGAGTATGATGCTTCAAGGTCGAGTTGTACCGTGATGTCTTGACAAATTACTCTTGGCGGAATGGTATCTTTAACAGTAACTTTTGCTGTACATTCCGATATATTCGAATATTTGTCAACTACTGTTAGCGTAACAAAATTATCTCCGGTAGCCGAACAATCCAATGTGGAAGGTGAAACGTAAATCGTGTCAAAACCACAATTATCAAACGATTGATTATTTATCATACTAACATTCAGGTTCGCATTTCCATTTTCATCCAGATAAACCATCGTATCCGTACAGGAAGTAACAGGAGGTATTGTATCTTCAATAATTATGCTTGCTGTACACTGAGATGTATTACTTGCCTCGTCGGTTACAAAAATATTAATTTGTTGGGCGGTTCCGAGTTGAGTACAGTCAAATTCAGTTCGGTTGGTGTTTAAGTTAAGCGAGCCCAAAGGAGTACAATTATCTGAAGAGCCACTGGCAATTTCTGTAAGTTCAATATCAGTAATAACTGCTTTTCCGTTTTCATCAAGATAAACTGAGATTTCGTTGCAGACAGCAACCGGAGGAATTATATCGGTTAATCGTATTGATTGTGAGCAGAATGAGATATTTCCACAGTTGTCCTGAACAGCGTACCATCTCAGAAACTCATTTCCCTGATTGCTTTGAACACTTTCAGCATATAGCATTCTGAACGATGAGGAATCAATTGAACAATTATCACTGACGGAGCCACCGGCGTTTATAAACTCAGTGATAGTCTGATATTCAGGAGGGGCGTCTGAAATGCATTCGGCGGTAACTGTCGGAGGACAACTAATTTCAGGAGGAACATTGTCTGTAACCCTGATAATGTGCTCACATGTTGAAACATTATCACATTGGTCGGTTATTTGATAGGTTCTGATAATATCCCTCGGACATATTGTATCGGAATAGTTTTCTTCAACAAATTCAAAACTTAAAACATTCAGATCTTCGTCATCATAGGCATTACCTCCGGCTGCTATAAAATCTTCAAAACTACGGAAAATAGGGGGGGCCTCTTTTTCGCAGGTAACGGTTATACTGGTTGGACATTGCATTACAGGTGGAATAACGTCACCTATTCCAACTGTATGAACGCATGTTGCTGTATTGCCACAGAAGTCGGATATTTCGTAGGTGAAAATATAAGTCTCGCCACAAGTGGTTTGAGCTGTTTCCATTGAAACGAGCCGGAAAGATGCCGCATTAATAGCACAGTTATCTGATGCCTTACCTCCGGCTTTAGAAAATTCATTGTAGTTTTGGAACGCTTCGGGTACAGATGAATTTGCTTCGATAGCAGTATCCTGAGGACATATTAGTATTGGTGGCTCTGTGTCGGTTACTAAAACTTCATGTGTAAATGAAACATAATTGCCACAGTAATCATAAATCCGATAGGTGTTTGTATAAACTTTAGGACAAATTAAGTCACCGGAATCTTCCTGTTTAGTGAGGATGAAACTACTTGTATCTATTTCACAATTATCTTCAACAATACCGCCATATTTAACAAAATCGGAATAGGAGTTCAAGGTACTGCGTGCACAAATTGTGGTCGTATCATTAGGAACCTGTATAATTTTTGGAGCTATCGTGTCATTTATGGTATATCTTTGAATATAATCAGTATAGTTTCCGCAATTGTCGGTAAAGCGGTAAGTCCGGTTTATCAATCTTGGGCAACCGTCACCAATTGGAGCATCTCCCATAAACTGCATTGTAATAGTTCCACATAAATCTTCAACAACGCCACCTGCCTCTCTGAAAGCTTCAAGTGTTTCGTACGGGGGAGTTGTTCCACATTCGGATACTTCAATTTCATTAGGCGCACGGGTTACCCTGGGGGCTAATTTATCATCTACAATAATATACTCTCTTGCACGTGTTCTGTTTCCGCAATCGTCTGCAATCTCATATACTCTAATAATTGTTTCAGGACAAGATCTGTTATCTGAATATTCAGATATAATAGTGAAGGAGGATTCATCAATAGAACACTCATCACTCAGAGTGCCGCCGTTTTGTAGCCACATTTCAACAGTTGTATATTTAGGAGGAATTGTTTTGCAATTAACAAACTTGTCTCTCATGTTAAATACAGGACTTGTTATGTCATTTATAACAATTAATTGTTCACACGTTATACTATCGCCGGCAATGTTTTTAATCGAATAGATTCTTGTTATTGTCTCCGGGCAGGTTTTTGCATCTGTTTCTTCTCCTTCAAATTTGAATGTAGATTCGTCTATTGGTGGAGAGCCAATCGCAATTCCCCCGGCTTTTACGAATTGCTCGTAATTATCATAGTATGCTGGTATAGATTCTAACCCACAATCAATTACAACTGTTGAAGGGCAAATTAACTGAAGATCGGATGTTTTATAAACCGTTAACTGTTGCAAGCAACTGGCTGCATTGCTACATGAGTCTGTGATGGAATAAGTCCTTGTTATTAGTTGCGGATCGTTTCCTAAGTAGGTTTCAAAATCAATATGGAATGTTTTTTCGAGTAATCCGCAATTATCCTCTGCAATACCACCGGCATCTACAAAATCATTATAATTTGTATATGGATTGTAGCTTTCTCCCGGGAGGATTGTCTTATCCGGAGGACATTCCAATTCCGGAGCAATATCATCGTTAACAGTAATAATGTGGTTACAGATTATGAGGTGTCCGCAAGAATCAAGAATGGCATAGTTTCTTTTTATAGTGGTCGGGCAGATTTCCCCGTCAGTAATGTCGCTCAATAAAAAGAAACTGGATGTATCAATACCACAAATGCTATAGGCGGAACCTCCTGCGTCAAAATATTCAGAATAGCTATTGTATGGCGGAATTACTTCATCGATACATGTAAAAGACAATTCAGAAGGACAAGTCACAGAGAGTTGAGCATCTCCCTCAACAATAATCAGTTGTTCGCATACTGCCCGGTTGTCGCACGAGTCATAGATTTCGTAGGTTCTTGTTATGGTTTCGGGGAATTCATTTTCATCAGAAACATCACTTACCCAATTGAATGATTCTTCTATTATTCCGCAGTCGTCAGAAGCCGACCCTCCGGCAATTACAAATGCATCGTAGTCTGCAATTATTGCAGGAATACTTCCTCCAACTTCAATGGTAGTATCTGGTAAACAAGTTAGTGTTGGTGCTGTATTGTCGTAGACTACAAATACCGTTGAGCAAGTAATCAGGTTGCCGCAAGAATCCTGAACTTCGTATGTACGAATAATTTTCTCAGGGCATTTATTATTATCTGAGACTTCGTTTAATACGGTAAATGTTTCTTCAATAATTCCACAGTCGCTGGAAGCCGAACCTCCGGAGTTGATGAAACTGCTAAAATTGCTATGCGGTTCAGGAATATCATCAATACAACCTACCAGTATTTCTGTTTCTCCCGGGCAATCAAAATTGAGATTCAGATCGTTTTGAATGATGATAGCCTGTTCGCAAATTGAAGTATTGCCGCATGAGTCAGCGATTTCGTATATACGAGTAAGTGTATCAGCTGCAATATTAGAAGAGATAAACTGTTCAAGTATATGGAAGGAGCTGAAATCGAGTCCGCAATTGTCAGAAGCTGAGCCTCCTTCACTTACAAATTCAGCGTAATTTGAGTATTTAGCATGAATTGTTTCACCAACTTCTATTGTAAATCCCGGAGGACAGCTAATTTCCGGAGGAATAGTATCGTTTATAATAATTGTTTGGATACATGTTACAGAATTTCCACATTCATCACTTATTTGATAATAACGATCGATTATTTCCGGGCATTTATTTCCATCTGAAATTTGACCCACCAATGCGAAGCTGGAAGAATCGATACTACATTTGCTTGTTACAGACCCTCCTTCTGTAATAAATTCATCAAGTGTTTGATACGGGATAGGCGCCTCACCGTAGCAAGCGCTTGTTACGTTACCCGGACAAGTTATTTCAGTACCCGGATCTGTTTCGATAATGATGACTTGTTCGCAGGTAGCTGTATTTCCGCATTCGTCTGAGAACTCATAAGTAACGATTAATGTGTCAACCAGATTGCCGGTAATTCTGTTTTCAAATTGAACCGCGATGGATATTTGAGCGGAATTTCCACAATCATCGCTTACATTTCCGCCTGCCGCAATAAATTCCTGAATAGTTGCGTATGGATTTGGAACTTCATCTCCAATAGGTACAAGCAATTCAGGAGGACAACTAATAATAGGTTTGATTGTGTCCTTAACGGTAATGACCTGGGAAGCCGAGACTGTGTTTCCACAGTCATCGGCGGCGGTCCAGGTCCGGGTGATGGTAAGGGAGTTATCGCAAATGAAGTCAGAAATGGAATCACTGACTATTGGAAGATACACGCCACAATTATCGGTGACGAAAACAGCTGGCGGAGCTGGTACGTCATCCATACAAGCAACAGTTATATCTTCTGGGATATTGTTTAAGGTTGGAAGTATTGTGTCTTTGACTATTATTATTTGAGAGCATGAGTCTGAATTTCCACAATTGTCTCTTACAATCCATTTTCTGGTAATGATAGTATTACATGGCTTAGAGTTATCGATAATGTCAATATATTCCATACTTGTATCATTACATTCATCAGTAATAACAGGAGTTCCTGTTATTGTTGTATCTATGTTTTGTATACAATCGACTGTAATATCCGGCGGGCAGACATCAAATACCGGCGGAGTGGAATCTTTTACGGTAATAATCTGGATGCATGAGTCAGCGTTTCCGCAGTTGTCAGT
>NZ_JAIKLE010000063.1 GCF_022267315.1 Maribellus maritimus
AGCCCGGGCCGGTGCAGGCCAAAAGCGTTGAAGGATGACTTTGGCTTGATTCTTTTGAATACTTTTCTCATCTAAGGAGAAAAGTATTTGGGGCTCGGGGCAACGCCCCGTTGAGCTAGTAAAAGATGAGCGATGAGAGATGAGTCGCAAAGTTTTACATAGAAAAAAAATCAAAGAATAAGAAATTCAAAAAAGAACAGACTACACGTTGAGAAGCAGAGACGAGCGCTGAGAAGATGAGATTGTGAGAAAAGAGAAATGAGTACTGAGCCTTTTTAGCAGAAAATAGAATTCAAAGACTAAAACAAAAAAAAGTACAATCCTCATATTATTGAAATAAGTTCACAGTGAGATACGTTTTAAAATACATCACAGACTCAAAAATATAATTGTTATTATTCCATGAACTATAAAAACCAAATCCTTAAAAAAATAGCTCAAAACCGGGAAGTTGTTGGTATTATCGGTTTGGGGTATGTAGGATTGCCTCTTGCTGTGAACTTTGCCGGTTCCGGGGTAAAAGTATTTGGTTTTGAACAGTTTGCCGAGCGGGTAAACAAAATCAACCGGGGCGAAAATTATATCAGCGACGTAGCGGATAAGTCCCTGCAGGAAGTGGTATTGGACAATAAAACCCTTATCGCTACTTCCGACTATTCAAAAATCAGTGAATGCGATGCGATTATCATATGTGTACCAACACCATTGGATCGTTTTCACAAACCCGACATGAGTTATATTGAGTCTGCCTGTATTGAAACCGGTAAAAACATCAAACCCGGCACTTTTATCTGTCTGGAAAGCACCACATACCCCACCACCACTGAAGACTTTATGTTGCCACTAATAAGTGAGGCAACGAAAAGCAACCCGTTCTTCAACGAAACTGTCATCCCGAACGAAGCGGAGCGAAGTGAGGGATCTCATAATACCGGCACCGATCCCAACCTCCCCCCCACGGGGGGATTGAGGGGGGCTACTCCTTTCTGGCTTGCCTATAGCCCCGAAAGAGTAGACCCCGGCAACAAAAACTACCACACACGGAACACTCCCAAGGTGCTGGGTGCCCTCACTCCCGAAGGACTCGAAATCGGACAGGCTCTTTACAAAAAAGCCGTTGACACCATCCACCCCGTGAGTTCGCCACGTGTAGCTGAGATGGTAAAAATTCTGGAAAACACCTATCGGCTGGTAAATATCAGCCTGATTAATGAACTGGCACTCTTAGCCGGTAAAATGGATATCAACATCTGGGAAGTCATTGAAGCTGCCAAAACAAAACCCTTTGGTTTTGAGGCTTTTTATCCCGGACCCGGTGTGGGCGGACACTGTATCCCGCTCGACCCTTTTTACCTGGAGCACATCGCCAAACGATATAATTTCGACCTCTCCATGATTCATGCTGCAGGTCATATCAACATGCGGATGCCGCATTACATGTACATCAAAATCGCAGCTGCCCTTAACCGGCAGCAGAAAGCAGTAAGCGGCAGTACCATTCTCTTTCTGGGTGTCGCTTTTAAACCCGATATCAACGATGAACGGGAATCTCCGGCACTCCGGATTATGGATATCCTGTTTTTTAAAGACGGGAAAGTGACCTATCACGACCCCTATATCCCGGAGGTACAAACAAACGAAGGAAATACCTTTTATTCCTTAGATTTAGATGAGGAAACCATAAAAAATGCCGATTGTGTCGTCCTCACCACCAATCACTCGGTATTTGATATCAAAAAGATACAAAAACATGCCCGACTCATTGTCGACCTGCGAAATATGATAAAAGAAGCAGATGACAAGGTGTATAAGCTGTAAAATAAGTCAAAGCAGTATTTAAGATTTTGTTAGGCTAATACTTTCAACTCAACTCGTATAAATATCAAGCAATTTAAATGGTTTAAGAATTTTATTTTCAAATGAATATTTTAAAATTAATTGGACGCGACAAAGAACTTTTCACAGAAGACATAGCAGAGCATGAAAAGGAGTTAACTGACATTATAAATACTTCCCGGTTTTTGGTGATTGGCGGCGCAGGTTCTATCGGTCAGGCGGTAACGAAAGAAATTTTTAAACGCAAGCCCCAAAAACTCCATGTAGTAGACATCAGCGAAAACAACATGGTGGAGCTGGTGCGCGACATCCGTAGTACATTTGGATATATCGATGGCGATTTTCAAACATTTGCCCTGGATATTGGCTCAGTTGAGTATGATGCTTTTATTGCTTCTGACGGTCAATATGATTATGTTTTAAATCTTTCGGCATTAAAACATGTGCGTAGCGAAAAAGACCCGTTTACATTAATGCGAATGATTGATGTGAATATTTTTAACACAGAAAAAACAATACAACAATCGATTGATGCTGGTGTGAAAAAATATTTCTGTGTTTCCACTGATAAAGCAGCAAACCCAGCAAATATGATGGGGGCTTCAAAACGAATTATGGAGATGTTTTTGATGCAGAAAAGCGAACAGATGGATATCTCCACTGCACGTTTTGCCAACGTCGCCTTTTCCGATGGTTCTTTGTTGCACGGTTTTAACCAGCGGATTCAAAAACGACAGCCCATTGTAGCGCCAAATGATGTAAAACGGTATTTTGTTATACCTAAAGAATCAGGCGAATTATGTTTAATGTCTGCTATTTTTGGAGAAAACCGGGATATCTTTTTCCCGAAGTTGAGCGAAAATCTTCATATGATTACCTTTTCCGAAATTGCTGAACGTTATCTTTCTGAAATCAGATATAAACCATATCTGTGCGAAACAGAAGCGGAAGCACGTAAACTGGTAAACACGTTGCCCAATGAGGGGAAATGGCCTTGTTTATTTACCCAAAGCGATACTACAGGTGAAAAGGAGTACGAAGAATTTTTTACCGATAATGAAATTCTTGATTTGGATCGGTTTATCAATCTTGGAATTGTAAAAAATGAACATGGTTTTGACAGCAGTAAGATTGAATATTTTAGAAATACAACTCATCTTATGAAATCAACAAAGAGTTGGACAAAAAAAGAGTTGGTTGCTCTATTTTTTGAAATGATTCCTAACTTTGCCTATGTTGAAAAAGGAAAATATCTTGACGCTAAAATGTAACATTAAATGAACAGGTTTGCTGAAATTGTAAAATTTATCCGTCAGACTTTTAACCAACCCGAAGGTTTTATTCCCCTGCACGCGCCGGTATTTAACGGAAATGAAAAAAAATACATCGAAGAGTGTATCAACAGCACCTTTGTTTCCAGCGTGGGAATGTTTGTTGACCGTTTTGAAGAAGATATGGCAAATTTTACCGGGGCAAAAAAAGCAGTTGTTTGTGTAAACGGAACCAATGCTTTACATCTGGCTCTGATGCTCGCGGGCGTAAAACAAAATGACGAGGTAATCACTCAACCTTTAACCTTTATCGCTACAGCCAATGCCATCAGTTATTGCGGCGCGCAACCAGTCTTTATTGATGTTGACAGGGATAGACTGGGTCTTAGTCCGCAGGCGCTTCAAAATTTTTTAGACAAGAATACTACGCGAAAAGGTGACGGATGCTACAATAATTTATCAAAAAGAAAAATTTCCGCCTTGGTTCCAATGCATACCTTTGGGCATCCATGTCGGATTGACGAAATAGCCAAAATATGCGAACAATATCATATTGAGTTGGTGGAAGATGCCGCTGAAAGCCTCGGAAGTTATTTCAATAAAAGACATACAGGTACTTTTGGAAAAATTGGTGTACTAAGTTTTAACGGAAACAAAATAATTACCACAGGGGGGGGGGGGATGTTGCTTTTTGATGATGAAGAGTCGGCAAAAAAGGCAAAACACATTACAACACAGGCAAAGGTGCCGCATGCCTGGGAGTTTGTTCACGATGCGATTGGCTACAATTATCGCATGCCAAACATAAATGCTGCCCTGGGGCTGGCACAACTGGAACAACTGTCTGGATTTCTAAAAATAAAAAGAGAGTTGGCTGAGAGGTATCAATCCTTTTTTAGCGGAAAGAATATTCAGTTTATTAAGGAACCGGAAAATAGCCACTCAAACTATTGGCTTAATGCCATTTTGTTAAAAGACCGAAAAGAACGGGATGAATTTTTAAAGTACACCAATCAGAACGGAATTATGACCCGCCCGGTATGGGAATTGATGAACCGTTTACCAATGTTCAGGGACAGCCAGTGTGGAAATATTAAAAATGCGGAATGGATTGCCGACAGACTGGTAAACATTCCAAGTAGTGCAACAATATAAAAATGAAAGAACCAATTGTACTTATAGGAGGCGGGGGACATTGTATTTCCTGTATTGATGTAATTGAACTGACCGGGCAATACGAAATTGCCGGAATTCTGGATCAAAAAGAGAAGATTGGACAATCTGTTTTAAACTATATGGTAACCGGCTCCGACGAATCGATTAAAAAGTTAGCAGCCAAAGGATACAACTTTTTAATAACAGTTGGGCAAATCAAATCATCAAATATCAGAAGAAAAATTTTCGAACAGGTAAAAAAAGAAGGCGGTAAATTACCTGTTATCATAAGTCCGCTGGCATATGTGAGCAAATATGCAACTGTTGCAGAAGGAACAATCGTTATGCACCACGTACTTGTAAATGCAAATGCGTCGGTTGGAAAGAGTTCAATTATCAATTCAAAAGCGTTAATTGAACACGAAACCACGGTTGGGGATTTTTGCCATATCTCAACCGGGGCAAAAATCAACGGACAAGCAGATATTGGAGGAGACTGTTTTATTGGAAGTAATGCCACCGTAGGGAATAATATATCCGTTTGCGAAAAAACAATTGTAACTGCAGGCTCGCAGGTTTTGAAAAACATCCGGTTATCTGGTGTGTATATCGGAAATCCTTTACGTAAAATCAGATAAAATGCACACACTGATTATTGCAGAAGCAGGAGTAAACCATAATGGTAATATGGAGATGGCAAAAAAGCTTATTGAAGCTGCTGCCAATGCCGGTGCTGATTTTGTCAAGTTTCAGACGTTTAACGCCTCGAAACTGGTTAGTAAATCGGCAAAAAAAGCGGAATATCAAATAAGGAATCTGATTGACGAAGACGATTCCCAATGGGCAATGCTTAAAAAGCTGGAATTGAATGAGGATATGCATCATGAACTCATTCACCACTGTCATACTTTTGGTATTCAATTCCTTTCTACCGGGTTTGACAATGAAAGCATTGACTTTTTGGATTCGTTGGATATCCCTTTTTTTAAAACACCATCAGGGGAGATAACCAATAAGCCCTTTCTGAAATACATTGCAGGAAAAGGCAAACCGGTAATCATGAGTACAGGCATGGCAAACATCAGTGAAGTAAAATCAGCGCTTGATGTACTAACCCTCCATGGATTAAACAAAAAGCAAATCACTGTTTTGCATTGCAATACCGAATACCCAACTCCTTATGAAGATGTAAACCTGAAAGCAATGGAACATATTCACAGTGAACTTGGTGTTGAAGTCGGGTATTCCGACCATACTAATGGGATTGAAGTACCAGTTGCCGCTGTGGCATTGGGCGCAAAAGTTATTGAGAAACATTTCACCCTTGACCGTAACTTGCCTGGCCCCGATCATAAAGCTTCACTTGATCCTGTTAAATTGAAGGAGATGGTCAGTGCTATTCGCAATATCGAAAAAGCAATTTCAGGCTCAGGAGTTAAAGAACCCAGCCCGAGTGAGAAAAAGAATATAAAAATAGCCCGTAAAAGTATCGTCGCTGCCACAAAAATCAAAAAGGGAGAAATTCTTACGGAACAAAACCTTACCGTAAAAAGGCCTGGTGACGGACTAAGCCCGATGCTGTGGGATGATATTATAGGCAAAAAAGCCAAACGCGATTTTCTGGAAGATGAGTTAATTGGGTTATGAAAAAAATCTGTGTAATAACCGGTACCAGAGCTGAATACGGTTTGCTTTACTGGCTCATCAAAGGCATAAACGATGACCCGGAACTGGAATTGCAGCTCCTTGTTACCGGTATGCATCTTTCTCCTGAATTTGGCCTTACTTGGAAGCAAATTGAGCAGGATGGTTTTCCCATTGCCCGGAAAATTGAAATCCTTCTTTCTTCCGATACCGCAGTAGGTATCTCAAAATCCATGGCATTGGCGCAAATTTCTTTTGCCGAAGCTTTTGACCAGTTAAAGCCTGAAATTATTGTATTGCTTGGCGACCGTACTGAAATTTTTGCAGCTGCTTCGGCGGCTCTGATTGCCGGAGTCCCCGTTGCTCACATTCATGGAGGTGAACTGACTGAAGGAGCATATGATGATGCTATCCGGCATTCTATCTCAAAAATGAGCAGCCTCCATTTTACAGCTACCGAAACCTATCGTAAGAGGGTTATTCAATTGGGCGAACAACCCGAAACGGTTTTTAATGTGGGAGCCATTGGCTTAGACAACATCAAAAAGCTGCAACTGCTCAAGCGAAATGATTTTGAAAAATCTATTGGCCATAACCTGCTTGAAAACAACCTGCTAATTACCTTTCACCCGGTAACGCTCGAAAACCAATCGGCCCAAGAACAGTTCGGAAACTTATTGGAAGCATTAAACGAACTGGAAAATACTTTATTGATTTTCACAAAACCCAATTCCGATAAAGACGGTCGCATTATCATTCAAATGATTGACGACTTTGTAAAAAGCAATCCTGAAAAAGCCGTTGCATTTACTTCTTTGGGGCAACTACGCTACCTTTCAGCTATTAAACACATGGATGCAGTCTTGGGCAATTCATCCAGTGGAATTATTGAGGTCCCTGCTTTTAATGTGCCCACTGTAAACATTGGCGACAGGCAAAAAGGGCGCATTACGGGGCCAATCATTTTTAACTGCGAACCCGTAAAAGAAAAAATTAGCCAAGCATTAAAAAATGCTCTAAATCTCGATAAAACAAAACAATACCAACACCCTTACGGCGATGGAAACACCTCTGAAAAAATTCTTGATATATTAAAAAGCACAGAAAAAATCAACCTCAAAAAACGATTTTATGATATCACGTTTTAAAATTTGTGCCCATTTGTGTCATTTAAGGGAAAATACATTTGTGTTCATTCGTGTAATTTGTGAATAACTATGAACGAATTTTCGAAAAACATTATATCACACAACGCCTCCGTCATTGAGGCCATGAAAAAGCTCAACGAGGTGCCGGGTTCGCTTACGCTTTTTGCCGTAAATGAGCAGCAACAATTAGTGGGCACCTTAACCGATGGCGATATCCGGCGCGGATTTATTCATGGACTATCGCTTACAGACACCGTGGAGAAATTCATGCTAAAATCGTTTCACAAGGTAAACAATGGATTTACCGTGCACGATTTTAAAACAGCCCGCGAAAAAGGCATCCGTTTATTGCCCGTACTCAACGATAAAGGGCAGATTGAAAAAGTTTACGACCTGAAAAAACGCCAAAGCATCCTGCCACTCGAAGCCATGATAATGGCCGGAGGACGGGGCGAACGTCTGCGACCGCTAACCGACAAAACACCCAAACCCATGCTCCCGCTGGGCAACAAACCCATTATCGAACACAACATCGACCGGTTGATTAGTTTTGGTATTGAAAAAATATACATTTCAGTAAAATACCTTGGGGAACAAATTGAAGATTACTTTGGCGATGGCGCTTCCAAAGGCATTCAAATTGAATACATCTGGGAAGACCAGCCGCTGGGTACTGCCGGTGCGCTTTCACTGGTTAAAAAGTTCAATACCAAACACATTTTGCTAATGAACAGTGACCTTTTCACGGATACCGATTTTGAAGACCTGTACCTGAACACTGTTCAACAAAATGCTTTTATGGGCGTGGCAACTGTTCCTTATACCACCAAAGTTCCGTATGGTATTTTTACAACCACGGAAAACCAAATAACTGGTTTAAAAGAAAAACCGATTTATACCAACTACGCCAATGCCGGGATTTACATTCTCAACACGTCGGTTTTAAATAAGATACCTCAAAATACCTTCTATAATATTACCGACCTGATGGAACAACTCATTGCAGCAAACCAAATCGTTATTCATAATCCCATAGTGGGCTACTGGATTGACATTGGCCAGCACCAGGATTATAAAAATGCACAGGAAATTGTAAAACACATACATTGATAGTTATGATACAGGATAAATTGGAAAATTTGAAACGCTATAAAAATTTGTTCCCGGAAGTATTGGAATATCTTGAACAAAGCAATCTAAGCTTATTATCCCTGGGCAAACATGAAATTTCACATAATATTTTTGTCCTTGTGAATGAATATGAAACAAATTCAAATGATATCGGGATATTGGAAAATCATAGAAAATATATTGATTTTCAAATTGTATTATCAGGGACAGAAAGAATGGCATTATGCGACTCACATTTCGAGATATTCAAACAATATGACGATGAAGCTGATTATGAACTGGTAAAAGCAAAACCTTATTTTATTGATTTAAAACCAGATTGTTTTGTTGTTTTGTATCCCAATGAATATCACCATCCCGGGATTAATATTAATAATCCCCAAAAAGTCAGAAAGATAGTGTTTAAAATAAAAATTTAAAATAATGTCAATAAAAACAATAGCAGAAACAGCGTGGCATCACGATGGAGATTTTAATTTTATGAAACTCCTGGTTGATGATCTCATTCAGAATACAAATACAAACTTTATAAAATTACATATAACACTCAGTTTTAATGAATATATGTTACCCGATCATCCGGGTTATGACTTTTTAGTCAGTAAGGCATTTAATAAAGAACAATGGCAAGTCCTTATAGAAAAGATAGTTGATTCAGAAAAAAAACTGATGTTACTATTTAACGACATCGAGGCCATTGATTTTGGAATGTCTTTCAATCCTGAATTAGTCGAAATACATTCTGTATGTTTAAATGATTTGCATTTGTTAAAAAAGTTGAAGGAATATAATCATAGGAATATTCCAATAATTTTAGGTGTTGGTGGCTCAACGCTTTACGAAATTGAAAATGCCATCTCATTTATAGAAACAGAAAACATCGTTTTAATGCATGGTTTTCAAAACTATCCGACAAAATACTCAGATATTAATTTTAAACGTATCCGAAAAATAATGGGCTTATATCCAAATCTCAAACATGGCTATGCCGACCATACAGCATGGAATGAGCCCAACAACAACCTGATAACGGTAATGGGTGCCGCTTTAGGAATGGATTTCGTTGAAAAACATGTAACCAATAAACCAGGAGAAGAACGCACTGACTGGCAGGCAGCAATAGGAATAAAACAGTTCAATGATATAGTGACTAATTTAAAACTTTTAGATAGTTGTAATGGTGATGGATTATTAAAACTAAATGAAGGTGAAATAAAATATTCAATATTTGGGCCGAATAAAAAAGCAGCTTTTTTAAACCGGAATATTAAAAACGGGGAAACATTTCAAGAAGCTGATATAGATTTTAAACGAACTTCTCAAATTTCTGACACATCGCAAACTGAAGTTTGGAACTTGGTTGGTAAAAAAGCCATTATGAATTATCCAAAAGGTGAGTTAATCACAAAAGACAAATTTGAGTAAAATGAAAATAGGTTTTTTTATAACTGCAAGGCTTAAAAGTTCAAGATTAAAACAAAAAATTTTGCTTGATCTTAATGGCAAAACAGTAATTGAAAGAGTTATTGAACGATGCAAGGCAACTATCGGAATTGATGGAATTGTGTTGTGTACCAGCACCAATCCCCAAGACTCCGCTCTTTACAATTATGCATTAAAAGGAGGTATTCAGTTCTACGCCGGTTCTGAAAATGATGTATTACAGCGTTTGTTAGATGCAGCAAAATATTATCATTACGATACCTTTGTTAGTATTACTGCTGACAATCCTCTTTTTTCAATTTACACATCACAATTATTGATCGATCAATTTAAAAAGGAACCATTCGATTTTGGTTTTACAAAAGGGTTGCCAATCGGTATAGCAACTTCAATGATTGAAACCAAAGCCCTTGAAGTTGCTGTACACATGAAAAAACAAGCTGATACTGAAATTTGGGGGCCATTTGTAAATCAACCGGATTTCTTTAATATTTTTAATTTAGTTGTTGAAGAAAATTATTTTGATGAAAAAAATAGATTAACTATTGATTATCACGAAGATTATGAACTTATACATTTGATATATAAATCTTTAAATAAATCTGAAATAATAGACATTTATACTGTATTTCAATTACTTAAGGAGAAACCTGCTTTTTTGAAAATTAATCATAAAAGAACACAAAGATACCCGACAGAAGAAGAAATGGATTTAATTAATAAAGCATTTAGAAATAACGTTGAATGTGGTAAAAATTTTGCTAACAAAATTGGAAAGCTACTAACTCCTAAATTATCCGAACTGCACATAAAGCTATAAATAATCAAAAATGAGTAAACAGGATGGAGAATATATAGACAAATTTTTTCTTATGGAAAAAAAATTTGCTCTATTCTTAATGCGTACAAATGATAATTATCCAATTTGGGATATTATCCGGTATAAAGTTGATTCTTTTTTAAGAAAAAGTGAAAATGAACAATCGCTTTCTTCACATGCTAAAAAAGATATTAGCAAAAGCATAAAACTGTTTAAGGGTTTTATCATATCTATTAGTTGTTTAATAAAACCTTTAAATAGCTGCTTGTTTTTTATTTCTTCCAGGAATAAAGATGACAACAGTATTTTTTTTGATTTAAACGCTGATGGTGCCTTATCTGCTTTAAATAAAGCAGACGTATCGATAATTGAAACGTACACACCATATGGTAACTACAAATATTCCGACTACAATATCGTTTTACATTCTTTTATCCACACCATAAAAAAGTTAAAATATAAAAATTTCAAATTAGATACTGAAGTACTTAATGAAATATTAAATGCTATTGGAAAATCATTCCCTTCAGCTAATTTATCAAAATTATCATCAGTTTTAAATGACGAGTATTCCTCTTTTATAAGTTCATTCCTTTTTTACAACTGGTTGTTTAATAAGAATAAATACAGATTAAAAAGAATTTTTGTTACTCAAAATGGAATTCAAAAAGGCTTGTTTTTAGCGGCTAAAAAAAATAATATACTAACTTATGAGTTTCAACATGGAAGTATTGACCGTACGCATCCGGCATATAGCTACAATTCAGATATTAAATATAACAAAGGTGACATAATAAATCCAAATTTTCTTTTAACACTAAGTGACTATTGGCCAAATTTGTTTTACCATCCCTTTATAAAAAATATTTCAATCGGAAATGACTATTTCAATAAGAAGACAAAGGCCAGGCAAAAGACTCATTTAACTGTAATTACTTCAAACGTGCATGATATGGAATTGAGACCGGTTACCAAAAATATTGCTCAAGAAAATCCTGCTCAAAAAATATATTATAAGCTTCATCCAAATCAATTTCACCAGTTTAATGAAATTGAAGAATATTTTCTTGAAAATAAGAACGTATCTGTGCTAACAAATGAAAAAAATGTTTCACAACTTGTAATTGAATCAAAAGCATTACTTGCAGTTGTTTCCACCGCGGTTTACGAGGCGTTACACAATAACACGATAGTAATTATTTTAAAAAAATTGAATTATCAAGCACATGAAGACATTTTTAATAATCCAAATGTACAATTGATTGAAGATTTTGAAGGTTTCAGCAGTATTTGGCAAAATGATCTAAGTTTTGTTGAAGATGAATATTACACTTTTTTCAAAGCGTTTAATGAAGAGTTATTTAAAAAAATAGTTTCCTTTTAACATATGCTGCGCAATAAACTTTTTAAAGAAACTATTATTTATGCAATTGGTGAAATCGCTCCTAAAGTTATTGGTTTCTTTTTATTGCCCATTTATACCCATTATCTATCGCCAAGCGATTACGGCATTTTAAGCTACACCAATTCTGCTGTAATATTTTTATTTGTTTTAGGTGCCCTCTCTTTAAACAGCTACGTTTTAAGATTTTATTATGAGAAAAGAACAGAAAAAGAAAAGAAAGAATTAATTGGCAATATTTATTTATTTATTGGATTTATTAACCTCTCAATTATAGCTGTTATTTGGTTTATACTGCCGCATATCATTACCAAATATAATATTCAGGTTCCATGGAAACCATATTTTCAATTGGCGTTAATTAATAATTTCCTCGACGGTTTTTCAATAATTCCTTTAGTTCTATATCGTATTAAACAACGAGCTAAATTGTTTGTCAGTTTGTCGTTAGGAAGGACACTGTTACAATTTTTACTTACATTCCTGTTTGTTGTAGTATTAAGAAAAGGGCTAGTAGGGCATTATTATGGCAAACTTATTTCAGTATCTGTTTTCTTTTTTATTTACTGGTTAATTATTGGGAAGGAAGCTAAGTTCAACATAAATTTACAACAGATTAAAGAAGGCCTCAAATTTTCGTTGCCATTAATACCAGGCGCAATAGCCTATCTTGCTTTAAGTATTTCTGACAGGATAATTCTTGAAAGGTTTGTTCCAATATCCGATATTGGGGTTTATACAGTAGCATATACACTGGCATTTGCACTTAATATGATTGTACAAAGCGGGTATAAGGCCCTTGAGCCAGAATTTTATAAACGTTTTGGACAAAAAGATTTTTTTGTATTCGCTAAAAAAATTCAATCTACATTTCTGTTTGTCGTCTATTTTATTGCAATGGGGTTGACTCTTTTCAGTCAGGAAGTTTTTAAGATTTTAGCATCTGAAGAATATTATAATGGCTATTTACTGGTACCCATAATAATAATTGGCGCTATAATGACCGGCCAAAACGTGGTTTTTCGCACCATAATGGTTGCCGATAAAAACACACGTATAGTTGGCTTTTCTTCTTTTGTAGGTGCCGGAATAAGCGTGCTATTTAACCTGCTGCTAATTCCTGTTTGGGGTATTTATGCTGCCGCTATTTCTTCGGCAGTTTCTTATTTTTTTATGAATATATTTTTATTTAAAAAAATGAATTTCCCGGGTAAAAGTCTGAAATCTGAATTTATGGCTTTAGTTTCGTTTATTTTTATCATATTCACTCTATTTTATGCTTTAAAAATCGAAATCTCTGTTCAAAATTTTTTATTTAAAATCCTTATTCTGGCACTTTATATAGTGCTATTGTCAAAGGTATTTCACATTAATTTGAGATCATTAAAAAATGGAATACAGTTTAAAAACAATAATTAGATATGGTTATAGGTCTGCCTGGTGGCTTCTTAACTCATGGCGGTTTAAACAATTAGGTATATTTGCCTATATAAACCATCCTTTAAGAATATCAGACCCCAGGAATATCAGAATCGGCAGAAATGTTTATGTCGGTTACAAAACATGGTTAGCTGCAAAAAAACACACAACGCAAAGAAGTCCAATTTTAGAGATTCAAGAAAGGTCTTCCATTGGTAATTTTAATCATATTTATGCAACTGACTCGATTATTATTGAAAAATATGTTTTAACGGCTGACAAAGTTTATATTACAGATAATCTGCATAATTATGCTGATATCTCATTACCGATAATAAAGCAACCTATTAAACAGTTAAGTAAAGTTGTAATTAAAGAAGGTGCCTGGTTAGGTGAAAACGTTTGTGTTTTGGGTGCAAGTATTGGCAAAAATTGTGTCATAGGTGCAAATTCTGTTGTAACAAAGGATATTCCTGATTATTCAGTAGCTGTAGGCGCGCCGGCAAAAATTATTAAACGGTTTAATTTTAAAACCCAACAATGGGAAAAAACAACCCCTGATGGTTCATTTATAAATATTTAAAAATGAAAAATATTTTAATAACAGGAGGAGCAGGTTTTATAGGCTCTAACTTATCACTCAAACTTATTGCAAAAGGTTATCAGGTCAGGGTATTGGATAATCTATCGAAACAAATTCATGGAGAAGTACCAGAAAAAACATCACCTCTGTATCGGTCCATTATCGGTCAGGTTGAATTCATAAAAGGAGATGTAATATCGAGAAATGACCTGGAATTAGCAATAAAAGATCAAGATGCACTTATACATTTCGCAGCAGAAACAGGAACAGGGCAATCGATGTATGAGATTAAGAAGTACAGTGACATTAACATTGGTGGAACAAGTTTACTTTTGGATATTTTAACCAATCAGCAGCATTCAATCAAAAAAATTATCGTTGCTTCGTCGCGGGCAATATATGGCGAAGGCAAATACGAATGTGAAAAACATGGAATAGTTTATCCTTTGGAGAGAAAAACAGAGAATATGCAAAAAGGGGATTTTGAATGCAAATGCCCAATTTGTAATGGAGCAATAAGATTGTTACCCACTTCAGAAGATAGCAAAATTCATCCATCATCTGTTTATGGCATTACCAAACAAAATCAGGAACAAATGGCACTGATGGTTGGTAAATCTTTGGGCATTCCGGTAGTTGCTTTTCGATATCAAAATGTATATGGCCCCGGACAATCATTAAGCAATCCATACACAGGAATACTCTCGATATTTAGCACACAAATTCGAAATGGCAACGACATAAATATATTTGAAGATGGAAAGGAAAGTCGCGATTTTGTATATATCGATGATGTTGTGAATGCTACCATCTTGGGCCTTGAAAGCGACGAAGCCAATTATGAAATTTTTAATGTTGGAGCAGATAAACCGATAGACGTTGTCACTGTCGCCGAAACATTAAGGAAAAATTATAATTCGAATGTGCCCTTCAATATTACCGGTAATTTTAGGTTAGGTGATATTCGGCACAACTATGCTGACTTATCGAAAATCAGGAAAGCTTTAAACTACAAACCACAATATTCATTTGAAAAAGGAATAAAAAAATTTTGCAATTGGGTACTAAAACAAGAAATACAAAAAGACAACTACACCAGGTCAATTAAAGAGCTAAAGGAGAAAGGGTTGTACAAATGAGTTTTATAAAAGGGAAAAATATATTTTTTATTAGTTCTGAGTTGCATAATTACACAGCGACAATAAAAAAAGAAATGGAGGCTCAAGGAGCATATGTCTATCATGTTATTTATAAGAAAAAAAGCAGATATTTTCAACTGCTTCGTCACCTACCAAAAATTAAAAAGAAATTAGAAAATAGAATAGTTAGAAATGCAGTTAAAAAATCTAAAAATACAAATTTTGATTATGTGTTCATAATAAGAGGTGGAATGCTAAATCCTGAAACGATTTTAAGCATCCGAAAGCACTCACCAACAACAAAATTCATTCTCTATTTATGGGATTCAATATCAGAAAATAATAATGTGCTTAATTTGCTTTCTTCAATGAACAGCATAATTTCTTTTGATATACTTGATTGTGAAAAATACGGATTTAAATATTTACCACTTTTTTATTCCAAAGAATTCGAAACTAAAAATATAATTAATTCGGATAATCAATTCGAATATGATCTATCTTTTGTTGGTAGAGATCATAGCGATAGATACAAGATTTTAAAACAAATAAAATTGCAAGCGGAAAACTTGAATTTAAGGATCAAAATTTACCTGGTTATTTCCAAATTAGGTTACTATAAGCGAAAGATATTTGACAGTAAAAATTTTAGAGATGCAAATAAAGACGATTTTTATTTCAACACTTTAACTCTATCTGAAATTTCAAATATTTATAAACAGTCTAGATGTATTATTGATATTGAGCAAAAAGTTCAGACAGGTTTAACTATGAGAACTTTTGAAATATTGGCTCAAGGGAAAAAGATGGTGACAACAAATCAACATATTAAAAAACTTGATATTTATTCCCCGGAGCTAATTTCAATAGTTGATCGGAATGATGTTAAACTCGATTTTAATTTTATAAAAAATCCTTTAAAAACTAAATATAATATTGAAAAATATTCGTTGTCGAATTGGGTAAAAAATATATTCTTAATTGCAAATGCATAAATTACAAAATAAAATAAATCTTCCCGTAATTGGATTATTTATAATATACCCTCTAATTAGTTTACCTTTTTTACTGATTGAGGTTATAAATAAGAAAAAATATGCGGTAGTGCTATTATCTTTTTTTATGGCTGCGCTTGGTTACATTTTAATCCCAACGATTACTGATGATTTAACGAAACATTATGATGACTTTTCGAAATTAACAACAGACTGGGGCTCATTTAAATTTCTTTTAATTCAAAATACGGATTTTGTATTAACCTTATTTCAGTTTTTCATTAAGGTTTTTAATTTGTCTCCGCAGTTAATTCCGTTTCTTTCAGTATTTATAGGTTATTTTTTAAAGTTCTTAATACTTTTCCAGTTTGTAAAAATATATGAAGCAAAAAATGAAAGAAAAATACCTAAAACCATTTGGATACTGCTCATAGCATTTACTTTTCTTACCATTAGCTTTCGAAATTTTGCATTAAATATAAGAATGCCTGTTGCTCTTACTTTACAAATGTACGGTCTCTTTGTATTGTATTTCAAAAAAGAAAAATCCGGATTGATTTATATGGCGTTAGGAACACTTACTCATTTCATGACAATAATTTTTATACTATTTATATTAATATTAAAATATTTCAATAGGAAAAACCTTTTTAGGATATTATTCATAATTTCTTTTGGTTTTAATTTTATTCCTCAAAGCATCATTGTAAAACCAATACAACAAATTAATATTTCCAACGAACAGTTTATCAAAAAGCAACAAGGCTATACCGAAGGTTTTTACTATAAAAACTTTATGGAAGAAATGTCTTTCAAAGGAAAAGTATCACGGTATATTGGTTTATCATTTACATACTTAATATTCTTATATTTATTAATATTTAAACGGAATTCTAAGCTCAGAAATTTTGTTTATCTATGTGCGATACTAACGAATTTCTTTTATAGTATGCCAATGTTTTTTGCCAGATATAGTTATGCTCTTCAATTCTTTTTTTATGTCTTATTTCTGTTTGAATCTGGTTCTACTTTTTTCTATTCAAAAAAAGGTTTATTGATGCTTAAGCTGTTAACACTATATACCATCTTACTCTTTACAGCAATGGTATATTCTACTCGTGTTTCTATTATTAAGAGTCATTCTAAAGTATTGTACAACAATATAATAACGTTATTTAATATAAAAGTTACCAAGCAAGATTATATATATTAAGGAAAATTATATGAAAAAGGTTTTTTATTACTTTCTAAAAAAAATATTGCCACCTCTTACATACGCAAAATTCATTGGGGTAAAAGTTGGACATGGGTGTATTTTTTACACAAAAATTTTCGGAAATGAACCTTATCTAATTGAAATTGGAGATAATGTTCAAATAGCTGGGAATGTGAGTTTTTGGACTCATGGCGGAGGATGGATAATGAGAGATACTCATCCAAATTTTGATTTATTCGGAAAAATAAAGATAGGAAGCAATGTTTATATTGGTTCTGGTAGCAGTATATTGCCCGGCGTTACTGTCGGAAATAATGTTATTGTTGCAGCTAGGTCAGTTGTGACCAAATCAGTTCCAGATGGGGTTATCGTGGGTGGAAATCCTGCAAAAATTATTGGTTTAGTATCTGATTTTAAAGCAAGAATGCTTCCGTACAATTTAAATTGTAAAAACCTATCTCGTTTTTCTAAAGAAGAATACTTGAAAAAACAACCAGATAATATGTTTGTCCAAAAGGATTTTATGGAAAATCCTTTTAAATCATAAAAATTTTAAGGTATTTAAATATAATGAACAAAATTAACTTAGCATTCATTCTTTCCACGCTCCAATTATGTGGTCCGATTAACCAAACGCTGAATTTAATATCAAGCTTAAATACGGAGAAATTTAATCCAATTGTCATAACACTTTCTCACGAAAGTAAAAACAGCCTTATTAAATCGTTTAAAGAAAAAAAAATAACAGTTATTCAATTGGGACTTCCCAGGTGGAGCATTATACTTGGTATTTTTTCTGTAAAAAAAATATTAATAAAGGATAATATTGATATAATCCATAGCCAAGGTTTTAGAAGTGATATTATTTCTTTTTTTGCTAAGTCAAACCAAAAGATTCTTTCTACCACAAGATCAGAACCTTATAAGACAAACCTTACAAAATATGGTAAGTTTATAGCTAGACTTATTACTGATATTCACTATTATTTTCTCATGAAGTTCGATAAAATTGTTGTTCCCTCTAAAACTATTTCAGAAAAAATAAGTCAGTTAAAAGGAATAGATTGTGAAATAGTATTAAATGCCGTAGATTTTGATAAATTTCATCCAGCTTCAGTTAAAGAAAAAAAGAAAAAAAGAAAAAAATATGGTTTTAAAACTGATCAAAAAATATATTTAATGCTTGGTGATTTAATACCAAGAAAAAATGCAAAAATTGCTATTGAAGCTTTTAACACTTTTCACAAAGAAGAAAATTTAATTCTTTTAATAGTAGGAGATGGATATGAAAAGGATTATTTAAAAAAATTGAAAAAAACTGAAAGCATAATTTTTATTAAAAGAACAAACAATCCTAAAGAATATTTGCAAATTGCAGACTATATTATTTCTGCGTCGCTTTCAGAAGGATTACCAAATAGTATTTTAGAAGGAATTTCGTGTGGATTATACCCTATACTTTCAAATATTGACTCACATACCGAAATTATTAACAAAATAAAAATAGGAACACTATTTAATGTAAATTCAAGAGAGGACTTAATTGAACAAATTAGATTATCATCAAATATTAAACTTAATTTACAACATGATATTAGGCAATCTGGATTGTCCTTTTTTAGTAAAGATATTATGGCAAAATCTTATCAGAACATATATCAAATGCTTTATCATAATTGATATTATCAATGAAAGTAGTTAAAATTATCGGAGGTTTAGGGAATCAAATGTTTCAGTATGCATTTTTTCTTTTTATGAAAAAAGAAGGTATTAATGCAAAAATAGATATTACTGACTTTGATAATTACACATTACATAATGGTTTTGAATTAAAAAGGGTATTTGGTATAAATATTAGAAATGATATTATTAGTCAGAAAGAATTAAATTTTAGAAAAATAAAAGATAACAAACCTTTTTTTGGTATTAGAAAAATTATTGATCGTTTTTTTTTCAATAGCACAAATTATTTAATACAAAAAACTCATTGGGTTGAACCCAATTACTCAGCTTTTTATAATGAGGTTATTGATTCAGGTCGAATTTATATGGAGGGTTATTGGCAAAACGAAAAATATTTAATAGATCAAAGAAATACTTTAATAAAATTGTTTGAATGGAAAACAATAAGTAAGAAAAATGTAGAATTAATTGCACAATTAGAAGTAGAAAATTCAGTTTCTGTTCATATCCGGAGATTTGATCAACCAAAGTCCTTTAAAGAACTCTTTTATAGATTTAGGTTAAAATTGATGTGGCGTATTGCATCAAAAAAATATTATCTAAGAGCAATTGATCGTGTTCGTCAAAGGGTTTCAAAACCGGTTTTTTACGTTTTCACGGACAATATTTCTTGGGTAAAACAAAATTTCTTTTTTGAAAAGAATGTCAACTTTGTGGATTGGAATAGAGGAGAAGATAGCAATCAAGACATGTTGCTTATGTCAAAATGTAAACACAATATCATTTCAATGAGTTCATTCAGTTGGTGGGGGGCATGGTTAAATCAAAACCCGAACAAAATTGTAATCGCCCCCAGAAAATGGGCTGTACGTTTTAAGAAAGACATGGGAATTATCCCTTCAAATTGGACTAGAATATAAAATATGTTTTCGGTATTATTATCAGTATACAGTAAAGAAAAACCCGAATATCTTGAAAAAGCACTACAGAGTATCTGGGACAATCAAACAGTCAGACCAGCTGAGATTGTATTGGTTAAAGATGGTCCACTTACCAAAGGACTTGAAGATTTAATTAATTCTCACTTAAATGATAAACCTTTAAAAATTATTCCATTAAAAAATAATGTTGGTTTAGGTAGAGCTCTGGCAATAGGACTGGAGCATTGTTCGTATGAAATTGTAGCGAGAATGGATGCTGATGACATTGCGGCTAAAGATCGTTTTAAAAAACAGTTGGAATATTTTGAATATTTTCCGGACACAGCACTTTTAAGTTCTGATATCGCAGAATTCGATGTCGATCCATCTCTAATAAAAAGTATTCGGAGTTTACCTAAGACACATGATAAAATTATTCAATTTGCAAAACGACGAAATCCAATGAATCACATGGCAGTCATGTTTCGTAAATCAGCCGTTATTGAAGCTGGTAATTATCAGGCCTTTCAAGGTTACGAAGATTATTACCTTTGGGTTAGAATGCTCCAAAAAGGATTTCGTTCTGCTAATTTAGATGAAAATTTGATATACGCTCGAGTTGGTAATAATATGATTTCACGTAGGCAAGGCCTTCATTTTTTCAAAGAAGAATTACGTTTACAAAAAGAATTTTTAAATATTCATATGATTAATCATTTTGAATATTTACGAAATATAATCCTAAGGGCATTTCCGCGTTTAATGCCGGTTTTTGTACTAAAAATTATTTATAAGACTTTACGTAAATAAATGAATCGCAAAATTCTTTTTATCGGGGCCTCCGGTTTTGTGGGCACCCGTTTAATTGATACGTGTAAAAGGGAATTTGCTCTTTTCAATCTGGATAAACAACAAAGTCATTTTTTTCCGGAGTTAACCACGTTTGGAGATGTACGTAACCCGGCAGATATTGAAAAAGCCTTGCAAAACAAAGAAACTGTCGTTTTATTGGCTGCTGAGCACCGGGATGATGTTAGCCCCACTTCCTTGTATTACGATGTAAATGTACAGGGAACACGCAATGTGCTGGAGGCAATGGATAAAACAGGGGTGAAGAATATTATTTTTACCAGTTCGGTAGCGGTGTATGGATTAAACAAAAAAAATCCCAATGAAGAACATCCAAAAGATCCCTTTAATCATTATGGCAAAAGTAAATGGCAGGCCGAGGAAGTTTTACGCGAGTGGTACAATAAAGACCCGGAAACAAAATCATTAACCATTATACGTCCAACTGTAATATTTGGAGAACGAAACCGCGGAAATGTCTTTAACCTGCTAAAACAAATTGCCTCGGGTAAATTTTTAATGGTAGGCAAAGGTACAAACTATAAGTCGATGGCCTATGTGGGAAATATTGCGGCTTTTATAAAATATCACTTGCAAAATATCAAACCCGGTTATCATGTGTTTAATTACATCGATAAACCCGATTTAAACATGAATGAATTGGTAGCCCAGGTAGAGAAAAGTTTACAAAAGAAAATTCCATCCACTCATTTTCCCTATTGGCTGGGTATGCTCGGAGGTTTTGGATTTGATATACTGAGTAAACTTACAGGCAAAAAGTTTTCTGTAAGCGCTGTTCGGGTGAAAAAGTTTTGTGCCACCACTCAATTTGATTCCACAAAGGCACACAACTGCGGTTTTAAAGCACCTTATACATTGTCGGAAGGACTTCATAACACACTTCATTACGAGTTTATTGATAAAAACAAAGACGGCATTACCTTTGAGACGGAATAGCTGTCTCTCCTTCCCCTCTTGAGAGGGGATACCGGGGTGTGTAAAATGTTAATTCAAAATACCAACATAAACTGTGTCGCGTCGCAAAATTATTCCCTACAATCCCAACTTAAAACAACTCGCAAGGCAGTTGCGTAATGATTCTACGAAAGCTGAAATTTTTATGTGGAAAATGTTAAAAGGCAAACAATTGTATGGATATGATTTTCACCGCCAAAAACCAATAGACAATTATATTGTCGATTTCTTTTGTAATGAATTGATGCTTGCCATTGAACTGGATGGATACAGTCATATTTTTCCGGATGTACATCAAAAAGACAAAGAAAAGGAAAAGAAACTAAATCAATTGGGAGTTACTGTGCTTCATTTTTGGGATGACGAAATTTTTCGTGATACAGATAATGTTTTCCGTGTAATAGAAGATTATATTTCCAGGTATGAAGAAACACACCCCCGGCCCCTCTCAAGAGGGGAGTCAAACCTGTAAAATTAACTGCCCCGCTGGTGCGAGATTGTATCTCGTGCCTCTTTGGGCCACATTTGAGCTGGCAAAGAATTATAAACACAATAGAATTAGATAGAAATTTAAAAACTTTCAATATCCGCCCCCGGCGGATAAAGGTGCGTAGGCCTGCCAAAGTAGCCCGGGCTGGTGCAGGCCAAAAGCGTTGAAGGATAACTTTGGCTTGATTCTTTTGAATACTTTTCTCATCTAAGGAGAAAAGTATTTGGGGTATGGGGCAACG
>NZ_JAIKLE010000064.1 GCF_022267315.1 Maribellus maritimus
TCTCAAGTTCTTTTAAATCCTCTTTTATATTGAATTTGCTTTGTCTTCCCATGCTTCAAAGATAATAAAGCGGCACTATATACTCAAATTGGTATAACTTCCTGTGAAAGTGTGCTTGATAAAGACAATTTGGCGTCTATTTCCCCGAATGTCGTTTTTACTGATGCAAAAGTTGCTGATGCTTATATGGTAAATGTTGCGGCAGCGAGTTTGCCCGATTGGCCTGTTGGCGAGTCGGTATGGTGTGATGAAACACAAAACCCCGAAGGCAGTATAGTCGCTTATGGGGAAGAAATCGATGCAATTGGTGTTCCCAGCTGGAATAGCTCTTACAACTTAATGCGAAAGATCAATGTTTTCCTCGAGGAAATGGAAGGTTCTCCTATTGACACTGACGTAAAAGATAAATTAATGGGACAAGCTTATTTTTGGAGGGCTTACAATTATTTTATCATGATTAGAGCTTATGGTGGGGTACCTTATCTGAAAAAGCCCCAGTCATTAACCGATGATCTTTTTGTGGAAAGAAATAAAACTTCGGAATGTTTTGACTATATCGTTGAAGACCTGGATCAGGCTATTGGCTTGCTTCCTGATAAATACACCGGAGATGAAGCAGGCAAGGTTGATAAAGCGGCTGCTTATGCATTTAAAGGGCGGGTCTTACTATTTAGGGCCAGTCCGCAATTTAATCCGCAAAACAATGCAACCTTGTGGAATGCGGCTACTACGGCTAACCAGGAAGCTTATACTTGGCTTATCAATAAAGGTTATGCACTTTATCCCGATTTTTCAGGATTTTGGTTTGATGAATTGAATAGCGAAGTAATATTTGCAACCCGCTATAATGACCCTGAAAAAGTCAGTGGCAGGGCAAGGCAGTGCCGTCCGGTATCTGAAATTATTGGTGCTCCCGGATCAACTCAGCCCACGCAGGAACTTATAGAAGCATTTCCAATGGAAGATGGAAAACCAATAAATAATCATCCAGCTTATAGTTTGGATACTTACACTGAAAACAGGGATCCCCGGTTTTATGCTACAGTGGTCAATAATGGCGATATTTGGCCTTTAAGTGGTGTAGCCGATCGTATTCAATATACTTACGTTGGATACGATCCCGATGGCTATGGGGCACAATGGGGCACAAAGACAGGCTATTTTTGCCGGAAAGCTGTCGAGCCTGCGGTTGAGAAAGAACTGGCAGGTTATGATGAAACGGATTGGGTAGAAATCAGGTTGGCCGAGGTAATGCTAAATTATGCCGAAACCGCCAACATGACGGGAGATCAAACAACGGCATATACAATGTTAAAGGCAATTCGCAGCAGGGCAGGCATTTTGCCCGGGTCTGACGGGCTGTTTGGGTTAAAATCCAATATGACTCAAACAGAAATGTTGAATGCTATTATGCTGGAAAGACAAATTGAACTAGCCTTTGAAGGAAAACGCTTTTGGGACTTACGTAGGTTGAGATGGCTCCAAGATTTTAATGGAAAATCAAGGCATGGACTTCGTGTTACTCCCAAAGACAATAATGATCTTTTACAGGGCTTTACATATGAAGTTATAGAACTTGACAACCAACAGAAACTGCACTATCCTGAGGGATACTATTTCTTTCCAATTCCTGAAAATGAACTTAGAAATAATCCGAATTTGAAACAGACTGATGGATGGTATGAAGGAGGATTTGATCCATTGCAATAAATAGGATACGAGTATGATAGTAAAAATAGAGGAAGAAACAATCTGTTCTTCCTTTATTTTCGATCTAAAATTTCATCAAACAAGAAGAAATATGAAAACTGGCGTAATAAGGTATTGCTTTTTCTTTTTTCTGTCACAAAGAGTCAAAAATGCCCTTGTGTATATAAAAGGCATAGAATTAAAAATGACAGAAAAGAAATATATCGGTTATTCAGTAGATGATCTAATTGAAGATCCGGAGTTTGTTTCTATTGTGAGAGACACAAACAGGAAAGAAGAATGGGAGCAATTTCTTCAACTTCACCATGAATCAAAAAAGATTTTTCTTGAAGCAAGGGAGATCATTCTTCTATTTGGCACAAATGACGGCACTCTTTCAAGTGAAAAAAAATTCAGACTCTGGAAAAATATTAGCAATTACAACACGGAGCTCCATCGAAAATATAAAATCAACAAAATTAAAATTTTCGCTAAAGTAGCTGCTTCCATTTTATTGATAGTCTCATTGGGAGGCTTATTTTATCTGAACTTCAATAGGAGCGTTCGAGAATATCAGGTTTCCGAGAGTCAGAGGCAGATAAAACCAGAAACTCCATTGTTGGTACTTTCGAATGGTAATCAGGTTCAATTAGAAAAAGATGAGCCAAACATTACCGTCCTAAAAAATCAGAATGCCATTCAAATTGACAATGACAGGATTGTTAGCAATCAACCAGTAACTGATGAAACAACTAAAGAGACCAAATTTAATGAGATAATTGTCCCTTTTGGTAAAAAATCACAATTGGTGTTAAGCGACGGTACAAGAGTATGGTTGAATGCTGGAAGTCAATTTGCCTTTCCCCAAGAATTTGAAGGAAAGAAAAGAGAAGTATTCCTTGATGGTGAAGGTTATTTTGAAGTTGCTGAAAACAAAAGTCATCCATTTGTAATTACTACAAATGGATGAAAGAGCCAGGGAGTTGTCCATGGAAGAGTTTAGAACATTAAGCTACAACCTATGGAATTAATGTACGAGCGAGTTCGTGATTATAATAATTACGGCTCTGATGTCACTATAGCTCTGTACGATAATTTGTGGGCTCTTCCACAGTCTCAAATCGACTTGAATACCGGTATAGCTCTGGAGCTAAATCCGGGGAACCAATAAATATTGGAAACTTACAAAGTTAATAGAAATGATACTGGGAGATTTACCCGGTATCATTTCCGAAGCCTTAAAACATGCTATCAATTTCAGCTTTATAAGTTTCACTTTTTATAGTCTTGAGTAAGAAAAATATGCTAATATATTGGATAACATTAGATATAATAAATACTTCTATTTAATAATTAAAATTGTTGTCACAACCATTTATGAAATACATGTTTAATATTATGTCAGTTGACATAAGCGGTAAAACCTCTTTAATATTTTCGATATTAATATGCCTTGCAAGTTATTCTTGTTTTGGACAAACTGTATACATAAGCCCAATTGGCTCAGATAATAATCAAGGGACACACGAAAAGCCATTTGGTACTCTAAAAAAAGCCAGAGATTACCTTGCCGAATTGCCTTCGAATGGCTCACAACAGGTTGTTTTGAAAGATGGGGTATATCATTTAGAGCAAACTTTTTTACTTCTTCCGCAACATTCCGGAGAGCAAAATGCGCAGATTACTTATCGAGCGGAAAATGAAGGTCAGGTAATTATCAGTGGAGCAAAGGCATTTGAAGCACTAGAATGGAAGCCTTTCAAAAAGGGGATATATCAAGCGAGGGTATCAAGATCAGACTTGGCAAATGGAGGTATTGATGAACTATGGGTAGGTGATATAAAACTTTGGATGGCAAGATACCCTAATCGCGATACAACAGCACACATTTTCGATGGAGTTTCCAGTTGGGATGAATTGAATGACCGAGCTAAGAATTATAATCGTCCTCAAAGTGGATTTCTTCATTCACTTCATGCATCAGAATGGGGAAGTGTGCATTATAAAGTCTCAGGATTTGAAAATGGCGAGTTGCAATTGGAAGGAGGCTGGCAGCAAAACAGAAATCGGGATCTTCGAAAATCAGAAGTAATGATCGAACATATTTTTGAAGAGCTCGACGATCCGGGTGAGTGGTTTTTCGATGATTCATCCAATACTTTGTACCTGATTCCTCCGAAAGGAGTCAACCTTAAGACAGCTGAATTTTACTCCGTGCACTTAACTAACCTTGTAGAATATCGAGGTACAGCAGAAAATCCTGTTAAGTATGTTCATTTTGAGGGTATCCGGTTTCAGCAAGCTTCAAGGGTTTTTATGGATGAGTACGAACCTCTATTGCGTGGTGACTGGTCCATCAATAGGTCGGGAGCAGTTTTTATGGCAGGAACTGAGAATTGTGAAATCAGAAATAGTTATTTCTATGCGCTCGGAGGTAATGGCGTGTTCTTTAGTAATTACAACAGAAAATCAAAAGTTAGTGATTCCTATTTTGACAGGTTAGGAGAAAGTGCGATATGTTTTGTTGGAAACTATAACAGTACACGGTCAAACCCTATTGGCTACAACAATTCGTATTCGTATGATACGTTGGATTTGACTCCAGGACCCAAGGGTAAAGATTATCCACAGCAGTGTATAGCTGAAGGAAACCTGATTTATGCGATTGGCCGTGTGGGCAAACAAACAGCTGGTGTTTTTATTTCTATGTCAGAAATGATTACAGCTCGTCACAACACAATCTATCATGTGCCACGATCCGGAATTACTATTAACGATGGGTCATGGGGAGGGCATGTTATTGAGTACAACCATATTTTTAATTCTGTAATTGAAACAGCAGATCATGGGCCATTTAATTCATGGGGGAGAGATCGATTTTGGATGAGTTGCCATCATGGAGGTGAGAAAGGAGATGAAAAAAATGCGCTTGAATACAGTAAGTTGGATAATTATCTGACTACAATAATCAGAAACAACAGATTTGAACATGGCAATGGTTTTAGCTGGGGAATAGATCTTGATGATGGAACCAGCAATTATCATTTATACAATAATCTGTTGCTTGGTTGCTCTTACAAACTCAGGGAAGGATTTTACAGGGTTGTAGAGAATAATATTTCAATTGGATCCAATCCTCCGGGGAAACACGTGTCCTTTTTCAATAATCAGGATATTATACGAAACAATATTCATGTGGCAACTGATCCTTCAGGAGTCGTATTCAGAAGGATAATTGACAGACCCCAAGAAACAAAAATGGTGGATTACAATTTGTATTATTCAACACAAGCCAAAGCTGTTTTTAGAAATGATGGTGCTCCATCTCCCGAATTTGAAAAAGTGATGTCATTTGAAGATTGGCAGTCAAAGGGAATGGATCAACATTCGATAATTGCCGATCCAATGTTTGTCGATCCAATTAATTATGACTTTAGAGTAAAATCAAATTCACCTGCTCTTGAAGTCGGTTTTAAGAATTTTAGTATGAAAGAATTTGGTGTCACCAAACCATCCTTTTTAGCAATTGTTGAGAGAGATTATCCCATCTATAGATCTTTTGATCCATCGGTTTTGTTCGCCGAAAAAGGTAATAAAAGGTTAGTGCTTCAGGAAGATATTGTCTATCAATTCATTGGATCCTATCTGGAAGACCTTAACACCCAGAGCGAGCGTTCAGTGGCGGGTGTGGGTGTTAATAAAGGTGTCTTTATCAATAGCGTTGACGAAAAGAGCCTTTCCAGCAGGAGCGGATTAAAGGCAGGCGATGCAATACTTGAGGTGAATGATGCAGCAATAGAAAGTGCTGCAGATTTTATGGAGATAATCCGAAGAAACCCTGGCAAGAAAGTGAAGCTCCATGTTGTCGGTGATAAGGATAGAATGATAGTTTTCACCTTGCCGGAAAAATATAAAGAAACTCAAAATGATGCTTCAGGTGTTATGGAACTTCGATCAAACGAGAGTACTTTTTTGTACGGCACAAAGGCTGCTTCAAATAAAGGCAACCTGGAACTCCGACCGGGTAGAAACATAAGGTGGAAAGGTAATGCATCCGTTTTATGGGATATTAAGGTTCGAAAGGGTGATAAGTATGAATTATACCTTACAGCAAACATCAGAAGTTATGGAGAAGGTAAGATTTTGACTTTGAGAACTGATGAGGCTGAATATAATTTCACTTTAGCGCCAACAGCCGGGCCTTTTAAGGACGGACGCAATTTCGAAAGGGTAAAGCTCTCTTCTGAAATTGATTTATCAAAAGGAATACAATCCATTGTTTTATCAACAAGCGAAGATTCTAATGAGGATGTTCTGATGGACTTTCGCTCAATAGAATTATTGCCGGTGTCTGCTAAACAGCAAATTGAAGCAGAAAGAAAACGAGCCCTTGCTTCCCGCAGTAGTGTTGAATGGATGAATGATGCTGGATATGGTTTGATGTTTCATTGGACATCAGAAAGTGTTCAACCAGATGGTTCAATCCTGCCTTTTGAAGAAGCTGTGAATGAATTTAATGTCAAAGCATTCGCAGAGATGGTTGAAGAGACAGGGGCAGGTTATGTTATGTTTACGATTGGCCACGCTGAATCGTATTGTCCGGCTCCAATTGAAAGCTGGGAGAAAGTTCATCCCGGACAAACAACGGAGCGGGATTTAATTGATGAGATAGCAAATGCGCTTGATGAAAAAGGAATTAAATTCATGTGCTACATAAATGGCCCCCTTGGGTTTAATCTGAATGTTGACCAGTCTCCAACAGATGCAGAGAAAAAGCAATTCGTTTTCAATTTCAATAGCATTCTCAGTGAGATGGGTTTAAGGTACGACGATAAAATAGCCGGTTATTGGTTTGATAGCTGGTATCAAATATTTGAAGAATTCCCGGAGGTTCCATTCGAAGAATTCAATCAAGCAGCCAAAACAGGAAATAATGATAGGGTCTATTGTTTGAATTCCTGGATATATCCTACGGTTACACCTTGGCAGGATTACTGGGCCGGAGAAGTAGGTTCACCAATCGAATTACCCAAAGACGGTTACATGGAGGACGGTCCGGTACCGGATTTACCCTACCATACATTACTGAGAATGGATGCCCCCTGGGTGCAAAAGACCAAAGAGATGATTGAGCCCCGATTTGATGAAAATGAACTCATCAACTTCATCAGTGGATGTAAAGAAAATGGAGGAATGGTAACGATAAACCTTGGGATTTACCAAGATGGAACGATTGGAGAACAGGCGCTAAGTATAATGCGGGAAGTTAAAAGCAAGTTGAATGTAGAAAGTGAAAAATAAATGTTTTCGCTGACTTGAATGAATCGAATAATTTAGGCTGGTATTTAAAAATAAAGAAATTAAAAAATGAATAATAAGCATAAGATTATAAATTTACGAAAGTACTTATTAGCGGCATTCTTCTCCTTTTGTCTTATTGCTGAAGCTACGTCTCAGGGATTTACTGATGCAGCGGACTTTGGTTTCTCGCCAAATGCCTCAGGTGTAGAAAATGTTAAATCACTTCAAAAAGCACTTGATCAGGGAGGAACGATTGTAGTTAGCAAACCCGGATCATACAAAGTAGCTGGGACTACTTATATTGTCAGCAACACTTCGGTAGAGTTTGCTAAAGGTGTAATTCTTCAAAAAGTGAATGAGATAGGACTGTTCACTCACACAGTCACCAATTGCAGCCTGCGCAATTCAGGGATTCTTTTTCATAGTAAAAAAGGATATGTACCTGATTATGGCAAAACCCAGGTTAACTTCTATGGCAACATACTCAACAAGGAAGGAGAGATGGTTTTGTTCGAAAATCAAGTGCCGGGGAAAAAGATCATCCTCAAAACATCCAATAATATTGAAATATCTGACGAATTTAATGCTGTGATCGAAAAAGGGGTTGGTAAATTCACCATCAACTCTGATTTGACAGGATTGAATAAATAGGTGCTATTGAGAATATTCTCTGGCTGCAATTTTTAGTAAACAGTAATAATGTTGGAAAAAAACCATAGGGATAATAATGTTATAGAATAAATCAAGGCAAATAAAAAAATAAAGCTAAAATGAGAAAAGTAGGAATATTACTGATGATATTGGCAGCGATTTGGATTAACAAGGTTTCCGCCCAGGATAAAATTTTAAACCTGAATAAACCCGAAAGGGAAGAGTGGTTCTCTGGTCTTGGTTTTGGTATGTTTATTCACTGGAGTATGGATGTACAACTTGGATTGGTCATCAGCCATAGTATGGTTGGTGCTTCAGATGATTACCTGTACCGCTATGTAAACGAGCTGCCAAACACCTTCAATCCTGATGAGTTTGATGCAAGTGAGTGGGCAAAAGCTGCAAAGCTGGCTGGTATGAAGTATGTGGTTTTTACCACCAAGCACCATAATGGATTTTGTATGTTCGATACAAAAACGACAGACTTCAATATTATAAATACACCTTATGGAGAAGATATCACCCGACAAGTGATTGATGCATTCAGGAAAGAGGGACTGGCAATAGGGCTTTATTTTTCACCCGATGACTTCCATTTTTTATATAGACAGGGTGTGCTTATTTCAAGGACACGTCCGGAAGTACTTGCTTCAAATAACGAACAATTAAACAAATATGTAAAAAGACAAATGACGGAATTGATGACTCAATATGGAAATATCGACATTGTTTTCCTGGACGGAATGGAACAATACGGGAAAACAGAAGTAGCTAAAGTGTGTTGGGACATCAATCCAGACATAGTGGTTACGAGGGGAGCGATTAAAACGCCTGAACAGGAAATACCTGACAAACCGATTCCTGCTCCCTGGGAAGCTTGCTATACATTTGGCGACCAATGGCAATACAGGCCAACAAACGAAAATTATAAATCAGCAACAGATGTCATTCAGAAACTAATTGAGATTCGTGCAAAAGGGGGGAACTTCCTGCTCAACTTTGGACCGGATGAAAAAGGTCGATTTCCGCAAGAGCAAGCTGCCGGATTGAACGAGGTTTCTTTATGGATGTTCATCAACCAAGAGGCTTTTGACAATACAGAACCCCTGGACATAGTCCACGAAGACAATATCTGGTTTCTCAAAAAGAAAGATGAAAATACTATCTATGCCTTTTTAGTAGAAGACCAGTGGAGATTTGGAGAACGGAAAGTGATAGTCATAAAATCTTTGCAAGCTCGAAGAGATAGTAAAATATTCATTCTTGGGCAAAACAGTAAGGTTTTAGAGTATTTCCCGGATGTAGATACTGAGCCTACAATCAAAAACACGAATGTGGGTCTTGAAATTTCAGTGATGCGTTCCCATCGTATTTACAACGACCGTAAGTGGTCTAACCCGATTGTGGTGAAGCTGGAGGGAGCAGACTTAAAAAATTAACCAAAGACATCAAGTGGTATCTAATATAACATTGAATGTGCAATACATGAATATAAATAAGTGTAAACGGAGATTAAAATCACGGTCCATCAAACTTGTAGTAATTGCACTGGGCTATTTGTTTGTGTCATGTTCAGGTCAAAAAATCAGCGCTGAACCTTCTGGAAATACCCATTGGTATAAGAAGCCCGCAAGTGAATGGTTCGAAGCACCTCCTCCGGGAAATGGGAGACTGGAAACGATAGTTTTCGGTGGAGTTAACGAGGATCATCTTCAACTAAATGAAGAAATAATCTTGCTGCTGACGAAGCATATTCGACAAAAATCGAGGAGCTTACAAATTTACTGGGAGATTGGCAAAAGCAATTGGATGACACGTTATCACTTACAGCAGATAAAATACTTCCATTGGAATATGACCCTCTGGAACTTGAAAAAAGGAGAAGGCCTGATCGATTTCAACCTCAATATGTAATAGAGAATTTTTTTAAGTGAATTAATACAAAACCTTAAAAACAATATAAATGAGACAAAGAAAATACTCGCCGATACTTATATTCTACATGCTGACATTAGTCCTGATAGTTGGATGTAAGCAAGGAAATCATGAAAAGGAAAATTTTAGACGACCGAATGTCATTTTGATTATGACAGATGACCAGGGCTACGGCGATCTTAGTTGTCATGGTAATACGATAATCAAAACGCCAAACATCGACCGTTTGTATAATGAAGCAATCCGGTTTACCGACTTCCATGTAAGCCCATTTTGTACTCCTACGAGAAGTGCATTAATGACCGGAAGATATCCTGCTCGAAATGGCGCATACCGAACGAGTAGCGGCCGAACGATGATGCATGTTCATGAGAAAACGGTAGCGAATGTTTTTGCAAGTAATGGTTATAAAACAGGGATGGTGGGTAAATGGCATCTTGGCGACAATGCGCCACATCGTCCGCAGGACAGAGGATTTCAGTATACTGTTTGGCATAAATGTGGCGGAGTGGGGCAGGCTTCTGATTATTGGGGCAACGACTACTTCGATGATGTATATGAGAAGAATGGCGAATTGCAACAGTTTGAAGGATATTGTACAGATGTATGGTTTGAGGAGGCCATTAAGTTCATAGAGACGGACAAAGATGGCCCATTCTTTTTGTATCTGGCAACCAATGCTCCTCATGGGCCTTACATTGTTTCTGAGGAGTGGAGTACTCCTTATGAGGAGCGGGTTGATTGGAGAAAGGGACCTGAATTTTATGGCATGATTGCCAATCTGGATTACAACCTGGGAATCTTTAGGGAGAAGTTGGATAAACTGGGAATAGCTGATAACACCATTTTGATATTCATGACCGATAATGGCACAGCAAATGGAGGGAAGTTTGATGGTTTACACTCCGAAGCAATTACCGGATATAATGCTGGAATGAGAGGTAAAAAATCGAGCATGTTCGAGGGCGGTCACAGAGTGCCATTTTTTATTTATTGGCCTGATGGAGCGATGAAGGGTGGTCGCGACATTGAATCATTAACCGCCCATATAGATGTACTTCCAACCTTGGTGGACTTATGTGGATTAAGTACTTCAGACTCCCTGGAACTTGATGGCATATCTTTCAAACCTCAAATAGAAGGCGCCTTAAATGATAATGCCAGGAATCATTTAGTAGCTCAGCTACATGGTGGAGCATATTTTAAAAATAAACCCAAAAAATGGCAGGAAAGCTGTGTGTTAACGGATAAGTGGCGTTTGATTAATGGAAAAGAACTCTACGACATACAGAAGGATCCATCTCAAAGAGAAGATGTATCGGGCGACAACCCAAACAAGGTTAAAGAGCTACGGTCAGTATATAATGCCTATTGGAAATCAGTATCACCTGGGATGAAACCAGTGCTTATCGATCTTGGCAATCCTGCTGAGAATCCGACTACTCTATGCTCTCAGGATTGGTACCTGCCATACGGTAATCCTCCCTGGAATTTCAGAACAATCAGTAAGCTGCCAAAAGAAACGGGCCCTTGGAAGGTAAATATCAAAACACCTGGAAAATATCGAATTACGCTCAGGCAATTTCCAAAAGAAGCAGATAACATTGTTGAGGCAGTACGTGCCAAAATTCAGATATCTGGAATAGTACAGGAAAAATTCGTGGAGCCGGGAAGCAAAGGAGTAGTCTTTGAAATCGAACTCCCTACCGGACCTTCGGAACTGGTGACATATCTGTACAATGATGAAGGTGTGGCTGGAGGCGCATACTTCACCGAGGTTGAAGCTCTGAGTTTATAACTTGAAAACTGAATGAACTGCCGTATAATTTGTTTATAAAAACAAAACTTAAAAAATAATGAGAAAGTTAATTTATTTAATAGCAATACTTTTTTTTATCACTGGTGGAGTGTTTGCTTCTTTAACCGGTAAAACCAATAATAAGCCTAATATTATTCTAGTAATGGCCGATGATTTGGGCTGGGGAGATGTTGGTTTTAATGGCAATAAAATAATAAAAACTCCGGGCTTGGATAAACTGGCATCATCGGGAGTTATTCTCGACCGTTTTTATTCTGCTGCTCCTGTTTGTTCTCCAACCCGGGGAAGTTTTTTAACCGGAAGACATCCTTACCGTTACGGGATTTATTTTGCCAATGCTGGTTTTATGAAAGAACAGGAAATCACACTGGCTGAAGAACTGCAAAAGCAGGGATATACCACCGGGCATTTTGGAAAATGGCACCTGGGAGCCATTTCAAATTCAATTCCCGATGGCAGGCGAGGAGGAAGCGGTACAAAATTTCTATCGACACCCTGGGATAATGGTTTCGATGTATGTTTTTCAACAGAACAGGCCGTTCCAACCTGGAATCCGATGGAAAACCAGAGCATAAAAACTCCAACCCGTTACTGGACAGGACCAGGAGTTTATGAAACGGAAAATCTGGAAGGCGACGATTCACGTGTAATTATGGATCGCGCACTTCCCTTTATTCAAAATGCAGCAAAAAATGATAAACCTTTTTTTATGGTTATCTGGTTTCATACACCACACTCTCCTGTAGTGGCTGGTCCCAAATACCTCGATATGTATAACGAATACGATGAAAATAAACAACATTACTACGGTTGTATTACAGCAATGGACGAGCAAATATCCCGCTTGCATAATGAGTTAAAAAAATTGGGAATTGATAAAAATACGCTTATTACTTTTTGCTCTGATAATGGTCCTGCAGGCGAAGGCGGAGGAATTTGTCAGTATCCCGGAAAAAGACAACAGGGATCAAGCGGGGGATTCAGGGGGAGGAAAGGCTCCTTGTATGAAGGTGGAGTCAGAGTGTCGGCATTTGTTGTCTGGCCCGGACACTTGGAGACAAATAAAAGAACGAGTTACCCCGGCGTAACTAGCGATTATTTTCCAACTATTTTGGGTATTTTAGGGATAGGGGTTCCCCAAAACAGACCGTATGATGGAATCGATTTGATAAAAGCGTTAAAAACAAATGATAAAAAGCGGAATGGCTTTATTGGATTTCAGAGCCGTAAACAAAAATCACTTATAAGCCAGCAGTATAAATTAATTAGCGTTGATGGCGAAAAATTTGAGCTGTATGATTTGATTCAGGATAAATATGAAAAAAATAACATTGCTGAATCTCACCCTGAAAAAGTGACTGAAATGAAACAGCAGCTTGAAGAATGGATAAAATCCTGTGAAAACAGCGACGAAGGACACGATTATTACTAATAATACATAACAAAAAATATGAAACTTTTAAAATACGTCACATTCCTGGTAATTTTAACCCTTGGGGCATGTAATTCAGAAAAAGAAAAAGTAAATGAATCAAAACCACCTTATGACGGCACTTGGGAATCTCTGCAAAAAATGCCGGTACCTGCCTGGTTCAACGATGGTAAAATAGGCATTTTCATTCACTGGGGGCCATACAGCGTAATTGGTTACCGCAAAGGTGGACGGGGATATTCGGAGCACGTTCCCAAAATGATTTATCGGGACCCTGAACACTATTATCCATACATGAAAGAGCGTTGGGGAGCTACCCCACCTGAGTTTGGTTACAAAGATATCATTCCTGAATTTAAAGCAGAAAAATGGAACCCGGATGAATGGGCAGCGCTTTTTGCCGGTGTTGGAGCCAGGTATGTTGTTCTTACTGCTGAACACCACGATGGATGGGCCAACTGGGACTCTGAACTTACACCATGGAATGCAGTTGATATGGGGCCGAAACGCGATATTGTCGGCGATTTGGGCAAAGCTGTTCGTAAACACGGATTGAAATATGCTCCGTCTTATCACCGCGAACGACACAGCTCATTCTTTGCTAAAAACCTCTATGTAGTCGACGCAGAGCCTATACCTGATATTGTGGAAGAAATAAAGCGTGTTCCCGAAGCTGCTTCACTTTATGGTCCCTTTGGGTTTTCAGAAGAATATGTGGATGACTATGTGGCCCGGTGGAAGGAGATTCAGGAAAAATACCAACCCGATATGCTGTGGTTGGACGATTTCCCAATTTATACCCGCGATGGCAACAATGTTCGTAAGGGCAAGGCTAAGCCAATTATCAAATATTTTGATGATCAGGTACGTGGCATGATAACTGACTTTATGAATAACGGGGTTAAAAATAGCCAGGATGTTTATGTAAATAATAAAGGGGCAAACCGCAACTGGCCCGATGGAGTTGGCTGTTTGGAAAAGGATAACCTGAAACTGGAAGTTATTGGTCCCAAATGGCAAAGCTGTACAACCTTTGGTACTTCATTTGGCTATTTGGAAGGTGATACCTATAAAAGTGTTGAAGGTGTTATTCATGAAATGATTGAAGTCGTGAGCCGTAATGGTAACTTCCTAATCAATATAGGTCCAAAGGCCGATGGTACTTTAGTGCCTGAACAGGTGGAACGTTTAAAAGCCATGGGCGAATGGCTAAAAATAAATGGGGAGGCGATTTATGGTTCTCGTTACTGGGAAGAAAATCAACAGGAAGATGAACACCTTTCGTTTACCACAAACGGCAAGAAATTGTATGCAATTAAACGTGCAAAGCCAGTTGATCCTTTTGTTATTGATGCTACAGCCGGATGGGATAAAAAGCAGGTAAAATCAGTAAGCTTGCTCGGATCAGATTCAAAAGTTACCTGGGGAATGACCGTTGATGGTTTAAAAATAGTACCACCGGCCGATCTTGGTAAAAGTAAATATGCGTGGTCTTTTAAAATTGTTACCAATGAAGAACAACATCACCCCAATGTCATTCAAACCGATGCTGATAAAGCCTTTGAGGGGACAAAAAAGGTGGACCTGGATGGCAATGTTCAATCTGGAGAAAAGTGAATAGGAGTAAATGTCATTCGTTTGATAACAAATTTTATTTTTTAAAAGACAAACAATTTTAATAAGATGAAAAATCGAGTACTAACTTTACTTACAATTTCTTTACTCATAATAGGAACAGCTTGTACGAAACAAAATCAGCCATTAGATGAATCCTGGATTGTTGATTCTCAAGAAGATTGGCAGGCGAATGTAGCCAATGTCTCAAATGTTGAAATGACTGATGGGAAAATTGTACCTACAGCTAATAAAGCTACTTTTCAGAGTACCGTTAAAAAATTTACTAAAAAGCGCTCTCTGCAGTCGATTGTGCTTTCTCAATCCCCCGATTGGCTAAACTGGGAACCCGTTCCTAACGTTGGTCCGGCTAACCTGGGCGATGCCCCTGTGGCTTTGCAGTTAGGCGATGGAAACTACTGGATGTTTGGCCGGTATAACCAAAGTAAAAGTCAAAAAGATGGAACTTTTCATGGCGAAGATACCACGCTTGAGGGCTTTGATATTCTACTAAAAACCACACCTTTCAAAAACCAGTTTGATGCTCAGGGAGGCCTTAAACGGGGTTTAGGCGGATACCATGCCTGGCAAAGTAAGGATATGGTGAACTGGGTGCATCATGGCCCTGTATCCGAAAGCTTTGCAAAATGGTCAACTACCGCCGAATTTGCAAATGGAAAGCTTTATTTTTACTACGATTTTCCCAATGATCAGGATCCGCATGTTTATATCGATGAAGACCTGACCGATGGCGTTCCTGGAAAAAATATGGGAGTGGCTTTTAAAGATCCATCGCATGGTTCCGACTGTGCCGTATTACGCGATTTGGAAGGGAATTTTCATCTTATTGTTGAAGACTGGTCACCTATCAATGCGTCAACCCATGCCTGGGATTCTCCTTTGGCAGTTCATGCTGTTAGCACTAATGGTATTGATGGTTTTAAAATACTTGACCCACCGGTGGATGAGCGTACTAACTCAACTGGGAAATTTGCTGAATATGTTCATCCCCACTGGCATGCGGAAGATCCTGAAAATTATCCCGGAAGAACGGCCACTGAAGATGTACCGCAACACCGGGTAAAAGCCGGAGAAACACGTGCTTTTGGGAAATACGAAATCCACGAGCCGGAACAAAATGCTTTCGGAGACTGGGCTGCCATTTCAATAGGCGGTCAGTATTATTTGTTTTGCGATTTTGATCCGGCTGGCGGCCATGGCAGAGAAAGCATGAGTGTAGCCTGGTTTACTTCCGAAAATATCAACAAGAAGTTTACATTTTGCGGCAGTATTGGCCAGGGGCACCCCGATCCGGATATTATGTTTGCCAAAGGACGGTTTTATTTGGTAACACAGATGAACACGGACTATGTTAGCCCCGGACCGTGGGTGGAAACGGTACAGGTGCGCATGGGTGTGGATATTACCAATAATAGTGTCATTGACTACTGGAGCGATTGGCAAACTGTAAAAGAGCGCTATGATAATATTGAAGGGTTTGCCAAGCAGATTGAAAGAATTCCCGCGATGTTGGATCTTTCAGAGCTACCGGAAGGGTATGGTTTCCGGTTTGAGGTTAAAATGACAGATACAACTGAAAACGAGTCAAAGCCAATCCTAGACAGAATAGTTGTTTATTTTGACGAATAATTTTCTGGCTCCAAAAAGGAGAAAATAGTTCATTGCGCCAGAGAACAGGGTTTAATAATAAATTCTTACGGAACAGTGTCGATCCGCTGGAGAAATACAGATTTCTGTACGATTGGTTTTTAAGATACTTCGTTAGCATCGCGGAGAGATACTTTCTTTTTTGTTTGTTGATGGGTTAATGTGCTGATATGTAGTTTTTTATGATTGTATTTCATAACTTTTATCATTGCTGTCCACTTAAGACAAACTGAGGGACAGCTGGTTATAATTTAGTTCTTTGATATTTTTGTAATCTGTATTTGTAAGCAATTCATTTATAGAAGTTTTGTCCAGTAGGGATATTCCTAAAATCTGTAATATTTCGTAGGTTGAGCGTTCAATTTTTAATTCTTTACCTACAATGGCAACTAAACAGTAAGCAATGATAGCTGAATAAATTTGTATCCTGACCGCATTTTCTGACGTACCCCAGAATGCTTTTATTTTCAGATGTTGTTTTATCCATTTAAAAAATAATTCAACCTGCCACCTGTTTTTGTATAAAAGTACAACCTCTTCGGCTGTCAATTCCATGTTGTTTGTCAAGTAAACGAAGTAGCGGTTACTTTCAGCATCATAGAATTTGATTCTCCGTAGTTTCTCAGGATAATCTTTTGAGACATAAAAACCAGACAGTTTTCCAATCTGGTCGCAAATTAGGCCAGATTGTCTGTTAACTTTATTCGAATACATCCTGTTGAACTTTAGGTTTGCTTTTGCCCTTACTACAAAAAATGCAGAAAGCGTAGTTATATGGTAGAGACGCTCAAAGTCAACATATCCACGGTCGAAAATGTAATAGGCTTCTGTTTCGTATGGAATAACATCCATTGCATTAACATCGTGAACCGAAGCTGCTGTAATGTGGACAAATGCTGGGATTTGTGTTGTAATATCGTAAAGCGTATGTAATTTTATCCCTCCCTTTGTTTTACGAAAACTGGCCCACCAGAAAACGCTTAAACACAAGTCGATGGTTGAAGAATCGAAAGCATATATTTTTCCTTTGATTTCAAAATCATCATTCGCCAGCTTTTTTCTGGCCAGGTCAATCATGTAATAAGCAAAATCTTCAAAGATTCTGTAATTACGCTTTTCGTTAGCCTTGGACAGGTTGCTCCTTGTTACTGATTTACCAAAACCAAGATGCTAAACTTTGTTTCGGTGAGCGTCAATAATAACGATCAAATCGCGCAAGCTATCACGGTTCGTCAATTGACCAAAAATCATACAAAGCAACTGGTTCCAGCAGGTAAAGTGCCTTACATACTTATTACCGGAATACTTGGCAACAAATTTATCGAATACCCTTTGTGGCAAAAAACTTATTCATTGAGCGAAAATGTATTTTCCGTTGTTCATGTGATTTTAAAATCCACGAACTTAATCGATTCAAATCGTCACGCTCAAAAAAGCCGCGTAAAGTATAGATTTACAATTGTTTCAAAGAACATTATTTAATTTTTAGTGGACATTAATGAACTTTTATATATAAAAAAAATCAAAGTTATCATGAAAAATATTACAAGTAGTTCTTTAGTTGGGGACATCTCTGCTAATGAAAGCACCAATCTTGATGAAGCAAAAATCATAGAAAAAGAGATTCAAAATGGAATAGTTGATAATAACTCTAAACTAGTCACTTTTAAAGTTGAACAGATCATTTCTAATATTGAGAGCAGTAATCAACTGAATATTGGTGGTTTCGTAAATGCGAATTCAAAGGTTAAAAGTTTTCAAACCAGGTACTTGGCATTAATGCTTTCAAATAAAAGGTCTCCTGTGATAGACCACAAAGGTGACATTATAGCTACTAAATGTTATGGTATTGGAATTGGACTTGTGCTGAAAGTAAAACAGATTTTGTCGGCATAGTAAAATCAGCGTTTAAATCAATGGAATTAAAAACTCTTTACCCAATTGAACTGATTAAGGAAGAAGATTTAAAATTAAAACTTGAGAAGTCAGATAAGCGATCCATATACTTTGGAGTGCGAAAGGTAGCGAGCGGATTTAGTCTATACCAGGCAATACAGGAATTAAGGAAAAAGGATAATTCGCTGAATGAGAATGTTGTTCAATTTGTGTACCGATATTTTGACTTAAAAGATGCTTATGCTACACCAACAGAGACACAAAAGCAAAATGCCAATAAATGGCTTAATGCAAAATTTAACAAAATCAGTACGATTGACTTAAATGATACGTGGGTGAATATCGATTCGAGCTTTACAGGCGATATTGGCGACCCGGAAATTAATTATAAACCACATAAAAAATATCGAATTGGGCAAACGCTGCCAAGGTCACTTTACTGGAGGAGAGTAAAACCAGCGCTGATTTTTCCAGTGACCTAAAAATTGCTGCTGTAGCGGAGGTTGATACGACCTTTAATTCTATCGTATTAACTCGTGATTTTGCACGATATATGGATGTAGATTCGAGAGAAGATCTTCCAGCAAATAGCCATGTTATTCAAACAAGATACGGAGTTGGTATTCGGTTAATGATAAAAGTATCAAATATCGAGTTTGGGACAGATGTAAGTTTTGGTGCGATTGGGGCAATAAGTGAATTGAATCTGGCAAATGTTGAATATTCAATTTCGGGAATAGGATTTGCGGATAGAAATTTACTAGAATTACTGCCAGGGCCCCAGAATATTAAGCAAGAAACAGTTCGTAATCTTGAAAAGAGTTTTAATGATATTTGTAAGAGGTTAGAGCAAACAGATGTTAATGCATTAAGTCCACAGGCTTATAAAATCAGGGTATCGGAAGCTCAGAATATAGATCCTACCATTGAAACTCAGGCGATTGTTTTTAGTGCCAGATAAATACGGAATAAAATCAGACTTGGTGAAACCCTGAAAAAAGCAAGAGAGGCTGGAATAGCCGAGGAATTGATAAAGAAAGCATATAGTGAGTTTGATGTCAACGGAGATGAAAAGATTTCGTATCAACAAAGAAACGAAGCTGATGACTGGTTGAAAATATAGTGATGCGCGTTATTCTGTATTTCTCAATTTCTGTGAAGTAGGGAAGAGCGAATAGTTCAATGAAATAGTTTCGATTTTATCTGCAGTTTAAAGGCAAAATTTTACAATTAAGACAATATTTGAATTCTTGCTAAGAATCCTGTTAAGGATGTGGTTGCTAGGTTTTTGCATGTTAAAAGCTGTATCATCATTAAAAAATAAAGCTCCGATAATGTTTCGAAGCTTTATTAAATTCGATAAACAGTACTTCTCGATGTGGTGGTGTTAAATGGTAAATTCGTCTGTTGTTTCGGCTTTTTTTAGCTTTCTTTTTCTGAATTAAACTTTTTATACCATTCTCGATTGCTTTTTCTCGTGCTTCGGCATAAATCTGCATCGTTTTTACATTACAATGTACCAGCATTTTTGATACAATCTCCAAGGAAAATCTTTTTTCGAAAGTTATGGTGGTAGCAAATGTATATCGGGCGATATGAGATGTGAGATTTTTATCGATGTCGTTTCGAATAGTCAGTTTTTTCAAATAAACATTGTAATTAAGAATAAACTCTGGGATTACGATCTGTTTTTGTAAGTGTTTTGCAGAGAATAATTTCAAGAGTATTCACCTAATTGTGGCTAGGTAAATTGTATGTTACGTAGGGGATTTAGGAGAGCGTTCCTGTCCGAAGGACACGGAACTGCGATGCGAGAATCCGCAGTTGGCGTACCACCGAACCCCGCCCTGCAATATGTACTGTGTTAT
>NZ_JAIKLE010000065.1 GCF_022267315.1 Maribellus maritimus
TAGAAATGCAACCCGAAACCATAATGTCAATAACAGGAAACAAACACTACCTAAAAATTTTCAATGCGGCATTTTGTATTTAAAATGGTATAATTTTGAGAAATTTAGTTGCGAATGCTGTTAAATTCTCCTATGATGGTGGGATTATTAAGATATATGCTATTCAGACAAATGAGAATGTAACGATATCGGTGGCAGATAATGGGGTTGGTATGACCGAGAAACAAGTCGACAATCTTTGGAAGAATCCAAACTCATCAGCCGGAACAAAAGGCGAAAAAGGTTTTGGGTTGGGACTAACCTTTTGTAAAGAACTGGTGGAAAGGTTAGGTGGAAAAATTTGGGTTGAAAGCACTTTGGGGAAAGGAAGTAATTTTAAGTTTAGTTTACCCAACCCGATAAAAAGCTACCCCAGGGATGTTTGCTGCATTAAAAAAACCTGAAAATGAGATATTCTTATGGTGAATCTATTTATAATCTTTTACAATCTCATTTACCCCCTGTAAAACGTAATGAGGGCGATAAGCAAATTCATTGACGGTATTTTTGGTTGAGATTCCCGATAAAACCAGGCAAGTGTCAATTTCTGCCTCAATTCCCGCAACAATATCGGTGTCCATCCGGTCGCCGATAATGATGGTCTCCTCGCGTTGAACCCCTAGCTTTTTAAGGGCAATTCGCATCATTAAAGGATTGGGTTTGCCAATAAAATAAGCTTGCTTCCCGGTAGCCAGTTCAATAGGTGAAATTAAGGCTTTGGTTGCAGGCGCAATTCCATTTTCTATCGGTCCGCTCACGTCCGGGTTTGTCCCAACCAGCCTTGCTCCGGCATTTACCAGATTGACTGCTTTTTCAATCACTTCGTAGCTGTACGATCGCGCTTCTCCCATTACCACATAATCCGGATCGATATTATTGCTTGTATAACCGGCGTTGTAAACTGCATTGATAAGCCCTGCTTCTCCTATTATATAAGCACTGCCGTTCGGTTTCTGACTCTGAAGAAAAGATGCCGTTGCCAACGCACTGGTATAAAAGTGCTCAGGCCCTACATCCAGGCCCATACGCGATAATTTTCCCTGTAACTCTTTAATGGTCCGCTCACTGGAATTGGTCAGAAAAACAAATTTTTTATTTTCATCTTTTAACCAGGATACGAACTCTTTTACGCCATCAAGGATTTTATTTCCGTGATAAATTACTCCATCCATATCGCAGATAAACCCTGATTTGTTTCGTATGTTGTCGATAATTGATTTTTTTGCCATTTCTAACTTTTTATATCCGCTTTCACAAAAATTACATCTGGTGCGTTAAAATACAACCTTTCTGGATATTTTTCGGCTCCTTCTCTATTTTTTGATTCAAAAATAAATTGCAAGTAATATCCGTTACAAACCAAAAACTGCAGGTTCTGAAATTCGCATTTTATACAAAAAAAAATTAGTCAATCAGATATTTATCACGGTTATTTAAAAAATCACGGTACACCCTAAAATGCTCGGTATTCTCATATGTAACGGTGGAAACCGGCATCTTATCAAAGCTGTATATAGTGGCTTCCCTACAGGCCAGCAGGATGGGGGAGTGTGTTGCCACAATAAACTGGGCATGTCCGGCTTTTGCATTTTTACTCAAAAGCTGAAGCAATTCCAACTGACTGGAAGGTGAAAGTGCTGTCTCCGGCTCGTCCAGAAGATAAAGGCCTTTTAGTTTATACCGGTTTCGGAAAAACGACATCAACGACTGTCCGTGAGATTGAGTCATTAGAGATTTTCCTCCAAACAATTCCAGTTGTCCCGGGTCGGTGGCAGCCCACTCTTCGAGTATGGATGCGAAATCCTTAAATATCTGAGCGCCAAAAAATGAACCGGGAACCATACCATCAGTCCATTGTACTTTCAGGTAACGATGTAATGATGCTTCGTAACGATTATACCTGTAACGGGTGTTCATTCCGGTTCTCCAGATGTAAATACCCGCAGCCGTTGCGATGGCTTCCAGCAAAGTTGATTTTCCTGAACCATTTTCACCTGCAAACAGCGTAACCGCAGTTGGAAAATGAAGTTCTCTGGTCTCGGAAAATAAGGCTAAACTAAAAGGATAATGATCTCTTGTTGGGTATTTCTCCGTTTCAAGCTTTATGCTTTTTAGATGATATGACATAACATTTATCTCGTAATTGAATTTTTGAATTCAAACTTAATTAAATGAAACGAATTAACTGTTCCGTTTTTAAGTGAAACTTGCATAAGAGAGGTCACAGAATCACAATTATTCCTTTTTCGCCATTGGCCGGTAATTTTCAGAAAATTCATACTTCAAGGTATTTTTATTCACCGATATTTTCTGACACTTACCGATAGCTCGCTCTCTTTAACAAAATATTTGTTCTATATAACTAAAAACCGGTTCATATTTGCAGTCGTTATTAGACAATTAAACGAAAACATTTGTAAGCAAGAAAACAGAAAATTAGAAAACAATGAAAGCAAGAATTACTCAGATAGCAGCCGCAGCGATTTTTACTTTACTATTAACGGCCGGCAATGCAAAAGCAGACGGCAAAGATTTATCTTCAGCAAGCCTCGAAGCCATAACAGAACCAAAAATCGAAGTAGAAAACTGGATGATCGATGAAATTTACTGGAACAGAACAGATGCGGCATTTTTATTGGAGCAGGTTTCACAAAGCCACCTTGAGCTCGAAAACTGGATGGTTGATGATACAGCGTGGGAAAATGTGATTGTTAATTCAGAAGAAAATGAAAAGGAAGCCGGTTTGGTAGTTGAGCCACAGATGATTAACGACAAAATTTGGGATAAATAACAGTATTACGCATTTAGAATAGTTTAGTTAGATTTAGTTTGAATTTTTGAAAGACTGCCGAGAGCAGTCTTTTTTTGTATAAAACGAACGCAAAACAGGAAGACCAGCAAATTTTCCCTGAGTTTTAAAATGGAGGAAAAGCATGATGTTTATACTGCATTTAGGAGATGGCCCTATGTGCAGATGAACTGAATCGCGATTTCCTTAAAGTTTGAACTAAACAGATAAAAAGAATGTTACTACTTAACTTACAATTTTACACTGTAAATGAAGCCCACTACTCAGTACACCAAAAGCGGCCGGATTAATATCGCTTACCAGGTTTTTGGATCCGGTTCAGTAGATCTGGTTTATATTCCGGGATGGGTTTCCAATATCGACTGGATGTGGGCGTGTCCGGAGTTGGTTCATTTTTTAAAAGAGCTGAGTAAAATTGCCCGGGTTATTTTGTTTGACAAGCGTGGAACAGGTCTTTCTGACCGGGTTGTGGAACTTTCCACATTGGAAGAACGAATGGATGATATCCGGGCGGTAATGGATGCTGTGGGGTCTGAAAGAGCGATTCTTTTTGGTCATTCAGAAGGAGGGTCTGTTTCTGCACTGTTTGCGGCAACTTACCCCAATCGTACCATTTCACTTATTACTTTTGGAATATTTGCCAAAAGGCGTTATGCTCCTGGATATCCATGGGCTCCAACAGATAAAGAGCGCCAGAAGGTGTACGACATGATCGAGAACAGTTGGGGAGGTGGCGATATGTATCTTGAATCATTGGCCCCTTCCAAAGCCCACGATAGAGAGTTTATGGACTGGCTAGCCAATTATTTTCGTTCTGGAGCAAGTCCTAGCGCAGCGAAGGTGCTTACCAAAATGAATACAGAAGTAGATATCATCGATATTTTAGGCTCGATAAATGTACCTGCTTTAATCATCCAGCGTTCAAACGATATTGATGTTAAAATTGAAGAAGGCCGGTTTATTGCCGAACGGATTAAAGGCGCAAAATTTTTGGAACTGAAAGGAAGTGATCATCTGTTTTGGGTAGGAAATACAGATAAACTTCTGAAAGAAATGAAGGCATTTATTTTGAATGTAAAACCCTCAAAAAATGACGAAGAACGCCTTTTTACGGTGATTGCAGCAGAAATTCCCGTAGCTGAAAATATGCAGACAGAACCAAAGGAACGAGTTGGTCAATTGGTGGCGCAATACCGCGGGAAAATTATCCAATACCTTCAAAATACTTTTATCGCAATTTTTGAAGGGCCAAGCAAAGCTGTTCATTGTAGTATTGATATGGTAGATGCATTACAAAACATGGACTTAAAAATAAGTCTCGCTATTCATATTAAGGAAGTTGCCGTTAGTGAGCTTCATTTTGTGAGTGCTGAGACAGAAAATCTTATGAGTTCAATTCTTGAACAGGCTCAACCCAATCAAATATTAATTACTCAAACCGTAAAGTATTTGCTGTCTGGGGCAGGACTAAATATAACTCCTCATCAGTCAATTTTTAAACCAACACCGACCGATATTTTGCTGTTTAGCGTTTCAGATGACTTAAGAATGGAAACACCTCCGGAAAAACGTTTACTAAACAGTCATCCGCATAATGAATCATTTCTTGAAAATGTATTACAAAGTATTGACGCACATTTGAGCGATGAACTTTTTGGCGTTGAAATGCTTTGCAGAGATATAGGCATCAGCGATCGCCAATTGCAGCGAAAATTAAAGGCCATTACCAATAAATCACCTATTCAGTTAATTTCCTCCGTGCGTTTACACCGCGCAAAGGAACTACTCCACGAAAACAAGTACAACATTGCTGAAGTCGCCTACCTTACAGGTTTTGCTAATCCTTCTTATTTCTCAAAATCTTTTAAAAAAGAGTTTGGGCTAAGTCCTTCGTCTGTAGTCCAAAATCAAAACTGACATTTCCTTTTGTCTCAGGATCTTATTTGTTTCAACAATAAAAAAAGATAAAAATGTCGGAAATGTTATCGCATTTGGCGGATTTGTGCTAATCCCGTGATACTGTTTGCATATACTTTTGTGTCCGAAGAAAATAGATGATAATCCTTAATTGTGAACAGAACTTTTTTCTAAAACTTTTATTAACTCTTAATATTAAAATCATGAACAATTATCGCAATTATTTTAGTTCTTTAGGTTTAGCAATTTTATCAGCATTCGTTCTTTTCGCTTGTGACAAGGATGATGATGATGTTATTGAAGAAAACGAAAACAAAACGGGTGTGCAGGTAGCTGGTAACGGCAACCTAGGAAACATTCTGACGGATCAGAACAACCAGTCGCTGTATTTTTTTGCAGGCGATGTTGGCGGAGTAAGCAGTTGCAACGGAGGTTGTGCTGACACATGGCCTCCTTTTATTGGCGATGTATACAATCTGGAATTGAGTTCAACCCTTGACAGATCAGATTTTAATACAATTACCCGTGAAGACGGGCAGGAGCAACTTACTTTTAAGGGATGGCCGCTGTACTATTTTTCTCCTGAAGCGGACGGTGTACTGGAAGCACCCGGCGAAACCTCCGGTGAAGGAAGAGGTGGAGTATTTCACATTGCAAAACCAGACTATACTGTTTTGGTGGGAAGTCAGGTTGTTTCAGAAGGAGAAGATCCTCTGTTGTATTTGGTTGATGACAAGGGTGTAAGCTTATATCACTCCATCAACGATGAAGAAAACTTTAGCAATTGTGCAGGGGGATGTGCAGAAGTCTGGCCTCCTTTTGATCCTTCAGGGAATATTGTGGTTCCCTCAACGCTAAACATCAACGATTTTAATACAATTTACAGAGAGGATGATCTGGGAAATCAGTTAACCACCCAGGGAAGTCCGCTCTACTATTTTAGCCCTGATGAACAGGTACCGGGCAACGTTCTAGGGCAAGGTGGCGCCAACGAAACCTTTTTTGTAGTTGAGCAGCCACAATAATTCCACGATTCACCAGCTAAACCATCAAGTTGAGTAGCCATGTATTACCGGGCTACTCTTTTTTGTTTTGTACGGTCTGTTTGATAAATTTTCCCTGCTTTCAGAAAAAGATTTCTGTATATTCAACTATAACTAGTCCGGATATTCAAACGATTACACAATCATTGAAACGAAAAACTCCCCGGCCTCACCGGGGAGCCAAGATTTGTCAATGAGATTATTCTTCATTTAACAAACCAAACCATATCATTATCTCCAATTGAATTTCGTATTCAATATGGCCGGTTTATTAAATGTATACTCTCAGATTTTGGTTGTAGCCCAAAAGAAAGATTCTGCATTCTGCTACAACAATAGAATATTCAAAATTATGATTTTTTAAATAAAGTGCAAATTATATAAGACATTTGATTGTATCAAATCTAACGATTTAACATTTTTGTTTCTACGTATTAAAACGGTTAAACATCAGTGTACTCCAGATAGAATGCCGGGCAATCATTTAAGAACAAAAAGCAAAGTGATTTATTTTAATCGCTTAAAGTGGAGTTTATCAATGATTGCGATTTCTCCAAAAATATGTTTGGGCTAATAATAGCAGTAAATACTTCCTGGATTTTATTCATTTCCTGATGGATTACCGGATTGTTTTTGGAAAGTTCAAAATAACCGGTAGTCTGTTCAGGGATGTTAAAATCAAAAAAGCTGCAATAAATAGCGGTTTTGAGTTTTCTGCATTTCATTAATTCATAATTGCTTATCTTTACGATTGAGATACTATTTACGACTATATTTAAAATATTAAACAGTCTCTTGAAACGAAAAACTCCCCGGCCTCACCGGGGAGCTAAGATTTGTAAACGATCTTATTCTTCGTTTAGCAAACCAAACCATGTCATTATTTCTGAGCAAGAGACTGTTTTTTGTTTTTTTCTTGAATACTTCCAAACCAACTATGGTGCCTTTATTGTACCATTATTTAAATCAATACTTTGCAAAAACACCATAAGTTACCGGTGTCTAAAAAATAGACACTTTGTGTATGATTTATTGTCGAAGGCCCTTTCTCAGCTTCTTTTTTCATACAAGAATAGCCTGCGACTACATTTATGACTCCGCAAAAGATAATTTCAAAAACTCTAAATCTCTTCTGAAATCAGTTAATAAAGGGATCAGTTACATAAGCATGTCGGGAAAGTTATATTGGATCAACAATTAAAGATTCGATTGTCCGAAATATACATAAGTTCGGCGGGTTTGTTCGATTGTGCCATCTCTCCATCATCTATTTTTGCATCATAAACAATTAAAGATATTTAAGTATGAAAACATTGATTCAAAACACAGCAAGTGAAAGACCCAGGTCGAGCCTGGGCTACATTTGGAGCACAAGAAGAAGACACCGTCAGTTTATAGTGCTCTGATTGGAATTTAATCGATTTATTAATTTTTAAACATCAAAACATGAAAACTTACAAATGCGAATACCTTTGGTTGGATGGTTATAAACCGGAACCCAACCTGAGAGGTAAAACAAAAGTTCTGGACTTAAACAAATCACCATCGCTCGACAATCTGCCTTTTTGGTCGTTCGACGGCAGTTCAACTTTGCAGGCTGAAGGAAACTTCTCTGACTGTATTTTAAAGCCGGTTAAGGTGTATAACGACGCCGGACGAGACAATGGATATCTTGTCATGTGCGAAGTGCTTAATCCCGACCAAACTCCTCACATAAGCAACAACAGGGCAAACTACGAGGATGATACCGAGTTCTGGTTTGGATTTGAACAGGAATATGTCATCAAAAAAAACGGCCTTCCGCTTGGTTTTCCCAAAGAAGGTTACCCCGAACCCCAGGGAAAGTATTATTGTGCTGTTGGAAAACAAAATGTTACAGCAAGAGATTTTGTTGAAGAGCATTTAGCATTGTGTTTGGCATGTGGCCTTAAAATTACAGGAATAAATGCCGAAGTTATGATAGGTCAGTGGGAATTTCAGTTGCTGGGGAAAGGAGCAAAAAATGCTGCAGACGATTTATGGGTAGCCCGGTATTTATTGATGCGTGTGGCCGAAAAATACGATGTAAAAATCGATTTTCATCCAAAACCAATAAAAGGTGACTGGAATGGTTCGGGATTACACACTAATTTTTCAAATGAAAGAATGAGAACAAACGGAGGGAAAGCATATTTTGAAATGATTTTGAAAAATATGAAAGAAAATCATGAGGACCACATTAACTACTACGGTTCTATGAACAACGAGCGTCTTACAGGTCTTCATGAAACGCAGGCTATAGACCGTTTTTCTTATGGAGTAAGTGATCGCGGAGCATCAATCCGGATTCCCTTATCCACTTTGGAAAACGGATGGAAGGGCTATTTGGAAGACAGGCGGCCGGCATCCAATGCATGTCCGTATCAGGTTGTCTCAAAATTGTTAAAAACCGTATCCATAGAGGCTGTGGCTGTGTAAAAGTAGCGGGGGATTTGAAAAAGGGGTTGTCCGATTTATTCTGTGACAGCCCCTTCTCGTTTTGCCAGGTTCTCCTCCAAGGGAGGGGTAAAATGAATTGTTCTGTTGCAAAATTCCTATCCGGGAAACAGGGATTTGCGTACTTCATTTTATTCATAACGCAACGCTTCAACCGGATTACGCGTTGCTGCCCGCCAACTAATCCGGCTAACAGTTATTATTGTAACTGCCGGAACTGCGGCTGAAATACCCGTTGCATCTCAAAAAATCATTTCACGATTAAATCCATTAGCTTGTTTACTTGTAACGGTTTTGAAATGTATTCGTTACAACCTGAGCGCAGGGCTTCCAATTTGTCTTCAATTGACGCATAGGCGGTTTGAGCAATTATTTTGATTGATTTATTTCTTTTGCGGATTTGTTTTGTCACTTCCATTCCGTTGATGTCCGGCAGTTTAATGTCCATTAGAATGATGTCGAAGAATTTGTCGTTTTCGTATTGTAACGCCTGGCTTCCGCTTACGGCGATTGTTAATTTATGATTTGTTTGATTGAACATCGTTTTGATGTATTCATTATTGATTGGATCATCTTCTACAACTAAAATCTCTAATGATCTATCGTCTGTCTTTTCATTTAAATCCGCATCTTCCTCTTCCTGATTCGCTTTTTTGTATGGCATAGTAAAATAAAAGGTACTACCCACATCGGGTGTCGACTCAAGCCATACTTCGCCCCCCAGAAAATCTACAATTCCTTTAACAATTGAAAGGCCTAAGCCTGTACCCCCGGTTTCAATTGTTAATCTGTTTTCCGATTGCACAAATCGTTCAAAAACACGTTCCTGTTTGTCTTTCGGAATACCAATACCTGTATCGCTCACTGAAAACAAAAGCATTTTATTTTCGTGCGCTATGCATTTCAGTTCAATTTTTCCTTTCTCAGTAAATTTAAAAGCATTGTTTAAAAGATTGGACAGGACTTGTCTGAGTTTGCCAATATCTATTTTTACCCACTCTTTTTCTGATACACAGGCGCAATCGAACTGCAATTCGATATGTGCCTTATCAGTTTGCAGCTTGCGTACGTTATATAATTCTGTTAGTTCAAACAGTTCATTGTATAAAACACACTGTTCTTCATACATTGAAACCTGCCCTGATTCGATTTTAGAAATATCGAGAATATCATCTACAATAACCAACAAGTCATTTCCCCGTTTATTGATAATATGTGCGAATTTTTTTGTCTCCTTATCATCATAATCACTTTTTTCCATCAAATCAGCAAAGCCTATAATCGCATTTAACGGAGTGCGAATCTCGTGGCTCATATTGTTCAAAAAAGCTGTTTTCAAACGGTCGTTCTCTTCTGCTTTTTGCCTGGCTTTTCGAATTTCCTCGGTTCGTTGCCTTACTTCATATTCAAGGTTGTTGTTCAGATCTTTAAGATTTTTTTTAGCAATAAACTCATTTACTCTTATTTTTGTAGCACCATATGCAAGTCCTGCGGAAATTAAAATAAAGAAAAGCAGAATGATATTTCTCTCGGTTTTTACAGGAGTTGTTTGTGCCTGTAAAGTAGCATTGTCAATATAAGACACCAGTTTCCAAAAACTTACCTGGTCTCTTACAATGTTTATGGTCTCTCGTTCGTCTTCTTCAGAGATATATTGAAGACTATCTTCGCGAACAGGATACACCGTTTGATAGGTGAATAGTCCCGATTTATTTTGAAACTGACCTTTTTCGTTGTTTTGTATTGCTGTCCACTCTGCATTAAAACTATTCTGAAATCGTTGGTTTCTCAGGCTATCATACATAAAACCCCATTCAGTCGACGGGTCTCGGTCATTTTGTATCCAATAACCGTTCTGATTCAATATCATATAATAGTCTGATGGTTTTAATTCATTAACCGACGAAAGAATATTCTGACCTAAATAATTGATCAAAACAACTCCTGAGAATTGACCGCTGCTATCGATTATTGGGGTTCCGATTCGTAACATCGGCTTTATGGGTTGTTCTATTTCTTCGTATTCTACATTCAAATCAAAGGGCGAAATATAAATATCATCATCGTTTAACTTTGATAGCTCTTTGAAGTAATAGCGCTGGCTTTTATTCTGAAGATGATTTTTATCAACAATTTTTACACTGTCGTCGCTAAAATTTATTCTTATAACCTCATTCCCATTTGCACTTAACAGTCTTAATTGATCATAAAGACGGTGTTTCCCAATCGAAAATGCTTTAAAATCGTTTTCTAACCTGTTTTTTTCTGTTATAGATTTTTGATAACTGTCAATGGTTTCACCACTGGCTTTTACGTGTTCTTTTAGTAGCAGCAAATTATCAATAACCTCATCCAATGTTTTTTCTATTACAGTTTCCTGCAACTCAAGATTATGGATTTCCCGGGTTTTAAGCTCATTTAGGTGGGTGTTAATTTTAAAATTATAAAATAAAATTAACGGGACCGCGAACAGGCTTGTTAAAACGATAAAACTGATCAAAAAATGAAGGCTGAAATATCTTTTCATGACGGGCAACACTTTTAATAAGAAACCGGTAACTCGGGAAAAGGTTGAAATTTATTATTACCGGGCAAGTATTTGCCGCTAATTTGTAAATAGAAAAAGCAGTGTGGAGAAATGCTTTCCGGTTTAGACAACAAAATGAAGTCTTAATACGAAGTGCCCGCCGGAAGGTGACAGTATACTGTAGTGTTCAAGTCTAGTTCAATACGGCCTTTTGATTTTTTTTACTGTTTGCCTTTCGTTTTAAGGGAGGCCCCCTGTGAGATTTTAATATTTTCTCACGACTACGCTTATCGCATATTTAAAAAATGCTGATTTCTGCCTTTGTCATGGTTTCCCGATAGTTCTGTTCCGGCATAAATAATATTTGTGTTTGCTAAATATACTTCGAGCGCAGTTACACGGTCACTCATTCCCGCCGGACCTATTTTCCGGAGTTTTAAATCATTCATCAAATTAATATCAAGCTTTTGCGCCTGTAGCACAACAACCGACAGACATAAAACAGACAGAAGTAGAAACCTTTTCATAGATTTTGATTTTAGAACACAAAATTTAATAGTCTTAGTAACAGGTTTGATTTCTCTATGGAGATGAAATAAAAAATGCCGTGTTTCCCACCGACATAACCGACCTCAAATGTTTAAAACGAATAAAAAACTTTGTGTCTTTTTAACGTTTATACAAATAAGCCTGCAGTTGTATGATAAAATAAGAGATACTTCAAACACGAAAAAAAGGGAAGTCAAAACGATTCACTATCCGGTATCTGTTTATCATGAAACATATCTGCTTATTACAGTCCGTCAGACAATGAGCTTTGTCGGGTGATTTTGACGTGCTGTTGCCCATTGATAAATTTTATTTCCTGAGGACTTTAAACCGGTAACCTGGCGAGATTATCACATCAGGGTTATAAAATTCCTGACAACAGAAAATCGTATGAGTAGGGGCAGATTGCGTGGTAATTTCATGTCAAACCGTTACGCAGTTTGAGCGGACTGCAAACCCTGAAAAATTACCACATCAACTGCCCCACTTATACGAGGTGTTACCTGCTGGTTTTGGTAATATCAGCAGGACACATTTTCAGCTTTAAATCATTCCGTTTGGATGAACCATCTTTTCAGGAATTATTTGTTTTACAGTCCAATGTTCAACAATCAATTGGTTTGCCAATCGGTAAATGTCATACCGAACAAATTGAGTTCCTTTTACATTAATTTCTGATTGTGTCAATACAAAATTCTCCTCACCAATTAATCGATGAAGCTGAAAATTCTCATAGTCCATCCTAAAATCTGAAATTGTAAGTTTGTCGGCAAGATAGTCTTTCGTTCTATTTATTTGTTTTTCAATCATTACTTGTTTTACAAAATCCGCTACAATCTTTTTATTTACAGAAGACTTTTCCTGACTGTCAAACTCAACAGTTCCGGCAACTTTAGGAATAGAATCAACAATTTCTTGCGAAGCATCCCAATGTTCTGAAATCAATCCGTTTTCGATGCGATACAAATCAACAACGGCATTTTCCTTTCCCATGAATTCAATTTGCGAATGAACAGCCACAAAATTACCTTCACTAATAAATCGCATAAATGGTTTCTTTGGGTTTTCAGGTTTTGGCATTTGTTTTAACATGGCCAAAAACTCCATAAATCCAGTTTTTCCTGTTTTTACCATCGGATTATGCTGAATGTAATTATCGGCAATAACCGAATCCGCAAATTGCTCGTTTACTTGTCCGAATACTTTAAAATAAAAGTCGATTATCAATTGTTTGTTTGAATCTTTCATTTTCAAATCAGTTTTAATGTTATTCTTTTCTGAATTTGTTTTGCATGAAATCATTAAAATCATACAAAATGCTAAAGATATTTTTCTCATATCTTCGTATTTTTTAATTAAATATAAAGTTTTTGTGTAGGTGCCGACCAGATACAACAATCCCCGGAAAACAATGGATTTGTCTGATTAAGTATCTACTCGAAAAAAGTCGGGATTTTCAGAGAAGAAATTTTGTATGTACTAAAACTAATTTTCAACGAATCAAAAATATAAAATCATGTTTTATATTTCAAATTTTTTTGTTGCCCGTTTCGCATGGACCTTCGAAAAGAAACATTGGTAGAGGTAGAACTCATTTTTAATATTCTGTTAACCCTTTCTGCAATAGTATTTTAAAACAACATCTTTTGCGCCTGTGCCGGTTTTGTTCTCCTTTTTTAAATTTATGTGGATGCTTGCGATTGTAAATCTGCGCCGACATGGGTAAAAAACAATTAGGATACGCCAAGAAGATTATGAACGTCTTCGGGCGTAAATACAGGGTCGCTTTTTATCCCTTTAATTAATTTTTTTAAAAAGACATCATCAATGTGAGTGCAATTATTATTGCTCAATTGTTTTAGTATCTCATTAAAATTGCCCGGGTCCTGTTCCATTTCCTCTACCAGCAAGGGATATTTTTGGTTTAAAACCAACCACCTGATAATTTTTGATTTATCATACGATTTCCCCTCTAATATTAACGTGTTGCGAAAAATATTATAATAATTTGCCAGCCGTTTTATCGAGCGGGGGTTTGTATCAAGATATACAGAATGCTCGCGCAGGATATGTTCGGTTTTTTCTTCAAATTCGGCTTCAGTTAAGCGCTCTACAGCAGCCTGCCTAACCATACTTTCGGGAATGTTATCCTTTTTTTCCAGTTCTTTAATTTTTGTATTTATATCATCCTCGCTTTTTAATTCGGAAAAAATATCCTCAATCTCTTTACTTTTTTTGACGACTTGTGGTTTATTCACCTTTAAAATGTAGTTCCAGTAGGAATCCTTGATTTGCTCAGAAATATTGGGAAGACGAATGGAAAACTGAAACATTTTTTGCAGAAACTTATATCCCAGACGTGTTTTTGTATTCGTGTTAATATCTTTGAATTTTTCATATTTAATTTCGAAACACTTTGAAATCCAGGCTTTGTCAGCAGCAATCAAGTAAAATACCTTTGAGTCTTTAAATAGTGTTTGAATGCCCTCCAGCAATTTCACTACAAACAGTGGATCACACCTGTCCAGATCGTCGATGTATATTATAACCGGTTTACGAATCGACTTGATCAAAGAATTAAAATGACTTTTTACCTGCTGCATCGGGTCCTGTGCCATTTTCATAAAACTGTGGGCCGATTTGGCCGAACCATGAAGACCAGATGAAGTTAAGGTTGAAAGAAATGAAAATAAGGTGGCAGCAAAACCAATAAATGCAGAAGACGTTTTAAATAAATCCTCCGTAGTACAGCTTCCAAAAAAGTCGCCAATATTTTCCCTAAAGTTAATCACCAAAATGACAGATGTTACAAGAAGAATGTAAGTCAAAAGTTTCAGATAAATTTTTCCAGTTTTCCATCTTCGTAAAACTTCAGTAATCCGGAAAGTGAATTTCTTTTTTACCTGGGACCTGCTTTGAATATAAATCGTATTAAAAAATATCCACCAGGGAGGCGATATGTGCTGGTTCTGCCAGGCGTTAAACCGAATAACCACCCACTTTTTTTCCACTTCTTTATTTAGTTGTTTTTCAAGAATATTTAAAAATGTAGATTTGCCGGCTCCCCAGGCTCCCTGGAGATGTATCATTAAAGAACCTTTATTTTCTTCTTCGTTTAGTTTATCTAAAATAGAAGCTATGGATTTCGCCAGTGGAGTCCGGTTCAGATAATCTACCTCTTCAGGATTATCTAGCCAGGCCGGGACGTTTGTAGCTACCTTGCTTTTTTGCACAAACAAGTCCGATTTTGATTCGAAAATCCTTTTTAAACTTTTTCCCGGTGATTGTCGCGGTAAGGCAATTGTTATTTCTATATCGTTCCCAACGTCATTTAATTCAGAAAGAATATCGTAAATTGATAAAATAATCGAGTTTAAACTTTCATTTGCAGGAATACTTGCGCTTCCTGTTCCAAGCAACGGAATCCAGATTCTTTTGTTGGAAAAATTAGTTACTTCTGAAAGTAAGGCGAGGGTGAGTGTTTTTTTCATCTCCTTTACGCGAAAAACTCCGGAGCTTTCTATTTCTATAATACAGATTTGTTTTTCTCCAAATTTTGTTTCCAATTCCTTTAACCAGAGGAAATCGTCATTAAAATTGTCCGGATGTATCAGTTCTTTCCATAATTGACTGATCCCGAGTTTCTCCCTCACCATTGCCCCTATGCCTGAAGAACCAGGTAATCCTGATTTGTTTGCTGGAATTAAAATAGTATCATAATTTTCAGGCGATTCGGATATTTTTAATTCAATCAAAAGATTGTCTATTTTTAAATCAGAGAGTGTTTCTTCTGAAGCTTTAAAAAAATCGGAAGACGTGTCTTTTTTTTCGCTTTTCTTTTTTTTATCAAAAGAATCTGTTTTTTCTCCTTTGGAGGTTCGGTTTTTTGTGCCCATTGATTCTGAAAATATATCAGCTTCTTTCATGATGGTTGATCTTATATTACAAGTTCGGGAAATATTAGGAAAAAGACAACTTACTGTTGATAATGAGGGTTTTGACTGAAATGGTTTTACGTTGTACGATAGCGTTACAACAACGAAAATATTTTAGAGCCTGTTTTTTATTTAAAGCAACACAAAGGAGGCAGCCTGAGCTGTTCAGACCAGGTTTTAACAACCTTTGCTGCCCGATTTTTTACTTAAGAACCTGCGTTTGCTTTGAATAGGGTTAGCGAACGAGTTTATTATAATTATCTTCTCCAATCATACCTTTTATCTGTTTGTTCCGGTCTGTATTCATTTGCTTCCTCAATGCCATTATCTTTTCCAAATATTCTGATAATTCTTGTGTCGGGTCAAAATAAACTATATGACTTACAGGAATATATCCTTTCATAATCTCGTATTTTACATTTTTGCAGTTTTTTTTTTAGATATTCAACACAAATCCTGACTTTACTTAATGAATTGGGAATTCGAATACATGCAGTCGAGTCATTAGTTTCTCCAAATCTTGCATAAGTCCCGCCAATAAATGATAGAATTTCTTTATCGGTAGTAAACAAATCACTTTTTAGCTTTCCTCTGTAGATTGTGTCATATCCCATTGTCATAGAACCGGACGGTTCATACTTATAATAGCTATTAATCAAATCCGACAATGTTTTAGAATAAATCTCAGGTCTGTTATCATTTAATCGCAGCTCCAAATCAGGGCTTGAATACGCAAAAACTGAATACAGATAGTCAGCCAGACTTTTCTCATAAGGATAGTAGGTGTCAACCCGGTTACTAACTTCTTTATATGTTGCTCTACTATATAATCAGATAATGTTCCAATCAGAAAACTATTCAGGTTTTTCTGTAAAGAATCCTGTGCTTTTACTGAAGCAAAGAAACTGATTAATATCAATGTTGTAACTATTCTCATACTTCGTCTTTTTGTTCGTTAAGGGTTGGTGTATGTTGCGGGGCGGATTTCGAAGAGCGTTCCTGTCCAAAGGACACGGAACTGCTAAACGAGAATATGCAGTTGCGTACCACAACCCCCGCCCTGAGATATGGCACTTTGTTAGCGGTAGTATTTTTATTTATTCTTTTCATCTAATAATTGTCTTGCTGTTTTTTGGGCATAATCTGCATAGCCCTTTTGTTTGCATATTTCCAATAGTTCTTTTTCTGATTTGTCTTTGTATTTATCGTAAAATTCTTTGGCTTTTGAATCAAACTCTTTAGCTGTCGAAAATGAGTTTCCCATTGTCCTGTCAATTAAAGGAACATTTGAATGAATTACTTTGGGTTCTATTTCCAAGGCTTATATAAGTTTTTGAGGCTTACAAATTAGGTTTGTAATAATTAGTTTTTGTCTTTCCTTAAATACAAATAAAAGGTATTCATACATCGGGAACTGATAATGAGAATAGTTGTTTTTATTGACTTTGACATGATACGCTTCTTCCTAGTCTTGTTTTTTGAATTCATGTCTTTCAGCATTTTTCTCAACTGATATGATTCCTTTTGTTTTATCAATTGAAATCTGTTTATTGAGGTCTTGAAGGAAATAAGAAACTGTCAAAACAACTGGAGGTCCGACAAAAACTAAAAAGAATATTGAAGCAATAATAAATCCAATATTGGTTAACTCCTCAGGTCTTGTTATTGCAATTTCAATCCACAAGGCTATAAATCCAACCGATATTAACAGGTAAGGATGAATATTAGGACGATATGCTTTTAAAATATAAGTCTCCATAATATGCTTGTTAACGGCCGCGTGCAAGTTGGCCTTGCGGACTGCGTACGATTGTCCGTCAGACGAACACAAGACAATCGGGCGTGAATCCAGCAAACGACATCGTACAGACCCTCCAAGGCAATTTGCAAAAGGTTAGCAATCGTAATTTTTTAGTTTAACAATTTATATATTTCTTCTTTTATTCCTTCCATTGATGGTCTCTGAGCATCCTTTAATACTTCTCCATTTTTGCCAATTAATAGATACTGCGGAAATCCAGAGCTAATAGCATATTTACTTAATAAAAAATTATATTGTTCGTCCGATAGAAGAATATTTTCTCCTTGCAGATTATATTTTGCACTTAATTTTTTCCAATCAGATAAATTTGATTTAGCGAATAGATAAACAAAAACTATCTCATTGTCAGCAAGGTTTTCATGCAAAGTCGTAGAGTACGGAAATTCTTGAATACAAGGACCACACCAAGTTGCACTAATATCAACATAAAGTACTTTACTCTTAAATTCATTCATTAAAGCGCCAAGAACGTCTTCTTCAAAATTGCCAGTCAAAGATTCTTCGAGAACGGCATTCGATTGTTCATTGCTTGTATTTATAATTAAAGTCTTAACAAATTCACTATTTATGTTTTGTAAAAAGTACTTTTTTAACAAATCTATTTCTAATTCTTTTCCAACCATTTCTGTCATGCCTGGCAACAGCATTTGTTCGAATAATTGATACATTACAATGTCTTTTCCAATATTGCGGAAATCAGTCATTACACTATCTGATAACAATTTTACTGCATTACTATAGTCATCATTTTTTAGTTTGGTAATAATATCTCCAGTAAATTTTTGTCTTTCTTTCATAACGCATCCGCCGACATAGTTATTGAGAATATCAAGTGCATAGGAGCGATTACAATAAAAGTCAATTTTGTTTATAACTTTTTCAGTTATCATGTTTTTATTCGTCAGGAAAGTTACAGGTAGATCTTCATTGTTACTGGCATATTGAATAAGATTATAATTGATTAGTGATTTCTTGTCAGCATCAATCCATGTTGTCAGCAAAGCATCATGTTTAAAATTTGGAAAATCTTTAATAACGGAATCTATTTTTGACTCAGCTTTTTCATAACTGCTTTTGATAAAACCGAAATCTTTTCCAGATGTTTTGAGGTTATAATCTCTTTTAATGTTTAAAGTCAATTGCAGGTACTGATTAAAAAGAGTATTTCTTTCTCCACTTGTTCCAGAAATAATGACATCTTGATTTTGATTTTGTGCGTCAATAATCAAATTTAGACTATCTGACTGTTTTACCAGAAGATTAATAGTTCTTTCTTGATATTCGAGCGATATATCCTGACTGTTATAGACCGTTAATATTTTTTCAAATTCTCCAAAATTGCTAATTTTAATAGAGATCACCTCTGCTTTCCCTGAAAGTAAATTATGCTGTTTTAAAAATATGGTCTTGCTATCCTCAGCTTTCAAGTTATTTACCTGTCCTGTGATAGTAATTGTGCCACTTTTGAAGAAGTCCTGAATTTTAGTCTCAGTTTTATTTTGAGTACAACTGATTATGATAAAACTAATTATAATGACTAAATATAACATTCTCATTTTGTTTGTTTTTATGGTTGCTAACGGTTGCATAAGCCAAAACCTACATTTTATCTCTTTATGGTTATTTTGGGTTACAACATCATTTCGGGTGGATAGACCAACTTTTTCGAGATATATGTTTTCAGAAAGGCCATGGATAATCATCTTAAGAAGTGTTTTGGAACGATTCATTTTGAGATGGATTTATGGGTGGCACAACAGGTTTAGTTCATGAGTTACTGATTTTTCGTGCATTAAAAATAACAATCGTTTGTTTCAAAACCAAGGAGTTTCTTCCTGTTCCGCAAAATTTAGCACGGGGGATATCTATTTTGTGAGAAACTGTTCAATGTTCTGCCCTTAGCGGGTTCTGAAAGCTTCGGAAAGAGGGATAGGACGATGCAATCCTGCATAAAAGGAAGTGTGTAAAATGGAATTGGGACGGAGCAAAGGAGATGTCACTGATGCTGCAAAAACAAATTACAAACAAGTGAGACCATTACCTATTTTTCACTCATCGAAGGTGGTTTTTCCGCCGGACTACTCCCCCATTTTTTATTCGGCTGCGGTCCCATTTCAAAAACCAGGGTTCCTCCCTGCACGATATCCTCGTGCGTAATCCAGGCTTTGTTATAACTTTCGCCATTCAATGTGGCCGACTGGATATAAAAATTCTCGTCTGAAACATTACGCGCTTTAACTGTAAATTTCTTGCCCTTATAAAATTCGCCCAAATCCAAAGTCAATTCTTCAAAC
>NZ_JAIKLE010000066.1 GCF_022267315.1 Maribellus maritimus
TACCCTTTTTAAGTGATACAAAAAGATAAATGAAGGTTTTAAATTCAGAGACAAATTTAAATGAGGTAATAGAATATATTTATTACTTCTTTAAGCAAGAAGTTGACGGGAAGGGAATTAATTTGCTCTGCGAACAGGGATTACCTTCAAAGGAAGCTACTGTCTATTCAGATCAGAATAAAATCATCGCAATTCTGATTAACCTAATAAAAAATGCAATAAAATTTACAGAAAGAGGAGCAATAAAATTTGGATATGATAAGAAGGGAGAAACCTTAATATTTTTTGTGAAAGATACAGGTGTTGGAATTGATGAGGAGCAGAAAAATATCATTTTTGATAGGTTCGAAAGAGTCAGCACAAAGCTTATGGTAGATAATAGCGGAAATGGTTTTGGTCTATCAATTTCGAAAGCTTATGTGGAATTATTTGGAGGAAGAATTTGGGTGGAAAGCGAGTTTGGGCAAGGTTCTTCTTTCTATTTTACTATTCCTTATGATTCTGTCAAAAAAGAGCAAAATGATTTACTCCAAAAGCCGGCTATTTCAACCAAATATCTTAAAATTTTAATTGCAGAGAATGATGAAATATCTGAAAAACTCATTCGGAAATTGCTTGGTAACTTCGCACGGGAAATGATTACAGTAAAATCAGGTATTGAAGCAGTGGATTCCTGTCAGAATAATCCCGATATTGATTTAATAATAATGGATATTCGAATGCCTGAAATGAACGGATATGAAGCGACCAGACAAATACGCCTTTTTAATAGTGAGGTGATTATTGTCGCACAAACTGCAATGGCTTTCGATGTAGAACGGGAAAAAGCCATTGATGCGGGATGCGATGATTTTGTCTCAAAACCTTTTTCCTCAAATGTATTTGAAAGATTACTAAAAAAACACTTTGAACTGATATAAATTCAGGTCACTTTTAAAGAAGAAAGGATAACAAGAAAAAGTTATCACAAACTCTTCTTCAACTATAAACCCATATAAAAATGAAAATAGCTTACATTGCTACTTATCCACCCCGGGAATGTGGAATTGGAACGTTTACCAACAATTTGTTCAAATCGATGTTGACCAACAAGGCTCCGGAAGAACAAAACCATGAAGGTTTTGTGGTTGCATTAAATGATAACGATCTCACTTATAAATATCCTGAAGAAGTAAAAGCCATCATCAGGCAAGACCATCAGGAAGATTATTTGAAAGCAGTAAAGTATATTAATCTGAGTGGTGCAGACGTTTGCATCCTTCAGCACGAATTTGGAATATTTGGCGGCCAAAATGGGGTTTATATCCTCCCCCTGCTACATCGGCTGGAGATTCCGCTCATTGTTACGCTTCATACCATTCTCAAAGCACCTTCGTACAACGAAAAAGCGGTTTTGAAGGAAATCTGCAAAATGACGCATAAAATTGTAGTGATGAGCCACAAAGCGGTTGATTTTCTGGTCGGTATTTACGATGTGCCCAAAGAAAAAATTGCACTGATTGAACATGGTGTTCCCGACATTCATTTTAATCCAGAAAAATCGAAAAAAGAGTTCAAACTTGAAAACAGGAAAGTACTGCTTACCTTCGGTTTTATTGGGCGCAGCAAGGGCATTGAAACAGTAATTAAAGCATTGCCGGAAGTCGTTAAAAAACACCCGGAAATTATTTATATCGTTTTAGGAAAAACCCACCCGAATGTGCTCCGGCATTCCGGAGAGGAATACCGGGTTTTCTTACTTCGCCAGGTGAAAAACCTTCAGCTTGAAAATCATGTAATATTCCTGAATGAATTTATTGATGAACAAGAATTGTTCAAATATTTATATGCCTGTGACATTTACATCACTCCTTATTTGAATGAAGCCCAGATTACCAGTGGAACACTTTCGTATGCAGTGGGAGTAGGTGCAGCTGTTCTGTCAACACCATACTGGCATGCCGCTGAATTGCTGGCTAAAGGAAGGGGCAGGTTATTTAATTTTAATGATTCGGATGGCCTTGCGGAAGTGTTAACGGAACTTCTTGAACATCCTGAAGAACTCAGTGAATTAAAAAATAAAGCCGGTGAATATGGGGAAAAAATAACCTGGCCAAAAACCGGCGAAAAGTATGTAGTACTTGCAGAAGAAGTAATGAAGGATGGACATTCGGTTACTATTCAAAAAGAAGCAGAACCCGATTTACTCATTCTTCCCCCATTCTCGCTCGCTCATATCAATCGCCTGACAGATGACACCGGTATCATTCAGCACGCCAAGTTTGGCATTCCCAATTTAAAAGAAGGTTATTGTCTGGATGACAACTCACGCGCTTTATTGATGGTTTTAATGGCTTACAAACAAAAAAAAGATATGCGGGCATTGGAATTATCCCCCATTTATTTAAGCTACATCCATTATATGCAAAATGCCAATGGCACCTTCCGGAACTTCCTGAGTTTTAACCGGAATTTTTTAGATGAAAATGGCTCTGAAGATTCATTTGGCCGAACAATATGGGCATTGGGTTATTTACTTGGGAATGCTCCCAACGATGCGTATTATCAAACCGGCAAACTGGTATTTTTTGATGCATCAGCCAATTTTGAAAAATTACAATCCATCCGTGGCATTGCCAATACGATGATTGGAATTAGTTATTACCTGAAAAGTAATCCGTCTGACGATTCCATGACCGAAAGGTTGAGGAACCTCGCGAATGTATTAATCAAACATTATAAGGAAAACCAGACCGCTGACTGGAATTGGTTTGAATCGTTACTGGCTTACGATAATGGCATTTTACCATTGGCGCTTTTACATTCAGCAGAAATATTGAATGACACACAAATTACAGAAACGGCAGTTGAATCAATGAATTTCCTGACAGAGCATACATTAAAGGACAATTACTTATCGGTAATTGGTAATGAAAAATGGTACAAAAAGGAGGGTGAACGGTCTGTTTTTGCCCAGCAGCCTATTGATGCAATGGCAATGGTATTAATGTACCACCAGGCATATTTTGTTACAAAAGACAAGGATTACCTCAATAAACTTTACACTTCGTTTTTATGGTTTTTGGGTGAAAATGATTTGCGAATGAGTTTGTATGATTTTGAGACGAAAGGGTGTTGCGATGGTTTCGAGAGTTATGGAGTGAACAGAAACCAAGGTGCAGAAAGTTCGCTGGCTTATTTAATCTCTCATTTAACCGTATTGCAGGCCTATGAAGAATTTCACCGTTCGGATTTGAAATTGGTATAAAAAAAATCCCGCTTAAAAGCGGGACAAAATTTTAAATGATACTATATTTTAAACTACGATAGTTTAACGTTAACGGCATTTAATCCTTTTTTTCCTTCTTCCAAATCAAACGTTACTTCGTCATTCTCTCCGATATTATCTTTCAATCCTGTGGAATGTACAAAATACTCTTTTGCTGAATTGGAGTCTTTAATGAATCCAAATCCTTTGAAATCATTGTAAAACTTTACTGTTCCTTTATTCATTATATTAAATTATTAATTGCGTGCAAGTTACGTTAATATTTCGGATAGTTCACTCTTTATTATCATTTTGATTGTTAATAATACTGAAAGCATAATATTTGTCTTCAATTTCATTGTTTCGTTTGTACTACTTTTTCATTATTCGTAATATCAGGCACGCGAAACCTTTGCTTCGTTTCTTAATTCGTTAAAGAAGGGTGTATCTTTTTCTTCAACACATTTTGCAGCATAGAGATACATCGACGCACTCCAGGTTTGCCAGTCCTGACCCATGGGTAAACCATCCTGTGCTTTAATCCATTCATTAAATCCATGGTATTGGTCACCTGAATTTGAAAGTTTTATACACTGGGTAAGGGCTTCAAGTTTTTCGGTGGCGAGTTTATATCGTTTGGCAGCTACCAGGGCCGCAATGTAAAATCCGCATGTAAAAGGCCAGATCCCGCCGTTATGATAATCCCCCGGTTTATTATATTTATCATATCGCCCATGCCAGTCGGGATCTTCCGGTTTTATGAAGGGGAAAAAATTGGGTGGTAATGCTCCCGTTAGTTCACCTCGTTCACGCATTCCTGCGCATTCCTCTTCAATCCACGAAATCATTTCATTGGATCGCTTAGGTGAAGCAATTCCGGAAAGAATGGCCAGGCTGTTTCCAAGAAGATCGAAACGCTCACTGCTAAAAATTTTGTAAGACCAAAAAGCATAATAAGGTTTGTGTTTCACCACCAGCCCCTCATGTACATGGCGGTGCATGGTTCCTCCTGTAACGGTAAACCGGCTCATGATGTGGCGCATGTTTTCTGCTGACTCGTGTTTGCCAAGAATTCTGAGATAACTGTAAACCAGTGTATTCACATACAGTCCGTAGCCGGTTACCCATTGTTCATCGCGCCAGTCGCTGGTCGGTTGTTGCGCTACAAGGTCGTTGTCTGAAGGACTTTGATAGCTCATCCAAACCAGAGATTTTTCTACTGCCTCTTCAAGGAAATCAACTTCACCCGTAACTTTTCTGAATATGCCGGTTGCCAGCAAAAACAATGGAGTTGTATCACTGGCTCCACGATCCTCACTATCGTGTACCAGCGAAGGAATATGACCATGCTCTGTTTGATTTTTTGCCAGTGTTTCCAACACTTTTCGAATGCTGTCAAGCAATTTTTGATTTCCGAAAACGGCAATCCCCAGAATTGAAATCATTAGATCCCGCGTATAAGGTTCCGGATACCCCCAGCCCGCTGTTCGTGGTAAACCTTGAAATGGTCCGTGGGAATTATAGAGTAGTACTTCCAGTGCTGCTTCTTTTGCTTGTTTAATCTCTTTCGAAAGATTCATACGCATTTTTCATTTAATTAAGTAGTAGGGAAAATAAAGTTCGTTTTTCACGCGCCCCGGGTCTTCCAACTCATGATTTCTTTTTCAATATATTCCCAATTTATCATTGACGATCTGCACAAACCGTTTTGCAACAACCCGGTAATCGAAATTCTCTACAACCCTCTCTCTGCCTGCTTTACCCATTCTTTTGCGTAATTCAGCATCGTTCATAAGCTGCAATAAGTACTTTGCGATATCCTGTACATTTGCCCGGTAATCGACCGTGCGTGGCACTTTAAAAGTAACTTTATGTTGATCTTCGAATCCCGACTCTTCACCAAGAATAACTTCACTCACAGCAATTTTGCGCGCTATTTTTGCAAGAAGCGCCGTTTCTCCATGAATGAGTGTATCCAGCATTCCCATGGCTTTAATGCTGACAACCGGTTTTCCACAAGCACCGGCCTCCACCTGTGGCATTCCAAAACCTTCCAATCGCGAAGGAGCTGCATAAATATCACAAGCTCCAATCAGGTAAGGCATAAAATTCCGTGAGATTTTGTTTGTTGCATAGGTTACATTTTTTTCAATACCAAGATGTACTACCATTTCCAAATCGAGCAAATTTTGAGTTTTGGTTCGTGGCTGCGGCCAAACTTTGCATACATACTTCCAGTCGGGCGCTTTATTGTCTATAATGGCCAATGCCTGCATTACTTCCTGGGCGCCTTTGGATGCGGCGTCACCGCCAACGGTGAGAATCATTAACTGATCGGGTGAAACACCTAATGCTTCGCGAACGGCCAGAATTTTTGGATCATCCTTTTGAAAGGGAATAAATGTATCAGTATTACACCCCACCGGCAATACTTCAATTTTACTACCTTCAATACCATCCCTGACATACATTTCCTTTACCCAGTTAGATGTCACCAAAATCAGAGGCAGCGCATTTAACACTTCCTGGTAATTGGCAATATAACCATCGGCAACCAACCATGGTACAGGCTGCACGCCATACCGTTGCGGATGAAGTACCAGCTGCGGGGTATGTCCCCAGTAACCTACTCCAACCACAACATCAGGTTCAAACCAGCGGTAATACCATTCCTTTTCCTGCGCCGATTCGAAATGTACCGGGTGGGCATCAATACCCATTTCAACAAGTCCTTTGTATAAAAGATCTCCCTGGGTGGCGAGTCCCCCGGGCGACGGAGGATAATCGTATAAAACCAGTACCTTCATAAGTAAACTCCTCCGTTATTTAGCCATTTTACAGCCGTAAACGAATTTGTAAACTGTCGGAACGCTTCATCTTTGGGAGTAGTTTTTGCCTCCCAGCTATTTTCATCAAATCCATACGTTTCTGTAATCATGTTGTATTTTCTCTTCCAAATTCGTTCCGTTAGTTTGTGGTAAATTGCTGCATCAATTTCGGGTCTGGGATAATACTTCCTTTTACCATCTTCGTAAGCAAAATTCCAAAGTTCGTCGGTAAATATTTTCTGGTTGTACCAAAGTTTTACTACGGCTTTACTTACTTCTTCGTGCCGAATGTGCCGTGTATATTCTCCTGAAGGATTATGGGAAATGATTAAATTATAATTTTTAACCGGTAACAGATCCAGAATGGCCTGCTCCACTATTTTAATATTAAGGGGAATTTGTTCAGGACTGTCATCCAGCGTACCCATAGCACCTTCCGCTCCTAGTATTTTTAATGCTTCATAAAACTTTGGGGCACGCTCTTCATCGTTTCCCCTGCAAAGCGAAATAATAAAACAATTCCACGATGGATGACTTAAAATTGTTCCTCCCGCCCACAATGTTTCATCATCGGGGTGGGCAACAATTACCGCGACGTTTTTCGATGTTATTTCGTCCATCTTTTATTTATTATTTCTCTTTGTAGGTCCAAAGAAGTCTTTCACGAAGGCTTCTTGCTGATTTTCGGTCATATTATCGGCAGATTGAACTGCGATTCGTTTATTATCAAAATGATGATTGTTTTTTAACAGGTTGAATAATTCAGTTTTAGCATTTGTGGGTCCAAAAAGCAAAACATCACTGTAATCATTAATTACGTAACTCATTTTTTTGTAAAAGGCAGATCGTTCATTTTGTTTTTTATTGTGCATGAGGCTTTCGTCCATTCTCAGGTTTTGCAATTGCTCGGGGAAGGCTGGAATTGATTCAATTATTTTTGACACCACTTTGGCATTCGACAATTCCATTATGTTGGCCGTTGAATGGTCCATCCAAATGCCTAAATGTTTTTTTGAATTCATTTTATTTTATTTTCTTCTCTTCGTTTTCGTAGCTGTTTTATTTCCCTTAAACGTTTTTATCAATTTGTTTAAAGGAAATTATTTCCGCCATTAACCCTTTTGAAATTAGGAATTACGTTGTCCTTTTGTTGGGATAATCAAAACCGGAATAGTCGTATTTTGTAAAACTTTCTCAGTAACGCTTCCCATGGTTGTATTTTCAAACCATTTTCTGCTGTGCGACCCCATTACAATAGCATCCGCACTAATTTTATTTGCTGCCTTTAAAATAGCTTCTGCGCAATCACCTTTTTCAAGAAGCGTTTGAATGCGATTATCTCCCAAATAAAGTTTCGATTTATCGAGAAATTGTTGTGATAATTTTTGGGGATCAATAGTTTCTTTAGTTAATTTCTCACTTGTATCAAGATGACCTGCAAACCCCATAATAATAACATGATTGGTTAACAAATAATCCTGTGGATCTGCCAAAACATGCAATAATGTTATTTGAGCCTTCATTGTTTTAGCCCATGAAAAACCTTTTTCTGCTACGCTTTGAGCGCTTTGATCAAAGTCAAGTGCGATCAATATTTTTTTCATTTCTTCAGGTTGATATTTTGTATTGTTACTTCCCTCAATACCTTTTAAAAATCGTTTCAAAAACGTTTTTCTTGAAATCATTTCTCCTTTTGTTTTCTTTCCAGAGGTACAACCCCGGCCATTTCACCAATCATATTCACCAGTTCTGTTCCGGTTGGAATAACAATTTTGGCATTATTCTCCAGCGATGCTTCCATGGCTTCCAATTTTCGCAATAGCTGGGCATTTCCAATAAAATACTTATCGGCAGCTTCGTTTACCAGTTTTATGGCTTCGGCTTCACCCTCAGCATGTAAAATTTTCGATTGTTTGTAGCCTTCAGCTTCTTTGATTTTGGCACGTTTTACACCATCGGCAACGGTTTCGGCGGCTGTAGCTGAGTCGATGGCGGCTATTTTCTCGTTTTCGGCCTTCACCACCTTGTTCATGGTTTCCTGTACATCAGAAGGGGGATCAATCTGTTTTAACTCAGTACGTATAATCTCAATTCCCCAGCTTTTAGTTTCTTTATGCAGGGTTTCATGCAGTTCGGTGTTTATTTTTCCACGTTCGGAGTTCGCCGATTTTTAGGTAAGTGTGCCTATAATGTTACGGAGCGTTGTACGGGCAAGATTAACAATTTGCCATTGGTAATTGTCAACATCATAGGTTGAACCTTTTATACTTTCCTCGTCCGCTTTTACACGAAAATATACCTGTGCATCCACACTGGCATTCAGGTTGTCATTCGTGATAATTTCCTGCGGTTCGGCATCCACCATTTGTTCTGTAATATTTACCATGAAAATGCGATCAACAATCGGAATAATCCAATGAAATCCGGGATCCGCAAGTTTCTTATATTTCCCAAGTCGCTCAATAAGACCGCGGTGAGTGGGCCTCACAATTCTGATTCCTGCAAAAAGAACTATAATTACAGGAACAATCAAATACAAATAATTCATTTTTATTTTTTTATTAAATATCTTGCCACCTCTGATTTTGCGGCACATCAAATGAATCAACAATTGCGTTGAATTCTTTTCTTGTTTTCCCGAGTTTAGTCGCTATTGTCCCATACAATTCATCTTTGGTCCCATGCCTCCAAATTAAATCAGCATCTGTTAACTGAGAATAAGTGTTTTTCAGCTTATATTTAACAATCTCCCAATTCTTAAAATCAAATTCATCATCCATTCTTATTTTCATTTTAATTACAATTTACGCCCGAAAAGGCTGGCTTATTCGCTTAAGACATCCCGGAATGATTCAATTTCATCCATTAGTTCTTTCTTTGATTTACCCAATTTGGCTGAAATCATTTCTATCAATTCGTTTCTAGAAGTGCGGCCCCAAATCAAATCAACTTCTTTTAACTCAGGATGTCTATTTCTTAGATGTTCTCTTATTCGTTTCCATTCGTTCATATCAAATTTTGTTTCCATAATTCTGTTTTATTTTTTTTGATGATTTTTTACTATATAAAATACGAAGCAGTATAATTATCCCTGCCAATGGAATAATTAAATGGACAAGTCGCGGAGGGGAATCGATGCTAAAAACCACAACACCCCATAACACTAAAAGTAAGCCTGCAATAACAAATGTTGAATATTTCATGATTTAAAGATTTGCAATCCATTTACAGATTCTGATATTGTTTATAAACTTACATGAAAAGCCTGCGAAAAGTATTACACAATTCGGAATAAGAGTTACATGATTCACACATTCTTTGGAAGGCACATCAGGGATAATGTTCTTATAATTTACGCTTAAGGATTACAATAAAGCCCAATAAAAACCCTGTTAAAGGATAAGAGTTCAAGCTTGAAAAAATGAAAAATATACTCTACCTGTTCGTTTATATTTGTATTTGAAACCAGAACTTCAATTTGTTGTGATTCTATTTTTGAGATATTAATAATGTCATTTAAAATGTTGAGCATACGAACGCCACTTTTCTGAATGATATCGATAAACTCTTGTTGCTTCTCGCCTGTCAGAGTTAGCGTTTTTTAAAGTTCCGAAAACCCCAGGATCCCATTGATTAGGGTCCGGATTTCGTCGCTCATATTTGCCCAAAAAGCAGATTTTAGTTTGTTGCCTTCTTCCGCTTTCTCTTTTGCTTTTGTCAATTCGTTCTGGGTAAATTTAAGCTTTTGTGATGTCAACCAGTGTCAACATGCATTTTTCGTCTACATTGCTCATGATCCCGTTGACGAGTAGATATCTCGTTGAATCATCGCATCCGGCAAGTTTTAGCTCGCAGGTTTGCTTTAAATTTGTTGCAAATACATCTTGAAGAAAATCATTATATATGGTTCTGGTGTCGGAAGAAACAAAAAAACCAAAACTGCTGTTAATTAATGATGTTCGTTTTTTTCAACAAATTTTCTGCACTAATATTCAAATCAATGATTTTACCTTTGTTTGTAAGTGTCAGGTGACCAGAAGGGGCAAAATCATACAGTTCAATATATTTCTTTTTGGCAATTTCCTCCTTTTCTACTGCCAGCTTTAATTCTTCGTTCTGTATCTCCAGTTCTATCTGATGCACTTTAAGTTCATGAATGAGCTTTAACTTATCCGCTTCAAAAGAAAAACTATCTGTTCTTTCATCCATTTTATTTAGCAAAATTTCTGCTTTTTGCCGCAGCTTTTCGGATCTTTCAAATGGTTTATTTTGCTTTTCCATATTAAATTTCTAAAGGGGTTATTTTACACAACACTTCTCACAGTAAATCGACAAAGGCTCTCAATCGGATAATGATATATAGTTCTTTGGGATGTCATGAATTTTGTTGCTTCCATTATCCATTAACTATTAGGTAAGAGATGAATTAGGCCAAATGATTTTGCGAACAGAATTATAGCTTCACTGAATTAAAAGGAAAAGTCCATGTCGGGCAATAAACTAAACTGAAGCTAAAATTATTACGTTGCCCTAACTGTCGAATATTCCAAATACGTATAGCAACCAAATAATAAGAACCACTGCAACAATTGCAATAATAATATATTTAATACTGCGTTGCGCTGGAACGTAGCTGTTTATTTGCCAAAGGATTACTAAAACAACCAGGAGGACAATGACGAAAGTTAAAACAGGCATAACTGTTAATTTAAATTGACACCAAGTACTATTTAACAAGAATCAGGTTCTCATTGATAATGTGGCATCATTTCATGAAAAGATTTACATCATCCACACCAACGGAAATTGATCACTCAAAGTAATTTATCATTCAAACATAAAAGACAACCTTTCAGTCGCCTTTTGAAATATTTAACTATTTTGTTAATGGTTCATTATTTACCGCCTTTCTATAATTATCTTACTTATTACAGCACGTATTATTAAAAATTTAATTTTAATCAGCTTTTTTAACATAGTATCACTTTCTAAAAAGTGTCTGTGCGCAGTACAATCTGCTCTCCCGGATATTGTACATTTGTACCGTTTTCGGTAGTAATAAATATTTTAACCGGTTTATAAGAAGATATTGTTTGAAGCGATGCTGTTTTCTGTTTTGATAAGAAACTTCTTGAGCTTTTTAACTGTCCCAGGTTTTCAACATTCCCTTCGTCGGTTTCCATCCAAACCACGTAAGTTGTTTGAGATGATTGAACCCTATCCACTTCTGCCAAATCAGATACTTCTACTTTAATAATATAGTTTTTATTATTGTCCTTTTTAATTTTAACATAACCTTCCGCCCCCGGGACAATGGTCGAGTTTACAAAAGTGATTTTTTTTGCGCATGAGGTGAATGGAATAGTCATCATAACCGCAAGCAATACCCAAAGAATGCTTTTTGTCTGACTGTTCTTATTTTGCATTTTCATATTCTTCTTTTATAAAATTCCGCAGCTGGCGGGACAGTTGTGAATGAATTTCCACCATGCTAAGGTCTTAACTTTACAGTCAAAAAGTATTACACAATTAAGAACAAGAGTTACATCATTCACACATTACGAGGACATTTCTCGAATGATAACCAGAGAAATTTAAAGGGCCTGTTTATTATGCTTGGTTATTTTTATTTTTTTAATTCGTTCAGTAGTTCTTTTAGGTTTACAGTTGCATAGGTTGAAGCATAATCGGACATCGCATAAGGAATGATCAAATCGTCATTATGAATCATCGAGCCGCACGAGTATACCACATTCGGCACATATCCTTCTCTTTCATTCGCATTGGGCATTAAAAGTGGTGATTTTAATCTGCCAATCTCTATTTCAGGATTTTGAAGGTCTAATAATGAAGCTCCCAGAACATACTCACGCATTGGCCCAACGCCATGGGTAATTACCAACCAGCCTTCGGGTGTTTCAACGGGTGAACCACAATTCCCGATTTGGACAAATTCCCAAGGAAACTTTGGTTGCTGTAATAATGTGGCTTTTCGCCAGATTGAAATATTATCAGAGAAAGCAATGTAATTGTTATAGCCGTCTAACCTGCAAAGCATGGCATATTTCCCGTTTACTTTACGGGGGAAAAGTGCCATCCCTTTGTTTTGTGCAATTTCACCATGAAAAGGCATTATCCTAAAATGATAAAAATCTTTGGTTTCAAGCATTTTGGGTAGTATAGTAGCACCATCATATGCCGTGTAAGTTGCATAATACACACACTCACCATTATCATCCGTAAACTTTACAAAGCGTGCATCTTCAATGCCATTTTTTTCATTTACTGATACAGGAAAGATCACACGCTCAGAGATATTAGTGTCTAATGAAAATTCAAGTTCATAATGCGACGAAGCCAGCCAGGTAATTTGATTAAATGAAATATCGTTCTCCCCGGTAAGGTACAACGATTTTCTGGCTTCTTTTATACAATCTCTAAGTTCGCCATAGGTAAATTTATCGTTCAGCTTGTCCAAAATCAAACCTGAAGGAACAATGGCATGAATATCCTTCATTTCATTAAGTTTGGCGCTAAATGATTTTTTATCATACACGTGCCGCCGGATATGCTCTGCTTCTTCCAGCATTTTTCCAACAGGTTCAAGCGATAAATTTTTGTTTTTATCCAACACCCCGGTTCTGAAAACGATGGACGAGATATGCCCTTCACCTGTAGCTCTGAAGCTCAAAATGACTCTTTTTTCGTCCTTGCCAATTTCTGACTGGTCGGGATGTTCTACAATAGATGGATTAAAAAAGGCGGCTGCCTCAATTGAATACTCCATCGTAAAATAGGAACCTATAAGTATTTTCTGTGATATGTTAAGTGAGTCAGGTTCAATTTCTAACTGTTTTAAAAGATGAGCAATCCTGTTAAAATGTTTTTCAAAAATTTTAGAGATATTTCTATGTCGAAGGGAGTAGTCTCTCAGCACAGGACTTAATGTTTGTGATACCAAGGTCTCTGACATGTTAAGTACTGAACGTATGGTATTAAGCGCCCTTTCGTCTCCGGTGTAGAGAAATCTTGCGATTTTTCTGGAGGCATCGGGGTAAAATTTAACATCTTTTCTGTTTACTGTTACCTGCATCTATTTATTGTATTTGTATTTTTCTAAAGGTAATGGATATAATGGAACAACTACGGATATGATGAAAGTGAATCTATTGGGAAAATCTTAGGCATCATTTAATTAACAAGACGGTACTTTTTTGATAATCAGATAATATTCTTGAAAATAAATCACGGTCGAACAGGTACAAGCAATAACGAATCTTTGTGTATGGATTTAATTTCTTGTTTTCATTTTCGGCTATCTGTTCAACCGATGTCAGATAAGTTTCCAGTACGTCATTTAATTCACTTTCAGTAAATCTTTTTTTTATATTCAGAATTTCCTGTACAAATCCGTCTACTTTGAATTCAATAAAATTATACTCCGGAAAATATTTTAACGCTACAAATAGAAAGCGGAATACATCTAATGGTTTATTTTTCTCAACAATTTGCCCTTGTTTTAATCTTCTGTTTATTCTTTTTTCTTCCGAAATAATTTCATCATTTATTCTCAAAAACTCATCGTCTGCAATCTCGAACAATGCGGATAAACGGTTTATTCTTCGCTTCAGGCTCTGCGGAATACTTTTCTTATATTTAATTTTATGGTCCAGAACGCTCCATGCATCCTGAATGATAGTCCTGATTTGAAGCTCAAACTGGATACCGGCATAGCGGACATATTCTGTTTTTTTCCCGTATTTCCTATTCAATTTAAGATCCAGATGCAAACTTTTATAGCCAAATTTATCATCGGTACTTTCAATCTGAACGGTTTTATCGGTTATAGAAACTTCTCTGAAATACTTTTTCAGTTCTTTTCGGACGATGTTTATATCCTTCAGATATGGACAAACAACCCGTATCCCTACAAAATCAGACAAAAAGTCAATGACTTTGTAATCCATGTTCGAAGTTTCGATTCCTGGTAAATACTTCCGCTCAAATTTGCTAAGGCATTCATCGTAATCTTTTATCCGACCGGAAAC
>NZ_JAIKLE010000067.1 GCF_022267315.1 Maribellus maritimus
CAGGTAAATGAAATTACTTCCAAAGAGATGTATAACCATGCCCTGAAATTGTTTCATGTTGAAATCAGAAAATCCGGAAGGGGGCATGTTGTGGTGGTAGCTGATGGGGAAGGGAACCCTATTCGGTATCCCATCCGCTTGTCGAATTTTAAGGAGAAACGGAAATTTTATCTGGCTGAGAAAGAGCGACCGCAGCAAGAAAAGGAGCAAAAAAAGTATCTCCTCAAAGGGGAAAATAATAAACTAAGACCTTCACTTATCTGGGATTTGACAAGGCTGATCCGGGGTGAAAATACTAAAGAATCAATGTCAAATCAAAAATTACGCCGGAAAAGAAAAGGAAAACAAAAAAAATTCTAAATAAGACATCGCGTCTGAATTTAAGAAGGTTCATGTCATGGGAAAGAGTAATTTTCGATAAGAAAAGCAGAGTGAAATAGATGAAGTATCTTTTTTCTCTTCTTGTTTTTATGACGGGCAATTGGTGTTTTGGTTAGCATTTTATAATAACAGTCTATAGCACAAAACAACTCGACTGCAAATCGCTGCTTAAGACGCAATTTAGTGCGCAAAATAGCTGTTTTTCACCCTCTCGCAATTTGTTTCAAGTATGTTTTTACAATAATGGCAGTTGGTCGTCCTTTTTTATAATTGTTTCTTTTAACGGAATTAGCAAGAGTCCTTCTTTTAAATTCCCTGATACTTGTCAGTCCTATCTCGCTGATACCTGCCATTATTGTTGCATCATTTACTCCTTCAATTTCCATAAGGTCGGCACCTTTGAAATACTGATAAGAGATTCGATTCATATCTGTTCCCCTCATCGGATTTTTACGCTTAAAATACAAAGTTCGTCTTTACATATTACTCCACAACTCTTTTTACTTGTCCAAACAAACTTGTACACAGAGCATTTACAGTTGAAAAACGCCAAAATCCATATGTGAATTTAACAACCTTTACACCTGTTTTTTAACTTAAAAGCTTGCTTTTGCTAAGAATAGTGTTGTAGCCTTTTTTATTTGTTCATTTGTCCCAATTTATTAACTTTCTTCAACCATTTTATTCTGTATTTTTGTTTCGATAATCTCATTGGGCCTATAGTTGTAATTCGTACTTTTTTTATGCCAATATAATGCAATGTACCTTTTTTTATGGCATTATGACTAGGGTTTCCATAAATCCATTTGTAATACCATGCAGGCTGGTCTAAAGTACAAATTATTCTGGCAGTTTTTTCAGTAAGATACTTGTCGCTAAACAACGAATTTTCTCTTCTTTTAAAAGCAAACCCGGGAAGTAAAACCCGGTCTAAAAATCCCTTCGTAATTGCAGGAACAGAACACCACCATACCGGATAAACCAAAACTAAATGATTAGCCCATTTTAATTTTTCCTGAGCGTCTAACAAATCCGGTTCAAGTTCTGTTCGTTTTCTGTATCCGAACTGAAGATTAGGGTTGAAGTTTAACTCTCTGATATTAATTTCCTTTATTTCAGCACTTGATTTTCCTACTCCCTTTTTATAAGCTTCAGAAAGTGCAAAATTGAAACTCCCTTTATCCGGATGTCCGTTTATAATTAATATTTTTTTTGTCATTTTTTGAAAATCAGAACAATCTCTTTATTTTTTCTTCAAAGCCAGTTCCCGTTAAATTATCTTCTTTGAAGAATTGATATAGAATAAAAGAAGCAGGTACTGTTAAAAAAGCTGTGCAGATACCAAAAGTGATAAAGCTACTGGAAATAGCTAAAGTTTGAGTGCTAATTTCTCCAATGTATGAAGCGATATTTTCTTGGTGATTTTCAATATATTGACTTGTAGATATTGAGTAAGCATAAAAACGATATGATATTTCGTAAATAAGCCAAGTGGGATAAAACCATTTTCTAATTGGTTGCCACCATTTTCCCCAAATTGATTCTAATTGTTTGTTATTTTCTTCCATTTTTTTACTCTTTTTGCAAAGGTCATTTTAATGAAAGAATCATCATTTGATATAGATCAAATTCGGTTTTTAGGGTTTCTTATCCTACTTAATGTTTCCAATGTAATTCCCAAATAGGAAGCAATATGGGTGAGGGGAATTCGGCTTGTTATGTCAGGATATATACTTAACAGGTGTTTATACCTTTCTTCTGCTTTATTAAATTGAATAGTATATAACCTTTCACAGAGGCCTAGCATCGTTTCGGTTACCACTTTACTAATAAAACGTTCAAAATCATGGTGTTTACTAGTGAGTTTATCCATTATATCTTTTGAAAACTCAAGTACTGTTGAATCTTCAACAAATTCGACATAATGAGGACTTGGTTTTTCGCTAAAGAAGCTGAAAATTGGAGCCATAAACTGATTCTCGAAAGTAAACCAATCTGAAATATCTTTGCCGTCTTTTAAGTAATATGCTCTTGAACAACCTTTTACAATTAAATATGCTTTTTTAGAAAATTGTCCTTCCTGAACCACAAGCTCTCCTTGCTTAAATGTGCTAACTTTTAAATAAGCAATAAATTCTTGCCGACATTCAACAGATAGTGGAGAATATATTTCTTCAGTATTCTTTATGATTTTCCTGAAATCCATTTTTCAAATTTTGACTAATCTAAAAATATAAAAAGTAATAGTCTTGAAAATTTAATTTAGCAATTGATTTAGCAGAGGTAAGAAAGCTTTAATTAGCATTTCTTCCAAGGTTTTTCTGTGTAAAAACACTATCATCAACCAAATTAGATTGTATTAAATTTTAAATTTCTAACCTAATTAATTCGTTTTACCAAATCGTTTGAATAGAATAGACATCACCCTTTTTTAGGTGCTTTTGGCCTTTAATAATCGATACTTTTTGGTATGGAGTTGTTGGGAATACTAAATCGGTTAAAACCAATTCACCGTCATTAATAAATACTTCAATGGAAGATAGATCCACATAAATATCCATTTTCACGTTTTCTGAATTTTTTGAATAAGGCGCAGTATGAAGTTTGTCAAATTTTTCGCTGAAATCAGTTATTCCGGAATTTGTACGATCGAACAGAAAAAGTGTATCGTTCAGTTCGAATGTCACATTTTCGTTTGATGCATTGGAAAGTTCCAATAAAAACCCTTCTTCTTCTAACTCGATTTCAAGCTGGATATGGTATAATGAATCGTTGAGTTCAATTGCTTCTTCTGCCTCAATGGATTGAGCATAAGCTTCCGATTTTTTTAATTCATCAACCGGCTTATTATGGAAAATATAACCGTTTTCGTTCTTCGTTAGCGTCAAGGTTCTAGGAAGGGTCATTGCATTTCTCCATACCTCGGTTGGGACCTGATTGGCATAATCCCAATTGCTCATCCAGCCTATAAAGATTCGCCTTCCATCTTCTGCAGGAATATCGCTATATGTTACGCCTGCATAATTATCGCAGCCGTAGTCAATCCATCGTGTAAGTGTGTCAAACGAGGTATATGTCTCCCCATCAAATTCTCCCAAAAAATATTGTGTAGCAGAACCACCATTCGGGCCACCTGCATTTACGCTTACCAATAATCCCCATATTTCGTTTCCTTCATCATCAGTCAAAGGGAAAAGGTCGGGGCATTCCCACACACCATTATGAGAACCCGCTCCCTCACCAAAATCACTTTCATATTCCCACGACAGCAAGTCTTTTGATGAATAGATGCCAACATGATCTGTTATGGCCAATGCCATAATCCAACGTTGAGAGGCTTCGTGCCAAACTACTTTTGGATCGCGAAAATCCCAAAGGCCAGGGTTTGGCAAAACCGGATTCTTTTCATATTTCGCCCATGTCCTGCCTTTATCAAGGCTGTAGGCAATGCCTTGATATTGGAAACCGTTCTGTCCTGCGTCATGCATCACATGATTATGGTATGTATAAATGGCCACCATAGGTGGATTTTTTTCACTGCCCAAACCTGATGTATTGTTATGGTCGATAACCGCACTTCCTGAAAAAATCCAGCCTAAACTATCGGGATATATGGCTATGGGTAAATGTTCCCAATGAATAAGGTCTGTGCTTATCGCGTGTCCCCAATGCATGGGACCCCAAACATTGCTGTCCGGGTAATGCTGATAGAACAAATGGTATTCCCCATCAAGATAGACCATCCCGTTTGGGTCATTTGTCCATTGTGATGGCGGACTGAAATGAAATTGAGGTCGGTGTTTTTCGTTGAACCGGTTTTCTACAACCTGATGATTACAAGCTGATAGAACAGCAAAAAGGATAATAATTGAAAACAGTCTCATAATTTTAAAGTTAAGATTAATCTATTTTTTTTAAGTAGGTAAAATATGCCCCACACAACTCGTTGCCTTTATCGTCTAATAATTTGGTTGCCAGTTTACACTTTTCACCTGCGTTTAATTCGACTTCGAAAGTAACATGGGTTGCTTCTACTTCAGCCTGCTTCGAAAACTGTTTGTCATTGATAAGTAATTGAGCGGCCTTAACCGGTAACGCCGGTACTACTAATGGCCCATCGTGCATTACATCGTTGTTGTCCATGATAAATTCACCATCAAGGGTAAATCCGGATTCTTTGTCCCAACGATACAAGGCTATTTCGTATGTTCCCGAAGACACAACCTCAATATCCCAATATCCAAATTTGGCCGGATTAGGTAGAATATTGGTGTAGCTATCGCAATAATCGCCTATCCAGTTTGCGGAAGATAAAAACGTTTCCTTCTCATTTTCGGTACCGACCAAAACGTAATCTTTTTGATCCTGCAAAGGCAGCATTTCTTCATACCATTTTTGATAATAATCTTTCATTTCGTTAAATATATCAGGAAACTGGTCGGCTACGTTTTCTTTTTGTCCAATATCGTTTTCTATATTATAAAGTTCTTTGTTGTTTACTAACCTCCATTTATTCCAGAGTACAGCGGAATTATCAGGATTCAATTCCCTATAGGAAACTACTATTTTCCTGTCTGGAAGTTTGCCTTTACCTTTTAAAATCAATTCACTCAAATCCGTTCCATCAAACGATAACGTTTCAGGTTTATCCAGTCCACAAAGCTGGATTAAGGTTGGGAATATGTCAGTAACATTGGTAAGTTCATTAATGTTTTTACCCCCGCCAATTCCCTTAGCGGGCCATCGGATATAAAAAGGAACACGGTGACCTCCGTCGTAATAACTCGTTTTTTTACCTCTCATACCTGCGTTATATACATCTTGTCCCTGATCTGTTCCGTTGTCGGTCATAAAAATGAATATGGTGTTTTCTTTAAGGTTATTTTCAGCCAGAAATTTCTCCAACTTTTCAATGTTGTTATCGCATTGTGTTATCATTCCATAAAATGCGGCAACATTTAAAGGAACATCATCCTTGTAAAGGTCCGTAAACTCTTGGTCTACAATTAATGGCACATGTGGTACGTTTGTGGGTAGATATGCAAAAAAAGGTTTGCTGCTTTCCTTTTGTTTTTTAATCCATTTTATTGCTTCGTCGAACCAAACATCTGTACAATAACCTTTATATGTTTCATATTCGCCATTGTGATTGTATGTGTCATCGTAATAATCATTCGACCAATAATCGACCATAGAAGTAATTCCCCAGGCTCCGTGATGAATTGTTTCCTGAAAACCACGATCCTGCGGGCGATAGGGGTAGTTATCACCAAGGTGCCATTTCCCAAAGTGCCCCGTTGAATAACCATTTTCGGCAAAAACATTGGCCATGGTTGGTATGGAACGGTGAATCTCGGATTTTCCTTGCGTAACAAACACAGCTCCGTTTCGGAATGGATCTTTACCTGTTAATAAAGCCCCTCTCGTTGGTGTACACATAGGGCAGACATGAAAGTCGGTAAACCGAATGCTTTCCGAATACAATTGATCGATGTTTGGTGTTGCGATATAAGGATTGCCATGAGCTCCCAAATCGCCATAACCCTGGTCGTCAATCACAACAAGAATAACATTTGGTTTTCCTGATTGATTGTCTTTTCCTCTATCACAACTTAGAAAAGTGATAAGGACTAAAAATATGAAACTTAATCTTACGATTTGTTTTTCCATTAGATTAGTTTTTAATTATTTAATTGCATTTATGTAAAATATTTATTTTTCAGTTAATTAGCTTTGGTTCTTGGAATAATACACTATAAAATTTTGTAAAAACCGATTGTTTATCATAACCAAGGAGTTGTATTTTCTATGCATATTTTTTAATTCATGATTGCTAAAATATCGCTATAGCTAAATTCGGGGGTTGCCCCTTTTTGGGATGCAACATATGCTCCAGCCGCACAAGCAAAAGTTATTTTTTCTTCTGGATTATAACGGTGCAAAATACCAAATATGAAGCCGCTGAGAAATGCATCGCCAGCCCCAGCAGGCTCTATCTCTTCAATGTTAAATCCCGGATGTTGGATAAATCTGCCATTTTCGTAAAGAACAGCTCCGTCTTTGCCCTTGGTTATGCAGATTGTATGGATATCGTATCTGATTTCAAATAGTAATATCATTGATTTAATACCCATCACTTCCGGAATAGAATCCCACGATAATATTTGACGCAATTTGTCGGCGCTCATTTTAACAATATCAATATATTTCAACATGGGTTCAATTATTTCCCTATTGCAATAGGGAGGTTTTAGGTTCACATCCATTATTCTTGTTTTTCCGCTTTGGAGAAACTTTAGGATAGACTGCTGAGACAGCATGCTTTTTGACGCCAGCGAACCAACAACAACTAAATCGGCCTGATTGGGAATGTTTAATGAATGTTCGTTAGCCATAATGGAGTTCCAGACCACAGGATGACAAATTTCGTAATGAGGCTCATTGTCTTGATCAAGATGAACCAAAACCTGCCTTGTAGGTAAATCCTGATCGGTTTGTACGTAATCTTTAGATAATTTTTTCTCTTTTAAAAAGTCAAGAAGGAGTTCCCCTGCGTTGTCTGCGCCGACGCGACTTATTAAATACGCACATACTACCAGATTGCTAAGATTAATGGCAACATTCATCGGCTCACCTCCCGGAATACTTCCATTTGGCATATTATCCCAAAGCATTTCACCAATACAGAGGACTTCGCTTTCTTTTTTCATTGTCTATTTCTCAAGAATTATTTTGTTACCATACGCTCTAACTCTTCGAGGGATTTTCCTTTTGTTTCTGGCATATACTTCCATACCAAAATCAACTGTAAAAACATCATGATCGCAAAAAACAGGAATGGATGGCCGCTTCCCGCATTAAATGTAGTTGTTCTTCCATCAACAAGAACTTCAACCGTATTTCCTTTCTCGGCGACCATTGGAAATAGCCACGAAATCAATGCGGCAAAAAGCCAATGTGTAAAACTGCCTAATGTTTGTCCTTTAGCCCTGACTTTTGTTGGAAATATTTCCGATATAAATACCCAAATAACGGCACCTTGGGAAAAGGCAAAAAAAGCAATATATCCTATAAGATAAAACATGATGGAATATCCGTTAAAATTTTGGGTATAAAAGGTAATTGCAATCAGCGTAAGGAAAGTAATCAACCCCACTGAACCTATCAACATAAGTAACCTTCTTCCAAACTTATCAATGATAAAAATAGCCAATACAGTAAATATGAGGTTTGTAAGCCCAATGGCAACAGATTGTAATAAAGCCGAATCTTTTGAAATACCTGTCATTTCAAATATTCTTGGTGAATAATACATAATAGCATTAATGCCAGATGCCTGATTAAAAAATGCAATAAGGAAAGCACATAGAATAGGAAAGGTGTAAACTTTTTTCAATAAGATTTCGTTACCAAGTTTTTTTTCTAATAATATGGAACTGTTCACCTGTTTTACCTCCTCCTGTGGATTTTCGACACCAAGTTTTCTGAAGACATCTTCGGCTTTTTTTATTTGATTGATTTTGATTAACCAACGGGGACTATTGGGAATAAATAGGACAAGAGAAACAAACAAAGTCGCAGGTAGAGCTTGGATTCCGAGCATCCACCTCCAAGCGTTTTCCCCAATTCCGCTTAATAAATAGTTTGACAGGAATGCAACCAGTATGCCTGTAACAACATTAAGTTGGAAAAAGGCAACAAGCCGTCCTCTCATATTTGATGGGGAGGATTCTGCGATATACATTGGCGCTGCTACTGATGAAGCCCCTACGCCAAGCCCACCTAAAAAACGGAATATCATAAAAACATACCAGTTACTGGTAAGAGCTGAGCCTAATGCGCCTACGGCATATAAAACGCCTGTAATAATCAGAACTTTTTTTCTGCCAAATCTATCTGCCGGTTTACCTGCCGACAATGCACCTATAATTGTTCCTATCAAAGCCGCGGCAACCGTAAACCCATGCCACCAATCTGATAATACAAACAGTTTCTGAATAGATTTTTCTGCACCTGAAATTACTGCTGTGTCAAATCCAAATAAAAATCCCCCTAGTGATGCAACCAAAGCAACAAAAATAACGAACTTCTTCTTCATATGTATGGATCTAATAAATAAAAGATTACTGCAATTATAATGGGAATTCACCAGAATTAATAGCGTCAAAAATTCCTGTATTTTGTATTTTTTTTACTGAATATCGATATTTGGTGGATGTGCAGTTTTTATAAGAAAAAATTACTATTGAGTAATTAAATAATGCTGTGCGTCATTTAATATCTGTTATTGTTGCAAAACACAAATCTAAATTTCATGTTTTAAATAACAGTATTGTTCAATTTACGATATTTTGAAGGAGATACTTTGTAATATTCGGAGAACAGCTTGTAGAAGTGACTTAAACTGTCGAACCCACAATCTTTACATATAAATTTTATAGAAGCGTCAGTTATTGTCAGCTGAATGGCAGCATATTCCATTTTGGCTTTGTTGGTCGTGAATGATAATGTCTGTCCAAAATGCTTCTTCAATGTTCTGTTAACATGGTCGGGAGTGCAGTTCGTCAGTTTTACAAATCCTGCACTACCCTCTCTGAAAAGCTCTGGCGTTGTATATGCCTTTAAAGCATAATCGAGCCATTTGGGAATGGAGATATTTCGAAGGATTTTGTTTTTTTCGTCAAGTAAATTAAAAACGTACAATAAAAATAAATCCAGTTGCAAAGTACCTCTCTCACATTTAAAAAGACGGTCTCCCATTAGTGATATTTTGACCAACAAATTATAAGGCAGGTTTACCATAAAAGGTAATTCAGTATCTATCCAAAAATAGGTAAAAGTACTGTTAAAGTATCTTTCCTTAAAACTTTGCAAGGTAGAAACCGGGAACGCGATATTAGTTATCGTAATTCCCTCTATGCTATCCCCGCTAAAAAAAGTATGAGCATCACTTGGTCTCATCATCACTATACTCCCTTTACAAAGTGGTATTTTCGTATTGTTTATAAGATGTGTTCCACGGCCTCGTTCTATCCAAAAAATTTCGGCATAATCATGATCGTGATAATAATGATCCTGATGGCTGCTGTTCTGATTGGAATGGATGGTAACCCGGTTGGGATGATATACATCTCTAGCATCATCTTTGAACTGGTTTAATATATAATGTCTTTTTTCCATGATGCCCATTTTGAATTGAATTATTAAGGCCTTCCTATTGTTACAACCAAATTAAATGATATCGTAGATTTTCCGGCTACCCTTGTCTGCAAAAATAGATATTGTAATCGCTAATCTACTGATGCTTGGTCAAAAATCAAAGTCACCATATTTTTAAATTCTTCTATTTGTCCAATTGTTTACTTTCATTGTTTTAGTAAACTCGCTGGAATGGATATCAGGATGCTAAGTTATTTTAGACCTATTTATGCAATCCAATTGTCCGAAGAAAGATAAGTTTAAACTAATAGATGTCTAAGACGTAGTTTAGGTAACCGCTAGAATCCATGGTTATTTACAATATTCTTTTTTTTGAGGAAAATACTCTAATTTTTCATATTAAATCTGTTAAAAGACTTATCGATTGTAGGGTGACCAGATCTCAGTGAAGCGGTATAATCAATTGAAATATGATTAACATCAAATAATAGAAACCATTTACTTCATAATATTATTTACAAATGTTTCGGTGTAGATCTTTGTATCTTCTGATAATATGCTGTTATAAATCCACCCAATACGTTATGGCTAGATTGGAAACCAAATTTTTTATAAAAATCAACAACTTGTTCGTTTCCATTTGAAACATAGACATATATGCCTGTTATTCCATCTATGTTTTTCATCCACTCCATCACTTTATTACTCAGTTGATAACCAATATTTAAACCGTGATATTCTGGTTTAATATAGATATTATTAAAAGTTCCCAACCTGGCAGGTAGGTCTTGTTCGTCTAGATAAAATATATATTGTCCTTGTCTATAAATATTATTTGCCCATTCGGGAACGTAATACTTTAAATCCTCTGTTACATCTGCTACTTCCGCATATACATAACCAATAGGATTTTTATCATCGAAAGCGACCAACACTTTTTTCATTTGGGCATTTTCAAAACTTGGCTTTAGCCTGTTATCAAATGTCATTTCTTGTAAAACATCTGTTCTAATATAAGGCTTACTCGCCTGGTAATCCATCAATTCATTGCATAGCTCTCTACAAATCTCAATATTGTCATTACTTATATCTTTTATAATAATTTTTGCTATTTCTTAGATTCTACTTGTTTTCGTATCAGTCAGACCTCGCCGAAAATAACAAATTTTATCGTTAGCAACTCTGTATTTTAGCTTCTGTTTTCACCTGTCTTTTGTTCCATTGGTTTTCGATAAAACTAAATTTCGTAAAATTCTCATTAAGGTGTTAATAAGAAAGCATACTACAGATAAAATCACCCCGATTAAAATTGGCAATACCCCTCCGAATGTGAATAACATTCCAAGTACAAATCCCATTAAATATTCTGGCAAATGAACAGGTTTAAAAAAAGCAACGAGAATTGGAAAGAGTATTAAATAATTTTAAAAACTATCAAAATTAAATTCCCATAATAAAGAAATTAAGATTCCGAATGCCAGGGGTGCTAAAAATCGCTTCAGGACTTTGGTATCATATTTTTCAGATTTTGATTCCAGGTTGACTCCGTTCTCGCGTCTTCGGTGTATTCTGGAAATAGCGAGCCAGAATAATAATGGGACAGTCAATAGTCCCCACCAATTAGAGATGGCTGGCAAATCGTCCCTGGCAAGCAGATAATGGCTGACTACTCCGCCATTAAAATATTCCCACAGAATGCATATAAAAGCTAAAATGAATACAGCTATAGTTGATTGAATTTTTTTATCGACAAATGTCAATTTCATCTATTTTCTAATATTTAATGAATGTAATTTTCAGCTTGATAAGCCCCTTAAATTTTTGTTACATTATTAATGTTGTTTAAATATTTTTTGCAGTTAATCGTAAGCTAAGTGCAGTGACTCACATTATTGTATATATACAAAACAGTTCTGGTTTTTGTTTTAAATTCCGTTTTTCATCGTTTTGTCTGTAAATTTTGGCGACAGGCGGTTGAGGAGTTTCAACAGTTTGGTTTTACCGATGTAACTTTCGAATTTATCGGCTTTAAAGTTCCGCATAAATTCATCGGTGAGTTGTTCCGGTGAAATTTTGGATTTTCCACGTCCTGCTGTCATTGGTGTTTCAACTAATGCAGGAATAATTTCAAAAACTTTTGTACCTGTGTTTTCCAATTGATAGCGCAACGTTTTTGTAAAACTATGAATGGCGGATTTTGTTTCGCAATAAACCGAAGCCGATTTTTTGGGGGCTATAAAAAGTCTGCTACTTATGTTAACTATTGCATTGTTTTTACTTTTCATCAGTACAGGGAGTAATAGCCGCGACAATTTTACGGGTGCTGTTAAATTGGCTGAAATTTCATAATCTATTTTGTTCGTAAGGTTTGGTGGTCCTTCGTCAATTTTGGGGAACAAAACTTTACGACCAAACTCACTGTTAATTAATTGATAATCAGTAAGTAATAGTTCTATTTTTATCGTTTTTCGGAAGTCGTTTTTGTGTCTTTATATAGTTGAAAATCAATTATATATGAACATCAAACACCTTATTGACATCCCAAAAATCATAGTCTCAAATATTGAATTTGCGCCACCAATAATACACATTTATGCCTCGTTGTCCGGGAAGCGGGCAAAATGCCCTGAATGTAAGAAATACAGCTATTCTATGACCGTTATGAAAGGAGACTAACAGATTTGCCTGTATTTCAACATCATTCCAGAATAGTTCTTACCGTCCGTAAATTTAAGTGCCGTAATGGTAAGTGCAAGAGGAAAGTATTTACTGAGCAAAATAACAATATACTTCCTTATGCCAGAAGAACAGAGCGGGTTAAACGGTTATTGTCAGATATTGCAATTGATATGCCAACCGGTTCAGGACATGTACTATCAGAAAAACTGCAAATAAAAGTTAGCCGCTCTACTCTTACGCGGCTTGCTCATCAGCAACCACTTCCAGATATAAATACACTAAAAATTGTTGGAGTTGATGATTGGGCTTTTCGAAAAGGTGTTAACTACAGAACCATCTTAGTGGATATGGAAACATCAAAACCAATTGACATGTTGCCTACCCGAGATAGCGAGGATTTAAAGGCGTGGTTAAGAGACCATCCGGGAATTAAAATAATCACAAGGCACAGGGCTAGTTCATATTCAACAGCATTAGATTCCATTAGCCCTAATACAGTTCAGGTAGCAGACCCATTCCATCTGTTAATGAACCTGTCTGATGCCTTAAATACTTTTTTTAAAAGCATATCTCCGAAGATAAATAAACTCATTAAAGCTAAAACCTGCGAGATGCTTCGCGATGCAGGGGCTGTCTCCGGGCAGGATTCCGTTAATAAAAAGGAGATTGCAGAAATACCAGTCCCCGTTCAAAAGCAAGATACCTTGGTTCCAAAATCACATCCCAAACGGACAAATATTGAGGTATTCTCAAATTGCATCCTTTCTAAAATGAAAATAGATGGTTATACAAATATGGAAATCATAAATGATATTCGAAAAATGGGGTATACCGGCAGGAACACTCAGGCCTACCAATATCTCTCTTTCCTTAAAGAAACAAATGGAGTTACGACATTAAACTATGTTGAGCAGCGAAAACAACCAATTCCCTATATCAAACGACTGAACTCCAGAAAGCTTGCAAAATATGTTGGGCATTCTCTCAATCATGTTGAGGATATTGACCACAGAAGTTATATGGAAGTTCTTTTTGATAATATACCCATACTAAAACGGGTTCGCAGGCTCGTTAAGCGGTTCAAAAAAATGCTAAAGACAGGAGAAGGGCAGATTCAGGAATGGATCAAATCAATCTAGGAATCCAAAGACAAACTACTTGGATTAAAGACTTTTGCCAGAGGACTAAAACGTGATATTAAAGCAGTTCAGAATGCAATACAACTGAAATGGAGCAATGGCCCCGTTGAAGGCCATGTTAACAGAATTAAAAGCATTAAACGACAAATGTACGGGAGGGCAAGCTTTGAACTGCTTCGCCGGAAGGTCTTATTGTCCCAGTCAGGATGATTCCCCAAAATTGAAGAAGAACCCACTTTGACCGTTTTTTCTAGCACTATCTCATAAACTGTGTAAATAGGAATACCGGGGGTTGCAACCCCCGGTATTTTTTGTTTAATTTTAAACTTTATGCAGTAATGAAAA
>NZ_JAIKLE010000068.1 GCF_022267315.1 Maribellus maritimus
ATTTTTTTGAACTGATTTGACAGGTGGGCAACGCTGCTGTAATGCATTTTATAGGCAATTTCAGTAAGATTTAGCTCATCATAAACAATGAGTTCCTTTACCTTTTCAATTTTGTGTGTGAGGTAAAACTTCTCAATTGTAATGCCTTTAACTTCTGAAAAAAGATTGGCCAGGTAAGTATAATCGTAATTCAGTTTTTCACTGAGATAATCTGAAAGGTTCACTTTAATCTGCTCCTCGGTGTAATGCACCAGTTCGATAATTGCACTTTTTATTTTCTCAACCAGGATACTTTTTTTGTCATCCATTAAAAGTAGCCCGGATTTTTTTAATGCCGTTCCTAGCTGTTTTAATTGTTCAGCCTCCACATTTCCGATAATATCAGCTTCCCCTATTTTCACATCAGTATATGGTAGCCCAATTTTTTCCAATTCAGCTTTCACCACCATTTGGCAGCGTATGCAAACCATATTTTTAATGTACAACTTCAAAATAGTATTAATTATAGAACGATAGTCCCTTTATTCCATGCTTTTCAGGTATTTGTATAATTCATTGTCGGTTGAAAGAATAATGGTAGTAGTGGAATCAAACGTATTTTCAAACGTTTCCATACTTTTCATAAAGCTGTACAATTCTCTTGAGCTTCTTGATTTATTATAGGCGTTGGCATAGATGCGGGCAGCTTCAGCATCCGCTTTTCCTTTAATTGTTTCCGCTTTTTTGTATGCCACAGATTGTATCTGGTTCAATTCGCGCTCTTTTTCTCCGTTAATCCTTGAAGCTTCGCCTTCACCTTCCGACCTGAATTTGTCGGCAATACGGATTCGCTCGCTTTTCATGCGGTCGTAAACCCGTTCCCTGACATCCTCCACATAATTGATACGTTTAAACCTGAAATCAAGAATTTCGATGCCCAAATCTTTTGTTTCTTCGTTGACTGTTTCCTGAATGATATTCTGAATTCTTTTTCTGCCCACTTCGATGACGGCAAGAGAATCTTCGATTATATCACTTATTTTAGCTGTCGTATCAGCTTGCCGGTTCGTATTTCTAACAACTTCTTCCAGACTGTGGCTGGCTACCTGGTCGCGTGTTTCGCCATCAATTATATCGTCGAGCCTGCTTTGGGCTCCCCGCTCGTTGGTGAGACGTTTGTAAAACTGCAACGGGTCGGTAATATGCCAGCGCGCGTAACTGTCAACAAAGATGAATTTTTTTTCTTTTGTGGGAATCTGATTGGGATCGCCGTCCCATTCCATATACCGCTTTTCGAAATAATTTGCTTTCTGCACAAAAGGTGTTTTGAATTTCAGCCCGGGTTCGGTTACAGCATTGCCCACTGGTCTTCCGAATTGGGTTACTACCACCTGTTGCGTTTCGTTTACGATGTAAAGACTTTGTGACAGCACAATAATGCCGGCAATAATTATTGCTGCAACAAGTACTATTTTATTTTTTTTATTCATTGTTATTCTTTTTAACAAATTGATTTTGGGCTTCTAATTCAATTCTTTTTTAAGGAGAGGAATCATGTTGTTGCCCTTCTCTGAAGTGATAATCTTATCTCCCAATTTGGGTAGAACATCCTGTAATGTTTCAAGGTAAATTCTCCTTTTGGTTACTTCAGGAGCCTGAACATACTCTTCGTAAAGAGCATTAAACCTGGCCACTTCTCCCTGTGCATTGTTCACGCGCTGAGTTGCGTATCCCTCAGCTTTTTGAATGGTTTCTTCCGCCTGTCCCCTGGCTCGGGGAATTACCTTGTTGTATTCTGATTTGGCTTCATTAATAAGGGTTTCTCTTTCCTGCTGTGCTTCATTTACTGCATTGAAAGCCTGTTTTACCGATTCCGGGGGGTTGATGTCCTGTAACACAACCTGGGCTATCTCAATTCCCAGTGAATATTCTTTGGATATCTCCTGCAACAGGACTTTTACCTCACTGGCAATTTCCGCCCTTCCAACAGTTAATACCTCATTAACTGTTCTGTCGCCAACAATCTGCCTTGTAATAGCTTCGGAAAGATCGCGAAGGGTGTTATCAGGGTTGCGTACTTTAAACAAATAATTGTAAGGATCGTTTACGCGGTATTGAACCACCCACTGAACATTGGCAAGGTTCAAATCACCGGTTAGCATTATCGCTTCGTCTTCCGTAACAGAACCTGTACGACTGTATTCTGTCCTTACCCCTGCCTGCTGTGTGCGAAAGCCAAATTCCTGCTTTTTTTGCCTTTCAACCGGCACCTTGTACACCTTTTCCGCAAAAGGTATTTTCATTTTTAACCCGGGAGTAACCGTGCGTACGTGCTTTCCTAAACGCGTTACCACTCCCTCTTCTTCTGTGCCTACCTGAAAGAATGAACCAAACCCAACAATTAACAGTGCAATTACAATAATAATTGACATGTAATGCTTTTTGATGAATTGTAATATTTCAGAGACATTAAATTCTTGATTATTCATATTTTAACTATTGATTTTTATAATCTTGAAAGCTACAACTAATAAAAGGGTTTAGCGAGGAATCCCTTTTATATTTTACACATTGTTACTTTTTTCTCAGGTTGGATACTACTTTCGTAAAAACTCTCGCCAAATCTGGTCTTGTTTTCATAGAACAAGATGAAACATACTCGTACCGTCGGCAACCGTGGGTTATACCAGAACCATTATCCGCGTCCCGGCAATTCAGCTTCCATCTGCAAGTAACAGATGTCCCTTCTAATAAAATATTTCATCAAATTTGTTGGTCTAAATTGCTGCGACCTTATGGTTTTTAGAAACCTGAGCAGTTAGTTTAACTGAGCCATTATACTCCCCAAGCAACTTTAGCATTTTAATGTGCTGCCATACCGCCTGTGCAAAACTCTTGTTAACATGGTATGGTAGCCCGAATTCCTTTGTTTTTGTCTGTACAATTTGTGATATATCTCTGTAATGTATGTGACTAATATAAGGAAACAAATGGTGCTCCACCTGGTAGTTCAGTCCACCAATGAGCCAGGAAAATATCTTGCTTCCAGGCGCATAATTACAAGTTGTGTATAATTGATGTACCGCCCAGTTATTATTAAGTTCGCCGTCCTCGTCGGGAATCGGATACTCCGAAGTAGGAACCACATGAGCGGTTTGAAAAATTGTGCTTAACACCAATCCGCTTGTAAAATGCATCGCCAAAAAACCGCAAATTATCCAATACCATGCTACAGGAACTGTCAACAACGGAATTAAGAGGAACACACTGTAATAAATAATCTTCGAGATAGTTACATCAACAAACAACCTGCTGAACTTTCGTTTGCCACCTAATTTCGCTCCTGTATCCTTATATTTTTTTAATCGTTTAAAATCTTTGGCTACAATCCACGAGATTGTCATTAAACTGTAAAAGAACCATGCATAAATGTGCTGATAGCGGTGTATTTTTTTTAACGGACTATGAGGCGAAAACCTCAATATTCCGGGAGGTGCAATATCCTCATCATGTCCTTCTATGTTTGTAAATCCGTGGTGAAGCGTGTTATGCTGGTAACGCCAGTTGGTCGGAAATCCTCCAAGCAGGTACAACGAATTGCCAAAAAAACGGTTCACCTTTTGGTTTTTTGAAAAGGAACCATGATTGGCATCATGCATGGTTCCCATTCCAAGTCCTGACATTCCCAGCCCCATAGTGATCCAGCACAGCAGGACCAGGGGAACAGAGCTTATAACTCCCGAAACCATCAGTATAAACGGGGCAAGATACAATGTGATCATAAAAGCAGATTTTAAATAGATCTTCCGGTTTCCATATGGCTGAATATTGTTTTTACTGAAATATGCGTTTACAGAATTCCGTAATTCAGTTGTAAAATCGAGCCTGTTTTTTGAATATTTAATATTTACCATGTTTCTAACTCTCAATATTATTGTTTATGAATGTTACGGGAATTTTCTTTATTGATTTAATACTTACGCCCGACTTGTCTAAGTCCGTAAACGGTTCTGAAATGATAACCGTAAACAGAAAAAGTAATAGCTTCTTCCAGTAGTTTTGGTTTGTTTACGATGGTCCATATCATAAACTTCCAATATTCAAACCTGCCTCTATTTAATAGACCTAAAACAAAAACTGATTTTAAAAACGCCTTGAGCCGTGATAAATCAATATCACTTTTACGTGTTTTTACAGGTTTGTAATTCCGGAATAGTTCCCTGATACGTTTGTAATAAGGCTTCTCTTTATAAATATTATTTATAATGCGATAGTAACCTTCCAGCAATTTCTGTTTATCCATTCTGGGAATAAAATTCATTGTAAAATCGGTATTACTCCCGGTTGCATCAACGGTTAGCCTGTTTTCTTCCTGCATTTGTTTATACAGCTTTGTATTTTTCGGGGCGTTGAGCAAGCCTACCATTGCCGAGACAATTCCGCTTTTCTGAATAAAATCGATTTGTCGCTGAAATACAGAGGATGTATCGCTGTCGAAACCTACAATAAACCCACCGGAAACCTGCAACCCTGCTTTCTGGATTTGTTTTACATTTTCCAGCAGATTCCGGTTTTCATTCTGAACTTTATGGCAGTTTTGCAACGACTCTTCTACCGGGGTCTCAATTCCGATAAAAGTCGAAATGAATCCTGCTTCGCGCATCAAGGTTAGCAGCTGATCATCGTCTGCCAGGTTTATTGACGTTTGGGCATTAAAGCTAAACGGATGATTATGCATTTCCATCCATTTGATTATTGAAGGAAGCAACTTCATTTTTATAACTTTCTTGTTCCCAATGAAATTGTCATCAACTACAGAGACCAGCCCTTTCCAATTAAGTTTGTACAATGCTTCCAATTCATTTATTACCTGTTCTGAGCTTTTCATCCTTACTTTGTGTCCGAGCAGGGCAGTAATTTCACAAAAGTCACATGAAAAAGGGCAACCTCTTGAAACCTGGAGACTCATTGAAGCATAGGCTTTCATATTCAGTAAATGAAAATCGGGAACCGGAGAAACCAATAAATCTGCATATTTATCTGTCTGGTAAATTCTTTTTAGCGGGGAACCGTTTTGCAAATCGGATAAAAACAGGGGTAGCGTAATTTCTGCTTCGTTTAAAATGAAATGGTCTATCTGAGGATAATTGTTGTATTCCTGCGTAAACAGAGGGCCACCAGCTATAACTTTTACCGGGTAATCTTTACACGTGGCTAAAATCTCGGTCACCGACTCTTTCTGAACGTACATACTACTCAAAAAAACATAATCCGCCCACTTTATATCATCGCTGTTAAGTTCTTCAATATTTAAATCGATCAATTTTTTCTGCCAGTTTTCAGGCAACATCGCCGAAACGGTGATTAATCCCAATGGAGGCACGGCGGCTTTCTTGGAAATAAACTTTAATGCATGCGTAAAACTCCAGTAAGTATCAGGGTATTTCGGATATATCATCAGTACTTTCATAAAATTAGTATTTAATTGATTTAAAATTAAGACACGTGGAAATCATTCCATGTCTTCCTATCTTCTTAAAAAGAATAAACTAATGGCCTAAAAATACATCACGATTTTACCAGGATAAAATGAAAGGGATAAGCAAAAGTTTTTTGGGACAAAATATAATCTGGAAGGATGAATACTAAAATACAATGGTGAATGCCATTCGCCCCTGCACCCTAAAACAAGTCCTTTACAACCATTAAATACTGACGGGAAACTGGAATTGTCTCTTTTGTATCAATAAGTGTTAACCAGTAGTTATTAAAGTTTTTATTCAACTTATCGATGTATTGGATATTGACAATACTTGAGCGGTGTGTGCGTACAAAATTATTAAACTCTTTTAGTTGTTTTTCGATATTCTTCAGGGTATTCCGAACCATCTTTTTCCTAATCTCGCCACCGTCCCGAAAACCTATTTCCACATAATTATCAGCTGATTTTACAAAAATAATCTCTGATATCTGTAGCCTGATATTATCGGCTTCATTCTCAGAAATGAATTCAATAAACTTGTCTGCGTAGCTTTCTGAGAATTGCCTTATTTTGTCCTGCATCATCCTGTTTTCCTCCAAAAGCTTCTTGTATTTTCCGTGCGTCGATGAAAAGGTTTCTTTCAAATATATGGTAACAGGTGCGCTTAGGTTAATAACTACAACGCGCAGAACAATATTAAACGTAATTCCTGTATTTCCAACATAGCGAATATAAAATACAAACGCAATGCTGATTGAAGCTATCTGCGAAAAGTAATACAGAGAATTCAGCATTGGACGATATACTCCATCCAAATTGTTGCGAAGAAGGTGGCGTTGAAAAATAATTTGTATGATTACCTGAATAATAAAAATTATTAAGCCATAGCCGGCAATAAACAAATTTTTATTCTCAAGTTCGAATTTATGTGAAGGAAAAGGTTGGAAAAAAAGGATAAACAGGAAAACAGAAATGCTGATCACCAGATAAATCTTGAAATACTTTTTTGATAAGGTAATAAACTGATTTATGATATTATTTGACATTTCTCTTGTGATTTAAATTAGAATTAACTGTATATTGAGAATTCTAATGCCTTTCCTGTTTTATAGCTCTTCCGAAAACAAAGCAATCTAAAATTAGGGAAATAACTACTCTAAACCCAAGGAATAATCAATTTTTATTGAGATTCTATATGTTCGATGATTTAATATCATGGAATAAATGGTGACTAACATATCATTATAGTATAAACTTCTATAAAAGAGGATACCTGCCTTTTAAAAGGCAGGTAAAGTCTGAAATATTCAATTTGTCATTTTATTATAAAAGAATCTAATTAAGGTAGTTTTACTACCCGAAATGGAACGTTTTAGGAAAATATCTTTTAATTTCAATTCTAATTTTTTTTGATTTAGTTTCGATATATTCCTAAGTTTGTAATAGCTATCTGGCAGTTCTGTGATATAATGAATCAGATACTCTTGAAAAAGAGTAATGACACATGGAGACAATCAAATGACAATATAAAAGTTACAGGTTGGTTACAGATGAATTATATAAGTTTTTATTTGCCTGATAATAAGTAAATTACAAAATAAATTCGAGACCCAGCTGAGTCACCAAAAAATAGAAGCACTTAAATTCGATTTTAAGTGCTTTTTTATTTTACAAATAGTTGTCGTGTATTAGAGGGGGTGGGGCACCTCTGAATTTTTTGATTATCGTATCGTTCAACAAACCGGAACAAGCCCAAATAAATTACAAAGTCAGGTGGCAAATTGAAACAAGTTTCAAGACAAAGAAATCAAACAGGTATTGATATCTTTAAATTTTTATCATGTATTTATAAAAATTCTCTAATAATTTTTAAACTTGCAACCGCTATTTCAATAAAACTGAACACCATTGAGGAATAAAGGGCAATACAAATTTATCCGTTTTAAAGAAGAATTATCTCAGGAATTATTTACTGATTTTTTTGATTATTACTATTCCGGGTTAATCCGGTTTGCAGCGCCAATTGTAAAGTCTGAGGTACTGGCAGAAGAAGTTGTGCTCGATATTTTTTTGAAATTATGGGAAAACAGGAAAACTTTAGAAAGAATTGAGAATATTGGAACCTATTTATACATTTCTGTACGGAATAGATCAATTAACATCCTGAAGAAAGAAAAAAGATTCCATTTTGATATGCTTAAGGATTCAAATATACAATTGGCAGGTTACAAACCATCTGCAGAAAGCAAACTGATAGAGCAGGAAATGTTTAAAGTACTAAACGATGCAGTTGCCAATTTACCTTCCAAATGTAAAATCATTTTTAAGTTGATACGGGAAGATGGATTAACCAGAAATGAGGTTGCACAAGTCCTTAACATATCTGTAAAAACAGTAGATAACCAGATTGCTATTGCCGTAAAAAAAATTGCAGAACAGCTTCAAATTGATCTGTCTAATCCTGGAAATTCGATCAGCTTAAAAACTTTTTTGCTGACGCTTTAGCCTGTAACAGAGATTGTTTTAAGATTTTTGTTTAGATAATCTGAAAATAATTCAAAATTTTTTGGGGAAATAACAGAAAAAAAATGTCCTATCCCCAAAGAAACTAAAATATCGCAATTAAGGTGAAAGACATTGCATTAAAAATAGCCCGCATTTTAGTTAATGTTGCAAGTAAACAAGAGATAGATGCCGTTTCTGAGTGGAAGAAAAAATCGGATTCGAATACTTCATTTATAAATAATCTTAAAATATTCTGGGAGGGACCGGTTGAACAGGAAGCTTCTAACAGGTTAAATTCTGCCCGGTCGAGGCTGCTTATTCGTATAAATTCAAACAAAAAAAGATATAGAAATAAATTATTTACCTCCTACCTGACAAGAATTGCAGCAGTTATTATTTTTATTGTTTCTATTGCAGGACTGTCGATTTATATTGCTTCTGAAACAAATCTTTTTTACCGGAATAACAGGGTTGAGATTTTCACAGAAGCCGGACAACGAAGTAAAATTATTCTTCCCGACGGCAGTCTTGTTTGGTTAAACGCCGAAACTGTTTTTAAATATTGTCCCGATAAAAAAGAACGAAGGGTAAACCTGAGCGGAGAAGCCTATTTTGAAGTGAGCCATTCTGTTGATTATCCATTTGTTGTTGAAACAGGAGATGCCAAAATTAAGGTTTTGGGCACAAAGTTCAATGTTTCTCATTTTCCTGGTTCAGAAACTACTAAAGCGTCTCTTCTTTCCGGAGAAATAGAAATGTCATCCGATAAAATTAATAAATCTGTAAAACTTAAACCCGGAGAAAAATTAATATATAATGTAAAAGAACATACTTTCCGGGAAATAGAAACCAATGTGCAGAATGAAATTTTATGGACAAAAGGTATTTTGGTTTTTGAAAATGAATTGTTTAATGATTTGATTCTGAAACTGGAGAGATACTATGCCGTGAAATTTATTTACAATAAAGATGCTTTTGAAAATATACACTATACAGGAACCATCGATAATCTAAGTGTAAATAAGGTACTTGAATTTATTAACTTAACAATTCCAATTAATTATGAAATAAACAACAAAACGATCGAGCTGTCGCTCGGAAAAGAATAAAAAAATAAAAAAGGAAAGGTGATATGCGCGCTAACAAAATATCACCTTTCTATTATTTGATTTAATAACTATAAATCTTTTCAAAATTATGAAAAAAAAACGATTACCCGACTATCCGTCGAGATTTGGTTGGGCAAAATTATTGCGTATTATGAAGCTAACGATTTTTTTGATTCTTGCTTTGATGTTTGATGTTTCGGCATTGGTTTATTCCCAAAATTCAAAAATTTCAATTTATGTTAAAGATGGTTCTCTGAATGAAATTTTTAGGGAAATTGAAAAGTTGTCTGAGTACCGTTTTTTTTACCAAAACGAACAGATTAGTAATGTAGAAAGAAAATCGATTGATGTGACTGATAAAAATGTTTTGGACCTATTATCTGACCTGCTAGGGGAGACAGGATTGTCTTATAAATTGGTGGAACGGAACATCATTATATTTCCGATGTCGGAGTATAACGAAGGTTATGTGAAACGCCAATCGTGGGAATACTATGAAACGCAACAATTCCGGGCTATTACGGGTAAGGTAACGGATTCTTCCGGGCTTCCTTTACCCGGTGTAACCATAGCTGTTAAAGGCACAACTATTGGTACAGTTAGTAATGCTGATGGGGAATATTCATTGTCTGTTACCTCATCAGATGCAGTATTACTTTTTTCTTTTGTAGGAATGAAATCCCAGGAAATTTCTGTTGCCGGTCAGTCAACAATTAATGTGACTATGGAAGCAGATGCCATTGGGATTGATGAAGTGGTTGCTATTGGTTATGGATCGCAAAAAAAGGTGAACTTAACAGGTGCTGTTTCTACCGTAGTGGGCGAGGCCCTCGTAGCGGTTTCCACACCGAATCTTTCGAACACACTGGCGGGGAGAATGGGGGGAGTTACCGTTCAGCAGGCAAATGGTCGCCCGGGATCAAGTTCCTCAATACAAATCCGTGGTCAGGATCCACTGTATGTTATTGACGGTATCATCAAATCAAAAAGAGAATTTGATGCATTAGATGCAAACTCGGTTGAAAATATTTCAATCTTAAAGGATGCTGCTTCTGCTGCAGTATATGGAGCCAAGGCTTCCGGTGGCGTAGTTTTGGTCAATACAAAAATTGGAACATCTGGAGCGCCAACAATTACCTTTAAAGCCGCGACAAGTACTGAGAAACGTACTTTTAAGCTCGATTATGCTAGCGCTTATGATCATGCTATTATGTGGAATGATTATAATACTCTTATTGGGACCCCAGCGGGCCAGGCAACTTACTATGCCCAGGATGAATTAGATGAATTCCAAAATTATCCGGGAAAATATCCAAGTTGGCTGGAATACACGTGGAATGATCCTGTAAGCCACCAATATAATCTAAGTGTGAGCGGAGGATCTGAAAAAACAAAATATTATATCTCGGCAGGTTATTATGATGGCACAGGTTTTATGAAGAATATTACCTCCACGAAACAAGATTTCAGGATAAATATTGAATCAATAATTGCAAAAAACCTAACTTCAGAAATAAGGTTTAACTATGTTTCCGGACTCAATTCAGCGCCTATGTGGGCCAACGATAACGGAGCTTTTGACTTAAACAACCTTGTAAATGGGCTTATAACAAGTAAGAGGACCAGAAGGCCTTATGTGAATGGTTTGGCCAGTGATCAACGGGGTTGGCATCCATTGGAAGCTGCGAAACAGGGTTATATTGATGATACTGAAGATGATTTTAATGCAATTATTGGTTTAAAATATGAAGTTCCATTTATAAAAGGGCTGAATTTAAACATAAGATACAGTCAACATCGGTCATATCTGGATGGAAAAACCTTTAATGAGTTTTATACTTTTTATACTTTTCCAAAATCAGGTAGCCATAGTAACTTGATTGCTGATGATGCCGAGCCTACTACTACAAGGGTTTACGCACAAAAACCATATGAATATGTGCGCCAATCATCTAACAGGGGAAAGGATTATCAATTGAATGCAATGATCGAATATGACAATTCCTTTGGCAAGCATAACTTCAATGGTATATTGGTGTATGAGCAGACTGAATCCTCAAATAGTAGTATGACTGGAACTGGAGAAGACCTGTTTTCATCATCACTCCCTTATTTATTTGCGGCGAGTTCAGAGCCGGAAAGGAGAACGGTTACCGGTACGGCATCGGAAAGCGGGAGACTTTCATATATTGGAAGGTTAAGTTACAATTACGCCGGAAAATATCTTTTTGAAACATCGTTCAGAAAAGATGGCTCTGTAAATTTTCCGAAAGAAAAACGTTGGGGGTTTTTCCCGTCTGTTTCCCTGGGATGGCGGGTCTCCGATGAAAACTGGTTTAAAAACCGGGTTGGCTTCGTTGATAACCTTAAGTTGCGAGGTTCCATCGGTGTCCTTGGAAATGACAACGTAGGAAATTTCCAATACCTTGATGAATATAGTTTGTCGGGTTCTGTATATTATGGCAAAGTTTATCAGGGAGTTCAAACAACCGGTATCCCGAATTACAATATAACCTGGGAAAAATCGACCACCTACAATATTGGATTGGATTTTTATTTTTTGGAATCCTTTAGTTTCACTGGAGAGGTATTCTACAAAAAAACAACTGATATTCTCGAAACCAGAGGGGCGGTCGTTCCGGGGACATTTGGTGGTTCCATGCCGGACGAGAACTGGGGAGTTTCGAATGATAAAGGGTTTGAATTGATGTTGGGGTACCAGGGAGATGTTACAAAGGATTTGAAGTATTTTATCAGGGGAAACCTGGGGTATAGTATTGATGAAGTGGAAAAGACCTTCGTTCCTGAAAATCAACCTGATTACTTAAATCCAATAGGAAAACCTCGTAACCGGATTCTGGGTTATAGGACAGAAGGGATTTTACGAACACAGGACGCATATGACGAGTACCTTACAAGGGTATCTACTTTTCGGGGGGCTGTTCCTGAATTAGGTTGGCTGGCAATGCAAGATTTAAGGGGACCCGTTGAAGAAAACGTTCCCGATGGAAAAGTAGATTCTTACGATAGGGATATCCTTTCCTATAACGCAGTACCAAGGCTAAATTATGGTATAAATATAGGGGGTGATTGGAAACAATTCAAGCTCACTGCACTTTTTCAGGGAATTGGCAAGTGGGACCGAATGCTTAGCGGTTCAAGTTTTCTGCATACAAATCCAAATGTTGCACCTGCAATGAAAATTGACTACTGGACCTATGAAAATATTGATGCCGAACTTCCCCGTATGAGTAAAAATAGAAATCATTACACGCAAGCCTCAGATTTTTGGCTTCGCGATGCTTCGTTTGTACGCTTAAAAGAGCTTTCATTATATTATTCTGTACCGGAGCTAATTACTTCAAGGATCAAGGCAAAGGACGTTTTACTTTCTTTTACGGGAACGAACCTGTTTACTTGGTCTAAAATGACAGAATTTGATCCGGAACAAAGGTTACTTCATTCATACCCTATGATGAAATCATTCACTTTCCGGTTAAGTGTAACTTATTAAGATCGTTGTAAGATGATTTTCTACAATATAATATGAAATTCGAATTTCTCAACAAATAAAAATAATGAGATGAAAAAGATTTTAAAGAAAATAAAATATAATATTTCCACATTGTTTTTCATTGTTTTACTGGTAATACCATTTTAAATACAAAATGCCGCATTGAAAATTTTTAGATAGTGTTTGTTTCCGGTTATTGACATTATGGTTTCGGGTTGCATTTCTATT
>NZ_JAIKLE010000069.1 GCF_022267315.1 Maribellus maritimus
TGACAACACCCTTATCCTCACTTTTCATGGGTAAGGGGTTTTGTGTTCAAAAATCGATAAATCAGACAATATCCGTGGTTTTCGTTATATACAATACATTCAGGAGCGACAGACATATTTATAACATCAGCTCCCCACATTCTGAACATCTTCGATTCTGCACGGGTTGAAAATCTTGGTCCTTCTATCGAAATGGTTGTTCCTTTTGGGTGATAACTTAACTTTAATTCTTTTGCCGCATTTATTAAACGGTTTCTCAAGTCGTTGTTAAACGGATCTGCCATTGGCGTGTGTTTTAGTTCTCCTTTTTCAAACGAATCGAAAAAAGTAGTTTTGCGAAAACGGGTAAAATCGATAAACTGATCGAGGATGACCAAATCACCTCTTTTTATTTCGTCACGCAAACTACCGCAGGCCGAAGTTGCAATTATGTGAGTAAAACCTAACTCGCGGATGGCCCAAATATTTGCCCGGTTATTTACGAAGGTGGGTGTAATGGAATGGTCTCTTCCGTGCCGTGATAAAATACCGACGTCAGCACCGTTTATTTCGCCGGTTTTGAATGAAGATGAAGGTTCTCCGTAAGGAGTTGCAATTTTTACTTCATTTGGATTTTTCAGAATGGAAGGATCTTCAAGGCCCGAGCCTCCGATGATGGCGATTTTTGTCATATTATTGTTTTTCAGGAAATAACGATTTTATACTTTGTTTATTTGCTTTGCAAATTCCGCGTTCGGTAATTAGTCCGCTTACCAGGCGGGCAGGTGTTACATCAAACCCGTAGTTGGCAACGTTACTTTTTTGAGGAATTAGTCTTACTGTTTTTATCTTCGATTTGCTTACACCTTCAATTTCCGCAACTTCTTCTGCGCCGCGTTCTTCAATAGGAATTTCTGTTAATCCGTCTTCAATATTCCAGTCGATGGTGGAGGAGGGAAGGGCCACGTAAAAAGGAACATTGTTGTCGTTTGCGGCCAGTGCTTTTAGATAGGTGCCTATTTTATTGGCCACATCTCCGCCAATGGTTGTGCGGTCGCTGCCTACAATCACCAGATCCACTTTCCCGTGTTGCATTAGATGCCCGCCGGTATTATCGGCAATAACAGTGTGCGGAACACCTTCCTCCGAAAGTTCGAATGCTGTTAAACGCGCCCCCTGATTTCTTGGTCGCGTTTCATCTACCCACACATGAACGGGAATCCCTTTGAGGTGAGCTTTATAAATGGGGGCAGTTGCGGTTCCCCAGTCAATACAAGCCAGCCAGCCGGCATTACAATGCGTCAGGATATTTACTGGTGTACCTTTTTTGTTAAAAATTTTTTGAATGAGTTCTAATCCAAATTCACCTATTTTTTCACTAAAAAGGATTTCCTGTGTTTTCAGAAAATGAACTTTCTCCAGCGTTTTTTTTATGATTTGTGAAGAATTTTTTTCTTTTAGAATAAATCCGAGGATTTCGTCCACTGCAAAAGCCAGATTTACAGCTGTTGGTCGGGCTGACTTTAACAATTTAGCTTTTTCTTTTACATTGTTTTCAAAATTTTTCTTTTCTGTTTCAAACAAAGCAAGATACATTCCGTAGGCAGCAGTAATTCCTATTAGCGGGGCGCCGCGTACAACCATCTCCCGAATGGCAAAAAAAACATCTGAAACAGATTTTAAATCCATGATTTCAAAAGAGAAAGGCAATTTTCTTTGGTCGATTACCTGAACAATTTGCGGATCATTCTCTTTTAACCATATAGTATGATATTGTTTACTTTTTATTTTCACAAAACTGTTTTTTAATATTTATATTCGCAAAACCTTAAAGAATACAATTATGAATCCCGACCTTACAAATATAAAAAACATCATTTTTGATTTAGGAAACGTATTGCTGAATCTTGATTTTGATGCTTCAATTGAGGCCTTTCAAAAAATAGGATTAAATGATGAAGTTATCAATCGAAAGCATGCATATTCGGATCCTGTTTTTTATGCGCTGGAAGTTGGAAAAGTCACCACCGAAGAATTTAGTAATCAGGTTCGTCGTGTTATTAATAATCCGCTTGCAACCAACAAACAGATTGAAGATGCCTGGTATGCGATGATTAAGGAAATTCCGGCAAATCGTGTGAAAGTAGTTCAGGAGTTAAATAAAAGTTTTAATGTTTATCTTTTTAGCAATACCAACGAAATTCATATTCGGAGGCTGCACAAGGAATTTAAGGACCAACATGGTATTGATTTTCCCTCACTTTTTACAAAAGATTTTTATTCGCATGAAATTCAGGATAGGAAACCGGATTTGGAATCATTTAAAAAGGTGATTGAACTATCAGGAGTTAACCCTGGAGAAACCCTCTTTGTAGATGATTTGGAACCCAACATTTTAAGTGCGCAAAAGGCAGGGTTACAAACGCTGTGGCTGAAAAAAGGTATGGAAATGGCTGAAATTTTTGGAGAAACGGTTACTTCAGAATCCTGATATTTTTCAGCCTGATATCTTCCACCGGGCGCCAGTTAGTGTCGGTTTTTACTTTTACGATTTTATCTACCACTTCCATTCCCGAGGTTACTTCGCCAAAAATAGTGTAGCTGCCATCGAGATGTGGAGCGCCGCCAATGGTTTTATAAATTCTTCGTTGTTCGGCGGTAAATTTAATTTTGTTTTGCTTTTCTAACTCATCAAGTTCTTCGTCAATATATTTCCGGCCGGAAACGATGTAAAACTGCGAACCCTCGGAGCGCCTCCGCTGGTTTTGGGTATCAGGTTTTCTTGGAGAGCCAATCATTCCTCGCTGATGATACAAGCCGGGAACAATGTTCGCCGGGAGTGTATAACCCGGTCCTTTGTAACCCACAGAGTTTCCTTTTTTGGCGTACCTGCTGTCGGCAGCTCCGCTCTGAATGCCAAAATCAGCAATTACACGATGGATAAGCAGGCTGTCGAAAAAGTGTTCTTTTGCGAGTTTTATAAAATTGTCACGGTACACGGGTGTTTCGTTAAAAAGCCGAATGGTAATATCACCCATGTCGGTTTCCAGTACCAGTCCTTTGATTTTCATGTTTTCCGCAGCAATTTCTTTATTTGAATGCGACCGTAATGATTCCAAAGTTACAGGCGCATTTTTATTTTTTAGCAAGTTAGCAATATATGTTGACGGAATAACAAAGCTTTGCATCTCAAAGTTATCCACTGCGGCAAATGCAATTCCAATTGCCTTATGGTTGGAAACAAAAATTGGCGTGCCAAAAATCGATTTTCGTATCCGGTTGGTAATCCTGTATACATTAGAACCTTGCAAGGTGGTGAGGTTTAATACTTTCCCGGTGAAGAGATGAAGTGTTTTTCCGGAGTTTGAAGAAATATAAAGCGTTTTTGCTGAATTGGGTACATTTCCTCCAAAAAGTTCGATGGGGTTTCGTTTGAGGCTGTCAATTTTCAAAATAATTATATCGTTAATTCTGTCAACAGCAACATATTTGTCAGCCAGGTACTTTTTGTCTTCGTCAAAGGGACTAACCCATACTTTATTGGCCTGATTAACCAAAGAGTATTTTGTTGCAATTAAATCTTCAGCGATAAAAAATCCTTGTCCTGATTCTAAGATTCTGTTTTCGTCGTAAGTATCAATATTTACCACTGAATACAAAATTTTCTTCCAGACTGCATCTTCGTTGTTTTCAATCTGAGTCTGTTTTTGAGGCTCCGGTTTGTCGGCAGTTTTTTTCTTTTGTGAGTTGCAGGAAAGCAATATCAGTAAAATAAAAAGGGATGTGACAAGATTTTTCATATTATTCGCTCAGTACTCTAACTGTTATTTTAACATCGGTAAACGGGCGGTTATTTTTATCAGTTTTTAATGCCGAAATTTTATCGATGGTTTCAAATCCCGAAATACATTCGCCAAAAACTGTGTACTTTCCATCCAAATCGGGATAGCCTCCAACAGTTGTATAGGCTTTTCTTTGTTCTTCTGAAAATTCCAGAACATCAGTATCAAGGTTATATTCTGTTTCGATGTTCTTTTTTATATCGGCAGCAATTTTTCTGAACTCGTCAACTTTTTTTTCTTCTTTTAATTGTTTGAGTCTTTCTCGCACTTCCGGGTTCATGTATTGCTGTACAATTTTGTTTCTTATTGGCCTATTGACAGCCATTTCCATAGTATCCAGTTCGCCCTCGGTATGAACCCTGCCTTTGATGATAAAAAATTGCGAAATGTCAGACTGTTTGTAGGGATTAACTTCGTCGGGTTGACGCGGTGCGCACAAAGCTCCCTTTTTATGAAAATGATTTGAAAGAATTTCGTCATCAACAGTTTTATCAGGGTCTCCGTAGCCTATCCGTTTCCCGGGAGAAGCATTTTTTGAGCTTTTTGAACCACCCTGGATGAGAAAATCCTGAATTACCCGGTAGAAAAGAGTTTCATTGTAATATCCTTCTTTGGCCAGTTCAATAAAAGCATCGCGGTGTTTTGGGGTATCGTCGTATAGTTTAAACTTCATGCTCCCCATATTTGTGGATATCTCCACAATTTTTGCCTGACTGTAACTTTGAAATGAATAAATGAAAAAAACAATGAATATTAAAACTCGTACCATAATTTATTTTACCAATTCCATCTCCATTTTTATATCTGTTAAAGGTCTGTTGTTCTTGTCGGTTTCAACTGCAGCAATTTTGTCAAGTACATCCAATCCTTCCACAACCTCGCCAAAAACAGTGTATTCTCCATCCAACGAAGGATATCCTCCGATAGTTGTATAAGCTTCGCGCTGGGCATCAGTAAATTTAAATTTTTCAGCCGAAGCCTCAAAAATACTGTCAGCCTCTTCTCTTATTTCAGCAACTCTTATATTAAAACCTTCCGGGTTATTGTCCGCTCTGTATTTTTGCAACTCATCGTTAGCAGCTTCAAAACATTTTTTCAGAATTTCGTTTTTTTGTTTTCCCGAAATCATCATTTCCATGGTATCCAACTTCCCGGGAGTAAAAATTTCGCCATGCACAATATAAAATTGCGAGCCGCTGGATTGCTTTTCAGGATTTGAAGGTCCACCTCTCCTTGCTGCTGCCAGAGCACCTTTTTTGTGAGAATATTTTTCGGGTAAAAACTCAGCATCAACTGTGTAGCCCGGTGAACCACCACCCAACCGTGCGCCTGCTTCTGCATTTTTTGACTCAGGATCTCCACCCTGAATCATAAAATGATTAATGACCCTGTGAAAAAGTAACCCGTTGTAAAAACCCTCGTTTGCCAGCTTTAGAAAATTTTCTTTATGCTTTGGAGTGTCACTATACAATTTAACTTTAATGTTACCAAAATCAGTTTTTATTAATACCAAATCATCTTCTTTTTTTGTGTCGTTGGCGCATGATAATAAAGAAATGATAAGAGTCACGGTTATAAATAGGAGGAATCGGTTCATTCTTCTAAATTTTACTTAATTTGAACAAAAATTTTAAAAACTGTTGTAAAGATAAAAAGATGAAGAAAATTTTGTCCATGCTCTTTCTTTTAATGTACTTCATTTCCTGCTCAACAGAAAGTAACAGTGTTTCCGAAAAGCCCGAAGACAAGAATAAAAAAACTGTTTTAAAGGTTGTCCCCCAGTCATTTATTGCTGAAATTCCCTTGCGGGTTGAAGAAAGTTCAGGTTTAGTTTTGTACAATAATCTTTTATGGACATTTAACGACAGCGGAGGTGAGAATAAACTTTTTGGGTTGGACTCTTCCGGTGAAATTAAAAGAGAAGTTGCGGTTGAGAATGCGATGAATGTTGATTGGGAAGACATTGCCCAGGATGACAAGCATATTTATATTGGAGATTTTGGGAATAACAATGGTGTAAGGAAAAATCTGAAGATATATAAAATAAAAAAGGGCGATATTGATTCAATGGATACAGTAGAAGCTGTAGAAATAAAATTTTCGTACAAGGAGCAGACCGATTTTAATTATCAGCCACTTAGCAATTCTTTTGATTGTGAGGCGATTACTGATTTTAATGGTGAGCTTATAATTTTCACAAAAGACTGGGTTAACGAAACGACATCGGTTTATAAAATACCAAAAACAGAGGGTGAGTATTTGTTAACTTTAACCGACACATTTAATGTAAACGGCTTGGTAACCGGGGCAGATATCAGTCCCGACCAAAAGACTTTGGCCATGGTAGGATACAAAGATTTTAAACCGATTGTATGGGTCTTTTCTGATATTACTGAGAATGGTTTTTTTGGAGGCACGGAAATTTATATGGAACTGGACGATATATTTTCAGCTCAAACGGAAGGTATCTGTTTTACAGGAAACGATTCACTACTGATTTCGTGTGAACGAACAGCTACATATGTTCAACAGATTTTTTTAATCGATTTAAAAACTATAAATAACTGATGGAAAGCCTTGTTGTAAGCGATCATGTTTGTTTGGAAGCATTAAAACTTTCAATGGCTCAGGATGTCTTTTCAGCCATCGACAAAAATCGGGATTATTTACGAACCTGGTTGCCATTTGTGGATTTTACGCTTGAGCTTTCCGACACGGTGTCATTTATTCAGAGCATAACCGTGCAGAATGAAAGCCGGAAAAAGGATGAAATTTTTGGCATTTTTGTTGATGGGAAATTTGGCGGTCTTATTGGTTTTAAAGATACTGACTGGATTAACCGAAAGACAGAAATTGGATATTGGCTGATAAAAGAGATGCAGGGGAAGGGGATTATTACTTCTTGTGTTAGGAAATTAATTTCTTACTCCTATCAAAAACTAAAACTCAACCGAATCCAAATAAAGGTGGCTGTTGGAAACACAAAAAGTGCAGCAATTCCAAGAAGGCTTGGCTTTCGGTTTGAAGGAATTGAGCGCGCAGGAGAGAAACATAACAATAAATTCTTCGATTTAGAAGTTTTTAGTTTGTTACGTTCTGATAACAAAGTGTAAGTGGCAGATTTTCTGATTTTTATCAGTTTTTTATATTAACCCAATGTAAAAACCGGTTAATTTCTGTTAAAGTAGTCTGCAATATGCTGATTATTTGTATATTTGACCCTTGAAGTCGTTTGTTCGATTTTTTATTTTTGTAGAAAGAAAACATGAAAAACATGGAAGATAAGTCAATTAGAAGAAATCTCTATCGAGTGCTTCGGAAAACCGGAGTACAGAAAAAAGACATCACTCTAAATGCATCTTTTGATGAAGACCTGAAATTTGACAATGTTGACTGGACGATTTTTACCTACTATCTGGAAGGGATTTTTAATATTTCGGTCAATGATCAGGAACTGGGAAATTTTGTTAATGTTAAGGACACACTACATTATTTAGGAAGAACAGCTTAACAAAAGCTGATAATTTAATTATTAAAAAGGTGGAAAGGGTGAATTTGAATTTGCCCTTTTTTATTTACTTCCTGCGCAAAAAAACACAGATATTACAAGCGAACAGAAGTAACTTTTACGAAATTTACTAACTTGTTATTTTGTTTTTAATTTTTATTTCCGGCTATGACAATCAAGGAATTTCTGAAGCTTCAAATTTGGAAGCATGGAGACATAATTATTACTGTTGACAGTATTGTAATCGTTTTAATAATTCTTTTATTCACCTTTGTCGGATTAAAAATAATTCGAAGCATTTTTAAAGGATTTATTGGCAGAAATGAGGAGGAACGCCGCTCATACTGGTCGATTTATCTGATACTCAGATATGTCATTTGGGTCATTGTAATTGTCTTACTTCTTGAGACATCGGGGGTAAAGGTTTCGGTTTTACTGGCCAGTATTACCGCTCTTTTGGTTGGGGTGGGTTTTGGTATCCAGCAGTTATTTAGTGACCTTGCATCAGGGCTTGTACTTCTTTTTGAGCGAAACCTGCAAATAAACGATATTATTCAGCTGGAAGATGGAACTGTTGGCAAGGTTATTCACATCGGATTGAGAACATCAAAATTAAAAACCCGGGAGGATATCATTCTGGTTGTACCAAATTCTCAGTTTGTAAATGATAAAATTATAAACTGGAGCCAGATGGATTATAACACCCGTTTTTCGGTTGAAGTGGGAGTTGCTTATGGTTCAGACACAAAGCTGGTGACAAAAATTTTGCTGGATTGTGCCCACGAAAACAAAAATATTTCGGCAAACCCAAAGCCTTTCGTCCGGTTTAATAACTTTGGTGATTCTGCGCTTGAGTTTCAGGTGTATTTTTGGGTAATGCAAACTTTTTGGGTAGAAAATATTAAAAGTGAATTGAGATATGCCATCGATGACGAGTTTCGAAAATACGGCGTTCAAATTCCGTTTCCTCAACGCGATGTGCATATTAAATCGAATCCGGGACAAAAATAATGTTGTTACTCAACAACCTTTCCTGTTAGCTGTTCGATTGATATGAAAAGTTTTTCTGTAACAACAAAAAAACAAAAAGAGATGCGCCATATTAAACGATTTATCCTGCCTGTATTTTTATTACTGGTATCAGTTTTTTTTAAATATTTTATTGGGAAATACGACTGGTTTAATGCGGATGATCTTGAAATTATTCAGACCTTAGGTTCGGTACTCTTAATCGTAAGTTTTGCCTGGTTGCTCATTGCAGGAATCAGAACATTTAAAAGAATCTTTGTTGAACATCTTGATCTTGAAAAAGAAGACAATCTCCGGTCGCGAAAATTTCAAACACAGTTCAATATACTGGAGAAAATTATTGTCTTTTTGGTCATAATTATTTCTATAGGGCTCATCCTGATGATGTTTGATGATGTAAAACGTTTGGGGATAAGTTTGTTTGCCTCTGCGGGAGTTGCAGGTATTATAATTGGTTTTGCTGCGCAACGAATTATTGCTGCTGTAATTGCCGGCTTTCAAATTGCAATAACACAACCAATCCGAATTGACGATGTTGTGATTATAGAGAACGAATGGGGCCGAATTGAGGAGATTACATTAACTTACGTCGTAGTAAAGATCTGGGATTTACGACGCCTGATTGTTCCAACTACTTACTTTTTTGAAAAACCTTTTCAGAATTGGACGCGCACCTCAGCTGAAATTTTGGGGACTGTTTTTGTTTACACCGATTACCATGTTTCGTTTGATGCCTTGCGAAAAGAGCTGACACGCCTTCTGGAAAGCACTCCTTTGTGGAATAAAAAAGTAAATGTACTTCAGGTTACCGATGCCAAAGAGTATGGCGTGGAAATTCGTGCATTGATGAGTGCCAAGGATTCGCCAACCGCCTGGGATTTACGGGTTTTTATTCGGGAAAAACTCATCGAATTTATTCAGAAAAATTACCCTGAAAGTTTGCCGCGCACAAGAGTTGTTGTGGAAGGAGGTGGAACAAATCCGACGGTTGCGAAAGAAATAATAAGTGAGGTTTCAAAAGGGAAATGATGAAAATTTATTTTGCCGGTTCTATTCGGGGCGGAAGAGAAGACGCTGCGTTGTATCTTGAGATAATAGAGTTTTTAAAAAATTATGGAGAGGTTTTAACTGAACATGTGGGAAATCCAACTCTCACAAGTATTGGCGATGACGGCCCTAGTGATCAATTTATTCATAACCGTGACGTGGATTGGCTTCAGTCGGCTGATGTTTTAGTTGCCGAAGTTACTATTGTTTCAATGGGAGTGGGCTACGAAATTGGACGAGCCATCGAAGCAGGCAAAAAAGTGTTGTGCTTGTTTCGTCAGGAGTCTGGAAGGAGTCTTTCAGCTATGATTTCCGGGTGCCCCGATTTGGAGATTAAAAAGTATACAACTATAACTGAAGCTCAAAGATGGGTTGACGATTATTTTAAAAGATACTTTTAACTTTTATTAATCGTTGGTTTAACTTCAATTAACGTAATCAGGGAACAACGGCGCATTTAAACCATTACCTTTAATTCCGGTAACAGAAAATTCATGAAAATATTATTGTCAATATTGGTTCTATTGGTTTTTGCTTTTCAAAGCGAGGCAGGAGAAGATATTGATAAAAAAAGGAAAATAGATGGGATTTCTATTTTTGATTCAGGGATTCAAAATTCTGTTTATTTAAAAACAGCTTTATGCGACGAACAGGACTTAAACGATTTTAACGGTCCCTACTTATTTTTTGAAAATGCTGCACCGGATATTCATTCACCAATATACAAGGTAAAAAACGTACCTGTTTTTTTATCGCTCTTTTTTACAGATTCGTTTCAATATTTGCTTATCGATCTCCCTCCTCCATCGTTTTCACAAGTCTGAGGTTTTATGGGGAATTTGCAGCTTAAAAACTACCGTCATCTTCTGGCTGGCAGTTCAGGGCGGCTCACTTTTCATAAACATCAATCGTAGAATGCTACGTAAAAGCAGAATTTCCTGTTTCAGGGAAATATTTCAAAAGCACATTCTGCAAAATATATTGTAAAATTTTAAAATCAGAATAATATGAAAACGATGATAAATAGTTTTGCTCCGGAACATAAATCAAACCTGGCGCGAATACAGTTTGGAAACCAGGAACTGTCTGACGAAATAAAGATTGTGGATTTTCTTGAAGAAACGCAACAAGGACAGTATGTTATTTCTTTATATTCAGAGTTGTTCTCGGGGAGCAGCATCAAAGTATTTATGCGTAATAGCAAGGTTGTTCTTTTTATAACAGAGTATGTTGAATCGGCCAATCCAACTGCGGTATATGTGAGCGACTGGCAGAATTTTTATCCGCAGTCGTATTCCAGAATGAGAAGTGTAAGTTTGGTTTTGCCCGGCGACAATTTCTTTTTGTTAAGGCATTTTCTTGTTCCTGAAAAATATTTATTAAAAATTTTACTGGGACAGCTTACTGAAAATTAGTTTTCGTTAAAATTGGGTAGCCCTCCACTCACGGGTTGCCCTTTTCTTTTTTAGAAATAGTATATTTTTTGCGCGAGGTTTATTCCAGTCATCAGCTCTATGCTCTGAAATCATCATCTTTATTCAACTCATCGCGATATTCGCAACATTTAGGTTTATCTCTGTAAAATTCTATTTTTCGTTTATAATTCAACGTATCATATCCCCCTTCAGAAATACTCTTTTCAATTTCGTTCTGGTTGGTTTTTATCGGATTAAAACATATTTCCACCAAATTGTATTTGTAGTTGCAATGGGCAAACACAGTACCCTCAATCGCAAGTATCAGTCTTTCAATGTACTTGCAACATCCCTTGCAAACCATTTTTACTTGTATCTGTACGGTTTTTTGTTTTGCCACTGAGCTTTTAGATTCACCTTTTGAACCATCTGATTTTTTATCCATTTTAATCATTTTAAATCATTTATAAATGTTGGTTTAAAAGGCTTTGTAGTTAAACAGGGCTGAATTAAGCAGCCCTGTTTTTTTCATTACAAAACGAGTCTTATTCGTATTTGCAACATGGAGGAAGCTCGTTATAAGCTTCTTCATTTGCTTTGTGGTTTGGCGTATCATTTCCTCTTTTTGCAATAGCTTTCTGGATGGTATCTACATCGGTTTTGGTATCATCGAAAACCACCTGTAAATCTTTACTTTCTCTATCCCAATCAACTATTGATACACCGGGAACTGAAAGCGCCGCTTTCTCTATGTGAATTTTACATTCATCACAATTGCCACCTTTTACTATAAACGTCTCGGTTTTGTTTTCGGCAAAAACCGTTAAAAAACTACCTATAAAAACAATTACTTTTGTTTTCATCACAATTAAGTTTAATAACACATTCAGTTTTCCTTTTTAAGTTAACCTGAATATTTGCTAATTATTGCTTCTGTTCGAAGTTAGCAGCAAATTGAATGTAAGGTAATCTGCTCTTTGTTAAATGTTTGAGTTTTGTGATAAAAATAAGAGGTATATCAATTTGATAAATTTGTTTTCAAAAAGATAACCTCTTTTGATTTTTGAGTTGGTTTTACTTTTACCTCTTAATTAAACAGTCTGCAATTGTTTGACGGTATAAATTAAGGGGCAGTTTTTACTCCTCTTTTTCATACTGGCAGCATTCCGGTAATGCCGAATAGGCTTCTTCAGGTGCTTTGTAATTGGGAGTGTCGTTTCCTGCCTGAGCGATGGCCATTTCGATACTGTCAAGGGTGGTTACTTCGTCGTCGAATACAACGGTGAGTTTTTTTGTTTCTACATCCCACTCAGCAGATGTTACTCCTTCAACTCCGGTGGTTGTGCTTTCAATATGTGTTTTACATTCTTCACAATCACCGCCTTTTACTTCAAACGTTTCTGTTTTTTCGGCAGCAAAAACTGTTACAACACTCAACATTAACAAGGTAACTAAACTTAAAACTTTTGTCTTCATAACTTTTTGAATTTTTAAATTAATAATTAATTGTTTCCAGTTCTAAATCACTTTTATTACTTGTGTTTTAGTTTGTTTTTGTATTTAAGACTTCGTTGTCTTTAATCCAAAGCAGGTGCCAGTAATTGGTTTTGATGTTAACATATTGATTTATTGGCCTTTGAATTTATTGAAGTGCTAAGAATCCCTATCATTTTGATAAGGAATTTTCAAAAGGATAAACTTTTGCGGGTTATTAAAGATCCTTTTATCCAAAGTGCAGCGAAAAAAGTATACTATTTTGTACGTTTGGATTTTTACTGCGTTAATACGGCTTAAATTATTCCCGGTGTGCAAGGTCATACCGGAAATTCTTAATTCAAAACTTCTACTGGTTTTTTATTTTCACCCGACTCAAACAATCCGGAAAGGAAATAATACCAATTTGAGTATATAGTGCCGCTGTATTATCTTTGAAGCATGGGAAGACAAAGCAAATTCAATATAAAAGAGGATTTAAAAGAACTTGA
>NZ_JAIKLE010000006.1 GCF_022267315.1 Maribellus maritimus
CTGTCCAAAAAGGATTTTGTATTCGGGTAGGTATCTGAGAAATTTTTCAAATACTCAACTCTTCAAATACATAATCAGACTTTTGGGACAGCCTCTTTTATTTTTAACCCCCAACTTCAACTTCCAAACTGAAAGAATTAAATATCTCAATTGCTTTTTGAATTTCCTGCTCTGAAGGTTCATCCATTTCACCGGCATTGTAATCCAGTTCCAGCTTTTGGTATTTTCCGGTAGCAATATTGTGGTACGGTAAAAGGTTAATCATTGGCTTATCACCCGGTAATTCTGAAATAAACTCAGCCATTTTTTTTATCTCGTTTTCATCGGTATTTACATTTTTTATAAATGGAATACGAATGTTAATGTTTGCACCTGTTTCAGCCAACAACTTCAGGTTTTTAAGAATAAGTTGATTGTCAACGCCGGTCCATTTTTTATGTTGAACAGGATCCATTAATTTCAAATCGAAAAGAAAAAGGTCGGTGCGTTGGGCAGCTTCAAGCAGTGTTTCTGTTTTAGTAAAACCACAGGTATCCACCGCACGGTGCAGCCCCTTTTCACCACACGCATCCAGCATTTTTATCAGAAATTCCGGGTGCATCGTTGGTTCGCCACCAGAAAAAGTAACACCACCACCCGACTGGTCGATGTGAACCCGCTCTTTTTCAATAATTTTTAGAAGCTCGTTTGTTTCATATATTTTTCCCGACATTTCGATGGCTTTTGTTGGGCAGGCATCGGCGCATAATCCGCAAAGTGTACATTTTTCCCCGTTGGTTATAATACCTTCCGGGGTTAATGTCAGCGCATTCTCCGGGCAAACTTCAATACAATCCTGTGCGCCAATACATTTCGAAGCCGTGTATAGCTTCTGTACTTTTGGCGATTGGCTTTCCGGATTGTGGCACCAGGCACAACGCAGCGGACAGCCTTTCATAAAAATAGTAATCCGGATACCAGGGCCGTCGTTTATAGAGTAGCGACGTACATCAAATATTAATGGAATCATTTTTTGTGATGATATTTTAGTAGTGAACAATAAGAATGGAAGCATCAAAATGCAAATTCCAAAAAACAATTAAATCCCAACAGTCAAAATCCAATGTCAAAGCCATTCAGTTAAGTTTTGAGTTTTTTGGCTTTTGGAATTTTTCTCATTAACCACTACGCTGTGCTAATTATCCAATTTAAAATCCTTCATTTTCTGTCCGGTCGATGATTTCCTGTTGAAGATCAGCATTCATATCGTTAAAATAATCGCTGTAACCAGCCATTCGAACCATCAAATCTTTATAATCTTCCGGGCATGCTTGTGCTGCAAGCAGTGTTGCTGTATCCACAATGTTGAACTGAATGTGGTGACCCCCCAAAGTAAAATAGCTTCGGATGAGGTGCCCCAGTTTTTCCACATCTTTTTCACGTTTTAATAAACTTGGAACAAAACGCAGGTTCAGCAAGGTTCCACCCGATTTTACCTGGTCGAGTTTTCCCAGCGAACGGATAACATTTGTAGGTCCATGGGTATCGCAACCATGTGATGGCGAGGTTCCGTCGGAAATTGATTTTCCGGAAAAACGTCCGTTGGGAGTAGCACCTAAAACTTTTCCAAAATATACATGGCAAGTGGTCGAAAGCATGTTTAAATGATACTGCCCACCTTTTACGTTGGGTTTTCCGTCGATGGCAGCCAATAAATCGTCGTAGACACGTAAGGCAATAGAATCGGCAATTTCGTCATCGTTACCAAAAAATGGCGTACGGTTTATGATACGTTGCCGCAGCGCTTCTTCTCCGTCGTAATTTTTTGAAATGGCATTCAGCAGGATTTCCATGCTAAATGTCTTGTCCTCAAAAACATGTTTTTTCAGAACTGAAAGACTGTCGGTAATCGTACCTAAGCCGGTACATTGAATATAGCTTGTGTTGTAGCGTGGTCCTCCGTTGTAGTAATCTTTTCCTTTTGAAATACAATCTTCGATAACTACTGAAAGAAAGGGTGCCGGTGCATATTTCGCAAACATCTGGTCGATGTAGTTGCTAACTCTTACTTTTTGGTCGACCACAAAATTTAATTGTTTCAAAAACGCATCATATAATTCTTCATAGTTTTTAAATTCACGGGGATCTCCGGTTTGAATCCCTGCCACCTTCCCGGTAAGCGGATCGATCCCGTTATTCAGCGTAATTTCCAGTACTTTAGGAACATTTAAATAACCGGTCAGCAAATAGGCTTCTTTTCCAAAAGCGCCTACTTCGATACAACCGCTACACCCTCCTTCGCGGGCATCCTGTAATGATTTTCCCTGGCGCATCAGTTCCTGGATATAAATATCCGGGTTAAAAACGGAAGGATAACCGTGTCCCTGTCGGATCACTTTGCAAGCAGCATTCAGAAAATGATCGGGTGTTTTGGCACTGATATGCACCGAGTTTCCGGGCTGAAGAATATGCAAATCTTCTATGATTTCAAGCATGATGTAGGAAACTTCACTTACTCCATTTGACCCGTCGGCTTTTACTCCACCTATATTGATGTTGGTAAAATCGTTAAATGTTCCGCTTTCGCGGGCGGTAATTCCCACTTTTGGCGGGGCAGGATGGTTGTTCACCTTTATCCAGAAACAACTGATGAGTTCTTTGGCTTCATCTCGGGTAAGTGTTCCTTCGGCAACTTCTTTTTCATAAAAAGGTTGCAGGTGCTGATCAAAATGTCCCGGGTTCATCGCGTCCCAGCCATTCAATTCGGTTACGGTTCCCAAATGTACAAACCAGTACATTTGAATGGCTTCCCAAACATTTCGCGGGGCATGTGCCGGTACCCTACGACATACTTCAGCTATCTTTTTTAATTCCTCAATACGTTTAGGATTGGTTTCTTTTTCCACCATTTCCTCTGCCAAAGCAGCATGGCGTTCAGCAAAAACAATGGCTGCATCGCACGAAATATCCATCGCTTTTAGTTCTTCCAGCTTGTCGGTGGCTTCCGGGTCGTTCATAAAATCGAGCCGCTGAATATGTTCGTTGATTTCTTTTTTGAAATCGAGCATTCCTTTCCGGTATATTTTCCCGTCGAGCGCAGTGTGTCCGGGAGCACGTTGTTCCATAAATTCCGTGAAAACTCCCGCTTCATAGGCAGCCTGCCATTCTTTTGGTACATGGCTAAAAATTCGTTCGCGCATGGTGCGCCCTTTCCAGTAAGGAATAACTTCATGTTCGTAGGTGTCAATATCTTCCTGTGAAATGGTATAACGCTGCTGATCGCGGGTATTCAAAACATGAAAATCATCCACGCTGTGGCAGGTGAGTTCCGGGAAGGTGGGAACCGATTTTGGCGATGGGCCGCGTTCTGCAACAATCAGTTCATCAGCGCCGATATAAATGGTTTTTTGTTTGCAAATTTCCAGAAAATTCAGGGCACGCATCACCGGTGCCGAATATTTTCCTTCGTTTTCTTTATAAAATTTGGTGGTAATTAAGGCTCTTTCAATGGAAAGTGATTCCTGTGTTTCTACGCTTTGTTTGCGTAAACGACGGATTCTTTCGTTCATTCCCGGTTCGGTTTTTTTATCCGGATTATAAAAATTCCCTTCTGCACCAGCCAGGCGTTCCGGGGTTTTTGTGGTTTTTATTTTTGTGAAAGTCATTTTCGTAATATATGATTTGAAAATAAATATGCCATTAAAGCATACGAAAGAAATGAAAAATGGATAAAGGATTTGTTTGGGAAAAAAGACTAAGCATAAAACATCCGGCAGCTGTAAAGACAGCGGTAAGCTCCTGGTAAATTCGATTTATGCGGTTTTAAAACCATTGATTTCTTTTTGAAATAACACCGTAAAAATAAATAAAATTTTGATATCTGATTTCTTGTCAAAAATTGTTATTGTGCTCATCTACAACCTTCGGAACAGAAAATGTATCAAGAATTGCGTTTGCCATTTTTTCTGAGATTATTTTGGCTCCTGGATAAAAAATTACTGTGGTAGTGTCATTTATTCCCGTTCGGTTAAAAACTTTAAACAAAGATGTGTAGCGGTAATTCGAATATTTTATACCGGAATACGTTAGGTATAAATTGATTTCTTTGGTTTCATAAGGAGCAAAATTTAACAAATACTTTTCTTTTTCAATATTTATTTCCACGTCGGAAGCGTAGTTTAAATAGAACATTTCTGATGTAAAAAAAGGAGTATTGTTTTTTATCAATATTTTAACGGGATAGGAAGAATATATTCCTACTTTTTCAGTAAAAGGAAAAATTTGAATGGTAAAATTTTGTGTTGAAACATTTTGTTGAGCTGTTATCTGAGCCGATACAACGGGTAATTCTTCACTTTCTATTTCTACATCGCCAAAAAAAGGAAGAAATTCCCACGTAGTTGAAAACATTTCTGAAACGGTATGGTGTTGTGCCAATTTAATGTGGCTTTGGTCAATATATCCGAATTGCCTGAAAGTGGCATCAAAAGGAACCCATCCTGTATTTTCAAAAAATACTTCAACCCAGGCATGATAATTAAAGCCGAACTCACCCTTGGCAATGCCCGAAACCAGACGGGAAGGAATATAAACCGATCGCAGCATGGAAAGATAGAGAACGGATATTTCATCGCAATCACCAAATTTTGTATTAAAAACCGTGGACGCTGATTCAATTGTTTCAAAACCTGTTCTCAAATAATCTATATTTTCATAAATCCAGTACCCAATATTAAAAACAGCATTGTATAATTCTGTTTCATGTCTGACAAGTTCCAAGGCTGTTTTTTCAATTGTTTTTTTTTGATTGATAATATCGTCAAATCTCAGGAAGTTTTTTAAACTGTCAGGAATATCTATTACCGGAAAAGGAGTGCTTTTAACAGGATACAGATAGTTGTTCGTTTTAATTCTGGCGTCGTACGAAACCGAGTAATTACTGTGTAATTTTTTCCAGGTATACTGTCCTTTTAAAATATCGGTAAAATCTGCTTCGGGGTGTGAATGGTAATGAATTGAAATTACTTTTTGTCTTTCGTCACTTTTGGGAACAAACAGATATTTAACTCGTAAACTTTTAAGGTTTCCTTTTTTCAACGTATTGATCTCTGTACTCATAAGCATATCAATGGAGAGGTTGTTTTGAGAAGTTTCGAATGGATTTTGAGAGGATGCAAATATTGAGAAAAGAGTAAAAAGAAAAAGCAAATTCATTTTTCCAAAAGAGACTGCCGGTGTATAGGTTTGATAAATTTGGTAGCTCATAGTTTTATTAGTAATGCAAAGTAGGATACAAAAAACTTGCCGAATATTCTAATATTCAATGTTTTCAGAAACAATTATACCAAAAAATATTTTATGGTTAATTTTTTGAAAAAATACAAAATAGAATGGGATAAAAGTAATAGGTTGCTTAATTTGTATTTGTGCAGAAACTAATATTTCAAAATTATGGGAGAAATTCGTAAAAGCAACCACTTTGTTAACCTGAATTTGAATGTTCGCGGATTAAGCCAATCGGCAACACTGGTTATTAATGAACGCAGTAACGAGTTGATTCAACAGGGAAAAAAAGTTTATAAGCTTGGATTAGGTCAATCTCCTTTTCCGGTGCCAAAAATTGTTCAGGAAGCTTTACAACGAAATGCATATCAAAAGGATTACCTGCCTGTAAAAGGTTTGATGAAACTGCGCGAAGCCATAGCGGCTTTTAATTACCGGCACGAAGGCACACTCTGTTCGCCGGAGGACATTATGATTGGTCCGGGTTCAAAAGAACTGATTTTTATTTTGCAACTGGTGTATTACGGCGAGTTAATAATTCCTACACCGAGTTGGGTTTCCTATTCTCCACAGGCCAGAATAGCGGGGCGCCATGTTACATGGGTTCCCACATCGGAAGTAAGTAACTGGCGGCTGAGTCCCGAAAAACTGGATTTGATTTGCCGTTCTGATCCCGACCGCCCGAGAGTTGTTATTCTGAATTATCCTTCCAATCCAACGGGTTCAACTTATCCGGAAGAACGGTTAAAAAAATTGGCTGAAGTGGCACGGAAATACAACCTGATTTTGATATCCGATGAAATTTATGGTTTGCTCGATCATGAAGGGAACCATATTTCCATATCTCGATACTATCCTGAAGGGACAATTATTAGCAGCGGATTAAGCAAATGGGCCGGTGCAGGTGGTTGGCGGTTGGGAACTTTTACCTTTCCTGAAAATTTACGCTGGCTGCAAAATGCTATGGCTATTGTAGCTTCAGAAACATTTACATCAACAAGTGCACCAATTCAGTATGCGGCGATTACGGCGTTTGAGGAGCATAAAGAGATTGATGAGTATTTGGTTTATTCGCGGAAAATTTTGAAAGCACTTGGAAATTATATGACCGATCGTTTACGGGCGATCAATATTACATTACCTTCTCCAAAAGGCGGATTTTATTTATTTCCGAATTTTAACTTTTATCGTGAAAAACTGGCTTCAAAAGGCATTTTAACTTCGTTTGAATTATGTGAGGCGGTGCTCAAAGATACCGGAGTTGCATTTTTACCCGGAATGGATTTTGGCCGCCAACCAGAAGAATTAACCTGTCGGATGGCTTACGTTGATTTTGATGGCGAAATGGTTTTGGATAAAGCAATGAACGATTTTAAGGATAAACCAATTGATAATGAATTTTTAAAAAGCTATTGCCCAAAAATGATAAAATCAATCGATCTTTTGGAAGAGTGGCTTGAGAACCTTTAGCAGCTTTTTATGTTTTTATTTTTAAATACAAAAAACAAATAAAATGAGTTCACGACAGGGATACAGCACCGGACTGCTGATTTTGAGACTAACAATGGGGATATTAATGATTTTGCATGGATATGGCAAAGTTGTTAATGGCGTGGAAGGAATATCAAACAGTTTAATTGAAAAAGGCTTGCCTGGTTTTATTGCTTATGGGGTTTATGTAGGAGAGGTGATAGCACCTTTGTTAATGATTGTGGGATATCGAACGCGACTTGCAGCGATGGTATTCTCATTTAATATGCTTGTTGCGGCTTTACTTGCCCATCCAAACGATATTTTTGCACTTACCGAAAGAGGAACCTGGGCCATTGAAACACTCGGACTTTTCTTTTTAGGTGGCCTAACATTGGTATTTACAGGTGGTGGTAAATTTGCCGTTTCAACCAGAAGTTGGTGGGATTGATTACTCAAACTGTAATTTCAGAAACGAGCGGGTTCTTAAATTTTTGAAAATTTGTCTGTCTGCAGCTCCAAGGGTTGGGTAACGTTGACAATATTATTTCTTCTTGTATATTTTGTTAATTTAGTTTAAAATAAAAGAAAAAATCATCTTTTTACCCAATTGTGAATAACAAAATAACAATTGATTCGTTTTTTAGCTGATTCAACTACAACAAATGACCACTTTTTATAATTGAACTGAAGTTTAATTTAAATAGAAACAGTGTGAAAAAGTTAATTTTGATTGCTTCTGCAATTTTTGTTGTAAGCACTATCCATGCCCAGAAATGGGAAACCAATTTTGAAACAGCAAAAAAGCGAGCTTCTGAAGAGGGGAAAAATATTTTGCTTGTTTTTTCTGGCTCCGACTGGTGTATTCCGTGTATGAAACTGGAAAAAGAAATTTGGGAGTCAAAGGATTTTATAAAAGATTCAGAAGAGCATTTTGTTTTGCTTCGGGCCGATTTTCCAAAACGGAAAGCCAACAAGCTTTCGAAAGAACAGCAGGAGCAGAATAATCGTTTAGCGGAGACCTACAACAAAAAAGGTCTTTTCCCCATGGTTGAAGTTCTTGATAAAAATGGGAATGTGCTCGGAACAACAGGCTATAAAAATGTTAGCCCGAAGGATTACATTGTAATGTTACATTCATTTGAAAAGTAATTGGTTGTGAAACCTTTCTTTTATTTGGTGTTTTTCCTTTTTCCGGTTCTTCTTTCGTCTCAGGAAAAATATACCAGGGTTTTGAAATTAATGGGAAGCCGTTTTGATATTACGGTGGTAGCTGATAGTGAAACCAAAGGAAATAAATATATTGATTTGGCAGTTGCTGAAATAAGCCGGATTGAGAAGATGATTTCCTCGTGGGATACTCTTTCTGAGACAGCAAAAATTGTAGAGAATGCTGGTATTCAGCCTGTAACGGTAGATAAGGAATTATGTGATTTAATTGGCCGCGCCATCAAAATTTCGGAACTTACCAGCGGAGCTTTCGATATTAGTTATGCTTCAATGGACCGGATTTGGAAATTTGACGGTTCGATGAAGGAACGACCAACTAAAGAAGAAGTAGCTGCTTCTGTTTCAAAAGTCGGTTACAAAAATATTATCCTTGACCCGAAAAATCAAACGGTGTTTCTGAAAAACAAAGGAATGCGAATCGGTTTTGGGGCACTTGGCAAAGGTTATGCAGCCGATAAAGCCAAACAACTTTTAATTTCAAAAGGCGTGAAAGCAGGAATCATCAATGCTTCAGGCGACTTAACTACCTGGGGAATACAACCCGACAAAACTCCCTGGATGGTGGGAATAACCAACCCGTTGAATAAAAACAAGGTATTTTCCTGGTTTCCTCTTGATAACAGTTCTGTGGTTACTTCGGGGAATTACGAGAAATATGTCGAATTCAACGGGATAAAATATACTCATATCATCGACCCGAGAACAGGATGGCCGGTAAGTGGGCTCACCAGCGTTAGTATTTTTGCTCCAAAAGCCGAACTGGCAGATGCTTTGGCCACCTCTGTTTTTGTAATGGGAAAAGAAACAGGCCTGGATTTTATTAATCAATTGCCGGGTGTAGAATGCGTCATTGTCGATGATCAGGGAAAAATCTATAATTCAGAAAACATAAAATTAAATTCAACAAAATGAAAAAAATTGTTCCAATCCTTTTTACTCTTTTTTTACTGACATCCTGTGCAACAGTAAAAGAGTATGAAAAGGTTTATGTTAATGATGCCGATATGAAATTGGCCGCAAATTCAAACGAACGTTTTGAAACAAATTTTCAGGTTTACCGCGAAGGAGCTGCCGGTGCGAACGGTGGAAAAACCGGCGGCGGCTGTGGTTGTAATTAGTATTTTGTTATGAAAAAAATATTATTCACGGTCCTTTTTGTTTTTGGAGGTTTTGTGCTGTGTTTGGCGCAAAATCAGGATTCGACAAAAGTGTACAAGAAAAAAGTACTCGAAAACGCAGAGGTTGATTTTTTAATGAGTCTTTATCAGCAAGATGGAGAGCATTCTGCAGTTGGCGGGGGAGTGGGAACTGAAAAACTGACCGACGGAACACCTACAATTGTAATCAGTCTGCCTTTGAATGATGATGACGTGTTAACCATTGATGCAGGAATTTCGGCTTACACTTCTGCTTCTTCGAGTAACATAAATCCGTTCAACAGCAGCGGGGCATCACGTGGTGGGGAAGATGATGATGATGACGAGCACGAAGAAGAAGAAGATAATGATGATTTTCAACCCGGTACTTCCGGTACTCCTACCGGGACGCCCTGGCTTGCTTCATCAGGAGCCTCACGAAGCGATGAACTGATTTCTTTACATATTGATTACAGCCACAGTTCCGATTCGAGGAATTTTATCTGGGGTTCCAATGTTTCTTTTTCAAATGAATACGATTACACCTCGGTTGGTTTTGGTGGCAACATAACGGGTTTATTTAATGAAAAAAATACCGAACTGGGCTTAAAAGGAACAGTGTATCTTGACCAATGGAAACCTATTTACCCCACCGAACTTCATGAATATGCTATTTATGGCAATAACTTTTTAAATCAGGGATATTTTTCGGGTGTCGATGTAATTAGTCAGAACGGAACGATCTCTGCAAATTATCATCCCGATGATTTTACTGCATTTACAAATAAGGAACGCAATTCATATTCTGTGTCATTTTTTCTGTCTCAAATTTTGAGTAAACGCTTGCAGGCCGCTTTATTTTTCGATCTGGTAAAACAGGAGGGTTTGCTTTCCACACCTTATCACCGGATTTATTTTGCCGATAAAGCGAATTACTATATTGGTGAAGCTAATTATATTCCGGTTTATACAACACCACAAAACCGCGGTGTTTACCAACTGGCAGATGATATTGAGCGTCTGCCGTCAACTCGATTTAAAATTCCAATTGGGGCGAGGGTGAATTATTACATCAACGAAACATTTGTGTTGAGAACATATTACCGGTATTATACCGACGACTGGGGATTAGAAGCTCATACTGCAAACATTGATTTGCCTGTCCGGTTTGGGCCAAAATTTTCAATTACGCCATCGTACAGGTTTTACACACAAAACGCGGTGAAGTATTATTCGCCCTACGAAACGCATTTGTCAACTGAACAATATTATACTTCCGATCCTGACCTGGCGAAATTTAACAGTAATCAGTATAGTGTTGCCCTGAATTACAATGATATTTTTAACGATTTTAAAATTAGCAGGCTGGGTTTAAAAAATGCAAATATAAAATATAGTCATTATGAGCGAAGCGATGGGTTAAGAGCAAATATTGTTTCGGTAGGATTTAAGTTCATTTTTAAATAAACCTCATTAACTTAGCCGAAAATCAATGATTATCGGCCAAAATGATTTTTTTCGACAGTCTACCATTTGTCAGTTTTTGGGTTCTTGCCGGAATGTTAGCGGGACGAATTCTGATGCTGAAAAAGCAGGGAGTTCAGGTAAGCTCAAAAGATGGGAAAAAGAACAAAACAGCAATGTTCCTTTTCCCTGTTTTTGTTATCATTTTTTTGCTCTGGTTTGTTGAAATCATAAAACCAGCATTTCAACTCTCCTTTTCTATTCTTCCCGAAATACTAACCAACGATATTTTTGAAAATATTTTTCTGAAAATTTCAGGTAGTGTGATAATTATTTTTTCTCTGATTCTTTTGGCAGTAACACTCATTCATTTTAATACCTCGTTGCGTTTTGGTTTAGATAAAAATAACCACGGGAAACTGGTTACAAAAGGCGTATTTTCTATTTCCCGTAACCCGTTTTTTCTTTCACTTGATATTTATTTTATTGGAATTACGTTGATTTTTCCAACAATGTTTTTCGTTGGATTTGCCCTGCTTGTTTTGGTTGGCATTCATTCTTTCATTCTGCGTGAAGAAAAATTTATGCTAGAAGTGTACAAGGAAGAATATGAAAAGTATATAAAAAAAGTAAGCAGATATTTCAATTTTTAAAAAAATGATAATCTTTTTTCAACCGGTAATCAAATCTTCCATATGAGATTTTAGTGCTATTCCCGACAGAATCGGTTGCGGTAAAACCAAAAGTTCCCGAAAAAATTGCCATAGTAAGGGAATCGTTTATTTGTATGTTTTTAATGTACAATTGGCCAATTCCTTTATATTTATACGAATCCGGATCACATTCTTCAATATAATAACCCGTATTCTCAGCGCCATCAAGTTCTGTTTTTACCCCCTTTAACAGCGGTAAGTCTTCAAAATCGGTTATACCAAGATTCTTTAAATGAAATTCGAGCCATGCACTTTTATTCCCGGTGTCTCCTGAAAAACGGATAACGACACTATCCTCTTCCGGCCATACATAAAAAGAAGGCGTGTTTATATAACCATAAAGCCCCCACGTTTGAACCGACTCCCAAATTTTGTCGTTTACAAAAGCTCCGGCTACATTATTCCCGCTTTCTGTATATTTAGGAAGACGAGGATCGACAGGATCGGGAACAAATACGCCGTCGCATGCAATGATGGTAACAGCAATCCAGCCAATTAAAATACTATTTATGTAAAATGATTTTCTCATTTAACAATTTGAATTTAATTCCCAACGAAAAGCAAACATTGTGTAAATCCTTCATTTTCCCGTGAAAGTTTCCCATCTCATCAATTAAAACATAATTCAGCATGGGACTTAACCCGTAGGTTACGCGCGAATAAATGCTGAATCTTCGGTTGTCGAAGGCACTAATTCCTGCTACCAAACCAGAGTCAAAATGATTATAGGTTTTCATGCCTTGTTTTATGTTGGTCGATAATAATGTACTTAATTCAACTCCTCCCTGCAACGACAGAAACGGAACAGGTGAATAATTCACCAAAATAGGGAATGCCAGGTAATTAAAACGAAAAAAATAATCGTTACTGAAATTCTGCTGATAGCCTTTTTGTGTAAAAATAAACTCGTTAATAAGCGATAATTTGCTAAAATTCTTTACAGGAAAGTACTGAATGCCAAACCCGAAATGATAAGCTTCGATTGAATTTTGGTTTCCAAGCAAAACATCACTTTTTACATTACAAAAATTAGCACCTGCCTGAATGGCTACCTGGGCGTTCGATTTTGTTGCCGCCAAGGTAAATAGGCCATATACAAACAATACTTTTAGAAAAGAGCGAATATTCATACCTTATTTTACAACTGTTCGATACCCGAAATATTGATTCCAGTAAAACAATCGTCCGCGCAGTTATTTTCAACATAACCACAAGTTGATATCATGCCATCATTATCGGTCTCAAAAAATGCTTTTACATCATCTTTTTTAGTAAGCCATTCTGTGCGGGCTTTTTCGTAAATCTCATCCAGGGTTATCGTTTCAGCCGCTGGTGTATCGGTGTGGGAATTTATTTTATCTCCGCTTTCTGCCCATTCCAGGTCTTCCTCCGGAATCTCCGCCAGCAACTCTTCACTTGCTGTCATTTTAAAAGAACGTGCGGTTACTTCCCCTTCGGTAACAGTAACGGTCGTTTCCCATGAAGCGCCAACCCAGGTGCTACCAATTACTGTATAGCGGTAGGAATTACCCGTGACTTTTTTAAAATTCAGCCACTCTTTATAACTCTTATCAAATGCGTTTTCAAAGTAAAGTTCGTCTTCTTGACAGGAAAATAGTACAATGCTCAGTAATACTGTAAAAAAATAAAATTGAATTTTCATAGCTGTATTTTAAAGTTTTATTCTTCCCGTTTATATTTAATTTCAACAACAGGAGAAACGTTTGTGTCTGTTATAATTAAACTAGAACTATCAACAAGAGAATAAGAAACAATTATTGTATCGGCTTCTTCAGGTAACGGAGACGAATAAATAACAAATGTACTGTCGGTGCGCTCGAAATAGTCTTCGTTTTTTATTCCGGTAGCCACACTTGGATCATAAAGTATTTTTCCGTTGTTTGGCAGCCCAAGTTCATCATCAACATAATTAGAGAAGAAACTCAGCTGTTGTCCGGCGCTTATGTTTTCCCAATCCGAGTCACCGGTTTTACTTCCTGTTTCTTTCCAGTTTAGCACGTAATTGTACTGTTCCGGATCAATGATGAGTTCGTCTTCATCGTTGTTATTTGTCAAACACGATGAAAGGAACAAAAGTGATAAGAAAAGAGGCAGATAGTTTTTAAGCATAATACATATTTTAGTGAATTTAATTGACTTCTTACTCAATTTCGAACCGTACCAGTATGGAGTATTCCAGTTTTATTTTTTCAAATTCAATGTCAGGTTGTTTTAACTCCATTTCATCAGAATAGCCATATCCTCTGACGGCTATATTTGATATACCGGCAACTTTACCCTGAAGAGCATTATAGATATGGTTATTTTGTTCCTGGATATAAATTGCTTTTCCAATTTTCTGATCGATTGCGCCGGTTAATGAAACCGCCTTTTCTTTTGCTGCTTTAATCGCCATCACTTTTACTTCGGTTTTGAATTCCTGTATTTTGGAATGGTCAATTTTTTCAACGGAAATATTTGATAATCCTAAAGTTTCAAGATCCCTGATTACCTGGCCGGCTGTATTGGCGCTTTCTACTTTTAACTGGTATTCTTTAACTGAGTTGATTTCGGTTCCTTTTAGCCAGTATTTTTGAAAGTTACTTGCCATGTCTCTGATTGTAAGTTGTTCTGATACATCGATTCCTATTTTTGAAAGCGCCTGAATCATCGATTTTTCCAGTTTCTGAAGGTCTTCTTTTCCTTTGAAGTCCTTTTCATTTACAACAATTTTCAGATAAATCTCATCAGGAACAATTTCCATTTCTGCGTTTCCGGTAACTTCAATATAGTTTTGGTCGATAAAATTTTTCTCTCCGGGCTGAGCAAAAGAGGAAATCGAAAAAACTACAAAAGCAATCAAAATTATTTTTTTCATCGTATTCTGTTTTATCATCTTTTTTATGACGACAAATATTGCTTTTGAGTTGCGTTATGTTAAAATAAATAGAGTTTAAAGAATGGCTTCAAGCCAGAAATGATAAAGCCGGGCATTTTCTGCAAAAGCTTTTTCCAGTGTATCTTTTAAATTAACAGAGAAGAACACAGTGTCTATATCTTTTTCGCAACCTAAATACAGACTTTTTTTCTGAAACCATTCCTGGAATTTCTCCGGGAGAGAATTTGTAACGGGGCGTTTGTAGTTCTCTCCTCCCGGAATAAACAGGTTTTGGGTGTTGTAGCTGGCAATAATCGGTTCGAATTTTTCCGGATGCGTGAGAATGTAGCTTCTTATTTTTTCCATATTTTGCGGGGTAGCCGAATAAAAACCCATTCCGTAACCATATTTTTCAGGAGTAAAATAGAAATAGAATTCAGGAACATTGCCCCAGATTTTCGTCGGTCGTTTGAACGATATCCATTGTTCTGTTCTGAACGGCGATTTATCAGCCGAGAAACGGGTGTCGCGGTATATCTTCGAAATGGTTTTGTTTATTGCCGGCGAAGTTTCAATTTCTGCATCCATACTTTTTAGCGGCAGTTGTAAATCGCTTACCAATTGCCTCAATGGGGTCAGGAGGTTTTCTTCGTATATCTGTCGGTTCAGTTCAAACCATTCTTTATTGTTGTTGGCCGCCAGGTCTTTCAGAAACTGAATTCCTGTTTTTGTAAATCCGTTAAACATTATTGTATTACTCCTTTTGTTTCTGTGCGGTAAACATTATCATTTTTGTAAATAAATAAGAACTTTCCGTCGGGCGAAATGTCAAAAGAATCATCCACCTCAGAAGAATTAAAACGCTTTCCAAAATTAAGCGGTTTCGCCCAACCTTTGTTATTCCTGTACGAAATAAATGCGTCGTAACTATTTTTGCTGTTTTCAACTTCTGTTGAGGTTATTATAAATTTTCCGGCGGGATCAACAAACGGATTGGTTACGCTGCAATTTCCTTCAAAAGGTACATTCTCTTTTGCGGGTTCTGAATAAACACCATTCAAATAATCCGATTTATAAATACTTCCTTTGTTGGTTTTTAAGTCCCAGGCGCAAAAGTAAATGGTTCCTTCGTTGGTTATGCTCGGGTGAAATTCTAAAATATCCGGGTTTGTAATGTCGATTATTTTTTTGGCATTCACCCATTTGTTCCCCGCTTTTTCCATGCGCCGGATACTATATTGTTTGATGTCTTTTTCCCCTTTGCTCGAAGAAAAATACAAGTATTTGCCATCAGGAGAAAAAGCAGGTTCCACTGCAAAACAGTCTCTGGAGAAAGAAGCAACTTCGGGTTTCGACCAGCCACTTTCCATTTTTTTTACATGCATTATTTTGCATTCAGGCCACGTACCGGTAGCAAAAAAGACTTCATCCCCCACAGGAGAAACAGCCAGCGAATATTCTTTTGTATTTTCCAGCGAAATGATGCCAGGTGCAAAAAGCTCAATTTTATCTCCGGGAGAGGGAAATCCAAAATAGTCAAAACTGTTTTTTTGTGCCGATGCAGACAGTGCTATCGAAAAGAACAAAATCAATAAAAGGGTAGTTTTCATCGTTTTTGTATACAAAATTACGCTTGTTTAAAAAAGAAATCAGACAAAAATTGGGGGTTAAATGGTACTTTTCAAGGATTTATAACATTTTTATATGAATGTGGAGTGTGCCCAATCTTGTTTTTAAATGCCCTTACAAAATAAGAATTATCCTGAAAGTTTAATTTCCAGGCTATTTCAGACACCGATAAATCAGAATACAGCAGTAATCTTTTGGCTTCAAGAAATATACGATTTTGAATAAAATCTTTTGCTGAAATTCCAAAATGTTGTTTTATCACGCTGTTTAAATGGCCGGCAGTTATATTCAGTTTACCGGCATAAAAACTTACTGAATGCTGGTTTTGAAAATATTGGTTGACCAGTTTACGAAATTCAAAAATATATTTACAAACAGCCGGCTCCGACACGGAATTTAATTGGATAAACCGGCGATTTAGCCAAACTAAAACCTGATACAACAAGGCCCGCAATATGTGGTTGTCTTTTTCCTGTTGCCCGACAATTTCTTCTTCAATATTTTTTAAAATGGTTTTGAGATAGTCAAAATCAGGACTATCCAGCGAAAGAACAGGTTCGTGACCGGTGGCATTAAAATAGGATAGACGTTGTACAAACTCCGAATCGTTAAAAAAAGTTCCCAAAAATTCCTCTTCAAAAATTAAAACCAATCCTTTTGGGGTTTTGCCAATTTCCCATTTGCGAACCTGCATCGGGGAAGAAAAATATATGTTTCCTGGTTTAATGTTGTAACGGAACTCATCAAGCAAAAATTCCCCAACTCCTTCTGTAATTAGTGTAATATCGTAATACGACAATACATGCGGTTTACCTTCCGAAATATATTTTTCAAGGTTTTCGAGCCTTATCAGATCGATAAGCAGCTCGGAGCCATATTTGGTTTTAAAAAAGTCGTATTGGTCCATTTTCCGGTCTTCAAAATCTATCCGAATTTAAAAACTTAAGTCTTAGTAAAGTGGAAATGTAACCAGAAAATAATTAAAAATTTATTGTTCATTATCGACTTCATTTGTTGATTGAGTTCGGTATTGAATAATATCTTCAATGGTAACCACCGACATATCATGTTTTTCTGCAAAATCAATAATTTCAGGTAGTCTGGCCATCGTTCCGTCCTGATTTGTCAATTCGCATAAAACAGCCGTGTCGCCAAGCCCACTAAGCTTTACCAAATCCACACTTCCTTCGGTATGTCCTCTTCTTTCAAATACACCTTTTTCGCATGCTGTTAAGGGAAAAACATGTCCGGGATGCGCTAAGTCAGATGGTTTTGCATTTTTTGCTATCGCTGTTTTTATGGTGTGAATCCGGTCTTTTGCCGAAACGCCTGTCGTTACGCCTTCTTTGGCTTCAATAGAAATGGTAAATGCCGTCTGATTTTTGCTGCTGTTGTGTTCTACCATTTGCCGCAATTGCAGGCTTTTGCTTTTTTCGGGAGTGAGGCACAAACATACAATACCGCTGCATTCGCGTATCATCAGTGCCATGTTGGCTTCGGTCATTCTTTCTGCAGAAAAAATAATGTCGCCTTCATTTTCCCTGTCTTCATCATCGACAAGTAAAATTCCTTTTCCGCTTTTTAATTTGTTGATTGCATTTTCTACACGTTCCTTGTAATCGCGTCCGAAGTTGTTGATGGTTTTCATTTTGCCTTTTATTAATCAGATAAAAATAACCTTCAGGGCAAAATGCGCCATAATACTCCCAGGAATATGGTGGTATTATTTTCTTCTCTCATCCAGACTTTCACTGTCGGTTTTGGAATTTCACCAAATCAGTCCTAAAAAGGAGTCGCGGACTTTTACCGCCGGTAGGGAATTACGCCCTGCCCCGAAGAAAACAGTGCAAAATTAATTTTCTTTTGTTAAAAGCAGATAGGATTATTGGTTAATTATTTCAAATTAAAAACCTTTTCCCCATTCACCCAGGTACTTTCAATTTTTGTGTTTAAAATTTCTTCAGGAGAGGCTTCCATTAAATCAGTATCCAGAATAATAAAATCAGCATATTTACCGGGTTCAAGGCTACCTTTTTTGTTTTCTTCAAACGAGGCTTTTGCCCCCCAAATTGTCATGGAACGAAGTGTTTGTTTCCGGGTAAGTCCTTCGTTGAGTTGCCAGCCACCCAGCGGCCTTCCGGTGTGGTCAGTACGGAAAAGCGATGCATAAAAAGTATAAAGCGGTTCAATATTTTCTACCGGGAAATCGGTTCCGTTTGGTAACCAGCCATTTTGTTGTAGTAAGGTTTGATAAGCATACGCACCTCTTAGCCGCCATTCGCCAAGTCGTTTGCCGGCCCAGTACATATCGGAGGTACAATGTGTTGCCTGAATAGAAGGAACAACCGAGTATTCAGCAAATTTTTGGAAATCGTCGGGATGAATGATTTGTGCATGTTCAATGCGCCAACGACGATCGTTTTTGCCTTTTAGAAATTCTGCATACGTATTCAACATTAAACGGTTGGCACTGTCGCCAATACAATGAGTGGCAACAATAAAATTGTTGTCGTAAGCCAGTTGGCAAATTTTATCATAATATTCCTGCGATTCAATTTGAAGCCCGCTGTTGCCGAAATCATCAAAATAGTCTTCGAGTAACAATGCGCCGCGCGAACCAAGCGCGCCGTCAGCAAAAATTTTTATGGTATTTACAGTCAGTCGATCACCCTGTTTTGGCCCGTTTTTTACAAAATTTTCAAAATTTTCATCTGTTGGATTTAGCATGGCATTTATTCGCATTTTTAGGCTGCCTTTATTTTGCATTTCCTCCATCAGCGATATTGTTGATTTTGACAAACCGGCATCGGTAACTGAAGTGAGTCCCGCAGCAAAACAATTTTTTTGCGCTTCGAGCAACCCTTTTTGTTGTTGTTCCGAAGTGATTTCAGGGATGTATTCTCCAACAAGCCCCATGGCATTGTCAATTAAAATTCCGGTAGGTTCACCGTTTTTAACTATAACCTGGCCACCGGAAACTTTTGAATCGGCAGTAACACCTGCAATTTCCAGTGTTTTTGAATTGCACCAGCCGGCATGCCCGTCTACACGTACGAGGTAAACCGGAATGTCGGGGAATAATTCATCAAGACGAGTTTTGTCAGGGAACGATTTTTCGGGCCAGTCATTCTGATCCCAGCTGCGGCCTAAAATCCAATCTCCGCCAAATTTGTCGTGGTGTTGTTGCAGTCGCTCATAAATTTCTTCCTGCGTTTCAGTTCCGCGTAAATCGGCATATTGCATCAGGTTCGTGGCGTATCCGTTAAAATGGCAATGGGCATCGTTAAAGCCGGGATAAATATATTTGCCTTCTGCATCAATAACTTCTTTACCTGAAAATTCTGAGAGAATAGTGTCATGCGTTCCAACAGCGACAATTTTTCCGTCTTTAATAGCAATACTTTCTGCGGTTGAAAAGTTGTCGTCTACGGTGTAAATTTTTGCACCTGTTACAATTAAATCAACTTGTTTTTTATTTGAGCATGAAATCATCGAAATCAGAATAATAAAATGGATAAATAACACCGGCCATTTGTACATCACGTGTAATTTTTTGATGAAAGAAACAAAATTAAATTAAATTACGGGAATTTGTTTTAGCAAATGATTGTATTAAACATTATTGAAAATATGCTGTTGATATAAATCAGTGAACGGAATGATATTTTTCGAAAATGCCTAAAAACAAGTGTTAAAATATATGTTGGACAAATCTTTACGTTATATTTTTTTACTTTAGCGTTTCGTAAAAACAGAATAAAAGCAAAATGTTTACAATCGGTATTTTTTCTACACACATTCCCTACATCGCTTTTGTGCTGTTTTATGCCTATTTTTTTGTTTCAGGAGTTCAAAAAGCAGTTGACGGGGAAATTCCGCTTACTGATAAATGTGCATTTATTTCTGAAATTCAGGCTGAGCAGGATATCCTTAATCAAGATTCCTCAAACGATACATATAACTACAAAGCCTTTGTCGTTTCGGATTTTGAAAGATTTATTTTTAAACGAAAAATAAAATACAGGATAAAAACCACCAAGTTTTTTCATTCTATTGCAATTTTTACTTCCCTTTTCGAGCGGCCGCCCCCCTTTGTTAGTTAACTTTTCTTAAACAAAGAAAGGGATTTGTCGTTATCCCTAAATGATGATGACAATCTGGTTGATTTTCATTTTTAAACATTTACAAAATTAATTTTACAATGATAGGCCTTGCAGGTATCAATCATAAAACTTCGCCGATTGAAATCAGGGAGCAGTTTTCGATCTCAAAGGAAGAAATCATACCTTTTTCAGAACTTCTTCAGGATGATACTGGTATTTCCGACATAGTTGTACTATCCACTTGCAACAGAACGGAAATTTATTTTTCGCAGATGAAATACGATAATGTAACGGCATCTAAGTTGATTTACAGAACGTTGAAGAAGTTTAAAGGGATTGAAAACAAATATTGGCATTTGTTTTACAATTACGGCAATTCGGAGGCGGTTCGGCATTTATTTGAAGTATCATCCGGAATTGATTCCATGATTATCGGTGAGGATCAAATTATCGGACAAATAAAGGAAGCCTACCAGTACTGCACCGATGCCGCTCTTACCGACGCTGTTCTGATGCGTTTGTTTCAAAAGTCGTTTGAAGCAGGCAAAAGGGTTCGTTCAGAGACTAAAATAAAAATGGGGACCACGTCAATCAGTAGTGCTGCGGTTCAGAAATGTTTTCAACTGTACGACAGTCTGAATGATAAAAGGGTTTTGATGATTGGAGCCGGCGATACCGGAAGATTGGTACTGCAACATTTGAATAAGAGTGGTGTAAAAAGAATTACGGTGTCAAATCGTACCGAGGAGAAAGCAAAAAGACTGGCAGAACGGTACAGATGCGCAATGCTTCCTTTTGACCAAATGGGAAATCATCTTTTTTTGTATGATATTATTATCGTTGCAACGGGGTCATCTGTTCCGCTGGTGACACGCGAGATGATTACTGACTCGCAGGAGAAAAGAGAAAATAAACCACAGGTTTTTGTTGATATTTCGGTTCCCCGGAATATTGAGAAAAATGTTGAAGAAATGGAAAATATTCAGCTGTTTACTATTGATGCGTTGCAAAAAACGGTAGATACAAATGTGGAGAAAAGGATGCATAGCGTTTCTTCGGCAAGGGAAATTATTGATGAAATTGTTGACGAATTTTCGGAATGGCTGTCAAGTCGCTCTTTACGTCCGGCGATAAAAATGATTACCGAAATAATGCAAAAAGTTTCAAACGAAGAGCTTTTGACTTATTATAAAGCAGATACCGAAGAAAAACAACTGGCAATTAATGAATTCTCCACTCACCTGACTCAAAAATATACACGTCTTTTTATTAAAAACCTGAAAGAGATAACCGAGAACGGAAAGAATACTGAATCATTACAAATCATAAATAAGTTGTTTAATTTTGTTTATGAACATGAAGAAATAGAGGAATGATTAAAAAAAGTATTCGGATTGGCACCCGTGGAAGTAAACTCGCATTGTACCAGGCCAATCTTACAAAAAAAATATTATTGGAAACCTTTCCGAAAACCAATGTTGAAATTGTAATTATAAAAACAAAAGGAGACAAAATTCTTGATGTTGCACTTTCAAAAATTGGTGATAAAGGATTATTTACAAAAGAAATTGAAACGGCACTGATTGACGGAGAGGTAGATATTGCCGTTCACAGTTTGAAAGATCTACCAACGAATCTTCCTGACGGACTTAAATTGGGGGCTGTTTTAAAACGTGCTGAATTTCGTGATGCATTAGTATCCAAAGACGGACGTAAATTAAACGAGCTTACTTCAGGCGATACCATTGCCACTTCCAGTTTGCGCAGAAAAGCAGGATTGCTGCGTATCAATAAAAATTTTAAAATTGTTGATATCAGGGGAAACGTTGAAACCCGGTTGAAAAAAATGGAAGAGGGATACTGTGATGCCATGATTATGGCAGCCGCAGGTTTGCAACGCCTTGAACTTGATAAATACATCACTGAAATTTTGGATCCGGAAGTTTTAATTCCGGCTACCAGTCAGGGAGTGATTGCCATTGAATCGAGAATTGATGACGCAGAAATTGATGCCTGTTTAAAAGAAATCAATCATGCAGAAACCTGGGACGCGATTCAGGTGGAAAGAAGCTTTCTTCATAGTATTGAAGGAGGTTGTCAGGTTCCCGTAGGTTGTTATACCAAAACTGAAGGTGAAACAATATCCATCATCGGTTTTGTTGCAGCGGTTGATGGCTCCGAATTCCTGCTCGGTAAAGAATCAGGACGGGTGGACGAGGGCAAGGTTATAGGTGAAAAACTATCTAAAAAACTGATTGACAAGGGAGCCGCAAGAATATTGGCAAACATAAGGCGATAATGAATCATCTGCTGAAAAATAAGCTGTTTATTTCTACACGGCCTAAAGGACAATCAGATGAGCTAAATCGTCTGTTAAAAGAAGCCGGTGCCGAAACAGTAGAAATGCCACTTATTGAGATTCGCCCTGCAAGTTTATCAGAAAAAGAGAATGATATTCTGGAACAACTGGAACAGTTTCAGTGGCTTGTTTTTACGAGTCCCAATGGTGTTCGGTACTTTTTTGAGGTACTTGAAAAGAGAGGAATAGCAAATCTTCCCGAAAAGATTCAAATAGCAGTAATTGGCCAAAAAACAGAAGAAGAACTAAATTTTTTTGGTTATTCGCCTGCTTTTGTTAATCCCGGAAACACAGGCGAACACTTTGCTGCAGCATTATTGAAAAAAGTAGAAAACAATTCATGCCAGCCACGGATTTTGCTGACACTTGGTAATCTTGCACGTGCGGTTATTCAGGATGAATTAAGCAGGGTCGCAGCATGTATGCGGCTAAATGTGTATAAAACAGTAATCCCTGATTTAACAGATGAAAAAACTGTTCAACTTATTAAAGACAACCGCTACGAAATGCTTATTTTCACCAGTCCGTCGGCTATTCAAAATTTTATGAAACGATTTAACGACATTTCCGCAAAAAATATTCGGCTTGCCTGTATTGGGGAAACCACAGCAAGCGAGGCACGAAAACAGGGTATTCAACCGTTGGTTGTAGCAAAAAATGCTTCGGCACAGGGAATCGTCGAATCAATAATTCAATATTATTCTTAAAACACAAAAATTACAGATATGCATTATCCGGTAACAAGACTTCGTCGTCTGCGCAGAAACGCTGCCTTAAGAGACATGGTACGCGAAACCATATTAACCCGTCACGATTTAATAATGCCTTTATTTGTTTGTCCGGGCAAAGGGGTTAATAATCCTATTTCTTCCATGCCCGGCAACTCTCAGCTTTCGGTCGATTTTTTGGTTGAAAAAGGCAAAGAATTATTTGATCAGGGAGTACAATCAGTGTTGCTTTTTGGTATCCCGGAATCAAAAGATGAAACAGGAGAAGTAGCCTGTCAGCACAATGGTATTGTACAGCAAGCTACACGGGCGCTAAAAGAAGAAGTGCCTGATCTGTATCTGATTGCCGACATTTGCAACTGCGAATACACTACTCATGGTCATTGCGGAACCATTGTGGATGGCGATGTTGATAATGATCAGACCCTGGAGACCTTGGCTAAACAATCAGTTTCGCTTGCAGAAGCCGGAATTGATATGGTAGCACCCAGTGATATGATGGACGGTCGTGTGGGAGCAATCCGCACAGCACTCGATAACAACGGGTTTCACAACCTTCCCATCATGGCTTATTCAGCAAAATATGCATCAGCATTTTATGGTCCGTTTCGCGAGGCTGCTGAAAGTGCTCCGCAATTTGGCGACCGTAAAACTTACCAGATGGATCCCGCCAATGGTGATGAAGCACTTCGTGAGGTAGCCCTCGATATTCAGGAAGGAGCAGACATTGTAATGGTGAAACCGGCCCTGAATTATATGGATATTATTCACCGTGTGAAAACCAGTTTTAATATGCCGGTTGCAGCTTATAATGTAAGTGGTGAGTTTTCCATGGTAAAAGCTGCGGCTGCAAAAGGATGGATTGATGAAAAACGAATTGTACACGAACTGCTTACCGGATTAAAACGTGCCGGAGCCGATTTGATTATTTCCTACCATACGCAGGATATTATACAGGATTTATAAAAATTTACTTTCGTCATCCCGTGAATATTTTAGTTGTTCTTCGGGAGATGAGGTTTAAAAATTTATTAGAAATGACATACGAAAAAAGTATAGAAGCGTTTGCAGAAGCACAAAAACATATTCCCGGAGGAGTAAATTCGCCGGTGCGTTCTTTTAAAAGTGTAGGTGGAAATCCGCCTTTTATAGCCAGTGCCAAAGGTTCGAGGGTTACTGATATTGACGGGAATGAATATATTGATTATGTAGGCTCATGGGGACCTATGATTTTAGGGCATTCGCATCCAAAAGTAGTGGAGGCAATTCAAAAAACTGCGGTTCTGGGAGCCAGTTTTGGCGCGCCCACATTGCTTGAAACAGAAATTGCCAAACAAATCAAAAAGATGGTTCCTTCCGTCGACAGTGTCCGAATGGTGAACTCGGGAACAGAAGCGACAATGAGTGCCTTGCGACTGGCCCGTGGTTATACTAACCGCGATTTGGTTATTAAATTTGAAGGATGTTACCATGGTCATAACGACAGTTTTCTGATTGAAGCCGGTTCGGGTGCCCTCACGTTTGGTGTGCCCAACACACCGGGTGTTACCAGAGGAACTGCACATGATACACTTACGGCTAAGTTTAATGATCTTGCCTCGGTACAACGTTTATTTGAAGAAAATAAAGGAAAAATTGCTGCTGTAATTCTGGAACCGATTACCGGAAATATGGGCGTAATTGTTCCTGATGAAGAATTTATTAAAGGAGTAAGAAATCTGTGCGACGAAAATCAGACCGTATTGATTTTTGATGAGGTGATGACCGGATTCCGGGTGGCCAAAGGTTGTGCACAGGAAGTACTTGGTATAAAGCCTGATTTAACCACTTTTGGAAAAATTATCGGTGGTGGCTTGCCGGTAGGTGCCTATGGTGGCAAACAAGAAATTATGGAAATGCTGGCGCCGCAGGGCCCTGTTTATCAGGCAGGAACATTGTCGGGAAATCCATTGGCAATGGCGGCAGGTTTAACCACTTTACGTTTACTCGACCAGGCTCAGGATTTTTATGAAGATCTTGAAAAATCTTCGGCTTTGCTGGAGGAAGGCCTTCAGAATAATTTGAAAGAGTTAAAGTTTAAAGGTGTAATCAACAGAGTGGGCTCTATGTTTACGTTGTTTTTTACAGAAGAGGAAAGTGTAAAATCCTTGTCCGATGTAAATAAATGTGATACATCGTTGTTTGCACGTTATTTTAAAATTTCACTTGATAGCGGCATTTATCTCGCACCTTCACAATATGAAGCCGGATTTGTTTCAGCAGCGCATACCAATGAAGACATTCGGAAAACGATAGAAGCAAGTTATAGTGCATTAAAGCAACTTAAGGGGTAAAATATGGATAACAAAACAGAACCAATATTATTACAAACGCTTAGGGGAAAAGCAACTTCACGGCCACCCTTTTGGTTTATGCGTCAGGCTGGACGGGTTTTGCCCAACTATTTAAAGTTGAAGGAAAATTATACTTTCTGGCAAATGATGCAAAATCCAAAAGTTGCAGCCGAAGTTACTTTAATGCCGGTATACGATCTGGGTGTGGATGCCGCCATTTTGTTCAGTGATATTCTGGTGATTCCTTATGCACTGGGAATGGGACTTGATTTTACAGATGCCGGACCTGTTTTTGAAAAGCCGCTGGCACAGCGAAGTAATCCTTTGGAAGGTTTGAATCCTGATCCCTCGAAACTTGAATATATTTACAAAGTTGTTGATGAAATCATAAAAACGCGGCCGGAGAATACGCCCTTGATTGGTTTTTGTGGCGCGCCACTTACGGTATTGTTGTTTATGTTGCAGGGATTGGGACGAAAAGGTGATTTTCCGGATGCTGTAAAATTTATCTACCAAAATAAAGAAGCCACAAAAAAGCTGGTGGAAGAACTCACTGAGCTGTCGGTTATTTATGCACAGGAACAAATCAACCATGGAGTGGAAGTGTTTCAGTTGTTCGACACACACGCCGGTTTGATTCCTTTCGATTTGTACAAAGAGCTGTTTTTACCGGCAACAGAAAAAATAGCTGAAGCAGTACGCGCGAAAGATGTACCTTTTATTTTCTTCCCCAAAGGACTCGGATGTGGTATTGGAGCCATCACACCGGAATACTGCGATTTTCTGAGTATTGACTGGCAAACGTCGCTACAAACTGCGCGTAAACTGGTGCATCAGGAGGTAGGTTTACAAGGTAATATTGATCCACGTTTGTTATTTGCCCCTCAGCAGGAAATGGAAAAAACACTGGAAAGCTACATTGAGTTTGGTCGCAAAAATCAAAACTGGATTTTTAACCTTGGGCACGGGTTTATTCCGGGTCTGCCCTACGAAAATGCCAAGTTCCTCGCCGACTGGGTGAAAAATACAGACTGGAAACGAAACAGCTGATTTTTGCTTTTTTTAAGAAACAATACTACCTGAGGACTGTTAAGTACAACGTTGTTTCGTATGTATTTCAGAAAATACAGACAAGGAAACATTGTGAAACAGACAAAACAGTTTACTATGTTACATCGGTTTAAGGAAAAATGGAATATAAAATCTAATTTTCAGCTTATTGTTATTCTTTTTGTTTTCTCGATCACCGGGAGCGCTGCACTCGTTGTACGGAAATTTATATTTCACCTTGTAGGCATTCAACAAGATACTTCCCTACTGATTAAAGTTCCGCTTTATTTAATCGTTTTAATACCCAGTTACCAGCTTTTGCTGTTGGTTATAGGAACATTATTGGGTCAGTATCGGTTTTTTCTGGCATATGAAAAGAAAACCGTTGGGCGTTTAATTAAGAGAAGTAAAAAAAGCCATGAAAAAAATTGACAAAATTGCCGCCACATATTCTGAACTCCAAAAAAAAATGTGTCAGATTTTGGAATCCGCTGACGATGGAGGAAAGTTTAACTCCATTCCCTGGAAAAAAGAGATTGGTGGAGGAGAATCTCAATTGATGGAAGACGGTAAAATTATTGAAAAAGGAGCAGTTAATTTTTCCTTTGTGAGGGGAAAATTTTCGCCCGGGATGGAGCAGTTGCTGGGCGAAAAAGCCGGAGAATATGCGGCGACCGGAATTTCTTCTATTTTGCATCCGCAGAATCCCGGGGTGCCTGTTATTCATATGAATGTACGCTACTTTGCACTTGACAACGGCGTTTCCTGGTTTGGAGGAGGAATTGATTTGACACCTCATATTATTCATCCCGAAGATGCCGTCTCTTTTCATCGCACATTAAAAGAAATTTGCGACCGCTACGACCATAAATTTTACCCCGACTTTAAAAAATGGGCCGATGATTATTTCTTCCTTCCACACCGCAATGAAACAAGAGGTATTGGCGGTATTTTTTTTGATCGTTTAAAACCCGGAGAACAAAATAGTTTCGAAAGTCTGCTAAATTTTACCATCGACCTCGCTAATGTTTACCCTGAAATTTATGCTGGATTTATGCGTAAGTACGGCTCTAAACCTTTTTCCGAAAGGGAAAAAAAATGGCAAAATTTGCGCAGGGGGAGGTATGTGGAGTTTAATCTGATTTATGATCGCGGAACCAGGTTCGGCCTTGAATCGGGAGGAAATGCTGAATCTATTTTGGCCAGTCTCCCCGCCGATGCTTCCTGGAAAACCAATTATATTCCTCCAAAGGATGGTTTTGAAGAAAACACACTTCATTTGTTAAGAAAAAATATCGACTGGATTAATTTTACTGCGTAATAATGTTCTTTTATGAACAATTGATTTAAATCAATCCGCATGTTGTTTTATTTTGTATTTAAAATATGCGCAATAACATATAAAGAGAAAATTATAAAAAGGTATTTTTTTTACTTTAGCGCATTCAAATCCGGAATAAGAGGAGAATGTTTACAATAGGAATTTTTTCTACACATATACCTTACATTGCTTTTGTACTTTTTTATGCCTACTTTTTTGTAGCAGGAATAAATAAAGCTGTCTCAGGAGAAATTCCTTCCGGAGAGGATTTTCACAAAACAGAGATTTACGCCTCAGATAATTTTATGGATCAGGATATTGATACGTATCATTATTTCTGTAAGGAATCTGATTTTTGCAAAACATTTAAAGATGAAGATTCTCTTCTCAAACGAAAGATAAATTATCCGGAGTATTCTTTAGCAAAAATTGCAATTGAATATTATTTAATTCATTTCAACAAGCCTCCTCCGGTTTTAGTTTGATTCGTTTTTTTGTTTAGTTTTCCCTGGTTGAGGAATTTATATCCAATTTTACATATTTAAATAATGAAAAAGATAATACTATCCATAGTAATCTATTCTCTTTTTACCGCTTTTGCACAAGCACAGAATTTGAGAGTTATAACAGATACAACTAATACCCCTGATATTTTAATTGACGAGATCACTGTAAAATCACCTAAGGAATTACCATTAGTAAGAGAAATTCCTACATCTATATCGTTACTACCAGCAAGGAAATTAGAGAACGATGAGATTCATTCATTGACAGATATTTCTTCCAAAGTACCCAACTTTTTTATGCTCGATTACGGTTCAAAACTACAATCTTCTGTATTTGTTCGCGGAATTGGCTCAAGGCTTGGTTCTCCTTCTGTTGGACTATATGTAGATAATGTTCCTTATTTTGAAAAAACTACATTTGGGTTTGATTTTTTTGATATTGAACGTGTTGAAGTTTTGAGAGGACCTCAGGGAACTTTATATGGCCGAAATACTATGGGTGGTATTATTAATGTATTTAGCAAGTCTCCGCTTGTATACGATGAAACAAATATTTCAGTAACCGCTGGTACCCACGGTTATTACAATGTAAATGTGAACCATTATAACAGAGTAGATGACAAATTTGGTTATTCAATAAGCGGAAATTATTTGAATCAAAACGGTTACTTTACCAATAATTTTTCGGGAGATCCTGCGGATGATAAATATTCAGCAAGTGGGAGAGCAAGGTTGGTTTGGAGAATTTCTGATAACTTAATGCTTGAAAATACCGCGAATTATGAAAAAAGTGAACAATATGGATTCCCTTACGCTTTGTATAACGACTCAACTAATCGCGCTGTTGGGATAAGCTATGATCAGGAAAGTTCCTATAAAAGGGATCTTTTTTCTGACGGACTTGTCTTAAAATATCAGAATGATGTTTTCCAATTTGTTTCAACATCCAGTTATCAGTTTTACGACGGGTTGATGGCTGTTGACCAGGATTTCACCAAAAACAAAATATACTTTTTTGAAATAGGAGACAGACAAAACATGGTTTCGCAGGAACTGATGTTAAAGTCATTGTCACCGTCGAAATACAAGTGGCTTTTTGGTGCGTATGGATTTTATCAGACGATGAAACAGCAAACGCAAGGCGATATTTATACTTCAAAAGTTAATCAGGATATTCGAAGTGATTTTAATATATCCGGATATGCATTGTTTCACCAGTCGACCTTCGATGATTTTCTTGTGGAAAATTTATCGCTAACTGCAGGAATAAGATTTGACGTTGAAAAAGATGACTTGGATTATACGTTCGACCAGGCAGTTGGAGATAACCCGGTATCCAATCTTGCAACTGAAGATTATTCAGAAAATTTTACGGAAATACTGCCTAAAGTTGCGTTGAAATATGCTTTTAACAACTCGTTAAATACCTATGCAACAGTTTCCAAAGGATATAAATCAGGTGGTTTTAATACGAACACCTCGATCGTTCTGGAAGAAGATCGCTCTTTTGACTCAGAAAAGAGTTGGAATTATGAGTTGGGTTTAAAATCTTCTTTAGCCGGCAACCGCTTATTTGTTGACGCTGCTTTGTTTTATATCGATTGGCAGGACCAACAAATTGATGTTCCCGTACCAGGTGGCCGTGGTAATATGAAAAAAAATGCAGGTGAATCGGTTAGCAAGGGAGCCGAGCTTTTTGTAAAAGGGTTACTGGCTGATAATCTGGAAGCAACGCTGGGATATGGTTATACCCATGCTACTTTTGCCGACTACGTGGTTTCAGAAGAGCTTAATTATAATGATAACTTTATACCTTATGTCCCCAGGCATACCATAAATGCAAGCTTGTACAAGACATTCGAATTTAAAAATGGATTTTTGGAGAAATTAATTGCAAATTTAAGCTATAAAGGAGTAGGAAAACATTATTGGTCGCTTGATAATTCAGTTTACCAGGACTATTACGGGCTTCTTGATGCGAAGTTATCTTTTGTAACCGGAAAATTTCGTTTTGAAATTTGGGGAAAGAATATTTTTGATACTTCCTATAATACTTACTATTTTGAAATTTCGTCTTTACACAATTCCTATGTCCAAATGGGCAAACCGGCAAGTTTGGGTGTAAATTTGAAAGTAGCTTTTTAATTGAATAAAAAATGGGAAAAAAAGAAATCAATAAGTACTTTACGCTGCTGAGTCTTTATCTGGCGCAATCGATTCCGATGAGTTTTTTCTCCACAGTGATTCCCGTAATCATGCGAATGGAAAATTATTCACTCGAATCCATCGGTTACCTTCAACTCATAAAATTACCCTGGATAGTTAAATTTTTGTGGGCTCCGATTGTCGACAGGACGAGTCACTCCTCAAAAAGGTACCGGCGCTGGATATTGTCTTCGGAACTGTTTTATGCGGCTATAATAGTTTCCATTGGTTTTTTTGATTTGCAGACCGATTTTTCCACAATAATTATTTTAATGGTAATTGCCTTTACAGCATCGGCCACACAAGACATCGCTACCGATGCTTTTGCCATTCTTGTATTAAAAGAAAAGGAAAGAAGTATCGGAAACAGCATGCAGTCGGCCGGTAGCTTTATCGGAACATTAGTGGGGAGTGGCGTTTTGTTAATTATCTATCACTACAGGGGGTGGATGCCGTTGCTGCACTGTCTTGGTGTGTTTGTTTTGATTTCTCTAATTCCGGTGATGTTTTTTAAAAATCATAGCAAAAAAGAAATTGATAAGTCAAGAAAAAACATCTCACCTCTGGAGTTTGTATATTTTTTTAAACAAAAAAGAATTGGCGGACACATTTTATTGCTTTTCCTGTTTTACGCCGGAATAATTGGCATTTTAACCATGATAAAGCCCTATCTGGTTGATTTGGGCTACGAAGTAAAAAGAATAGGTTTTATTTCCGGTATTTTTGGAACAGCTTGCGGCGCGTTAATGACCATCCCGGCAGGGATATTTATCCGAAAAAAAGGAGTATTACGTTCTGTGTGGGTTTTTCCTGTTTTGAATGTGATGGTGGCCGTTTATTTTATTTTTCTTACCTACACGAATCATCAGTTGTATTTGATTTATATTGGAGTTGCGTTGCTTTGGAGTGCTTATGCAATGTCTTCGGTTTTTGTGTATACACTCGGAATGCAGGTGGTTAGAAAAGGAAGAGAAGGAACAGATTTTACCATCCAGATTGTAGTTACTCATTTAAGCAGTCTGGTTATAGCCATATTAAGCGGAAAAATAGCCGACACGATAGATTATCGTGGGCTTTTTGCTATTGAATTAGGAATTGGATTATTAATTTTGATCCTGTTGCCGTTTTTATTTAGAAAAGAATTCTATAATACTGAGGAACGTTGTCCCGTTATAGAAGCCGGGGCTGAATTTCCTGACAAAACAATAAATTAATACAAATCGAATGAAGATTCCGAAAAATCTGATAGATAAATATAATGTGCCGGTACCGAGATATACCAGTTATCCACCGGCTAATTTCTTTTCAACAGAATTTGATAATAAGGAATATATCCGGGCAATTGAGTTTTCAAATAACGAATGGCCCGAGAATATTTCGATTTATTTACACATTCCGTTTTGCCCCAAAATTTGTTACTACTGCGGATGTAATACACATTTAACACGCGATAAAGATAAAATGCGGGTGTATGTTGAAGCATTAAAAAAAGAGATTTTGATGGTGAAAAAGTACCTTTCATCAAACCGGAAAGTGGCGCAGGTACATTGGGGTGGAGGTACACCAAATTCTTTGCCTGTTGAAATGATGGAAGAAATTATGGGTGTGTTGCACTCTAATTTTTCATTTATTACGAACCCCGAAATTGCAATGGAATGTCACCCCGCTATGCTCGATTCTGCCTATATTGATGCGTTGGTAAAAAGTGGGTTTAACCGAATGAGTTTGGGGATACAGGATTTTAATCTGAAGGTACTTGAGAATGTAAATCGGGATCCTTCTGAAATTCCGGTTGAAGAACTTGTTCAACTTATTCGCAGTCGCGGAGATATTGGCGTAAATCTTGATTTTATTTACGGTTTGCCCTATCAGGATGTAAAATCATTTTCAGAAACAATAGAACAGGCAGTTAAAATTTCGCCCGATCGTTTGGTGACATTTTCATATGCACACGTACCGTGGATTAAAAAAGCACAGAAAATCCTTGAAGTTCGCGGACTTCCTGAAGCCGATGAAAAATTGGCCATGTTTGAAGCTGCTTATAAAATTCTAACACAAAATGGATATAAACCCATCGGCCTCGATCATTATGCAAAAGCTGATGATGAGTTAAATATTGCACTTGAGAACAGAACTTTACACCGGAATTTTCAGGGCTACTGCACTCGTGAAACAACCGGACAGGTTTATGCGTTTGGAGCTACAGGAATTAGTCAGTTGGAAAGCGCTTATGCACAAAATGCAAAAGACACCAACAAGTACGTAGAACAAATTGAAAGTGGGAATTTTTTTATTGAAAAAGGCTATAAACTAAATAAAAGGGAGAAGATAATAAAACATGTCATAAACGAAATCATGTGTAATTACTATCTTTCATGGAAAGAGGCCGCTCAAAAATTTGAAGTTTCAGAAGATGAGTTGAAAAACGTTGTTGAATTAAAGGATAGCAACTTAGATAGTTTTGCGGAAGACGGGCTTTTAAATTTTAACCCGGATGAAATTGCGGTAACTGATTCAGGAAGATTTTTTGTTCGAAATATTGCTGCAAGCTTAGACCCCAATCTAAAGAATGCGGCGCAGAAATTTTCAAAATCGTTGTAAAATGAGCGAAAATAAAATTCAGAAAGTAGCTGTTGTAGGCGCGGGATTAACCGGATTAACTACCGCCTATTATTTAAAAAAAGCAGGCATCGGTGTTCAGGTTTTTGAAAAAGCAGATCGCGCCGGAGGTGTTATCAAAACATACAACAAAGATGGTTTTACATTTGAAGCCGGACCAAATACAGGTGTTCTCGGACAACCTGAAGCAACAGAATTACTTGAAAATTTGCACGGCGACTGTGAACTGGAAATCGCCGATGAAGCAGCAAAAGCCCGGTGGATTTGGAAGTCCGGTAAATGGGAACCTCTTCCTTCTGGATTAATTGGCGGGATAACAACACCTTTGTTTACATTTGCCGACAAGTTGCGGTTATTGGGTGAACCCTTCAGAAAAAGGGGAACAAATCCGAACGAAACATTAAAAGAATTGGTGCTTCGCCGTATGGGAAAAAGTTTTCTTGATTATGCTGTTGATCCGTTTATCCTGGGAATTTATTCCGGCGATCCGGCGAAGCTGGTTCCAAAGTATGCTTTGCCCAAATTATACAGATTGGAGCAGGACTACGGAAGTTTTATCGGGGGCACTGTAAAAAAAGCTCGTCAACCCAAAACCGATTGGGAAAAAAAAGCTACAAGAGAAATATTTTCAGTAAAGGGTGGTTTGGAAAACTTGATAAAAGCATTGGTAAAAAATGTCGGGAAGGATAACATCGTCTTTAATTGTGATTCTATTTCTTTTGAAAAAACAGAAAAAGGATACAAAGTAAACAACCGAAATGAAGTATTTTCAAACGTAATCTCAACGGTTGGTGCTTATGAATTAAGCCATCTTTTTCCGTTTGCCGACATTGAAAAAATAATTCAGATAAATCAGTTGGAGTATGCCAAAGTAGTTCAGGTTTCATTAGGTTTTAGAGAGTGGAAAGGAGTTGATTTAAAATCATTTGGAGGGTTAGTACCATTTAAAGAAAACAGGGATTTGCTTGGAGCGCTTTTTTTATCTTCTTTTTTAAAAAACAGGGCGCCTCAAAACGGAGCGTTACTTTCAACATTTCTGGGGGGTATAAGAAAACCTGAAATGGTTGAACTGAATGACGGTCAAATTGTTGATATCGTCAAAAAGGAAATAGTAGAAATGATGGGCTTGAAACAGTTTGACCCTGATATGCTGAAAATTTTTCGTTATCAGCATGCCATTCCGCAATATGGAATTGAATCGGAACAAAAGCTAAAAGCAATCGACCAGCTGGAAAAAATGAATCCGGGATTGATTTTGGCGGGAAATATACGTGACGGAATTGGAATGGCCGACCGAATTAAACAGGGAAAAATGTTGGCAACTCAGATAATCAGTCAAAGTAAATGAAAAAAGGAAAAACAGCTGTATTATTGATGAATGTTGGAAGTCCCGATGAACCAACAGTTCCTGCTGTACGGAAATATCTTACTGAATTTTTGAATGATAAAAGGGTAATCGACCTTCCGTGGTTGTTGAGAAAATTTTTAGTAAATGTGATTATTATTCCTTTCCGTGTAAAAAATTCAACGGGATTATACAAGCAGCTTTGGACAAAAAAAGGGTCTCCGTTAATTTATTATTCTGAAGAATTAAAACAAAAACTACAGGTACAACTCGGAAGTTTATTTGAAGTTTTTGTTGGAATGCGTTACGGAAATCCGAGTTATAAAAAGGCACTTTCAGAAATAAAAAAGAAAGGCTTTGAGAAAATTGTTTTGGTTCCGCTTTACCCGCAGCATGCGATGTCGACTACAGAAACTTCTTTGGTTGCGGCTGAAAAGGAGATAAAAGAACAGGGAATTCATGCCGAAATATTTGAGGTTGAACAGTTCTACGACAACCCGAAATTTGTCGATGCTTTTGCTGAACAAGTACGAAAATATAATTTATCCGATTTTGACCATATCATTTTTTCGTATCACGGCCTTCCTAACCGTCATGTTGAAAAATGCCACCCGGGGATTAAAGTGGAAAACTGTTCCTGCAGAAATGCTCTTCCGGAACATGGAAAATTTTGTTATCATGCTACTTCTTACGAAACTACGCGACTAATTGCTTCAAAACTCAATCTGAAAGAGTCAGATTATACCGTTAGTTTTCAATCGAGGTTGTCAAACAATTGGCTTACTCCGTTTACTGATGCTGTTTTGCAGGAGAAACTGGAGGAAGGGAAGAAGAATATATTGGTTTTGGCGCCTTCGTTTGTTACGGATTGTTTGGAAACCATTCTGGAAATTGGTGTGGAATATGGCGAGGAGTTTAAGCAAAAAGGAGGGAATAAAGTTCAATTGGTGGAAAGTTTAAATACCGGTGATAGATGGGTGGAAATTCTTGCGGAGATGGTTATTTCGCAACTGAACACTTAAAATTGTTTTGATGCATTTTGCAGCCATTAATATTTTTAACGATATGCTCAGCTTTGAGTGGCGCATAACCTATACCTGTATTGCCACTTTTATTATTAATTTACCTTTTGGTTATGTTCGGGGCGGATTTCGCAAACTTTCATTTTGGTGGTTTGTAGCAATTCACGCACCGGTTCCGTTGGTTATTTTAATTCGGAAATTTCATGATTTGCATTTAACCTGGAGTTTGGCTCCGTTCCTTTTGGGTAGTTTCTTTCTCGGACAGTATGCCGGCAGAAAACTATACAAATTAAAACCATGGAGGAAACAAAAAGAATAGTTTTCTGACAAGTATTCAGGATTTATATTTTTACCACTCCAACGCTTGCGTTTCCCGTTTTTAATCCTTCGGATTTTGCTGAAACAGAGATTTCGCCACCGTCTTTTTCCAAACGAAGTATCAGCTGGCATTTTCCTCTGAAACTTTTCACGTGTGGTTGTCTAAAACTTTTCATGTCCTTCGGATTTCCGTTTGCCACTGCCTGCAGTTTTCCATTTCCTTGTATTTCAAAATCAACAGGAATTTCTGCATTTGGAACAACAATTCCGTTTTTGTCCACCACTTCAATATTAAAATAAGCTAAGTCGTTTTTGTTGATATTAATCGTATTTTGTTCAGGTGTGATTTTTACAGCAAACGGTTTTTCAGCAGTTTTTAAAGTTTGTCGAACAACTTCTTTTCCCGCTTTAAAACCAATGGCTGTCAACTCTCCTTCTGTATAAGGAACCTCAAATCTTGCTGTCAAGCTTGTTGCCTCCGACACTTTTTTTGTTCCAATTTCTTTTCCGTTTAATTCCAGCCGAACCTGGTCGCAGCGTGAGTAAACAGAAACCTGCAGGGGTTTATCTTCATTGCCTTGCCAGGTCCAGCTTTTCCATTCTCCGGGCCAACCCCATTTGCTTATTATTTCTTTGCGCCCTTCAGGTACAGGCGTATGAACCATTATTTCCAAATTGCTATTTCGCCAAACAACATCGCGGAAATACATTTGTGGTTTTTTATACCCGAGGATGCTAATGTCACCGCAGTAAGCGTTAAACCACGGCCAGGGAGGTAAAAACTGGATATCGGAATTATCCAGCTTTGTATGTCCAATGCCGGATTCACCAAGGTAATCCATTCCGGTCCACACAAAATCGCCAATTATATATGGATGTTTTTCTACCATTTGCCAGTTTTCAAGCGCTTCCAGAGGAAATGATTCTGTTCCAATCATAATTCTTTCCGGATATTTCTTGTGGTCTGATTCATAGTCGTTCCAGCGGTAATTGTATCCATGTACATCCATTTGCGAGAAAGCAGGCGCCGTGTCTTCCCAATCGCGTCCGGGCTGATCCCAGAAATGGCAAATCGCCTGTGTTACCGGACGGGTTTTATCTAAAAGAAGTATTTTTTCTTTCAGGTTGTTGGCTATCTCCAGACCGGAGGAATCAGCCCGTTCATTGATTTCATTTCCAATGCTCCAGATAATTATTGAGGGGTGGTTTCTGTCGCGCAAAATCATGGACTCCAAATCTTTTTCCCACCAATCGTCGAAATAAAGGTTGTAGTCCTCAGGATTTTTTGGGCGTTGCCATTGGTCAAAAGCTTCATCCATGACCAGCATTCCTATTTCATCGCAGGCACCCAAAAAAGTTTGAGAAGGAGGATTGTGTGCGGTACGAATGGCATTAAAACCATTTTCCTTCATGATTTTTATCCGGCGGTATTCCGCTGTTTTAAAAGTTGCCGAACCTAGTGGGCCGTTGTCGTGATGCAGACAACCTCCCTTTAACAAAACACTGTTCCCATTTAGTAAGAATCCTTTTTCAGGAGAAAACTCAATGGTTCTGATCCCAAATTTTTGTCTGGTTTCATCAATCAGTTTATTTCCCTTAAAAAGTTGAACAGTCAGTGTATAAAGCTGTGGTTCTTCCGGCGACCATAAGCGCGGATTTTGGACTTCTAATTTATTTTGAAAAACAGTATTTTTTCCAGGGTTTAAATCAGTTCCTTTTTCATATTCTGCGGAGATAAGGCCCAACGGGTTTAAAATCTGCGTCCTGATTGTATAGTTTTCCGCATTGTGTGTTGTGTTTGTAATTCCGGTTTCCACATTTACAAAAGCCTTTTCTTTCGATACTTCAGGCGTTGTAACATAAACACCCCATAAATCAATATGGACCGGATTGGTTTTAATTAGGCTTACATTCCTGTAAATTCCCGAACCGCTGTACCAACGTGAATTTTTTCCTTCATTTTTAACTTGAACAGCAAGAACATTATCTTCACCCGCCGGATTCAGGAAGTCGGTTAAATCGTATGAAAAAGCAGTATAGCCATAAGGATGATTTCCAAGGTGTTTTCCGTTTATCCAGAAATCGGCGTTCATATAAACACCGTCGAAAAGTATTTTTATGATTTTGCCCTCATCCTTTTTATTTAAAGTAAAATGTTTCCGGTACCAGGCATTTTCTCCAACAACGTGTCCTGTTGAAGCACCTCCGGCACTTTTTTCCGAAAATGGCCCCATTTGTTTTACTCCCTCGTTTTCAGGAAGGTCTTCAATGCTGTAATCGTGAGGAAGATCGAGGATGCGCCAGGCTGAATCGTTGAAACTAACAGCTTGTCCGTTTTGCACATCAGAACGAATAAATTTCCAGTCGCAGTTAAACGGCGTTTCCCGGTTTATTTCATTTTCCTCTTTTGAACAGGAGACAAGCAGAATCAGAATTGCAGTTATACAATGATAAGATAGTTTCATTGAATTTAGGTTTGGTTTTTTGGAGACAAATTTATTTAACGACTACGGTTTTTGCATTCATAAATTCTTTAATACCATGTACCGAAAGTTCGCGGCCAAAACCACTTTCTTTTATGCCTCCGAATGGCAGACGAGGATCTGATCTTACGAAGTCGTTAACAAAACAACAACCTGCTTCCAGTTGGGTTTCTGCAATTGTTTCACCCTTTTTCGCATCTTTTGTGAATATTGCTGCGCCAAGGCCAAAAACAGTATCGTTGGCCACTTTTATCGCTTCTTCTTCATTTTTCACACGGATTACTGAAGCAACGGGGCCAAACAATTCTTCGTCGTAAGCAGGCATTCCGGCTTGTACATTTTCCAGGATGGTTGGAGGATAAAATGCTCCTTTACGGTGAGGAATTTCTCCGCCCAGGATAACCTCAGCTCCTTTACTGACAGATTTAACCACCTGTTGGTGTAATTCATCTCTTAAATCAACGCGGGCAAGAGGGCCCATCGTAGAATCGGAATCCGTCGGGTCGCCAAAATATGCATTGTTCATTTCGTGTGTAAAATGTTCAAGGAATTCCGGATAAACATCATCAACTACGATAAACCGCTTTGCTCCAATACAGCTTTGTCCGGCATTTAATAGTCTTCCGGAAGCGCATATTTTAGCGGCTTTTTCCAGGTTTGCATCTTTTAATATCAGGTAGGGATCACTTCCCCCTAATTCCAATACACATTTTTTTAACTCACTTCCGGCAATGGCGGCTACACTTTTTCCGGCAGGCGTACTTCCGGTTAAACTAACTCCTTTAATTGCCTGGTGTCTGATAACTTTTTCTACCTGGTTACTTCCAATCAGTATTGTGCGAAATACATTTTCGGGGAATCCTGCATCGCGAACCAATTCTTCAATGGCCATTGCGCATCCGGGCACATTACTTGCATGTTTTAAAACTGCAGTGTTGCCTGCCATCAATGTGGGAGCCAAAAAACGAAACACCTGCCAGAAAGGAAAATTCCAGGGCATTACTGCCAATATAGTTCCCAGTGGTTGATAAGATACATATGATTTTGAAGCTTCGGTTTTTATAATTTCATTTTCCAGAAAGCTTTCGGCATTTTGAGCATAATAATCACAAACCCAGGCACATTTTTCAATTTCAGCAATTCCTTCTTTTAAAACTTTACCCATTTCAAGTGCCATTAAACGAGCCAGTTCCTCTTTTTTTGTCTTGAGAAGACTTGAAAGATTTTGCATTCTCCGCCCCCTGTGCACAAACGATGTACTTCGCCAATGGTGCCAGGTTTTATCTACAGAATTGATAATTTTCTCAACTCCTTTTTCGGAATAACTTTCGTAGGTTTGAAGGGATTCACCGGTTACCGGGTTTACTGATTTCATCATTGTTGCGGCTATTTTTCGAAAAAACTAAATTACAAAAAAATACAGCGCGATGAAACCTTATTGATTTTTGAAGCAGAGGTTATAACTAATATTGGATAATAATTATGATTAAAACTTGGAGTTGCAAAAAATTTAACGAATGAGCCATTTGGTGGCTGCTTCCTCCGAAGAGAAGCTTTCAAATTTTAAGCTTGTCCCCCGTTGTTTAAGTCCAAGTGAAAAGACAGTTGAATTAACTACTTCCAGGGGAGTTGAGGTTACTATGGCGCATTTTCGTTCCATATTAATTGGTTTGGTGTAATCATTTAGAAAATCGCAAAATTTACCAACGTTTTCCATAAAGTTGATGAATTTAGCTCCTCTGATATCGATTAGTGAGTTGTAATTCTCATTAAACTTGTCAGATTGAATCCTGGTTTTTTCATGTTGAATTACCATATTAAGGTCTACTTCTCCCTGGATAATGTCATAATTAATTTTTAATTCATGATCGATTTTATATCTGAAAATTGCATTCATTCTATTTTCAAGAAAATTGAGGTTTGTACTTTATAAGAAAAATGATGGTAGCAAAAAACAATCGGTGAATGTAAGGCTTTTATTGTTAAAATCTATTGAGAATCAGAATTCTGTCAATGAATTTAATATTGTGGTGGTAAATACGGGAACTTGGTTTCTAATATGCCAACATCTGAAAAATAATTATTAACTTCATCCTCAAAATTACTTTATCATCTAACTGACTTTAAGTGCTTTTTTGGACGCAAATAATCAAAGACATAGAGCGGCGTACAGTCCAATTCTCATCATAATGGTTTGCGCAATTCTGAATCAAATTGAACTCGTATGCCGCTTTTTTTAGTTTTGATGACAATCAGAATCTTTCTTATCTTTCAAAAATCCTTTTTTGAAAGATAATCATTTTTACTTTTTTAAAAAAGTTATTGAATATATCAGAGTTTATTCAATGATAAGCAGACAGGACTTTAATTTCCATAATTATAGGAAACCAAGAAATATTATCCCGTGACCCTTTTTATAATTGATTAATCCAACTGGACTTTTTGAGCGGCAACAATTCGAAAGTTGATTTTTTTTACCATCTTTTTGTCAAGCTGATTCCGGCGCCAATAGAATTGTACAGCAGTTTACCCTGATCTATTGCCAGTTGAATTCCGAGCTCAAAACCACTGTTTAACTCCCGTTGGCTTTCAAGGTAAGCAGAAAATTGATGAAGTTTTGGAAAGTAAGGGGGCTCGTAATAATAAATAACACTTCCCAATCCTCTTTCTCCTCTGCTTGTGCGGTAAGTCCCGTAGTTTAAAGAGTAAGTCAGCAAGCCCTTGCAAAACCAATTTTTAAGTTGAAACTCTGTTCCTCCGTGAAAAGCAATAATTCTATTGTTTGGAAAATATTGAGTTGATGTGGTTGGATACCCGCTTTTTATATGTTTTTCCGGAGTAAATAAGGGATTACCTAAATTTTCTCCGTTATATGCCCAGCCATTGAGGTAGAGGAAATTGTTGTAATAATTTTCTGCTCCCGAAGCTCTTGGTTTAGAGTCAATTTCTCCTCCCTGACTTTTTGAATACAAGAATTCAAATAGAAATTTGTTCCAATAAAAGTTGCCTGATTTAGCTTTTTCATTTTTTATACTTAATCCCCACAACCCATCTTTTGCATTGGCTAGTGTGGCAAGGGCTCCAACATCATAAAAAAACTGATGGTAGCCGTTCACCAATGTTTGACCAACTTGCCATTCTATTCCTTGGTCGATGCTGCCTATATGGTTTCCAACTTTTGAAGTTGGGATGCTACCAGTTCCGTATTTTTTACCAATAACTACATATTTTAAGGTGTTGAATTCAGACAATTCCCATCCCGGAAAGATTTCCTTTTCATAACCCCACACAACCATATGGTTGACTCCACCGTAAAGTTTTATCCTCCAGGTAGGTTTTCCTACACGACCATATGCACTTAACTGGTGCAAATAGGCATCTGTCTCAGAAATCAATACAGTATTGTCTTCTTTTTTGTTTAATGTTTGCTTGTCCATCCAGCCATGGGCAACATTTCCTTTTATTGCTATAACTCCTTTGGTTAAAGGCACATTCCAGTAATTGGGAATTCCGGCTTTGATTTTAGGAACTCCTAATGTGTTACCAGAAAGGGAGAAAGCCCCGGAAGAAAGGGTTGAATCAACATAACCAACTTGCTCACGAAAACGGCCACCTTTTAGTTCAAAAATACTTAACCTTACTTTGGCATAAGCTTCAATCAGAATAAATTTCGAATTATTGCCCGCATTGACGCGTCCCTCAAAACCTGTGCCCCAGTCCATTAGTTTTTGCCGTGTGCCAGCTTGGTAGTCTTTAAAAGCTCCACCAATTAATGAAACCGAAATGCCTTCAGACGGAATGCTGCCATGTCGCATGCTACGCATCCAAAAAGGAACTACTCCATTTGTGGTTCCAAATGCTCCCGCACTTAGAAATGCGCTGTAATTTTTTTCTTTCTGATGGGTTTTAAAATTCCCCTGAGGGAATTTGTTTTTAAATTCTTTTGATTCACCAGCTATTCTTGATAACGAAACAGAAGTCTCCAAATAGTTATCAGTATTTATGGTGTAAGAATCATTCGACGAAAATTTTGGTTTACTACTTTCCACAATTATCGAATCCGATTCAATATTCTTTTTCTGAGCTTGTCCACTGAAAAACAGTATCGACAGTCCAAACGCCAATAAAATTACTTTTATCATTTGTTACGGTTTTTTTGAATATTACGGTTAATCAAAATTTATTTTTTGTTTATCTTTTTTGTTTTGTTAAGTTTTATGATTGATTATCAAGTTACAGCTTCACAAAGACTTTCACAATAATTTGGTATCTTAATATGGAACAATGATAAGACAACAAGGTTTGCGGAGAAGATTAAAACTTTATGTTACAGGTTATCCAGAATATATTAACTATCCAATTTTGAGAATGGATTTAAGTTAAACAGGATTGGGCAAATATTAAGGTAGTTATGATGCAAAAAAGCGCTGCCGTTATGTTGTCTTGCCGCGCTTTTTCATGTTCTGTAGTCCCACCGGGAATCGAACCCAGATCTACAGTTTAGGAAACTGCTATTCTATCCGTTGAACTATGGGACCTAAATTCATTTCGGGTGTGCAAAAATAGAGAAAAACCCCTTTCTCCCCAAATCATTCAAAAAATAATAGATAAATGTTTATGAATTAACTTCCCAATCTATAAAAAACCGACTGAAATATATAGGAAAAGGATTATATAGAAAATAAAAAGCCGGCTAAAAGCCGGCTTTCCAAGTAGCGGGGGCAGGACTTGAACCTACGACCTTTGGGTTATGAGCCCAACGAGCTGCCAACTGCTCCACCCCGCAATATATCTTTATTTCAATGAAATTTCCTCGTAACGGGTTGCAAATATAATAGCTTTTATGGAATCTGCAAAACTTTGATCCAGAATATTTAATTTATGAAAAACAATTTTTTCTAAAATACTTCAATTCCCAATTTTTTTTACGAAATTTAAAATTTTTGATATAAACACTAAATCTAATATGTTATGAGTTCAAATCAATCCAGAAGAAAGTTTATTAAAGATTCAGCAACTACTGCTGCCGCAGCGTTGGCGGTGCCAAGTATAATTCCGGCTGAGGCTTTTGGTGCAAATGATCGGATTAATGCTGCCGTTTTGGGTATTAATGGTCGTGGGAAAAGTCATATCCAGGGATTTATGGTTCAGGACAATGTAGAAGTAACAACACTTTGTGATCCGGATATGAATCTTTTAAAACAACGACAAAAAGATTTTAAGGATAAGTACAACAAAGATGTTGCATTGGAACAGGATCTTCGTCGTGTAATGGATAACAAAGACATTGATGTAATTAGTATTGCTACACCTAACCACTGGCATTCATTAGCCGTAATCTGGGCTTGCCAGGCTGGAAAAGACGCCTACGTTGAAAAGCCAGGTTCTCACAACATTTGGGAAGGCCGTAAAATGGTTGAAGCTGCTGAAAAATACGATCGTATTGTTCAGCATGGTGTTCAGTTGCGCAGTTCACCGGCAGTTAATGAAGCCATTGGTTTGTTAAGAGACGGATACATTGGCCGCGTATATATGGCACGTGGATTAGTTTTCCGCTGGCGTCCAAGTATTGGCGATGCAGGTTTTGAGCCAGTTCCCGATGGAATTGATTATGATCTTTGGACTGGTCCGGCAATGAAAAGACCTTTCACAAGAAATTTAGTTCACTATAACTGGCACTGGACATTCGAATATGGAAATGGAGATGTAGGTAATCAGGGAATTCATGAAACTGATTTGTGTATGTGGGGACTGGATGTTGGTTTGCCTACTAAAATTACTTCAATGGGTGGTAAGTTTCTTTGGGACGATGCAAAAGAAGTACCGGAAGTTCTCACTTCTGTTTATCATTATCCTGAAGAAGATAAAATTATTCAATTTGAAGTTCGTCCGTGGTGTACAAACACGGAAGAAGGAGTTACTGTTGGAAACATCTTTTATGGCGACAAAGGTGTTCTCGTAGTTGACGGGTATGATAGTTATAAGACATATTTAGGTCAGAAAAGAGAACCCGGTAAATCAGGCAGCGACGGAGCGATGTCCGGATCGGAATATGACAGAGGTGCCGGTGGTACCGACGGACATTTTGCAAACTTTATTAAAGCCGTTCGTGCCCATGATAAAACCATTTTGAACGGACCGGTCGAAACGGCTCATCTTTCTTCAGGATTGGCGCATTTAGGCAACATCGCTTATCGTTTAGGACGTGTGTTGACTTTTGACCCGGATTCTGAGCGATTTGTAAATGACGCTGAAGCTGATAAGTTGCTGAAAAGAAATTATCGGCCTCCTTATGTAATCCCGGAAAATGTATAGTATTAATAAAGATGCCTCGGAAACGGGGCATTTTTATTATAATCCATCTGATTCTTTTCCTCCCAATGTTAAATTTTCGGGTGGGTATTCATTGTTTTCAGAGAAATAAAATAACCTCGACTGATGTGGTTCAAGGGTAATTTTTATTTCTGCCAATCGACCAAAAGGCATTGGAACTTCGGGATACCAGCCATAAACAAATGTGTCATCTTTTTCAATTAAATCTGCAATATTGAAAGTTCGCTCAACCGGACCTTCTTTATCATTGAAAAAAAGTACTCCCCAACTTCGATTTTGTTTATATACCCTAACAGCCACTTTTATTTCATCTTCATCAGGCCAAAACGGCAAATATGCATTTTGCTGTCTTTTGTTTGGTTCTAAAAATCGGAAAAATCGTATTTTTTTATTATCCAGCTTTTCTAATTCTTCGTTTGTTCCAATGGCGCCACCTAAAATTCCCTGCCACAATGCCAAGCTTAAAATTCCATTTTCTGATAAATTACCACCGGAATCAGAAAGAAAAATTTCACCTGGGCTGTTTTGCCAAAAAATATTATTAAAATAATGAGAGTAATACGACTCTTTAATCATATTCTGAATACCGGGAGCGCTCCATTCTTCAGGGTTTTGAAGCGTTTTGTTGATTCTAACGATATCAGCGTATCCAATGGATGCACCATAAGGAGACCTGTCCATCATCCACATGCTACCCATGCCAATTTCTTCTCTTATTAATTGTAATACATCGTGGAATACCTGTACAGATGTTTTTCCCGGTTTTGCCCTTTTTATATCCCACGAATCAATTAATCCCCAGTCCATAAAAGCAGTTTCGTAAAAAATGTATCCGCTTTTTCTCAATTCGCCAAACACTTTTCTCAAATATTTTTGAAATCCCGGATGACTGCCGTCAAGCGCATAAAATGTTCCCTCACCATCAATATTGCGGGGAATTGGCTTATCCTGATAATTTTTGATTGTCCAGTCCGGATGCTGGCTAAAAAGTTTACTATCTTCGGCAACAACAAAGGGAGCAATCCAGATTCCCGCCCGATAACCATCTTTAAAAATTTCGCGGGCGGCTCTGTCAAGGCCTCCCGGCCAGTTTTCATTTGGCTCCAGCCAATCACCAATTTTGCAATACCCCTTGTTGATAATAACAGAATGTAACGGGATGGGTGGTTTTAAATTATCCAGGTATTCTATCTTTGTTTGGATTTTTTCAAATGAATTTGCCTCATTTGTTTTACTGATCCAATGGTAACTGGTAATGGAACTTTGACGCGCGTTTGTTCCCTCACTGATTTTCCAGGCCAATTCCAGCATCGTTTCATATGCCCGGTTGCCGGTATAAAAATAAAGTTCAGGAAGTTTTATGTATTCATTATCAATTCTGATATCTTCAAGCAACATCCCCGATTCAAAAAATATTTTTTCATCGTCAATAACCTGGCTTCCCAGTCCTTTCTGATGAATACGGTTGTATATTGTGCTTCTGTGCAAAAAACGTGAGTGATCAATATTCCCGATGGCAATGGTTTCATTTTTCCCCAGAAATGCAAAACTTAAATAACTATCATGACTCCAAGTCGCTTCATTCATTAAAATATTTCCGGATAAACCTTCAAGACGGGGAATAGGAAATACTCCACATTCGTTTCCTGTTCCATAGCCTTGTTTGAAAAATCGGTTTACTCCAAAAACTTCAGCTTGCGAAATAGGATGAAACCATCTTGGAGCCCTCGAAAATCCGCTTAATTCTGCACCAATAGATATAGAATCGCTATTTGTTTTTAAATCAAGCATAAGAAAGCCTTCAGGTAACTCATACACAATTCTTTTCCCTTTTGGAGAGTCTCCCAGAAAAACATTTCTTGGCATAACTCCCTGCCCGTTAATAGAAGGCCTACAGTTTTTTAGTATAATTTCCGAAGAAATTAAATCGTAACTCCCATTCTCGTATATTATCCAGCGGGGTCGGGAAAGTTTAAAACCCTTTTCCTTCTTCTTATCGGTTTCATTTGCCAAAACCTTTTTAAATGGAAAAATAAGGGCACTTCCAAGAGCTACGGTGCCTGAAATATGGAGAAAATCCCGCCTTTTCAGATTGTTCCCGGTCATAGTTAGGTACAAAATTAGAAGTTTAAAATTACAATCTTAAACAACAAAACAGAAGCTTTTACCAATTAATTTATATCAATATCAAAGCCCAGGCTTTTTTCCAGCATATTTCGTACCAATTTTTGTTGTTTTTCCGGCAAATTTTGAATTCTGGATGAATGACTGCCGCCAGGCTTAGCAACTTTTAGAAGATTTTCTTTTCGAGGAATCTGAAATGAAGATGCAAACCACGGATCAAACTGTCCGTAAATAAAAAGTATATTCTTATCTGTAGTTTTAATAAACTTTTTTACTTCCAGGGCCGTTTTTTGCTTATACTTAATTTTCAAACCGGAAGGGAGAAATATTTTTTCAAGATAATTTCTTGCTGACTTTATTGTGAGAAACTTTTTTAATGGTTTGATATCGTAAGCATAATAACCAAGTTCGCGGGCCGCCTGCACATAAAACGATTTTATTCCCTCCATCGCTTCAACAGAAAAGTAAGATGGTTCAGATACGTTCATCATGTAGTCATAAAATTCTCGGGGATCGGCATCTGATGCAGGAATCTTATCTGGCGACCTTCCGTATTGCCAGAGCGCAAAAGGAAACTCCAGCACCCAGTAGTCGAAAACCTCGTTAATCGGAATTCGATAGGTGAAATTTTTCTGCTTGGAATACTCTATCAACTTAGGAACGATCTCTTTTCTTGCCTTTAGCATTGCAATCTGAAAATCTTCAATCCTTTTTCGTTGTTCCGCTGTCCCGGGTTTTGTCTTCAAAAATTTTCTATGTCGTTTGTCTTCTACTGCAAAATTCAACGGAGCCACATAAGCAACAGTTAAATCTACATCTTCAGGATAATAGGTTCGGTGATAAACCGCTGTTTGCCCGCCTTTACTTATGCCTGTATTTATCCATTTGTTCTTATAATATTTTCGAAACAATTCAACAATACAATGATGGTCGCCAGCTGCATTTTTAACAGTCAAATAATCCCAGTTCAGCGAATCGGGCCACGACTGGCCAAAATAGCGATGTTCTATACAGATCTGACTGGCATTCAACATCGGGCTCAATTCATTTAGATAGCGCGGACTGGCTGCGTAGTTAGCCGTATATCCTTCGGTAATTAGCACAACCGGAGTATTTTTGCCCTTGTCAGCAATAAAAACCCGTTGAAGAAAAAATCCTTTGGACGTGTCAGAATGATCGAGAGGTTGCCTCACCATAATTTTAAACGTTTCATCAAAAAAACTGTTTCCGGTAATTTTCTCCACACTTTGAATGGAAGATTGTGTGTTCAAAAAACTTTCAAGTTCTGTAGCCAGTGCAGTTGTACAAATTGAAAATGCAAGTAGAAATAAAAATAACTGAGCTGTTTTCATGTGTTTAAATTATGTAAAGAGGTGAATTTATAAAAGATTTTGTTTTTATTGTATCGTTTTTATGTGTTTATCTTTACAACTGACTAAATTCTCAGAAATGCGAAAAATATTATTTTTAGCGTTATTTAGCTTTTCTTTTTTTATTGGGGTTGCGCAGCCGCTTCCTCAAGTTATAATCGAGACTTCAATGGGGAATATTGTTGCAGAACTAGATACTTTAAATGCACCAATTACTGCAAAAAACTTTCTAAATCTGGTTAAAACCGGAGTGTTAAACAATGCCGTATTTTATCGTGTCGTACGTATGGATAATCAACCCAATAACAAAATAAAAATAGAAGTTGTCCAGGGTGGTTTATTTGATGATGAAAGAATTGCAAAATATCCGCCTATTCAACATGAAACAACAAAAATGACAGGGTTAAAACATTTAAACGGGACATTATCAATGGCGCGTTATGAACCCGGAACTGCTTCCACGGAATTTTCGATTTGTATTGGAGACCAGCCGGAGTTGGACTTTGGAGGTAAAAGAAACCCTGACGGGCAGGGATTTGCTGCTTTTGGGAGGGTACTTTCAGGAATGGATGTGGCAAAAAGAATACAAATGCAAAAAGACAATAAGCAGTATCTCGTTGAAACTGTACCCATTTACAGCATAAAAATATTATAGAGAAAGAGGCTGTCCTGACAGACAGCCCCTTAAAAACTAATTTTGTTTAAAGTGGATTTTGAACTAAATTATCATTTACATCCATTTCTCTTTGCGGAATAGGAAACAACAAACTTGAATCGTTCCAGGGGACAGTTTCTGTAATATCAATATTGCTGTACCCAATATTTTTACGCCATCTTTCGAGGTCATATAATGAATGTCCTTCAGCCATAAATTCACGGATGGTTTCTTCCTGAATTGCAGTAATTAACTCTTGTACAGAAAGATCTGATAACTCATCCAGTCCGGCCCTCAAACGAACAGTATTTAACATTGTTAGTGCTTCGTCTGTATCGGTGCCAATTTCGGCCAGGGCTTCGGCCCTGTTCAGATACATTTCGGCCAAACGAATAACGGGTGCATTATAATCGTTTTGAATGTGTTTGTTCGTCCACCAGGAATCATCCTGTTCAAAAAACCAGCCCAATCTCAGGTCATTTTCGCTGTATAGTGCAATTGTTGATGGTTTGATGATGATGTCTCCTCTTTCGTTGGGATTCCAGTAGTTGTTTAGCGATTCGTTATTCGAACCAAAATTATCGGTTGATGTATGGATAATTCCAAAAACCATTTCTGAAGTAAATGATTCTCCAAAAACTTTTGTTGGATCAGTGTCCAAAGTATAATTACCTGATTGAATTACCTGATTGGCATAACTCGCGGCATTTGAATAGTCTTTCATCTGCAGATAAATTCTTGACAAATAAGCGCGGCAACTGTATTTATTGGCTCTCCCGGCATCGCTTGTTTCGAGCAACAACGATTCTGCCTCTTTTAAATCAGCGATAGCCTGGCTATAAATCTCTTGAACTGATGAACGTGGCAGTTGTTCCGTAGCACTTTCCAAGTCGTTTGACGGAGTGTTTTTAATAACAATCCCCAGATCCGAAGATGAGCTTTCGCTGTATGGCAAACCGTAGCTGCGAACCATCTCAAAATACAAAACACCCCTGCAAAACAAAGCTTCACCTTTTATCCTGTCTTTCACTTCTTCAAATCCCGCTTCATCTAATCCATTGTCAACAGCTTCGATTACTTTATTACATCTGTTTACTCCGTCGTAACCGGCAATCCACATTCCAGAGACATCTGTATTATCGGGCTGGATATCTTTCTGACTCATTTCGGTATAACTTGTATATGAACCTTGCCAGTGAATGTACTGCGATTTTATTTCGGCATTTTGAATCACATTTGTACCCAGAAGATTTTCGTCCTGAAGTGCGTCGAAACAACCGGTAACAGCATTCTCGATACCGCTAAGTGTAGTAAGTGCCTGTTGGTCGCTAAGCGATTGCCAGGGATTTATTTCCAACCGGTCTTCGCAGGAAACGGTAAGAAAAAGTATACCAGTCAAAACCGGAATAATTCTATTTATATATTTATTTATTTTCATCTTATCTTTTTTTATAAAATTCAATGTTATTTGATTGAACTGTGAATGTTTTGAGTTCATAAATATTTCAATAAATGCGTTTTAAAACCCTATATTCACTCCAAAAATCAGACTTTTGGAAGGAGGTGCCTGAAAGAAGTCAATCCCTTGTCCCACATTCAGGGTTCCTTCGGAGGATACTTCCGGATCATGCCCGCGGTAATTGGTAAATGTCCAGAAATTATAGGCCGTTGTGTAAATCCGCACAGAATGGATATTTGCTTTTGTAAGAACCTGACTAGGAATATTATAGCCCAATGAAACCGTTTTTACCCTTACAAACGAACCATCCTCTACAAAACGAGAGGAATGCTGACGGTTGGTTGAGTCAAATAAAACGGCCTTGGGAATATTTGTAATGTCTCCTGGTTCCTGCCAACGATCCAATTGGTCTTTCAGGTTGTTAAAATACAATGCCATACTGTTGGCACAATACCTTCCCGCGTCAAAATAAATATCATTTCCCTGAACAAACTGGACCTGTACACTAAAATCAAAATTATTCCAGGCAAAATTGTTGGTAATTCCGCCGATGTAGTCGGGGTTTGGATCGCCAACTATCTGACGATAGTCGTTGCTGTAAGTGGTGGTTTTATTGCCATTCAGGTCATAGAACATTGATTCCCCCGTATCGGGATTTACTCCGGCAAATTTAACGGTGTAGTAAACACCAATAGGCTGACCTTCCATTGCCCGCGAAATGCTGTTTTCAATAATCTCTCCCTTCAGGTCGGTGATTTTATTTTTATTAAAAGAGATGTTAAAGTTCGTATTCCATCTGAATTTTCCTACGAAGTTTCTTGTGTTCAAAGCAAATTCCCAGCCTTTATTCTCCAATTCTCCCAGATTCTTTGCAATGGATGTAAAGCCTCCTGAAGCCGGAATCTGTACATCAAGTAAAAGATCAGTAGTTTTTTTGTAATAGTAGTCTGCTTCAAAATCGATTCGGTTTTTGAATAATCCCAGGTTGACTCCCAGGTCGAGCTGTGCTGTCTGTTCCCATTTTAAATCAGGGTTTGCTAACTGCGTGGGCGATAATCCGGGGCTTCCGCCATAATCGCTCCCATCCAAATCACCACCATATAAACCAAGTGCGGGGAAATTGGCTGCTACAGCATATCTTGGATCTGTTGAACTGGTGAGGAATTCAGCATTCCCGGTAAAACCGTAACTTGTGCGAATTTTTGCCAAACTAAGCCAATCCATGTCCCGCATAAAATTTTCGTCGCTTACAATCCACCCTAAAGATACTGCCGGGAAATTTGCATAACGATTATCGGCTCCAAACCGGGATGAACCGTCACGTCTCAAAGAAACCTCGAGAAGATATTTATCTAAATAGGAATAATTCAATCTGGCAAAATATGATTCGATAGCAAATTGACTAATTGATCCGCCCCCGTTTGTAATTTCAGCAGCATTATTTACGGTCCACAGGTCGTTATTCGGAAATTGTTCTCCGGTAACATTGCTTTGCTCCAGGCGGTTTTCCTGGAACGAGTATCCTGCTATAACAGATAATTGGTGCTTTTCATCAAAAACTTTGTCGTAGCTCAACGTATTTGTAGTAATCCAGTTGGTATTCCTGTAACTGAGAGCCTGACTTACACCATTGCTTCCACCACCATCTCCGGAATTTAGTCCCCAGAAAATTTTCTCAGACAAGTCGATATAGTCCAACGACCATTCGCTTTTGAATTTGATGTCGTCAAAAAACGTAAATTCGCCAAAGGTGGTTATTTGAGGGCGAACAGTAATTGCCTCATGGATATTTTCATCTACTTCGTTTAAAAGATTGTATGCAATGTTGTTGTTTGGGTTTACGCCTTTTCCCAAATAATATGTGCCTTCCGGTCCATACATTTCAGAACCGTCTCCATAAATGGGAACATTCGGATACTGGAGGATCCCTGACGTAGACATTGAAGCAACCGAGTTGTTGTTTGAAACTCTGTTATTAAAAGTTCGTGCTACACTGATGTTCGTTCCAATTTTAAAAAAATCAGAAACCTCGTGATCAATGTTTGTGCGAATATTGATTCGCTGAAAATCGTTTCCAATGGTATAACCTTCCTCTTCGCGATAACTTACACCGGTATAAAATTGCGTTCTTTCATTACCGCCGTTAGCGGAAAAATCGTATTGATTAATCAGGCCTTTTCTCGATACTGCATCCAGCCAGTCAGTATCGATTGCATCTTCCGGGTTTCCGAGTATATTTGCAACACCTGTTGAATTAAAATAAGCCTCGTTAAATAATTCTGTGTATTCGGAACCATTTAACGCATCCATAAAATTGGTGGCTTCCTGAAATCCCGAATAATAGTTCAGGTTAATTTGAGTTTTACCGCTCTTGCCGCGTTTTGTTGTAATCATAATAACACCATTAGAGGCTCTCGAACCATAAAGTGCAGCTGCTGATGCGTCTTTCAATACCTGGATATTCTCGATATCGTTTGGATTGAGTGTCGACAACGGGCTGGTTTGTGTATTGTTGCCGGCATATCCCATTTGATAGTCACCTTGCGGAATTCCATCAATAACAAAAAGAGGTTGGGAGCTCGCGGAGATGGAAGAGGTTCCACGGATGCGGATAGTATTAGCTTCACCTGAACGTGAACCTGTGTTGATTTGTAACCCGGCAGCTTGCCCTGAAAGAGCATTTTCAATACTTGTTACCGGCATTTTTTCCAATTCGGCAGAATTCACTTTTGTAACTGCATTGGTTATTGCCCGACGTTTTTGCGTTCCGTAAGCTACAACCATTACTTCGTCTACGCCCATCACTTCCATTTCAAGCTGAATATCGTGCCTTAAACCGGCAGTGACGGGTAATTCGGTTGTTTTCATACCAACAAAAGAAAACACAAGAACGGCATCATTGGGAACTGTCAATGCGTAATCCCCTTCAATACCGGTAATTGTTCCGATTGTAGTACCTTTAACACTCACCGAAACCCCGGGAATAGGTGAGTTGTCTTCTGCTGAAGTTACTTTCCCGGTAACTCGCTTTGTTTGGGCAAAAAGAGAACTTATCCCCATAAACAAAGCCATTACAATAAGGAGTAATTTTTTCATAGATAATAATTTATGTTAATACTTAGGTTTCGAACTTTATGTTTTGAGACAAAAAAACTCCCGCCGGGGAAACGGGAGTTTGATACCTGCCAGCCGGTCAGATATTCGCACTTTTACAAATTGTAATGCTGTTTTAACTATTTCTATGTGTAATTGAAGTGCCTTAAATAAATAATTTTTTCCCCTAACTCTATGTGAAGTGCTATTTTATGCCCCGAAACAACATTTTGATTTTTTGAATCAAACATAAATAAAGAACCTTTTGATAACACAAATAATCAACTAATGGTCAAAATAAAAGGCTGAAGGATAGTAAAGTATGTACAAACAAATTATTGCCAGGCTTTTTGTTATTGGTCGATAGTTTTTTGCATTTGGTAGTAAATTATGAACAAAAAAAGCCGTACCCCCAAGAGAGTACGGCCCTATAAAAAATATCGAATGGTTATGGTAATGTCAAGATTTCGGTAAAGGCTCCGTATGATCCTACATCCGGAATATAGTGCTCAATAGACATTGTTAATACTTTGCCGCTGACAGTTCCACTCCCAACAACAAACACATCGCCGTAATCTTCGCTAAACCAGGCAGCCTGATCAGCAACTGAAACATTATCACCATTTACAACGATAATAATATCATACCCTTCTTCGTATAAGTCTACAGCTTTATATACAGTAAGATTTTCACTTAAATCTGCTTTTAACAGTTCAATTGACCAGGCACCTTCAAAAGCTTCTGACGAGAAATCAGCTGTACCTGCCGCAATATAATCTATCTCGAAAAAGGCAGTAAATGTTGATGTATTAAACAGTTCCGAAACATTATCGCCTGTCAAGGTTAGTTTGAAAACATATGATTTTACTGGATTAAGTAACCCGGGATCAACCACGGGAACTATTTTTGCATATGCTACAAGTTCGCCATCTTCAAAAGTCACTGTATTGCTTTCAAGTGCAAAAATGCCGTCAATATCATCATTCATTTCAAGAACCACTTCAGCTGATGCGGGAGCTGACACACTGGACCTGACAATTGGTATTTCTACCGAGAAATTGTTATCGGCAGTGAGAAAATTTTCCGGTACAACAGAAGAGCTAAAAGCCACATAGGGGTTTTCAGGCTCGTAAATTGTTCCCATGTTTTCCTGATCGCAGGAAAGAAGAGCAACTGCCAAAATGATTATTATAGAAAATATTTTTTTCATACGACTAAATTTTTAAGTTTAATTATCCGCCCAAGGATTTTGATCTGTGGACTCATCCATACTTTTATTCCCGTCAAATTCCGATTGGGGAATAGACATCACGAAGTCAGGATATTCAGGGTCAAGCGTATTTCTGGTCAATAGTCTGTCGGGATGGTTACTTCCATCGAAGTTTCTGCTAAAACCTGTTTTTAAACGTTTAATATCCAATATCCTGCCAACTTCTCCCCACAGTTCAATTCTGCGCTGTAAAATAATTTCATCCAAAAGTGTTTCAGAACCTCCTGCCGGAGTTGTTGGACCGTTGGAATCATCTGTTGTTAATGTATTGGCATCAGTTAATGAAGAAATATCATAACCGGGATCGCGTTCTGCCATCAACTCTTCCAAAACGGTTCTTGCCTGAGAATACTTTGCCTGCATACACATCGCCTCAGCTTTGATAAGCATCATTTCTTCGTGACGCATAAAAATATAATCACCCAGGTTGTTTGTCGGGTCAGAAAATTGAAATTTAAACTGGTTGTAACTTAATTCCGGCCCAATTTCAACATCTACTTCCAGCGGCCCGTGCCACCATCTGTTTTTACGAACATCGTTGTCCGACATTTGATTGTAAAGCCATGAACTGATACATTTCCGCGCTGTTTCAGCATAGTTTCCATCTACACTTGCATCAATATGTCCAAAAAACGATTCTGTGGCATCAGCTTGTTCCGAGATAATCTGAACACCCCATAATACGGTACCGGCATTTGCATCATTAAATGCAAATCCTTTATCTAAATCATCCAGAGAAAGCATCGATGTACCACCGCTCATAGCTATGTCAGCAGCAGTTTCTGCAGAGGGCCAGTCATTTTTTTCAAGAGCAATATTGGCTTTTATTCCATTAGCCACATAATAATCGATGTGCGAATGATGATTGCGGGGAGCAGCAACCTCGGGATTTAATAATTGAAGTGCTTGCTCAATATCAGCGTCTATTTGTGTATAAACATCAGCAACAGTTCCCCGTGGTTTTCCTTCTGAAACATTGGTAGTAGGTTCTGTATAAATCGGAACTCCCGGAGCATTTTCGTTTCCCACATAAGTTTGCTGGTAAAAGCGAATAAGATTAAAGTATGCATAGGCACGCAGTGCATAAGCCTGACCCATAAGACTACTAATTTCGGAAGGCGCACCGGTCATTCCTTCTTCCGAGGCAATAATTGCATTTGCATTGGAAATAATAGTGTAGTAAAAGAACCAAACTGAATATGGGCGCCCACTTTTATGTGTATAATCAGACTTCACGTTATAAACGTAATCGTACCAAAACCAACCATTTCCTCCCTCATTTTGGGTCATATCTTCACCCATAAGGTTGTAAGCAAGAATAAATGCCATTGTACCGAATTCTTCGTCGGCCCAATCCTCCGACCATTCTTCTGCAACATACATGGCACGGTAAATTCCGTTCAGCGCTACATTTGCTTTTTCAACATCCGAAAATAATACGTCTCCGGAAGTACTATCTGTGGGATTTGTATCCAGTTCATCCTGGCAAGAAAAAATCGCCACAGAGAAAATCAATAATATAAGGATCTTATGTATTTTCATGGTATTATTGTTTTAAAATTTTAATTCAACTCCCAAAAGGCTTGTCCTTACAGGACTGTAAGAAAAGCTGGTGGATCCGGTAAAATTATGCTGCGGGTTCATCCCTTGTAAATGAGAAAACAAGGCAACATTGTCTAAGGCTACATATGCTCTAAGACTTTCTACTCCTATGGACTGGAGAACACTTTTAGGCAGGGTATAACCAAACGTAATATTTTTGATTGCAAAGTAAGACGCATCAATAAGCTGGGCGTCGGTTAACGGGCGTGAAAAACCAGTTCCGTTTTGTATTCTTGGAATATCAGTAACATCTCCTGGTTTTCTCCAGGCTCTTTCTATATTTGCTGCGTAATTTGTTCCGATGTAGGTTGGATTTAATAATCCGGTGTACACGCCATCTCTGATTTCACCGCCAACAGAAAAAGTTGTCATGACGGATAAATCAAAATTTTTGTAGATTGTAAAACTACTTCCAAATGCACCAAAAAAGTCCGGAATTCTGCTGCCTGAAATCTTTTTACTTTGAGATGCTTTTTGATAGTCGGAAGAAATATATGGTTCTCCGGGATTTCCGTTGTCGTCCGTATCATAAACCCAGTACAACTGAGCGCCGGTAGCAATGTCAACACCCGCTGACTGGGTGAGATAATAAGAGTTAATCTCTTCTCCTACACGTTGAATGAGGTTGCCATCAACAATCTGATCTGTTTCTCCGTCCAGAGCAACGATTTCATTTTTTAATGTTGTAAGATTTAGATTTGCACTCCAGTTAAAGTTATTTGAAGTAACCACACTTAAAGTTGTATTGAATTCAAGACCTGAGTTTAACATCTCACCCACATTGGCCCAGTAGCTGTCGAAACCAAGCGAAGTTGCGAGTGGCTTTTCCATTAACATATCAACGGTTCTTCGCTGATAGTATTCGATTCCAAATTCAACGCGATTCCATAAAATACCTTCAAGACCGACGTTAAAATTGTTGTTTTCCTCCCATTTTATTGAAGTATTTTCCAACGAAGAAAGTAAAGCTCCGTTTAAGTTGGCATTTGCCCAGTCAAGATTATAAAGCGACTGCCATCCGTAAAATGTACCAATCTTGTCGTTTCCCTGTTTCCCGTAACTGGCTTTTAGTTTCAGGTTGTCAACAAAAGACATGGTCTGCATAAAATCTTCTTCGCTAATTCTCCATGAGCCGCCAACCGACCAGAATTGTCCCCACCGGTAATCTTTATGAAAGCGGGAAGAACCATCAGTTCTGAAACTTGCTGACAGATAGTATTTGTCTGCAAAATCATAAGTTAAATTACTTAAGAATGATTCAATTGCATAGTTGTCCTCAAATGAAGTAAGCAATGAAATTGTTGAACCCGGAGCAAGTTCTTTGATTCCTGAATAAGGGAAGCCTGTTTTTTGCCCTTCCAGTTCGTTTACTACCAATTTATAAAACTCATGTCCGGCAAGTATACTGATGCTGTGTTTCCCAAAATCCTTCTCATATCTTAAAAGTTCATTTACGGTGTATGAAAGATCACGTTTATTAACTAAATCAAGCAATCCACCAACCGATGACGCGTTACCAAAATCAGGATTCCAGTAAACAGTCTGGTTTGTATTTATATAGTCGAAACCAACATTTGCCGATAACGATAAACCTTCCAGGGTACTATTTACTCCTGTTCCCAGGAAATTAACATGAAACCTTCCGGATAAATTATCGGCGGTAGTTTCATAGGCATCTTCATATAAAGTGGCCACGGGGTTCCAGTTTGGATTTGCGCCGGCTGGCCTTGTTTTTCCATAGTCAAATTGTTTTTCTCCCAACTCGGAAAGAACCGGATTTCCCTGTTCATCCTGAACGTATATCGGATAAATGGGTGCCATAAACTGGGCCGAGTACCAAACATTGGAGTTTGAGGTAGTATTCTCATATCCCAGATAGTTTGTTTCAGTTTTTGAAAAGTTTACATTTCCACCATATTTAAACCACTCTTTGGGCTCAAGTTCTGCGCCAATCCTACCTGAAATTCTTTCGAAATCTGTGGTTTTCAATATACCCTCAGTTTTATGATATGCAACAGATGCAAAAATCTGCGAACGTTCGGAACCCCCGTTCAAATATAGCTGGTACTCCTGACGGGTAGCGTTATCGTTGGTAATTTCACCAAGCCAATCGGATTCATACAGAAGATTTGCAGAGGGATTAACAAGCCCTGTTTGCGGATCTATCAATTCAGAGATGGGCATATCGTAAGGATTATACATTTCATCAGCACCAAAAATTCCGGTACTTCCCTTCATTGCTGCTATAGCCATTTGACCGGCCAGGTCAGGATGGACACCTCCGGTGTAAATCAAATTGTTTTTGTAGCCCTGAAACGATGCTTCAATAAAATCAGCAGTACTTAAAGTTTCGTAGGGTTTAATTGCTCTTGAGGCAAGTCCGTAAGAAGCCTTAAATTCCACAGAAAGTTCTTTTGACTGGCCTTTTTTTGTTGTGATTACAACCACACCATTGGCTCCCCTTGAACCATAAAGTGCACCTGCCGATGCATCTTTTAAGATGGTCATTGACTCTATATCTCCCGGATTGATTGAGTTTAAATTCCCGTCAAAGGGAACTCCATCAACTACATATAAGGGATTGTTACTTGAGTTCAGCGAACCAAAACCGCGAATTACGATTTCTGCTCCTTCTCCCGGCTGTCCTGATCCTGAAGTAACCTGCACGCCGGAAACCTGTCCTTCAAGAGCCTTTGAAATATCAGAAACAGGCCTTTTTTGAAGAGATTCATTGTCTATCACTTCGGCAGAACCTGTAAACGACTCCTTTTTTGCTGTTCCATATGCGACGACCATAACTTCTTCCATCCCTATTACATCGTTTTGTAAACTAACGTTATATACAGCTTGAGCCGTAATCGGAATTTCAACAGTCTTCATCCCAACGAAAGAAACGACCAGTGTTTCATTTTCAGGAACGTTTAATGTAAAATCTCCATCTACATTGGTAACCGTACCAATTGTAGTTCCCCTAACTACTATCGATGCCCCGGGAATCGGAGCTCCGTCAGCAGCAGAAGTAACTTTTCCGGTAATTTGCTTTGTTTGGGCAAGCAGTGAAGATGTTCCCAAAACCAAAGCCATTACAATAAAAAGTAGTTTTCTCATAGATAATAATTTATGTTAATACTAGTTTTCTGATACTACGATTTTGACAATAAAAAAACTCCCGTTGGGGAAACGGGAGTTTACTATACCTGACATCTGTCAGATACTCACACTTTTTTACAATTTGTAATGCTGTTTAACTATTTCTATGTAAAAGTAGGTGCGTCTGATTTGTACTATATTATAATTTCCCCTAATCCCCGATATTGGTTATACCCTTTTTTTTCGAAAATTCGCTCAAACTTAAAAAAAGATGGAGTGCACGATTCAAAATATCAACGAATGACATATCCGGAGGGGTGAAAACACAAAAAAACTATACAAACAACCTGGTATGTACAAAAAGGTTGTTCGTAGATAAATATGCGCTGTTTGTGTATTTTTGAATAAAAAAAAAGCGGGAACAAATCCCGCTTTATAATGAATTAGGCCGCAATGTCGGCAAAAGCTTCTGCCAGAACATCGGGATACATTTCTTTAAAGTTTTCGTGACACCATGTGTACAATTCCCGAACTTGTTCGGGTTCAACCCAGTGAATACATTTATTGAGTTCTTTTCTGAACAACTCTTTACTAAAACTAACTTTTGGTAATATTACTTTTGCATATTCTAACATAGCTTTCTGTTTTTGTTTGCACTATTAAAATAACATCGAATTGATAAAAAAGGTATGCTGTAAAATATGGTTTAACAAATATTAACAACAGAATACACTCATGTCTTTTATTAAAGTTCTGATTACTCGTTTATTATCAAAAGCACTTAAAAAATCTGTTTCAAAACATACCTAAAAAGTCATATCGTATTATTTAACATTAAAGCTAAATCTTCAATATTAGGCAGGCAAAAGTATCTCTGTTACAAATGATGAAATGCTCTTTTTGATTGTTACATTTTTATCAAAAGATTTTACAAAGGCACTTCCAATAATCGCTCCGTTGGCGTAATTGCACGCGTTTGTAAACGTTGCATTGTCGGAAATTCCAAAACCGATTAACCTTGGTTTTTTTAAATTCATTTGCTGAATCCGTTCAAAATAATCATGGTGAAAATCTTCCACTTTTTTACCTGCTCCGGTGGTCGATGAGGAGGAAACCATGTAAATAAATCCTTCAGAAGCATCATCAATTTGTCGGATTCGTTTTTCTGAGGTCTGCGGTGTTATCAGTAAAATATTGTGCAGATTATTTTTGATAAATGTGTCTTTATAATTTTCTTCAAATTCATTGAGAGGAAGGTCTGGAAGAATTGTTCCATCAATTCCAACCTCATGGCATTTCGCACAAAAAGCTTCTACACCAAATTGCAGGACCGGATTAAAATAGCCCATTAAAATTAAGGGTATATTTACCGATTTCCGAATCTCTCGGAGTTGTTCAAAAAGTAATTTTACACTTATTCCATTTTTTAATGCAACCTCGCTGCTGTGCTGGATAGTTGGCCCGTCGGCAGTAGGATCGGAAAAGGGGATTCCAATTTCGATGAGGTCGACGCCGTTTTTCTCCAATTCCTGAATGATTTGAACAGTGTCATTTAAATTTGGAAATCCAGCCGTAAAATACACCGAGAATATATTCTCTTTTTTTGTTTCGAAAAGTTGATTTATCCTGTTTTTCATTTTTCTTAAGATTAGCCCTTGAAATCTTTCCAAGGAGATTTCAACAGGCAAAATTCTTCAAATTTCAATATTTCCTTTCTTTGCCTCTCCCTTTTAGGGGAGAGGTTGGAGAGGGGTTTTAATAGCCAAAATAATTCAGATAAGTTTCCATATCCTTATTCCCGCTTCCTGAAAGATTAATAACATTAATATCATCCGGATTCATTTTGATTTTCTCCAGCGCGGCCAGAGCATGAGCCGATTCCAGTGCAGGAATAATTCCTTCTTTCTGCGTTAAAAGAAGTGCTGCCTGTAAAACTTCTTCATCCGTAGCCGAAAGAAATTTTGCCCTTCCGGTTTTATGAAGATGTGCGTGCAGAGGGCCAATCCCGGGGTAATCTAACCCTGCAGAAATGGAATACGGTTCTGTAATTTGTCCGTCCTCACTTTGCATAAGCATGGTTTTACTGGAATGTAAAACGCCGGGAGAGCCAACGGTTAAAGTAGCTGCCGTTTCCGGTGTGTCGACACCTTTCCCTGCGGCTTCCACGCCAATCAGTTCCACTTGCTCATCATCCAGAAAATGATAAAACGCTCCGGCAGCATTACTACCTCCTCCCACGCAAGCTAAAACACGTGTTGGTAATTTATTCCCGGTTTGCTCTTTCAACTGGCCTTTCATTTCGGCACTAATTATCGACTGAAATCGCGCTACCATGTCAGGATAAGGATGCGGACCGACTACCGAACCAATAATGTAATGTGTGTCTTCCGGATTGTTTATCCAGTCGCGCATCGCTTCGTTGGTAGCGTCCTTTAAGGTTTTATTACCGCTGTGAACCGGAATAACCTCGGCACCCAGCATTTTCATTTTTTTTACGTTCGGAGCCTGCCGTGATACGTCGAGTGCTCCCATATAAACCACACATTTTATTCCTTTCAACGCACAAACTGTGGCTGTTGCCACACCATGCTGACCAGCCCCGGTTTCAGCAATAATACGGGTTTTCCCAAGCTTTTGAGCAAGCAAAATTTGCCCGATGGTGTTGTTTAATTTATGTGAACCCGTGTGGTTTAAATCTTCGCGTTTTAAATATATTCCTGAACCGTAATGTTCCGACAACCGGCTTGCATAATAAAGCGGCGAAGGCCGTCCCACATAATCTTTCATTAATTGGTCGAATTCTTTTCTGAATTCATCCGACTCAATAATCTCCAGATACCTGGATTTCAGTTCATCAATATTGGTGAACATCATTTCGGGAATCCAAGCCCCGCCAAATTCACCGTAATATCCTTTTTCGTTAACCTGATATTTCATATTTGTAAAGTTGGAAGTCAGAAGACAGAAGCCGGAAAAAAATGATTCCAGACAGCATGTCTCCCAATAAAATTATTTCTTTATTTCCTCAATAAACTGTTTCAATTTTTCAATATTTTTTAATCCGGGTTCATCTTCAAAACCACTGTTTAAATCCACTCCGGCAATTTGAGGATGTTCAATTTTTTTTATTTCAGCCACGTCTTCCTGTTTAATTCCTCCGCTCAAAAAGAAAGGAGTGTTTCTGTTATATTTATCCAATATTTCCCAGTTAAATTTCTTTCCGGAACCACCGGGCAAATTTGTTTTTGTATCAAATAAAAAGTAATCGGCAATTCCCTCAAACGGTTTGGTTTTATGAAACTGGAAAGTTTCATCTACGCGAAAAGCCTTAATGATTTTTAATCCCTGATTTTTTAAAATCTGACAGGTTTTTGGATTTTCCTTGCCGTGCAACTGCACCCATTCAAAATCCAGATTTTTTGCCAAAGCCATAATTTCAAAAGCATTCTCATCGACAAAAACACCTACTTTGGGCTTTGCCGAATTGAATAAACCCGTTTGTGGATTTTCCCCCACATATCTTTTCGATGGCGGATAAAAAATGTAGCCCAGCAAATCAACCGGAAGTTCTTCAACCGCTTCCCGGTTGGAGGAAAATTTCATTCCGCAAACTTTTATTTTTAATTCATTTTTCATAATTGCAGCCTAAGATTGCTGTCATTTCGACGAGTAAACGAGGAGAAATCTGTTTCTAAAATGCATCATAAATTTCAGCATTTAAAAATTTCCACTCTGGATTAAATTCAATTATCAATTTCACTTTTTTCTCACGCCTCCATTTTTTTAATTCCTTTTCCCTTGAAATTGCATCATTAATGTCTTGAAAATGTTCATAATAAATCAGATAATGACAATTGTATTTTTCAGTAAATCCAGACAAAAGTTCGTTTTCATGTTCATAAATCCTACGTTGCAAGTCGTTTGTAACTCCAATATAAAGAACTGTTTTATTCTTATTCGTTACGACGTAAACGAAGTAATTATGGTCTCTCATTTAGTTTATTTCATTTCTTTATTTTACAGATTTCTCAGTCGTTCCTCCTTCGAAATGACAAGTTATTATTGCACCTTCAACTCCTCAATAAAATTTTTACAGGTTTTCCCCGGGTTTTCTGTTTTCATAAATGTTTCTCCGATTAAAAATCCACTGAATCCGTTTTCGCGTAAATATTGAATCTCTTTTGGACCGGCCAACCCGCTTTCTGAAATTTTCACAAAATGTTCAGGAATCAGTTTTGCCAGTTTTACTGAAGTCTCAACATCTACATCAAAAGTTTTAAGATTACGATTATTCACACCGACAATGTCAACAAAATTGTTTACTTTTTCCAATTCTTCGGCGTTGTGAACTTCCATTAAAACTTCAAGCCCCAAACTTTTTGCTTCCTTTGTCAGCATTTCGGCCTGCTTTTTTTCGAGACAGGCAGCAATGAGTAAAATAACATCGGCACCATACGCTTTTGCCTCGACCAATTGATAGGAATCAATCATAAAATCTTTTCGAAGAATTGGAATATCGGGATTTGTTTCACGCGCTTTTACCAGATTGGATTGTGAACCGCCAAAAAACCTTGATTCTGTTAAAACCGATAATCCTGCTGCCCCCGCTTCAACATACGCTTTTGTGACCTCTTCCACTTTTGCCGAGAGATTTATATCTCCTTTTGAAGGCGACTTCTGTTTAAATTCAGCAATAATTCCCGAGGACCCTTTTTTCAGCAAACTTGCCTTAAGCGAATTACATTCGCGGTCGAATCCGGGAACCTCTTTTAACATTTCCAAATCAACCACTGTTTTTTGGTGAGCCACCTCTTCTTTTTTGGCTTCGATAATTTTGTCGAGAATTGTCATCATTTTATTTTTAATCTGTCATTTCGACGAGTTTGCGAGGAGAAATCTTCTGATTGAAACAGATTTCTCACCTTCGTACCTCAGATTCGAAATAACAACTAATTTATCACTGCTTTTAATTTCTCCAGCGCTTTCCCACTTTTTAATGATTCGGCTGCAATTTTAACACATTCAATTAAATCTTTTTCAGGAAAAACAACATTCAATCCGAGCGCTGCATTGGCCACCACAACATTGGTCTGTTCATTTGTTGCTTTTCCTTCCAACACATTCATAAATATTGTTGCAGCTTCTTCTACTGAATTTCCACCAAAAAGTTTTTCAGGAGTAATTTTTTCGAACCCAAATTCGGAAGGAGAAATATTGCCCTCTTTTTTATTATTCGCAAAATGCGTGTCGGCAGTCAATGAAACCTCATCGTAGCCATCGTTGCTGTTGACAATCATAAAATTCACATCCATAGTTTTGTATACATTTTTGTAATGGTTGAAATTTTCATCGTTGTTCACACCCAGCAACTGATATTTTGGCGAAGAAGGATTTATCATCGGGCCTAAAATGTTGAAAAAAGTGGGCACTTTTAATGCGCGGCGAACCGGTGCAATATGTTTCATCGCCGGGTGAAAAAGAGGCGCATGCATAAAACAGAAATTTCCTTTATCTAAATCGGTCTTTAATTTTTCAATATCGTTGCTGAATTTATAGCCCAAATATTCCAGAACATTCGAAGAACCGCTTGTTGAAGTCGCTGCATAATTTCCATGTTTGGTCACGTTTACACCGGCACCTGCAATAACAAAACAAGCCAGCGTTGAAATGTTAAAAGTATTTTTTCCGTCACCACCGGTGCCAACAACGTCAATCGCGTTATAATCATCGAGGTTAGTAATAACGCTCAATTCAGCCATTGCCTCACGAAAACCGGCTAACTCTTCCGATGCCAGCGGACGCATTTTAAAAACAGTTAGAAAAGAGGCAAACTCAGCATCACTGTGTTTTCCATTTCCAACCTCCATTAAACTTGATTTTGCCTGCTCGCGAGAAAGTATATTTCCTTCAAAAAGGTATTGTAATGTATCTTTCATTTTTTCAAAATTAGCTGTTCAACCAGTTTTCAATCATTTTTTCGCCAAGCGGTGTTAACACTGATTCCGGATGAAATTGTACTCCCTGAACGTCGTATTCCTTGTGTTTCATGCTCATAATAAAACCATCATTATCATAGCTCGTAACTTCGAGGCAATCCGGCAATTCCTCCTGTTGAACAATCCATGAGTGGTATCGCCCGACCTCCATTGTTTTTGGTAATCCTTCGAAAAGCACCGATTTTGTTTCGGTTAATTCCACCGGGGTTGCAATGCCGTGCAAAACCCTGCTCATATTATGAAGTTTGCCGCCAAAAGCCTCGCCAATGGCCTGATGTCCCAAACAAACACCCAGTATGCTTTTTTTCGGTGCGTATTCTTTAATAATATTTAGAAGAAGTCCTGCTTCTTCAGGAATTCCAGGTCCGGGTGAAAGTACTATTTTATCGTACTTTTCCAAATCTTTCAGGGCAATTTCGTCGTTTCGGAAAACATCCACCGGCAACCCGGAAATTTTTTTGATTGCGTGCACCAGGTTGTAGGTGAACGAATCGTAATTATCGATTACTACGATACGGCCTCCCCCGGCCCCTCCAAAGGAGGGGAGTGAAGAAGTTGTCCTTATTGAATTATTATTTTTCATATTATTTAAATTTTTTCTTTTCTCTTTTCCCTCCTTAGGAGGGGTTAGGGGAGGCTTCCTAATTAATTTCCTTTGCCATTTCGATTGCTTTTTTGAGCGCAGCCAGTTTGTTGTTCACCTCCTGCAACTCACTCTCTTCTTGAGAATCCGCAACAATTCCAGCACCTGCCTGGTAAAAAAGTGAATTGTTTTTACTCAGGAAGGAACGAATCATAATTGCGTGATTTAACGTTCGGTCGAATCCCAAGTAACCAATGCAGCCGCCGTAGTACCCACGGTTTTGATTTTCATATTTATCAATCAATTCCATGGCTTTGTATTTTGGTGCTCCGGAAAGTGTTCCGGCCGGAAACGTTTCGCCCAATACTTTTATCAGGTTGGTATCGTCGGTAATTTCACCCGAAACCTGGGAAACCAAATGAATGACATGTGAATAGAACTGGATTTCACGATAAGTTTCTACAACCACATGGTTGGCATTACGGCTTAAATCGTTTCTGGCCAAATCAACCAGCATAACATGTTCTGCATTTTCTTTTGGGTCTTTGCTCAGTTTTTCTGCCAGTTCACGGTCCTGCTCATCGTTTCCGGTACGTTTAAAAGTTCCGGCAATGGGATGAATGTATGCTTTATTGTCTTTAATGCGCAGTTCGGCTTCCGGACTTGAACCAAAAATCCGGTAGTCGCCATAATCGAAATAAAAAAGATAAGGCGAAGGATTAATGGAACGCAGCGAACGATACACATTAAAATCGTCGCCTTCAAATTCCTGTGAAAACTGACGACTTAATACAATCTGGAAAACGTCGCCACGGTAACAATGTTCTTTCCCTCTGGTTACCATGTGTTTATATTCTTCATTGGTAATGTTGGAAGTCTCGTCTCCAACCGGCTTAAATTTGGTGGTTGAAAAATTCAGATTCACCAGCAAATGATGAACATAGTCCATTTGCGACTTTTCGTCTTCCAAAAGATTTTCTACAATGTGAATAATGTTTTTGTGGTGGTCGATGGCAACCACATACTTATAAAAGCAATATTTTACTTCCGGAATTTGGTAATCTTCCTTTTTTGTGGAAGAAAACTTAATGGTCTCAAAATGCTGAATGGCATCGAAATTCATGTAGCCAAACAAACCGTTGGCGGGTAATTCAATTTTATCAGATTCGACATTGAATGTTTTGAAAAATTTGTCCAACTCATCATCCAATTTCTTTTCATCTGAAAGTTGGAATTCTTCATTTTTACCATCGGGAAGTTCTTTCAGGACTTGCCTATTATTCACCGTAAAACAAGCTACAGGACTAAAACAGATGAAGGAATAAGCATTTTCATTCCCATGATAATCCGAGCTCTCCAAAAGAATAGCTTTCGGATAAAGCGTTCGCAGTCGCAAATAAATACTTACCGGTGTTACGGTGTCAGCGAGTATTTTCCGGACGACTGGTTTGTAATTTAATTTTTTCATTGTATCGTTTTTAATTTTTGTCTTTTCAAAATTTGAACTAAAAAAAAGGCTCACCGTGATTCGATGAGCCTTTTCTCTGCCTTTTGAGCAATAGCATTACTTCTCTTCACGGTTTTGTAAAAAGTTGCTTTGCCACCACCAAATATTTTTATTTATCAATTTCATTGTCTATTCTTAAAATAAAAAAACCTGCTCTTTTAGGAGCAGGCCTTTTAAATATTTTGAAAAATACCAATATGGCTCTTAACTCCTAACTTACGTAAGAAGACCCCACCACGGAAGCCATATTGTATTTAATTTTTTCATTCGTTTTTCTTAATTCGATTCAAAAGAATAAAAAATTTTCAAATTATACAACCATCCGCTCCCAAAAGTTTAAATAAAATAATATTACTGCGTAAGTGTAAACCTGAAACTCAATCCAAAATTAGTTGTCGATGTTTTATAGGATTGCGAGATAAACGGATCGTTTAAAACTTTATCAAAGAAGACTCTCAGCTGGAAGCGATCGCTCAATTGATAATCAGCAGTAGTTTCAATAGAGAAAGTACTTTGTCCTCCAGTGATCTGGTCATCGTCTTCAACCAATTTGCGTAGAACCGTTTTGTTTTTACGATAGGAAAAATCGGCTCTCAGGTTAAGATCGTTTGAATAAGAACGCTGTGAGTTTTTGGTTTTGATAATTAGATCCATGTGTGTAAAACGGTATCCCATTCCAACAGTGTATTCGTTACTCAGGACTTCTGTCAACTGGTTATTTGCAAAGGACAAGGTCATGTTTCTGGTCCTTCTAATAGCAGCGCGGCTGGTATAATCGTTCACCCAAATAACATCAACGTCAATTAACGGGCTGAATGTTTCAACGATACTCACGGAATTAAAATCGTAGGGCGAAATGAAGTTATCAGCCATATCGCGAATGTAACTAAATCCGTCACCTTCTTCCGAGTAGTTCAGATTGGTGATGTACGAACCAACAGTATAGCTCGAATTATAGGCATGCGAAAAATTAAGTGATTGCATGATTTTATTTAGTCCCGGAATTTTTGAAACCATACCTTCATACTGAATCTGCCAGTTTGGTCTGATATATTTTATGGAAGGGAATAAGCCAAGAGAAACTTTTTCCGGATCTTTATTTTGGTAAGCGGCTAAAAATGCCGGTACTAAAACTTCTACCGAAGTTGGCCCGTAACCGTCCTTGAAATTAGGATTATCAGGATGAGATGCAGTTGGATCGTATCCAAAACCATTGTTTGGATTCCGTTGTGCAGCGAGTCTTCTCGATATTATTGAACGATATTCCTTTAGATTTTCAAATGCCTGCGACTGGTGGACTTTCTCTTTACCAATGGCAAAAAATGCAGTTCCCCATGTTAGAGTTGACATACTAAAGCTGCCACTCTCCGTTAAACTATTTGCTCTAAACCTGTTTGACGAGGGATCGTAATTATAAAATTCTGTGATATTTTTTGAAAACGAGCGATTGGCATTTACATTGATACGTAAATCCGGTAACGGTTCAATAACAGCCCTGATGTTAAAACGTTCGTTTTGAGAAAATGAATATGGATTATTTAAAGTAGAATCGGTAGTTACCCAACCGTTTTGTGCTGCTGTTTGTCCAAAATTTCTGTCTTGCCACCCTATAAGGAATGGCATTCCGGGAGCAAATTCAGTTGGAATACTGCGGTTAAATATATCCTGTTCAGGAGTATACCTACCTGCCCCCATAAATGTTGGTTCAGGCAAATATCCAGGAAGAACGGTTCCTCCATTTTTAGAATAGGTTACCTGAATGGTTCGAACACCAATCAGCATTCGTGTAGTGAGATCCAGCACATCTTTCAAAAATGACTGATCCCCCGGCTTCCCTGTAACAGAAATCATTGCCTGTGAAGCATCGCCAAGGGGAGTAAACTCGATATTATTTACGTCAACAACATTTACCCTTCCGCGAACTACTTTGCCATCAACACCTGTGGCAACCACCTGCACTTTTTTTGTGTTTAATTTATGGTTTATTTTTTGCACCTTCTCTGCGACCAATTTTACATTGGCTGTAAAAGTTTTCTTTTCGTTATTGCTCGGTTGCTGATTTGCAGCCTGGTTTTGAGAGGATCTGCTGTTTCGGTTCAAACTGTATCTGCTCCGGCCGGTTCTTCTGAATTTTTGGTTTAATTCCTGAAAGTAAGGTACTTTATTGTACAGATTGGTTAAATTCATATTTCCCATAAACTGCCAGCTGCCTGAGTTTTGGATTATATTTCCAAGATTGATGGTATCTGCTGTTATTGGTCCGGCCTGCCAGTTATAGGTTCCGGTATAACGTACACTTGAACTCAGGAAATTTAAAAATTTTATCCGGTTTAACGGGATTGTATACTGTGCGTTTAAAGTATGGCCATAAAGTGTAGGACGTCCCAAATCCCAGAGATTCTGCATAATTGAATCTTTTTTCATTTGATAATCATCCTCATTCCGGTTTAACCTTCCTTCCGGTTCATCAATTCTTGCTGTGCTGTTTGAAGAAAAATCGACTTTTAAAGAACGGGTTACATCGTACCTTACATCCAAATAACTGTTTAAAAGGAAATCTTTTTCATAAGTTGCCGGCAAAATCAGGTTGGGATTGGTAATATTTCTGCTTTTTGTCTCGTGATATAAACGATACAATTCTGCCCTGTAAGAAATAAGTGTTGGCAGTGGATAAAAATTGAAGTCGCCAATTAAACTTAACGGGCCTTTATTCAAAAAGCCAATTTTATTGAATGGCTGAATAAGTTTTGGCCTGTTGTTATAGTTATAAGAAAACATTCCACGGTAGGTTTTACTTGTGTTGTATTCCGTGTTAATGTCTCTTCTGTATATTTCGTTATAGGAATAAGAAACCGAGAAGTTTTCAGGATCCCACAGGTGTGTTTTTGTTCTCTCCCTTTGTGGTTCCACCCTTACATTTGTGAAGTTGATACTTTTCCGGGTAATAACATCCTGAGATATGTGCTTTAATGAATCTTTTTCCTCATTTGTATCCAGTCTGTCAAGTGATTCATCCAACTCGATATCCGGCTCAAGCGGATTGTATTTTGGTGTACTTACACTTTGCGAATATCCGTAGTACATTGGCAGGCGAACGCCTGTTTTTTCAGGAAGAAAACGTCCCAAATCGATAGAAGAAGATACATCAAATTCGGTAAGGTCATCTTGCGGGCGACTGTTCATATTCTCGCTGATTCCCCCAAATCCCGCAGTACGTGTACGGCCTGCAACCGTAACACTTCCCAAATCGGCCAAGCGTGTAGTGACTCTCGCATTGGCAGCCCAGCCACCACTTTCATCAAAATCAGTTAAACGTAGTTCATTCGCCCAAACTTCAACTGATTTTGGTCCGGTGTTTAACTGCCCGCGTTTATTTCGAATCCCCATCATAACAACCTCAACATTACCCAGGTTGGGGCTCCCTTTTACTTTTACAATGTTTTTTCCGTTGTTTCTGTCCAAATGATTGGTTTCGTATACATCCTGCAATGTTATACTGGAACCGGCTCTTCTTAACTCGTCGTTTCTATCCAGTTTTGCGTTGGTAAATAAATCCAAAGGTATATCAATCCGGTTTTCATCCGGCCAAACAATGTAGCGATCTGATTCAATTGTTCCGTTGTATCTTCCTTCAGGTGTTAGTTTTAAAGGAACTTCATATTCGTAGTAGTTATAATTATAGTCGGAACCTAAACGAATAAAAAAGTAGAGCTCGTCATCTTCTAACGGGTAGTCTTCCAATTCTTCTGCATGAACTTCCAGTTTTAACCTTTTGTATCTTCTGAAGTCCATATAAATTGATTTATAAGCAGCTTTTGAAACACCTTGTTCTAAATCGGTGACTTTCAGTACCATCGACTGCTCATTTAAATTTCTGAGTTGTGGGTTGGTTGGGTCAATAACGCGGGAAATTCCCGGAGGCAGTATATAGTTAACAGGTTCGCGGCTTCCGTTTTCTTCTATACTTACCGCAGAAATATCAAAACTTGCATTTCCTGAAACTCCGGTATCATCTTTAAATTCTTTTGTATAATTACGCCAGTCTGCCCTAACCAAATCGAGCGATGCAAAACGTAACACTACAGGATCCTGAAATTGTGTCAAAAACATCCTCAGGAACCGAATGGATTTGAAATCGTAAATATTACCAACTGTTTGGTCAGGTTGATGAACCGGAATTTTGAACTGATACCATTTTACTTCGCCAATCTGGCCATTTTTAAGCTGAACCCGGCTTTCCTTTATATCGTTAATGTAGTTTTGTCCAAGTTGCAAATCTCCTGGCCGGATACTAACCTTGTACTGATAATATCTTTCATATTCATTTAGTGTATTATCATCGTTAATATCTTCAATGTCGGGAATGGAAGAAGCAGAAGTTGGATACGATTCGTCCGACATTTCAGTCGTTGGCGAGTTATTTTCTGGTCCGTTAAATTGTTTATACCGTTCAAGAATTCCAAGTTGCTGTTCGTCGTAATCTGAACCGCGGAAATAATGGAAGTCATCAGAAGAAGGGTCTTCCAAAGCCCTTTCATAAACATCCTGGCTTACATGAAGACGCAACTCTTCCAAATATTGCTGAAAGAAAGTCCGCTCGTCAGCGTTGCCTAATCCATCAAAACCAATATCCTGATACTGACGCGACTGAGTGTCATTGTCAAACGCATTTACAAGTGATTGCAGGGTTGAAACACGTCCCCATATTGTTGTGTCAACATTTGAAACAAGTCCGGTTGTCGGAAGTCCGTTTTCAAACGACTTTCTTGAGTCTTTCAGCACATCTTCCGAAATATCACCCAAGTTGAAATACAAATCTCCACCTTCCATCTGATTCATTGTATCATTTACAAAAGGATCCATCATCCAGAACTCAATAAACTGAATATTTGCTGTTTCAAAATCGTTGGTTTCTATTTCGCGCATGATACCTCCCCAGCGTGATTCAGGAGATTTTAACGTTCCATCCTCGTTTACTCCGGCAGAGTGGGAAGAAGGTTCTGTATCATAATTGTACGGACCGCGTTCTTCAGGATAAAAAGCCAGATCGAAAACAGCAATATTTGTAGGTTGCCCCACTACCGTTTCTTTGTCGGGGAAAATTTCATTTTCAAATACTTCGCGAACCAGATGATTTGACTGCAGATTTTTATCATTTTTAATATGAGTCGGTGTTAAACTGGTATTTCTTAAAAATAAGGGGTCGACGATGTACCATGCCAGTTTTGCCCTGTTATATCCGTATTCAAGAGAGTTGTTAACCCTTCCCTCCGGGAATAAATCATCTTGTAACTGCGGTGTACTGGCCAACATCCACGACTGACGTGTTTTTAAGCTAATCGCTGTTTTCGTTCCTTCAAAATCATCGATGTAAACTGTACCGCTTTTATCAATTACATTTGAATGCCCAGGTAAAAGCTGTGCAAATTCACCTTCAAAATCGATGGAAGAAGGAGCATTGGTATTGTAAAAGGGGAGTGCATCAACTGCCTTTGTAAGAAACTTACTTTCGGAAGAATAGTTTGCGTCCAAACCTAGCATTAAATTTGATATCGGATCCTCTCCGTAATCCACCTTTTGGGTTAAAGGCCGTTCATGCATATAAAGTGCGGTGGCACCAAGATTAAAATTATCGGAAAATGCATAATTTGCATGGGCTCCCATCAATGTCTTTCTTTGCATGGTAAACAGGTCTTCACTCTCTGTTGTAACACTAATGGGGGTGCCTGCATTTAGTAGAGCCTGGTTAATAATTTTAACACGACCGAGTGTATAATCCACTGTATAATCCACATTCTCGGTGAGTGTTCTTCCTCCTGCAGTTACAGTAACTCCGCCCTGAGCGAGATTTAATGTATTCAAAACAATATCGGAACTTGATGACCCCTTATAACTTCCTGAAAGTACAAACTTATTATGCTCAGCATCTTGCTCGGCATATACTTTAGTTGAGTCATAAAGCGACTGAAAAGCATATTTATCAACAAGAGCAGGACTGTTGATTGAATCTGCCAGATGGCTGCCAAATGGTTCGAGTACAGGAAATATAATCCTGCCATTGGAGGAGTTTACAGTAATTCCTTCAACATAGTCAAAGATACCGTCTTTATAGGGATCCTTTTGTTTGTTTAATTTATCCAGATTCATTACCTCCAGCAAAATATGTCCTTCCAGCCGACCTTCGGGGAGGTAATTGATGTACGTACCAGTTGAATCGTTCATGTACATCACATTCAGTTCAAATTCTTCGCTACTCAGTTGATAAGCATTCAGGTTGTAGATGTTTTTCATCATCAACTTCCAGGTCGGCAGTTTAGGTGTGAGGGTAGTCCCTTTTAAAAGTTTAAGGATCAATGTCTGGGGAGCACTAACACCATCTGTTGAGAACTCTCCAACCTGGAAAGTCTGGCCGTTGGACGTATAACTAAATGCCACTGCCAGAACTTCGTCAGCATTCAGAGCCGAATTCAGTGAGATGTATCCAAGATTATAATTAATGGTATACTCGCTTTCATTCAGTTTGCGTGCCTGTTCTATTTTTTCAAAATCCTGTCCTCCAACAAATCCGGAAGCAGAAAATTGCGACATCACCGATGTAATATTTGCGGCTTCTCTAATTCCGTTATAGGTATTTGCCATTTCGTAATAAAGGCCATTTGCGTTACTGTGTGGATACATATTTTCCGGGTAGGGTAATCCACCAATTTCCTGGAAAGCAGGTACTGTATTATAAATGTTTTCTCGGTGTTCTCCTAAATCCTGAAAAGCCAGGATATTTCTCGATTCGTCGAAATTGCTTGATTTATTGGTAACCCAAATTTCTATTTTATTAATGTAAATGGGCGACCGCGGCACGGCGGTGTTACGCAACCACTCATCATAATGATCTCTGAAATACTGGGCAAGAAAAAAGTGACGGTTTGCATCGTAATCGACCGCCGAAATTTCAAAAGTTGAGATTTGTGCTCCACCTTCTGTTTCAACAGTTTGAGTTTCTCCCTTGCTTTGCGAAAAAAGGGTTGTCAGCGAGAGCCTTCCAAACTGCATATCGGCTTTTACACCAAATAAATTCGACGCACCGGTAATTAAAGTACCATTTAACGGAAGTGAAACATTCCCCGCTTCAATTCGTTTTAAAATTTCATCTTCGTCACCGGTGTATTCAAGATTCATTTTATTTTCATAGTCGAAGGTAGCTTCGGTGTTATAATTCACCCGCATATTCATTTTTGTACCTATCTGACCGGTAACATTCATCTGAATTTTTTCATCAAAATCAAATGTTGGTACTTTTCTTAGGCGTTCAGGAATAGAGGGATTATCAGTAGTATTCATCTGGTACCCAAAGCTTACCTCCACATAACCCTGTGGTTGAATATTTACTGTATTTCCCCCAAAAATCCGGTTAAAAGCTTCTCCGCCAATTGTTAACTTTGGAATAAGCCCTCCCTGTGTTTCCATATCCTGAATCCTGGAGCGTTGCTTCCAGTAGTCACTTATTGATTTTTCAAAGTCGTAGTCAATATAATCATCCAGCGACATGGTTTGCGGCAGACGGTAATTTAAATCGCCTATTTTTTCATAAAAAACATATTTACCGCTAATTGGATCGTATTCTACCTCGTAACGAATGTTACGGGGCTTATTCAAAAATAATTTTGATGAATCCTGTTGTGTTTGCCCAAATGCCGGCTGATCCTTAAAAGGAAAAGGAAGATCCGATGTGGTGTCAACCGTAACCGTATCCTGCAGCTGCAGAGATACATCAACCACAAAAGTACTTTCACTGAAGCATTTTTGAGTAACGGTTAGAAAAAGAATTGTTATTAAAAAGTAGAATATAGATTTAGTAAATTCCATCCCTGTTTATAACCTTTTTAACGCCTGTTTTATCACGCTCTCGACTGTCGCCTCCGGTTGCTCCTGCAAAATTTTAGAAACTGCTTTTTCTGCCTCTTTTTTGGTAAAGCCAAGCATGACTAATGCAGATAACGATTCATTTCGTATAGTATTGTTTGGTACTAATAAAATTTGGCTGGTTTCGGAGATTTTCCCAAGCTTATCTTTTAAATCAATTATTATACGTTGTGCTGTTTTTGCTCCAATGCCTTTCACCGCTTTCAATACAGCAACATTCTCGGTTGTTATTGCCGATACAATCTCTTCACTGGATAAAGAAGAAAGCATCATAATTGCAGTATTTGCACCAACTCCGTTTACTGAAATCAGGTTCCGGAATAAGTCACGTTCATTTTTATCTGCAAATCCATACAGAATATGAGCATCTTCCCTCACTACCTGGTGAAGCAAAATCTTTGTTTCTTTTTTTCCATTTAACTTGCTGTAGGTGTTAAGCGAGATGTTAACAAAATAACCAACGCCGCCGGCTTCTACAACAATACTCGCCGGATTTAAATCAGCAACTGTACCTTTAATAAACTCGTACATTGAAAAACAGGTTTAAAGCGTTTGATCATCTTCCGCCTCAATATCTACACTTTCGTCTACCTGGTTGGGATTGATTTCATATTTTTTGAGCGGATTTTTTGAAATCTCCTCGTAAATTTTACGGTTTTTGTAAATATCAATTGCCAGGTATAAAGCCTGTCTGAATGATTCGGGCGATGCTTTATCCTCTCCAGCTATTGAATAAGCAGTTCCGTGTGCAGGCGAAGTACGGATAAATGGCAGTCCGGCTGTGTAATTTACTCCCCTGTCAAACGAAGCCAGTTTAAAAGGAATTAGTCCCTGGTCGTGATACATGGCCAGTATGGCATCAAATTTTCTGTAATCTTCAGTTCCAAAGAAACCATCTGCCGGATAAGGACCAAGCGCGATAATACCTTCTTTTTTTGCCTGAATTATTGCCGGGAGTATAATGTCTTTTTCTTCAGAACCCAATAACCCGTTATCTCCGGCGTGCGGATTTAATCCAAAAACGGCAATACGTGGTTTGGTTATGGCAAAATCCTGCTGAAGGGAACGTGAAATGATACGGATCTTATTCAGAATAATATCTTTGGAAAGACTTTCAGAAACCCTGGAAAGCGGCATGTGTGTAGTAACAACTCCTACCTTCATGGTTTCGCTAACCATTAACATGATGTAATCTTCAGAATTAAATTTTTGAGCTAAAAACTCTGTATGCCCCGGAAAATTAAAATGATCGCTCTGGATGTTGTCTTTGTTAATTGGTGCTGTTACCAAAACTTCGATATACCCTTTCTCTAAATCAGAAGAAGCGCGATCCAATGCCATAAACGAAGATTCGCCGGCGATGGGTGTTGATTTTCCTAACTCCACCCTTACATTGTCGTCGATACAGTTAATGATATGAGCCCTTCGGGGACTTGCTTCTTTTGTTGTTCGGATATGATTAAAACTGAGATTTTCTATATTCAGTGCCTTTCTGTGATAGGCCGCAACTTTTGGGGAGCCATAAACAATAGGCGTGCACATCTCCAAAATTCTTGGATCAAGCAGCGTTTTCATAATTACTTCATATCCGATGCCGTTGATGTCGCCATGTGAAATTCCGACCCTTATTATATCCTGTTGTGTCATCTTATTATCTTTTCATAATGAATGGTTTCTCTTTTTTCTAAAAGAGGGGCAAAGTTACGTTTTTAATTGAATTTTTTCAAAAAGTTATAAAGCAAGCGCACACCCTGTCCGGTACCACCCGCCGGACGATAGCCATCTTTTTCAAAAAGGAACGAAACCCCTGCTGAATCCAGGTGTATCCAATCATAAGATGTAAAATGTTCCAGAAACTTCCCTGCAATTGTCGACTGCGCCTCGCGAGCACCTAAATTATTCAAATCAGCGATTGCCGATTTCAGAGGTTTTCCGTATTCTTCCCACAAAGGAACTTCCACAATTCTTTCGTATGTTTCTTCTCCTGCTTCCTTTAGCTTTTCCATTTTTTCTTTTGTATTTCCCATCCCTATAGTTCCATGAGATCCTGCAACAATTTCGGCTGCTCCGGTTAATGTCGCAATGTTGATGACCAGCTCCGGCGAATATTTTTTTGCATAACTCAGTGCATCGGCCAAAATGAGTCGACCTTCTGCGTCGGTATTTTTTATTTCAACGGTTGTTCCGTCAAACATCGTGATTACATCGCCGGGGACATATGCATTTCCGTCCGGGCGGTTGTCTGTTGCAGGAATCAATCCAATGACGTGCACCGGTAACTTATTCTTTGCTGTTGCATAAAGTGTTGATACAACAGTGGCAGCTCCGGCCATGTCGCTTTTCATATAATCCATCGATTTTGGGGTTGGCTTTAAACTCAATCCGCCTGTATCGTATACAACCCCTTTCCCGACTAAAATTACCGGTTTTTTATTTGTTGCATTTTCAGGTTTCCATTCCAAAATGTTAAACGTTGGTGGATCGATACTTCCTTTATTAACAGCTATTAATCCTCCCATTTTCAAACTCTGTATTTTTTGCTTGTTGAAAACTTCAACAGAAAAACCAGCGTCTTCGCCTAATTTTTCCATTTCTTCGGAAAATTGAGTTGCCGTTAAAAAAGAAAGCGGCTCGTTTACCAAATCCCTAGCAAAAAATACCGCTTGCGTAAGGTTTAATAACTCATTTGTTTGTTTCGATGTCGTTTCTTGGTCAAAAATGAAAACCTCTTTCAAAGTAAAATCATCCTTTTCTTTTTTGTATTTTGAAAATGAATAGCCGGAAAGAAGAAGCCCCTCGAGAAATGCAACCATTAATTCAGGTTCACAAAAATTTAGTAACTGAACCGATTCTGTTTTTTCGGATTTTAAGGCATCAAAAAGTTTAGAACCGGCTAAACGAGCTGCTTGCAGCCTTAAGTGCGTTTCATTTGTATCCCTTATCTTTCCAAAGAATAGAATCTCGGGATATTTATAAACAACACACTCATTCTCCTTCTCCAATTTTTTCTTTACATATGAAATTTCATTTTCTGCCAAAAAAGAAAGTGAAAGCTTGTCTGGATTGCTCAATATGGTGGCAGTTGAAATTTTCTCTGTTAATTCTGTGATTTTAGTGACTACTGGTTGCATCCTATTTTTTTGCTAAAAATAATACAATAAATTGTCAACACATACTTTGTTAAACAGGTTGTGCCAGCAATTATATAAGTGCTTGAAACAGTGTTCGGTTTGCAGAGAGTAGATTTTGATAAAAAATTATTTATGTGTCAGGAGAATCTGAGAAATCTTTAGCAAAAAGAATTATTCCTTGGTTTTTCTATAGAAAAGATCAAACCCGTTTTTTGAAAAGAAAGAACAAAGTCGTTGAATAATGGAAAAGCAGAAAAGAGACGTGTTTTAGTTCTCATTCCTCAAACAACGTACTGAAAAGGCATAGTTTTTAGGTGCTGAATTAAAACGCCCAACATTATCTGCGTCTTTATCCAAAGTTCTTTGCCAGGCTTTTTCACTGCCACTCTCTGTGGATGTCCACAAATACTCAATCTTATCCAAATAACTGTATGTCTTATCACCTTTCATTCTGCCTGAAAGAAGTGCATCAAACCCTGATGAACCACCAAATTTTAATTTGGCTCCAACATCTGCACCACGCCAGGTATTGCTCTTATCTGCGTCCTGCCGTGTCATTCCAAGCGCCATCTCCAGAATTTTATATTCTTCATCGGTAGGAATATGCCAGCCATCGGGACAAATTCCCTGTGCGCCATCTTCTGTAAAACCATTCATTGCCGCCTCCCATGTATACAATCTTCCATAACTTCCCGCCAAAGAGTCCTCGTTCCGATATACAAAACTTTCTATTTCTTCACCTTTGGCGGTATGTTGAACTCTTAAATTCTGTTTCATCCAGGTTTGGGTTCCAATTGTCACCGTGCCGTAACTGTTTCCTTCAGCATCAACAATAAAATCTCGCAGGGAGATGGTTTCGGTTTTAGTTAATCCCAAATTATCGGTTACGGTGACAGAATAGAGGTTAGCACTTAGGCCGGAAATGTCTTTACTCTGTGATCCTGTGGACCACAAATAGGAATAAGGAGGATATCCTCCTCTTACAGTCAGAATAACAGAACCGTCGCTTCCTTCGTTTGTCGTTGGGTAATTAATTTCGTATCTCAAAATTATGGAGTCAGGATCAGGTTGTAATACTTCTATGGTGTCTGCTTTTATCTGGTGTAACTTATCGGTAACAATTATAACATAAATACCGCCGTCCAAACTGTCAATATCTTCTGTAACTTCTCCGTTTGACCAAAAAAAACCATAAGGGGGAGCACCGCCTGTAACTGACAAATTTATAGCTCCATCATAAGCTGCATAGGATGAAACATCAGTAACAATATAACTTAATTCAATTGGACCGTTCCCAATCATTTTTTCTTTCTGGCACTGAACTATAATGATTACCAGAAACACAAACAGGAATATTTGAAATATTTTTTTCAACTATTTTTTAGCCTCCTTTTTTTTGAGCTAAAATACAAAATTAAGTTTTGGTCCTTCTATTGTAAAAAATTAGCTCGAAAAATATATTTTTAATTATTTCGCAAAAGAAATAATTAGTCATAACAGAAAAATATAAAGCTAGTTACCGGTAAAAATGTGTATTATTTTTTGAGCTTAAGATTATATCAATAGGCTTTAAAAGGAAGAGGCAGGAAATTTTTCCTTTCCTGCTTCTTTTTATCTGTTATATTCAACCGATTTATCGGGTAATGGTGGGAATTCCGGAATGGTAACCGGTTCTTCTTTCATTTTCTTTTCCAGGAATTGAATAGCAGCATCCAGTTGGGCATCTTTTCCGTTAAAAGTCTCATGTGGTAAATTATCAATTACGATATCCGGTTCAACACCATGTCCTTCAATCAGCCACTCTCCTTCTTCAGAATAAACACCCATTTCAGAAGCAGTGGCAATTCCATTATCCACCAGGCGGTTACTTGAAGTCAGCCAAATTTCTCCTCCCCAGGTACGGGTACCAATGACTGTTCCAAGGTCCAATCTTTTAATTCCTTCAGAAAATGCCTCTCCATCGGAAGCCGTTGATTCATTACACAAAACAACGATATGTCCGCGAAAAGCATATTGCATATTCCAATACGGGCTGCCGGCCCGCGACTGCCAATAAAACCAGGCTTTTCGGAGCAGGCGGCTCAATATCCAGCTATCAATATTCCCACCGCGGTTATTGCGGACATCAATAATTAGTCCTTCACGATTAAATACCGGATAGTACCCTTTTACAAACTCCTGAAAATTGCCACCACTCATCGCGCGCAGGTGCAGATATCCGATTCTGCTGTCGCCTTTGTCTTCCACTTCAAGCCGCCGGGTATATTCCCATTCGCAGTATCTGAGATTGGCATCTGCACTCATGCTTATTGGTTTTACAATTTCGTCGTATGTTTTTCCGGCACTGTTTTTTAGCGTTAAACGTACTTCTTGTGCAGCCTTTTCATTCAACAACTGGTTAATATGCCCTGCCTTCAACACATCAACACCATTTACTTTTGTAATGATATCGCCTTCTTTAATTTTAAGGTGAGGTTCCGAAAGCGGAGAGCGTTCTTCGGGCAAATCAGGTTCTCCGTTAAAAATATGTTCTATTACATACCCTCCTTTTGAAGTGTTCTTTTCTAACCGGGCTCCCAAAGAAGCAGGTTGAATATCTTCATCAGCTTCGCGTTTCTCGCCACCCCCTACAAAGGTATGAAGTGCCGATAGCTCTGAAACCATATCTGCCATCAAATCATCCAGCTCGTAACGGTCAGTAAGTCTGTTTACCAGGGGGAGATGTCTTTCCAGAACGGCATCCCAGTCCACACCATGCATATTTTTATCATAGAAGTAATCTCTTTCCAAACGCCAGGCATCAAGCATCATTTGCTTCCAGTCTTCCACCGGATCAATTTTGAATGTCCAGTCCTTCAGACTTATTTTTGCGTCCTTTAAATCGGCCTTTTTCCCATTGGCATCAGTAACATAAATTCCGTCTGATTTACGAATAAGTAGCTTTTTACCATCACCCGAAATTTCGTACCCGGAAACCTTATCAGTAACTTCAACTGGTTTGTTGCCTTTTTTATTTGAAATTTCGAAACTAAATAATTTCCTGTTTCTACGGTCGTCGACATCACTCTGAATCCAGTACAGATATTTATCCGTTACTGCCAAGCCCCCAATGTTATCAGCAGGAACAGGAATTTCATAAAGTCGAGTTATCGCTTTTTCCATGTCAGGGGCTGGCATTTCTTTGACTGACTCTTTTTTGTCTTTTCCTTCCTCCTTTTTTGGATTCAACTCATTGTTTTCAAGGAAAGGTGAACGAATGGTGTCGTTTAGCGCCAACATATAAATTTTGCTCGTTTTATTATAAAAAGGCTCTGGCTGACGTGGTCCCCAAGGACTTCCAACTGATGTGTTAAATGTTCTGTCGGAAATAAAATAGAGCCAGTTTCCATCGGTACTAAAAACAGGATTATAATTTTCAAACCGGTTTGTTGTCAGATAATACGACTTTCCATTTTCAACGTTCAGAACCTTAATCTGCTCAGCCTGATTATCTGCCGGATCGGTATAGGTTAGCCACTTGCTGTCAGGTGACCAGGCCAGATTACCAAAACCACCAACGTTGTCCAAATCAATTTGTTTTGTGGTTTTCTTTTCGACATCACACAATTTCAGCGCATAATCTTTTTCGGTGTAAACAACGTATTTCCCGTTTGGCGACGGCAGGAAATTCATAATCAAAACATCACTTCCTTTTGTTAATTGCTCCGGTTTTGAAAACCCGTCTTTGGCGGTTTTCCAAAGTTCCATTTCTCCTGATTCATCGGAAAGAAAAAAGATCTCATCTTTTCCGCCTCCAAATTGCGCAAGTTTATAACGAATACCGCTTTTTCGGGTGATTTCAATCCAACGGCCACCGTCTGCCGGAGCAGTAAAAATTCGTCCTCGCGAGGTTAAAACAACATTTTCTCCTTTTTCCGAAATATCCACTGCCTGAATCTTTTTTTCGGGTTCTTCCACCCAAAAAGGGCGCTTTTGGTCGAAATCGGAAATCAAAGAAATATCAAGTAAACTTTCTTCTCCGGAAGCGATATCAAAAACAAAAAGATCTGCTTTTTTTTGATAAATTATTTTTCCATCCTGAAGTTTCGCATTTTTTAAGTCCCAGCTTACCGACTTTGTAAGTTGGTTCAAATCTCTTCCATCGGGTAGCATCGACCACAAATTCATTGTTCCGTCTCGGTCGGTAAGAAAATAAATTTTTCCGTTATAAAACATAGGATTCATACTGGTTCCGGCATAATCTGCTGTTAGCGGGACCGCTTCATTTGAACCATCAAACTTCCACAGATTCTGAGCTGTACCTCCCTTATATCGTTTGGTAAAACTTGATTGTTTTGCCAGTCTTGTAAAATACAAATTGCCCTCATTGTCAAATACCCCTTCATCAGCCTGCGCCAGAGGAACTCTTTCATACTCCAAATTGTCAGGGTCAATCAAAACCAGCTGTTTGCCGGGAAGGGTATTAAAATAACTGGTGGAAACAATCAGCTTCCCATCTTTTGTCCAGTTGTACAACACCGGGCCATTTCTTCCACTCAGCCCTTCAAAGGTAATTCGCTTTGGAATACCCCCTTCCAAAGGAATAGTGTATATTTCTGTCGGACCATCGTATTCAGCATTAAATGCAACCGATTTCCCGTCGGGAGATATCGCTGCGTTAGATTCCATTCCATGATGCGTAGTTAGCCTGTAACATAAATTTGTTTCTTGGTTGTATTGCCAAAGGTCACCTTCAGCCGTAAAAACAGTGTAATTTTTGTACAATGTTGGAAAGCGGTAATATCCTTTTTCCTGTGCAAATACGTTCAAAATGAGAAACGCAAGTGCAAGTGTCAGAAGCGACTTATAAATGTTCATTGAATACTGATTTAATTATTACTGGAAAATATACTCCAAAGTAATAATTAAGGCAATAAAATACAAAGTTGTTTTTAACCTTATTTTATCGCCCCGGGAATTTAGTTTGAATAATTCAAATATTTTTCCATTTTCTCGATAAGATAATTTATTTGAATTGGCTTCGACAGATAATCGTCACAACCTGCTTTCAGCGCTTTCTCTTTATCTCCGGATACAGCATAAGCGGTTTGAGCAATAATGGGCATTTTGGGCAAGTGCGACTTAATTATTCTTGTGGCCTCGTAACCATTCATTATGGGCAGGTTTATATCCATTAATACCATTTTTATGTGCGAATCCGACATACAGATATCAACGGCCTCCTGTCCGTTTGCGGCTCGAATAATATTTATTCCGGCCCTTTCAAGAACCGTTTTTAAATAATAGTAGCTCGATTCATCATCTTCAACAACCAAAACCCGTCCGGATTTTAGACGATCCATGTTACTTAATTCCGATTTAACTTCATGAGTGTTGCTTTCACTCTTTTCATAAGGTATTGTGAAATAAAATGTGCTGCCTTTTTTTTCCTCGGATTCCAGCCAAATTTCTCCACCCAGAAGTTCTGTTAACTTTTTTGCCACCGATAATCCAATTCCTGCCCCCCCGTACCTTCGTGTACTTGTATCCTCAACCTGGCGGAAAATATCAAAAATCACATCTTGTTTATCCGAAGAAATTCCAATACCTGAATCTTCAACAAAAAAACGTATGAATGATTTGTCCTCCTCCTGAGTCAGTTCATATCCATAGTGAATATAACCACTGTCGGTAAATTTATATGCGTTTTTCAACAGATTAATCAATATCTGTTTTAATTTGTTTGCATCGGTGTAAACTAAAACTTCTTCGTTGTTAGCTGACTCAACATATTCTATTGTAATATCTTTTGATTCTTTATCGTTGATATTATCGATAACGTTATAAACATCGGTCAATATACTTTTCAGCTTTACATATTCCTTTCTAATTTTTGTTTCTCCCGACTCAATTAAGGTGATGTCAAACAAATCGTTCACAATACTTAACAAATGATTTCCGCTGCTATTGATTATCTTGCCAAAATTCGAAACATCTTCCGGAGGCAAGGTTGTGTCGAAAAACTCCGAGAAACCAATTATGGCGTTCAAAGGCGTCCGAAGCTCATGAGACATGGTTGCCAAAAATGATGATTTCAACCGGTCTGATTCGTTTGCTTTTTCCAATGCCTCTTTTAATTCTTCCTCTGCTTTTACCCGTTGAATCGCAATACTTATTTGTTCCGACACAAATTCAAGCATTTTCATATCGGCTTCACTAAAGGCATTTTCGTCCTTGTAGCTTTGTACGGCCAGAACTCCTGTTATTTTTCCTTCCGTTTTTAACGGAACCCCCAACCAGACTTTTGACATGCTGCCCATTTGTTCAAGTTTCCCTTCGGCAATGAGTTTATTTTTAACTTCAATATTTGCCAAAAGAGATTTCTGAGTATCAATTACATATTTTGTTAACGATTTTCCATGAGGAATATGAGTGTGATTGTCTTTTTCATCCGTAAAAAATGGCAATGAAATAGTATCAGTCTTTTCATCATATAGTGCGACGAAGAAATTGGTGGTGTCAATAATAATTCCCAATTCTTTTCGAATTAACTGGATCAGCCTTTCAAGATTAGCAGAGTTAACAACAGCATTGGAAATTTGATATAGTACGGTTTGAATCTGATTTGCTCTTTTTTGCTCAGTGATGTCTTCAACCATTGCGGTTTGAAACATCGGATTTCCCATATGATCGTGGATCAGCTGTGAGCGTATAAAAACATAAACAATGTTACCATTTTTATGAATGTATCTTTTTTCCAGATCAAAAAAAGAAATTTCGCCGTTAACCAGCAAGTAAAATTTGTTCGCATTTAAATCCACATCTTCGGGATGCGAAAAATCGTTAAAGTGACGGTTTAACATCTCTCCGCGAGAATAGCCTGTAATTTTTGACAAGGCTGGATTTATGTCGATAAACCTTCCTTCTAAATCGGTAATGCTTATTCCTACCGGAGAATTATTAAAGATAAGACGCAATTTTTCTTCACTCTCTTTTAGCGTTTTTTCCCATTTTTTCCGTTGGGAAATATCGACAATAACACCGCGCATTCCGGTGGGTTTATCTTTTTCAAAAATGACACTTGAATATACCAGGATAGGAAACTGTTCGCCATTTTTTCTTTGTGCAAGATATTCAGGGTTTCCACCTACATTTTGTAGCGAAATATTTTGGAGTATTCCATCTGCACGGTCCCTGTCTTCAGGAGCAATACCTTCTAAAATGTTAATGCCTCCGTTAAAGTCATTCTCATCGTATCCAAAGGTTTTCAACCCAAGTTCGTTTATGTAGGTCAAATTACCTTCAAGATCAGCTTCATAAATTATCTGGGGAAGGAGATTAGCCAAATCTTTAAATTTTCGCTCGCTTTCAATCAAAGCCTCTCTGGCGCGTATTCGTTCTGTTATGTCGCGAAGCGTTCCCTGAAAACCAACTAGATTGTCATTTTCGTCAAGCATCAGGCTCCCTGAAAATTCCACACTTATCTCCTTGTTGTTTTTATTGATAACCTTGCTTTCGAAATATATAGATGAGAACTTTTGATATTCCCTTATTGCTTTGCTTGTAAATGCACTGGCTTTTGTAAATTCATCTTTTGTAAAATGTGTAAACAGTTTTGTTCCAATCCATTCTTCAGGCTTAAACCCGGTAATGGTTTCCAGAGCGGGGCTCAAATAAGTAAATTTTAAATTTTTGTCTAAAGTCCAGATACAATCGACTGAATTTTTTGCCAAAAATCTGTACTTTTCTTCCGATTCTTTTAAGGCTTTTTCAGCAATCACCTGGTTTGTTATATCCGATATAAAACCTTCCAGTGCAATTACTTTGCCGGCTGTTTTATCATAAATCCCAACACCTTTTTCCAGTACATGTCTTATTTCGTCAGTAGCCGTTTTAATTCTGTATTTAATTTCAAATCCCTTATGCTTTTCAATAGCCAGGTTTATTTTGGAATTAACAATATCGCGATCCTCTTCAAGAATTATATCGTTGAATGAAAACTTGTTGTTCCATAAAACATCTTTAGATGAATAGCCTGTAAGATGCTCAAAACCGTCGCTTACAAACTCCATTGTCCAGTCTTTGTCTAACTTACACCGGTAGGCAATTCCCTGTAAATTATTTAGAAGCGTATTTAGTTTTCTCTCACTTTCTACAAGTTCCCTTTCTGCTCTCTTTTTTTCAGTAATATTTCTGGTAATATTTATGTGATGTTGTACGCCATCCAGTTCAATAACTGCCGCCGACATAAGACCATCTATAATTTCGCCAGATTTAGTCCTGAATTTTGCCTCAAAATTTTCGACTTTCCCTTCCTTTTTTAGCTGCTCAACGATTCGTTTTCTATCATCAAGATCTACCCATATATCTATTTCAAGAGAAGTTTTTCCGGTAATGTCTTCCTCTGAATATCCTGTAATTCTCGTAAAGCCTTTATTGATAGAAATATAAAGGCCGTCTTCAATCCGGTTAATATTCACAGAATCAGGACTTGTTTCGAATGCTTTCCTGAATCGTTCTTCGCTTTGTTTAAGCGCCTGTTCTATTTTTTTTCTTATCGTGATATCCTGAAAAACGCAAAAAGTTTGTTTAAACCCCCCTTCAATATCGTAGCCAATCCTTCCTTCCAGCAGAATGTCTAAATAATATCCCTCTTTATGCCTGATTTTAAAGAATACATTATGAACAGACCCAGTGTCTTTAAATTTTGGAAATTTATTTTGAAACTCTGTTATAAAGTCAGGATGAAGAAAATCTCCGAACCATTTACCAATTACTTCCTGTCTTTTATAGCCCAGTAGGTTTAACCAGGCCATATTTACATCTTTAAAAATACCGTCTTCGCTTAAAGAATGATAAGGAAGAGGCGCATCGTAATACAAAGCTTTGTATTTTTTTTCGCTTTCTTTCAATTCACGGGTTCTCTCCTCTACTAAAACTTCCAATTGCTCTTTTTCTGTTCTTAATTTGTCTTCTGCTTCCTTGATACGAAGCATTACATTAACCTGTGCCGAAAGTTCTACTGCTTCAATTGGTTTTGATAAAAATGCATCTGCTCCGGTATTCAGACCTTTTGCGCGGCTTAATGCGTCGGTTTTAATCGCAGTAACCATTATCACCGGAATGTGTTGGGTCGCCGTGTTTGATTTTAGTTGTCTACAGACCTCATAACCATCCATTCCAGGCATTATAATATCAAGCAGAATCGTATCCGGTTGTTCTTTTTTAGCCAGTTCAATACCTTCCTGGCCTGATTGGGCGAGGAGAATCCTGCAATCGGGAATATTGTTTTTTATGACGGCCTTAATGGTTATTAAGTTATCTACTTGATCATCTATGGCTAAAATGGTTTTCATTTCAAACAGTTTGGTTTTAATTTCAACAAAAGGTTAGATTTTTATTTCAATAAGTTTCTGATTTCATTAATTAAATTTTCAAGGTCAATTGGTTTTGACACATAGCCGTCAAACCCAAAATTTATGAATTTTTCTTTGTCTCCTTTCATAGCCTGAGCAGTAACTGCAATAACAGGGATATCACTAAATTCTTTCTTTTCTCTAACCTGAGATAAAAACCGGTTTCCGCTCATTTGAGGGAGTGACATGTCGACCAATATTAAATCGGGTCTTTTTTCATATATTAATTTTAGACCTTCCTCTCCGCTTGCTGCGTCCTTCAGCAAATATTTATCGGCCAACAAAGCCTTAATAGTTACAAGATTATCAATATTGTCTTCTACGATTAAAATTTCTATATTTTTGTCCGTTAACGTTTGTCGATTTTTTTTGTCAAGACCAGACTGATCTTTGACGTCCAGCAATAACTCTACTTCTGAAACTAAATGATTCAAATTTACATCTCCTTTTCGAATTATTGACTGAATGTTGAATTTCTCTAATTTTTCTGTTTCCTTTTGAGTTAAATACTTGGCCGTTAAGATTAGTACAGGAATTTCTTTTGTTTTTTTTGAATTTCTTATTTTTTTCAGAAACTCAAATCCATCCATTTCAGGCATCATCAAGTCTAGAATAATTCCCCGGGGGCGCAAATTTTCAATTTTTTTTAATGCTTCTAGTCCGTTTTCTGCCACAACAACCGAATATCCTTTCTTCCCGAGTATATTTTTCATTTGTATAACCGTATCGGGGTTATCTTCTACCATTAGTATTTCAATATTTTCTGTCGCCCCTGTCTCTCTTCTGGTTTTTGAAATACTTTTATCGCCATCTTCTTTTTGAATTATTTCTTTTGTATCCGATACATTTTCATCCTCCGTTTCTTTTTTCAGCGGAAGAGAAAGCGTGAACTCAGAACCATAGCCGAGTTTACTCTTAACAGAAATATTACCACCCAGGATTAACATTGTTTTCTTTGCAATTGCCAGCCCAAGTCCTGTTCCTTCATAACGCCGTGAAATCGATCCGTCAACTTGTCGGAATTCATCAAAAATATGCTCCAGCATTTCTTCCGATATTCCTATTCCAGTGTCTTCCACTTTAATTTTTACAAATTCCACATCATAACTTGCTGAAATAATTACCTCCCCGTTTTCTGTAAATTTTATCGCATTTCCGATTACGTTGGTAAGTACCTGATGTAACCTGAATTCATCCGTTATTACCATAGGCAAATCCTTGGGGACACGGACATCCAGTCTTAAATTCTTTTTTTCTGCAAGCGTTTGCAGATTTTCTGCGGTAGTGTAAAGTAAAGAAGCTATCGATACATTTTGAGGTATTATATCCATTTTGCCGGCTTCTATTTTCGATAAATCGAGTATATCATTGATAATAGCCAAAAGTCGCCTGCCATTTCTTTCTATAATTTCAAGGTAGTTGTTTTCCTCTTCGTTCAATTTTATTTTAGCCTGTTCAAGCAAAACTTTTGAAAGCGCCATGATGGAATTTAAAGGTGTGCGTAATTCGTGACTCATATTGGAAAGAAATTCGCTTTTTAGTTTATTTGCTTCTTCAACCTGCTTACGCTGGATTTCGAGTAAAACATTTTGTTTTTGCAGCTCGGTTGTTGTACTTTTCAACTCATTTGCCTGGTCTTGAAGTTCTTCAGCCTGATCCTGTAACTCTTCCGTTTGCTCTTCCAGTTGTTGATTGATTACGGTAAGTTGTTCAGACAAAATGCGGGTTCTTTCACTTGCCAAAAGGTTTGAATAAGAAGTGTTGATTCCGATTTGAGATTGTTCAATAACCTGAAGGCTTTCATTGTTAAACCTGGAAATACTAACCAAAGATATTATTGCAACTACTATATTATCGTTGACTATAGGGATAGTGATGATTTCGTTAGGGACCAACTCTCCTGCCAAAGTTTTATGCTTAAAAACAGTCTCCTCCGCAATATTTTTCAGATGATATATTTTTTTAAAAAAGATAGCCTGAGCAATTTCTCCTGCCGGGTTCTTTACGTCAAATGTTTCCAGCATTTTTTCATTTGCCCCGATTGAAAAGAAAGGTTCATAAACAGACTGGGCTTCGTTTAAAATATAAAACACCCCCATATTTGCATCTGAAATCTTCATCATCCGCCTTAACAAATTCACGCTAAATTCCTTCATTTCGTTCTGCTTTAGCATCGTTTCCGAAATTTTATGAATTTGACTTTGTATTTTTATTCTCGATTCTATTTCATCTGCCATGTTGTTAAATTCCAACTCGAGCATACCAAGTTCGTCTGTTGAATGAATTTCATTACGCTGTGAAAAGTCCCCCAATCTCATCCTTTGGGCAATGTCGTTCATTTGGACAATAGGAGTAGAAATTGATTTACTAAAACGCAACGTTATTACAATTATAGTGGCACCAACTAAAAGTAAAATAAGTATAAAACTGAATGCTGTTCTGTGCAAAGCAACATTTAACTCTTTAGTATCTTGTTTACAGATAAGTCCCCAGCCTGTTCTTGGAATGTAGGTATATGCTGCCAAAACTTTTACATCTCTGTAATCAGCAGTTTCTATTATTCCTGTCTCTCCTTTTGCTGCCTTTACTGCAGGTTGAGCTGTAATTTGTAAACGTAAAGGTGCGTTGCCAAACCAACGCAGTTCATTTAAAGCAACTACATCCTGGTTTACAATCAATGTTTCACCTGTTTTTCCCAGGCCAACACGGTTGAGTAATAGATTATAAAGCGAAATATCCAAATTGATTTGTGCAACGAGCACTCCAATAGCTTCGGAATTGCCTTCAGAAGCATAAACCGGCATTGAAAAATACATCTCCGGGTTTTGAGTCGCTTTTGAACGTGTAATTTTCGAGATGTATAACTCTCCTGTCTCCAGCGGTTGGGTAAAATATAGTTCTGTTGATTTTTCTTTATTTTTAAATTCCTGAGTTGTTGATATTTTAATCTTACCCGAAGTTGAACTTATTATAAATATGTGAGAATAATCTTTGTAGCTATTTAAGCTTCGTTTTAGTGATTCTTCCGCAATTACTATTTTTTCAAAATCACTGTCAGACAGTTTCTCTGTATTTAAAATCTTTTCTAAATTTTCAATTTCATAGTCATGGGCAATAACTTTCATGTCACCAGTTCTCTCGTCCAGCCATTTATTTACTTGATTGGCTTTTAAATCACGAATTGATACAAGTTTTTCGAAAGTATTTAGGGTGTTAACTCTTTGTCTTTCTACATAAAAGATAACCATTGATATTAATAACGGAATAAAGGAGGTTATGAGAAACCAAAATACAAGGCGGGATCGTATTTTTTTAAATTCGATAAACTTCATAATTTAAGCAGGCTTTAAACATCAATTTGGTTAAACATTTATTATTTTCAATTTATAACTTACCTCCAAGTGCTTTGACTTTATTTTGCAGCTCTTTTATCAACATTTCTCTGCCAACAAAAACTTTTAAAGCTTTATCCAGTTCTCTGTTTTTCTCTTGTAATTTTTTTGTCCTCTCTTCCACAATCGTTTCAAGATTTTTCCTGTGTAACTCAAGCTCATCTGCATTTTTTTTTCTTTCTGTGATATCAGTAACAAAGGCAAATAAGTGAATCAGATTGCCACTTTCATCAAATTTGGCTTTAACATATAATTCTACTGGAATAATTCTACCCGATTTGTGGATATATTCTTTTTCATACCTAACCTGTTTTTTTTCCAGGCATAATTCGCTGAGTATTTCCTCCTCTATATTTCTCCACTTTTGGGGAGTTAGAATAACATTCCAGCTGATCCCCCGAAGTTCTTCTTCAGAATATCCGGTTAAGTCTTCAAATGCCTTATTAAATAATTCAATACTGCCATTGGGATATCCTAATGCAAAAGCAAGAGGGGAATTGCGTAAAATATCAGCCAGAACCTTCTCGCGGGCAATACTTCTTTTTGATTTTTCTTCAGTTTCAATCCTTTTTGTGATATCCTGAAAGACACAATATGTTTGTTTAAAGCTTCCATCAGGATTATAAGCAATACAACCTTCAAAAGATATGTGGATAAAATGACCTTCTTTATGTTTTAGTTTAAAAATAACATCGTGAACATATCCCCGTTTTTTGAAGGCAGGGAAATTTTCATTAAAATGTGTTTTCCAATCAGGATGAAGAAAATCACTGAATTTTTTACCAACTACTTCTTCTCTTTGGTAACCCAATGTTTTCAACCATGTTGGGTTGATATCCAAAAATACACCATCCTCGTCCAATGATTGGTATGACATGGGAGCCTTCTCAAAAAAAGCCTGGTATTTTTCTAATTCTGAAAATTTGGCTTTTAATACCTTATTTTCTTCCCAAAGCTGCTCCATTGACGTCGCTTCATTTTTCATATAAAATATGATTTACAAACACCTTTAACTAGTCGCTCTTTACATAGATTTTACAGTAATTATTTTCACGCCTAAAACTGTATTTATAGTCTTTAATTATGGTTTCTGCCTCTCCCAAAATTAAGTAACCATTTTGATTTAATGAATTATACAACCTATCAAATATAAGCTTCTGTATTTCAATGTCATAATATATTAGGACATTTCTGCAAAAAACAATGTCAAACCCGCCGTAAATACTTTCGCTGGGGAAACGACTATGTTTATTTACCAAGTCGAAGAAAGAAAACCTGACCATCTTTTTTATCTCATCGCTCAAAATAAAATTATCATCTTCTGCAACAAAATATTTATTTAAAATGCCATATTTTATGTTTCTTAGGCTTGAAGCTTTGTAAATTCCTTTTCTTCCTTTATTCAAAGATTTTTCATCAAAATCGGTTGCAAATAAATTAATTTGAAAGTTGTTTTCTTTTCTGTCTAAAAATTCTTTGCAAATGATGGCAACAGAATAAGGCTCATCTCCATTTGCACAACCAGCTGACCAAATTCTGATGTTGTTTTCATTTTGTATCTTTTTTTTGTTCAGAATTTCTGGTATTATTTTTTTTCTGAGAAGCTCAAATGTTAGTGCATTTCGAAAAAAATGACTTACGTTAAGCGCTAAAACATCAAACAGGTTATTGAGCTCGGCAGGACTATTACGCAGGTATTCATAATATTCATTAAAGTTTTCGGTGTTTGTATAATAAAATCTTTTCTGAATTCTACGCTCCAGAATTTGTAACCTGTAACCGGAAAAATCGATTCCTTTCGTTGATTTCAAAAAATAAACAATTTCGTATATCTTTTGCTTATCCATTAGTTAAGTTTAGCTTAGCTTTTATCTTGTTCTCAAGATATTAGAAATTATTTAATTCCGACAGCTTTACAGCAAAGATTTTTTTGAGGTAACTACCATCGCCTCCACTATTTTGCTTCCACGTAAAATCTGAAGAAAAAGAATAACTATCTTAAAGTAATAGGTTACAACAACCTGGCTTGAGTAAAAGTAATGTAAAAAAATCCCGGATTATTTTTTTAAAATCTTTTGTATCAGTCTATTTGAATGATGATTGTTTATGTTGACTAAATAAAATCCCTTCTCTAACCCCGATAAATCTATTTCTTTTGTATCCAGAAAACTCTGTTTTTCCCAAATCTCGGTATAAATTACTTTTCCGGTCAAATCTAAAATTCTAATTTCTATATTTCCCGGTGCACCGTATTCTGTACTTCCATAATCAATATTTATCGAATTTGAAAAAGGATTGGGAAAAACAGCAATATTCCCATTCTTAGCCAGCTTATCCGAACTCGTATATGTTTGCTGAATTTCAAGATTGTCGATAGCCCAACCCCAGCCATTGACTGCTTTATCGGAGGAAAGTCTGAACCTGAAAACTACAACATCTTCTTCTTTAAATGTTGACTCTTCAATAATGTTAATTTTGTGTTGGCGGTACATTTCTTTCATCCGCGAACTAACTAATGTGCTATCGGTAGCAGAATATCCCAAAAAAAAGGAGTTCCATTCTTCGAAAATATTAGAATCATAACCTTTGGTAATCGGCAGCCAGGTTTTTCCGTAGTCTTTACTTCCTTCAATAATAACATAATCCCAAAAATATTTGTCAGTGTAACTTGCCCCGACTTCCGCCGGCTCCACGAGTACAATTTCGTCAAATTGCATTAAACCACCCTTTTTCAAAATAACAGGATACTTTAAAACCGCATAATGATTATAGTATTCACTTTCAATATCGGAGGTATGATAAGGGTTTTCTGTGTGTAAATTTCCGTTATTAAATCCAGTTGGTTTTGAGATAAAGAAATCAGATAATACAAAATCGTTTGTTGCTGCATCAAAATTGTTTTGATAGGATTCCACTTCGTTAAGCGCCTCAAAAATTTCGACTCTGTAAAAACCGTTGACTGGACTAGTGCTATAATTTCCAACCGTCGATTCATCTTTTGCCACAAGCCTGTATTCTACAAAGCTTGCATCATCAAACTCATCAAACACTGATATTTCTGCTGAAAAATAATCTTTTTCCGGGTGGATAGAATTTAACGATACCTCTTTTATTATACCATCTACTTTCAGTTCTGCTTTTACTTCGGCAACCCCTATATTGTCAGTTACCTGGGCAATTAAATCAAAATCAGAATTATTTTTTTCAATAAACTTTTTTGGATTATGAAATATTTCCGGAGGATAATAGTCAGGCCCAATACGAAAACTCATTTGTTTTTCCGGTGCAATAGAAGGGAATCTGAAGATCCTGTTATCTGTTGAATTCACTTCGAAATAATAGTGAATAAATCCCTGGTGAAAATCAAGTGGAAGTTCTCCATAAAAACTGTCGTTAGCAGAATTGTAGGAAAACCAAATCGTATCAGCAGTTGAAAAATTATCAGTCGAAAAAATAGCCTTGAAACTCGAAACATTTAAGGGCAAGTCAGAAGAAATTCCCACTGATAACGGAAATTTTTCACAGGGAATCTCAAAATCCTTTATTTCTTCAAAAGTAAAAGAAACCGACTCCCAACCTATTTCAGACAGCACTTTAATGGTTGTTTCTCCCGGATGATGGATGGCTTTTCCTTTTTTAGTTTCAAATGACATAAGCTCATTGCGGTTTGTCGATTCTTTAAAATGGTAAATGCTGGAACCATCTACCCACTCACCCGGAGAATAAATCCAGTCCAAAGTTTCCTGGCTATCAGAGACTGTATTGGTATGGTTCAACTTCAATTTATTGGAAGTTAATTGCTCGTGCAGTTCCACCGAAGGACTTTCGAAAAGTGCTTTGTTTGAAATTTGCTGTTCCAGGTCGTTAAAAACATGATAATCGTATATACTTGGCAGATTACTTGTATTATTAAAATAACCCATTCCATTTACATCTTTAAAAAAGCCATAAAAACCAAGCCCGTGCGCAATCTCATGCAAAACAGAAGTTACAAAATCGTAACTGGAGGAAGGAGTATTTCCATCAGTTCCCAAATACCAGGGTACATTTTTATTGAAACTACATATAATATCGGATTTCCCGGGATTAACCTCCTCTGCCAAAAGTTTTTCCACTAGTGCTACCGGATAATAAACTTCCGGGACAGGTGCTCCTTCAAAAATTCTAAAATTTAATGAAGGTCGACTTTCCGAAACGATGTAATTATCAAGTGAATCCCAACGGGCTATAATATGAATTGTTACCGGAGAAGAGAGAATGCTCTCCCAGATAGAAACTGCATATAAAAACGCTGTTTTTGCACTTTGTGGAAAATCAATAAATGTAACGTCAATATCCGACTTTTGCTCTGAAAGAGATTTAAGTTGACTAAATTCAACAGGTGGAGGGATAAAACACTTTTCTACACCGTCAGAAGCAATGTTTATTGCATTTGCACCGTCAACCCCCTGCATGAACAATTGCTTTTGCCCATTTACACTATTTGCAGAGATAATGCAAATGGCACCAAAAATCGCCCATTTCATTTTAATTTAAATTTTGGAAAGTTCGTAAATCAAATCATTCCCTTAAAGGTACTAGTATTCAATAATGTATGAAATATATTCAATCTTATATAAATGGTTATAATTGCTGATTTGTTGACTGAAATTTTCTGATCTCACCTTAAATAAAACTGATGATTTCAATTTATTTATTTCAAAAGCAAGAATACAGATAGTTTAATTTTCAAAATAGATACCCTACTGTATTATGTTAAGTTCGATTAAAAAAGTTAAATCTACCCTTTTAAATTGACGCTCAAAAACCTATCATTATTTAAAAAGTTTCAGGTTTTTTTATACTTTTATGGTTAATTAGTTCAATACAAATATTACTTTGGATTGAGCTTTAAAGGATGCTTGAATTTACATTAGAAAGATAAAATCGAAATAAATCTCTTTAAAATATTCTATGAAGAAGATCTTGGCCATTGATGACAGTGAGATCAATTTAGAATTACTATTTCGCATTTTTAAATTGCATTATCCGGAATATCAGTTTTTAAAAGCACTTTCGGGGAAACAGGGTATTGATTTGGCAATTAAAGAGCGACCGGAAATTATTTTACTTGATATTATTATGCCGGAAATGAATGGGTATGAAGTATGCAAATTTTTAAAAAAAGAGGCTACCACACAAGACATTCCAATAATAATGATCTCTGCTTTAGGCCAGAATTCAGAGGAAAGAACCAAGGGCTTAAATGTTGGAGCCGACGCTTTTATCTCAAAACCCTTTAGTCAGAGCGAATTAAGAGCGCAGATAAATGTAGCCCTGCGAATTAAAAAAGTTGAAGATTTACTGCGGAAACGGAATGAAAGTCTTGAGTTGTTTATTAAAGATCAAACAAATAAGTACCTGCAAAATGAAGAGAGATTCCTTCAGATATCTGCTCATGCACTTGAATTTTACTGGGAGGTAGACTCAAAAGGAGTTTTTACATATGTTAGCCCGGCCATTGAAAAAATTTTGTTTATAGAGCCCCAGAAAATTATTGGGGAAATGCATTACCTCGATTTTTTTCAGGTAAAAGACTGGAAAACCAAAAAAAGCAAAATCGAACTTAGTTTTATGGAAAGATCTAGTTTTAATGACTTCGAACTTGAACTGAAGCTGAGCAATAAAGGAAAAATCTGGCTGGCAGTAAGCGGTTTTGCTGTTTTCGATAAGAAAAATAATTTTTATGGTTTTCGTGGTGTTTGTTACGATATTACCACAAGGAAAAATGCAGAAATAGCCCTTAATAAAAATGTAAGACAAATTAAAAACTACCAAAAGAAATTAAAAAAATTAAACACCGAAATCACGTTGGTAGAGGAAAGGGAGAGACGGCGAATTGCAGAAAATCTTCACGACAGTTTAGGGCAAACGCTGTCTCTGGCATTTATTAAACTGTCATCAATAGTTGATGAAAATACGTCTCCACATGTAAGTAAAGTAATTGTGGAAACATCAGATTTGCTGGATAAGGCAATTTCAGAATCACGAACACTCACTTACGATTTAAGCCCGCCTATTTTGTACGAACTAGGCCTAATTGCCGCTTTTAAATGGAAATTGGAACAAATAAGCAAAAATAATGGAATACAAACAGCTTTGCTTGGTGAGAATCAAAATATAAATATAAAAAAGGAGTTCAATATATTTCTGTATCGAATTGTGAGTGAACTTCTAACCAACATCATAAAACACGCAAGTGCAAATTTAATTACGCTAAATATTCATAAAGGAAAAAAATATTACTATATTTCTGTTGAAGATGACGGTATAGGTTTTAAAAAATCAAGAAACCAAAAAGCTAGCAAAGAAGGAGGATTTGGTTTGTTAAGTATAATTGAACGTTTAGACAGTATTAAAGGACAGTTTAACATCGAATCGGAGCCGGGAAAAGGAACGAGAGCGACAGTATTAATCCCACTTGAAGAATAGAAATTATGACAATTAAAGTTTTAATCGCCGATGATCACCAATTATTTAGAGAAGGCTTGGTGAATCTGCTTACATCAGCTCCTGACATTGAAGTGATCGGGCAGGCTAAAGATGGAAAAGACGCAATGGAAAAAACATTCCAGCTAAAACCTGATGTGGTATTAATTGATATTGGTATGCCTCAGATGAATGGTATTGATGCAACCCGCCAATTAAAAAAGGAACTGCCCGATGTTAAAATAATAGCAGTTTCAATGCATTCCGACAGACAGTATGTAAAAGGTATTTTAGAAGCCGGAGCTGATGGTTATCTTCTTAAAAACTGTACCTATCACCAACTAACTGATGCGATACAGTCTGTCTTTTCCGGCAAAAAAATTCTTAGTGACGACATTACTGATCTGGTAATAAAAGGATATCTTGAACCAGCTGAAACTGAGGCCGATGGTTTTTCAGATTTATCGGAGCGTGAAGTAGAGATATTACAATTGTATGCAGAAGGTAAATCGACACGTGAAATATCCGAAAAATTGTTTATCAGTGTAAAAACAGTTGGAACCCACAAACAACATATTCTTGAAAAATTGAATCTTAAAAATAATGCCGACATTATAAAATTCGCTTTGAAGAAAGGGATGATCCATTTGTAATCTAAAATCAACAGTATACCTCCTAATTTATAAGCCTATTTGAAGGAAGAAATCAGAATTATTGTGCGCTAAATTCAGTTTTGGAAATTAGCTTTTTGTGCCTTCATTCCCTTAATTTGGTTTGTGTTTAGAACCAAGAATAATAGAAAATGAATTTTCCAAAATACTATTTGAAAAAGGAGTTCAAGATGCTTCTTCTTGACTCACAGGAAGGGGAGAAATGGACGGGAAAGAGGAGAAAACAAAGTATAAATCAATCTTTTTTTAGGATTTAGTGCACCCATTAAGTTCTATAAGCCAGTAGATTAGTTTTATAAAGCCAAAGCTGTCCTGAAAAATCAGGATAGCTTTCCCCTTTATTAACTAAAAAATAGGTTACAAATGAAAAAAATATTAGCCATCGACGATCAAAAAGTCAATTTAACAGACTTAAAAATCAAAATAAAATTTATTTCTCCAGACATAGAATTTTTAGGTGCAACATGTCCTAAAAAAGGTTTGGAATTGGCTCTAACAGAAAAACCGGATATCATTATTCTCGATATTATGATGCCGGGTATTGATGGTTACGAGGTGTGTAGTCAGTTGAAAAGTAACGAACTAACCGAAAGCATACCTGTGATATTTTTAACTGTTTTGGACAACAACAGGGAAAACAGAATTAAAGCCATTGAAGTTGGTGGTGATGCATTCCTTTCCAAACCAGTTGATGATATTGAACTTAGAGTTCAAATAAATGCTATGTTGAAAATAAGCGAGAGTTGCATAAAAAGACAAGAAGAGAAACTCAAACTTGAAAAGCTGGTTGAAAAACGAACATATGAGTTAAAAAGAGAACTGGAGAAACGGAGAGAAACAGAAATCCGTCTTCGTGAAAACGAAAAAAAATATCGTGAACTTGTCGAAAGTTCCCCCGATATTATTTACATTATTTCCAGTAAAGAAGGCGTAACATTTGGAGCCAAACGTGTGACAGAAATCCTTGGTATTCAGCAAGAAGATTTTAAAAAAAATCCATTCCTCTGGTTGAAACTTGTCCATCCGGATGACCAGGATATGGTTAAGAAAATTACCGATACAAATTTTAAAGAAACAAGTTTTGATATTGAATATAGAATTAAAGACGCAAAGAATAACTGGCATTGGTTTAGGGATCGTTCCATAAGCAGACATATTCAAAACGACGAAGTAATAGTTCAGGGAATTGCAACTGATATTACAAAACGAAAATTGGCTGAGCAAAAATTAAAAGAAAACGAAAAAGAGCGTCAAAGAATAACAGACAATATTCCAGGTGTTGTATATCAATTAAAAAAATACACAACCGGAGAAGTCAATTTTACGTTTCTGGGATCAAAATCAATAAGTGATATTGAACTTACCGAAGAAGAAGTAAAAAACAATCCAAACTTATTTTATAAATCTGTCCACCCTGAAGACTTAGAGAAACTAATAAAAATAAGAGAAGAGTCAATAAAGAACAATGAACCCTTCCAAATCGATGTAAGGTTTATAAAATCAGACGATAGCATTGTTTGGCTGCGGGTAAGATCAATACCCGAAACACTTGACGATGGTACAGTTTCGATAACCGGAATCGCAATGAACATTAGCGAGAATAAACATGCAGAAGAAAAAATAAGGGAAAGTGAGGAGAAATATCGTTTGCTTATAACTCAAATGGCACAAGGCCTGGCGGTACATGAAGGTATTTTTGATGAAAAGGGTAAGATGACAGATTACAGGTTTGTCGATTTTAATAATAGTTTTGAAACACAAACCGGTCTAAAGAGAAACGAAACTATAGGAAAATCTCTTTTTGAAATATTTCCGAATTTTGAATCCTATTGGATAGAAAATTACGAAAAAGTACTTCAAACCGGAAACGCATTACATTTTGAAAACTATGCGGCCGAATTAGGGAAGTATTTTGAAGTGATCGCTTATAAAATACGCGAAAATCAGTTTGCTACAGTAGTTACTGATGTAACTGAGAAAAAAAGAGATTTTAAAGAATTGTGTTTGCACAATCAAAGGCAGGAAGTCTTGCTCAAAATATTCAGATATAATTCGAACCACACCCGGGAACTCTTAAATTATGCGCTAAAAGAAGCCATTCATTTGACAGAAAGCAAACATGGAATATTATTCTTATACAACGAAAATAGTAAACAGATTACTATTGGAAGCTGTTCAAAACAATTTACAAATAACAAACAAGTTCCCGATGTTGTCTATGAGCTCGAACAAATAGGTATTTGGGGAGAAGCAGCAAAAAAACGCAGCCCAATAACATTAAACAATACTAAATTAAGAAAAGATACTTTCAAATGTGTTTCAAAGTGTAACTACGCACCTAAAAACCTGCTTGCAATACCTGTTATTGTAAAAGACGACATAAAAGCCATAATTGGAGTATCAGACAAAGCAGAAGGCTACAACGAAAAAGATATTAAACAAATTTCGCTTTTAATTGAAGCGGCTTGGACTGTTATAGAAAGAAGCAGGCACATCGAAGAACTTAGAAGGGCAAAGGAAAGGGCGGAGGAAAGCGACAGGTTAAAATCAGCATTTTTGGCAAATATGAGCCACGAAATACGAACACCTATGAATGGAATTATGGGGTTTGCTGAGTTACTAAAAAATTCGCAGTTAACTGAAGAAGAACAACAAAGTTACCTGTCCATTATTGAAAAAAGTGGCGAAAGAATGCTAAATACAATCAACGATTTGATTGACATATCAAGAATAGAGTCTAATCTTGTCGAAGTAAATTTTTCTGAGTTTAATATTAATGAGCAAATGATTTATTTGTATCATTTCTTCAAGCTGGAAACAAAAAACAAAGGATTGCAACTAAATTACAAGACCACTTTACTCGACGGAAGAGCACTGATTATCTCAGATAAAGATAAGGTTAACGCAATTTTAATGAATCTGATAAAAAACTCAATAAAATACACCAATCAGGGTGAAATAGAATTTGGATATTCGGTAAAAGACAATTTTCTGGAATTTTATGTAAATGACACAGGAGTTGGAGTACAAAAAGACAGGCAGGAAGCTATATTCGAGCGTTTTGTTCAAGCCGATGTTAGTATTTCCAGACCTTATGAAGGCGTTGGGTTGGGGCTATCAATTGCAAAAGCATACGTCGAAATGCTACATGGAACCATCGGAATTGAATCGGAAGAAGGTAAAGGCTCACATTTCTATTTTAGAATCCCTTATAAAACTAATACTATTCACTTTTTTGATAACAGTTCTTCCAATTTTACAAGTGCTGTCGATTCAGAGAACGTTTTAAAAGAGATGACGATCCTCGTTGCGGAAGACGATGAAACAGGCAGAATGTATATGGAGCAGATGTTAGACGGGAAATGCAAAAAAGTAATTTTTGCGAAAAATGGAACAGAGGCCGTTGAATGTTACGAAAATAACCATGACGTTGATTTGGTATTAATGGATATGAAAATGCCTGAAATGGATGGTTATACGGCAACAAAAAAAATAAAGGGAATAAATGGAGAAGTACTGATTATAGGACAGTCGGCATTTGCATTACCCGGGGACAGAGAAAAATCGATAGCTGCTGGTTGTGACGATTATCTTACTAAGCCTTTAGATAAAAACAAATTGTTCCAAACAGTATATAAACACTTTAAAAACTCTGTTGAAATTCACTAAAGAGAGTAAAATATAATCTTTGTCAACTCAAATTATTAAAAGGGCTCAAAATAAGATTTAATCTAAATCGAGTATTATGGATGGTCCACATAAAAAAAAATCCCGGTTTTTCACCGGGATTTTACTTGTCCTTTAAGCGTCGAACTTTTTGTTCGATGGAATGAAAATCCACACAAATTTATCTCTACTAATATTTAAAACTGCAAATCTTGGGCTGATTATGCAGGTTGAAAAATCTGAATTTTCATTTCAAAAATGCTGAGCTTTGGGTTTTGCTCAACGTAAATCTACCGATACTAAAACTAACTAATTAAAGCAATATCTTTTTCTCTTCGTTGTAAACAAGCATTATGATAAATCAAAATTTTATCAATTTCTTTATCGTCACATTGAAAAGCGAATTTAAATTTCTCTTCACTTTTCAAATTCCGATACTTATTTAGCGGACAACTTTCATCCTCTTCGTCCATCGGACAGGAAATCAGAAGTCCAAAAAGCCATGTACATTTATTCAATGAACTCATAATGTGCTTTATTGAGTTAATAGTACAAAGTTAATCAATAGTACTACTGAGTGAGAAATTATATTGCTGATTTTAAGGGGGTAAAATGCCGATTTTTATTCAATAAAATGGAAATAACTTTCAAAGAAGAATTGATAAAAAGGAGAAAAAAAAGGCTAGTTCAATAACCAGCCTTTTCTCAATCAACCTAAACCTAAACTAAACCAAAAACCAAACTATCTAATTAGTGAGTAACTTTGAAATAAACTCTTGCTAATAAAACAGCGTTCTAAAAAAAAAGTTTAAAAATTAGAATATTTTTTATTTTTTAGAAAAACTTATAATTTTTGGGTTTTAAATTCACATCAGAACTCGTGTTTGACTGATTTATTTTTGCGTAAAGAATTTGGCATAAGATCCTCTGTTTGCCGCTGCTGAGCCGCTATTTTTTTCTTTTGAGAAATCTGTTGGATCCCAATTTTATCTTATCTTTTCTTTAAAAGCAAGCAATGTTTATGTCTTCTATTTTCTAAAAATTCTATTTTACTACCTGTGTTTACAAAACAACGTGCTTAACTTCTGAATAGAATTCGGATATAATTTGTTGATTATGTATTAGTAGGATGGTGATTGTCATGTGATAGTTGTTTATAATTGAATGATAAAAACAGAAAAAACTGAATCGACTTCGACTTAATATTTTATTATTTTGTTGGGACAAAGGAACAGATATGCAAAAAAATAAACTAATAACACCCTTTTTAAAATGGGTTGGGGGGAAACGACAGATTATCCCAACTATTAGTAAATTAATACCCAAGAATCTACCAAACTACTACGAACCATTCATTGGAGGAGGAGCGCTTTTGTTCCATTTGCAACCTTCAAAAGCAGTGATTAACGATTGTAATACAGAATTAATTACTGTTTATGAAGTTATTCGCGATAACGTGGAAGAGCTCATTGAAGATTTAAAAAAACACAAAAACGAGGAGTCTTATTTTTATAAAATTAGAGCGATAGACAGAACGGATGAGTATAAAGATCTTTCAAAAATCAAAAAAGCTTCAAGAGTTATTTTTTTAAATAAAACCTGCTACAATGGATTGTACAGAGTAAACAGTTCTGGTGAATTTAACTCACCTTTCGGGAAATATAAAAACCCAAAAATTGTTAATGAAATAACCTTGAGGGCTGTTAGTAAGTATCTGAATTCAAATGATATAAATATCTTTAATCAAGATTTTGAAGAGGTTTTAATAAATATAAAAGAAGGATCATTTGTTTATTTTGACCCGCCGTATGACCCTATATCAAAAAGCTCAAATTTTACAGGATACAGCCACAACGGATTTAATGAAGAAGAACAAATCAGATTGAGGAACCTTTGTGATAAGATAAACCACCAGGGAATAAGTTTTCTTTTGTCTAATTCTGCTACTCCATTCATATTGGAACTATACAAAGACTATGATATAACTTTTGTTAAGGCAAATCGCTCTATAAATTCTGTAGCAAACAGAAGGGGTGAGATTGATGAAGTCTTAATCAGGAATTATAACTAAGTCAAAAATCGATATAGCTTGTTAACCGAAAAGTAAACACAACGGCTTTTTTGGGAATAGACGCTAAATATATCAATTCCGGGAAGTTTACAAAAGGTGATGCTAAATGGCTGCCTTGACTCTTTTTGAAACGGATTGGATGTTTTTGGTCCTCTGGATGAGAAGTTGCCAGAGGAATTCCTTCGGTTTTTTGAAATGCATCTTTTCAACTTTTCTTTTCGAGACAATTCTAAATTCCGTCGATAAAAAATCCTTGTTTTTCGATTTCATTTTAGGAAGAAACATTTTGAACGTAGTTTTGAATCAAACAAAAATTTAAAAATTATGAAAACAATAGTAAAACAAATCGCAGCAGGAACATTTATCGCACTTTTTATATTGATTGGAAATGTAAAATCGGAAGCCGCAAAGACAAAAGGCAAAACTCATAAAGCTGTTGAAATAACCCTTCAATTAGAACAATGGATGACAGATGAAAACATTTGGAACACAATTGCGCTTAACACGACAGAATTTGGTCGGGAAACAGAAGCAGAACTGGAGCTTGAAAACTGGATGACAAATGGCAGCTCGTGGAATTTAAATAGCAGTTTTGCAGAAGAGATGGAAGCGGAGCTGGCTATTGAAAGCTGGATGATGAGTGATGAAAGCTGGGAAGCAAATAAAATTGAAACCAAACCTGAATTGTTTATTGAGCCATGGATGATTGACGAAAATATTTGGAAATAGTTTGGGAGAGTAGAAACAAAAATGGTCAGTTTGGTTAAATAAAAAAGGCTGTAAAAAATACAGCCCTTTTTTATTTTAGTTGCTAAAGTTTGTACGTAAAATTTCAGCTAATTTTTTTCTGATATTCTGATAATCTGGACTGTCTGCCAAATTTTTAAATTCTTTTGGATCTTTTTCATAGTCATAAAGTTCAGCCCCTAATCTTCCTTCGTCCCACTCGGTATAACGGTACCGTTTTACGCGAACCGAACGGCCAAAAATTGTTGGATTCTGGGAATCAACACGGGGATTAAAACTGTATTTTGATCCTCCTTCGCGAGGCCTCGGATTAACGGTTCTTGCTTGCAATGTAAATGCCGGGTAATCCCACTTCGTATCAGGATCTTTCAACAGTGGTACAAGGCTATGTCCCGCGAGATCACTCGGAGCATCAAAGCCTGATATATCTGCCAAAGTTGGATAAATGTCAACCATTTGTACAATGGCATCTGTAGCCGTTCCTTTAGGCATTCCGGGAACCGAAATGAGCAATGGCTGTTTTGATGACTTTTCAAACAGAGTTTGTTTTTGCCACTGGCCGTGTTCTCCCAGGTTGTAACCATGGTCGCTCCAGAAAACGATGATTGTATTATCCAGTAATCCAAATTCTTCCAGTCCATCCAGTAATTTACCGATTTGCGCATCAACAAACGATATACATGCATAGTAGGCCTGAACGGCTTTTTTCTGCTGTTCTTCTGTGGCTCCGCCATTTAAAGGCAACGTCCAGGCTGCAGCATGGGGTTTATTGTCCCAGTCGTTTTTAGGGTTTTCACGCAGCTTAATTTTTTCCAGCGGATATAAATCAAAATATTTTTGGGGAGCCATGTAAGGGATATGTGGACGGTAGAAACCTACTGCCATAAAGAAAGGTTGAGGGTTTACACGTCCCTGCATATATCCGCCGTAGGCGCTGGCGGTAGCATTTCCTGTGCGCTCACGCAAAATGCTTATTGCTACATTGGCTGAAATAGCATCTGTTAATTCACCGTCATTACAGTCCATGGCAAGATAGGTGCCCAGCATCGGGGCATCAGCTACTAATTTATACTCATCCGTTTTATCTTTTCCTATGGGGTTGTAGGTTGTCGTCCACGACGCAGGATCATCGTGCCCCGGCTGTCCGATACCGCTTGGCACTCCCTGATGAAATATTTTTCCTATTCGACATGTATAATATCCATTGTTTTTGAACATCTGGGCTATGGTTACAGCATCGGGCAGTGCGTCACGAAAAGTTGGGTAGAGGTCATAAACTCCGGTTTTATCCGGAAGATAACCCGTCATTAAAGAAGCGCGGCTTGGTGCACACAACGGTGCCTGGTTGTAGGCATTGTTGAAGACAACTCCCCTTTCAGCCAGCTTGTCAAAATTGGGTGTGTAAACATCCGGGTTTCCAAAGGCATTTAAATCACTGCTCATGTCATCGGAAGCGATGAACAGAACGTTCATTTTCTCTTGCTGTGCAACTGATGTAAAACTCACACCAAGCAAAACAATTAATGAGATTATAATTTTTTTCATTGTTTATGTTTTAGTTCAATAACTCGATGATTTTCTATTTTTCCAGCTGATTCTCAACCGCAACTACTGTTTTGAGATGTTCTGCCAGAACCTGCTTGATTTCTTTAATAATTTCCGGATGTTTTTCCGCAATGTTGTATTTTTCTGAAGGATCAACATTCAAATTATATAAAAGTGGCGGATCCTGAACTGTTTTCTCATTACTCCCGTATTCCGGTTGTGTAATAAAGTGCACTTTGTAGGCACCCTTTCTAACCGCAAAAACTTCTGTACCGCGATAATAAAATACTACATCCCTTTTACTTTTCCCGGTTCCGGAAAGAACAGGGGAAATGTCGTAACCGTCATATACTCTGTCTGAGGGAAGTTGAACATTGGCCAGTTTTGCAAATGTGGGGAGAAGGTCCATTGTTGTGCCAAGCTCAGCAACAACACCAGGTCGTATTTTTCCCGGGCTCCAAAAAATGGTTGGTTCACGCATTCCGCCTTCATATGTGCCTCCTTTACCGCCACTGAGCAAGCCTGCGCTTCCTCCCTGTTCGCGAAAAACCAGCCAGGGCCCATTATCCGATGTAAATACAACAATCGTATTTTCATCCAATCCGGTTTCCTTTAAGGCATTTGCTATTTGGCCAACACTCCAGTCGAGTTCCTGAATTACATCTCCGTAGATTCCGCGCAAACTAACGTTTTCAAAATCCTTTGAACGAAAAAGAGGAATGTGGGGCATAGAATGTGCCAGGTAAATAAAAAAAGGTTTTTCTTTATTTTGCCGGATAAATTTAACTGCTTCCTGAGTGTAGCGTTTGGTGATTGTTGTTTGGTCGGCAGGCCTTTCCACAATTTTATTGTTTCGCATCAGCGGCACATTAAAATAATCGATTTGAGGATTGGTGTTAATTTCCATGTAATTACCTTCTTTTACACGATCCATGTCATTACTGTAAGGTATTCCAAAATAAAAATCGAACCCGTGAGAAGTTGGTAAATATTGTGAATGGTGGCCAAGATGCCATTTACCAATACATGCGGTGGCATAACCAGCCTTTTTTAACGCTGAGGCGATGGTTATTTCGTTTTCCGGCAGACCTCCGTTGGAGTCCGGGAACAATACCCGGCGTTTTCCGCTGCACATCCCCGAGCGGATGGGTAATCTTCCTGTCATCAGCCCCGCCCGGGATGGAGTACAAACCGGCGCGGCTACGTAAAAGTTGGTCCATTTTTGTCCTTCGTATGCCAAACGATCCAAATTGGGTGTTTTAATCGTTGGGTGCCCAAAAGTTCCCATGTCTCCGTAACCCATATCGTCGGCAAAGATGATTACAAAATTCGGAGTTGGAGTACTTCCCTTTTCAACCGCAAAAGTGGTTTGATTTGAAAATATCCCGGTCGTAAAAGCGAGGATTAGAATTGTCAGTTTTATGTGTAAACGTCTCATTGTTGTTATTTAAAATTTTTATTCATCTGAAGTTGACCGAAAATGCATCCTGAAAGTTTATTTTAGTTGGTTTGTTGCTTATACGTGTCCATTTCGGTTTCCCATTGTTTTAATAAAGCCTTTAGTTCATCTGCTTTTTCGGCGTTTGAACCCATCAAATTGTCTTTCTCGCCCAGGTCGTTTTTTAAATTGAAGAGGTATTCGTCTTCCTTGATCTTTAAATATTTCCATTCCCCTTTCCGAACAGCGCACTGCCCCCGGTACCTCCAGAATACAGGGCGTTCTTCCGGGTTTTTATTGTTGAACATCAGGTTTGAAAAATCAATTCCGTCAAGGTTGTCTTCCGGTGTGGTTCCAATAATTTTTAGGAATGTGGGTAAAATATCCATACTCAAAATTGTGGCATCAGTGGTTTGGCCGGCATCAATTTTTTTGGGATACCAGGCAATCGCCGGAACACGATGTCCTCCTTCCCATAAGGAGGTTTTGAGACCATTCAGGCTTCCATTGCTTCCCATGTTTGTTGCGCCATTATCGGAACAGAAAAATACGAGCGTATTATTTTGAAGATTTAGTTGGTTTAGCTTTTCAAAAATGCGCCCGATATTTTCATCCATAATTTCAATCATTTCTTTATAAGCCTGCTTTTTATCCGGTCTGGAACCATGAGCCTCAAACTCCGCTCCCGGCAAACGATCAGCTTTGTCGTTCCGGCCCTGGTAAGGATAGTGCGGAGCTTCATGCGGTAAATACAAAAAGAAAGGTTTATCCTGATTGCTTTCAATAAATTCCAGGGCATGGTTTGAAATGAGGTCGGTAACATAACCTTTTTCATAAGATGTATCTGCATTCAACCACCAGTCGTGCAGCCCAATTCCGTCGCGGTGCGAAATATAGTCTACGTTGCCGCTCACATAACCGTAAAACTGATCAAAACCGTGATGCACCGGATTAAATTCAGGTTTATATCCGAGGTGCCATTTCCCAAAAGCTCCGGTAGTGTAACCGGCATCCTTCATATATTCAGCGATGGTTTTTTCATTTTGTGAAATACCATACATTCTTCTGCCAAGCTGTGCATAGATTACTCCTTCCAGTCCGGCCCGTTGTTGGTAATTTCCCGTCATTAATGCGGCCCGTGTTGGTGAACAAACTGCACCATTTGAATGGTAATCGCTAAATCTTAATCCTTCTGAAGCCATCTTATCCAACACCGGTGTTTGGATGGTTTCATTTCCGAAGCAACTTATATCGCCATAACCCAAATCATCCGCCATGATTAGAATAATATTCGGCGATTTTGATGATGGATTGGAACAGGAAAAGAGCAACAGTAAGAAAAAAACACAAACACTTTTTGCCGGTGAAAAATTGACTGATTTGAAGAATTTAAATTTCATTGGTTTTATTTTTTTTGTTTTTGCCAGGGAATGTTACCTGATTCGCGAATGTGCTGAGACAAATTATATCTTAATTCGTTAAACTTTTCAGTGTTTTCATTCAATGTTGATTTTTCAGCCGGATCATTCCCAAGATTAAATAACTCCAGTGGCTCAAAAGGAGTGTTTTGTAATAATTTAAATGGACCCTGACGTATTGCGTAATAACACATTCCAGCATATTTCCCGCCTTCGCGTCGCATAAAATATACATTCCGGCTGTTTGTATCCTGTTCTTCGCCATTTATACTTTTGAATAAACTAATCCCGTCAATTTTAGTATCAACTGTTGCTCCTGCTATTTCACACAGAGTAGGGAAGATGTCCATTGTTAGTCCGAGATTGTAACTCTCCGATTTCGATTGAATTTTCCCTTGCCAAACAAAACAGGTTGGCACTTTAATTCCTCCTTCATACATGTCCTGTTTTCCGCCACGGAGACTTCCGTTTGATGCGCCGCTGGGCAGATGTCCTCCGTTATCGGAAGAAAAAATAATCAGCGTATTTTCACTCAAATCCAATTCATCAAGCGTATTTAATACTCTTCCAATTCCGTCATCCAAATGTTCCACAAAAGCCACATTTTTCGCTCTTTTTTCGGAGAGTTGCGGCTCGCGCTTCTTCACTTTTTCAAACCAGTCCTCTGGCGGTTGAATGGGAAAGTGTGGCGCGTTGTATGCGAGATAAAGAAAAAAAGGAGAATCGTTTTCCTTTTGATTCTTTAAATAATCGATTGCCCAATTTGAAAAAACATCTGTTGCGTGACCTTCAGGATCAACCACCTGGCTGTTTAAACGCATATAATTATTTCCATGTCTCAGATGAGTCCAGTAATCATCCATCATATCGCCCAAAAATCCATGAAAAAAGTCGAAACCTCTCTCGTTTGGAGTATTTGGCGACTCCAGACCCAAATGCCATTTTCCGACAATTGCGGTTTTGTATCCTGCCTTTTTAAGCATTTCGGGCAAGGTTGGAACATCTTCTCTTAAATATCCCCAACTGTTGTCTTCGTGTGTCCGGATTACTCCCGGAACTCCAACCATGTCGGGGTAGCAACCTGTAATTAAACTTGCCCGTGTTGGCGAACAAACCGTACAGTTGGCATAAAAATTTTTGAAATGCATTCCTTTTTTAAAAAGTTTGTCGATGTTTGGCGTGTAAATATCTTCGCCGCCTTGTACCGACAAATCGCCATATCCAAGGTCATCAACAAGAATTACAATGATATTGGGTTTTGCATTGCCCCGTGTTAAATCAGCACATTTCCCCTGAAATGAAAGAACAAAAATAATTAAAACGGCAAATATTTTTTTTGGAAAGACAGCATTCATAAGTATAGAATATTAAGTGTTTAAAATTAATTCCCTGCAAACCAGTCTCCTCCTTCCTGTACCATTTCCGTCCGGAGCAGAAGCATTTCCCTTTTTAACTCTTTCACCACTTCCGGGTATTTTTCTGCAAGATTATTTTCCTGCTCCACATCGTCTTTTAAATTGTACAATTCGAATTGAGTCGGAACCAGGTTTTTCAGATATTCCATGTGATTCTTTTCAAAACTCCAGGGACGGATATTTGCCAGTTCACTCTCATTTAATGTTTCCGCAAGCGGAATTAATTTCTGATAACCCAGTAAACACCAGTCTCCTTTTCGAATCATACAAATCGGATCGTGAAAATAACGGTAAAAGAAAATGGGCTCCTCTCTTTCCACATTATCTTTTTCGCCAAAAAATACAGGTGAAATATCAATTCCATCATATTTTCGATCCGTTGGTAGCGGAATATCAGTTATTGATGCAATGGTAGGTAAAATATCGGTAAAACTGCCGTTAAACTGACTAATTTTCCCTTTTGGAACATGGGGAGGCCAGGAAACAATAAATGGTTCGCGCAGCCCGCCTTCGTAATTAAAACATTTTTCTCCGCGTAAGGGGTCATTTGAATGATCCCAGCGGGAACCGTTATCAGAGGAGAACATTATAATTGTATTTTCGATGAGATTGTTCTCTTTGAGATAATCCATTAAACGTCCAACAGCAATATCCATATTTTCGATGGCTCCGTAATATTCCGCGTTGTACTTGTGTTTTTTTGTCAACTCTTCGGGAGCTGCTACTTTTAAATGTGGTTCATTAAACCAAACATCAATATAAAATGGAGTTGTATTGCCGTTGTTTTTATCAAGCCACTGAAGCGCTTCGTTTACTACCAACTGGCAGGCATATCCCTCCAGTTTTCCAACGGGTTCTCCGTTTCGGTAATAGTTTTCCGGATTGTGGTGAGACGGGACCGCATTGTTGTATGCATAAAAACTGTAGTCAAATCCCTGATTATTGGGTAAAGGTTGATCGGTTCCCTGTGATGTCAGATGCCATTTCCCAAAGTGGCCTGTTTTATAATTTTTCTTTTTCAGAAGCTCGGCTATTGTAATTTCCCGCGCTCTCATATGCATAGGTGAATTTTCCGGAACCCAGTTGAAAATCCCCACACGTGTAGCATTTCGTCCGGTCATTAATGCTGACCGTGACGGGCTGCAAACAGCTGCTCCGCAATAAAAATCGGTAAAGCGTATTCCCTGTTCAGCAAGTTTGTCAATATTTGGTGTTTGCGACGTGGGCGGAAATGTTTCAGACTGACCGGAATTAAAATTTCGGTAACAGCTTAAATCGTTGTATCCAAGGTCGTCAGCCAGAATGAGTATTACATTTGGAGTTTTCGGACGATTCCCAAAAACGGAGAAAACACAAACGAAAACAAAGATTTGGATTAGAAAAGTAAATTTCTTCATTATAGTTGAAAAGTTAAAAGAAAGGATCCAGTACAACAATTCCTGAATCCTTTTTATTTTAGTTCGTTAGAATTTTACCACCCTGGGTTTTGTTCCAGGTTTTCGTTCAATGAAAGTTCATTATTTGGAATGGGCAACAAATTAAAATGTTCTTTGTAACCATCCGGAAATTTGGTTTCAACCAACCCGCCAGTGTGATCCCTTATTTCAATTGGATATACTCCGTTAAGGAACCCGTCCATTTTATGCCAGCGTTTAATATCCATCCAATACAGACCTTCCAGGGCAAATTCAATTCTTCTTTCGTGTCTTAATTTTGCCCGGGCCTCCTCGCGAGATATACCCGTAGGTACGGGTGTCATTTTAACATCATCTCGCTCTGTTCTTATTCTGTTAATTAAGGCAATTGCTTCATCTACATTACCTCCGGATTCAATGAGCGCTTCGGCTTTCGATAATATAACGTCGGCATATCGGATAACGATGTTATTTAAATCTGATTGATCGGTAGGGGCCAAATCTGCTTCATTATCTTCCCTGTATTTGCGGGTGCTGAGATGTTTTATCCTGTTTCCGGGATGGTTGTATGCTCCCCCCGGATAGAGATAATTTGGGAAACGGTAACCAAGATAATACGAACCCGGAACTACACAAGTAGCTGCAAGCCTTGGATCCCAGCCTTCATATGGATTATCCAAATCAATTTCCGATTCAAAATATTTACCGGGAGTGCCATCAATTCTTTCGTAGGCATTTACCAAATCTTCAGTTGGTGTGTACCTTGTCCCCCTCGTCCAACTGCCTGTTCCCGTTCCGGTAAACTGGTCGAGTCGCGTTCCCTGAGAATTTTCACCCCTCATATATTGAATATCAAAAATTACCTCTTCGTTGTTTTCGTTTTCCAACTGAAATATACCTTCGTAGCTTGGAAATAACGAATATTTTCCAAGCGCCATAATTTGGTCTGCAAGGCTTATAACTTCGCTAAATTTGTTTTGATACAAAAGTGCTCTCATTTTCATTGCCATTGCTGCTCCCTTGGTTGCTCTGCCAACCTGCGGCGCATCAACGTCAAGGTTGGCAATTGCAAAGTCGTAGTCTGAAATTGCCTGGTTCCAGGTTTCTTCAGCAGTATTTCTGCTAATTGTTCGTGCATCTTCTGTTGAAATTGCGTCTAAAACAATAGGGACTCCTCCGTATGATTCTACAAGTGTTGCATAAGCTACTCCTCTCAGAAATCTGGCTTCTGCTTCATACATTGACTTAACACTTGCATCCAGTTCAACATCTTCCAGTGCCTTAATTAAGTAATTCGCCCTGAAAATAATTGCATACCCTCTTGTCCAACGGAAATTTACAATTTGTTCGTCGGTTGCAGAAAGTTGCCCGTTGCCAATTTTTGTGATGGATAAATTTCCCCAGTTCCATCCGTTTGGTGTCGCCCCGTCCAACACGCCAAAGGCGAAGAACCCTTCGTTATACAGCGTGTTTTCGCAAATTTGTCCGTAAAGTCCGTTGAGGAGTAAATCCATATCGTCCTCATTTACAGGGAAATTAGCGGAAGTGATTTTATCTTCCGGAAAGAAATCCAGAAACTTTTCGACACATCCGCCGGAAGTTAAAATCAGTAATGATAGTAAACTATAAGTTATAATATTTTTTAGTTTCATTTTCATGATTTTAGAAATTAAGATTTAAACCTAAAGATATTATCCTTGGAACCGGATATTGATTTGTACCATGTGAAAATGCACTCTTCTCAGGATCGTAGCCTTCAAATTTTTCATCTACAAGTACAAAAACGTTTTGCGCATTTATGTAAAAATAAATTTTTTGCAATCCAATTCGTGTAGTAAGTTCATTTGGCACTGCATAGCCCAGTTGTACATTTTTAAGTTTCAAAAAACTTATTTCTTTAACCCAATAAGAAGATTCCAGGTTATCCCATGAGTTATTAAAGTATAAAATTGGAACATCAGTATCTTTATTCTCCGGCGACCAGGCATCTCTCCACCTTGTTGAAATTGTTCTGTTTTCATAATTCAAAGTGGTTAAAGCATTATTATTATAGGAATGTACGCCCAAAAGTCCCTGGAATAAAAGATTTAAATCAAATCCTTTATATTTAAAAGAGGTAGTTAAACCATAAGTAACTTTGGGGATGGTATTTCCGATTTCCTGTTTGTCTTCAAATCCCAGTTTCCCATCGTTGTTTACATCTTCGAATTTGAGGTTTCCGGCAATGGGTTTATAACTATTGTTACTCATGTGTTGTTCCGCTTCGTCATCCGACTGATAGATGCCAATCGCTTTATATCCGTAAAGTGACCGGTATGAGTATCCTTCTCTGATTAGATACAATTGATCCGGTGAATCACCCCCCCGAAATTTAGTGACTTCATTTTCGATAAAAGTTGCATTTAACCCAATATTGTATCCAAAGCGGTCGCGGTTTATGGATTGATTGTCATAGTTAATTGTAAATTCAAAACCGTTGTTGACCATTTCACCCACATTTTCATAAGGAGGTGTTATATCACCCATTATATCCGGGATTGGTAATTGTACGATAATATCTGTTGTTTTCTTTTGGAAATAATCAGCTTCAACAGTTATTCTGTTATTCAGGAATCCCGCGTCAAAACCAATGTCAAGTGTGGTAGTTGTTTCCCAGGTAATATCTTCATCTATTAACGAGGTTACAGCTGCTCCCGGGGCAAAGTTACCGGCATAACTATAACTTAAATCATTATTTTGAGTAATGATTGTTAAATAGGGCCAATAACCTGAAATGTTTTGATTTCCCAATTGTCCCCACGATGCTCTGAGTTTTAAATTGGTAAAAATATTCTGGTTTTCCATGAATGATTCGTCAATAGCTCTCCAACCTACCGAGAATCCAGGGAAAACTCCCCATCTTTTTCCTTTCTTGAACCGGGATGAAGCATCCGCTCTTATATTAGCTTCAAATAAATATTTGCTGGAAAGTGCATAGTTAAAACGTCCGAAATACGAGAACATTCTCAATCCGACCATATTTCCTTCACCCTGAATTCCGGATGTACCGGCGTCTACCTGGGTTAATCCCTCTTTTGGTGGTTCCGATCTTCTTGCATACACGTTTTTAATTTGCCGATCTTCCACCTGTAATCCGGCGATCGCCGAGAAATCATGAATCTTCGCAACGGTTTTGTTAAAATTCAATGTTGAAAACACATTGTTTACGAGTGACGATACCTGGTTGCGGGAAATTTCAATTCCTTCTCTGTTGTAGTTTTTAGTCATCATCGGAATTCCTGAGTCAGTATATCCAATAATGGTTTCATTGTAATTATCAGTCATATTCCAGTTTCCTGTAGATGCAACGGTTGTTTTCCAGTTTAAAAACTCAAAAAGTTTAACATTTGCAGAAGCATTGATACTTAAAAAATTCTCTTCTGCGGTTTTCTTTCCATTATTTGCATCAATTAAAGGATTTCTGTTGTCAAACAGAATATTTCCATCATCAGTTATGGCTTCAACTGCTCCAAATTCCCCATCCCTGGTATAGGGTGCGGTATATGGAGTGACGCCATTCAGCATATCAAAAAAACGACCCATCGATCCATAAACAATATCGTTATATGGTTCTACCGCTACCTGATGGCTATAACTTATTCGGGCATCTACAGTAAACCAGTCGTTTACTTTTGAATCAAGGTTCGCTCTGATCCCATATCTTTCTGTATTTGTATTTGGAACCATTCCATCCTGATTCATATAATTAAATGAAAGGAATGAAGAACTTTTTTCTGTTCCTCCTTTTATGGATAAATTGTGTTCCTGAATTGGGGCGCTATCGAATACTACGTCAAACCAATCGGTACTCGGATATTTGTACTTATCTGTTCCGTTTTCAAATGCTGAAATCATACTTTCAGGAAACAAGGGGCTTCCGCCTTCATTCTCTAGGGCGGTGTTTGTCATTCTCATGCTTTCGGCACTACTGGTAATGAGGTCGTAGCTTCTTCCTAATGTTTGAATTCCATAATAGGAAGATAAATTTACTTGCATTCGTTCGCCGGCATTTCCCGTTTTTGTTGTAACCAGAATTACACCATTTGCGGCTTTTGAACCATAAATTGCGGCACTGGCTGCATCTTTTAGTATGGAGACACTTTCAATATCGTTTGGATTTAACTGGTCGAAATCGCCTTCTATCCCATCAATTATTACCAATGGGTTCGAATTGTTCAAGGTTCCCCACCCCCTAACACGGATTTGCGCTCCATCACTTCCCGGTTTCCCTGAGTTTTGACTCACCCAAATCCCCGGAGTTTTGCCACTAAGTGCCTGAGATGCATTTGTGATTGGCCTGTTTTCCATTTCTTCATCAAAAGTTATCATTGAAACAGAGCCAGTCATGTTGACTTTCTTTTGAACACCGTAACCAACAGCCACAACTTCCTCCAGACCAATGGTTTCCCTTTCGAGGGTGACATTAACATTTGTTTGGTCACCAACAGGAATCTCCTGTGCTCTCATACCAACAAAAGAGAAAAGTAAAATGGCATCGTCAGGAACATTGTTTAATGTGTACTCACCATCCTCATTGGTTATTGTTCCCTGTGTAGTGCCCTTGACAACAACGGTTACGCCAGGCATTGTTGCCCCTGTATCATCGATCACCCGACCGTTAATTGTTTTTTGTTGTTCACTATCAAGATTATACTCTGCGTGACCATTTGAAGCTTTTTTCAATAAAACAAGATTGTCTTGTCTTATTTCGAAAGTGACATCTTGTCCGCTAAATAGCTGATTTAAAATTGTTTCGACATTCTGGTCTTTTGCGTCTATTGTAATAGTTTGTTCAACGTCAACCTGTTCTCTTTGGTAGAAAAAACGGAAGTCGGTGGTTTCTTCTATTTCACGAAGTACATCTTCTACCCGTTTATTTTCTATTTCCAGCGATATTTTGGTACTCTGAGAATACACGGATGCGGACAGTTGCATAAAACAAGCCAGAAGTAATATTAAAGTTAGTTTCATAATTAGCAATAGCTTGTGTTTCCCCCCAAAATAGGAGAAACGATCCAATTCATTTTTTTTCATAAATTTGCTTTGTTTAATGTTAAATAATAAATGGTGTGACAGCACCTTTGTTAAACACATTGATTCCGGCAGGTGTGACAGCACGTGCCGGTTTTTTTGTTAGGCATACATCAATTTATTTCATACGTTTATCCTCCTTTATCTTTTTTGAATAATAACTTGTTGTCCTTCAATTCTATAGTTTATAGGTAGGGTTTCCTGTAGTAATTCAAGTACCTCTAAAATAGTTTCATTTTTTATTGTTCCGTCATAATGGTAATCCAGAACGATATTGTCGGCAACAACAATGTCGACGCCAAATTTTCTTTCCAGCAGTATAATCAACTCCTTTAGATTCATATTGATGAAAATTAATTTGTTATCTCTCCATGAGCTGAAAAGTTTAGTGTTTACGTGTTTTGTTTCAAAGATGTTTTGTTCAGAATCAAAAATAAACTGCTCTCCCGGTTCTAAAACCGTGGTAGTTTTGAAATTTGGATTGGAAGAAGGAATAATTTGTATTTTTCCTTCTTCAAGGGTTGTTGTAACTTTTGATTCTGTTTTGTAACCCTTTACATTAAATTTTGTACCTATTACTTTTATTTTGTAGGAAGGAGTAATGACTACAAATGGTTTTTTTGAGTTTTTGGTAACATCGAACCAACCTTCGCCATCGAGAAAAACTACCCTGTTTCTATCTGCTCCTGAGGTTGTGTAGGTAATTTTTGATCCGGAGTTTAGATATACCATTGAACTATCGGGGAGGATAACCTGGGAAACTGATCCGATAGGAGCAATGCTGGTGTAGTATACCGGCTGCTCTTTTTTCATCAGGTGCACAAAAAAACCAGCCAGAAAACCAAGAACCAGAATTGCTGCGATTCTTGAATATTTAATTATTATTTTTTTACTTTTCTTTTGTGGCTGAACTTGCCCTAAATTTATTTGATGGTGTATTTTGTCTAAAATTTCAGAGAGATTGTCTGGTTTTGGTTGGGATTCCAACTCTTTTTCATTGTTCCACCATTCAAAAATTATTTTTCTCAGATTTAAGTTTTTATAAGGTGATTCAAATAGTTTGAATGCATTTTGCAATTCTTCCGGCGAACTCTCTCCCGCTAGATATTTATTGATGATTGAAATGTTATTGTCTTTCTCAAATTCCATTTTTTTCAATTGAAAATTTTTTACGGTCAGAAATAAGGAATGCCGCAGGTAAAGGGTTTCTTTTTCCCTGACCGTGAATCAACTTATTTGCCGGCTCATACTTGTTATACGTAAATTTAAGTGATACCCCCCAAATTTTTTTTACTATTCGTATTTGATAAAAGGTGTTTCAGAGGAATAGAGAAAAAAATAACAAAACGGGTAGAATATCTCTACCAAGTTGTTGTCTCATATGTTTTAAAGTCAGGTTTATCTGGTTCTCAACTGTTTTTACCGATATTCCCAATTGTTCTGCAATTTCCTGATGAGAAAGGCCTTTCTCCCTGCTTAACTGAAAAATTTTTTTTCGTTTCCCAGGGAGTTTTTCTATGATTTCTGAAATCTGGTGATTTAAAAAGTTATAATCAGAACTGTGGTCGGTGCAAAAACTGTTGTCTTTAAAATTAACTTCCAGAAATTGTCTGAATTCTTTGTCTTTTAGTCTGAGCCTTAACTGATCCATAATCAGATTATATGAAACAGTAAAAAGAAATGATTTGAACGATTTTGAGGAATCAATTTCATTTCTTTTATTCCAAATTTTGTAAAACGTCTCCTGAACTATTTCTTTTGAATCTTCCTGATTTTTGAGCAGAGAAAATGAAAATCGGAACAATCTGTCACCGTACCTATGAAACAATTCATCAAATGCTTTCACTTCATTATTAATGAGTTGTGAAACCAGTTGTTTGTCGTTTTTGGAAGAAAAGTCGGACATGTTGTTCGTTTAGAAGCTGCAAAGTAACAATTTTATTATCAAAGTTAGAAAGAAATGTTTCTGGTAAAGTCAATATAAGTAAGTCTTTTCAAGTTGAAGAAATTAGGACGAAGAAGTTGATTTGCCGTTTCAAATAAAAAATGCGGGGAATTAACAGAAACAGCTTGGAGGAAAATGAAAAAGAAGGAGTACCGGGAAATTGGTCTACTCCTTCTTTGGAACAAATTTATGAAAAAAAACTACTTAAGATTTGGCATTTGCTCGCGTGTAATTACATAGCTCTGATTAGCCGCATTTATCCACCAGTCGGCGTTGGCAAACTGATGAGCGGGTTGGCTGAAATCAGCTTCATCTAAATTGTTCGTTCTTTCAAAGTCGTACCAAGGCATAAAATACGACCATTTTGCCCCGGTAGCCCATTGAGACGAGATTGTTGCCACATTCCCCATTTCGCTTAATGTGACTATTTTGTTTGGATATTCATTCTGGATAGAGAAAAATTGTTCAGCGATTGAATTTGCGTCTGAATTATTATAAATATCCCGACCAATAACATCAACATAATCATCACCGGGGTAAAAATCATTGTCGTTGGTCTGGGTGGTCCAGACCCATATTAGGTTGTCCAGTTCCATTTTCTGAAAATAGTCAAACATAAAAATCCAAAGTTGTTTAAAAGCCTCTGCTCCGTCGGCTCCCCACCAGAACCAAGCCTCTCCCGCCTGGTATTCGTAAATATTTCCCGCTGCTTCATGTAATGGTCTCCAGATCAATGGAATGTTTTTTTCTTTAAGTATTTTAAGATAGCTTCCTATTTTTTCCAGGTCAGCTTTTACAATTTCATTTTCCCATGTTCCTTGAATTGTTGCGTTTGATGCTTTAAAAGAGGTTTCATCGGCATAAAAATGATAGTCGTCACTCCCTTGGTTTGATGGAACGTTCCAGTGCCAGCTGGCGCAAACAAGGCCGTTGTTGTTCCACCATTCTTCAATAAATGCGGTTTCTGAATAATCAATCCAATTGGCTGGAGAGAAAGGCAGGTGTATGTAATCGAATGAAGTTATTGCCGGGTATTTTCCGGTGTGTTGTTTAATCCATTCTGCTTCGTTTGTGTTCCACGCTACGTTTGACATTGCGGCAGAAATTACTTTTTGACCATAGTTTTCTTTTAAAAAATTATAGACATTTTTTACCTCCTTTGATGGATTTTCAGTTACAAGCTCAGCACTTATTTCTATCGGGTTATTTGTTTTTGTTGAAAATGAGAAGGAAAACTCTTCTGCATAGTTTTTGGCCAAATCAAGTACAGAAATTGCTGAAATTGTAACGGAGTAATCTGTATTATTTTCCAATACAGTTTCAATATTAAGTTGATTTTCGATTACATTCGCATCAACGGTTTTATTATTTACGGCTATTTGATGGGAATTTCCCAGTGTTATTGGCTCACTGTAAGTAATAACTATTTTGGAATTCAACGAAACTCCGGTCTCCCCGTCGGAAGGTGTTACACTTTCCACTTGTGGCGAAATATTGTCAACGATATCTTCCCCTCCGTTGTTTTCCTCGCAACCAAAACCACTAACTACTGTAACAGCCCAAAAAAATAGGCAAAACTTCTTCATAATATATTAAAAAGAATAGTCTTCTTAACAGGAAAAAGAAGACTATCCGTGAATGATTTCTTTTATTTTGGGTCGAATCGCAGGTTGTCCAAACTGACGCCAGCCGGAATAACTCCGCCATACAAACCATTGGTTCCGGATGATAAATCAAATGTTCCGGTCAGTCCCCAGGTGCTTACCGGCACAGAAACTGTAATCCAGTCGCCGCTTGTGGTAGCAGGGAGTAATCCTGCTCCGTACCAGTAATTCCACTGGTCGGCAAACACAAATTGAAGTTGTGCATTCTCGGCACCGGTAATTCCTTCTTCGATACGAATGTCGAACTTGAGCACATAGTCTTCAACATTGTTTATAACAGGAGCCGGAGCTCCGTTTGCCTGGTGATTGCAGTTCAATATCCATCCATCGAGCGCGCCGTTAACCCTTAGGAAGATATTTCCGTTTTCTTCCAGAATTTCGGTATTTCCACTCCAGCCTGAATCCCAGTATCCATCGTGACCGCCGTGTTGTTCAAAATCCATTACAATAATCGTTTCGTCCGTAATCGGATCGGTACCTCCAATAAATAAATCAGGGGATAAACCTTGTTCTCCTTCGTACGTAATAATTGTAATATTTCCGTATCCTTTTTCAACATCAATTGGCACATACACCTGAACCATTTCATCGGTTTTTACGCCGTATGCGGTTGCTTTGACGTCACCCGGGAAGATTAATTCTTTTATTAAAAGAAGGTTGGATCCCTCGATGGTCAGAATTTCTCCGGGGGTACCTTTGGGTTCTGAAAACCCTGTAATTTCGGGCAGATTGGCTGTAATGGTAATTTCGGAAGATGAAGCGATCAAGTTGCCATTTTTGGTAATTAGTTGGATCAACCCACTGGAAGCGCCTACAGGAACAGTTACCTGCAACTGGGTTTCAGTTTGAGATTCAATAACACCGGAAACTTCACCGGCAAATTTTACGTCTACAACCAAGTCCAAATCGGTTCCTTCGATGGTTATGGTATTATTGGCTTTTGATTCGTCCGGGCTAAAAGATGAGAAAACAGGATCAATAATTGTAATTTCCGGCCCGCTAACTTCTTTTTGTGCTTTTGTTGTAAAACGTACTGTTCCGGTAACCGCAGCATCCGGGACAACGACCTTTATTTCGGTTTCAGTAGCACTGGCAATATTTCCTTCAGTATCGCCTCCGAAAAGAACTTTATCTACGAGGTCCAAATCGGTTCCGGTTACTGTTATTTCCTGTCCGTTTTTGACTGTTGTTGGAGAAACAGCAACAGTAGGTAGCACCAATATCAGATCTTCTGATGATTCAACACCAACCATTGATGCAGGAAACATAGTTATTTTACCATCCTGTGTATCTTCAGGAACCGAAAGTTCGATTGTCGTTTCTGAATGACTTACAAATTCTGCAATTGTTTTATCTCCTCCCAATACTATTTGTTTTACCAAATCAAGGTTGGTACCGGTTATGGTTAAAGAAGAGCCTGCTTTAACCGGGTTTGGAGATATTGTTGCAAATGCGGGCAATGTTACAGTTAGTTCTGCGCTTGAGTAGATAATAATAGGTTCTTCCGCTCCATTTGAAATGGCAATTTTGCCTGTTTGTGCTTCTTGAGGAACAACTAATTTTAGTTCTTTTCTGCTTTGACTTGTGAAAGCTGTATCGCCGACAGCAATGCGGTCGGTAAAAATAATTTCCTTTACAAGATTCAAATAGTCGCCGCTGATGGTTATTTCCTGTCCGGCTTTTAACGATACAGGAGAAAAATTGTCAATTGAAATTGGTTCAGAATAGGTTATTGGAGTTTTAGTTGTAATGTCTCCTTGTGGTGTTTTTAAAGTAATTAATCCTTCCACGGCATCTTGTGGAATAGTTAATGTTAACAGATCAGATGTTTTTTCGTTGAAGGATGTAACTTCAATATTTGATGGCAAAACTACAGCCGATACCTGATTAAGATTATAGCCAATAAACACTAATTCTGCTCCCCTTGCAATGGGCATTGGGCCAAAGCTTTCAAGAACAACTCCGCTTATTTCATTTTCATCTTCCTTGTCGCAAGATGTAACCATCGGAAGGATTGTGACAGAGGCAAGTGTTAGAAACAGCAAGCCTCTATTGATATATTTTTTGAATTTTGTTTGCATAATTCTTCTATTAACAGGTTTTCATTCTATTGAGGTACAACTCGGATATTGTCGATACACATGTGTATGGTACAATCTTCTCCTGTAAGTCCTCCATGCCAAACAAAAAATGTAAGTCCTCCAAGCATATCATTTGTAAGAGAATTGGCACTGGTTTGTCCTTCATGCGTATATTTAAAGTTGCTTAGCGGGATAGACACTGTAGTCCATCCTTCAGTTTGGTAAGATCCGGTTTCAGTCCAAGGAGTCCAAAGGGCACGGGGCACATTCGTGTCAGCAAGATAACTGTTGGTCCCGGTTGTTGAATACGGCGTAAAAATCATTTGCAAAGCAGCTGATTTCCACGGCTCAACAACATAACATTCAAATTTTAGTACTGCTTTGCTTAAATCACCCGAATAAAATGGTTCATCGGAACGGCCATTTGCCTGGTTCCACAGGTTAAAACTAAAACTGTCTTCATCCCATTTGCTGGAAGCATCGGCAGGCATGTCGCCCTGGAAGCGAACATAATTTCCGTCAATTGGATCCGGGTTTGAATTGCCTATCTTACCTGAACGCCATCCTCCGGCAGCAGTTAAATTGTCCCAATCGAGGATGAAATTGCGATCGTCGCGGAAATAGAATGAGGAACGGCTTGAACCGTACAATGATTTTACGGTTATCGGGCCAACCCCCGCTCCTTCAGGAACGGTTACTACAATTTCATTTATGGTTACGCTTTTTATTTCGGCTTCGAGGTTCCCCGGGAAAAATACCTGAAGTGGTTTATTGGGGTCGTCGAGAAAGAAGTTTCCCCGAATGAGAGCATTGTTGCCATCCTCAACATATTCACAAAGCATGGAGGCTACCATTGGTGCAGGTACATCTACTCCAAACGGATGAGTGGATTCTACCTCACCTTTTGTAACAAGTCTTATTTCGTTGGTTACAATTTCAGGAATTTCGTTGGGAATTGTAACGACAATACTTGTATTGGTTATAAAACTGTTATTTAGGATGGCTTCCTGGTCGTTAAACCAAATTTCAACTACGGCACCTAAGTTTTCACCAATTATAGCAATTGTATTTCCCATAAAAGCATGAGTAACCAGTGAGTCGGATTTTTCGGATTCGGTTAACCTGATGTAGCGAACAACAGGTGTTGCATGCGAGGAGGTTACATCGTCATCATCATTCTCGCACGACTGAAACAGTATTCCGGATAATAGACCGGAGAGGACGAGAAAGATAAAGGCAACCGGAATTTTATCTAAAAAATATTTTTTTATTTCCATTTTGTTATAGTTTAGTCTGTTAGTATTCAATTGTACTGAAATCAAATGGAACAGGTTCCACGTCATCTCTCAGGTTCGGATTCATTGCCAGATCGACTTCCGGAAACGGCAGTTGGAATTTGGAATCGCTGGTAATGTTTACTTTGAACGATTCAATCGTAACTTCCGATTTTTCAATTTCGGCATCATAATACTGACGTAATCCGTTGAAAGAACCTCTTTCCTGGTTATTTAGCCACTGTTTTGCCAATTCCGGTTTGTAATAGTGGAGTCGTACAAAATCATACCAGTTGTCACATTCAAGTGCGAGCTCCAGTCTGCGCTCTTTAAAAATATCTTCAAAAGAAATTGACGAGACATCGGTATGTGCTGAGATGGAACGTCTGCGAACTGCGTTAAAAGCTTTTAATGCTTCTGCATCACTTGTGGTTTCATTGTTTCCAAGAATTGCTTCTGCATAAATTAGGTAAACATCAGCCAGACGTAAAATATGGGTTGCCAGATCGGTGGCCATTCTGCGTGCAGGAACCCCTGCTTCGTCTTTGTGGTCGCCTTCAAAGTGGCCAACGATGTGCTTTACGCAGTTTGCTCCCGTGCCGATACCAAAAGTTGCTCCTGCAACGTTGTTATCATCGTCCCATGTACAGGTAAAACCTCCAACATGACGCCAGAAGTATGGATAATAATCATCTTTCATCATCATTGTGGCCTTTCTGCGGTCGTCACGATTGTTTCGTGGTTCACGGGCGTCTTCATTAAAGGCAAACTGAAGATCGATTGTCGGGCCACGCCATGTTCCCCAGGAATCGTTCAGGCCTGTAAAACCGTTTAACGATAAATCGGATTGTAAAGAGTTTTGTGAAGTCCACTGGTCTGAAGCTACCCAGCGCCAGGAAAGTAGATTCTCCTCGTTGAAATTTCCGGTTGAGATTCGGAAAAGATTACTGTACACCGGCTCCAGAGAGAGTCCGCTTTCATTTATTACTTTGGCTGCGTATTCTTTCGCTTTATCAAGATCCGCCTGATTGCGCGTTCCATTTTGTCCGTAACCTGAACGGGTTAAATACACTTTTGCCAAAAGTCCGTAAGCTGAGGTTTTGTTGATTCTCCCTTTTACGTTTTGTTCCGGAAGAAGTTCAATTGCTTTCAGCAATGTGCGAACGATGTATTCATAAACGTCTTCAATTTGGTTTTTAGGAAGTTCGGTAGCATTTCCGGCTCCAATTATTTCGCTGTTACTGTGAATAATCGGGATGGCTCCCCAGATGCGAACCAGGTAAAAGTAAGCCATTGCTTTCCATACCATTGCTTCTCCGGTTACCGTATTTTTTGTTTCTTCACTCACATTTGGGCCGGCTTTGGTTCTGATGTTTTCGATAACAGCATTACAATGGCCATTTACCAGCCAAAGTGAATTGGCAGCGTTTGCCAGATCCTCGTTTGAGGAAGTTAAGTTAAAATTCTGGTAGCTGTTATCGGTTCCAAGGTACATGTTGCCTGCCAAAACATCACCAATCCATACAAAACCTCTCTGGAAATCGTACCATGGGGCACTGTACAAAACATTGGCAGCCTGAAAACACTGTTCATCAGTTTTATAAAAACTGTCAATCGTGTAGTTGTCTTCAGTCGGACGGTCGAGAAACTCTTCACAAGAGTAGCTGATAAAAAGAAGAGCTGTCAAAACCAGTATTTTATGGGTTTTAAATAGTTGTTTCATAATATCTGATTTTCAGGATTAAAAGGTTATACTTAAACCAAATGTGTAAATTCTTGGCGACGGATAACGGCCGTTGTCCAATCCGCTCACATTATCGTTTGTTTGGCTGGCGCCTACTTCCGGGTCAAAACCGGTATATTTCGTAATCGTCCACATATTTTGAATGTTGGAATAAACTCTCAAATTATCGATTGACAAATTTCTAAGTAGTTTTTTGGGTACATAGTACGAAAGCGTTATGTTTTTGAAACGGAGGTAAGAACCGTCTTCAATAAACCGGTCAGAGATACGTTTATTATCATTTGGATCTCCGGCGATTGCTCTGGGGATATCTGTATCCGGGTTTTTTACCTGTATATTGTCAATATCCTCGTACCAGGCGTTTACCGTAGAGCCTGTTGAATTTAGGGAAGGATATTGTTTGTCCGGATTAACGGCTTCAAGTTTAGCCCGGTTAACAGCGTCAGAAAGTTGATTGTTCCACATGCTTTCCATGCTGATTAAACTTCTTCCTACATAATTTAAAATTTTGTTTCCGTAAGAACCATTAATAAATACATTTAACTCGAAGTTTTTATAGCTGAATGTATTGTTAAAACCAAAAGTAAATTTTGGCAGCGGCGATCCAATGTTGGTGCGGTCGTATTCGTCAATCACTCCATCAGGAACACCATCCGGACCGGAAAGGTCTTCATATTTTATGTCTCCGGGCCAAACTGTATTCGAACGGTTAAAGTTGCCATCATCAGGGTATGCCTTTGTTTTCGGGCTATTCATAATATCTTCTTTATTTTGGTAAATGCCCGCAACTTTGTACCCATAAAAATTGTAAAGTGATTCTCCAATTTCTGTAAGACTTACGAGGTCGGTCCACTGGCCATATCCTTCAATATGAGCAGCGGGAGTCCCGTCAAGTCCGAGCAGTTTATTTTTATTTCTGGTAAGAGAAAGTTCGCTTTCCCATTTAAATTCCCCGACAAAAGGACGGGTATTCAATGTAAATTCCACTCCTTTGTTTTCAATCTCCCCAAAATTACCCATCGGAGGATTCAGACGGATGGAAGCATTTCCCCTTGTTCCCATATAAGAAGGCAATTGCATATCCATCAGCATTGCAGTTGATGTTTTATCGTACAGGTCAATTACCATTTCAATGCGGTTGTCGAATAAACCGAGGTCAATTCCTAAATTGTATTGTTCCTGTTTTTCCCATGTAATATAGGGGTTGGCAATGTTACTTTGCCGGAATCCCTGACCAAGTCCGGTTGGCATTTTATTTATAGAGGCCCCCCAGCGGTATCCGCCAATGTTTGCGTTACCCGTTTGTCCCCAACCTGCACGGATTTTAAAGTTACTTACTTTTCCTTCAAGGCTTTCCATAAACGATTCGTTGTTTATTCTCCACGATGCTGCAAATGCATGGAAAGGTGCCCAGCGGTTTTCCGGGCCAAAGTTGGAGGAACCGTCATAGCGGAAAGTATAGGTTAGCAAATATTTTTCATCATAGGAATAATTGGCACGTGTAAAGGCTGATGCCATTGCACCGCTTCCTTTTCCCGAGCCTATGGTCATCGTTGTTGGATCACCTAAACTTGGCAGATGGATATCATTGCTGGAGAGACCAGTGCTGGCGCCTCTCAAATTTTCATATGTCCACTCCGAAACTTCCTGACCAACCATGGCAGTTACATTATGAACGCCAAAAGTTTTACTGTAGGTGAGATAGTTTTTTAACTGCCAAAAGAAATTCTGGTTATACTGAATGCTGGATGAGTTGGTAGAATTTACGATTGTACCGTATTCGTATGTTGGCAGAAAATGGTAAGCGTTTGAATTTCCGATATCAACGCCAAGTTCTGTCCTTAACGTTAAATCCTTTGTAAAGTTGATGTCGCTATACAGCGTCCCTACAATACTTGTTCTTTTGAGTGTATTTTCTTCATCCAGTGCTTTAGCAATCGGATTAACTCTTCCCGGTGAACCTTCTCTTTGATCGCCAGACCATGAACCGTCGGTATTATAGATTGGAATATCAGGTGAAGAATTAAGCGCGACGCTAATAATCCCCTCTGTACTGTTATTCAACCCAATATTTTCTTTTGTTTTTGTAAACATGAGATTGGTTCCCATTTTGAACCAGGATTTTAATTGTGCATCGAGATTTACGCGACTTGAAAAACGCTCAAAATCAGATCCGATTACGGTACCCTCCTGAGTGTAATAGCTTCCGGAAATAAAATATTTAACAACATCAGTTCCCCCCATGGCGCTTATTTGATTACTCTGCATCGGAGCTACACGGAAAACAGCATCCTGCCAGTTGGTTCCTTCGCCAAGTATTGAAGGATCTTGTAGTTCAACCCGGGGGTCACGTCCGTTGGTTTCAGCAGCCCAGTCGTTACTGTATTCAGCAAATTCACGTAAATTCATTACATCAATTCGTTTTACTTGCTCCTGAACACCGTAATAACCTTCGTAGGTAAATTTTGCTTCTCCTGTTCTTCCCTTTTTAGTAGTAATAAGTACTACTCCATTGGCACCGCGAGAACCATAAATGGCTGTTGCAGAAGCATCTTTCAAAATTTCTACAGAAAGAATGTCTGAAGGGTTTAAAACCGATAGCCCCGAAAAAGTAGAAACACTACCATTTCCCATAGCATCTCCCAATCCGACAGAATGTCCGCTTTGACTAACATTTTGAATAGGTACACCATCCACTACATACAGTGGTTCGGAAGCATCGGCTCTTAAAGTACCCTGTCCGCGAACACGGATTGATACAGATGAACCCGGTTGTCCCGAAGTTTGAACGGCAGTGATCCCGGCTGCACGCCCTTGCAGGGCCTGGTCGAGGTTGGCAACCACAGAACCTTTAAGTTTATCCTCGGAAACGGAAACAACAGATCCGGTTACGTCTGATTTTTTCATCGTACCGTAACCAACAACAACAACTTCATCAAGCCCCTGTGTCTCAATTTCAAGTAGTGCATTGATTTCGGATTGCGAGCCAACCGTCACTTCCTGAGTTTTGTAGCCTATAAACGAAAAGACCAGCACTGTTTCGTCGGAGGGAGCCGAGATAGCATAATTCCCTTCAAAATCAGTAACTGTTCCAACGGTTGTTCCTTTTAAACTCACATTTACCCCCGGTATAGGTTCAGATGTCTGGGCATCTTTCACTATACCTGTTACCCTCTTCTGCGCAAAAAGACTGCTGCTTATCAAGAATAACAATAGAATCAGAATTACTTTTTTTTTCATAAAGAGTTTTAGTTAATGTATGATAGTTTTAAATAATTTGTATAAGAATAATGATAAACGAGATTATCAGGAGATACATAATAATCTCAAGCAAGAGATAGATTTTGCGATGGTGTTTTTTTGCCATTTTAGTTAATTTAACGAGGTAAAAGTAGGGCGAAATGCAAATTAGAATGGGAGTGGTTTGTAAGCAAATAAGATAGAGATGAATTTATCAGGGGTGAGATTTGTAAAAAATATATACCTGATTTGTAAAATTGTTTATCAAAAAAAAGCGAAGTAACTATATTTCAATATTTTTAATTTTAATGGATCGATTTCACTACAGACCTTAAAAGAAGATGTTAAAAAAAATTCTACATATATTTTATCCGGTACTTTTTATTTTTGGGTCAGCCTTTCAACTTTGTGCTCAAAATACTCCAGCAAATTTCTCGAATATTGGCGTGTCCGACGGGATGACTTCCAATTGGGTAACTTCACTTCAAAGAGATTCTGAAGGTTTAATGTGGATTGGAACGAGTAGAGGCCTAAATCGTTTTGATGGATATCAAATTACAAATTTTGAAGCCAATGCAGAAGATTCCGCCAGTTTGTCCAATAATTTTATTTCTGTCGTTGCTGAGGACAACGACTCTAATCTTTGGGTTGGGACAACATTTGGGCTCAACATAAAAAATTTACATTCCCGCTCGTTCAGGCGAGTTTCTCTTTTTGACTATAATGCGTTTGGATGCAATGATGTAAATAATATTGGGAGTATTTTCGCTGCAAAAAACGGAGATATGTACATTGGTACTCATGAAGGTTTTTTTGTTTATAAAAAGGGCAACTTTGAGCATCACTTAATTGATTCATCTCTGTTTAGTGCCGATGTAAATAATGTAATTTCTTTTGCTGAAGATCGTACAGGAAAAATGTGGATAGGTACTTTTACACGAGAATTAATTGAATACAGCCCCAATGATGGAAGCTATAAATCGATCCCATTGCCCCAGTTGTACGAAGGAAAATATGTGCGAGGCCTGCAAAATTTGTTTATTGATAGCTATAACTTGCTCTGGATTGGAGGCCAGGCAGGGATGTATGTCTACGATTTGGTGAAAGGACAATGGCATTCCGAGCTAAATGAAAATCTTTTTAAACAGATTGGAAATAAAGTTATTTCAGGAATTCAGGAAGATGAGAGCGGAGTTGTATGGATTGCTACAGATGGAGCAGGTTTATATTTGTACAACAGAAAAGAAGATTCCATTCAAAACATTTTGTTTAAAACAGGAGACACAAAGAATATTTCTACAAACGGATTACACAGTTTATATATTGACAATGATAACATTGTTTGGGTAGGGACTTATAAAAAGGGGCTCGACTATTATAAGCAGAGTTCTAAAAAATTTCGCTTAATCCAAAATAATCCGGATAATAAGAATTCTTTGAATTTAAATGATATCAATTGTTGCATCGAGCGTTCGAATGGGAATATTTGGATTGGAACCAACGGTGCAGGAATCAATATACTTGATAGAAAAACGGGAAAGTTTCAATTTATAACGGTTGAAAATACAGGTATTAACGGATTAACCAGCAATGTAGTTGTTTCTTTGTTTGAAGATCATTTGAAAAATATGTGGATTGGTACTTACTATGGCGGATTGAACAAATACAATCCTAAAGCAGATGAGTTTACTGTATATAAACACAATGTAAATGACTCAACCAGTATTTCCGATGACCGGATATGGTATATTACGGAAGACAGCAACCAGAATATCTGGATAGGTACACTTGGGGGTGGCTTAAATCTTTACGATGCCGGGAACGATTGTTTTATTCGTTATGATTCCGAGAATTCAGGCCTTTCAGGCAATTATGTAAATCATATTGCAAGCGACCACCAAAAGAGACTTTGGATTTCGACATCGGATGGTTTATCGATATACAATCCCTTTGAAAAAGATTTTGATGTTTATTTTAATAGCTTTTCTGATAATATACCAATAAACTTTGGCCCCGTTAATTCGAGTTTTGAAGACAGCCGTGGTTGGTACTGGTTATGCAGTGAACAAGGATTGATAAAGTTTGATCCTGAGTCCAATCATTATCTTTTGCTTAACCAACTCAATAATTTGTTGCCCAAATCGGTAAAGAGGATATTGGAGGATGACCAGGGAAATTTATGGGTGAGCAGCTCTGCCGGAATTTCAAAAATCTCTTTTTCAAATATCATAAACGACTCGATTTTTACCACAGAGATTATGAATTTTGATGAAACAGATGGATTGCAGGGACGCGAATTCTCTGAGCACGCTTCATTAAAAACAAGCGATGGCGAATTGATTTTTGCAGGAGTAAATGGTATAAATATTTTTAAGCCAAACGAAATAAGACCAGACCTTTCAACTCCTAAAATGGTTTTTACCAACCTGAAGATTTTTAATAATCCGGTAAGTCCGGGAGAGGTTTTTGATAATCGGGTTATTCTTCCCCGTCCGGTTGATGCCGTTGACGAAATTGTATTAAAATATTCCGAAAACCTGTTTACGATTGAATTTGCAGCACTAACTTATATTCATCCTGAAAAGAATAAATATCACTATCAGCTGGAGGGATTTAATGAAAACTGGTTTGAAACAGACGGCACCGCCAACTTTGCAACATTTACGAATTTGAATAACGGCGACTATATTTTGCGTGTTAAAGGGTCTAACGAAGATGGCACTTGGAACGAGGAAGGTATCTCTTTGAATATTAAAGTTTTGCCTCCATTTTGGAAAACCTGGTATGCTTTGCTCGGATACGCTGTCCTTTTCTTTCTTTTGCTTTTGGGATTGCGATTTATGATTCTGAACAGGGAAAGGCTTAAGGTTGAATTGGAAATGGAACGCGAAGAAGCAAAACGAATACACGAACTTGATTTGATGAAATTAAAATTTTTCACAAACATTTCTCATGAGTTCAGAACCCCGTTAAGTTTGATTCTTTCTCCGGTTGAAAAGTTACTCCCAAAATTTAAAAATCTTCCCGAGGAAAAATACCTTGAGCATATTTATCAGAACGCTAAAAAATTAATGGCGTTGATAAACCAATTGCTTGATTTTCGAAAAATGGAAAATCAGGGGCTCGCGTTTAATCCTTCCTGGGGAAATATAGTGGAATTTATTTCCAGTGTGGTTGCTTCGTTTAACGATTTAAGTGAAAATAAAAATATTGAACTTCGTCTGGTCACAAACCTCAGGGAATTTAACATGATGTTTGATAAAGAGAAACTTGAGAAAATTCTTTACAATCTGCTTTCAAATGCTTTTAAATATACTCAGGTGAGCGGGTTGGTCATTGTGCAGGTTGAATTGGAAGAGATTCAGAATGATAGTTTGGCTCAAACAGGAGCAAACCTGATAATAAAAGTAAAGGATAACGGTATTGGAATTCATCCTGACAACATTGGCAAAATTTTTAATCGTTTTTATCAGGTTGAAAATCAGGTAGATGCAGAAAGTCAGGGATCAGGGATTGGCTTGGCATTAACAAAAGAATATGTAACGCTTCATGATGGAACAATTAAAGTTGACAGTGCGCAAGGCATAGGAACCAGTTTTACAGTTAAATTACCGATTAAAAATGACGGGAACATTTCACCCCAAATTTTTTACGGGAAAACAAAAGAAATCAAATTTCCAACTAATCAAAAAGATCCCGTTCTTCATAAAGAAAAAATTGGAGCTAAGCAAAAACCTGTTGTATTGATAGTTGAAGATAATCGGGATCTGAGGAAATATCTGAAAGAAAACCTTGATGAAGAATATGAAATAGTTGAGGCTGAAAGTGGAAAACACGCTTTGGCTCAGCTAAACCTTAAACTTCCTGATATAATATTAAGCGATATTATGATGCCGGTTATGGATGGTATAGAATTCTGTAAAAGGGTAAAAAGCGATAAAATTACCAGTCATATCCCTTTTATTTTTTTAACAGCTAGAACCTCGGAACAACAAAAATTGGATGGCTTGAAGAGTGGTGCCGATGATTACATTTTAAAACCTTTTAATTTGGATATTTTGAAGGTAAAAATTGAGAATTTGGTTCAATTGAAACAAAACATACGGAAGGTTTTTAATACAAAGATTGAAATTGAACCCAGGGATATTAGTATCACATCCCTCGACGAAAAATTTATGAGAAAGGCTTTTGATATCATTGAGGAGCAAATGGGAAATTCGGAGTTTACAGTGGCTGAATTTAGCAGGGAAATGGCAATCAGCAGAATGCAGTTGTATAATAAAATTGTGGCCTTAACCGGAAGTTCTCCTCTTGAATTTATTCGGATTCTTCGTTTGAAAAGAGCTGCGCAACTCCTGACAAGGGGACAGTTAAATGTTTCAGAAGTTGCATATAAAACCGGATTTAATGATCCTAAATATTTTAGTGTTCAGTTTAAAAAAGAATTCAATATTTCTCCCTCTAAATATGGCAAATGTTCTGCCGGCCTTTCTCCGCAAAATTTTGATACAAATAATAACTTATCATAATGTAAAAGCAACACTCTATTGAAGCAATTTCTAAAAAATAAGCTAGAAAATATAGAATATTTAGAATAATTAGAATAGGTTTAATTTGTTGTTTATTAGATGTTTGGGAGCGTTTTTTTGATTGATTATTGATTTATTTGCAAAAATATAAAGATATCTTTGTGTTTTATTTTTTTTTGACATAAATTGAGGTTGAAAACATTTTAAAACATTTGATTATGATAGCAGATAAAATGAAAAACACAGGTTATTACTGACAGTAAAATTGGTTAACGACAGTCCAAGTTTCAAACATGCTTTAGGCAATTAGTCATTCAAAAATAACAAAGTTTAATTACAAAATAGATTGGTTAATCACTGACAAAATGTTGATATAGGGTTGTCGAACTGGGTTTGCACAAAATTGGAAATAAAATCAATCTTTAAATTTGGTTTTAATCTGAGTTTTAAATTATCTTTTTTGATTATAAGAAGCAGTTCTTTAAGTATTGAGTTTTTCAAAAATTTCTCATCTATATTTTTGTAAACGCACACATTTAATTTTGTATCGAAAATTTGAAAATCTACCATTCAATCACTTTGAAAAGTTCGATAAAGGAACGTTTGGCTAATCAAAAAACTAACATAAAGAGACGAATGTAATTGTATTAAAAAGGTAATTAAAAGGTAAATTTTATTTGCCTGAATAATTGAGGTTTTAAAATAATTTCTACTATTCCGATTTACTAAAATTAATTAATGCAAAATTGTATTAATGTTTGGGTAAAATAAGGGTGGCTGTTGAGTCACCCTTTTTGTTTAAGATAAAAATAGTCAATATCACGTCCTTGGTAGTTTTTACGATTCAAACCGAGAGCAAAAGGATACATGATTTTGCACAACACAGAAAACCACTTCGGTTTCGACGGTGATATCCATAAATATTTTATATTTCAAGCTGATATTTTTTCTCTTTTTGGGACAACTTTGTTCAAAAAGACATGAAAATTAGTTAGTTAAGCGTTTCTTTTTCTTTAGTTTTGTAAGTGGTGATGATTTAAAATTAAGGGAGGATGGGACGCAATTCAATTCAAAAATTTATAGACGGATTCGACGTAGATTCAAAAGCTTATTTCGTAATAACGCTCGTTGCTACTCTGGCAGTAGCGGGAATGTTAATGATTAATTCCAGACTGGAGCAGAGCAACAATATCATTTGTTTGCAGACGGAAAGCGTCGAAATGAAGGTTCAACAATAGTAATTATTTCTCCTCTAGCCTTCCATCCAAGTCGTCTTTGTTTTCGGCCTGGAGAGGAAATTTTACAGGTTTGTTGTCGCGTGTTGAGCGGTAAATTGCAGTAAAAAGTTCAACTGTTCTGCGACCTTCTTCTCCTGTTACCAGCGGTTCGCGATTGTTTTCAATAGCCTGGAGGAAATCTTCAATCTGTCGCTCCATATAGTGTACTGTTGGGTCCACGCTGTTAAAAAAGGCAGAATCTTCGTTTTTCCATTTCTCCAGCAATTTTTCTTCGCCCGGCACAGACCAGATATCGTTTACCGGCGGCTCCTGAATTCCCGACATTCCAGCAATAAACATAGCTCCGCCATCGGTTTGAACACCTGCTGAAGCTCCATTTTCGCCATGTACATGTACCTTTCCATAAATTCCCGGTTTTTGCGAATTGCTTACAATGATGTTTCCAATACCGCCATTTTTAAATTTGATAATCGCAACCGCAGTATCTTCTACTTCTATATAGGGATGATTTAGGTTACGCCACAATCCGTAAACTTCATCAATTTTGCCCATATACCAGAGCAGAATATCCAGCTGATGAGGTGCCTGATTAACCAAAACACCGCCACCTTCCATTTTCCAGGTGCCACGCCATTCGTCGGCTTCGTAATACGCTTCATCCCGCCAACCCAACATATTTATGGTTCCAAAAACCGGTTTTCCCAGTTTGCCGGCATCAATCGCATCTTTTACCCGTTTCACGGGTTCGTACCAGCGCCGTTGGCTTATTACTCCAAGTTTAACGCCGGCTTTTTTACAGGTTTTTATCATTTCATCCGAATCTTCCAGTGTGGAAGCGAGCGGTTTCTCCACAAGAATATGGGAACCAGCTTTTGCCGCAAGTTTTGCCGGTTCCAGATGAAAAGGATGCGGAGTACAAATAATAGTCAGATCTATTTTTTCGTTTTTAATTAATGGCTCAATTTCAGAGTAAAACGGAACCTTGTATTCCGAAGCAAATTTTTCAGCTGTATTTTTTGAACGACTCCAAACACCTGCGAGTTTTGCATTTTTCAATTTTTGAACCGCTTTGGCATGCAAATGGGCTACTTTTCCGCATCCGAGAATGGCGATATGATATGTTTTCATGTTTGATTTATTTTGAAAAATTTGGGACTAAAATTACCTTGTTTAGTCCGGGCTCTTTATCATAAAGTCTTTTGAACCAAAGCGCACCTTCGGAAAGAGGAGCTATCGCTGAAATCATTTTGTCTACATTTATTTTACCTGAAGCAAGCAAGTCGAGCACCAGTTCATACTCGCCATTTATGGCACAGCTTCCCAAAAGCGAAAGTTCTGTTGTAACAACTTTTTGTAAGGGAATAGTAACTTCGGGTTTCAGGTTTCCAACCAGAACGGCTGTTCCGCCTTTGCGCAAATTATTAATACAAAGGTTTACAGTTTCTGAGATTCCTACCACTTCAAAACCAAAGTCTGCACCACGGGTTTTGGTTAATTTCTTTATTTTTTCTGAAATACCAGGTATAGAAGTATTGAAAGTATGAGTTGCACCAAATTCTTTTGCCAGCTCCAGTTTATTTTCGTCCAGATCTAGCGCTATTATCGGATTTGCTCCTGCAATTTTTAGCATATTAACCACAAACATTCCTACCATTCCGGCTCCAATAACAAGGGCACTCTCCCCGGGTTGGATTTTTGAAATATTCACAGCATGGGCTGCAACGGCTACCGGTTCAACCATCGCGGCCTGCTCAAATGAAACATTGTCCGGGATTTTGTACAGAATATGTGACGGCACCGATACATATTCTGCAAAAGCACCATGCTTCCGGTATTCTCCGGGCGAAACACCCAAAACTTTCCGGTTGTCACTCAGGTTGTAACGTCCTTTCCGCGTATACCAATCTTCGAGCTGGTATATGGTTGAATCAAAAGTAACCCGGTTGCCAACTTGCCAGTCCGAAACATTTTTTCCTGTTTTTGCAATAGTACCGGAGGCTTCGTGTCCCATAACTAACGGTGGTTTTCTGCGACCTGTACTTCCATCCATTCCGTGAACATCGCTACCGCAAATGCCACAGGCTTTAACCTGTACCAATACTTCATTTGATTCAATCTCAGGTTCTTCAAAATCCCTGTAATTGAGTTGCATATATTCCTCTAAAACAAGCGCTTTCATATTAAAAATTTTCTATGGTAAAAGTATAACTTTCTCCTTCGTTTGTGTCTTTTGAGATTATTTTTCCTTTATAACGCAGATTTAGTTTGTTTCCGAGCAAAGACTTTATTTCTGCAGAAACAAGAGAGCCTTCTTTCCAGGAGATTGTGAATTCAAAACCACCTTTTCCTTTTATTCCTGTTATTTTGCCGGAGGAAAGTGCAGATGGAAGTGCAGGGAGGAGGTCTTGGTAGAAATCACCATTTTCATCGCGCAGGTGCGACTGCAAAAGCATTTCAGTAATTCCTGAAGTTGCGCCAAAATTCCCGTCTATCTGAAACGGTGGATGTGCATCAAACAAGTTGTTGTATAGACCACCCCGGTCTTCATAATTGGTTTCTTTACTTTTTGAAGGAATCATCAGGTTTTTTAACAGAAGGAAGGAGTGATCTCCATCGAGCAGTCGTGCCCAAAAATTTATTTTCCACGCCCGGGACCAACCCGTTCCACCGTCGCCACGTTGCGAGAGTGTTACTTTGCATGCATCGGCAAAATCGGGAGTTGTTAACGGGTGAATTTCACTTCCGGGATGCAAACTCCACAAATGGGAAACGTGCCGGTGTTCATTCTCCGGATTATCAACATCCTTCAGCCACTCCTGTAACTGCCCGTACTGCCCAATCTGATTCGGCGCAATTTTAGACCGTTTTTCTCTTAACATTTTTACAAAGTCATTATCGACACCAAGAATATTTGCAGCTTCTATCGTATTGGCGAATAATTCTCTGATAATTTGATGATCCATGGTTGGCCCCATTACCAAACCTCCCTGTTCTGGGCTGTTGCTTGGTCCGCTAATCAACCATTCCGGATGTTGAGGATCCGGTACCAGGTATTCGGCAAAAAAACGGGAAGCTTCTTTTAACACAGGGTAAGCGGTTTTCTCCAGAAAAGCTTTATCACCGTTAAATTGATAATGCCACCACAAATGTTGACTTAACCATGCACCTCCGGTTGGCCAGATTCCATGGTTTGAATTATTAATCGGGGCAGCTCCCCTCCAGATGTCGGTATTATGATGGGTAACCCAACCATCCAGGTCATAATGCTCTTTTGCTACATTTTGACCGGTCTGCGCTATTTCGGTAACCATTTTAATTAAGGGATTGGTGCATTCTGAAAGATTAGTCATTTCAGCCGGCCAGTAATTCATTTCGGTGTTAATATTAATGGTGTATTTACTATCCCATGGCGGTGCTGTTTTATCATTCCAGATGCCTTGCAGGTTTGCGGGTTGTGTTCCTGGTCGTGAAGATGAAATCAGCAAATATCTTCCATACTGGTACAACAACGAAACCAAAGAAGGGTCTTCATCTGTTTTGAAGGTAGCCAGCCGTTCGTCGGTGGGACGTTTTGAAATTTCAGAACTTCCCAAGTCCAGTTCCACACGGTTAAATAATTCTTGATAATCTTCAATGTGAGAAGACTTTAGCTTTTCATATGATTTCCCGTCTATATTCGAAAGATATGAATCGCATTTTTCCGAAGGATTCCCGCTGATGTCGTTATAATTTACAAAACTTGTTGCTGCCACTAAATAAAGAGTGGCTTTTCTTGCGTTGGCCACTTTTAATGTTTTTGCGTCTTCGACAATTCCGCCTCCCTCATTTACAACTTTTAGGCGGGCTTCAAATACAAGTTTACTTTTCGGATATAGTTTCCCGTTGCGTCCTAATTTGTTAGGATAATTATTTGCCTTTCCTTTAAGAATGATTTGGTCATTTTCTATCGAAACTGAATAATTTTCGTGAGGGCAATTTAGTCCTACAGCAAAATTTAACGCCCCATTTTTCGAAGCTTCCAAATGGACTATGATTGCTTGATCGGGCTTGGAAGCAAAAGTTTCGCGCTTAAAGCTAACTCCATCCATTTCATAAAAAACTGTTGAAAGGGCATTGCGAAGATCAATCTGGCGTTTATAGTTTTCAGGATCATCGTGTCCGGGGAAATTCAAAAATATTTTTCCAAAGGGCTGGTAGCAAAACTGCCCGAATGGTTCTGACATAAAATGCTCGTTAGCCAGCTGTTCGGCTTCGGCTTGTTTTCCATCCCATAACAACTGTCTGATTTCTCCAAGGTAGTTGTATGCACCTTTGTGAGAATAGTCGTGGGGCTGCCCGCTCCAAAGCGTTTCCTCATTAAACTGGATGGTGTCAGATGTTGTTCCTCCGTATAGCATTGCCCCCAAACGCCCGTTACCGATAGGTAGCGCGTCAGTCCATTCTTCGGCTGGTTCATTATACCATAATCCCAAAGATGGGTTTAATTCCTCCACCGGTTCGAAATAGGTAGTACACGAAACAAATAAATAAGCTATCAGAAAAATTACAGATTTTTTCATTCTGAAAATGTTAGTTTAGATTTCTCCAAACTTACAAAGAATTAACAAAAAACCCCCGGCCTCGCCGGGGGATAATAATATTTTTTAATTCACTACACTTAATGAATTAAACCTATGAACACGTTAAATTACTGTAATTCTTTACGGAAAGCGCTTCAATAAACAAAATGACACCTCATTTTACAAGTTGGTACCCGGGTTGGTACTTTGGGATTAATTCGTGAGCTTTGAGAATTGTTTTATTAAAACTAAAGAGATTTCTTGTAATGAGAGGGTGTAACACCCGTTTCTTCCTTAAAAATACGATTAAATGAGGTTTTGGAGTTAAAACCGCACTCCAAGGCTATTCCAAGAAGGGTATAATTTTTATAGGAAGGATTGGCAAGTTTTTCTTTAACTTCTTCCACCCGGAATTCGTTAATGAATTTAAAAAAATTCTTTTTTTGACTGGCATTAATCACCTGTGATATTTTATACCTGGGAACATTTAGGTCTTCAACCATCATCTGTAGGCTATAGTCGGGATTTGTATATGGTTTTTTAGTTTTCAGATACTGAATAATTTCCTTGTTAAGATCTTTCTCCTGTTTTTCATTTAATGCTGCCTGTGTATTTTTTGTTTTTAAAGAATCAGATAGATTAGACGAACCGCCTGATTCGGTTAAACTAACTTTTTGTTTCTTATAAATAGCGGTTTGTTTTATACCAAAAAATACAAGCATAAAAGTAAAAATGGTCAAATTGATATGAATGCTTGAAAGTTCAGTGAATTTGGTATTCATTAATTTTTCAATATACGATATAAACAATTCAATCACAATCAGAAATAAAAAAACAACAATAAGCAGAATAAGCCAATTTAATGTGTTCTTTGCTGTGTAATTTGAAAAAAAGTAGGGAATATTTTTTCTGTGTCTAAGAATGAGCTGGATGCTCAAGATCCAGTATGTTACCACAGAAATGATCAGTAGCGCGTAGTAAATATTGTTGTAAATATAACTTGGATTTTCTGATAAATCAGAAGAACTGTTCATTGAAACCTGGTTTCCCAGGGAACGCTGTATACCGATAATAAAAATTGGTAACGCATGCAACAGGTGTTTCCAGTTCAACTTAAAATTTTCATTTATTAAAGAATTTACATATAAATAAAGTAAAGGGCCATGCGAAAATAGTATGGGAAATATTCCTAATTTAAGATATTCGACAGTGTCAAAAGGAAGCAGTTTTGTCCCTAATGAAATTGCTATAATACACAGCCAAAATGTGATAATAGTAAAACTAAGGTGCTTTGGCCTTTTTGACACAAAAATCAGTATACCAAAAATAGCCTGAATAAATCCGATTAAAGATATAGTTTTTACCATTCACTAAATATAAGCAAAATCGCTGTTATCTGATTTGAATGAAAAAGATTGGAGTAAAATAAAATTAGACTTGAAAATACTTCAGGGAAAGAGTTTTGTTAAGATGAAGAAAATTTGCTAATAAAACAGATTCTTTCGAAATTTGAAAAAAAGATTAATTGGAATTTTATTCCTGTCAAAATTAAAAGCTATGAAGTTTGGGAAAGTTGAGAATCCGGGAAGTATTGATTTTATTTTACCTCCAGATCATCCCGATTCAAAAAAAGTTCTGATGCGATCGAAAAGAAGTATGCAAAAAGCAAGTGTGTATGTTGGTTGTGCGAAATGGAACCGAACTGATTTAAAGGGTTTTTATCCTCGGGGAACAAAAGATGAACTGGCTTACTATGCCATACAATTTAATAGTATTGAACTAAATGCTACGTTTTATAATATTCCATCGATACACCAGGTTGAAACGTGGCGTGACAAAACACCCGACGATTTCAGGTTCTTTCCGAAAATTACTAATTCGATAAGCCACTATAAACGTTTGATTAATGTTGGCGAGCTGGTTGAAGATTACTGTTTGAAGATTAGTAATTTTAATCCAAAGCTGGGAATGGTTTTTCTTCAACTTCATGATAATTTTTCATTTAAGGACTTTGATAGATTAAAAGGTTTTTTAACCAAATTTCCACCGGGAATTCCTCTGGCGGTTGAACTCAGAAACAAAGAGTGGTTTAGCGATGAGAGGATCTCCTCCGAGTTGTATGCTCTTTTGGAAGAAAATGAGACTACAAATATTATTGTGGATACTGCGGGAAGAAGAGATATGCTCCATATGCGATTGACAACACCTACTGCATTCGTGCGATATGTCGGAGCCAACCACCCGACTGATTATAGCCGTTTGGATGATTGGATTGAAAGGGTGGGTGTTTGGATTAAAAACGGACTCGAAAATCTCTACTTCTTCGTTCATCAGAATCTCGAAAAAGAATCGCCGCTGTTGTCGGCTTACTTTGTTGATAAACTAAATGAAAAGTACAGTTTGAATATTCGTGGGCCCGGTCACGGGAGTTTGTTTTAAAAAAGATATTCAAAGTAAAAGTTGGTGTTGGTGCGTTTATTATGGGAAATCAATTGAAGCCTTACAAATAAAATCCCCCGGCCTCACCGGGGGATAAGATTTTTCTGACTTTCATCATAGAAATCTACTATTTATGCATTTCAAAAATAAAATATCTTGTAAATATGGACGTCTCAATGGGTCAATTGAAACGTAAAATACTTTATTAAGACGTGGTACTCGTTGTTGAATCAGTAACTAATTCCATCTCAAAATAAAAAAGGTGTAAGTTTCCTTTTTTAAATTCGGGTTGATTTAAACCCTTTTCATGCTAGGAGATAAAAGAAAAACTCACTGCGAATACAAAAAGTTTCTTATTTTTTGCTAACAGGCAGAGTTTTATGCTTGATAAACAATATTATTATCCTTTGGTCAGTTATTCCGTATGAGCAATATCTTTAGTAGGTCAACCCAAATCCAAAAGGGAACAGAGTATCTTCATCGGGGTACCCTGGTGCATCCGAATCCTGATTTATGATAGCCTCCTTGCTTTTTGCCAATGCAAATGGCAATTTTCCAGTGGGTTTGAAATTACCCATGATAATATCCATAAGCGCTTCACTTTTCACGCCAAATGTAGCCAGAATAGCCCCTGCATCCAGAAAGCCACAACTTTCATCCAAAACATATGGATTTCGAAAATTTACTGACAGAATTGTCTTTTCCGCGCCTACTTTATCCATAACAGTTTTTATATCAGCGAGGGAAGGGGAGATGTGCCACGATTTTGAACCAACCATATCGGAGAATGCCAGCAAATCCAATTCCTCTGGAATAGCTCCGCCAAACCTGCCTCCCGTATTGAGCACATTGACCCTGATTACGGCGTAATCAACGTCACCGCTTATTTCCGGAAGCTGACCATTTTCAGCATCATAATCTCCTGAAATTGCTTTGATACCGGACCATGCTCTGTCATTGAATATTTCATTATCAACACCCATTGTAAATAAAACAAGAGAATCATTCCGTTCTGGCATTGCAAGAGGAAGATTCATTTTATTTTGCAACAGCACGATTGATTTTCTTTGAGCAATATCTGCTTTTCTTTGAAAAGATGCATTGCCAACAATATAAGCTGCTCTGTCCGGATCTACATAAGGATTTTCAAATAGACCGAGTTCAAATTGTTCTCTTAACTGCCTTCTTACTGACAGTTCTACTCTGCTTTCTGTAATTTTTCCTGATTCGACCAGGTCTAAGATCATTTTGTTATTACTGAATCCGGAAAGAACATCTGTTCCGGCCTCCACGGCAATTATTATTTGTTCTTCTTCGGTTTTATCTTCCAATCCCCATGCTCTGTCTCCAATAATACCCGTATCCGAATTTACATATCCTTTAAAACCAAGTTCATTTCTCAATAAACCGGTTACAATTCCTTTTGAAAATGCCATGCCAACATCGTTGGGTAAGTATCGCTGGCCAATGGGTATTCCATAATACGGCATAATAGATGAAACGCCGGCATCAATTGCAGCCTTAAATGGCGCAACATGGTAATCAAACATTCCCGCCGGATAAACCTGGTTTTTTCCATAATCGAAATGAGGATCACCCCCGCCTTCCTGCGGACCTCCGCCCGGGAAGTGTTTCAATGTTAGCGCAACACTTTTTGAATTCAACGATTCGCCCTGCAGATTTTTAATAAGAGTGGATACAATTTCGGTTGCCCATTCGCTGTCTTCTGTAAAAGTTTCGTGGATACGGTACCATCTTGGTTCTGTAGCGAGGTCAGCCATGTAGCCGTACATCGAACGAAGACCGATAGAGGTCCATTCCTGTCTCATAACATTGGCAAATTCAGCAATCAGCTCAATATCCTGTGTTGCCGCCAAGCCTGCTTCTTTAGGCCATGCAGAAAAAGCACCTGAACCAACGTTGATTCCTGCTCTTGCATCATAAGTGACATGATTTCTCGCATTTGATTTAAACACCACCGGTATACCAAGACGCGTATTCTCAGCAATTTCCTGAACTGAATTTGTAAACTGGGCTGCTTCGTAGGGAGAAACCTGTCCTCCGCCAAAACCGCCGCCTCTGCCGCCAGTCCTTTCAGGATTTTCAATAACCGTATTTCTGAAAATAAACCGGGTCATCTTTTCATCCTCAACATACCGAACGCCTGATTCTGATACTTTACCATAGGTTTCTGCGTTAAGTGTGTTGATCAACAAGAAGCCAACTTTCTCTTCCAGTGTCATTTGATCAAGCAGATCCTGTATTCGATTTTCCACTGGTTTACGCCAATCTTCGTAGACATCCAGTTTGCCGTTTTTATTAAGGTCCTTGAATTCAAGCTTATCTTCGTGTAAAAGATTAACAGCTCTGGCCTCAATATTGGGTTGGAAACTGTAGGTTCCCTGTGCCAATAGAATGGAACTATTTGATAAGATAAATAATAATATTAGTATGCTTATATTTTTCATTATAAGTAACTTAATTAGTTCTTTTTTAGTTTACGTCAATTAATAACTCAATCCAAATCCAAATGCATAATCATCACCTGCCTTGTTGGTATACACGTAGTCAAAATCTTCCGCATAACCGGGAACATCAGACGCATTTTTTTCAACAGCATCCAGATTAGCCGGAATGGTAAAAGGCAGTTTCCCAGAAGGATTATATCGACCATAAACTGCATCAATCAGAGCTTCTGCTTTCACACCAAAGGTGCCAATAACAGCGGCAGCACCGGGTTCAATTTGGTTGATTATCCATGGATTATCAAAGTTTATGACTAAAATTGTTGGTACTTTGGATTCAATATCGCGGATTTTTGCAACATCAATTCCCGTATCCTCTTTAAGGTCGATTGAAACACCCTCTTCCGGTGATATTTCATAGGTACTTGGCATTGCCCAAACAATAGCCACATCTGCTTCAGAAGGATTATCTACAGTTTGAACGGATTGGCCAAGTAGCTCTTTAAATGATTTGGTTGTCTCCTCGCTGCTTCTTCCGGTGAAAACTTCCACGTAAACTCTTTTTTCATTTTCGAGTGGCAAGATATCGGAGTTACTTAACAAGACGATTGATCTTCTGTGAGCCTCGTCAGCAGCTGCCTGAGATTCAGTGTTCTCTGCTACATTCTGTGCTTCATCCGGATCAACATACGGATTTTCAAATAAACCCAGCTTAAATATTTCAGTGAGCAGTAATGTTACTTTCGGATTAAGATCTTCTTCTGAAAGTAACCCACTATTTACAGCACTTAATAAAGGTGCAGGATCATTCACATCGGAGAAAAGAGCAACCCCAGCCTGAACGGCCTTCGCATAACGTTCTTCCATCGATAAATCTTCAACTCCAAATGCCTGACGAGTCAGTATTCCACTGTCAGTATTTATGTACCCCTTAAATCCCATTTCTTTTGGTAGATCAGTTATGATTGCTTTGTTATAGGCTGCGGCCACATCCTCAAAAGGTTCGCCGTTTAGCTGTGGTACCGACATTTCATTACTCGGACGATTATAATAACTCATAATTGAACTTACACCTGCATCAATTGCAGCCTGAAATGGTGGAAGATGATATTTTTCCAAACTGCCTTCAGTCGGATAAATGGCCCATTGTCCCTGTTCAGTGTGAGGATCCATTCCGAGATAAACCGGCCCGTCGCCCGGAAAGTGTTTAATCGTGTGAACAACAGACTCATTATTTATTTCGTCTCCCTGGAAACCAATTACCAACTCACGTGTATATTCTGCGCTTAACTCCGGGCTTTCACTAAAGGTTCCGCTTATACGGCGCCATCGGGGTTCTGTTGCTGTTTCGACCTGGTATCCGTAAATTTTTCGAATGCCAGCTGCCCGCCATTCTTTTCGTGCGATTTCTGCAAACTGGCGAATCAGCGAAGCATCATTAGCTGCAGCTAGCCCAAGTTGCCCTGGCCATGTTGAAAATTGTCCGCTTGCTTCAGTAATTCCAAATTCTATACGACCGCTATGGTTTCGTGGATTCGATGTAAAAACAATGGGTATCCCAAGACGTGTTTGTTCCGCTATTTCCTGGTATTTATTATTTCTTGATGCAATATCATACGCCGGGAGATTGTCACGGATAATGAGATAACGAATTTTGCGATCATTGATGTAATCTATTGTTGCAGGGAACGGATCTTCCGCGATTATCTTCTCAGTTTCATTTTCATCATCAGGTTGGGGTACCTGTCCCGGAGAAGCACCGCCATTGGGCACTCCGGCGCCTGTGGCCTGTCCCGGGAAGCGGCCACCGTTAGGAATTGCGGCCCTTCCAAAGCCACCTCGCCGACGTTCTGATGTTATGTGCATCAAACCTGCTTTTTCTTCAAGCGTCATCATCGACACCAGGTTCTCCGCCCGTTCTTCAGCGCTTAGTCGCCAGTCTTCATAGGGATCAAGCTCCCCATTTTTATTGAGATCTTTAAACTGTAAACCGTCGGATTCAATTCGTTCAACATCTTTTATTCCTAATTCTGGCTGTATGAAATTCTCTTTTTTATTGCACGACGGTAATAAAAATAAAAGACTCAGCAGAAGAATCGACACACCGTTCATTTTTTTTATAAAAAGCTCATCAAAATTGATTTTGCTATAAACTTTGAGATGTGTTTCCATTGTATATAGGTTTTAATAGCTGAATAAAAATGATATTTGAATAAGCATTAAACTTTGTAATAGCTTTCCCATCCCATACGCGGAGGCCTGTCTGTTAAAAGTGAATTTGCAAACTTATCATTGATTATTTCTTTGGTGCGATCATCAAATATAAGTTTCTGATTACGGCGCATTGCGATTACTCCAAGAGAAAATATCTGTGAGAGAGGAGCAAATATTTCAAATGGAGAACGAGTTTTTTCTTCACCCAGGCAGGCTTTCAGAAAGTTTTCATAGTGGTTGGAAGGACTTTCCGGATATTCCGGCAATCTGGAAGCCATTTCCTTTGCTTTTTCTTCGGGAATAATAAAAAGAGGAGCAGAATGAGTGCCTCCCTTAAATGTTAATTCTTTACTGTATATAATTTTACCTGCAGTATTTCTCCGCCTGCGCTGTGGTCTTTGATTTCCGGCTGGTCGACTTCCCTGTGCGCTTGCTCCACCCGGAGGAGGAATCGTATTGTCAACAGTTGCCTCAACCGATTCGTAACCTTCGGGAAACGGAGGTGTGTTGTCAACACCATCATACCAGGTTATATCACAAGGAGGCATGTCCCCGCGGCTTTTAAACCTAAATTTTAAGGTTGTTTCCAATGGGAAAAAGAAATCGTTACGATTACGAACATGTACAGGTTCAATTTCATAAGGCAGTCCAAGTTCGAGAAACTGATGAATGGTATCGAGTATATGTGCTCCCCAGTCTCCAAGAGCGCCCATCCCAAAATCATACCAGCCACGCCAGTTTCCCGGATGATACTTTTCATTAAAGTCGTGATAGCCAGCTGTTGTAAGCCATGTATCCCAATGTTTAGGGGTCATTCCTTTGGGCAATGGCTGTGCTTCGGGAAATTTTGAAATCTTTGGATCATAGGGATGCCATCTTCTGGTTCCGTTCATGAAAGCTGTTACAGCCGTTACATCTTTTATAATTCCCGCATCTTTCCAGGCTTTAAATTGGAAATAGTTTTCACCTGAATGTCCCTGGTTGCCAACTTGTGTTGCCAGCTTGGGATTGTTCAGGGCCGCCTTGGCCATTAATTCCGCTTCAAGGAAAGTGCGGGCCATTGGTTTTTCAACATAAACACTTATTCCTAATTGCATTGCCGCCATACAAACCGGGAAGTGAGCAAAATCGGGAATAGCAACCTGAACCGCGTCAATGTCTCCAGCCATCTCATCAAACATTACACGGAAATCTCTGTATTGTTTCGCATTTGGCACTAACTGTATTGTTTTTTGTGCGCCTTCTGAATCAAGATCTACATCGCAAACGGCAACAATGTTTGCAAGTCCTGTATTGATAAACTGTCTTGCATCATTTGCACCCTGATTCGCAATTCCAATTAAAGCCAGGTTTACTTTTCCCGCTTTGCTTTCGGCTCTGCCAGGCAAAATTTCCGGACGAATAATGTTTCCGGTTGCATTACTGCCAAGTATCATACCGGAGCCGGCAAGCCCGACAGTCTTTAATAGGTTTCTTCTTGTTAGTTTATTTTCCATTTTATTAGGTTTTAGCAATTGTTACTGATTTGTTTGAAAACGTTTATGCTTCATCATTTATTCCAATATATTTCGCATGTATTCAATACATTTAGTCACTTCTTTCACAGGATCAGAACCTTCCGGAATTTGGTATTCAAGTTCAACAAAAACATCGATGGGCCATTTTTCTTTTTTTAGCAGTTCCAGTACATCTGCTATAGGTGTACTACCTTCTCCAAAAGGTACGCTTGTATTTGGTTTTTCAGGATGGTTAGGACCGGTTTTATCTTTCATGTGAATCATTGGAATTTGATCGCGGTATTTGATAATAACATCATTTGGATGTTTCCCTGTACTTCCGTAATAATGCCCCACATCCAGGTTAAGACGATTCGCAGGAGAGTAGCTCAGTAATGTGTCAACGTCAAATCCGGGTTCGCCAAATTGCCCGTGAGTGTGGTAAATAGCCAGGCTATTGTGTTTTTCTGCAAATCCCCCCATTCGTTTACAAGCTTCAACACTGGCTTCATCGGTTATACCGTAAGCTCCCATTACGTTGGATGCTTTATAAGCATAGTCGAGTTCTTCGTCCGACCATCTGGACGGTGCAAATTTGGCAATATGAATATCCACTCCGGCGTCGTTGTACATCTTGCGGAGATCTGCATATTTTTGCATGGGTAAACTTAAACGCCATTGCTTTTGTTTTTCCTGAGCTGCTTTGGTTGCTTCTGCAATTTCGGCTTTTTCTTTTTCAGTTAAATCTGAACCTCTCCGACGTCTGGGAGGGCCCGCCGGTATGCCCAAACCTTCCTCCAAAACTCCTCGCATTTCAACCGCATTAATCCCAGCTTCCAATATATATCCTAAAGTTTCTTCTAAACTATGGGGAACACGCAAATAGCTATATGTTGTAACACCCAATTGGACACCGTTTACTTTTGAATTAGGTTTTTTTCTTTGTGGGGTAAAAGAATAATTAAATGGAATGATCGAAATTCCTGTTGCTGCTAACGCAGTTGTACCAAGGAAGTTTCGTCTCGAAAGGTTTGATTTTTTCATCTTTATAGGTTTAATCATGAATAATCAAATTTAATTAGCTTAATGGTTTAAACGTCCCAACCAATTTATTGGCACCAATTTCATTGAAGCATTGTTAAACTTCTCCTCCTGTTTAAGATCTGTAAACCATAAGCAAGTAACTTATAATTTTAATAAAGAAAAAATGAAAACGAAAAGGAGTTTAGCAACATTACTGGCAGCAGCAATTGTAACAATAGCCTCTGCAACAGATCTTTCAAAGCTGATTGTAACACCACTGAATGCGAACCAGTTAATTGTTGCAGTTGTAAATGATCGTATATCTGATTTCGAGATTAGCATTTATGCAAAAGATGGAGATTTGGTTTACTTTAAACAATCAGATAAACCGATATCGTCATATCAGAAGATTTTTGATGTTCAGAATCTTGAGAATGGTAAATACAAAATGACTTTAAAAATGAACGGCATTTCTGTAGAAAAGGATTTTATAATAACTACCAATAAGATTATTTTTGGTGAATCTGAACTGGATATCGACCCCTATTTTGTTTTTGATGGAAAAAATTTGAAGTTTTCATACTTAAATTTCAAGAATAAAAAATTCAAATTAGAAATTTACGATGAAAACGGGCTGATATTCGAGACAAAAATTGACAACGAATTTTCAATTCATTCGGGATACAATCTTTCAAAATTGGAATCGGGAAACTACAGAGCCGTTTTATACTCTTTCAACAAAAAATATGTTTATCAATTTGCAAAATAGGAGAGACCAAATTGCATAGAAAGACCCGGTTGTTATCTGAATGGGGCTTTATTACTTTTGCTAAAATTATTTATCTGCTTTAAAACTATGTGCCCTTTATATAGTTTGTTGGTGTCATCCCGGTTTCCTCTTTAAAAATTCGGTTAAACGTAGTTTTAGAATTAAATCCACATTCAAATGCAATTCCCAATACCGTTAAATTTTTATATTCCTTGTTTTCCAGCTTTTCTTTCACCTCTCTAATCCTGTATTCGTTCATTAGTTTATAAAAATTTTTATTCTGACTACGGTTAATAACCTGCGATAATTTATGTCTTGAGATATTTAGATCTTCGACCATCATTTGCAGATTGAATTCCGGGTTGAGGTATGGCTTTTTACTAGTCAGATAATTTATTACCGTATCGTTTAGCTCTGCTACCTGTTGGTCATTTAAATAAGAACCAACATATTTATTTCCCTGACTGTTTGAATGAGAAATTTGTCCATCCTCAGTTGATTGCGCTTTATCTTTTTTATAAATAACCGATTGATTTATTCCAAAATAAATCATAATAAAGGTAAAAAGAGTAAAATTAAAAGAAAGCGGAAAAAATCTGTTTATTCCTATTTGTAAAACATTTCGTGCAAAAAATAACAATTGGTTGCTGATAAAAAAGAGTAAAAATAACGAGAGTACAAAAATCAGCCAGCTTAAGGTGTTTTTACTCGAATAATTTGAGAAATACAAAGGGATTTTTTTTCGATGTTTTAAAATGACATCTAAACTTAAAAACCAATAAACAAACACCGAAATTAACAATAGCGAAAGATAAATTTTATTATAAAGATAATTTGGGTTTTGTGTTAAATCGGGTGAACTAACAACCGATACCGCACTAATAGTAGAACGATGAATACAAACCAGCAAGTATGGAACTAAATGCAGAAGGTGGGTCTTTTTTAATTTAAAATTTTCGATGGCAAGAGAACTTACATAAAAATAAAGCAGTGGTCCGGTTAATATTAAAATGGGGAAAACTCCGGGTTTAAAATATTTTACAACCTGAAAGGGAAGTAATCCTGCTCCGAGAAAGATAGCATTAACAGCCATCCAAATGGTTAAAAATAGAAAGCTGAGGTGTCTTGGCCGTTTTGTAGAAAAGATTAAAATCCCAAAAAGTGATTGAATAAATCCAACTATAAATACTGTTTTCTGCACAACAAAGTCTCTTTAGCTGACTTTTGACTCGAACCGGCAAACTAAGTTTAATTAAAATGAATTATTAATTTGGTTTTGGTGCCAGCCGAACAACTTTCCCGGGATTATTTAAAACAACATAAATTGCTCCGTCAGGTCCTGTAGAAACATCCCGTACTCTGCCTGCTCCTTTTAATATAACCTGTTCGTGAACAACGCGTTCGTCTTCAATTTGTAAGAGTCGTACTTCTTCATATTTTAGCGCACCAACAAGCAGCCTGTTTTTCCACTTTTTAAACGCATCTCCCCGGTAAAAATCCAACCCACAAACCGCAATTGAAGGTTTCCAATACAAAATGGGTTGTTCCATTCCCGGCATATGTGTAATTTCTGTTATTATTGTTCCATTGTAGTTTTTTCCATATGTAATGGTTTCCCATCCGTAATTATTTCCGGCTTTTATGAGATTTAATTCATCTCCACCCATAGGACCATGTTCTGTCACCCAAAGTTCTCCCGTTTCGGGATGAATTGCCATTCCCTGGATATTCCGGTTTCCAAGAGAGAATAACGAACCCATCGCGTTTTCGTCGTATAAAAACGGATTATCCTTAGGAATATCTCCATTGGTTTGAATACGGTGAACTTTTCCGTTGGGGAGTGTAAAATCCTGGGCCTGGTATCCGGCACCCCGATCTCCAATGGCAAAATAAAGGTATCCCCAGGGATCAAAAACAATACGGCAACCATAATGGTGGCGTGTTGTGCGGTAAGTTTCATGCGGTGCTTCGAAAATTACTTCGGCATCAGTCCAGGTGTTATTTTTTATTTTTCCACGTTCGAGTCGTGTCATAGCCGGCGGACGTTGTCCACCGGATTCAGGCAAAACATGACTGTATGCAAGGTAGATCCATCCGTTTCGGTCGAATTCCGGATCAATCGCAACATCCATTAATCCGCCTTGTCCTTCATGTAAAACTTCAGGCGTATTTTTTACAGGCTCCGGTTGAAGTACGCCATTTTTGACAATTCGGAGTCTTCCAGGCCTTTCGGTAATTAGGGCGGTATTATTGTCAAGAAAATCTATCGCCCACGGAATCTCCAGACCATCGGCAAAGGTTTCCACATGGATATCATAATCCATGGTTTCCAGTTCCTCCGGCGTTGGCGGTTTTTGGGCTCCGGCATTATTTTCTGATTCGCGGATGTAACTTACAATAGAACGAATTTCATTGTCCGAAAGTGTTTTTTCATAGGAGGGCATTCCAAGGTGCGGAATCCCGAACTTGATATTTCGTGTCACATAACCGTTTTCAGCACCAAATTGCCAAATGCCATCCACCAGACTGGTTGCATTTCCTCCATTTAGATCGGCTCCATGACATTGTGCACAATTTTTTTGATAAAGCGCGGCACCATCCTGCGCAAAAGCAGGCTGAATCAAGAATAAAAAGAGGGCGATACTAAGAGAATACTTTACAAACAAAAAAAATGATTTCATTACGATTGATTTAGATTTCATATTAATATACAACAATTTCAATAAATTATGTTTCATAAACAGAAAGCATTTTTATTGTTTGGGATGAATTTTGAAAAGTTAAGGGATTTTTATACTTAGAAAATGTTTTATATTTGTAAGCGATTGCTCACTTTTGACATGACTGAAAAACAAGAAAAAATATTACAGGCTGCATTGCAGCTTTTTGCACGGGAGGGATTTCATGCTACATCTACAAGTAAGGTGGCAAAAAAGGCAGGAGTTTCAGAGGGTTTAATTTTCAGACATTTTGGAAATAAAGAGGGATTGCTGCAAGCTATTTTAGAGGAAGGTGAAAACAGATTGAAGTCACTTTTTGTTGACATTGTAATGGAACCCAATCCAAAAGAAGTAATCCGCAAAACAATTGAAATGACGGATAAAATTGATGTTTCCGATTATGATTTCTGGAAGCTGCAATTCAAATTGAAATGGGAGCTCGAAATAAGTGGCGACAAGAAAATGGAACCGTTGAACATGGCTTTAACAAATGCATTTCGTAAGTTGAATTACGAGTCGCCTGAATTGGAAGCGCAACTTTTAATCCTTTTTATTGATGGATTGGGATCAGCGGTGCTAAAAGGCTCAAAACTGAATTCTGATCAGATGATTCAATTATTACTCAAAAAGTATAACATCTAAAATTTTTTTAAAATAGATATAAGTAAGTACTCACATAAAAATTAAAATCATGAAACAAATTGACAAAACAAAACCGGTAATGGTTACAGGAGCAACAGGATATGTTGCCGGTTGGCTAGTAAAGAAATTGTTGGATGAAGGACTTACCGTTCATGCGGCTGTGAGAAATCCGGCGAAGAAAGAAAAAGTGGCTCACCTTGATGCGCTTGCAAAAAATTCCAAAGGAAGCATCAAGTATTTTAAATCTGATTTGCTGGAGAAAGGTTCTTATGCTGAGGCAATGGAAGGATGTGAATTGGTGTTTCACACCGCCTCTCCTTTTTCAACTGTTGTTAAAAATCCGCAGAAGGATTTGATTGAGCCTGCCGTTTTGGGAACCGAGAATGTGTTGGAAACGGCAAATCAAACTCCCACAGTAAAGCGAATTGTTTTAACCAGCAGTTGTGCAGCTATTTATACTGACGCGGTAGATTGCCGGGTGGCTCCGGGAGGAATTCTCACTGAAGAAATATGGAATACAACGGCTTCGTTGGATTACCAGCCCTATTCTTATTCCAAAACACTGGCAGAGAAAAAAGCATGGGAATTGGCTGAAAAACAATCGCAATGGGATTTGATTACGATTAATCCGAGTTTGGTTATGGGGCCTCCGCTAAACCCCGGAGCCACAACTTCTGAAAGTTTTAATATAATGAAACAACTTGGTGATGGAACAATGAAAATGGGAGCGCCCAAAATGGGCGTTGGCCTGGTTGATGTTCGCGACGTGGCAGATGCTCATTTTCTTGCCGGTTTTATTCCGGAAGCTAAAGGACGTTACATTACTTCAGCGCATAATACCAACTTTTTGGAAATGGCTTTGACCCTGGAATCAAAATTTGGAAAAAATTATCCGATACCCAAAAAAGCCCTGCCCAAATGGTTGCTTCTGCTTGTTGGGCCGATGACGAATAAAATACTAACAAAAAAATATGTAAGAAATAATGTAAATGTGGAATGGAAAGCCGACAATTCAAAAATAAAAAACGATTTGGGGATTGATTTCCGTCCTTTACAAACCACAATGGAGGAAACATTTCAGGTATTGGTTGATGAGGGAATTGTAAAGGCAAAATAGACCGGTATTCCTTTTTGATAATGAAGCAATTACATTATTTTTTATGAAACGATTTTTTCCACCTATTTTTTTATTGTTGTTTCTGGCGATTATTATCGGGGCAAATATTTATCTTTCCCGCCGCTTTAATTTTTATTTCGCCGTTGAGAATACAAGGCTATTATATTTGGCATTTCCTGCTGTAACTGCATTGATGGTTTTTGGGATGATGCCACTCTCAAATTCCACCAAACGATGGGCTAATATTGTCTATATCCTGGCAGCAATTATAATGGGTGTTTTACTCTACCTTCTTTTGTCGGTTTTGCTGGTTGAGGCAGTAAATATTTTTGCACATTTTTCAGCCAAAAACATGGGTATTCTTGCACTGGCAATAACATCCCTTGTTTCAGTTTATGGCGTGTTTAATGCCTGGAATGTTCAGGTGACTCAACAGGAAATCGGAATTAGTGGGTTGAGCAAAGAAATCAGAATTATGCATCTTTCCGATATTCATATTGGTCATTTTCGCGGCAAAATTTTTTTAGAAAAAATTGTTAGAAAAGTGAATCGGCAAAATGTTGACGCCGTATTTATTACAGGAGATTTGTTCGATGGCGTTATAAATCTCTCAAGAGAAAGTCTGGCTCCGTTGACCGATATTCACAAGCCCATCTTTTTTGTTGAAGGTAATCATGATAAATATTCAGGTATTCAGACGGTTAAGAACCATTTGAGGGAAATAAATATACACGTTCTGGAAAACGAGATTTATCATTGGAATGGGTTACAGATCATAGGACTGAATCATATGGCAGCCGACAGTGAAACATTTAATATGCATGCATCGGGACAGAAAAACACGATAAAAAGTATACTCGAAAGTCTCTCTCCTGATAAAAGCAAGCCTTCTTTATTGTTGCATCACAGTCCGGATGGAATTCAATATGCAAGTAATCACGGCATAGATTTGTATTTGGCGGGGCATACACATGCAGGCCAGCTTTTCCCGATAAAATATATTGCAGGTCTTATTTTTCAATATAACAAAGGCTTGCACAGTTTTAATGGAACAAAACTTTTTGTTTCGCAGGGTGCCGGAACATTTGGCCCGCCAATGCGTGTGGGGACAAAAAGTGAAATAACACAAATTCATTTAAAACCTATAAAATGAAAAAAGTAATTGTTACAGGAGCAACCGGAATGGTCGGGAAAGGTGTTCTGCTGGAATGTCTTGATCATCCGGAAATATCGGAAGTTTTAGCTGTTGGAAGAAATCATCTCGAAATAGATCACCCAAAGCTGAAGCAATTGATTCACAAAGATTTTATCAATTTTTCTGAAGTAAAAAGTCAGCTGACTGGTTACAATGCCTGTTTTTATTGCCTTGGAATAAGTTCGGTTGGTTTGAAGGAAGAAGAGTACAAAAAAATAACGTATGACTTTACACTGGCTCTGGCAAAAACACTTCTGGAAAATAATCCGCAAATGACTTTTAACTATGTATCCGGACAAGGAACGGACTCTTCGGAAAGTGGCAGAGTAATGTGGGCACGGGTAAAAGGAAAAACTGAAAACGACCTTTTGAAACTGGGGTTTAATCAGGCATTTATGTTCAGGCCCGGAATAATAATTCCATTGCGTGGTATTAAATCAAGAACAAAAAGCTACCGGTTTATGTATAATTATTTTATGTGGCTGGTAAAAATTGTCAAAACTTTGGCTCCAAATTCGGTTGTTAGTACTACTCAAATAGGGCAGGCAATGATAAATTCAATGCTACGGGGCTTTCCTCAGAATGTGCTTAAGGCAAAAGATATAATTGAATTGTCAAAATAAAAGAAACATGGAAAACGGAAAATGGACAGGCAAAAATATTCCAGACCTGACGGGGAAAGTAATTGTTATAACCGGAGGAAACAGCGGACTTGGTTTTGAATCGGTGAAAGCTTTTGCACAAAAAGGAGCCGAAGTAATTCTCGCCAGCCGATCGATGGAAAATGGAGAGAATGCAAAAAGCAAGATTGGTGAGACCAAAGGAAAGATTGTGGTGATGCAACTTGATTTATCAAGTTTTGAATCCATTAAAAAATTTGCTGATGATTTTAAGGGAAAGTATACAAAAATAGATGTGCTTTTGAATAATGCAGGAATAATGATGACTCCCTATTTTACAACTAAAGACGGCCTGGAGGCGCAAAACGGGGTCAACCATTTCGGGCATTTTGCATTAACGGGGCAGCTTTTCGAACTGATAAAAAACACACCGAATTCGAGAATAGTAAACGTGAGCAGTTTGGCGCATAAACAGGGTAAAGTGGATTTTGATAACCTTCTTTTTAAAAACGGCAAAGATTACAGTCCTACAAAGTCTTACGGGCGCTCGAAACTTTCTAATTTATTATTTACATACGAGTTACAGCGAAGAATGGAAACCGCCGGAGTAGACGCGAAGGCTGTTTCTGCTCATCCCGGAGTTTCCGATACCAACTTGGCCCGCTATCTTGAGAAGAAATTTTTGTTTAAGATTTTGAAAGTACTTTTGAATCCGTTTTTTCAGAGTGCTGAAATGGGTGCGTTGCCGCAAATTCGTGCCGCAGTTGATGAGAATGTGAAAGGAGGAGAGTTTTACGGGCCTGACGGATTCAGGGAAATGAAAGGGCATCCTGTAAAAGTGAAGTCAAATGAAGCTTCGCATAATTTTGCAGATGCCAAAAAATTATGGGAACTTTCAGAAAAAATTACAGGAGTTACATTTTTATCAGATTTCTAAAATGGTAAAAAAGAAAATTGTTCTTGCCACTGAATTTGTTATTCTGTTTATTGGTGTGCCCTTGTTTTTGTTTTTTGAGGAGAATATTATTCATCCCAGTTCCATTTTATTGCCTGTTTTAGTTGCGTTAATTTTGTATTTCAGAAAACAAAAAGATTTTCATTTGCGTGACTTGGTTCGTCTGAATATTTCAAAAAAAATGTGGCTGCAACAACTGCTGGCTGTTATCGCAACCGGAGTTTTTCTACTTGCTTTTGTATTGATTTTTGAGCCTGAAAATTTGTTCAATCTCCCGCGTGGAAATCCGGCAATTTGGCTGGCAATGTTAGGGTTTTATCCCGTATTTTCAGCTTACGGACAGGAAGTCGTTTACCGAAAGTTCTTTTTTATGCGATATTCCCGTCTGTTTCAAAATAAATGGATTCTGATTTTTGCCAGTGCGATAACATTTAGTTTTGTACACATTGTATATTTCAGTGTGCTTTCGCTGGTTTTGACTTTTTTTGCAGGATTATATTTGGCCTGGCTCTACGATAAAACCAGAAGCGTGCTGTTCACTGCCATAGTTCATGGAATTATGGGGTTCCTGATTTTTACCGTTGGATTAGGGCAACATTTTTGGGTAGATATGATGCAGTGGTTGTAAAAATAATTCGTATGAAATATAAATGTATAATTTTTGATTGCGATGGGGTGTTGGTTGACAGTGAGGCAATTTCAGCCAAAGTGTTTAGGAAAATGATGTCGGAATTGGGATGTGAACTGGAACAGGAAACGGTTCTGGAGCAAATAACCGGCACCTCGATGAAAGAAAATTTGAAGTTTTTTACGGAACATTTGGGAAAAGATTTACCAGAGGATTTTGAAGAGGAATTCAGAAAACGTTCTTTTCAGGCCTTCAAAACCGACCTCAAACCTGTTCCCGGAGTTCATGAAATCATTGAAAAACTAAGAATACCTTTTGGCGTGGCTTCCAGCGGACCGGTAAAAAAAATTAAACTTAACCTGACTTCCACAAACCTTGCTGATAAGTTTGGTGAGAATATTTTTAGTTCGTATGACATAGGAAGTTGGAAGCCCGAGCCCGATATTTATTTACATGCCGCCAAGAAAATGGGTTTTTCTCCCCAACAGTGTGCTGTTGTTGAAGATAGTATCCCCGGTGTAAAAGCTGCAAGGGCAGGCGGTTTTGATGTGTATGCTTTTTCAACAAAACTGAAAGAAGAGGAATTTAAGAAGTTGGGTGCAGAAGTTTTTTATTCCATGGAAGAATTAGGTAGTTTGTTAAACATCAACTAAATTGGCGTCATCGTTTTTAGACAGCATTTACCGGACATTTTTGGCTTGGCATGAAAAAGTCGCGTACCACCATAACTGAAATTGCAAATCAACTGGGGGTTTCTCCCTCAACGGTTTCGCGTGCTTTGAATGACCATCCTGCAATAAGCAAAAAAACAAAAAAGGCGGTAGTAAAACTGGCCCGAAAATTAAACTATCAACCCAATTTACTTGCTCTTAATTTACTGAAAAACAAAACCAACACAATAGGTGTGGTGGTTCCTGAAATCACGAGTTATTTTTTTTCTTCGGTAATTAACGGAATCCAGGATATGGTGAACCCTTTGGGAGTGAATATGATTATCAGCCAGTCAAACGAATCTTACGAAGAAGAAAAAAATATTATTCAAACTTTTACATCCATTCGGGTAGATGGATTTTTAATTTCTCCATCGTCTGAAACTAAAAATTTTGGTCACCTAAAAATATTAACTGACAACAATATTCCTTTGGTAATTTTTGACCGTGATTGCGAAGGAATTGAAGTGGATAAAGTTTTTGTTGATGAATACAATGGTGCTTTTCAGGCTGTAGAGCATTTGATTCAGACCGGTTGTAAAAGAGTGGCACACATTGCCGGGCAGCAGACGCTTTCCACAGCGCGGCATCGTTTAAAAGGATACAAAGATGCCTTAAGCAAATACAACATCCCGGTAAATGAAAAATATATCGTTGAAAGTTGTGGATTTGCACCCGAACACGGGATCGACCCCACAAAAAAACTTCTGGCGCTACCCAATCCTCCCGATGCCATATTTACAATTAATGATGGTGTAGCCATTGGCGCAATGTATGCCATAAAAGAGGCGGGAATAACAATTCCTGAAGAAATATCTGTTATTGGTTTTGATGACGATCCACACTCCTCTTTTTTTAAACCCTCCTTATCTACTGTTTGGCAGCCCACCTATGAAATGGGAGTTCTTGCTGCCCGTTTTCTAATGAGAAGGATTAATGCTTCAAATGAGATCTCAAGCTTCAGAATTGAAACGTTGCTGCCCGAATTGGTTGTTCGGGGCTCTTCCAGATAAATAGAAGGATTTTGGAACAATATACGTTGCTTCCAACGCTTCATTTTTTCTTGTTATTCCCTATTATTTTGCTCTGAATCAATACTTTTTTATGCAAACCTTTGCATAAAGTTTTTGCCTGTTTTATTTGTATTGAGTATAAATAATGATTTAAATTTAGGAAGTATAACTAAATCAATAAAGGCAAAAATGCTTGTTTCAACCAGTGAACTATTCAGAAAATGTTACAGCAGGTATGGAATTGCTGCGGTAAACGTTTGGGATATGGAGCAAATTCACGGATTGTTTGCTGCAGCTCAAAAATCGAACTCTCCTTTTATTATTCAAACCACACCGGTTGCCCGAAATTATGCTTCTTCTGAAATGTTGATTGCAATGATTTCGGCGGCAGCTAAAATTTATCCCAAAACAGTTTTTGCCATTCATCTCGATCATGGAAACAAAGAACATGCATTCCAAAGTATCCGGTCGGGAGATTACACCTCGGTTATGATTGATGCATCACACGAACCCTTTGATGAGAATGTGAAAATTACCAAAGAGATTGTTGAAGAAGCACATAAAAAAAGCATTTCGGTTGAAGCTGAATTAGGGGTTTTAAGTGGTGTGGAAGATGATTTGGTTGTGGATGAAAAGAATAAAAAATATACACAGCCAGACGAAGTTGTTGAATTTGTTGAACAAGCCGGATGCGATAGTTTGGCGGTTGCCGTTGGAACAAGCCACGGTGCATATAAATTTTCAGGAAAACAGGGACTTCAGTTTGATATTCTGGAAGAGATTCAGCAAAAATTACCCGGATTTCCTCTGGTTCTCCATGGCGGTTCGGCAGTAAATAAGGATGAGATACAACGAATAAATGCAGCCGGTGGTCAGTTGGGTATTGATGCAAAAGGAGTTTCAGACAATGAAATCATTAAGGCAATTCAGTTTGGCGTGTGCAAAATAAACATTGCAACCGATGCCCGTTTGATTTGGACGCGTGTTGTTCGTGAATTTTTTAAGTATTCTCCGGCTCAGTTCGATCCCATTGTTCCGGGGAAATCATATATGGAAGCGTTTGAAATGTTTTGCATCAAAAAATTTGAATTGTTCAAATCGATAGGAAAAGCAAGTGAATTTAAAAGTTAAATCATGATAAGAGATAAAAAATACAGATTATTGGCGAAGCCAGAGCCGAATAACGGAATTTACCAGAGTGTTTTAAAGGAAGAAACAGGTTGGCAGTATTTAAATTTTCAGGCCCGGTTAATGAAAAAAGGCGAAATATGGGAAGGAAACACAGAGGGTAATGAATATGCCATTATTTTACTTGGAGGTAATTTTTCCGTAAAATCCGACAAAGGAAACTGGGAAACAAAAAATGGGCGAAAAGACGTTTTTAGCGGAATTGCCCATTCGCTGTATCTTCCGCGGAACACAAAGTTTGAATTAACCGCCGAAAGCGAAGTTCTCGATATTGCTTACGGTTGGTGTGAGACGGATCAAGACCATCCTGCGTATTTTAAACGCCCGGAGGAAGCCGCCATTGAAATTCGTGGCGGCGATAATGCAACACGTCAGATCAATAGTTTGCTTCAACCCGGATTCGACTGTCATCGTTTGGTTTCGGTGGAAGTTTACACGCCATCGGGGAACTGGAGCTCATTTCCGGCGCATAAACACGACGATCGAAAAGTGGATGATAAAGGCAATGTAACGGAGGCATGTCTAGAGGAAACATATTTTTATAAAATAGACAAACCACAGGGATTTGCTATTCAGCAGGTATACAACGACGACCGAAGTCTGGATGAAATTGCCGTTGCTCGTAATAACGATATTGTACTTGTTCCTGGCGGATATCACCCCGTTGTTGCCGGACATGGATACAATGTGTATTATCTTAATTTTTTAACCGGAAGCGACCAGTCGCTTGCCAATACTGACGATCCGGAACACGAATGGATATACAATTCGTGGAAGGGACTTGATCCGAGAGTACCTGTTGTAACAGCCGAAATGAATAATTTGAAATAATATGAGTGAGCCGGAAAAAATTTATGACGTAACAACGTATGGAAGGTCATCCATTGATTTGTACTCGCAGGAAGTGGGTAGCCCGTTTGAAGAGATACCTGGTTTCCATGCTTTTGTTGGTGGTTCACCTCTGAATATCGCAGTGGGGTGCAGCCGTTTGGGATTAAATGCCTCTTTGCTTACCGGGGTTGGGAAAGACAAGGTGGGAGATTTTTTGCTAAATTTTTTGAAAAAGGAAAAAGTGGTTACAGAAAATATACCTGTAATTGACGGAGCCAGAAGTTCAGCGGTTATTCTCGGAATTGAACCACCCGACCGTTTTCCGCTGGTGTATTACCGCGATAATTGTGCTGACTCGCAAATAACCATCGATCATGTGCTGAAAGCAGGGATCGAAAAGTCGCGCATGCTGGAAGTATCGGGAACAGCTTTGAATATTGAACCAACGCGAAGTTCTGCTTTTCTGGCGGCTGAAATAGCCCGTAAAAATGAAATCCCGGTTATGCTTGATCTTGATTTTCGCGCTGACCAATGGCACGATATCCGCGCATTTGGAGTTACTACCCGCGCATTTATGCGAAATGCCAATATCGTTTTGGGAACCGAAGAAGAAGTACTCGCGGCTTTTCTAACGCATGAATCACAGTTAAAAATAAGCCACCAACAAATTTCCGCGCCCGAAATAAAAGGGGATATTGACGCAGCTATCCAGGGAATTTTGAGTTTTGGCGTTGATGCACTGATATTAAAAACCGGCTCGCGTGGTGCGATTGTTTATCTAACGGACGGAACCATTCAGGAAGTTCCCGGTTTCCCGGTGGAGGTTGTAAATATTCTTGGTGCCGGTGATGCATTTGCGGCAGGTTTTATCTATGGTTATCTGAAAGGTTGGAATTGGTATAAGTGCTGCCGGATGGGAAATGCCTGTGGAGCACATGTGGTTACCCAATTGGGCTGCGCCAATTTTACACCCTACGAAAATGAGATTCTCGAATTTATTGAATCACAAGGTGGATTTTAATTCTATTAAAATGGAAACAATAAAATTAACGGTTGCGCAGGCAACCATGAAATACCTCAAAAATCAGTATTCTGAAAGAGACGGAATAGAACAGCCCTTTTTTGCGGGTTGTTTTGGAATTTTTGGGCATGGAAACCTGGCCGGTTTTGGTCAGGCCTTGCAACAGGAACCCGATTTCAGATACTACCTCGTCCGGAACGAACAGGCAGCGGTACACACTTCAGCCGGTTACGCCAAAATGAAAAATCGCTTATCCACTTTTGCGTGTGTTTCTTCTATTGGTCCAGGGGCTACGAATATGGTAACCGCAGCAGCCGGAGCAACCATAAACCGTCTTCCGGTTTTGTTGATGCCCGGGGATATTTTTGCACAACGGACTGTCGCGCCGGTGCTTCAACAATTTGAGTCGCCATCGTCGCAGGATATTTCAGTAAACGACTGTTTTAAACCGGTTTCAAAATACTGGGATCGCATAAACCGGCCCGAACAACTGATAACTTCACTCCCGGAGGTAATGCGTGTATTAACCTCACCTGCCGACACGGGTGCTGTTACACTTTGTATTCCGCAGGATGTACAAGCTGAAGCTTTTGATTTTCCTGCTGAAATGTTTGAAAAAAGAGTATGGCATGTACCACGGCCGCGTGCTGATGTTCAGGCAATAAAGAGGGCAGTTGATTTAATTCGTCTGGCAAAAAATCCGATGATAATTGCCGGAGGCGGAGTAATTTACAGCGAAGCGGAAACAGCGCTTAAAAACTTTGTCCATTCAACAGGTATTCCCGTGGGCGAAACATTTGCCGGAAAAGGTTCGTTGCCGTATGACGATCCGCACAATCTTGGCGCTACAGGCGCTACCGGAACGGAAGGTGCCAATGCCATAAGTTCTGTTGCCGATTTGGTTATTGGAATTGGTACCAGGTACAGCGACTTTACAACCGCGTCAAAAACAGCTTTTCAAAACAAAAAGGTAAAATTCATCAATATTAATATTACTGAATTTGATGGTTATAAACACAGCGGACTGGCACTTACCGGCGATGCAAAAGTAATTTTGGAAGAGCTTCTTGAAAAACTTGAAAATTATAAAGTAGATGAAGCATATCGAAAGAAAGTGGCTGAATTCAACAAAAGCTGGGACGAAAAGGTAGCGGCAGCATACAAGGCTGACGGAGAGGAAGTTCCAAGTCAGTCGGAAGTGATTGGTGCTGTAAATAATTTTATTGAGCCCAAAGATGTTGTTCTGTGTGCTTCAGGGAGTGCTCCGGGTGATTTACACAAATTGTGGCGTACCAGCGATTCAAAAGGCTTTCATTTGGAATACGGTTATTCGTGTATGGGGTACGAAATATCAGGCGGACTGGGTGCAAAAATGGCCTGTCCCGATCGTGAAATTTACGTGATTTTGGGTGATGGTGGTTACTTAATGATGCCTTCTGAAATTATAACTTCTCTGCAGGAAGGATACAAACTCACCATCATATTAATTGATAATAACGGATTTGCAAGTATCGGCGGTTTGTCAAAATCGATCGGAAGCGAAGGTTTCGGTACAAAATATTTATATCGCGATAAATCTTCCGGGCAACTGGAAGGAGAACGCCTGCCTGTTGACTTGGCTAAAAACGCCGAAAGTCTGGGTGCCAAAGTATATAAAACCAGAGATGTTGCCTCTTTTAACGAAGCTTTAAAAATGGCAAAAACGGAAGAACGCACCACGGTTATTTATATACAAACAGTACCCGAAAGGAAAATTGCAGGTTATGGTTATGCCTGGTGGGACGTGCCCATAGCCGAAGTTTCTGAATCGAAATCAGTAAAAAAAGCCCGAAAAAACTATGATGAACAAAAGAAAAAACAAAGATATTTTTTTTAACTGACTAAAACTGTGACATCCTAAACTATGCTAACATTACTTACCTTTATTGGCTTTACGGCTTTTGTCGCTTTTTATACCTGGTATAAACTGCGAAAAGACAAAATGGATTCCTCCGACGGATATTTTCTTGGTGGCAGAAGTTTGCCAGGTGTAATCATTGCCGGTTCAATGTTACTTACCAACATTTCCACCGAACATTTGATCGGAATGAACGGTTCGTCCTACAAAAATGGATTTATAATTATTGGCTGGGAGGTGACTTCTGCACTCGCTTTGGTTGTTGCAGCTGTTATTTTTATTCCCAGATATCTGAAACTGGGTTTAACAACCATTCCCGAGTATCTTGAAAAACGTTTCGATGGTTTTACCCGGAGTCTGGTTGCGCTTTTTTTGGTAATATCATTTGTAGTAACGCTTTTACCGATTGTTCTGTACACCGGCGCTATAAACCTTGAAAGTATTTTTAATATTTCGGAGGTATTGGGTGTAAGCCAAACAGAAGGATTGTGGATAACTGTGGTTGGCATCGGAATAATCGGTTCGGTATACGCCATTTTTGGTGGATTAAAAGCTGTTGCTCTGTCTGACTCGATTAATGGAATAGGGTTACTTGCCGGTGGTATTCTTGTTCCGGTAATTGCTTTGTTTGGTATCGGTAACGGGAATATTATGGATGGCCTTTTAAAAGTATTTCATAATGCTCCTGAAAAGTTTAATGTAATTGGTGAAAAGAATTCGGTAATGCCTTTTGGAGTTTTGTTTACCGGATTAATAATTAACCAGCTCTATTTTTGGGGAATGAACCAAACCATCATTCAACGGGCATTTGCAGCCAGGAATCTGAAAGAAGCTCAGAAAGGATTATTGTTTACCGGAGTTTTAAAAATTTTGGTGCCAATAATTATTATTCTGCCGGGTGTTATCGCATTTTACTATTTTGGAGATTCTATGTACGATGATCAGGATCTCATCTATCCTGCCCTGATTAAAAAGGTTCTCCCGGTGTATTTAACAGGATTTTTTGCAGCCGTCGTGATGGGGGCCGTTTTAAGTACCTTCAACAGTGTATTAAACAGCGCCGCTACAATTTTTAGTATTGATGTTTATAAACGTTTAATAAAAAAAGATGCTGCGGAAAAACGACTCGTTTGGGTGGGACGTTTTTTGTCATCAATTTTAGCTGTTACGGCAATTCTAGCTGCTCCCCTGGTTGCAAAAGCTCCCGAAGGTTTGTATCAGCTCCTCCAGCAATTGAACGGTATATTTTTTATTCCCATAGCCACAATTATGCTGGCAGGATTTTTTATGGAAAAGATATCAGCAGTGGGGGCAAAAGCGGCACTGATTTTTGGTTTGATTTATTATATCGTTACCACATTCATATTAAAGGTCGATATTCATTTTATACATAACTGGGGAATCGAATTTGTGTTGAATGTCATAATTATGTACACGGTGTCCTACTTTTATCCACGTAAGAACTACAGTATTCGTACTGCTCCGGTAAAAATGGAAATGGTTCCCTGGAAATATACTCCCCATCTTTCTGTGGTGCTCTTCGTGATTACAATAATGATTTATATACTACTCGGACAAACTTGAAAATTAAATATCAACAATATGGAAGTTTTAAAAAATTATATCAACGGAACCTGGCAGGAAAGCAGGGAAAAACAAACAAAAGACGTCATTAATCCCGCAAGCCAGGAAATACTGGCAAAGGTTCCATTTGGAGAGAACACAAATTTGGATGTGAAAGAGGCCGTTTCGGCTGCCGGTGTAGCTTTGAAGGAATGGCGTAATGTACCGGTGATGAAACGGGTACAGCCACTCTACAAATTAAAACAGCTGATTGAGGAAAACATTGAAGAAATAGCGAAACTGATTACACTTGAATGCGGAAAAAGTTATGCTGAATCGGTTGCGGAAATGCAACGTGGAATCGAAAATATAGAAACCGCCTGTGCTACTCCAACCTTGATGCAAAGCGAGTTCTCTGAGAATATCGCAACAGGCATAGATGAATTTATGATTCGGCAGCCAGTGGGAGTATGTGCATGCATTTCTCCCTTTAATTTTCCGGGGATGATTCCTTTTTGGTTTATGCCTTATGCACTTGCCTGTGGTAACAGTTTTATTCTGAAACCGTCGGAAAAAGTGCCGCTAACCATGATGAAAGTGTTTGAACTAATCGATCAGTTGGACTTGCCAAAAGGATTGATAAACCTGGTGCATGGCGGAAGGGAGAGTGTCGATGCGTTGCTTGATAACTCCGAAGTAAAAGCTATAAGTTTTGTTGGCTCAACAAAAGTGGCCCGGTATATTTATCAACGTGGAACAACAAACGGCAAAAGAGTGCAGGCACAGGGAGGTGCCAAAAACCCGGTAATTGTAATGCCCGATGCCGATATTGAAATGACAACTAAAATTATTGCTGACAGTGTTTATGGCTGTGCAGGCCAACGGTGTCTGGCAGCATCAAATATTGTTACTGTCGGTGATAAGAACGGACAGATAAGAGATTCGCTTGTTGAAGCGGCGAAAAAGAAAACCACGGGTTTTGGTCTCAAGAAAGGAGTGGAAATGGGGCCGGTTATCACCCCCGAAAGTAAAACAAGGGTAGAACAACTTATAAATAAAGGAATCGATGAAGGAGCAAATTTGCTTTTGGATGGAAGAAATGCTACCATCAGCGGTTTTGAAAAGGGAAACTTTATAAAACCAACTATCCTCGAGAACGTTCCGCTGGATGGCGAAGTTATCAAAACCGAGATTTTTGGCCCGGTAATGAGTTTGCTGCCAATGAATACAATTGATGAGGCAATTGATTTTGTAAACAGTAACAGCTACGGAAATATGGCCTGTTTGTTTACTACCAGCGGACTCAATGCACGAACATTCCGAAACCGTGCAAATGCCGGGAATATCGGAATCAACATTGGAGTTGCAGCGCCCATGGCACAATTTCCTTTTAGTGGGTGGAACGACAGTTTTTTTGGTGATTTGCACGGGCAGGGAAGACACGCCATCGAGTTTTTTACACAAACAAAAGTGGTTATCGAACGATGGCCAAAAGAATGGACAAGAAAATTCTAAAAGATATCAGGTTATGATTCAAATAGCTAATGCTCCCTGTTCCTGGGGAGCCCTCGAATTTGATTTGGAAGGAAAATCGCTGGGATATAAACAAGTCCTTTCAGAAATGGTGGAAACCGGGTATGCCGGAACCGAACTGGGCGACTGGGGATTTATGCCAACAAATCCGGATGAGTTAAATAAAGCACTGGAGAACAAAAATCTGCAATTGCTCGGTGCATTTGTTCCCGTTGCGATGGCAAAATCGGAAGCTCACGATGAGGGTGTTGCACTTGCTTTAAAAACAGCAGAGTTGATGTATAATGCTGGTTACAGAAATGCCTTTATTGTCTTGGCTGATGAAAATGGTTCTGTTGAAGTACGAACCAAAAATGCGGGACGGATAACACCGGAAATGGGTTTGAATGAAAAGCAGTGGAAAATATTTGCTTCCGGTGCGGAAGAGGTAGCCAAAGCCGTAAAAGACAAATTTGGAATGCGGACTGTTTTTCATCACCACTGTGGAGGTTATGTAGAAACGGCTGTCGAGGTTGACAAACTGATGCAACTTACCAATCCCGAATTGCTGGGATTATGTCTTGACATGGGACATTTTGCATTTGGAGGTGGCGACCCGGTTGAAGCCCTGGAAAAATATTACAGCCGGATATGGCATGTTCATTTTAAAGATTTTGATCCAGGAGTTGGGAAGGAATCACAGGTGAATAAGTACGACTATTTTAAATCAGTAGAAAAAGGTGTTTTTTGTGAACTCGGAAAAGGGAATGTTGATTTTCCTGCTATTGTTAACATTCTCAAAAGTAGAGGGTACGAGGGCTGGATAGTGGTTGAACAGGATGTCCTTCCCGGAATGGGATCACCAAAAAAATGTGCCGATTGGAACAGGCAATATATTAAATCACTTGGACTTTAACAGAATAAAATAAACCAAAATGAGTAAAATAAAAGTAGCTGTTGCCGGTTTGGGCAGAATAGGAAAAATACATCTGAAAAATTTGTGCAGAAACTTTCCCGAAATTGAGGTTGTGGCTGTAATGGATGTTGAAGATGCTTCAAAAAAAATTGCAGATGAATTTAATGTGCCGGTTTTTGTAAAAAGTTTTGATGAACTGCTGGCGGTTGAAGGAGTTGACGCGGTTGTAATTTGTTCGCCAACTGATACACATGCCGATTATGTTGTAAAAGCAGCAAATGCCGGGAAACAGATTTTTTGTGAGAAACCGCTCGATTTATCGCTGGACCGGGTGAAAGAAGTGTTGGAAATCGTTGAAAAATCAGGCGTGAAATTGATGCTTGGATTTAACAGACGTTTTGATCCTGAATTTAAAAAAATAAAACAACTGGTTGAAGATGACGCGATTGGTGAAGTTCAGATTGTTAAAATTACCAGCCGTGATCCCGGGCCGCCTCCGGTTTCGTATATCAAAGTTTCCGGTGGGCTGTTTCTTGATATGACAATTCATGATTTTGATATGGCACGTTTTATTTCAGGGAAAGCCGTAAAAGAAGTTTTTGCCAAGGGTGCCGTGATGGTCGATCCGGAAATTGGAAAAGCAGGAGATATTGATACTGCAATTATTACGCTGACTTTTGAAGACGACTCAATGGCGGTAATCGATAATTGCAGGAAAGCAGTTTATGGCTACGACCAACGTTTGGAAGTGTTTGGAAGTAAAGGAATGGCACAGGCGGAAAATAACTTTCCCAACAACCATAAATTGTATACGGAATCAGGGATTTCAGGAGACTTGCCTCTGCATTTTTTCCTCGAACGTTATGATGCGTCGTACAATCAGGAAATGAGCGAATTTATTGAGGCCTTGGTTTCCGGGAGCGAGATGCCGGTTGGTGGCAATGACGGATTACTTTCTATTGCAATCGGATTGGCAGCAAAGAAATCGGTAGCTGAAGGCCGGCCGGTAAAGGTAGAAGAGGTATTGATAGAATAAGAAATGTTACATAATTCAAATTTTGATTTTATGTTTTGTGGTCCAACTTTTCTGCCTGCTCGTTCATTATCAGAAATAGCAGGCCGTTGTTTCTTTATTAAAAATGAAATAAAAGTTTAACAATTTTTCTACCTGATATCGATGTTTTGGATATTCCTTTGTAGCAGGAGGATGTGATAAGGAGTTGAAAATTGGATTTAGTTGCATTTGAAATTTTCGAAACGTTAACAAAAGTTTGGATGAAGGATAACAATGTTAAAAGTGTTGATTTTTTATGGTACCTGTTTTTAAATGGTGACGATAAAGTGTTTTCCGCCATATACCATCAATACATTGAGAGGTTGCTTTCCTACGGTTACAAACTTTGTCAGGATAGAGATTTGGTACATGACAGCATCCAGGAAATGTTTCTCGACCTTTTTCTCAAAAGAAAAAAGACCGGAAAAAAAATCGGAAATTTAAAAGCTTATCTTTTTGTTGCGTTCAGAAATGGTTTGATTAAAAAAATAAAGAAACAAAATAAATATAAATCCATTGAATTAGTTGAAGATGCTGAAAATAAGTATTTTGATAGCAATTATGATATTCAGAATGAATTAATTGACTTTGATATTTCGAATGAATTAAAGGAAAAGCTTTCAGTCGCAGTAAACAATTTATCTCCCAAACAAAAGGAAATTATTTATTTGAAATTTGAGGAAGGACTGGAGTACACAGAGATTTCAGCGATTATGAAAATTTCGGTTGAGTCTTCGCGAAAGTTATTATATCGGGCACTTCTTGCTCTTAGAAAAATTTTGGATCCCAAAACGGTTGAAGTGTTTTTTACACTGTTTTTCAAAAAAAGTTAGCCAATCATGTCCATATTCTGACGATTATTGACTCCTACTTCCAGCTAAGCATTAGTAAATGAAGAAATTTTTATCATATTTCGAAAATCAAAAATTTGTAAAATGGGTTTTTAATCCAAATGAAGAACTGGACTACTACTGGGAGGAGTTCATCAGAAAGAATCCTAAGGAAAAAGATCAGATTCAACAGTCCCGGATAGTATTGCTTTCGTTAAAATCAAAAAAAACAAAGGATTTAAAAGATATTCCACACGAACTATTTTCCAAAATTTCAAATAACATACATCAAAAGAAAAAGCAATTTACAACAGTTCGGGTAATTTTTGGTGTTCTCAGGTATTCTGCTGTTGCAGTTCTGTTTTTTACCTTGGGAATTGTATTTTATACTTACCGGAAACCGGTTAGTTATCTGGATGTTTATAAACAAAATACCGAAATGCAGTCGGTTGGAAATGCTCAGCTTATTTTGGGGAACGGCGAAAATGTTCAGATTCCGGAGAAAGAATCTGAAATCGTTTACCAGCCCAACGGAAAGATTGTTATTAATAAAAAAGATACAGTAGTTTCAAAAACCGATTTCTCTGAAACAGATGTAAATCAATTGATAGTTCCTTACGGTAAAAATGCTTCGATAAAGCTACCTGATGGTTCATTTGCATACCTGAACGCAGGCTCACGATTAATTTATCCTTCTGCTTTTGAAAAAAATAAAAGAGAGGTCCTTTTAATTGGAGAGGGGTATTTTGAAGTTAAGCACAACAACGAAATTCCATTTATAGTCAGAACCAATGAAGTTGAAGTAGTAGATTTGGGTACTGAATTCAATGTTTCTGCCTATCCTTCCGACAATGTTATAGAAACAGTTTTGGTGGAGGGGATAGTAAAAATAAGAAGAAATGGTTTTCATCTTTTATATAGTGAGTATATCCTTGAACCCAATCAAAGAGCAGCCTATAACAAACAAAATTCTGAAACAAAAATAACATCAGTGGATGTAATAAATTATGTGTCATGGCATGTAGGTTATCTGAATTTTGAAACTTCAGATTTAAGCCGGATAGTCAAAAAACTGGAGCGCTATTATAATATTCGGATTGTACTGGCAGATCCGGTTTTGGGAATTCGTACAATTTCAGGAAAACTAAAGCTGGAAGAAGATAAAGAAAGTGTATTAAAAGTGCTTGCAAAAACAGCATCTGTTCAACTTGAAAAGATAAATGAAACGACCTATAAAATGAGATAAAAAAAAACCGGCTGGTGTTCCAGCACCTTCCGGTTTTAATACTTAGTTAACTATTGTTTAAATTAAACGTAACAAATCTATGAAAAAATCGCGAATGAGGTGTCTTTTCATTTGGGAAGGGCAGAATTTAAATTTTAGAAAAATGAAACTAACTCTCCTGTTTTCGTTTTTGGTTTTTACAGCTTCGTGGGCGAATTCTTTTTCCCAGTCTACAAAACTAAACCTGAATTTGAAAAATGTAGCGGTTCAGGACTTAATTCAGGAAATTGAAAACCAGACTGATTTTTATTTTTTGTACCAGGATGATGTATTTCGTAATGATCAAAAAATTACCATCAATGCGAAAGATGAATCGCTTGATGTGATATTAAAAGAACTTGAAGAACAAGCATCCGTTAACGCGGAGATTGCTGGTCATCAGATTATTCTGAGTAAGAAAACGGGTAAATTGGAAGATATGCAGCAACAAACCAAACAAGTTACGGGGGTTGTAGTCGACGATGACGGTGTGTCGATACCCGGTGTTTCTGTAGTTGCGAAAGGTACATCAGTCGGTACTGTCACCAATGCCGAAGGAACATTTCAACTTGATATACCGGTGGGTACAGAAACCCTTTTATTTTCTTTTGTGGGTAAAAGGTCTCAGGAAGTTAGTGTGGATGGGAAGACTTTTTTTAGCATTGTTATGCAGCAGGAGGCAATCGGGATTGAAGAAGTGGTGGCCATCGGCTATGGAAGTCAAAAGAAGCGGGATATTACCGGGGCGGTTACTTCTGTAAGAAGTGAAAATTTTAATAAGGGAGTTACAACATCTCCCGGGCAGTTGTTGCAAGGGAAAGTATCCGGTGTAAATATTACATCGTCGAGTGGCGCGCCGGGAAGCGGGCAGAGAATTACTATTCGGGGACAGGGCACCATTCGTCAGGGGTCAGGTCCTTTATTTGTTGTTGATGGGTTCCCCATTGGACTTGCAGGAACAGGGTCAGGAACAAGCCCTTTAAACTTTATTAATCCCGAGGATATTGAAACGATGGATGTTTTAAAGGATGCTTCAGCAACGGCTATTTATGGTTCCCGGGGCGCAAACGGAGTAATACTGATTACAACAAAAAGGGGAAAATCAGGTGCTTCAAATGTATCAATCACTTCAAATATTGGAATATCTAGCATTTCAAAGAAATTGCCTGTTTTAAGTGCAGACGAGTTTCGCAAAAAGGTTGTTGAAATTGGTGGTATACTCGAAGACAGAGGAGGAAATACTGATTGGCAGGATGAATTAACGCGAACTGTAATTACCCAGGATCAAAATCTTGTTATGTCGGGAGGGTCAGACAAGCTTACCTACCGTGCTTCCCTGGGCTATCTTGATCAGAAGGGGATTGTAATTAATACAGGTATTAAAAGATATAGCGGAAGAGTCAATGCAACTCAAAAATTACTGGATGGCAGGTTAACGATTGATTTTAACCTTAATTCTACCATCGAAAAAGGTGAAAATGCTCATATGGGAACAGTGGTTTCCAATATGCTTAGTTTTAATCCAACATATCCGGCTTATGATTCAAATGGCGAGCCAATTAAATATCCGGATTTGATAAACCCGCTCAGCCAGGCAGAACTATTCACAGATTTTAGTGAGAGCCGTAAAATGATTATCAACATAACTCCTTCATTTGAAATTATTGACGGCTTGATATACAAACTCAATTTTGGATACGAGAACAGGTCAAGCGATTCTGATGCACAGGAAATGCCAAGTACGGATCCTTATGTTCAGGGATACTTGGAACAAACTTTTTATAACGGAACGAATACCCTTATAGAAAACTATCTGACCTATACTTTAGATGTTGAGAGCCATAATATTAGTTTATTGGCAGGGTATTCTTATCAAAAAGACAATGCAAGATCACGGAGTTGGAATATAACCCAGTTTGAAGCTAATGATATTGAACCCCGTTACAATCCGGGTAACGGGCAAATTCTTGACCTCGCAACAAACCGTCCCGGTGGTTGGGCACAGATTAATGAGTTACAATCGTATTTTGGTAGAGCAACCTATAGTTACCAGGGAAAATATATGGTAACAGGAACGGTCAGGGTAGATGGTTCATCAAAATTTGGGGGAAATAACAAATACGGTACATTCCCGTCGTTTGCTGCAGGATGGAGAATTTCAGAAGAATCTTTTATGGAATCGTTGCCGTTTAGCAACTTAAAACTTCGTGCCGGCTGGGGACAAACCGGGAATCAGGAAATTCCACCCAAGATTACAAAAGAGTCTTTCCAGTCTTCAAACAGCGGTTCTTACAGTTATCCATTATCTGAAACTGGGGTTTACCCGGTTGGAACAGTTTATACACGTTTGGCAAATCCTGACATTCAGTGGGAGGTTTCTACCCAAACAAATGTTGGTTTGGATTTTGGATTGTTTGATGGTGCACTTTCCGGTACTGTGGATTATTTCCATAAAGTTTCGAACAATATTCTGGTCGAGGTGCCTTCATTTGATCCGGTTTCTCCTGCGCCTACATACTGGACCAATGTTGAAGGGATGAATATCATCAATAACGGATTGGAAATAGCTTTGGATTATCAACACTGGAACGATAACGGATTCTCTTATTCCTTTGGAGCAAATGCAACATTTATTGATAATGTGGTTGAAGATTCTCCGTTTACCGTATTAACAACGGGAGCAGCTTCGGGTTCGGGTCAAACGGGTGCCACAATTAACGGTATGATAAATGGTTATCCGATAGGCTCTTTTTATATGCAAAAATTCACCGGAATTGGCTCCGATGGTCTTTCTACATACGAGCCTCCCCTGGAGACTGATGGCGATGACCGTTATGTTGTTGGAAGTGCACTGCCCGATGTAATGTACAACTTTTATGCAAACTTGAGTTACAAAAGATTTGATTTAAGCCTTAATTTTAATGGAGTGTCTGGCAATGAGATTTATAACCATACAGCTATGAACAAATTTTATAAAGGCCAGCTTGCTACTTCAAATAATGTAGTAGCTAAAGCGCTTGAGTTTCCTGAAGAAGCTATTACAAACGCAGCCCTCGTGTCGACACGTTATCTCGAAGACGGTTCTTTTCTTCGTTTGAACAATTTGACTTTAGGATATGATTTTGATACAAATGCACTGGGTATTGGAAATTGGGCGAAGAGACTGCGCCTGTCTCTTACAGGTCAGAATTTATTTGTGATAACAAATTACAGTGGGTTTGATCCTGAAGTAAATCAGGATAAATCAACCGGAGGAGTACAATCCTTTGGAATAGACGACAACGGCTATCCCAAAGCCAGAACATTTGTAATTGGACTAAACATAACCTTTTAACTAATTTAAAAGAAAATTCAAATGAAAAATAAGATAAAATTTACGATCCTGTCGTTGGCCCTGTTATTTAATTGGAGTTGTACGGACCTTGAAGAGCAGGTTCTCGACGAATCTCTGACAGGCAGTGTTTCCGAGGATGAAATTGTAACCAGCGTAGTTGCCCCTGTTTATTCAAATCTCTCGACTCTATTTTTGCATACACATTTATTTTGTCTTCAGATAATTTCTTCAGATGAAGGAATTCTACCTGCACGAGGAGGAAAAGACTGGTATGATGGAGGTGTATTTTACCAATTACATGAACATGAATGCCTTCCAACAAACGCAAAGATTAGGGATACCTGGAATGATCTCACGCTCATGCTTTCGAGATCTGTTAGCGCTATAGCCACTTTAACACCTTTGGCAAAAACAGATGCCACTGCAAAAACATTTCTGGCAGAAGTAAGAGGAATGCGGGCATATTATAATATGTTGATGTTGGATTTATGGGGAATCGCTTTTCAGAAAGATGACCCGAATGAGCTTTCCGTTGTTTTGCGTGGGGGTGATGCTGTTGAATACATTCGTGATGAATTTGAAGCTGTTATAGGCGATTTAAAAACAGATGTCGGTCCTGGACGATTGACACAAGGGGGAGCTTATGCACTTTTAACACGATTATACATGAACGCTGCTGTGTGGCGCGATCCTTATGCAACCAGTTTTGATTTCACTGATGCTGATATGGATAAAGTAATTGAGTACAGTTCCAAAGTTATTAATGATTATGATTATACAATGTCCTCTGAATATTTTGCTTGTTTTGACAATGATAACCATACGAATAGTGAATTAATTTTTGCGATAGATCAGCGGCCAGATTTGAGTACATCTCACAATCGTATGTGTTACTGGTCCATGTCAGGTAGTTTTTATGGTAATCCGTTATACCCTGATGGCGATGGAACAGATGGTGGTGCAATTACTCAGGAGTTTTATCAGAGTTGGGTAGATGCATACGGTGATGTTGATCCTGCTGACGCGGATTGCAGGTTCTTTTGGGAAAGATTGGTTATTCCGGAAGACTCAACAATTTCAGCTGAAGATTTTAAGTTAAACCGGGGGATATACAGAGGCCTTCAATATGGTTTGCAAAATGCCGGACATAAACAGCCTTTTTTTGTTGATGAGGAAGGAGAATACTACATTGGTCCGGTTAAAGATGTGAGAAGGGCTGCAGCTGACGCATATGTTGATTATCTTTTGGAGGTTGACTTTACAGCTGAAGGAAGTGATTATAACAGAGGATACAGGGTTGAAAAATACGAGTGGAGTTCAGTGTCAACAAACGGAACAAATAAGGGTGAACATGACCTCGTAATTGTACGTTTGGCAGACATGTATATGTTGCGGGCTGAGGCTAAACTTCAAAAAGGAGATGACTCAGGAGCGCTTGCTGATGTAAATTTTGTAAGGGCCTCAAGAACAGCCAGACCAGAAGTTACACCTCCTCCTTTAACCGAGCTTAATCTGGATATTCTTTATCGTGAACGCGGTTTCGAATTTTATTGGGAACATCAAAGAAGAACAGATATGATACGCTTTGGAAAATATGAAGATCCCTTAATAGAAAAGACGAACAGTGATGTTGAAAAACGTCTTTTCCCAATTCCTCAAACGGCTATTGACGGCACTTCTATCGTAGAAGGATATTTAGTACAAAACGACGGATATTAGTATACATATATATATAAGTTTAAGAATAGGGCGGGCATAAACCCGTCCTTTTTATTTTTAATGTTAAGGTGGGAAAACAATTTGGTGTAAAGATGATGCATCAGTTGTAACCGGATAAAAAATTGCATTTTATTTAAAAATAATAATGTAATCTCCTAAATTTGGTATCCAGATGGACTTTATGAATACAATTAAGGTAAGAATGCAGCTTTTTAAAAATGTAATATTACTTATATTCTTAATAAGTTATGGCGTTTCAAATGCGCAGGAGTTAAAGAAAAACGAATTATTCAAAAATAAGTCCTATACACTTCCTTATATTTTAAATCGTCCCAACAAAACATGGAAACTTCCTAAAAAGCTGAACGAGATTTCGGGATTGAGTTACATTGACAAATACCGGCTGGCCTGCATTCAGGATGAAAAAGGGAATATCTATATTTTTAATTTGCTAACCGGAGATGTAGAGCGTAAAATTGATTTTGAAGATGATGGCGATTATGAAGCCATCGAGATTGTGAAGAATGACGCCTGGGTATTAAAAAGCAATGGCACATTATACAAGGTGAACAATTACCTGAATGAAAATGAAGATGATGTTGAAAAGTATCCAACCATTCTTACCAAAAAGAATGATGCTGAAGGGCTGTGTTATTACCCACCCTCAAAACAACTGCTGATTGCCTGTAAAGGGCACCCTTTTGTGGATGATAAAAGTGGAAAAAACCAGAAGGCGATTTATCAATACGATATCAAAACAAATTTGCTCGATTTAGATCCTTTTCTGGTCATCCGGCTTGATTTTATAAAAGACCTTAAAAATTACAACACCATTACCAAATGGGGTGTTGAACTGCTTGCTTCTCTCGACGATGCCAAAGGCGACCTTACATTTCAGCCTTCAGCAATAGCGATTCATCCCGTCACCGGCGATATTTATATTTTAGCTTCAGTAGGAAATCTGCTGATGATATATTCTTCTGAAAAAGAATTACAGTGTATCGTCCAACTGGAAACAAAAATTCATCCGCAGCCGGAAGGAATTTGTTTTAGCCCTGATGGCACACTGTATATTTCGAATGAAGGCAAGGAAACCAGTGGTCGAATTTCTGTGTTTTCGATGAGAACTCAACCTTTTACAAACGATGGGCAATAAAAGAAAAGAATATATCACAATCTTCACCTTTTTATTTTGTGTGTTGTTTCAGCAGGCTGCGGTGGCACAGAAAATTTTTTATTCTGCAGAAAACAGGGAATGGCCCGGCGAAATAACTGAGCCCCCTGAAACAAAGCTTTATTCTATTTTTTTAATTGGAGACTTAAAACACCCGATTGAAAATATAAATCTTGAACTGTTAAAAAATAAGTTGGATAACGAAGGTGAAAAAAGTGCATTGGTTGTTCTTGGAGATATTGTTTACCCAAGGGGATTGCCCGACAAAGAGGAGCCCGGTTTTGAAGAATCACTTCGCCGGCACGAAGCAATTTTGAACCGGATAAAAGAACATCCGGGAAAAATTGTGTTTTTATCGGGAAACCACGACTGGGCAAACGGCGGTAAAGAAGGCTGGGAATCGGTTATTCAGCAGGAAGAATTTATTGAAAGTTTTCTTGACCGCGGGAATACATATCTGCCGGATGAAGGCTGCCCCGGCCCTGTTGAAATTGATTTAACAGAAGATATTACCTTAATTGTTGTTAACTCGCAATGGTGGTTTCATAGATTTGAGAAACCTGAATTAGACGATGATTGTGACATCGAAGATGAAAACGATTTATACATTCAGATTGAAGATGCAATTCGCAGAAATACAGATAAAAAAATAGTTTTCGCTACGCATCATCCTTTATTTAGCGTAGGTAATCACGGCGGTTATTTTCCTTTTCTGATGAATATTTTTCCGTTTATGGAAGCAAAGCCTCCGCTGTATATTCCACTACCCGGATTTATTTATACCGGTCACAGGAAATATTTTGGAGACCCCCAGGATTTGGCCAATCCGGATTATAAATTATTTAAACAAAACTTACTTGAGATTCTTGAAAAATATCCGAATGTAATTTACGCAGCGGGGCATGAACACAATTTACAGTATTTTCAGGCAGATAGCTTGCACCATATTGTAAGTGGCGGAGGCGGCGAAGGAACTTTTATTGCTGAACGGGAAAAGGAAGCCGATTTTGCTGCTCAATCCGTGGGTTTTGCCCAATTATCTTTTTATAAAAATGGTGACGTTTGGTTACAGTTTTTTAGTCCCCAAAACAATGGTTCCGAAAAATTACTTTTTAATAAGAAGTTGTATTCTAAACCGTTATTTAGTTCAGAGAAGACGGAAGCAACGTTTCAAGATATCGATTTCACCGATAGCATTGTACATGAAAAGTTAACTGATTTATACCAGATTGGAAAAGTCCAGCGTTTTCTGATGGGTGAAAATTACCGCGAGGTGTGGAGCACAGCAGTCGATTTTCCGGTGTTTGATATCGAAGCAGAAAAAGGCGGTTTATCAATTATAAAAAGAGGCGGAGGCCAGCAAACCCGTTCTGTAAGACTGGAAGATAAAGACGGGAAACAATACGTTTTGCGCTCGGTAAATAAATTTGTTGAGAAAGCTTTATCAAAAGAAATGCAAAATACCATCGCAGTCGATGTGGTACAGGACGGTATTTCGGCTTCGCATCCTTATGCCGCTGTCACAATTCCCAAATTGGCCGACGCAGCGGGAGTGATGCATACAAACCCAAAATTGGTATGGGTTACTGATGATCCACGTCTGGGAATATACAGAAAAGACATTGCCAACGACATTTTTCTTTTTGAAGAACGGCCGGCAGGAAACAGAAAAGATATTCAAAGTTTTGGCTATTCAAAAGACATTGTGAACACTGCGGAAACAATCAAAAAGACCAATGACAAGCATGACCACATGGTAGATCAAAAAGCTGTTTTACGTGCCCGTTTGCTGGATATTCTTCTCAACGACTGGGACAGGCACGATGACCAGTGGCGCTGGGCTACTTTTAACGAGGACGGAGTTAAAATTTACAAACCGATTCCCCGCGATCGCGACCAGGTATATTTTGTAAATGAAGGCCCGCTAATGTGGGTTGCTTCCCGGAAATGGGTGGTTCCAAAATTCCAGGGTTTCGATTCAACTATCAAAAATGTAGTTGGGCTCGGATTTAATTCCCGCTATTTCGACCGTGCTTTTCTTTCAGAACCGGATTTGCAAAACTGGATCGAGATTGCGGAAGACATTAAAACCTGTATTACGGATTCTGTTATTCACGAAGCCATCTCTGAACTGCCCCCCGGGATTTATGCCAAATCGGGAAAAGAAATTGAAGAGAAACTAAAATCAAGGAGAGATTTACTCCCAAAATACGCTGATGAGTTTTATCGCTTTTTATCAAAAGAAGTTGATGTAGTTGGAACAGATGAACGTGATTTGTTTCTGGTGGAACGACAACAGAACGGCAATACAAAAGTAGAAGTTTTTGCTTTGAGCGACAAAAAAGGAAAAGTAAAGGAAAAACTGTATGAAAGAACTTTTCTGCCCGATGAAACAAAGGAAATCAGACTTTACGGTTTAAAAGACGAGGATGAGTTTGAACTGAGCGGTGAGGCCGAAAAAGGAATAAAAATCAGAATTATCGGAGGTAAGGATAAGGACAAGGTAAAAGACAAATCCATTGTAAAAGGGCTAAGCAAAAAAACCATTGTTTATGAGCGAAAAGACAAAAAAAACAAGCTAAAACCAGGCAGCGAGACCCGGATGCATCTAAGCAGTAAAAAAAGTATCGACAACTACAACCGGAAACAATTTAAGTTTGACAAGACCATGCCTCTGATAACTGGAGGCTACAACATCGACGATGGGGTATTTTTAGGTAGTGGTGTAAGTATAAAAAATTATAACTTCAGAGATTCAAGCTTTCATCAGTTTACAGGGAAAGTTGCATTCCTGACTGGTGCATTTGAATTAGCTTACAAAGGATTGGTTACATCTGTGTCGCAAATTTTTGATTTTAAAATGGATGCAAACATAAGTATTCCCAGGAGCGTTGATAATTATTACGGACCCGGAAATGAAACGCAAAAAATAACAGACAGCAAACGCTTTTATCGGGTGCGTTATATCTATGGCTGGCTGAATCCGGCTTTGTATCATCAGGTTAATAAATCCGTCAGTTATTCTATGGGGGCATTTTATCAATATTATGATGTAACTGATACTACGGAAAGATTTGTCGGGCAACTTTATCCCGGTGTACTTCCGGAATCGGCATACAACGCCCACCATTTTACGGGAATAAATGCCAACTTTACAATCGATACCAGAGACGATGAAACGATACCGCAACGGGGTATTTACTGGAAAACTGAGGCAGGTGCATATCATAATTTAAAAAGCGAAGGAAAGAATTTTATGAAGCTACAGTCGGATTTGAGTTTGTATCTTAGTTTTCAAAAAGATCCGAGGTTTGTTTTTGCATTTCGTTTTGGAGGCGCAACAAATGTGGGAGATTATGAATTTTTTCACTCCAACTTTTTGGGACGAAAAGCCAATCTCAGAGGATTCAGGAGTAACCGGTTTGCCGGCGATCAATCGTTTTATCAGAACACAGAATTCAGAGTGAAACTAAAGAATATTCATAGTTATCTTTTTAACGGACAGGCAGGGATGCTGTTGTTTAACGATATTGGCAGAGTTTGGACAGATGGCGAAAATTCAAATAGATGGCATCAGGGATATGGGGGCGGACTTTGGATCTCTCCATTTAACGCCGCAGCAGTTACAATAACCTACGGAAAATCGAAAGAAGATAACTTGATTGATTTTACACTTAGTTATTTGTTTTAAAATAAATGTTTTACAATGAGTAACATAAATACACAACTGGTAAACGAAGCGGGAACATTTATCATGCAGTTTCTGGAGGAAAATCTTCCTGGAAAATTTACTTTTCATAACCTGGAGCATACAAAGTATGTGGTTGAGAAAGCTGAATATATTGGCAAAAATGTCGGGTTGAATGAGGAAGAAATACTTTTGGTAAAAATTGCAGCCTGGTTTCACGACATCGGATACGCCATTGACATTAGAAATCATGAAAGAGTTGGGGCGGAAAAGGCGGAGGATTTTCTTCGTTCAAAAGGAGTCGACCAACCCCGGATCGAGCTGATAAAAAACTGCATCCTGTCCACAAAAATTGAGGTGCAGCCAAAAACGTTAATGGAAAAAGTAATTTGCGATGCGGATCTCTCCCACCTAACCGAAGAAGATTATTTTGACCGGATTGAAAAAATGAGGCAGGAATGGAAAAATCATTCTTACAAAAAGGTCAGTAAGAAAAAGTTCTACGAAAAATCAGCAGAGTTTTTTCAGAAATATTCGTATCACACTGATTTCGCTAAAAAAGAACTGGCTCCCAAGAAACAAAAAAACCTTGAAAGAATTGAAAAACTAAAGTATATGCTTGAACAGAAAAAAGAACAGGAACTGCTTGATAAAGTCCCAAAAGGGAAAAAAAGTAAAGGATATTCCCGTGGTGTCGAATCCATGTTCAGGTTAACTGCCCGCAATCAAATTAACCTGAGTTCTATTGCCGATAATAAGTCGAACATTCTTATTTCGGTTAATGCAATCATGATTTCAATTATTATGACTGTTTTGGTTACCCGCTTTGAAGAAATTCCGAACCTGATTTTACCAACACTAGTATTTTTACTTTTTGCTTTAACCACTATCATTTTTGCTATTCTTTCTACCCGGCCAAATATTTCTTCGGGTACTTTTAACAAAGAAGACATAAAAAAGAATAAAGTTAATCTGCTGTTTTTTGGAAATTTCTATAATATGAATTTGGAAGAATATGAGTGGGGAATTGAGGAATTAATGAAAAATGACGAGCATTTGTATTCCACCATGATTAAAGACCAGTATTTTTTGGGTAAGGTGCTGGCGAAAAAGTACAAACTGTTAAGGATTGCCTACAATGTTTTTATGGTTGGAATTGTGATTTCGGTTTTGACATTTGTGTTGGCTTTTGTTGATATCTAACATTTAAAATAAAAATGATCCAAACAGACAGGCTTCTTTTTGTAAAAGAAAAAATTGACCTCATTATTTACAAGGTGAGGGAAATGGAAGAAGAATATCGTGACGAAATTGAAAGTGTTCATCCTGTATACCGCAAAAGTGCTATAAATCTTGTTCATTATCTGGCTTTTCGCAGTTTCGACATTGATGAGTTACAGGGATATTTACGCGATTTGGGATTGACAAGTTTATCTCATATTGAAGCCCATGTATTAAAAAGTTTGCTTTCCATGAGTTCAATTCAGAACCAGTTGTTGGGACAAGTAACTCCTGAAAGGCGAAAGGGAATTATTTCATTTAAAAAGAGCGAAAAAATTCTGGCGAGGAACACGAAACTGATGTTTGGGTATAAATCGAAAAGAAGGCGAACCCGTATTATGGTTACCCTACCTGAAACTGCTGCCGAAGACAGAGACTTTGTGAGCCGGCTCTTAAAGTCGGGGATGAACAGCGCCCGTATTAATTGTGCCCACGATAACAAAGAAACCTGGGAGAAAATAATTCAAAATGTAAGAACGATTAGTGAGAAGCAGCTAAAAAACTGCAAAATAATGATGGATTTGGGTGGGCCAAAATTACGAACAGGTTCTATAAAACCGGGCCCAAAAATCGTTCATATAAAACCTGAAAAAGATGTTTCCGGTAATGTGATTAATCCTGCCAGAATTTGGATTGCCCCGCCTGATTTTTTACTGCCTGATGATATTTCAATTCATATTCCCGTAAAGGAAGAGTGGTTCAGAGAAATAAAAAGAGGAGATATTATCCGCTTAAATGATACCCGGAATAAAAAGATCGATATAACAGTTGGCGGAAGAAAAGGAAATGGTCGAGAAGGATTTTGTTTTACTTCTGCTTATGTTTCTACCGGCACTGAACTTCAACTTTTTGGCCCCGATAAATCAGAAAAAGCCAAAGATACAGTTGGAGAATTATTACCGATTGAGCAGTATATTCCGCTCAAAATCAGTGATACGCTTGTTTTAACCAAAAATACGAATCCGGGAGAACCGGCACAATACGACGAAAACGGAAAATTAATTCAGCCTGCTCATATTTCATGCACTTTGCCCGAAGTCTTTAGTGATGTAAGGGTAGAAGAACCCATATTTTTTGATGATGGAAAAATTGAGGGGGTTATTGAAAATGTTAAAAACGACGAGCTGGATATTAGAATAACCTATGCGAAAGATACAGGAAGTAAGTTGAAAGCCGACAAAGGGATTAATCTTCCACACAGCAATTTGAATGTGAGTGGATTAACTCCAAAGGACAAAGTGGATTTGGAATTTGTGGCCCAATATGCCGATACAGTGAACTTTTCGTTTGTAAATAATGAAAACGATGTGCAGGAATTGCTGGATGAGCTGGAAACTTATAAAAGCCCTATTGGTATCATTTTGAAAATTGAAACGCAGAAGGGATTCACCAACCTGCCGCGGATTTTGCTGCGGGCGATGCAAACTTTTCCAATTGGAGTAATGATAGCTCGTGGAGATTTGGCGATCGAAACAGGATGGAAGAATTTTGCAAGTATTCAGGAAGAGATTCTACGCATTTGCGAAGCTGCACATGTCCCCGATGTTTGGGCAACGCAGGTATTGGAAAATCTGGCAAAAAAAGTAGTTCCCTCCCGGGCAGAAATTACCGATGCTGCTCTGGCACAGCGTGCCGAATGCGTGATGCTGAATAAAGGTGCTTACATTGAAAAAGCAGTAAAAATGCTCGACCGTATTTTACGACGTATGCAACATTTTCAAAAAAAGAAAGAAACCGTTTTGCCCAGGCTGGAAGATGCGGAGAATCTGCATCTTTCGCATGCCAAGTTCGATATTTAGCTCAGATAGCGTTCCATTTTATCATAGCGAACTTAACCTTTGCAGCATCAGCTTGTCTGTAAAAACTTCGCTATCAAATAACTGATTGAACTTATTTTGCAGGATTGGTGTTTTATTCCTACAAATTAAAAGATAAATATACATTACAGTAGAAGGGCATGAAAACACAGAAAAAGATAAATCGTAATGTAAATGACACCGTTATAAAAACCTCATTAAGCTTTGAGTTCCTTATTGAAGAGTTGGAACAAATTGTTTTAAATGGAAAATATCCGCTTTTTGAATCGGCAGCTAAACTTTTGGCTGGGCTCGACAACATTCCTGAACTAAAAACTCAAATAAATGATATTTCTTTGCTGGAGAAAAACAAAGATCTGGTGGACCAGATGATGGCTTTTGTTATCAATCCGCTAACCGGCACCACTGCAATGGAAGGTGCAACTGTTCCTTTTCATAAAACTACCTTCTTTTCAACAGAACAATTAAGAGCCATTACAAATAAAGATGAATATAAACTTGAAATTGCAAAAAATCATGACTTAGAAGAAAAGCAGCTTATTAAAATTTACTTTGCATATTTGATAATTCTGGAACAGATTTACAATTACAAAACAGACTTTAATATTCCCCTGGATTTTAAATTGACCAACGAACAAAATCAAACAGTTCAATATTTTAGAAAGAACTTTAATTATAAATATTTGCGTGTTGGTACGGTTGGGAAGTTGAAAAGACTTACTGATGAGCAATTAAAAAAACTTTTAGACAATATTTCTGATTTAAGCTACTGGAGGGAGACTCTTCCATTGGAAAATTTTGAATTTAACGGGTTTGTACATTTTTCATTTACAAAAAGCACTTACGATTTTGTTGTTTCTGAATTGAAATCCAATCTGCTTGATAATAAAACTATTCTCACAAACGAAGGGTTTGAACTGATTCAGAATCACATTCGGGCTTTAATTGAAATGCCAAATTTAAAGATTGGATTGGCAGCTATCGATCAATTTGATTCCACAATAAATAAATCATTGATTTGGAAAACGTTAATCGATCGTTCGAAACTTTCCTGTCGCGAATATTCCGGTACATTTTACGAACAGGCGATGTTGGAGAAAAAGATTGTTATAACCAACGATTTTAATGAAGCAGAAAATGACAGAGTTGTTGCTGAGTTTTTAAATCACGGAATTCGAAGTCATGTAATTGTTCCCCTGGTGTTAGACGGAGAAACAGTTGGCATGCTGGAATTTGCATCGGAAAACAAAGGGGAGTTAGACATGGTGAAGATAAGCCGGCTAAAAGAGCTTTTCCCTGTGTTTGCGGTGGCACTTAAACGTTCGAAGAATGAATGCAAAGACAGAGAAAGTGCGGTTATTCAACAACATTTTACAGCCATTCATCCGTCAGTGGAGTGGCGTTTCAGGGAGGCTGTTGTAAACCTGATGAATGAAAATTCAACCGAAAAATTATCGACAGGAATTGAGCCCGTGGTTTTTGATAACATCATTCCAATTTTTGGTGCCTCTGATATCCACAGTTCAACAACCGAAAGAAACAAAGCCATTCAGTCCGATTTTTTGGAACAACTTGAATATGCCCGGGAAATTATTGAATACGGCAAACTTGTAAATGAAATGCCATTTTTAGATGCCATCCACTTCGAGATAAAAAATTTCATCTCAACTGTAAAAAACGGATTAAAAGCGGGCGATGAGTTTGTTATTATCGAATTCCTGAAAAATGAAGTTGAGCCGGCTTTTAAACTTCTGAAAGACAGATTTCAGGAAATGGAAAAACCTGTAAATGATTATCTTCAAAAGATTGATACCGAAAATGGCGTTCTTTATAAAAAAAGAAAAGAATTTGAAGACAGTTTAACCTTAATAAATAAAGTAATTGGAAAAATAATTGATGATGAACAAATTGACGCTCAGAAGATTTTTCCCCATTATTTTGAAAAATACAGTACTGACGGCGTAGAATATAATGCCTACATCGGACAGTCGTTGGTTAAGAAACTGAAATACAATAGTATTTATTTAAAAAATATTCGGTTGTGGCAGCTGTTGTTAAAAGTTAGAATAGCACAGGAAATCAGAAAGCTACAATCGGAACTCCCGGTAAAGCTTGATATCACACAGCTTATTCTCGTTCATTCGCAACCATTAAGTATTGCGTTCAGGCAAGATGAAAAGAAATTTGATGTTGCCGGTGCCTACAACATTCGTTACGAGATTACAAAAAAGCGAATTGATAAGGCACTGATAAAAGCTACAAAGGAAAGAATAACTGAAGTGGGAAAAATTGCGATAATATACTCACATGCCGATGAGATTACCGAGTACAAAAAATATATCGACTATTTGATTTCATTGGGATTGATTTCCCAAAATGTAGAAAACTTTGAATTGGAAGATTTAACCGGAGCCTCAGGTTTAAGAGCGCTTCGAATTGAAGTAAATTTTGAAAATAACTCTCTGTTGGGAATCAAAAAGAGACCCGAAATATCAGTCGATAGAATTCAAATCTGATTCTAAAATACGTAGCTTAATCTCAACCCATTATAGTTCCCGGTAAACGGAATGAGCGATAAATTGGGATTTTTTCTTTGAATACGATGTAATTCCGGAATTAAAATACCGGCCGAAGCGCCAACAACAAACCCCGTTAATATGTCGGTAGGAAAATGTTTCATTGCTTTAAAACGGTAAAAACCAACCAGGCCCGGTGGAACAACAGCAGCTGCAAATAGCAGATATTTTTTATTTCCAATTTCCGGATGATAGTCGGAATATACTTTTGCCATAAAAAAAGAAGCCGTTGCTGCAGTAGAAACATGTCCGCTAAAGAATGAATTTCGGGTTTCGCTGGCCAGTTTATCTTCTACCGGTACATCCGGGTTATAATTAAATGGTCGTGTCCGAAGAACAGAGCTTGCAGTTAAAAGATAAAAATCGGTGTTTATAGCGTGAGATTCACCATATAAAATTAACAGATCCAGCCAGTCATTTCTGATTTTTTTATCCAGTGCAAGTAAGCCGGGCAAAACAACCGAACTGTTTAGGAAAAAGTCGGAAATGTCATGAGCCCGATGACGGAAATTTACACTTTGCCTGGTTGCCGGCCGGTCAAACCACCAGATATCATCCGCACTTAACTGAATAACTTCACTATATTCCAGCCTGGGTTTGTTTCTTAAATATTCAAATCCTAAAAAAGATGCGCCAAACAAACCTATCGTTACCGGAGCTTCAATTTTTCTGTTTATTTTGTAAACAGTGGAATCTTTCCCGGATTGGCCGGCTGTATTTATACTTTTTAAAAAAAAGAAAGTAAAAAAAAGAATAATTAAAGTTTGACACCGTTTCATAATTTCACTTTAAGTAAAAATAAAAAAACAGAGATGAAATAGCACTAAGCGTGGAATATTCTTTTTTGTTTTGATACAACTTCTTTAATTTAGCTTTGTATGAGTACAAAAAAAGCAAGTTTATTCATTTTTTTGTTACTGTTTCTTACAGGATTTATGGTTTCCGGTCAAAGAGACAGTACGAAAACGAGTTATAATCCCTACAAAATGAATTATTACCTGGATGTCCCCATATCGGTAGGTGGATTACTTGCAAGCAAATACGGAACAGATTATCTCAGAGACAGAGATCCCAGAAACATAGAACGAATTGTTTCTTTAACACCCGATGATGTTTGGTGGTTTGACAGAAGTTCCGCCCGGATAGATCCGGAGAAAGGAGAGAAAGCACTTAACATCTCTGATTATTTTTTGCGGGCCGGGATGTGGTCTCCACTCCTGATGTATATTGACCCGAAAGTAAGAGGTATTTGGTATGATTTTGCGCTTTTGCATATTGAAACACAGGCTATAAATGCCACAGCTTATTTGGCGGCATCAATTCCGATTCCACGCCTCAGACCTTTTATGTATAACCCTGATGTAAACATGGAAAAAAAGTTGGGAGAAAATACCACCAATTCTTTTTTTAGCGGACACGCGTCGGTAGTTGCCGCCTCAACCTTTTTTATGGTGAAAGTATACTACGATTTACACCCGGAAGCAAAACATAAAAAGCTGTTTTACGCGTTGGCTTGTGTCCCTCCCGCATTTACAGGGTATTTACGTTATAAAGGTGCAAAACACTTCCCGTCTGATATTATTACTGGTTTTGCTGTTGGAGCTGCTACCGGTATTCTTGTTCCTGAATTTCATAAAAAGAAATATCCATTGAAGATATATCCGGTGAGCATTTATGGTTCGGGAGTCGGGCTTAGAGTGCTGTATACACTGAAGTGATAAATTTTTACATTTTTACTGTGAAGCTCTGCATACCTCGTATATTTTTACAATTCTGTCTTTACCCAGAAATTTTACGATATCAACATAGTTTAGCCTGTATTCCGTTTTGGCACTTATCAGTTGCGATGCGAAGTCGCGTGTAACCAGGATATTCTTTCGGTATCTTTTGCATTGTTTCTGGATTCGCGCTGCAGTATTTAAAACATCACCATGAAATGCAATTTCCTTTTTTATTTCACCAACCTCGGTAGCCATCACTTTTCCTGTATTAATGGAGGCTGTAAACACAGGCATCAGGCCATACTTCTTTTCAAAATAATCTTTTTGTTTTTCCAGCTCTTCTTCAAAAAGATAAAAGAAATCGACTGCACGTTTACTACTTTCGGGCTTATTTGCGTCCCAGGTAACCACTGCTTCGTCGCCAACAAACTGATAAACCCTTCCTCTGCTGACAATAATAGGATTGGTTAGGAAACGGAAACAATCCTGTATAAAGTAACTGTAGTTTTTGTGTCCGAGTATTTCAGCAAATTTTGTGGACGACTGCAAATCGAGAAACAGAAATATAAGATTTTCTTCTCTTGGTTTTTGATAGTAACCCATCATTATTTTTGCAATAGGACTACCGCTGTTCTGATGAATTATCGTATAAATTAGCTGATAAACATAACTTGCTATCAGAATTACAATAAGAAAAAACAATGTTGTTGAGTTAAATAAAAACGTATTCAACTTTGAAAGTGAATCCCAGAATACATATTCTTTATCGACGTTATAATGCACAATCCCGAGCAAAACGCCGATAAAAAAGAAAATTATAATATCAAAAAAGATAACAAATATGGTGAGCTTTCGTAATTGAAATTTATCGATGATTTTGGGATAAACAAAATAGAATGTGGTCCAGGTGAATAGGGCAAACAACGAGATAATTACTGAAGAAGCGGCCACTTCATCAACGAAGAAACTCATTCCTTTAGAGAAGACTTCTCTGAAATCGTCGGTTGGAGTTCCCAGCATCCGCAATAAAATAGCTATTCGAACGACTATATTCCAATAAACAAGTGAAAAAAGAAGGAATCTTAGTTTGTATTTTAATTTTGGACCAATATTTAATCTAGGTTTTAAACTCATTCTGCAAGGTTGTAATAGCCTGTTTATTTTTCAAAAGTAATGGAAATCGTTTTCTTTTTTTTCGCTAATAAGAAAATATTAATAAATGATAACAGTTTGAAAAATTGAATTTGTATTTTTCCGGTTCAGAAAACAGGATAAACCATTGAAAACAATTACTAAAATAGTTCTTCTCATTTCCACTGTTTGTTCGGTCAATTTTTCTTTCGGGCAGGAGGTGATTTTGATACGGCATGCAAAAGTAAACTTGGATACAAAAGGATGGATTGGGCATAAAAAGGCAGAACAATTGAGTAAGGCATACAACTCTGCTCCCATTGTTTCTTTTGATACAGAGAGAATTTTGAGTGAATTGCCTGATTTAAAAACAGATACTATCTATGTAAGCAACCTGAGCCGCTCCATTTCCACGGGATGGACTCTTTTTGGAGACTCAGCTACTATTCTTTCTTCTCCTTTTCTGGATGAGTTTGATTTACACATATTACGTCTGCCATTGATTCTTCCCTACAAGGCATGGACTGGTATTTCACGCGCTTTTTGGTTTTTAGGAACGAATAAAAAATACAATGAGTCGTACAGGGAAGCTGAAATGAGAGTGAAACAAATTGCCGATTTTATAGAACAAAGGTTAAACTACAACAGACAGGTAGTTCTGATAACGCATGGTTTTTTAAACAGAAACATTACAAAAGAACTTCAAAAAAGGAACTGGGAAAAAGTACAAAACAACGGGAAAAAAAACCTTGGAGCAACGATTCTGAAAAAATAATATGATAAATCGTTCGTTTCTTACGAGTGAAAATAATATTAACATATTTGTTCTTTTTGTTTTACCTGGTTTGCTTTTCCCAGCAGTCTGAACCCAAATACGAATGGATGCCTTTGTTCGATAACAGGTTGCCTTCGAAAATATTTGAAATTAAAACAGATGTAAACTTTCAATATTCCATTATCTCTTCATCAAATATTGAAGAAACAGAAAATGGTTCAGCGGAAATATCGGGAAACAGAATCTCGAGTTTGAGTTTGAAATTTCCGTTACTAAACAAACCTGATATAAAACTAACAGGAAGCCTTAAATATACAGATGAACAGTTTTACTTTGAGGACCAGAATCCTCTTTCATACCCTCTGTATGTGAGTTTGAACGACAGAAATCTGAAAACGCTGGGCGGAGGAGTTTACGGTTTTTTTCATCTCACAAGAAATCGTTCTTTTATAATACGTTCAAATTTATTTTTGGCTGGCGATTTTTACAGAAGTGATAAGGGTTTCTCTTTTAAAGATTTGGCAAAGTTTTCGTTAGCCGCGGGTTACGGGATAAAAAAAGACAGCCATACCTTTCATGGTTTTGGGGTATATTATGGTTATTCCCTGGGCAGGCCAACTATGCTTCCAATTTATTTATTCAAGAAGAATTTCAGAAATAGTATGGCGATGGAAATGATGTTGCCACAGAGTATAAAAGTTTGGAATAAATTTTCAGAAAAATCATTTGTTTACGCCCAAACAAAAATATCGGGGAACAGTTACACCATTCGTTTAAATAATTCGGCTTTTGAGGAGTTTAACAGTTTGCAGTTGCGCCAATCCTATCTAAACTTTTCTTTAGGAGTAACTCATAAATTAGGAAAATGGATTTGGTTTGAAGGTGAATTTGGCTATTCGCACAATTTGAATTTTAATGTTTCTGAAAGCAATTTCATCCCAAATCAAAGATTTCCCAAGCCCGACAAAAAATACCTCATTGAGTCAGAACTTGCAGGTTCACCTTTTATTTCCGTCTCGTTATTTTTGTCGCCGCCTCAGGGGTTTTTAGAGAAATACTTAAAATGAATTTATTCCAAATATGAAGAAATAACCTTTCCCCAAATGTCGTAACCTTTTTTATTCATATGTAAGCCGTCTTCAATAAAGATATCCTGAAATACATCCCCGTTTTCATCCGTCGCCGGATACCATACATCCGCAAAATCAAGGTTCTTCTTCCTGTCGCAAAATTTCTTTAATCGCGTATTCAGTTTCATGTATTCCTTTTTCAAATTCTCTCTTGCAATACTTGGCTTGGGTGATATAAAAATGATTTTTGTATCGGGTAAATCCACGCGTATTTTATTGTACAATTCTTTGGCTTGCCGTTTTACCAGGCCCGGTTTTTTGTTTCCGGCAATGTCATTATCTCCTTCGTAGATAAAAAGAATTTCCGGTTTTTGTTTTAAAATAAGCTTATCGTAATAGAAAATAAGGTCGCTAAAATGTGAACCACCAAAACCGTTGTTAATTACATTGTAATTGGGGAAGTATTCCTGAACGTCTTTCCACATTCTGATACTTGAACTTCCGGCAAAAACCACCAATTTTTTGTCAGGGCTAAAATTGTATTCTTTATTAAAAAGTTCATCAACCTGGGTTTTGAAACGATTGGGATCCTGCGCATTAGAGACTACTACTACCAAAAAAAGAAAAAACAGGATAAAGCAAAATTTACGATTATTCATTCTCTGTTAATTTATATGTTCGTATGTTAATGGTTTGCAATTTCAGCAGTTGACTGGTTTGTCGACGGAAAAAAATTGCTGGTATATTGTTGTTTTTCGATGTAAATAAGGAAACTATTGTCATAATCAAACTAAAAGCAGATGCAACAATGAAGATATTAAGGTGTTGGATTAGAAATATTGCTGCTTATCGGTTTTTAAAGATACTAATTTTTCAGATCCTTGTAACTAATCAATTTGATATTCTTTTTCTGAATGGTTTCTTTTACTTTGTCGCTGGTTAGAACTCGCGTTACCCATTCACGGTCGGTAGCAACATCCTCATAGCCTTTATGACCAACGGTTTCCATTTCTCCGTCTTCTTTTCCCGGATGTTCAACATACAAATATTTTCCGGGTGTAAGTTTTTCCAGATTTTCACAGAATTTGTCGATTCGTTCGTTGTATGCATCATTACGGCTCCAACCCGAAAAACGTTTGAGGCCCTCCGTATTAATATCAAGTTGATATTCTTTTGCCAGATTATTAACCAATGCAGCAATTTGAGGATTTAAGCCATTAAATCCCATGTGTGTGCTTATATGCGAAATATGCGGAACATGTTTTAACGAAATTTCAATCTGAGCGCGTAATTCCTGCTCTATTTCATCCAACTTCCACTCCGATTCCTGAATAGATGAGCCGGCCGGGAAATTGTTATTCTTCCATACCTGAGGGAAAAAATAGCCGTCTTTATCAACCAGGCTGGGACAGTGGGTGAGGGGTCGCCACTTGGTATTGCTCCACTCGCTGGTCAATGTTAAATGGATTCCAACATCAAATCCCGGATTTTCATTTAACATTTTTGTGGCTTCCAAAAACCAGGCACAGGGTGCCATCAATTCCACCGACTGTGCAATTCCGTTTTGATAGGTTTCAATGCAGGCCAGATTTGCTGCATGAAAAGAGCCAATATCATCGGTGCGGATGAGCAGATAAATCTGGTTGTCATTTTGTGCAATTGTTCCCATGGATAAAAAAAGGATTAGGAAGCTAAGTATTATATTTTTCATAATATGTTGTTTTTCAAATTGTTTTATCCGTACCATTTTCTTGTACGGCCTTGCAGGTTGTTCAGAATCTGGTTGGTTGTATTTACATTGTTTACTATCTGGAAATCGAGCATTCCCACACATATAAAATCTGCTCCGTTTTTAAATGCCCAGTTAAAACCATCTTCGGGAGTGATTGCTCCTGCTGCCAGCACTTTAAAACCCATTACCGGAACTGTGGCACGTTGCACAAATTCGATTGTTTTATCGGGGAAAAGACAAAAAATATTATTGTGAAACCTGTTGTGATCCAAATAATTTTTACCATCTACCTCAAAAGGAACCCTGTTTTCAATGGGGTGGGCCGACCAGTATTTATCGTGGTGCATGGTTTTCATATAATAATCCGGTATAATTCCCTGTTCTTCGCAGGCAATCAACGAATCAACCGTGTGCGACGCCAATCCCGCAGTGTAGCCCTGGCTCCGGATACGATCCATCATTTTTTCGATTACATCAATCCGGTTGTCGCGCACCAGCCAGTCACACCAGTTTCCCTGAATCTGAACAATATCAACACCATAATCAATGGCTTTGTCGATGTTAACAAAGTAGTCGTTGTTTTCCATATCGGGTGCCACCTGCGAAATCACTTTAATTTTGCTTCCGGTAATTTTTTTGTATTTCTGCATCAGTTCATTTGTGGGAAAACCAATGTTGATGGTATTTACTCCGGCTTTTTCTGCCAGCATCAGCGTTTCAAAAATTTTGGCTTCGGTGTTGTACGCCCGAAAAAGTGAGGAAACATAGATCAGGTCGCGGGCATGGGCCCAGCCGCCAATCAGATTTCCTCCGATTATTAAACGGCTGATTTCGTGGTCGCCAATTTTTCCTTTCGGAAGTTCGCCCTTTAACTCGCTAATGTCTGCACCTCCAACCTGAATGGTTGCACCCGAAAGCGTATCTACACCATATTTTTCATGTTCTTTGAATGCACCAAAACCAATAATGCCCAAAGCAGGGAGAGTTGCCAGATTTTTAAGGGCTTCCCGTCTTGAATTTTGAGGAGATTCGGGGTCAGGGGCTGTTTCAGATTTTTTATTTTCCTTTTGAAAAAATTTCAGGGCGTAAATTCCATACCCTTTTTCTTTAACAACCAGAAGAACAACAAGTGCCAGTGCCTCAATGAGATTTTTATTTACAATAAACAAGTTGCCTTCTGTCGAACCAAAGATAGAGCCACCAAAAGGAGGATATGCAAAATAGTAAAGCAATAATAAAACAATTCCGGAAATGGAAGAAATACGTATTACAAGGCCCAGGAACAATCCAAGTCCGATAAGAATCAAACCTGCAATGTTTACAGGGTCTACAATATTCATTAAACTTTCAGAACCGCCCAGCCAGTTATAAAAGCCGGAAAATGGTCCCGTTGAATTGGTCAGATAACTGGCTGCCGACCAGTTTCCCATCCACAACTTTGCCAGGCCTTCATATAAAAAATGCCAGCCGATTGCTATTCTGAAAAAGGTAATGACGATTTTCTTTCGGTTCATTTTAGATAGGTTTAGAATTGAATGTTTAAAGAAAATATATCTTACTCATTTTAAGAAAAATATCGAAGCTGAAATTTGGATGTGAAAGCAATTTAGATCACTTCTTTTTTATAAAATGAAATTATTTTTCCCTTCATTTAAGATTTTGGTTTTTCCATTAAATTCAAAAGTACCTTTCATTCCCGGAGGTAAATTAATTTGTGTTTTTAGTCCTTTCCTGTTTTTTTCATATTCTACTTCTATTCGGCCCTTTGGATGAGGCATGTCGGCTTTCAGAGAAGTCAGATTTCCCAGGTGCGGTGTAATTTTAACAGTTTTGAAACCAATGTCTGCCGGGTTTATTCCACCAACCGAGCTTAGTAAGAAATAAGCCGGATGAGCACTCCACGCGTGGCAATCGGAACGATCGTGCGAAGCAAAACCCGTTTCGCCACAAGTGGTATGGCCTCGTTGAAGGAAGTTGTACCAGAAATCCAAATGACTTAAAAACAAATTTTCCTGCCCGGTTTTCTGCATGGCTTTAAACAGGAAAAACGAAAAATAGGAACTGGCCATTTCATCAAATTTGTCAAAACTTAAAATTCGATTTAGTAAATCCTTTTGTTGGGAAGGCGGAACCACATCGCAAAGGATGGCAAAAACATTGGTATGCTGCGAATAAATTTCTTTGTCGGCATAATCGCGGAATAACTGTTTTTCATTGTCTCGGCAACTGGTGTAAACTGCTACTTTTATTTTATTGGAAACCTCCTGCCAGTGATTTGCTTTTTGTTTTAATTCCAATTCCCGGAATAGTTGTGCTGCACAATCAAGTGTGTGGGCATAATAAAGAGTAAGCAATGCCGACTGCTTAATTTCCTTCTTTTCATTTGAACGGGGAATACTTCCTTGGGTAATGCTCCAATCGATAAAACTCTGGTTGGAAACCGTTCCAATCATCCCGGTTCGTTCATCAAGATGTTCCTGATAAAATTGAAGCACACCTTCAATTTTATTTTGAAATTGTTTTACAAATGCCGAGTCGCCCCGCATAAAATAATAATCACGCAACGTTTGAATCCAAGCCATTGACCAGCCGCCCATATCAAAATCGAATCGTGAAGGATATGCCGATTTAAACAGGCCTGTTTCTTTATTTTCCGATTGCGGATATAAACGGAGTACTTCACGCAGTAAACGGTCGTCGGTTGAATTGTATGTTGAAATGGCCGAAATTGGCCTATTATCGCCGCCGTAACTCAATTGCTCATAAAATGGTGTGTCGTAATATGTTTCGCCGGAACACATGCGTAATGTTCGTTTGCTTATTTCAAAAATTTCATTTAAACTGTCGCTGTTGCTTTCAAAAGTTGCCATTTCGCGGTAGGGATAACCGGAATATTCATTTTGAAACGAAACAATTTCCAGTGCTTTGCTTTTTGTTTCGACGTTAAATTGGACATAGCGAAAAGCACGTTTCCACAGCGGGCGAAAAGTTCGGAAGCCACCGTCGGTGTGAAAAATATCCCAAACACCAAACATTGAAAGCCCGTTCACTGAGTCGCGGTGGGCCTTGAGATTTACTTTTTCATACAATGCTTCGGCATATTTTATTTGAATGGAACTACCTTCTCCATTGTTTACAGTTAATTCAGGATAACCCATGGTAAAGGTTTCGAAATCGACTAAAAAAGAGGCTTTTGTATTGGCAGGAATAATGAGTTTGGATTGCCCGTTCCATTTTTCGGTTTGAATATCAATTCCTTCTATTTTGCGAATACGGGCAGGATATTCAATGTGATTATCCATAAAAGCAATATTTCTCGGAACCAGGTTCCAGGGAGCTTGTTTTTCAAATACCAATGGTTCAGTATCTAACCAGTTTCTGTCGTCAAAATCAGCCGTTTCCCAACCCCAGGGATATTTTTCCGCAAAAACCTCATCGCCGCCACCACAGGCATAAAAACCATAAAACCAGCGATTTTTAAAAATCATTTCATTGTAGGAAATTACCTTGTAAGCTGGATTTTTATATACTTTCCATGCATTGCCGGTATTTAATTCATTAAAGTCTTCATTTTCAGCACGCAACATAAAAGCTGTTTGCGCCGAAATAAAAGCCAGTGGTTTATCTGCTCCTCCATTATAAACCAATGCAGCCAACTGATTCTTTCCGGCTGTTAGAAACGGTGCAATGTCAATTACATCGTATTTATAAGTTTGTAAGTCTCCCTTGGCCGGCCCGTAACAAACACGCTGTCCGTTTACAAATAAATTGTAACGATTATCTGCTGAAACATGGATAATCAGCTGCTCCGGTACTTTATTCAAATTAAAGGCTTTTCGGAAATGGTAAACTCCGTAACCGGTATTGTTGGCCGAAGGATAAGAAACCCAGGGCGCGTTTTGACCCATAGAATTGAGTGCCCACAATAGAATCAGGAAAAATGAAACAGGCTTTAGTAATTGGTTCATAATATTATTGTTGGTGAGTTTTGTCGCTTTTGCTTTTGAAAATTAATGACTTTTGAAATATAGTAAAAAAGAGGGACCGTATGGCCCCTCCGAAAAGCTAAACTATACTAATAGCCAGTATTTTGATTCATGTTCGGATTTTCTACTACTTCTTTTTCCGGCAAGGGAAAATTGATGTTGTCGTCCTGAAAACTAAAATCGGGCAATAGTGATTGGAAATCCAGTGATTTTAAATCAATTTCACCTGCCATGTGGCGACGTCTTAAATCCCACCAACGATGTCCTTCTTCAAAAGCCAGTTCGAGTCTGCGTTCCTCAAAAACCCATTCCAAAACAACATCTGCATCGCTTTCAGAAATATCTTTATCTTCCGGAATGGAAGACGGAGTTTCGTCCTCTGTGGAGTTTCTCGCCCTTTCCCGTATTTCGTTAATGATTGAGATTGCTTCACTCAAATTTTCTCCGGAGCGAACTATGGCTTCCGCTTTTAAAAGAAGGATATCGGCATAGCGTAAAATTCGTGGATTATTTATACTGACTTCATTTCCTTCACCTCCCCAACCTGCTGCATAGGCTGTGTTCTTTATGTATTTCTTTACATTTAAAGCTTCTTCGGCATCAGCACTCAAATTATAGTCTTTTCTGGGATCGCCTTCTTCATATGCATTTCTTATTGAACTTGTTGCTGTATAATATGAATTTCCAATCCACGATGGTTTTTGTGTGAAAAAACCGTAGTAAGCAGCAATTTCGCCAATAACAGCAAATGCGTCGTTTCCGCCTGCACCCCCAACAAATGGGTTCACATTTCCGGGTGAGGAATTTGCCTGATATTCGAAAAGAGACTCTTCATTGTTTTCATAAGAAACATCAAAATTCTGACTGTAAACAGGAGTGAGACTCATTCCGCTTAGCATATTAAAATCTGAAATTGCAGCCGTAAAATCTTCATTGGTATTGTTTACCGATCCCCGAAATACCAAACATTTTCCCCGGAGACCAAGTGCGGAGTTTTTGGTTACACGGCCTTTCATTTCAGCAGACCAGCTATCAGGCAGTAATTGTGCGGCTTCCTGCAGATCAATAATCGCCTGATCCAACAACTCTGTCCCCTGAGAATTTGGAGGATAAGCGTTTTCGATATTTACAATACGTTCGGTGATCAAAGGTGCAGTTCCAAAAGCATTCCAGAGCTGCAAGTACATGTAAGCTCTTAGAAATAAAGCTTCTCCTTTGTGGTAATCCTTTAATTCGGGCTGGTTTGAATAAGCAAAATCACCGTTTTCCTCAATTTTCTGAAGCATTGTATTTGCCCTTGCAATCAGTTGATATGCAAAATCGTAAAAAAGACTTAACTGACCATTACTTCCGTTTAACCCTGAAAAATTTTCCAATGCGTAGTTTGCACTTGTAGTTAAATCATCGCCTGGTAAATGCCATACCGGAGCAACATTGTTGTTTTGCCCTCCCCTAAAAGCGTAGAAAAACGATAATTTCTGATAAACTCCCATAATGGCCTCTTCCATTTGGGTTTCGTTCTGAAAATAAGAACCTTCAGTGTTTCCAATAGGGACCAGGTCGATTGTTGATTCGTCGCAGGAAATCAGTGAGATTATAAAAATCAACAGTAAACTAAATGATACTTTTATATTTTTCATTTTGGTATTCATATTTGTTGTTAGAAACTTAAATTAACACCCAACGAGAAGGTAGTTGGTGTGGAAATATCTTCCGGATCGAGATCGGAATACGGTGATATGACAAAAATATTTGATCCGGAAACATAGCAACGCAAGTTGTTTAATCCGATTTTTTCAATTACGTTTCCTGAAAAGTTATAGCCAATCTGGAAATTTTGAAAACGCAGGAATCCGGCGTCTTCTACGTGGCGATCAGAAATCCGGTTGTTGCCTGCAGGGTCGCTTTGTACTGCTCTTGGAATTGAACTGCCCGGATTTGTTTCTGTCCAGCGGTTTTTATAGTCCGAAACAAAATTACTGCCAAAGCCGCTGATACTCTGTTTTCCAAGTGTATTTATTCTCTGAACATCGCCAACACCACGAAAGTCGAGATTGAGATCCCAATTCTTATAGTCGAAATTTAAGCTGATACCATAGTAGTATCCCGGAATGGTTTTTCCCAAGTAGGTTTGGTCGTAGGCATCAATTTTTCCATCGGGTTCTTTGTGTACATAACTTCCTTCCGGATCAGCATCAGTCGGAGCGCCGTGGATGTCTTTAAAAATGATATCGCCCGGAGATTTTTGTGCATCGTGACCGGCATCGGAAATTTGAGACTGATATTCTTCAACTTCCTGTGTGGTTTGAAAAATGCCGTCGGTTTTGTAGCCATAAATATAATTGATCGAATACCCTTCTTCAATCCTGCTATTTCCGTCTGTACTTGGCTGGCCGTTATATAACTTTTTAACAACATTTTTTACTGTTGTAAGGTTGGCTGAAATATTGTATCCAATTTCACCCACTTTATCGGAGTAGGTTGCCTGGAATTCAAAACCTTTATTTTCCACTTTTGCCAGGTTAACCACCGGACTATTTAAAGCCCCGATAACTTTTGGGATACTAATTGTTTGTAAAATACCATCTGTCAGGCGGTTGTAATATTCTGCTGTAAAAGAAAGCTTGTTATCCAGTAAAATTGCATCAAACCCAAAATTGGATGTGGTAACTGTTTCCCAACTCATATCTTCAATGGGGAAATCGCCAAGTGCAGAAGCCGGATAAATAATACCTTCACCGTCGTCGTCTCCGCTTCCAAAACCTGCTTTCGGGTTCATATTAACCAGCGAAAGAAAGGCATAATCACGTGTTTCCTGGTTTCCGGTTTGTCCCCATCCGGCGCGAATTTTAAGGTCGTCGAGCCATTCAAATCCCTCCATAAATTTTTCGGAAGAAATTCGCCAGGCTGCTGCAAAAGACGGAAAAGTTCCCCATTTGTAACCAGGGCCAAACTTTGAGGTTCCATCGCGTCTTACAGTGGCGTCAATATAATATCTGCTGTCGAAATTATAACTCAACCTTCCCATGTAACCTTGTAACCCCGACAAGTTTCTTTCATAAAAGAGTCCTTTGTTTTCGTTTGGCCAGCCTTCTTCAATGCGGCGTTGTTCCCAGTCGGTAATTGGAGACTCGCCGTCGATTGACATTTGCGTATTGTTCCATTTTACCTGCTGATCCATAACATTAAGGATGAGGTCGAAATTGTGTTTCCCAAAGCTGTTGTTGTATCCAATCAAAAATTCCTTTACAATATTGATATTTTCATTAACCCTTTTCCCAAAAGTATTTCCTGTACTTTTGGGATAAACAGTTCCCCGGGCTACCTCATATAAACCGCGTTCCATTTCCGAATAGCTTTCTCTGGCATTTGTATAATAGTCGAAGCTTACTGTTCCTTTTATGCGCAAACCGGGGAGCGGAGAAAGCTCTGCATAAACAGTTCCGAGGTTTCTTAACAGATCTCGTTTGCTTTTATTAAACTCTGCTGTTCCTAAAAAATTTGTCCGGGTGGCTGCACCGTATCCGTAAGAATAGAATGTACCATTTATATCCCTTCCCGGAACCGCATATCCGTACGGATTGCTCTCATCGTAAACCGGTTGCCACGGGACGCCAAACATGGCTGATGATAAACTGGTACCGGATTTCGAGTCGGTTTTTGTGTAAATAAAACGGTACGATTCGCCAATTTTTAACCATTTTGTAAGTTGATGGTCAGAATTAAAAAATAATGAATAACGATCGAATACATTATAAAACATCGCATTCTCCTGATTTGAATATCCTGCTCCTGCTGCATAAGTTGAGGTTTGGTTGCCTCCCGATACTGAAATATTGTAATCCTGAATCGGAGCGTTTTCAACCCGGGCTGCGTCTACCCAGTCGTTGGTGCAATTTTTACTGTTACCCATATAATATTCAGAAGAAGAATCGAACAGCGGGAAATATTGGTCTGTTGTGTATGCCGGATTGTTGTCCTTCGCCTCCAGGCTCCAGTTGATATAATCCTGAATACTTGCCATATCGTATTTTTTATAAATATTTTGAATACCATATTTGGCCGAGACTTCAACCCGTGCTTTTCCTTCTTTTCCCCGTTTTGTTGTGATCAGAATTACACCATTTGATGCCCGCACACCATAAATGGCAGTTGCTGATGCATCTTTTAAAACTGAAATTGACTCAATGTCATTTGGGTTGATCATTGAAAATACGTTAACCGAACCTCGTAAATCCTGGTCGCGACTGTCTGATGAAGCAGCACCACCTTCCGTTAAAGGAATTCCGTCGATTACATATAAAGGGTCATTGTATCCAAGTGTGCTTACCCCCCGAATTCGGATGGTTGGTCTGGCTGTTGGGTCACTACCAGGGTTACTGATGTACACCCCTGCCATTTTTCCCTGCATAGCCAGTTCAGGCGATAAAGAGTTTTGTTTTGTTATTTCCGATGAGTTGATTTGAGAAACTGCTCCGGTTAGATCCTTTTTTTGGCGGGTTCCGTAACCAATTACCACAACCTCTTCAACACCAATCGCATCTTCCTCAAGCGTAACATTTAAAGTAGTTCGGTTATTTACCTGAATTTCCTGAGTTTTCATTCCAACAAAAGAAAACAACAGAATATCGTTTCCTGCTGCATGAAGTGTGTAAAATCCATCAATATTTGTAACGGTGCCGTTTGTTGTACCCTTAACCACTACCGAAACTCCCGGAAGCGGATCTCCATCATTACCCGTAACAGTTCCAGAGATTTGAAGTTGTTGGGAGCCTGATATGAAATTTGCATTATCGCCTTTGTTATACAATGCAATTTGTCTTCCGATAACCTGGTATTCAATATTGGTTCCTTCAAGAATTTTGTTGAGAATTTCAAATACAGTCTGGTTTTTTACATCGAGCGAGACTCTTTTGTCTACATTCACTTTTTCGTTGTAAAAGAAACGGAATTCGCTTTGATTTTCAACCTGTTCCAATACATCTTCAATTGCCTGGTTGTTTAATTGCAGCGTAAGCCGGGTAGATTGTGCATAAGTATCGACTGCCATTACAGAAACAATCGAAATCATAAACAATAACACAGTGATTTTCATTTTCATAAGAAATTGACGGTATGGTAAAATTCCATACCTGGTTTGAATTTTTTTCATAAATTTGTTTTTGAAGTTTTGACTAATTTTATTTCAGAATTGGTCTGTAAAAGGTGGAAATGGCGGTTTCCACCTTTTTTCTGTTTAAGAAGAATTTTTATCCGACATTTTTACATTCATAATGGTTCAATTTTATTGTTAATATTTTAGTTAGTGGCTGAGATACTTAAAATTCGGGTGTCACGATCAAATGAATACTGAATCGGCGTAGTAACTTTAATGAGTTCAAGTACTTCGCTAAAACTTTCGAGTTCTATTGTTCCATTGTATCTCAGCTTTTTAATCTCTTCACCTTTGAGTTCGATATTTACATTGTACCATCTTTCCAAGCGGGTTGCAATATTTTCAAGCGGTTCGTCTCTAAAGATTAATTTTCCATCTTTCCATGACGTGTAAATTTCTGTTTCAACTTTGTGGGTAAGCATTTTATTTTGATGAAATGTTACCTGCGTACCCGGTTTTAAAGTAACCTGATTATTTTTATTTCTGTATTGTATTGAGCCGTTTACAAGTGTTGTGACAAATGGTTCTCCATCGTATGCTTTTACATCAAACTCGGTTCCCAGAACTTCAATCTCCCCAAAATTTCCGGAAACGATAAAAGGATGTGAATTGTGCGTTACCTTAAAATAGGCCTCGCCTTTTAGTGTAACCTCCCTTGTGTTGGAAAACCGGCTTGGATAGCTGATTGAAGAACCGGAGTTTAACCAAATCTCTGTTCCGTCGGAAAGTGAAAAATGAGTTTTTCCTCCGTAAGGTGTACTTATATTTTGAGTAACAATATCGTTTTGTATTTGCTTTGGATAGAAAAAGATACTGAAAATGAATCCCAGGATAAGAACAGCTGCCACTGCTGAAATAATTTGGTAAATTCGTACTGTCCGTTTTGGATTGTTTTCTTTTAACGCAATTTTGTGGTGAATCAGGTTTAGTAAGTTTTGGTCTGGTGAAATAATATCGGGTTTGGTAAGAACATCTTTCCAGGTTTCACGCATCAATCCGTCAATAAAAACATCATTTTCTTTTTTATCGATAAAATTCTTTACCTCGTTGTATTCTTCCGAAGTACATGAATTGGAAATGTATTTTTTAAATTTTTGATGCATTGAATTATTTTTAACAAGTGTAATACGTAGGATTTTATATCAACCCCTGCCCGGGAGATAAAAAAAATTAAAAATCTGGAGGTTTTTTTTGGAAAAGGTAAAACTATAGGAAGAGTGAAATATAAAGAATAACTATGGTTTCGAAGCTTTTCATGTGTTTTTTAATAAACTTTAACGCATGTCGTATATGGTCTTCTACTGTTTTTATCGAAATATCAAGTTTTTCTGCTATTTCTGCGTGTGAGAGTCCATCTTGTCTGCTAAGCTTAAAAATTATTTTTCTTTTTTCAGGTAGCTGATCAATAATATCTTCGAGTTTACCTTTTATCTCTTTATATTCAATATCAGTAATTTCGGTTGTTTGTTCAGTACTTGCAATTTCTTTGAGGCGGCTTTCGAATTCGTGGTTTTTGCTTTTTATCCTGAAGTAAGAAATAATATGGTTTTTGGTAATGGTGAACAGGTAGGAATTAAAAGTGTCAACACTTTTTATCTTCTGCCTGTTAAGCCAAAGTTTTACAAAAACTTCCTGTAAAATATCATTTATGTCATCGTCAACTTTTAGAAAACTTTTCGCAAAGGCATAAAGTTTTGGATAATAATAATTATAAATTTCATCCAGAGCATTTTTGTCACCTCCGGAGAGTTTTGTTATAATTTTATTTAAACTTTTGTCTTTGTGAACCATAGTGAAATTGATTGTCAAATATACAAAAAGTAGAATTAGACAAGCTACTGCTGATTGTTTTCAGGAAATTTGTGGCTAAAATTTATTGCTCCGTATTGTTAATTTTTGCGTTCTTGTTTTACGGCTCAGCGAAAAAAATAAGATGATATTTTAATCCACGCTCAAAATGTTATTTTTGTCCCATTATTCGTGAAACTCAAATTTTAATATTTGTTGGTTGAACGAATTCCGATGGTTGAATACGTCGGGACGAATGAATTTAACATTTCGATGTTTTTGTCGTTAATAGAAGAATTCCGAATTTGATGCCTTTTCAGTTCTGCTGTGAGGTAGTTCATTTCAAAAGCGAAATAATGGATAAAACATTTGCAAAAACCAATTATCAGTTACAATCTGTAAAGACAGGGAAAATATTTAATGATAGTGGCTGGCTGCTGGATGCCCCTGGAGAAATCGAACCAACATTAATCAGGGCCGTGTATGAAAAAAAACAGCTTGAGGTAAAAGATGAGTCGTGGGGACTTTACAAATTCGCCGATTGGTTACCCATTAGCCGGACTTTGGTGGGTTCTTCAGCACCGGTTACCTATAAGAGCGAAGGACTGGCTGCTGAACTTGGTTTGAAAAATCTTTGGATAACATTTAGCGGATACTGGCCCGAAAAAGGTGCAACAATAAAAACAGGTTCTTTTAAAGAAACCGAAGCTTACTCGGTTTGCGGCAGAATGACTCCTGAAATGGATAAAGTTCTGGTTGTTGCTTCAGCCGGAAATACATCCCGGGCGTTTGCGAAAGTTTGTTCCGAGAATAATATTCCGCTTATTATCTGTGTTCCTGAAGATAATATTGGTGCGTTGTGGTTTGATGAGCCCATTAATGACTGTGTAAAGCTGATTTGCAGCCGGTCAGGTTCAGACTATTTTGATGCGATTCATCTGTCAAATATTGTTGCGGGAATGGAGCACTTTATCCCGGAAGGAGGAGCAAAAAATGTGGCACGCCGCGACGGAATGGCTACCACTGTACTTTCAGCAGTAACTACCATCGGTGAGATCCCTGATTATTATTTTCAGGCGGTGGGAAGTGGAACAGGTGCTATTGCTGCCTGGGAAGCAAACCTCCGTTTACTTGAGGATGGCCGGTTTGGGAACAATAAGATGAAACTTATGGTTTCGCAAAATACACCGTTTATTCCATTATATGATGCATGGAAAGCTGATTCAAGGGCTATGTTACCTTTGGTTGATCATGTGGCGCGAAAACAGGTAGAAGAAATTGATGCAAAAGTATTGTCGAACAGGAAACCGCCCTATCCGATTTTTGGTGGATTGTATGATGCGTTGAAGGAAACAGGTGGCGATGTTTTGCTGGCAACCAACCAGGAAGCAAGGGATGCTGGCCAAATTTTTCTCGAAAAGGAAGGGAATGATATTCACCCGGCAGCAGCAGTTGCAACGGCAACGCTTGTGTCATCCGTTAAAAACGGAACAGTTGGTAAAAACGATTTAATCATGTTAAATATCACAGGTGGCGGTGAGCATAGGTTTAAACAGGAAAAGAAAATTTATCATCTGGAACCTGAGATTGTTTTTGATATTGATCCCAACCCGGAGGATGTTATAGAAAAGGTAGATGCACTTTTTAAACATCAGTCAGACTTACATCTTTCTGAAAAACCATAATAAAAGCAAAGCTATTGATAATGAAACCAGGATGTTTATTCTGGTTTTTTTATTTTCAACAGGCGAATTGAAATAAGGACAACACTTTAAATATTTAATAGAAATCGTGGTTCCAGGTCCGGTTTTTAAAAATACCGGAGAACCGACCTTTTGTCCGGTTCCTGAATATGTTTCTCCGTTTACCACAAATTCGTAGGCAAATTCATAAGTATATTGATTTCGGATGGTTTCATCCCTTTCTCCGTATTCCTGCCTGAAACTGGTGAGTGTAGCCTGTTTGTCTTCTCCAAACAACACAAGCGTCAGCAAAAACAATGAATAAATTGTAAATAGTAAACCAATGCTAAAAATAAGCCATTTGCCAAATTTATTTTTATGTTTACTACGATTCATTGAAAATCATTTTTGTTTTATTCAAAGTAACACTAAATATCTTTTGTAAACTATAAAATGATATACTAAATTTACGAAGAGAATTGCTGTTTTTTATTATTTACTTGCAATGACCTTATGAAAAAAATAATCCTCGTCCTAACTTTCCTCGTTTTATCTCTATTTGTTACTCAGGCTCAGGAAAAAGTGTACGAATTTCCCATTGAAGGGAACAGTTCAAAAGTGCTTAAAATTACGGTGAAAGGAGACATTGGTAAATGGAAAATACGCGATCAGTTTGTGTGGACACTTACTTTTACAAACTTAAATTTTAGCGATGCCAATAAAGGATATTCTGCTGCAGGTGGCGAAATACTTGTACTTGGTGAAAAACCTATGGTCGACTTTAATTATGTAAAGGAGAACTATCCAATAGTTGTTACAAATGTTTCAGACCAATTTAACTTAAATGGTATTAAATGCGAACATTTTGCATACATCGGATTGTTAAAGGAGGAATCGCGTGTGCCGCCAAACGGAGACTGGGAAATTACCGGTACAGTAGGAAGTTATCAGGAGATTTTTAATTTCAGGGTGCCGGGATATCCGCACGAAATCAGTATTCGGATAAACGGAAATGGTTATCATGAAGGGGATACTGAATCTACACAATTGCCACAAATGCGGCAGGTAGTGTTGGATTTTGTCAAGAAGCTGCATTTTAGTGTGGGTGAACCAGCCGGAGGAGAAGCTCAATCGTCAGAAGATGTTGGAGAAATTGCTTCTGAAAATGAAGAAGGAGAAGATGTGCCTTGGGAAGTGGTAATAGGGCTAATTGGCGCTGGTGGTGCAGCTGCCCTGGCAAGAAAATTATTCAGGAAAAAACCTGTTGCAAAATCAAAATCAAGAGAAAAAACAACACAGAAACAAAAGGAGGAAAAGGAACAAGTAAAATATATTCTAAACCTGAACAAAGAGAATTTTAAAATTTCAGCTGAAAAACCAGAGATTTTGGAAGCAGTTGTTTATAAAATAACATCCAAAAGTAAGCGAAAATACCCCGCTCAAATCAGGATAATAAATTCAGAAAAAACGTTACAGATTACACCAAATCAGGCAACCGGAAGTTTATCTGCACAGTTGATTTTAAAAGATAAACCTCAAAATAAGGGATTTAACATTACAGTTCAGGCCATTGCTGAAGGAAAGGAATTTCAAAAAAATGTACGGATTCAGACAGAGGGTGAACAACGGATTACTTTAGAAACGTTACCAAATAACAAGCGCTCTCTCAGGCCTGATACTTATCAGATTATTACAATCAGCGCCCAGGTTTTAGATGAAAACGACAAGCCACTCCCCGAACTTAGTGAGCAAATCAGATTCAAACCGCAAAGCGATTGGATTGATATTTCGGAGCCGGTGCTTGAAGATTCAGTAATTTTGATTAACATGGGATGCACCAATCCAAATCCGAACAAACAAACAAGCAATGTTCCCGATTCTGTATTCTTAACCCTTTATATGGACGATGTTCCCGAAGGTGAACCACCTTTGCAACATGATTTGGAAATAAAACTGCTCGATTGTAAGCTGGATACTGAAATAGAGGAAGCTACCTTTCCTGTTTCAGATGAAATGAGCGAAATTAGTTTTGATGTTTATATAGAAAATGCCGGAGAAGAAAAAGGCTGGAATTTTAGTGGTGAATACAGGCTTGGCATTGATCCTACAGATCCTCTCACAACCATTGAAATTCAGAAAAAAGGAGAATTCCGGGCATCGGTCATACTTTCCGGGCCGCTGATGAAACCAGGCGAGGGAGAATCGGTAATCAGCAAAACACTTGTTATTTCTGCTGCACAGGGCGACGAAAAACCACTGGAACGCCATTTGAATATTATGGTTTCGCAGGAAGGACTGATTGTAAAACACGGTGTTAATAAAAACAATGAAATTCATATTCTTGCCGATAAGCCTTTTGAGGAAAATCTGGATATTGCACTTTATCGTTTTAATAAACAAACCAACCAGGTAATAGCAGATAAAAGCGGGTTGGCTGAAATTCAATTTGAATTACAAAATGAGGAAGCTGAAATAATTAACCTGGCGAGTGTCCTTCAACCCGAATTTGAATTTTCTGGTCTGGTTACCAATATTCCTTACGGGCGATATCATTTTTCCACAAAAGAAGATATTCCGGGAACCGGTGACGTTTACACGCTGAATTATTTGGTTAAAGCAGATTCAGGAGATTCAGAAAAACCGGAGTTGTTTGAAAAAAATCTTAGCATTAAGGTTAAAACTTATGGAATAGGCAAAGAGTTCCCCGACTGGGTAAAAGCCTACGAAGAATGCAAATATGTAATAAATAATTATGTTCCTGCCGGCGATGCGAGGAATAAATTACATGATATTCTGGAATTACGGAAAATGACTCTTGGCGCCGAAGGACTCACCGAATTACGAAATCGCATCTGGAAAGTAGCTTCCAACCTCATTCTTGCTGAAGGTGCTGAAGGATACAAATCGGTAGAGGTGTGGGCCAATGCCATTACCACAACATTGGAATGGACAGAATGGGCAGGCGACATTGCTTTCAATGCACTGGCTGCCTTTTACCTTAAAGGAATGGGTGCAACTGCCGCCGGCATGATAAAAGCAAAAATGATTGAAGCCCTCAATTTCTATATTTATGAACCGGAAAAAGGCTGGGATGTTTTTGCTTCGAGACAGCTCGACAGTATTATGCCTCTACTTTTGAATACTGCGAAAGGAAGAATCTTAAGCATCGAAAATATTGAACTCGTGGTGAAAAACAACCGCGTTTTGGCCTGGACTATTTTTATCAGTTGTGAATTTTTATTCAATCTGTACCAGACAAAGTCAGTAGTTGAAGCAGCAAAAATTACCGGACGGCAACTGGCGGAAGAGTTCATCATGCGAAAAATTACGACACAACTTCATCGTGAAGCATTGAAAAGAAATTACGAGGTAATTACTCCTGATGAAGTGTTGAATGACATGATGCAAAAAGTAAAAACAGTTGACGGAGAGGAAGTAATTGATCAGAAAAAACTGCTCGAAATTATGCGAGATCCGGCAAAAGTACGGACCATTGAAAATCATGGAACCCCGAAAATGAAGGAAATATTTATTCGCTCGCGAAAAAAAATATATGCTGAACACGATGCGCGTTTAAAAGAATATTTATCGGAAACTTACCATCTCAAACCGGACGAAATAAAGATTGATGAATTCAGGACACCGGGCAAAGAGAATAGTTCCGTGAATACTGACCGTGATTACCGTATACTCCGAAAGGTGAAAGGCGCCGATGGTAATGGAAAATGGATTGAAGTGCAAAGAGACAACTGGCTCAAAAAATCGTATGAAATTTTTGGCGATGTTACCGGGAAGCCTGATGGAATTGACGATTTGGAGTGGGCTGAAAAACACCAGCAACGTGGTACCGACCGTTTTGATGCAGAATCAAGCAAAGATAATTCCGATCATGTGTTTAACCCGGAAACCGGAGAAATGGATATTAATCCTTCAAATATTACAAAAGTAAAAGAAGGAAAAACTACGTTGTACGATGCCGAAGAAACCGGGAAAATGTATAAAACAAAAGTTGATAATGCCATCAATGGTGGTTCGGAGTCAGAAGCATTTGCACAGGCTCAAAAAGCTGTAAAAACATTGAAAGGCGCACGAAAAGGTTACGAAAGTCAGGATTTAAAAATCAAACAGATCCCTGAAAAACTGGAAAAGGCAATGAAAATTATTGAGGATGCCCATGTGGATGTAAATGCCAGCCCTGACTATATTCAAAACCTGAATAAAAAGTTGAATGATTTGCACTATTCAAACATACAACATGTGGCAAAAGACATGCAAAAATCATTTGGAGAGCTAAAGAAATTTAATACAAAAAACCCGGCGGACAGCGCTTTTAAATAATTCGAAAAACTATGGCATTTTGTACAAATTGCGGTCAGCAACTAATCACCCGGGCGAAATTTTGCCCTGCCTGCGGAACAAAAATTCTTGCCACACAAAGCCAGGCATATACTTCAGGGTATAAAGAAAAAATGGTTAAAGGCGTTGAACAGCAACTGAAAAGCAGCATGAGAAGCAAGGCAACTTCTTCTTTTCAGAAAAATGCTTCGCAATGGGTTGAAAAAGGAAAAACAGTTGCTGAGAAAACCAGAAATAATGTAAAGCCAAAAAGCAAATCAAACCCGGCAGTTGAAAACGATGTTTCGGGAGGTGTTACTATTTGGACATGGCTTTACCTCATTGTAAACATTATACTGGTAATTCAGGGTTACCACATTAACGAAGTACTTGGAATTCTGCTTTTCTCGGTGATTGTTCTGGTAATAGCTTTTACGAGAAAGAAAAAAGCAAAACCCTATAGCTGGCTGGTAAAAATTATTGTTGTAATCCAATTGGTTTTCCTGGCTGCATTAATTTACCAGCGCGTAATGGCACAAAACTTTACATTTACCGCACTGCTCTTTGCTGCTTTATTTTTTGTCGATTTTAAACTTCTTTTTAACGGAAATAAAAACTAAAATATGGCTAAACTTTGTACAAACTGTGGAACACAACTTGCTGATGACGACCTGTTTTGCCTGAATTGTGGGATAAAACAACCGGAACCCAAAATAGAAGAAGAACCAGTAGTTAAGCAACCGTCTCTTGAACAGAAAAAGGAAGAACTTATTTCGATGGAAGGGAATATCGATTTTCAAAAAATTAATCGCAAACTAAAAGTTAAAAACAGCCAACGAAAGCCGGTTACAGTTTCGCTGATGATTCTTTTGATTGCTTTTGTGCTTGTTGTTCTCACATTTACAGAAGGAAGTCCTTTATATGGCGTTTTTGCCGTCACCTTAATCGGAATTTTTGCTGCTGTTACAGGACTCACAGTTGCACTTGTTTTCAGAAGCCGGGCAAAAAAAATGGATACTTTGATTTCGGGCGAGAATGTAATAGCAAGTTGGCAACTCAGTTATAAGCAAAAATCAGATTATGTCGATTTCCTGTTTAAAAATGAAAAATCAAAAAACAAAGCGATTTTAGGAATTACTACAATTTTGATTGTGCTTGTTTTCGGAGGATTCATTTTATTTATTGATGAAGGAAAAGGCGCCATGTTTTTGGTTATGCTGGCTCTTATTGCACTTGTTGCTTTTTTTGCACTTGTTATGCCGACTTACTACCGTTCAAAAAATAAAAATTCTGATGGGATGGTTTTACTCGGTCAAAAATACGCATATATAAATGGTTTTTTTCACAACTGGGATTTTCCACTTTCAGGTATTCAAAAAGTGAAAATTATTGAAAAACCCTTTCACGGACTTTTTATTCAGTATTATTATTACGACCGGACATTCAAAAATACAGAAGAGCTTAATATTCCTGCTCCTGCAGAATTGGATTTAAAAAGTGTTACAGTTCGTTTAAAAACAAAATAAATGGCCTATTCCCCGAAGATTCAAGACCAGGCTTTTAACAAATACAAGGAAAATACAAAAAAGTGGAGATTTTTATTTTCCCTGATAATTGCAGCGCTTGCAATTGTTGGTTTTTATATCTACGGAGAAACAAGCAATGAAATGGATAATCCGGAGGCATTGCAAATTGGATTGGGAATTGGCTTGATGTTTTTGGTGATTGGTTTTTTTTCAGGGAAATCAAAAAAATACAATAAAACCTGGGACGGTGTGGTAATTGACAAAAAAGAAAAAAAGACCAAAAAAGATATTGGCTACCCGGGAGTGAAGGCCGAACGTTATGTTTATACCGTGCTTATAAAAACAGAAAATGGTTTGATTCGTGAAATAAGGGACGAAGACGACGATACTGTTTTTAATTATTACAAGATTGGCGACAAAGTACGGCATCACGGTGGGTTAAATTCGTACGAAAAGTTTGATAAATCCGGAGACGATATCGTTTTTTGTAACGCCTGTGCATTTTTACACGATATTAAGGAAGACATTTGCAGAAACTGTGGTTGCCCTCTGCTAAAGTAGTTTTGCTTTTTTTATTTACAAATCTCAGGTATTAAGTTTCAAGAAATATTTTGCATTTTTGTAGTATTGAAAAACTGTTATTTGTCTTATAATCAGTAGTTAAATTTAAAATAATAAAAATCAGCAGGCGCTTTGTAGGTGCTATTATGATTTTACACGTCTTTAATTATAAAAGAATATATATCAACATAATAATACAATTTTGTCATGAATCGATTAAAACTAAAAATGTCAGTCCTTTTAATATTAAGTGTCTGGATGATATCGTGTAACCGCTACACCGATTATTCCAATGTACCCTATGAAGAACCGAATCCAAAACCCTGGGAAGATCAGGGGATTTTTCAAATCAATAAAGTGGAACCACATGCTCATTTTATTCCATTTGCAACAAAAGAACAGGCCTTAACCGAAGACAAATGGCAATCGCCAATGTTACAGTCGTTAAACGGAACCTGGCAGTTTCACCTTTCTCAAAAACCTTCGGAACGGCCGTATTGGTTTTTTAAAAACGATTTTGATACCCGTGACTGGGACGAAATTAAAGTGCCGGCTAACTGGGAAGTGGAAGGATTCGATTACCCGATTTATACCAACGTTAAATATCCGCACGATCGGACTCCCCCTGTAATTCAGGAGCATTACAATCCTGTGGGTTCCTACAAAAGAACATTTACCATTCCCGAAAATTGGGATGGAAAACGAATCGTTATTCATTTCGGCGCTGTTAGTTCAAACTTAAATCTTTGGATTAACGAACAATATGTGGGTTACAGCGAAGACAGCAAAACTCCGGCTGAATTTGACATTACTTCTTATTTAAAAGAAGGTGAAAATACACTGGCCGCTGAGATTTTCCGCTGGAGCGATGCTTCCTATCTGGAAGATCAGGATTTCTGGAGACTAAGCGGAATCACCCGTGACGTTTATCTCGAAGCCAGAAATCCGCAACATATTGCTGATTTCAGAGTTGGCTCAGGATTGGATAAAACCTATACAAACGGGCAGTTTAGCCTTGAAGTGGAATTGGCAAACAACGAAAATGCAACGGTTGAAGCCGTTCTTTCTGACGGCAATGAGGTTGTGAAAGAATTTTCAGAGACTTCAAACGGCGGAACGGTTTCTTTTGAATCAGAAATTCCGAACGTAAAAAAATGGTCGGCAGAAATTCCAAATTTGTATCAATTGATTGTTACGCTCAAAAACGATGAAGGTACAATTGAAGTATTTAAGCAGGATGTAGGTTTCCGTACCATAGAAATAAAAAATTCGGTACTGCTGGTAAATGGTCAGTATGTTTATCTGAAAGGGGCAAACCTGCACGAGCACAACGATAAAACCGGCCATGTACAGGATAAGGAAACCATGTTGCTTGATATTAAAATAATGAAGGAACATAACCTGAATGCAGTACGTACCTCGCACTACCCGGAACCTGAATTATGGTATGAACTCTGCAATAAGTACGGTTTGTACATTGTTGATGAAGCCAACATTGAATCACACGGAATGGGTTACGGAGAAGAATCTCTGGCCAAAGATGCAAGTTGGAAAGAAGCCCACTTGTATCGTACAAAAAATATGTTCGAACGCGATAAAAATCAACCTTGTATAATAATCTGGTCGTTGGGTAACGAAGCCGGAAACGGTGTGAATTTTTATGCTACCTACGATTATTTGAAATCCGTTGATTCAACTCGCCCGGTTCAGTATGAGAGATCCGGGTTAGACAGGAACACTGATATTTTCTGTCCGATGTATATGGGAATTCGCGGAATGGAACGTTTTGCAAAAGAAAATGGCGACCGTCCGCTGATTCAGTGCGAATATGCCCATGCCATGGGTAACAGTGTCGGTAATTTACAGGATTACTGGGATGTAATTGAAAAACACGATGTTTTACAGGGTGGATTCATCTGGGACTGGGTTGACCAGGGATTGTTAACCACTAATGATGAAGGAGAAGAATTCTGGGCTTATGGTGGCGACTTTGGCCCCGATACAGTTCCTTCCGATGGAAACTTCTGTTTGAACGGATTGGTTGATCCGGATCGCGGGGTAAAACCTCATCTTCTGGAAGTTAAAAAAGTATATCAATACATTGGTTTTAAACCTGTGAATTTGAAAACAGGTACTATCTCTGTAACAAATAAATTCGCGTTTCTAGATCTTTTAAAATTTGAATTTGTCTGGGAAGTGGTTGGCGATGGTGAAGTTATTGCCGCTGGAGATCTTGGTGCTTTGAATCTGGAACCGGGAGAATCAAAAAACATTACACTTGATTATGATTTAACACCGGAGCCGGGGGTGGAATACTTTTTAAATGTACACGCAAAATTAAAAGAAGACTGGAGCCTGGTTGACGCTGGAACAGAATTGGCTGCCGAACAATTTGAACTTCCGGCTTATGTTCCGGTTGAAAAAGTAAATATTGCTGAAATGCCTCCGCTTACCACCAGCGAAAATGCCAATAAGGTTACCGTTACCGGAGAAGGTTTTTCTGTTACATTTAATACCGATGAAGGTGTTATTACCAGCTTTAAACGAGGCGATGTTGAATATATCCAAAGTGGGCTGGTTCCAAACTTCTGGCGTGCACCCATCGATAACGATTTTGGAAACAATCTCCACAAACGGAGTCGAGTTTGGCGTGAAGCCGGGCAAAACAGAAAAGTGGACGCGGTTACCATTAATAAAAACGGCGAGGGTGTACAGGAGGGAGGAAGAAATACAAACATAACTACCGCCGGCGGAAACAACGACGTAGATGTGATTTTTGATTTTAACCTGGTAAATGAATCCGGTGAGGAAATTGCAAAATATACAACCGAATATACTGTATATGGTTCCGGTGATGTGGTTGTAACCAACCATTTCAAAATGACTGCAGAAGAATTACCCGAAATTGTAAGAATGGGTATGAACATGATAATGCCACGTAATTTTGACCAAATGACATGGCTGGGCCGCGGTCCTCAGGAAAGTTATGTTGACAGAAAAACAGCTGCTTTTGTTGGTTTGTACAGCGGAAGTGTTGCGGAACAGTACTGGGAATATTTGCGTCCGCAGGAAAACGGTAATAAAACCGATGTGCGCTGGTTGGCCATAACCGATGGAAGCGGAAACGGACTTTTCTTTGAAGGAATGCCATTGCTTGAAGTTAGTGCACACCATAATTTGCAGGAAGATTTTGAATCGATGGAAAGAACCGACGGACGTCAGCAGGATGGTGATGTTGTGGTGAACCGTCATACCACCGATGTAAAACCACGTGATTTAACTTCAGTAAATATCGATTACATGCAAATGGGTGTTGGCGGTGATAACAGTTGGGGAGCCTGGACCCATGATGAATACCGTTTAACAGGTGAAGAATATAGCTATTCATTCCGAATGAGGGGAATGTTAACAGGTGATGATCCATTAAAAATAGCAAAAGAAAAATTATAAATTTCTCTTTATCACAAAGGCGCAGAGTGACAGGGATTTCCTTGTTGCTTCGCGCCTTTGTTCTTTTATTTCTTTAACTTTGAACAAAACTAAACCAGTCCTGATGAAAACAACTATTGTCATTATTATTGTGTTGTTTCTTTTTTCCTGTGCAACCGAGAATTCACCAACATTCGACATTCAGCAAATTCAAAAAAGTAATAATCAAATCAGTGTCGTAGAAAATGGTGTTGGTTTTGAAGGCAATGTACTAAAAATTACTCCAACAAACGACGACCAAAGCCTTACCATTTGGGAAGGAACTGATCCTGATTTATGGAAGAACGCCAAATACCTGATTTGCGAAATCTGGCACGACAATGATTTTAGTGCGGTACTGAATGTTGAATTTTTCAGAAATGAAAGAGGAGCCGGAAACATTGTAACGCAAAGTGGCACCGAAGCAGGTGACGAGGACGGAACACCACGAATGTCGGCCAAAATTGGCGTTCTGCCAAAATTAAAAACAAAGATGGTTTTCCCGCTGGAACATCTGAATGGTCAGGAAATTTTTATGCGCCGTTTTCCCCGCCAGTTAAAAGGAACCGTTTTGGGAGACAGAATGAAACCCGAAGAAACCTCAAAAGTTATCCTTCGTTTTGGACCATGGATGGAACCTCATTTTATGCCCGAATTTGAAGTCGCAGCTGTGTATCTGACCAATGAAGAACCGGAGCCATTCTCACCAGTGAAGGAACCGGTTGTAGATAAATTTGGGCAGTGGACGGTAAAAGACTGGCCCGGTAAAACCAAAAATGAACAAGAATTGGAAACTTTGCTTGAAGGTCAACTGGCGTCTGCTCAAACAATTACATTTCCTGAAAACTGGAGCAAATACGGAGGCTGGAAAGAAAGAAAGTTTGAAGCTACTGGTTTTTTTCGCACACACAATGACGGCAATCGTTGGTGGCTGGTCGACCCGGAAGGTTATGTGTTTGTTTCCGTTGGAGTGGATTGCATCCGTTACACTGCTTCAGGAGTGAGTTCCGGTCAGGAAGATTTATTTGCATGGCTCCCCGATGAAAATGATGAACTATACAAAGACGGAATTTCCGGAAGGGGAGAACATCAGCAGGTTGATTTTTATAAGTTTAACCTGATGCGCGTTTTTGGTGAAAAATGGCGCGAAAACTGGGAAACCATTACTTCCGGGCAAATCCGGGAATTTGGAATTAACACAATTGGAAACTGGTCGGATGTTGATTATGCACGTAAATCAGGAATTCCTTATGTTCTTCCTTTGTCGCGTTTCCCATCTACCAAAGTACTATTGTATCGCGATTTCCCGGATGTTTTTGCTGAAGAGTACGAGAATAATGCAAAAGAATTTGCCCTGCAACTTAACGAGTATAAAAATGATTCCTATTTAATTGGATATTTTTTACGCAACGAACCCAACTGGGCGTTTGGTGCGCACGATATTGCTTTTGAAATGTTTGCAACAACTCAGCCATCAGAATCAAAAAATACGTTTGCGAAATGGTTGTCAGTGCAATATGCTTCTGTTGATGAGCTGAACTCAGCCTGGAATCTTGATCTACCGGATTTTGAAACGCTCACTCAACAGGTTTTTGATGATTATCCTTCGGAAAAAGCAAAGGGAGATTTTTGGGAATTTTCTGAAATCCTGGTTGCAAAATATGTAAATGTACCTTGCGACGAGGTAGAAAAAGTGGATCCAAACCACCTGAACCTGGGAATGCGTTACGCGTGGTTGAGTTCCGATTTATTGTACAAAGCGGGCGAACGTTTTGATGTATTTTCCATTAATGGTTACGGAAATCCCGGACCGCCGGAAACGGCTGAAATCGCAGAAATAAGCGGCAAACCGGTAATGATTGGCGAGTTTCATTTTGGAGCTACTGACCGTGGATTGCCTGCCACCGGAATTCAGGGAGCTTTAAGCCAGAGCGACCGGGGTAAAGCCTACAGGTATTATATTGAACAGGGACTCGCCCGACCGGAACTGATTGGGATGCACTATTTCCAATGGCTCGACCAGCCGGTTTTTGGCCGCTTCGATGGCGAGAATTACAATATCGGGCTTATGGATATTTGTAATAATCCTTACAAAGAGTTGATCGAAGCAGTAAAACAGACACATCAAAAGATGTATGAAGTTGCTAGTGGAACTGAACAGCCTTTTAATGAAATAATCGAAAAAATTCCACCAATCCATTATTAAAATGAAACAGTTCATATTTATTCTCGGTATATTTTCTTTTTTGAATTTGAGTTGTAACTCACAATCAGGAACCACCCCAAATGGTAAAACGGTTGAAATAAAAATAAATCAGGAACTCACCTTTCAAACCATTCACAATTTTGGCGCCTCCGACGCGTGGAGTTGCCAGTTTGTTGGCAACTGGCCCGAAGTCCAAAAAAACAAAGTGGCAGACCTTCTGTTTAGTTTGGAAGAAAATGAAGATGGTTCTCTTAGGGGAATTGGGTTGAGTTGCTGGCGGTTTAACATTGGTGGTGGCAGCGCCGATTTGGAAGACAAAACCGGAATTGATGATTCCTGGCGACGTGCCGAGAGCTTTTTGCAACCCAACGGAACATACAACTGGCAAAAACAAAGCGGACAACGCTGGTTTTTAAACGCAGCACAACAACGCGGGGTGGAAACGTTTATCGGTTTTGTAAATAGTCCGCCTGTAGTGCTCACAAAAAACGGAAAAGCTTTTTCTTCCGGGGGAAATTCAATGAACCTAACCGAAGAAAACCTTCCTGAATACAGTAATTTTCTTGTGGAAGTGACTAAAAATATTCAAAAAAATGAAGGTGTTTTGTTTGATTATCTTTCACCGGTAAACGAACCGCAGTGGGATTGGAAAGGCGGTCAGGAAGGTTCTCCATGGAGAAACAATGAAATTGCAAATTTGTGCCGGATTTTAGGACCCGATTTAAAAAACGCAGGTTTGTCTACACAAATTGAAATTACAGAAGCCGGACAGCTGAATCACTTTTATGAAAAGGCAAACGACGTGGAAAGGGGTTTTCAGATAGAACAATTCTTTTCGCCAGCCTCCGAAAACTATGTAGGTGACGTTCCGAATATGGCGCACAAAATTGCCGGGCACAGTTATTTCACGACAACAAATGATAACGTTCTGAAAGATGTCAGAACAAAAGTTCATGCAGAAATCCAACATGTAGATCCAACCCTGGAATTTTGGATGAGTGAATTTTGCATTCTTGGCGATAATGATGGTTTTGTTGGAAATGGCCGTGATTTGGGAATGGAAACTGCGCTGTTTGTTGCCAACGTTATTCATGCCGATTTAACCATAGCCAATGCAAGCGCCTGGCACTGGTGGCTGGCAGTTAGTCCGTATGATTTTAAAGACGGCCTGGTTTACATCGACAAAAACGAAACTGGTGGTGAGATTTACGACTCAAAATTGTTGTGGGGCCTGGGCAATTTCTCGCGGTTTGTAAGGCCCGGTGCAAAGCGGGTTTCTGTGCAAACAAATTCTGAACCAGAGATTAAAGCTTCAGCATACAAAAATAAAGGAGGAGATTTGGTACTTGTCGTTATCAACCGAAGCGCAGAGCAAAAAGCAGTTGATTTACATTTGGAGGTTGGGGAAATCGGGTCCCTGAAAATCTATGAGACATCAGAGTCAAACGATCTGCAACCTGTTAAAGTAAAACAAGAGGAAGGTACATTTTCTGTTCCCGCCAAAAGTATTTCAACCGTGTTGATCAAATAAACACACAGAAGTTGCTGAGTTCTATTTTGAGGTAATACTCAAAGCAATATCTTTTAAATAAACCGGAGATTCAATTGTTAGAGTTCCACCGGGATGAACAATTTTTTGTTTGCTATAAAACTTCCCGGTCTTGGTATTTAACCATTTTATTCGATATTTTCCTTCCGGCAGTTTTATTTGGGGATTTATTTTGCCTTCTCCGCCTCTAAAGTAAATTGCATATTGTTTTCCCGTTTCCGCCAGAACCCGAGCTCTTACATCTTTCGGAATACTGGCAGTTTCGATTACATTATTTTGAGGTTTCATTTGAATAAACTCAAAATCAGAAATAAAGTTCTTAAGAATTTTTAGCCATTCTCTTAAAACAGGGCCTCCGCTATTTACTGCTTTAGGAGCAGTTTTTCCTTTTTCGTCGGTCGATAGAAAGGAAAGATCCAGATTGTTAAAAACGGCACATCCTGCAAGTATCGTTTCCCAGCCTTCCATACGATAAAAATTTGGGTCGGTTGTCATTCCTGTCTCATCATTGCCAATTGGTTTGTTTAAATGATAGTTTAATGTGGCAATATCGTCATCTAACGTTCGCTCTTCCGGGTAGGCATAATGCCAGTTAAAAATGTCGACGTGCGGGTTTGGATTGGAAAGCTGACTTGTGCCGTTTTGTATATTTACTGCAACGAGGTGTTTGTTAGTATATGTGCTTTCAGCTTCGATAATTTTTTCAATAATAAAATTTTGCCAATTGGCCGGCACGCCCATCACATAGGGTTCATTACAGATTTCATAGTAAATATTGTCATAAAAACGAAGTTCGCTTACAATCTTATCAACCAACCCGGTTTGCACTTCAAGCAGTTTTCCGTTGTTGAGGGTTAGCGCAGTATCGCGCTTAAAATTTCCTATATCATTTATATTATTCTTTTGATGCCACGGGCTGTATTCCCAAAGCACATCGTTATAAAATGGACAGAACAATACAATCTCCACAATAATATCGTATTTTCCGGCAAGCTCTATAAAATCTTTTAATCGTTTAAAATATTCCGGGTTGTAACTGGATAAATCAAACTTATTTCCTCCGTTGATGTAACCCGGCTCACGGCTTCTTTCCCATGGTACAATTAACCGATTGGAAGCAGGAGAAAGTGGTTGATCCTGGGGATATTTAAACCAACCAACGTTTTCAACATAATTTCCAATAAATAACCGGGTAAGATTAAAATCGTATTTTTTTAATTCTTTTAAATAAACCCGGTAATCAAAGTCAAGATTTATGACTGCTCCGTAGTGTTCAGCAGAAGTTATTAAAATAGTCGGTTCTCCTCTGAAAAGAAAATAATGGGGATTTTTTTTGTTCAGAGAAAAAAATGAAGTGTTTTTATCTCTGTTACGGAGTTTTTTATCCGGGGCTTTATTCTCAAGTTGAGAAGAGTTTGCAAAATGAGTTGTAGCTGTCACCCCGTTTGGATGGCCAATAAAAAAGACCGGAGACAAAATATAAATGAAAAGGAAATTAACAATACGCTTCATAGCTTTGATATTAAATTGTGGATGTTGTTCTGACTAAAATAAGAAATTTAAGAAAGAGTTGAAAATCATTTTGAATCAGAGCTTTGAGTTTTGTTTTTTTTATAAAGCGAAAGAGCATGCCGCCCCTGCAGAAGAGAAATTTTCTGAATTTTTTATTTCTGGTAATTCCAGTTTTCCTTTACCTTTGGCCCAAATTCAAAAGCATGGGATTACAAAATTTTATATATGCGGCGTTGCTTGCTGTTTTCTTTTTTGTTACTGTTGGAATAAGTTTAAAAAGAAAAGACGGTTTTATTGGGAAAATGAAGTATTTATTCCCTGCTATGCTCTTTACCGGAGCCATATTTATCATCTGGGACATTCGTTTTACAGAATTGGGCATCTGGAGTTTTAATCCCGGTTATTTACTGGGAATCTCACTGATGCAGCTTCCTCTGGAAGAGTGGTTGTTCTTTTTTGTTGTTCCGTTTTTTAGTGTTTACATTTACGAAGTATTAAAAATTCGCCTTATCCGTTCTTCCCGCCCAAATATATTTGTGGTGTTGAGTCTGGTTTTGCTTGTGGTTTATGCTTTGGTCGCTTATTCTTACCGGAAAGATTTATATACATTTTTTACTTTTTTCCTGCTTACAATTTATTTTGGCTACACTATTTTTCGCAATAATTTTAAAAAGAACTATCCTAAATTTTATCTTTCCTATTTGTTTGCACTTGCGCCTTTTTTGATTCTCAGAGGAATTTTAACGGGACTGCCGGTAGTAACCTTTAATTATGACCATATTTTGAATGTTTTTATTTTTTCTATCCCGATAGAAGATTTGGGTTATTTCTTCCTTATTCATTTGATGAATATTACCATTTTTGAATATTTGAGTGTAAGACGATTTTATTAGTGGTTTAAACTTTTCAGGCATGATTCTTTTTTATAAAACCGGAATTCTTTTTTACGCTTTCTTTGCGCGTATTTCGTCGCTGTTTAGCGGAAAAGCACGCTTATTTGTAAGGGGAAGAAAAAATTGGCGCAAAACTTTATCTGAGAAGGTAGACAGTACTGCCAGGTATATATGGATGCACTGTGCTTCGTTGGGTGAATTTGAACAGGGAAGACCGCTTATTGAAGAAATAAAAAAGCAGTTCCCTGACTGTAAAATTGTGCTTACTTTTTTTTCTCCTTCTGGTTTTGAAATTCGTAAAGATTATGAACTGGCGGATATTGTGATGTATTTGCCGTTGGATACAAAACGGAATGCGAAGGACTTTCTAAATCTTCTGAAACCCGAAAAAGTATTTTTTGTAAAGTACGAATTTTGGCATTTTTATATTTCGGAATTGAAAAAAAGAAATATTCCGCTGTTTATTGTTTCTGCTATTTTTCGTGAAAACCAGCATTTTTTTAAAAACACACCCTGGGGAAAATGGTATAGAAAAATGCTTTTTAAAGTTGAACACATTTTTGTTCAGAGTGAGGTATCGGCAAAATTGTTAAAAATGGTAGGAGTAAATAATTTTACGATTTCGGGAGATACCCGTTTTGACAGGGTTGCCTCCATTGCAAAAGGTTTCAAAAATTTTCCAATTGTTGAAAAGTTTAAGGGAAATTTGCCGCTAATTGTTGCCGGAAGTACCTGGAAGCCTGATGAAGAGCTGCTTGTAGAGTTTATCAACCAAAATTCGGAAGCCAAAATGGTTTTCGCCCCCCATGAGGTTTCGGAGGCAAATATTAACAGGTTGACACAAATGTTGAAAAAACCTGTAGCCAGGTTTAGTCAGATTAAAAATTCCGAGGTCGAAAATCTTCAGGTTATAATAATTGATTCAATAGGGATTTTATCTTCTATATATAAATACGGCAACATTGCCTATATCGGGGGTGGTTTTGGCGTAGGAATTCATAATATTTTAGAGGCAGCAACTTTTGGGCTGCCGGTAATTTTTGGACCCAATCATCAAAGATTTAAAGAAGCAGTCGACTTAAAATCCGAAGGAGGAGCCTTTTCAATTAATGACTTTTATCAGCTTAAAACCATTATGGATTCCTTGTTGAACGATGATGAAGCGTTAAAAAAAGCCTCAAAAATCAGTAAAAATTATGTTGCAAAAAATATTGGCTCTACATCACTTATCATAAAAAAAGTATTTAAATAATAGCTTTTTTTTAACAATTCTCGCCTGTTTTTTTTTCTTAAAATTTTTGAATTTTCAGAACAGAAATTCGTATAAATTTATTTCAAATTTCCAAGTCAAATTTTTTGTTTTGGTAAACTTTTTCTACTTGAAATATTGTTATGTGTTTGATTATTAGTGTACTAACATATAAAAGTTGATAACTTTTAATTAAATAGTCGTAAAAAACTTTCCAAAATATTTGATTGATTTCTATCTTCACTTCACAATTTCAAAGGAGGGAAAATTAGAGTCCCAGGAACGGAATTCAAATTAATACATTAAATCATTTAACTGGACAAAATGGCATACAACGAAGTATCAGTAAAGGCCCCCGTAGGCAAAAAAATTTACTCGCAGGAGGAAGCGGTAAAAGCTTCATTAGAGTACTTCAAAGGAGATGATCTTGCTGCAAGGGTGTGGGTGAATAAATATGCACTCAAAGATTCATTTGGGAATATTTTTGAGTTGACACCCGATGATATGCATAAGAGGCTGGCGAAAGAAATTGCCAGAATAGAGAAACGGTATCCGAATCCACTTACCGAAGAAGAAATATATAAAGTGTTAAAAGGATTCAAATACATTGTTCCCCAGGGTGGACCAATGACAGGTATTGGTAATAATTATCAGGTTGCATCACTTTCCAACTGTTTTGTTGTGGGAAATGACGGAGATTCTGATTCGTATGGCGGAATTATGAAAATTGACCAGGAACAAGTCCAGTTAATGAAAAGACGCGGGGGAGTAGGTCATGATTTATCGCATATCCGTCCAAAGGGTTCACCTGTAAAAAATTCGGCACTTACATCAACCGGTATTGTTCCGTTTATGGAACGATATTCCAATTCAACGCGCGAGGTTGCACAAGACGGGAGACGCGGTGCTTTGATGTTGTCGGTTTCTGTAAAACACCCGGATTCAGAAAGTTTTATCGATGCCAAGCTGGAACAGGGAAAAGTTACAGGAGCAAATGTTTCGGTAAAAATCAAGGATGATTTTATGGAAGCAATTGAAGCCGGGAAACCCTATGTGCAGCAATATCCAATCGATTCAGATAAGCCTACCTATAAAAAGGAAATTGACGCTGGTGCTTTGTGGGAGAAAATTGTAAAAAATGCATGGAAATCTGCTGAGCCGGGAATTCTTTTCTGGGATACGATAATTAACGAATCTGTGCCGGATTGCTATGCTGATCTTGGCTACCGCACTGTGTCTACTAATCCGTGTGGTGAAATTCCGCTTTGCCCCTATGACAGTTGTCGTTTGTTGGCTATTAATTTGTATTCTTATGTAGAGAAACCGTTTACAACACAGGCCAAATTCAATTTTGATCTGTTCAAAGAACATATTCACTACGCTCAGCGGATAATGGACGATATTATTGATCTTGAACTGGAGAAGATTGATGCTATTCTTGAAAAAGTAAATTCAGATCCGGAAGCTGAAGATATTAAATTTACAGAACTTAATCTTTGGGAGAGTATCAAAAAGAAAGCCAACGAAGGGCGCAGGACAGGAATTGGAATAACTGCTGAAGGCGATATGCTGGCGGCACTTGGCTTACGCTACGGAAGTGAAAATGCCATTGATTTTTCAGAAGAAGTTCATAAAAATATTACTTTAGAAGCTTATCGTTCATCGGTATACATGGCCAAAGAACGCGGCTCATTCAAAATTTACGACAGCAAGCGTGAGGAAAATAACCCGCTGATTAAACGCATTAAAGATGCAGATCCCGAGTTGTATGAAAAGATGACAGAGTTTGGTCGTCGGAACATAGCACTGCTCACTATTGCACCAACAGGTACTACCAGTTTGATGACACAAACTACTTCAGGGATAGAACCTGTTTTTATGCCGGTTTATAAAAGAAGAAGAAAAGTAAATCCAAACGATAAAGATGTTCGTGTTGACTTTGTGGATGAAGTTGGCGACCATTGGGAGGAATACACTGTTTTCCATCACAAATTCAAAACCTGGATGGAAATAAACGGGTATAAAACCGACCGTGAATATTCGCAGGAGGATTTGGATGGAATGGTGAAAAAGTCGCCTTATTATAAAGCAACGTCAAACGATGTTGACTGGCTGGCCAAGGTTCGTATGCAGGGACGCGTACAAAAATGGGTCGATCACTCCATTAGTGTAACCATTAATTTGCCGGCAGATGTTTCTCAGGAACTGGTTGGCGATCTGTATTTCCAGGCGTGGAAAAACGGATGTAAAGGTGTAACTGTTTATCGTGATGGTTCGCGTTCAGGTGTTTTGCTTTCAAACGATTCAAAAGAGAAAAAGAAAGCCGGTTCTTTCCCAACAAAACGTCCTGAAAAACTGGAAGCAGATGTGGTTCGTTTTCAGAACAATAAAGAAAAATGGATTGCCTTTATGGGGCTGATGGATGGGAAACCTTATGAAATTTTTACAGGTCTCTCGGATGATGAAGATGGAATTTTACTTCCCCGCTCAATAACAAAAGGGTATATTATTAAAAGCTGGGATGGAGAAGATAGTTCGCGCTACGATTTTCAGTATATCAATAAACGAGGGTATAAAACGACCATCGAAGGTCTTTCTCATAAATTCAATCCGGTATTCTGGAACTATGCAAAACTGATTTCAGGAACTTTACGACACGGAATGCCTATTCATAAAGTTGTTGAGCTGGTAACCAGTCTTCAGCTTGATAATGAGACTATTAATTCATGGAAAGCCGGTGTGGCACGTGCGTTAAAAAAATATATACCAGATGGAACACTTGCAGAAGATGCCAAATGTGGCGAATGCGGTTCAGATGAAGTAGTATACCAGGAAGGCTGTTTAACCTGTCTTTCCTGTGGATCTTCGAAGTGTGGATAAAACCAGGATAAGAAGTCGAAAAAAAACCAGGGCTGTTGTCTCTGGTTTTTTTGTTTTAAAAATTGAGAAATAAAAAAGACGCCCGAATAAAAAGGCGTCTTGTAAGTATATATATTTTTTAAAGTCTACGCTTCAATCATTTTTTGGTATTCTTCAGCCGACATCAAATCATCCAGTTCTGAAGAATCTTTTATCTCAACTTTTATCATCCAGCCTGCTCCATACGGATCTTTATTTACTACTTCCGGTTCATCAGCCAAAGCTTCATTCACCTCTGAAACAGTTCCTCCAACCGGCATAAAAAGATCTGAGACAGTTTTAACGGCTTCAACGGTTCCAAAAGTTTCTCCTTTGTCCAGCTCTTCACCTTCGGTTTCTATCTCAACAAAAACAACATCACCCAATTCGCCCTGAGCAAAATCGGTAACTCCAACAACAGCAACATCACCGTCTACACGAATCCATTCGTGGTCTTGCGTGTATTTTAAGTCAGCAGGTATTTTCATTTTGTATATTTTTTAATTTGTCAACGTTTTTGTAATAAGCAGAATTGTTTTGAGAATTTTACTGAAATTACTTCAAAACATAATTATTTATTGTGCCAAATTTAATACAATTTAATGAAAGATAAAGTGTTATTGCAAATGCATTTTTATGATTTATATTTCATTTTCACTTAGGTTTTAAAATTTCTGTGGCATATTTGTACTATTGAAAAAATAAAAATATGTTTTCTGAGAAAATATCTTCAGTCAAAGAACTTAAACAGGTTGCGCAGAATTTGATGGCTGCATTTCCTGAGCAAAAGGTGTTTGCCTTTTATGGTAAAATGGGGGCGGGCAAAACTACATTTATACAAGCTGTTTGTAAAGAATTAGGAACCGATGATAATGTTACAAGTCCGACCTTTGCATTAATCAACGAATATAAAACCAAAGATTTGTCATCCATTTTTCATTTCGATTTTTACAGAATTAAAGACATTGAAGAGGCATTTGATTTGGGCTATGAGGATTATTTGTACAGCGGGGAATATTGTTTTATTGAGTGGCCGGAAATGATAGAATCGCTTTTGCCAGAACATGTTACTGAAGTATACATCCAGGCAGACGATAAAGGAAACAGGCTGATTACAGCCCGGACAACATAATTTACATAACATTTTGAAATTTGGCGTTTAGAATGTAACTTGTTGAGCCTTTTTATCGCATAATATAGAGTCTAACTAAATATTCAGGAATGAAGTCAACCGAAGAATCAAAGGAGCGGGCATTAGTATCGAAAACCATGCTAATGCCTAAAGAAGAGATGCTGGAAATAAAGAAGAAAGGGCAAAAAATAAAGATTGGCATTCCTTCCGATTACTCAAAAGTTGAATACCGTGTACCTTTAACGCCTCAGGCAGTTGACTTGTTGGTTTCTTATGGTCACGAAATTCTAATTGAAACCAACGCCGGGAAATCGGCCAGTTATTCGGATGATGATTACCGGAAATCAGGTGCGCGGATTGTCGATAAAAAAGAAGAGACTTTTCAGTGTGATATCATTTTGCGCCTCGCTCCTTTTGATGAGGAGGAAATCGGGTTTTTAAGGGGCAATCAGGTTGTTATTTCAAGTATGCAGATTGAATCTCATTGTAAGGAGTCGATTCAAAAAATGCTGCAAAAAAAAGTTACCTCAATTGCTTTTGAGAATTTGGAAGACGAGGAAGGTTTTATGCCTTTTGTGCACCAAATGAGTCAGATTGCAGGTGTAACGGCTATTACAATCGCAAGTGAATATTTAAGTAACTCCAGAAACGGAAAGGGAGTTTTGTTTGGAGAAGTTACCGGTGTTACTCCGGCTGAACTGGTTATTTTAGGAACAAGCACAGCTGCCGAATATGCTGCGAGAGCAGCATTAGGACTGGGTATTTTTGTAAAAGTTTTTGATACTTCGGTTTCGGAATTGAGTAAACTGGAAGAAAAACTGGGCCGCCGGATTTTTACTTCGGTTTTTTACCCTAAAGTTCTCCGTAAAGCATTGGTTTCCGCCGATGCGGTTATCGGCGCCATGTCATTTAATACTACTCCAAAATTTAAGGTGTCAGAGGAGCTGGTGAAACAAATGAAAGAAGGCTCGGTTATTATTGACCTTAATGCAAGCCAGGGAGGCAGTTTTGAGACTTCGCATTGTACTGATTTCAAAAACCCAACCTATGTGAAACATGGCGTTGTACACTACTGTGTTCCAAATTCACCCTCGATGGTTGCACGAACTGCCTCTATATCAATGAGTAATATTCTTATTCCTATTCTTTTGGCTATTGGCGAAAACGGAGGGGTTGACAACTATATAAAAGGCTCGAAGGGTTTTCGTAAAGGTGTTTATGTTTATCATGGGATACTTACAAACCATGAAATAGGCCGCCTTTTTAATCTTCCTTCAAAAGATATCGATTTATTGCTCGCTGTTTTTTAGAAGCATAAAAGAAATCCCTTCTACCATTACTTCGTTTTCCACTTCGCCAAGTCCGTTTTCATTGATTGAATACCAATTGGCAATTATTTCAAATTTTCCCTGAGGGAGTTGAACTCTTCTTTCGGTTTTGGTACCGTTAAAAAGTAAAACAATTTTTTCCCACGAGTCGCCAACCAATTTTCCATCAATGGAATAAGCAATTGTTCCGGGATGGTATTCTGAAAAGAACGTTAAACTTTTTCTTACTTGTTCTGCAGAAGGAATACGAAAGGCCGGATGGTTTTTCCGCAATTGAATTAAATTTTGGAAATACTCAAAAACTTCGAGGTATTCCGCTTTTTTGTCCCAGTCAATTTGATTTATCGCATCCGGTGATTTATATGAGTTGCCACTTCCCCCTTTCGAGCGTGCAAACTCAATACCAGAGTGCAAAAACGGAATTCCTTGCGAAGTAAGAACAAGAGCCCCGGTCAGTTTTACCATTTTTCGCAATTCTTCATCACTCGCTTTTGGCTGACTTAATTTTAGTTTATCCCAAAGTGTATAATTGTCGTGACAGGAGGCATAGTTGATACATTGCTTCGGATCTGTTGCCCATGCTCTTCGCGATGGTTCAACGTAATCGTAAACAATTTGCGGGTGGTAGGTTGCACCTACAATCCCGAATTTTATCGATTCTTCGCGTAAGTCGAGTCCGCTTACAAAACCTTTGCTTTTTTTATTTCCGTGATTTCCTTTGATGGCGTCTCTGAAATCATCATTAAACGAAGCTATTCCGGGTAATTTTGGAGTATTAAACTTCACAGCACGTAATTCCTCCGGCATCGGGCTTTGATCGGCAGCCCATCCCTCTCCGTATAAAATAATTCCCTGATTTATTTTTTTGAGCTCCTGCTGAATTTCATTCATTGTATCCAGGTCATAAATACCCATCAAATCAAAGCGAAAACCGTCAATATGAAATTCTTGTGCCCAGTATTTAAGCGAATCGATGATGTACTTTCTTACCATTTTTCGTTCCGATGCAATTTCATTTCCACAGCCTGAAGCGTTTGAAAATGTTCCGTCGGGTTTTTGCCGGTAGAAATAACCGGGAACGGTTTGGTTAAATACGGATTCTTTTGCAAAATAAGTATGATTGTAAACCACATCCAGAACAACTCCAATCCCATTCGTATGCAGCGCCTGTACCAGTTTTTTAAATTCTTTTATACGGACAGTCCCATCGGAAGGATTACTTGAATACGAGCCTTCCAGTGCATTGTAGTGTAACGGGTCGTAGCCCCAATTGTATTTTTCGAGAGGCTTTTCTTCATCAACAGTAAAAAAATCGTAAACCGGGAGCAAATGTACATGTGTTATTCCCAATTCTTTTAAATGAGAAAGGCCGGTTGCTATGCCCTCTGTAGTTTTGGTATCTTCTTCTGTAAAGCCTAAAAATTTCCCTTTACTCTGAATCCCGGAATTTTCGGCAATTGAAAAGTCACGAACATGAGTTTCATAAATTACTGCGTCGGTGTAATGCGGCAATTTGGGGCTGCTGTCGTTTTCCCAATTTTCTGGATTGGTTTTTTTCGGATTATAAATCATTCCGCGCAAACCGTTTATACCCACACAGCGGGCGTAAATATCAGGAGTTTCTTCCAGCCACTCGCCGTCGTTTATCCTGAATGTATAAAACTTTCCGTCGTAATCACCCAAAAGAACTGTAGACCAGGTTCCGTTACTGCCGGCCTGCAGTTGTGTTTTATGAAAAGGTTCTCCGGTTGTTCCGTCTTTATATAAGCGAAACTCCACAATCTTTGCCGTTGGCGCCCAGATTTTCACAAGTGTTTTTTCGGGCGTCCAAAACACCCCTAAATCGTCCTTTTCATAAAAAGGATAGACAGAAAAATCAATATGGTTAAATTTCCACTCTCTCATCAAAACTTAAATAATGTTTTTTTCAAAAAAACGCTTTTGCTTCCCAATCGCCTCCCTTTTACATCGGAAATGATAATTTTTGCTTTTGGAAATTTTTTGAGTTTTTTATCATGACGATAAAAACGGTTAATATCAATTTCAAGTGTGTGCGTTTTCCCTTTTTCAAGATATAAGGGATAAAAAGTACGGTTCTCCATTCCCTTGATTTTGAATTTCCGTTTTAACCAGAAATTGTCAAAAATCAGCAAAGGCCGGTCAAGATCAATGTCGGTATTTCCCGTATTTTTTACAGAAAGATTTAGAAAATCAGGGAAATACACCCTATCTTTTTTTAGCTCTATCTGTACTCTTTTGAACTGGAAGAATGGCTTTTTTATTTTTTGAGTCTTTTTCCCCCCCATTTTTCGTAAAACCAAAAAGACGACTCCCAGGAGAGCGATTCCTATAATTATTCCGAGAAGTTTATCCCCGTCGGGACCAATTTCAGTTTGCGCAAAAATAATTTTTGAGATTGTAAGTAATCCGACTAAAAAAAACGCTTTCTTCATCCTCTTGAATTTCGGACAAAAATAAGAGTTTTTTTTAAGTAGAATTTTTTAAATTATCAACTGCGATAAATCGATAATTTTTACGCTAAAATACCAGAAAGATTTGTAGTTATCAGAAGATAGTCATCTAGCTATTTCGAATACTCTCCACTTCTTCTATGGTTTTTGGTTTGGGCTTCCCAAGTAATTCTACGCCATTTTGGGTCATTACAAAATCTTCTTCGTTCCGGATTCCTCCAAAATTGCGGTAGCTATCCACTTTTTCCCAGTTAATAAATTCGCTGAATTTATTTTGTGAACGCCACAAATCAATCAATTCCGGAATAAAATAAATTCCCGGCTCAATGGTAACTACATGCCCTGTTTCCAACGGTTTGGCCAGGCGAAGCGATTTTAGTCCAAATTGTGTGCTCTTAGGCTGTCCGTTGTAGCCAACCCAAACTTCGCCAAGGTCTTCCATATCGTGAACATCCAGGCCCATCATGTGGCCGGTTCCGCAAGGAAAGAATAAGGCGTGTGCTCCGGCTTCTACAGCATCTTGGGTATTTCCTTTGGTAAATCCCATGCTTTTCATCCCGTCGAAAATGGCTTTGCATGCCGCAATATGTGCATTTTTAAATGGTTGCTGAATCTGGAGTGCGTCTATTGCCGCCTGGTGGGCATCCAATGTTATTTTATAAATTTCTTTTTGCTCAGGAGTAAATTTTTTGCTTACAGGGAAGGTACTTGATAGATCGCCGGCATATCCCAGTGGTGTTTCATAACCTGCATCCACAAGAAAAAGATCTCCCTCTTTTATTGTGTTTCCGTGGTAATGATTATGAAGGGTTTGCCCGTTTACGGTTGCAATTATTGGGAATGCAATTTCACCACCTGCGGCGAGGGCAACTTTGTGTATTTCTGCAGCTAACTGTGCTTCATTCATTCCCGGCCGGGCAAATTTCATGGCTGCCACGTGCATATCAACCGAAATATCTACCGCTTTTTCTATTTCTTTAATTTCTTCTTCTGTTTTTATTTCGCGCTGACTAACAATAGCTTTAACCAGTTCAACTGAAAATGATTTGTCAATTTCTGTCGGGTTAATATTTAAAAGGTTGAAAAGTTTGATTTTATTTTCAGGGCGATACAAAGGAAGAAAATGTATTTTTTGTGCCGATTGTAAAAATGCGGAAAGCTTGTTTAATGGTTTGTTGTTTTTTACGCCACAAAGCTCTGATCTTTCCGCAATTGTGGGCTGAGGACCCATCCATACGATATCGTCGATGGTATAGTCGTTCCCAAAAATTATTTCTCTGTCGTTATCGATATCGATTACAGCAGCCAATCCGGGATGTGAAATTCCAAAATAATAAAGAAAAGTGCTGTCTTGCCTGAAATGATAGGTATTGTCGGTATAATTCATTGGCGACTCGTCATTGCCGAATAAAAGAATGATTCCTGAGCCTACTTTCTCTTTTAAGATTTTTCTTCGTTCGATATACGTTTTCTGCTTGAACATAATTATAAAATTTTACTATTCAGTTGCTTATTGACTTATGAATGAATTTGTTTTAACTTACATTTCCTAAATGTATAAATAAAAGATGGACATTGGTTTCATTTTTACATAACAAACTTAAAAACATAATTATGGCTTTAAATGCATACATGAGACTGACTGGGCAGGCGCAAGGTGAAATAAAAGGATCGGTAATACAGGCCGGACGCGAGGACTCCATAATGGTTATTGAGTTTCATCACGAAGTAGAATCACCGATGGATGCTGCTTCCGGACTTCCAACGGGCAAAAGACAACACAAACCGCTTGTAGTAACAAAAGAAATTGATAAATCTACTCCGCTTTTGTTGAATGCTTTAACAAATAATGAGAATATTACAGAAATGGAATTGCGGTTTTGGCAACCGTCGAGAAGTGGCCAAGAGATTCAGTACTACACCATTGAGTTGAAAAATGCTCGTATTGTAAATATCGGACAGGAAATGCCAAATAATCAATATCCGGAAAACATGCGGCATCAGGTTCGGGAGCAAATTGCGTTTGTTTACCAGAAAATTATTTGGACATTTGTGGATGCTGGAATCACAGCTGAAGATAATTGGGGAACTCATTCCGTAACATCTTCTGTCCGGAACTCTCCGCTTCATCGTTTTTCGAAATAGTTAAAAAACGGAGTCACTTAAAATGGCTCCGTTTTTTTGTCGTTTCTTAATTATAGGTTTTTATTTCATATTCTTCAGGAGGCTTCTCGCCTGCCAGGTTTTTTATGAAGTAGTCCCATCGTTTGCGAATAAAATAGGGATGATCGGCTAATCCGTGATTTTTGTTGGGGATAATAAGTAATTCAAAATCTTTGTTGTGTTTTATCAGCTCAGCCGCCATGCGCAAACTGGAAGCAGTATTTACATTGTTGTCCATATCGCCGTGAATCAACAGGAGCTTTCCTTCGAGCTTTCCGGCCAGATTAAAGTTCGACTGTTCATCGTAATGCTTTCCGGGCATTCCCATATATTGTTCCGGCCACCATGCTTTTGCAATTCGATGATCGTGGTTTCCGGCAGAAGAAACGGCAACCTTATAAAATTCGGGATGGGTAAGCAGGGTATGTGCAGCATCATAACCTCCTGCTGAGTGTCCGTAAATTCCCACCCGATTCAAATCCATCCACGGGCGTGTTTCGGCCAGTTGTTTTAAACCGGCAATGTGGTCTTCGGCACCAATATCGCCGAGATTTTTATACGAAAAATCGTGAAATGCTTTTGAACGCCATGCGGTTCCCAATCCGTCGATGGTAACTATAATAAAACCAAGTTCAGCCATTGAAACGTCATAATTGTTGTATCCTCTTGAAAAGGTTTTGGGTGTCCTCACTGCCTGGGGACCGGAATAAGTTGCATCGAGAACAGGATATGTTTTTGCCGAGTCGAAATCGGTAGGATAAAAAATTAAACCATAAATATCGGTTTCGCCGTCGCGTGCTTTTACTTTAAATGGCTCAGGAAATTTCCAGCCTTTTGCAAACAAGGGATCCAAACTGGCCGAAGCCAGGCGGTAAATAATTTCTCCACTTTCCATACTGCGCACTACATGGTCGGTTGGCCGGTCAACTCTTGAATAAGAGTCTACAAAGTAATCGCCTTTCTCTGGTATCCGGATTTGGTGATCGGTTTTGTCGTTTGTTAAAAGGGTTAAAAAACTTCCTTCAAAATTAGTAACGTACAGGTTTCTGTAGTAAGGGTCGACATTTTCTTCCAAACTACCGGCAACAAAATAGATCAACTGGTTTTCATTGTCTATTTTTTCAATTCCGCGAACTGCAAAATTTCCTTTTGTTACCTGGTTTAAAAAATTCCCGTCTCTGTCGTACCTGTATATATGATTCCATCCATCGCGCTCAGATGTCCAGAAAAACTGGCTTTCATCTTCTGTCCATTTACAGTTCACAGTTTGTGTTTCAATCATTGTTTTCGATGAATCTGTAAGCAAAGTGATTGCCTCGCCGGTTTCAGCATTTACCCTAAAAATTTCGATGGATTGGTACCCTCTTTTAAAACGGGCAAAAAATAACTCCGTGTTTTCATTCTGCCAGGTGGGAAAGATACTTGCTGTAAAATCGGCGAATGGTTCAACATCAACTCTTACTTTTGATAAAGAGTCCACATCAAAAATGTAGTATTCCTCCATTATAGCAGGTTCTCCGGGCAGCGCGCGTTCATACGACCATACTTTTGCACGAAATCCGCTGTCCGGCATACTTTGGTATAAAAATAATTTACCCACTTTTCTCCTGTCGAGCCGCATTGTGACAAACTTCTTGGAATCTTCAGTCCAGCGAACAGAAATGGAAGGATCATATTTATCTCCTTTTGATTCGTCAACCATTTTATACCACGAAAGTGGTGTAGCGTATTCGTATTTTTTCACACCATCGTCAGTAAGTTGAATTTCATCGCCGGTTTCAGTATTTTTAAGAAAGAGGTTAAACTCACGCACTTCAACAATCCATTTTTTATTTGGCGAAATCGACTGGTTTTTGGGAGTAGGTTTTTTCTTTTCTCTTTTTGAGGTTGAGTAATTCCGTAAATCGGTTTCGAGTAAAAGCGAATCAAAACTGAATTTTATTTTGTTCTCGCCGGGAATAAAAACCAGTTGTTTTATACTCAAAGAATCGGGGTTAACCTGTTTGGTGATAATTTCTGAGAGTGACGCAGCCAGTTTTGAATGATCAAAAGCCTCTTCCGACTGTATATTTTCTCCATCGAAATAATAGTATCTTTCACCTTTTTCGGTTTGAAGTTTATACCAGAAATCGCTGGTTCCTTTCACCTCGTTGATGTTTAAATTTACATTCCGTGTTAAGTTTGAAATGTTTTTGGGAAGGAATTTTTCCGCTTTCTGATATCTCTCCAGCATGTTTTGGCTTACGGATAAAAGTGAGAGGCCAGCCAGCAATAACAATACGGTTAATCTTTTCATACGTCAACTTGTTTTAGATTTTTATCCTTCCAGGTAATTCCGGGGATTCCTTTCAGATTTTCTGCCAATTCGTTCTGTGCTGTTTTTATTGTTGTAGCGTCACCAGAACTATACAAAATGTAAATTCTCCGCCGGACATTTTCCCGCATTGTCTCGGAAATCGGTTCAAAATTGAGCCAAAGGGTGTGGCCATCGACGGCTGGATTTCTTTTAAGAAAGAAAAGCAGACCGGTGGGGAGTGTTGTTTCTGCTATTTTGCACATGTCTGATTTTGTTTATTTGATCAAATTTCGTTTAGTACTTAAAAAATCTAAAAACAGATTCAAATTTGTACTGAGGTTAATTTAATCAAATTTTTTTTAATCAGATTCTACAAAACCGCTTAATTGATTACAGTGATTGGAAAAGCAGCTACATAAAAGTTCTTATCGATTTCAAACGATTTATAATTCCCACTTTGTTTTAATCTGCTCCAACGCCCGGTGGGTTGTATCCATTTCATTTCTCCATTGATATAAACTTTAACAGGCATATTAAAGTCGTTAACACAATTTGTCCAGCGGTAACGAATTTCATTGTCAACAATGGCATATTCTAACGTGGGAATTCTTGTGTCGCGTAAATATTGATTAAAAAATGATTCCAGATCAAGTTCTGTTTCCCCGGAAATATATTTTTCAATTTGTTCGGCTTTAACGGTTTGATGATAAAATGTTTCGTTAAGTCCCCTGAGAATTTTTCTCCATTTTTTATCATCGTTTACAATTTGGCGAAGCGTATGTAACATATTAGCACCTTTTGAATACATATCGCCCGAGCCGGGATAGTTTACCCCGTAAACTCCGATAATAGGCCGATCGTTACTGATGTTGAGACGTGTTCCCCGACAATATTCAGCGCCGGCTTCCTTTCCCCAAAAATATTCGACAAATAAACTTTCGGAATAAGCTGTAAAACTTTCATGAATCCACATGTCAGCTTCGTCCCAATTGGTAACGTTGTTTGCAAACCATTCATGGCCCGATTCGTGGATGATTATAAAATCGAATTTCATTCCATATCCCGTGTGGCTTTCATCGCGGCCACCATAACCGTTTTTAAAACCGTTTCCGTAAGTTACCGAACTTTGGTGCTCCATTCCCGGGTAAGGAACTTCAACCAATTTGTAACCGTCGTTGTAAAATGGGTAAGGGCCAAACCAGTATTCAAAGGCTTCAAGCATTTGGTAAGCCTGTTTAAAATGTTTTTTTGCTTTTTCGAGGTTGTAGTCCATCACCCAGAAATTGCAATCGAGTGTACCTTTTTCGCCTTTGTAGGTATCGCCAAAGTGAACATAGTTTCCGATGTTGATATTTACTCCGTAAGAATTAATTGGATTGTTGACAAACCAGTGCGCGGTTTTTGTCCCGTCGTTGTTATTATCAAGTTTTATAAGTTTTCCGTTTGAAACATCCATTAAATCTTTAGGGAAAGTTACACTGAGCAACATGCTGTCGGGTTCATCGTAGGGATGATCTTTACACGGCCACCATAAACTTGCTCCGTCGCCCTGGTTTGTTGTAACAATAAATGGTCTTCCTTTTTCATCTTTTTTCCAGCTCACACCTCCATCCCATGGAGGACGGCGACTTACTTTAGGTTTTCCGTTAAACTCAACCATTAACTCCAGCATTTCACCTTTTTGTTGTTTTTTGCTTAGTGATATAAACCACGCGTTTCCATCCCTTTCAAATTTCTGTTCTTCACCATTTTGAGTAATTTTCGAAATTTCCATGGGTGGTTGCAGATCAATTTGTATTTTTTGATTGGGTTCGATTACCCGATATTGAATCAGATTTGTGCCGGAGAAGGTGCTGTCATCGGGGGTAACTTTTACACTGAGGTGGTAGTATGTTAAATCCCACCATGCCCGTTCCGGGGTAATAGTTCCACGTAATGAATCCTGATGAGTGAACTGTGTTTTTTGTGCAAAAATGCCCGTTGTTATTCCCAAAATCAACAAAAGAGTTCCGGCAGCTCTGTAAATCATGTTTTCTTTTTTCCTTTCTAATTTTTATTGAATTGCTTTTGAAAAAGTTGCGGTTCCTCCAACTACAGGGATGCTTAGGAATGTGGCATCCAAATCAACGGTTAATTTTGTTCCGGGGTTTGGCCAGAGGGTAAAATCACGATCGCTGGAAAAGATCATTAATCCGATTTGTTGTCCCGCAGGAATAACCTGATCGTCAGGTTGAAGATTAAAGGTCATCTCGTAAAATTTTCCTTTTTTTAGCGGTTCACTTTCGGTAAGCGATTTATAATTCTGGGGGTCCGCCCACCCACGGGTGATAATATTATCGGTTATTTTTGCATTTCTGCGGTTATTCCATGGAAGTGAAACTAACCAAACCGACAAATTTGCTGCGGGTTTGTTGCTCGCCAAACTGATGGTAATTGAGGTTTCTCCTGAGATATGAATATCTTCAGTTAAAGTGGGAGTTAGATACAGAAGCCGGTGTTCCGTATTTTCAGCCTGGGCCAGCGTTGAACCACTAAATGAAACGTTATCAACCAGTGTTTCTTTTCCTTGTTTTGATTTTTTGCTTAGCGTTAAACCGCCGGTTTTTGGAGCGCCTTTCTGCAGGAAGAATTGAACCGGTTTTGCTTCCGGATTTGGATAGTTTTTGTAAGGAGTAGGATTTGTTCTTTCATCATTTTCTCTAACTATCCAGGCCTTTGAGTCATTTTCCACGCCGTTATCAATTCCAAACAAATAACGGGAAAACCAACGGTTCATCATTATCATGGGCGGTTCTCCTCCATGCCCTCCCTGGTGATAAAATATTTGCAGCGGCACTCCTTTTTCTTTTAGTGCTTTGGAAATTCGGTAACTGTGCTCGGGAACTACGTTCCAGTCGTTAAAAGCATGTGCCATTAAAACAGCGGCTTTTAGTGGTTCCAAATCATTGAGGTAATCGCGGCCGGCCCAGAAATCGTTATAATCGCCGGAAATACGGTCAAAGTTTCCATACATTTCCTTGTCGCGGATAATACTGTCGCAATACGCACAACGCTCGGGATTTCCACTGTGAATCCAGTCGTATAAATAGTCGATGTCTTCGCCAAGCCAACCTCCCGGGTGCCGAATCAGTCCATTGGAGCGATAATAATGATAATACGAAGTATTTGGGGCAACCGGAATAATAGCCTCCAATCCCTCAACCCCTGTTGTTGCTGCTGCCAGCGGAAGGGTTCCGTTGTAGGAAGTGCCAATCATTCCTACTTTTCCAGTCGTCCAACTGGCTGTCACTTCTTTATTTCCGTCGGGAGTTGTAAAACCTTTTGCCCTGCCGTTCAGCCAGTCGATAACTGCTTTTGGAGCCAGCGATTCATTGTCTCCTCCTACGGTTGGACAGCCTTGAGAAAGTCCTGTTCCGGGAGACGAAGAATGAACTACAATAAAACCGCGCGGCACCCAGTCTTTTACATGCGATTTTGAAAGGATTGGGCGGTTTACCTTTGCCGTAAATTGTGGAACATGTTCTCTTTTGGGAGGCGTAGTATGCAATTCCTGTTTTACATTCCATAAATACTTTCTGTCCAGAGACCCGGTTCCGGCGAAATAGGGACTGGTTTCATAAATTACCGGCAGTTTCAAACCTTCAGTTTCTGTTTGTCGTGGGCGGGTCACATCCACATGCATTCTGTCGCGTTTGCCATCTCCATCTGAATCAAATTCGGTTTCTACCCAAAGGTCTTCACGAATCCAATAATCCGGGTCATTAAATTCAGGAACGATTTGGGCTTCTCCGTCTTTGAAAAACGGCCCGACTTTTTCTTTGGTTGTTGAATTTTCATTTTGTGCAAGGGTTGGGATTCCTATCGCAGCAAAAAGAATGAAAGTTAGAGATTGTAAAAACTGATTCATTAAACTGGCAATTTTATGTATAAACAAATTTGTTAAGCCTTTTTTTGTTTGATCAACGTTATTTTTTTCAAAAAGAGAAATATTATGTTCAAAAAGCAAAGACTTAAAATGGTTTGATGAAAAAATTAAATTTCATAATGTAATTATAAAAACAAAACTAAAAGGTATGGTTTGTTTAAAACATGATGAAATTAATGTTTTATATTTTTTAACACAAACTTTTGTTTTGGGTTGGTTAGCTGTCAATATTTTTCAAATTTTAAAAATATTTCATCAAAATGACATTTTGAGCTTTGGCTTATCTTTTGTTTTCAAAATGATTTCTTTTTCAATTTGTTAATTTTTTGTAAGGAATTCAACAACTTTTATTAAAAACATATAATAAAAGACTTTTTTGTATTTAATTTGAAGATGTAATTAATATAGTTGAAAAAGAAACATGAGAAGTTTAGTTTGTCCGATATCTGATGAAATAGTAAATGAACGCGTTACGAGAGCTAATGCTTTGATTGCTATTTTGTTGGTTGTGGCAGGATTTATTTTCAATTCCGTACTGTTTTTTATTTTTCTTTTGGCCGATTTTTTTTTGAGGGCGTTTACTGAAGTTAAATACAGCCCGGTCAGTTATATCAGTTCAAGGCTGATAGATGTTATGAATTTTAGTAAAAAACCCGTAGGGAAAGCTCAAAAAATATTTGCAGCGCGTTTGGGTTTTGTAATGACTTTGGGGATAAGTGTTTTGTTTATGCTGAATTTGGGTACAGCAGCACTTGTTGTTAGCGGAATATTGGTGTTTTTTGCGTCGCTTGAGTTTGCACTGGGGATTTGTGTAGGATGTATGATTTATACATATTTAATACTACCTTTTTATAAATAATACAACGTAAATACGGCATGACAAGAGCAGGCATTTGTTGAATCGCCTGCTCTTTTTATAATCAGACTTTTTTTGAAAATTTTTTATACCCCAATGCTTTTACTTTTTTATTCCTTGTTGTATCATTTCGGAATCCGGTAGTGGACCACTCCCGTTATTCCAGCTTGAGCCCAATTTTTTTATTCTGAGAGAATAATTTACTGCTGAATCCGGCACCCAAACGGGCATATTTAGGTTCGACTGCATCTCCAATCCAGCAATTGGCATCCTAAATAGATCATAGGAATCGGATGAAACTTCTGTCGTAATGTTATCATTCTTTTTAAGCGGCGATTCCGGATTGGGCAGCTGATAGTTAAAAACGGAATCATCACCAAACGGATCTGTTGGTTTAAAGCCGGGAATTTTTAATATTGAAGTGTCTTGTTTCAACTCCGGTACTGGTTTAAAAAGTTCTTTCGGAGCAAAATCCTGCGCAACGGCCACGGAAAAAATACCGAGCGTAATTAGAAATGTCAACACTGTTCTCATGGTTACTTTTTTTGTTTTGGTTTTTAAAGTTAAAAAAACAATTTGATGAATACCAAAAATTTAACATTTCAATATCACCGGAAATTTTTATTGTATAAATCATTATAATTATCATTCAGTTCGCACCAAATCGAGAAATTTAACAGGGGCTGCCGCTTGGAAAAATGTTTTCCGTTACTGTAAACAAACTCAACCGGGCAAATGGTATAATTTTCTCCTGCTTTTAAATTTATTCCGTTTATCTTGAAATATTTGTTTAAGGAAAGTATTGCGTTTACAAAATAATTCTATCACAATTTTGTATTTCAAATTTAGTCTCTTTTTATGTTACCTTCATGTTCAAAGGAATAGCTGACTTTTTAAGTTCTTTGAGGGCGTTAGGAATAAAAATAAAATGACACCCAAAGCGATCGGCAGGGCTATAAGCCGGAATTTATTTCCAAAAAAGTCTTCACAAAAAGGTTTTTATTTTATTCATTATTTTCATTTCCTGTAATACTGTTTCTTTTCGGCGGCGCGAAATCGATATCGAATCTCCGTTGGAGAGTTGAAGAATGCCCCCGTCGTTTTTTAAATAACTAACCACGTGTTTTAGGTTTACCAAATGGGTTTTGTGAACACGTAGAAATGAATATTCCTTTAATAAGTCTTCAAATTCAACCAGCGTTTTGGCTACAAACAAGTGCCGGCTCTCTTTAAAGTAGATGTGTGTATAATTCCCTTCTCCCTGGCACCGTATAATTTTTTCTACCTCAACAAACTCAATGCGGTCGCTGGTAGGTAACCCAATTCGGGGATTTTGTGGTTGGCTGATGTTGTAGACCAACTCCTTCATCCGTTGGTTCTCCATTTTTTGCCTTATGCGTTCAACTACCGTTTCAACTGCGGCTTTTAGTTCGTTAATATTTATGGGTTTCAGAATGTAATCGGTAGCTGAAAAACGGATTGCTTTTATGGCGTAATTATCAAAAGCGGTAACGAAGATTACTTCAAAATGAAAATCTTTAAAATGCTCAAGTAACTGAAATCCGTCAGCCTTTGGCATTTCAATATCCAGAAAAACCAAGTCGGGATTATATTTCCTGATGAGCGAAATACCTGATTCTGCTGAATCAGCCTGCCCTAAAAGTTCTATTTCGGGGCAGTACTGATTCAGAATACCGGCCAGGTTTTCCCGGCCGTTTTTTTCATCGTCAACTATTATGGATTTTATTTTCATTTCCTATTGACCTCCTCCTGCACTTGCTCCTTGTCCGGCGTCGCCACCACTTTTTAAATCGGTATTTTTTATTGAGCGCCGGGCTTTTTTAATCTGTTCCTTCATCTGTCCAATCTGGTACGAAATGTAAACTCTGAAAGTTCGGTTGTAGTTATAATTCTTCGATTTCCGGTAAAATGTATCGTCTTTCAGGGTACTTGAGAATTCCATTCTCTCTCTGAACGGGTCGCTCACCGAGAAATTAACCTGCAGTTTTTTGTCAAAAAATGACTGTGAGAATGAGACACTTGAATAATTGTAACTTGAAGATTCTCCCTGAAGCATGATGGAGGGTGAATACATTCCACCGTAGACGGAGAAGGTTCCGTTTTCCCAGATATTATATCTCATTGATAATGTCCCGCGGTAACGAAAACCCTCGTTGCTTAGATTTTGCCCCCCACTGCTTTCCAAAATGGTGTAATATGCACCGATATTTGAGTTAAAACTTAACTTTTTTCCTACTTTAACCATCCCGTAAATATAACCACTGTAATCCTGATATTTTCCAATATTCTCATAAGTGGTTACACTTACTCCGTCGGGCTGGAGAGTTGTAATTGAGGTAATTGAGTTGTTTTCAAATGCGGAGCTTAGGTTTAGGTTAAAGTTGAATTTAGGAGAAAATTTACCATAGGTAAAGTTGAAGGTGTGTCTGATTTCTGAGTCGAGTTTTGGATTTCCGTAACGAACATTTAAAGGGTCGGAATCGTCGTAAAAAGGATTGAGGTACCAAATTCCCGGACGGGATAAACGTTGCGTATAAGACAGTTTAACGTTTTGTCCGTTTTTAAGATTTTTGGAAAGCGTAACATAGGGAATAAGGTTAAACATTCGGTTGGTAAAAGTTGTGTCGGAAGTTGAGATAAATACACCGTCGTTTTTTGTAATTTCTGCCCGTAATCCGGTTTTTATGTTTATTTTTTTTAGTTTGAGAACATAGCCGCCATAAATTCCAACAACGTGCTGGTCGTAATCCAGATCATTGATCCGGGCTAAATCTCGTTCCCATTCATCAGTATCCTCGTTAAACCTGAAAATATCTGAATTACTTTTATTTTGTCTAAGAATGTATTTTATCCCTGTTTCTATCTGGTGAACTTTTGTGATTGGGTCATAATAATCCAATTGGAAGGTGTGTTCGCGGCCCACTGCATCGTTTGTGGTTTTTTGTTGGTATGAAGGATAATCAAGTATTCCGTTAATTACATTTTTATAGTCTGTATTTCGTGGAGAATTGTCGAGCCGGTAGGAAACGGTAAAGGTTTTATCCGGTTTGTCGAACGTACGCTGATAATCGATATTTCCCGACAATGATCCAAAGCCATTACTGCTTTTAATTGTATTTTCAAATTGACGTGTAAGATTTCGGTCGGTGTTATAATCATTGGTTAAACTGTAGCCCGGACTGGAAAAATCTCCTCCGTAGCCAAAAAAAGAAAGACTGATTAAATTCAAGGTGTCAATTTCATAACTGGCCTCACCCATTAAAAAATTGTAACGCCCGGTGCTTTTGTTATAGCCTTCGGTTTCAGTGTATCGGTTGGTTGTACTTTGGTAATTTTCACGGTAACTTTCCGATTCACTTTTGGGCTGAAGATATTTATTGTAATTATAATTTAAAGAGAAACCAAATTTGTTAATTTTCGATGTTGCGTAAAGTCCTCCACTGTATCCTCCGCGTGAATCAATACTTCCGCTTCCACGTGCCAGAAATCCTTCAATCTGGTTTTTATTTGTGATAATGTTTATGATTCCGGCTGTTCCTTCAGCTTCGTATTTTGATGAGGGATCGGTAATCACCTCAATATCTTTTACACTGCTTGCCGGTAAACTTCGTAACACTTCTTTGGGGTTTTGCGAAACCATGGCAGAACTTTTACCATTAATAAGAATTTTAAAATTGGAAGAACCTTTCATTTGAATATTATCCTCTCCATCGACCGAAAGAAGAGGTACTTTCCTCAGCATTTCCAATACATTGCTGGTTTTCGATTCCGGATCGGTTTCCAGGCTGTAAACAATCTTGTCGGGTTCTGTTCGGATCAAGGGTTTTTGAACGGCCACCGTCACTTCTCCGATTTGTTCAACAGAATGTTTCAGGGGAATGGTACCAAGGTCGATTTTGGTAGCAGATTTGTTTAATTTGATTTGTTTTACCTGCATCTGGTAACCAATGGAATGGAAGATTACATCGTAGGTGCCAACGGAATCGAGCGAAAATGAAAATTTTCCTGATGCATCGCTGGCCAAACGTTTTATCACACCTTTTTCGGTTTGAATACTTATGGTTACGTAGGAAATACCATCGCCGGATACCGAATCGCTTACAACTCCTTTGATTTCAAAATCAAGAGGAGTATCGTTGTTTGAGAACAAAGACAAGGAGCAGAAGAACACGGCAACAAAAAAGATCGTGCGTTTTAGAGATTGACTAATTTTTTTCATGGCTTACAATTAATAGTTTATAGTTTTTTTTAGGAGCCGCAAAACTTAACAACTAAATTGTTAAGAATACAACTGATTTTTCAGTTATCAAAAACTATTCCGTGATTATGTTTATTATTCTGTGATTTTGTTTTTTTAACATTAAAAAAGTTTATTTTTCATCCGGAATCTGAATTTCTACTCGTGTTCCAATATCATTTCCTGTTAAGTCGATGGTTTCCAAATGGTATTTTTCTCCGTGTTTTT
>NZ_JAIKLE010000070.1 GCF_022267315.1 Maribellus maritimus
CCGGTAAGAGTCAAATCGCCATAACCCATGTCGTCAAGGTATATCAAAACGATATTCGGGGGATTGTTATCCATTGCTTTTGATGAACGAAAACCGTTAAGCGACAGAACAAAAAAAAGCAGAAATAATATCTTAAAATTCATTTTATTCGTTTTTTAAAATACACCACGTATTAAATTTCGATTGATCACTCCAGGTATTTCCTGCAGAGGAAAAATCACAAAAATTAATAATTTGTCCGTCGCCTAAGTTTAATTCAAAGGCTTTCCACATACCGGGAGATGTTTTCACCTGATTTATTTTGATCGTTTGAGCATTTTCGGGAATAGAAATCGGAGCAAAAATATCACCCTCTGTAATCCTGACATCCCTTGACAATGCCAGCGGCCCATAAAAAAATGTAACTGCCGGTTGTTGGGGTAACGCCTCTTTTTCAGGAAGACTCTTTATGTGCTCATACCTTTGGTTCATTTCTTCTGAGCTACCTTTTTTAAATGCTATGTTTGCCCATTCTTTGTTATAAAAATCAACAGGATAAAAAAGAGTGTTGGCTTTTGACATATCAAATGTTTCATAGCGCACAGGTAACTTAAATTCAATTTTGATTACGTCACCATTTTCCCATTCCCTGTGAATCGATAACCAATTGTTCTTTTCTTCACCGGTTTGTTTGGCACCATTTACTTCTACAATCGTGTTACTACTCCATTGGGGCATACGGATGTAAAAATCAAATTTTTCCGGTTTATCAATTGAAATTGTTGCCCGAACAGATGAAGTACTCAAAAAATCACCATCCAATTTAACGGTAACTTTATTTCCTGAAGGCAGGTTTATGCCACCTTCTCCGTCATTAAACAGCCCTAAATAAATGTCACTACCCTTTGAAATTAGTGTTGCTTCGGCCGCCTGGAAAAGTCCCCTTGGGAGATTATCAGTGCAACATTGATGGTGTTCCAAAAAATGATTCATAGCAGGAATATGCACATGGGACATTCGTAAGCGTCTCAGGCCCCAGTCTCCTTCCTGATTAAAGGCACATAACAGCGAATTGTACAGAGTTCGTTCAATCTCTTCCAAATACCTGGTATCTGCTGTCAATGTATATAATTCAAATGATAGCCTATTCCAATAAACCGCATCACATACTTCTGAAACAGTATTAATTAATCCAGCAGACCCAACATACTTATCATTAAAACTAACACTACCGACCGGTGTGCGTTCCCACGCAACCAATGCTGAATGTATATTTTTAGCGGCATCCAGATACTGCTGTTTTTCTGTTACTTTATAAAGTTCAACCAGCCCTTCAACACACGAAGTAAATTCGTATCCTTTTGCCCATTTATATGGGGCAGTTTCTGCAAACCAGGCATGAACGGGCTCTCCTCCTAATCCTTTATTCAAAATATCGGGTAACTTTTCAGGATGTTCACTCCATTGTAAAACTATATATTCTGCATAATCCAAATATTTTTTCTCTCCGGTTGCATTATAAAGTTTCACAACAGGATAGAGAATAGAGCTGCTTGGCATGCCATAAAAGTTGCCGGTTTTTACAATATCCTCTGCTCCCGGACCTACTTCTGAAATCAGATGATCGGTAAACTTTTGGGCAATATTCAATATGGAATCATTTTTTAAAAGCTCCCACGCTTCAACCAATCCCCAAAGGGTATATTTTCTGCTCCACACATTCCAGTTATTTCCTTCCAGAAAATCGGAATGAGAATAAGTTCCTATATAGCCATTTTCATCCTGATATTTACTTAAGCCTTTTACAGCTTCAGCGATACGCTCTTTTAAATTATCGGAGTGGTAATACTTTGCAGCAGCAATGACCGATAAAAGATACTTCCCCCAGAACTCCCCTCGCCATTCCCCACGAGTTGGATAATTTTTATCATCTTCCCGGAGCAAAAAGGCCTCTTCTGTTTCCGGATAGATTGTATCCCATTTTTTTTCATCCAGAATCCGCTGTTCAGATATCCTATCTATGTACTCTCCGATATGGCCTTTAAATTGCCAATGCCCGGAGATCATTTCCAAATCCTTGTCTGCTTTCTCCTGCGTATCTTTTTTTTGACAACTATTAAAAGTTATTAATAAAAACACGAGTAAGGAGAGATAGATCTTTCCAGTCCAATTTATTTTTTTCATTCTAATACTTTTTCAGGTTGAATTAATGTTTTGCTATCCTGTCCGGGTGTGTTCCCCATTCATATCTTTTTTGTTTATTAAAATTGGGATTGGGTGACGGCAATTCTGCCCCGATATCCTGCTGCCATTCTTTTAATATGTGGATCATTTCATCCAATTTCCCGGGTTCTGTTGATGCACAATTATTGGCTTCCTGTATGTCTTTTCTCAGGTTAAATAATTCATAATGATTATCCACCAGATTCTGAACAAGTTTCCAATCCCCCTTTCGAACGGCATTTGCCGGCTCGTCATGATGATAAACCGGATAATGCCAGAAAATTGCACGCTCTGAATCGTTGTTTTTCCCCAATAATACAGAAACAAGGCTTTTGCCGTCAAAAACCTGGTCGTCAGGCAATTCTCTGCCTGCCAATTCTACAAGTGTAGGGAAAAAATCAACACTGCTTACAATGGCATCGGAAACCATCCCCTTTTTTATTTTTGCGGGCCATTTTACAATTAGCGGAACTCTGATTCCCCCTTCATACAGCGTGCCTTTCTCTCCTCTCAATGGTTTGTTTGAAGAAGCGACATATAACAATGAATCATTTTTATACATGCTGGCTTTACTGTCTGCCAATAACGGGATACTGTCATATCGTTTATTGAGTCCCCCATTATCTGAAAAGAAAACAACAATTGTATTTTCCGACAATTTCAATTCTTCCAGTTTTTTCGTAATTCTGCCAACACTTTGATCCAGGTGTTTAATCATAGCAGCATAAACCGCGTTACACGGATATCCTTCAATTTTGGTTTTTACCCGGTATTTGTCAATTAACTCCTGATCTGCATCCAACTGGACATGGACATCAAAATGAGCCAGGAACAGAAAAAAAGGTTCTTTCTGATGTTTCCTGATAAATTCTTCGCCAAAATCAGCCAACAATTCAGACAATCGCCTATTCGTTCCCTCTGCACGAGGAGGTGTGAATTTTACATTATAATACCCCTGTCCCACATTAGACTCATCAAAACCCTGGTTTAGCGGGTGATATTCGGATTCATTTCCCAAATGCCATTTCCCGAAATAACCAGTTGCATATCCGGCTGATTTCATTGCTTCTCCAATCGTTGTTATTTCCGAAGGTAAATATTGATTGCGGTTTTTCGGAACAATAACTTTCTCGTAAGGACGCCAGTGTCCCGGAATGAAGTCGGTTATTCCCACTCTTGCCGGATATTGACCGGACATAATACTTGCTCTCGTTGGCGAACAAACAGGACATGCAGCGTAGGCATTTGGAAAATATATTCCATCTTTTGCAAGCTGTGCAATAGCAGGAGCCTCGTTGAACTTGTTTCCATATACAGGCAAATCAGCCCAGCCCAGATCATCGGCTAAAATAAATACAATATTGGGGTTTACTTGTTTTTCCCGAGTGCTGCAAGTTGAGCCCACAGTTTTAAAAACCAATAAAATACTTAAAATTAGAATTATATTTTTTTTCACTTTTCCCTTAAATTTTATTGATGAGTCGTATTTTTCACTTACCTGCGAACACCTTGTATTTTTTAACTAAAAAGCGATAGATAACGATTAATCATTCTCACCTTTCCGACTGATCAGTTTTATCATTTATTACCTTCTTTACCGCGTCCAGATATCCATACCCATTTAACATATCGGGAAGCAAATAACTGCCCTCAACCCACTCATTCCAGGCATTGATGGTAATTATTTGGGGTTGTTCCGGGCGACTATCAAGATATTCTTTTGCTTTTGTCAGAAGAGCCGCAAAACTCTCAGGCGTATTATGATAGTGAACCACATCTTTTATTCCTTTGGCAGGAAAACGCGGTGTGTCGTCCCAGCCAACAGAAACGCAGGGAAATACCGGTACGTTTAACAAAGAGTCCATTTGTGTCCTTATTTTTAACGAATTTGAACCATATATCAGGTAATCTTCGTTTCTTCCTCCCATGTTGTACATTGCCACACTGTTGAATCCCATTTCATTTACTCTTTCCGAAAACTTTGTAGCCGCTTCTTTTGACATGATTGAACCACCTCCCTGGTTCCACTGTATATGCAACCCCGGAAATCCGGCTTTCACTACTTCCTTTCGGAAATAGTCCAATGCTTTCCGGGCCTCTTCTATATTTCCGCCAAACCCTTCCAGCAGATTACCTATACTAAATATAGAAAACACCGGTTTCCCATCGATTTTAAAATAATTGGGCTGCTTGAAATACTGATTTATTACCCTGTCAACAATAATTTTGAAGTTGGCCCAATCAACGGCTCCATCCCAAAGCAGAGAGGTATCGTCTTTAAATTTGTGCACATTCCAGTAGTTTCGTTTTACATCGTGGTTGGCCCACATGATATAAAACTGCATTTTCGAGTTGTTTTTTGCTTTTAGAAAACCATCATTAAGAGCACTTTCCAGAAAGGGGCCCCCGTCAAACCAGTACCAGTCATAAATAAAAACATTAACACCGTGGTCGACAGCAAGGTCAATCCATTTTTCCACCACTTTAGGATTATTATCCATTTCGTATCCCCATAACGGCTGTCGGGGCTGATAATGCCCATCAAAACGGGGATTTCCTTTTTTTATAACTTCCCATTCGCCAATTCCCTCCGGCCACAACATATTCCCGAAACGTTCATCATGATGGCATGATGGCCACACATATGCTGCCACATTATAGTTTTTCAAAGGGGTAACAGCTGTTTGATTTTTTTCCTCAACAGGGTTAAAAGAGAGAAAGTTCAGAAGATAAACAAGTAAATATAAATGTACACTCATTTTTTTGTTTGTTTTATTATTATCACTAGTTGCCGCGTTATTTTGTTTGGTGTAAAATTAATGGTGCTCCGCTTCCTGTATACCAAAGGAGCACCATTCTTTTTACTATTTACCATCCGGGATTTTGCTCCAAATTAGGATTTAAAGTAATTTCATCCTGCGGAATAGAATAAAGATAATCCTGACTCTCCCTAAATTGATAGCCATTGGGTAATTGAGTAGAAAGATAATCAATAAGTCCATTTTCATCAAGTGTTGGATAAAAACCCGGAAACTCCTCTGAATTAAAAGGATAGCCTTTAAATCTTTTTCCTTTGAAAAGGGAATGAGCGGCCCATCTCATAAAATCCATTTCCCGAAATCCTTCAAGAGCTAACTCAACCCGTCTTTCCCTTCGAATCTCATAAAGCTCGTCAGAAACAGAATATCCATAGTCAACAGGACTATAATCCGATTCTTTAGGATTGACTGCAAAGTCAGGCATTCCAGCTCTTTCACGTAATAAATTAAGTTGGGCATACGCGATCGTATTGTCAAGTTCGTATTTGGCTTCGGCATAATTTAACAGTACTTCACCATATCTAAAATAAATATGTCCTGTTTCACTTCTACCTTCCGACATTTTCCCTGCTGCCGGTGATTCCGGATTTGACGATTTTTTGATTTGAAATCCTGTTACAACAAGTTCCAAAGCTCCTCCGTTTACATTCGGCATGGAAAAAACAATATTGTCAGAAACTGAAGCCATTACATCTTCGGGGATCCAGATTGAGGACTTTAAACGGGGATCACAATCCTCTGCGATTTTAGTTAAAAAATCATTCCCTTTGTTTGTTTTACTAAGTTCGATATAATCATACGGTTCGCCATTTTTTCCCAGATACGAAGAAATTAATTCCATCGTTGCACTGCTTCCCGTGGGAGATTTTACCAGCCGGTACTGGGAACTGTTTGACATTCCTTCGTCTGCATTATAAGCTTTATAAAACAAAACTTCATTAACGTCAGACATGTTATCAAATCCAAACATTTTGTAATAGTCTTCGGAGGGTTTTCCGGTATTATAAACACCTACTGAATAACTTCCATCCATTAATTCTTCTGCCGCATCAACACAGGCCTGAAAATATTTATCAGGATTTGCTCCGGATGTACCGAATGGCGTATTGGCATGATATTTTTGCCATGTTCCTTCGTACAAAGCAACCCTTGTTTTTAAAGCAAGTGAGGCCTCTTTATTGATTCTGTTATTTCCAGCTTCCTCTCTGGTATTCAGATATAAAAGCGCTTTATCTAAATCTACCAATATTGAATCAGCGATCAATGTTCTGGGCTCTCTTGGTTTCATCAATTCATCTTCATCATCAAGTTGCAACGCTTTTGAATACCATGGCAAGTCTCCATATTTCTGTAATAAGTCAAAATAATACCAGGCCCTGAAAAAATAGGCCTCACCCAAAAAATGTTTATATTCATCAAATTCACTCTCACATTTTCCGTAATTTTCGAGAAAAATATTTATATTCCTCAAATTACTCCATTCATTCTTCCAGTTTCCTGTTCTTAATGTTCTCTCTCCATTCAAAATTGTATTTGGCGATGAAGTTAACATATTGTCTGAATTCATATCCGCATCAACTATTATTGATGATGGAAGAGTCGGATAAAACTGCAACATATAGTTTTCCAAATCTGTTGATGTTTTCCAGTAATCATCCATACTGATCTGGTCTAAGGGTTGCAGGTCAATAAAATTTTCACAGGAACTAATTAACAACACTGTGGCAACAGCCAATATGATTCGGGTATATTTTAAATTTTTCATAAGAATTATTTTAAGGTTTAATATGTAATGGTTAAGCCTAATGAGAAAATCCTGTCGGCACCATAAGTTAAACGGCCTTCTCCCTGCGTTCCCTGAAAGCTTCCACCTCTCGGATAACCCACCGGGGCAACAGGATCGATTCCATTTGGCAAATCACTGAATGTCAACAGATTTTCGCCGGAGAAATACACTCTCATTTTTTGTAAATGCAATTTTGAAATAATGTTATCGGGCAGCGTATAACCTATTTGAATATTCTGTAATCTCACCCAGGATGCATTCTGTAAATAACGTGTATTCGGGTAAATCTTATTCTTATTGTTTTCTGATGCATTTAAATAGGGTCTTGGCCAATATGCATCCGTATTTATATTTGCTTCACCTTCATAAAGACCGCTGTATTTTGTTCCCGCTTCGTCTCTAAAATAGTCGAGATGATGAGACTGTAACTGTGTTTCCCACCATCCATTCATAAATCCCCAAAAAATATTTGAACCACTTGAAAAATAAATATCTTTTTTTGCCACACCTTTCCATAACATGGAGAAATCAAAACCTTTAAATTCCATTCCTGCCATAATTCCGTATTGCCAATGTGGTTCTGAATTTCCAATGATCGATAAGTCTCCATGGTCACTCTTCGTGTTTTTCCCATTATTAACGTATCCATCATTATTTGTGTCTTCATACTTTATATCTCCAGTATTCCAATTGCTTGCAATATGCGACAGATCGGTTGTTTCCAGGTAGGCATCCAGGTCTTCCTGTGTCCTGAATAAATCATTCGATGTGTAGCCCCATATTTCTCCCAATTCCTGTCCTTCATACCAGGTAGACAGTGTTCCGGTAGGATTAAAATATTTGGTGACAACTGATTTATAATCATACAAGTTGAAATTGACGAAATAAGATAATCCGTTATCAAGGTTATCCTTCCAGCTGAGCGTTAATTCCCATCCTCTTGTTCGGAGTGAAGAGTTATTATCCTGAGGGACACTTGCCCCCAAAACACCGGGTTTTGCTTCTGATGCGCCCACCATATCTGTTGTGAGTCTTTCATACAAATCAAAATCAGTTTGTAATCTGTTATCCAGAAATGAAATATTCATACCAACATTTTTTGTTGTAGCTGTTTCCCATGTAAGGTTTCTGTTTACAATTCCAGGTGCCTGAGTAAATCCCACGGGTCTGGTTTCTCCATAATTAAAAACCCAAGCCAACTGGTCGGTATTAATCGTAACCAATTCGAGATCGCTGTAAGGAGAAACATTTTGATTCCCCAATTGCCCCCAGGAACCCCTGATTTTTAATGTGGTTATGAGTTGTTCGGGGACATTCCAAAATGTTTCATTATGAATATTCCAACCAGCCGAGAAAGAAGGAAAAAATCCCCATCTGTTGTCTTCTCTAAAAACATATGAACCATCATATCTGACATTCGATTCCAACAAATATTTTCCTTTATAACTATAACTCAAACGTGAAAAATATCCTTCTGTCGCCATGTGTGACAAACTTTCGGAGAGAACAGGGCTGCCAGTTGCTGTTTGCAGGGAGGAGACATCTTCAACGATCAAATTTGTTTTATACCCTTGCATCCAACCGTATTTTCCCTTTTCAAACTGCATCCCTGCCAAAAAGTTAAAGTGATGGGAATCTTTAATTGAAAACTCATAAGAAGAATAAATATTTGTTGTCCAATATTTATTGTCAGTATGCGTTCGTTCAATACTATTCGGAGCACTTTTACCAAGTACTGATGTTGTTTTATCGACGTTGTAAATAAGAACATTTTTATCGATACTGGTGTAAACTCCTGAATAAGAATTATAAGCAAAATCAACATTTATTTTCCACCCTTTTAACGGACGAAATTCCATTTTAAAATTGTTCCAATTGTCTATTTCTTCATTTGTATCAGATCCTCCTTGTTCAATCATCGGGATGGCAGATGTATGGGTGTAATTTCCCCATCCGTCATACATTGGAGAAATAGGATAGACAATTGATGATATCATACCAAAAAGGAAAGAATAGTCACCATATTTGGTCATACTTGGTTTCTCTCTGTCTTTTTTTGCTACACGCGTCTCCCAGGAAAAATCCCACCAATCGGCTATTGCGAGATTAACTTTTCCCATTAGGTTTATTCTGTCAAAAGTATCTGTTCCATAATTAAGTACGCCTTCCTGGCTCAAATACCCGGCAGAAAAATAATAAGACGCATTTTTCGAACCTCCGTGAAAGGAAAGATCATGTTTGTGGTTGATACTGTGTCCATAAAAAATGTCCCACCAATTATTGTTTGCATAACTTAAATTGGCATGATCCCATGTATTACCATTCGGATATGCTCCAAAAATTGTGGCTCCCTCAGGCCAGTTCGGAATCGATTGTTGTATATAATCCCAATCTTCATTTTGATAAGCAATAATCCTTTCAATAGTCTCATTACCAAACGGGCTTCCTCCCCGATTAGCTCCTGCTTCGTTAAGTACCTTGACCCATGTATATGAGTCTAGTGGTTGAGGCAAAGGTTGAGGTGTATTAAGAGAAACATTAGCAGAATAGGTAACACTTAGCTTTTTATCCTTTTCTCCTTTTTTTGTGGTAACCAGAATCACTCCGTAAGGAGCCCTTGCCCCATATATTGCGGAGGCCGCTGCGTCCTTTAATACGGATATCGATTCAATATCTTCAGGATTCAGGTTATTAATATCTCCGGGAATGCCGTCGATTAATATATAGGGTTCTCCTCCATTTAAAGAGCCTGTTCCCCGAATTGAAATATTCATTGTTGCCCCGGGTTGAAATCCTTCCTGGTTATTGATTTCGAAATTCATACCGGGTGAAATTCCCTGTAGTAATTGTGAAACAGTGGGGGCCTGGCGATTTGTCAACTTTTCACTTGTTACAACGTCAACAGCACCTGTCATATTTACTTTTTTCTGCGTTCCATAACCAATTGCAACTACTTCCTCAATCCCAATAGCATCTTCTTCCATTACAACATCTATGGAAATTTTACTACCAACAACTATTTCCTGTGTTTTCATCCCAACAAATGAAAATTGTAGTATTGCATCTTCTTGCAAATCTGAAAGTGAGTATTCCCCATCTGCATTAGTAATTGCACCTTGTGTTGTTCCTTTCACAACTACCGTTACACCCGGAAGGGGTTGTCCGCTTTCATCCGCTACTTTTCCTGAAACGGATTTTTGTTGTGGTTGAGCCGTAATGATTTCTCCCTGAGATTTCTCATCACCTGTGTTTATATCTCGGGAAGGAAAAATAACTATCTGTCTGTCTATCAATTTAAAGTCAAGATTTGTTCCTTCCAAAGCCTGTGTCAAAATACTTTCAACAGATGCTTCACTAGCAACAATATCAACCTTCCGGTTGTTGTCAATCTGATTGTTTCTGTAAAAAATGTTAAACTCACTTTGATTTTGAATTTCTTCAAAAAGTTGTTCCAGTGTAGTATTCCTTAAATGAAAGGTAAATTTCGTAGCCTGCGAATAAGTTGAAGTCGCAAAAACATTACTTACACCAACCAGTATGAGAAAGATTGTTAGCCTCATCACTTTAAAAAAATGTGTACCCAATAACCGTTTAAGGAAAACAAGGCACCTCGTTTTACTTTTTTTCATAAATTTGTTTTGATTTTGAATTAATAAATGTCGCTTTTGAGCGATGTTAATTAATGTTCAGGCTTGCAGATGGTACCAACATCTGCAAGTTTTTTTTATACTAAGTCATAATTTTCACATAGGCAGAATTAGTTTAGGTTAATGATTAGTTTTTGATTTTCATATCTAATCAAAAATGGAGTAGTTTCTGCAATCACTTTTAATACTTCTTCAGGCGTATTTCTCAAATTCAGGTTTCCTGAAAATTCTTCCCTGCCCAAAGTATCGTTTTGTAATACAATTTCCACATTATAATAACGCTCTAATTTTTTTGTGATATCTACAAGTGGCTCATTTTTAAAAACATAATAACCTTCACGCCATGACAAATAGCTTTTTGCATCAACCTGTTGTTGATGGAATGTGTTATCATTTGAATTAAAAACAGCCATTGTTCCGGGCAAAATCGTTAATCTTTTTTTATGAAAAAATGACTTTCCTTTTGCGTCAAGCTCTATTTTGCCTCTTTCCAAAACTGTACTGGAAACATCATCATCAGCATAGGCGCTTACATTAAAAACTGTTCCCAGAACTTTAATTTCAAAGTCCTTTGTGGCAACAAAAAAGGGATGCTGCCCTGAATGCGTGACCTCAAAAACAGCTTCCCCTTCAATGTAAACTTTCCTTTTCTCTTTCATATTTGCCGGATAAACCAATTTAGATCCGGAGTTTAACCAAACTATTGAACCATCGGATAATGTTATTTGTGTTTGCTTCCCATATGGAACAACCAATGTGTTAAAAATCTGTTCTTCCTCTATAATCTGCTGTGATACTTTTTGGGTTGAATCGATAATAATGTTTTCTCCTTTGGGGTCATACTCAATACGGGAATCGTTTTCAGTTATTAAAACCTTACGCCCATCCTGAAGAAACAAATTTGTCACGCTATCGGGCTTTGCAGTATCCAGACTTTGTGCAAAATCAACAATATCCGCTTCCTTTTTTAAATTATTCTGGAGAAACCACGCGGAAATGATAACCAACAAAATCGAAGCAGCAACAGCCCAACGAGATAAATATTTGTTCCGTTGCGTCTTTTGAATGGATAATCTTATTCTTCCTTTTGTTTCTTCTTTTTCGCTATTCGGGAAAACATTTCTTTTGGAAGATAAATAATTGTAGATAATACCCGCTATCTTAAATTCTTCATTTCCTGTTTTATCGGACAATGATCCTGTCACAAAATCTTCATCGGATAATATGTCGTGTGCCTTTATTTTGTTTTTTTTCTTCATTCACTTCCATTCTCTGTTTAGATAAAGAATGAAGATGTAAAAACATAGACAAAAAAAATACACTTTTTATTTTTTTTGTATGCAAATGCCTAATTTTCAATGGTTTTATATCTTTCTTTTTGATAATAAAGAAAGAACAATTGAATAGATATCCCCTTCTTTTGAAGCGCTTTTCGGAGTTCCTTTAGGGCACGATAAATACTTGTGCGTGCCGATTCGACTGAAATCCCTAAAATACCGGCAATTTCCCGATATGAAAAGTTTTGTTCAAACTTTAACGAAAGTCCCTCACGTTGCCTGTCAGATAACTCCTTCATCACCTCTGTCAATATTTTGTGATTTTCATCTTCTATCTCTGAGGCTATTAAATCATCCTCAAAAGTCATAACCGAAATATCATTTTGCAACAATATTTGCTCATCAGAAAGAAGGGACACTTTTTTAACCTGGTCTTTATATATTAATCTCCGCAGGGAGCGAAATAAATAGAAATGAATATTATCGGTTTCAGAGAGTCGCTCCCGGTACTTGTATAAATCTAAAAAAAGATCGTGGATACAATCTTTTACCAAATCTTTGTCTCTTGTAAAATGTAATCCATAGCTGTAAAGTGAATCAAAAAACAAATCATAAAGCGAATAAAAAGCCTTATCATCTCCTTTTCTAAATCGTTCCCAAAGATAACTATCCTTACCTTTCTCACCATCATCATGTAGAGCTATGTTGTCGCACATAATCGAACAAAAGTATAAAAAATGATTCATTTAAATCAGCATAATAACTTATGTCATGCATACAGTGAGATATACTACGATTAGGGATTCACAAAGCTAAAAACTACAATCGGGAGCTTATTGCAAAGATTGGGAACATTGTCAGTGCTGCGTGCAAAATATGGACAAACACAGAAAGGTTCATTTCTTTATATGAATATCCGTAAGACTAGCTCCTTTAATTTATACCACTTTAAATACAAAATGCCGCATTGAAAATTTTTAGATAGTGTTTGTTTCCGGTTATTGACATTATGGTTTCGGGTTGCATTTCTATTACCATATCC
>NZ_JAIKLE010000071.1 GCF_022267315.1 Maribellus maritimus
CACCTTTTATTCTGTAGGGCCAGTTAATACTGACAATACGGAAGATTATGGTATAGTTCCATTTGATATATTTTGGCATGAAATGGAACTTTTCAGGTGACCTGTCAGGTGACCTTTATAATGGTTTATTTTAATTTGATATGAAAAGAAAAACGCTTACTGTAACATTTGGAGTCCATTTTATTATCCGTAGAGAAAAAGCAAAGAATGGGAAAGCTCCTGTATATGCAAGAATTACAGTGAATCACCAACGTTGTGAAGTATCTGTCAAAAAGTGGGTCCCGGTTAGAGATTGGGACAGTCGAAAAGGAAGGGTCAAATCGTGGAAGGACGAATACAAAAACCTGAATTCTTTTCTTGAACAAGTTCGTACAATATTGGTAGAACACTACCAGGATTTGGTCGTCGAGAATGAAGAAATAACCCCGGCTGCCGTTAAAAACCGGTTTTTAGGATTGGACGATTCTGGTTATTCCCTGCTGGGATTGTTTGATTATCATAACGACCAAATGCAGAAAGTATTAAAGTGGGGAACTTTAAAAAATTATTTCACAACTAAAAAGTATGTAGTCTTATTTTTGGAAAACCATTTAAAGAGAAAGAATATTCCACTTACTCTTTTAAATTACAGGTTCATCAGCGAATTCGAAAACTTTTTACGCAATTACGAACCTCTGGACCATCATAAACCGTTAGGAAATAATGGAGTTATGAAGCACTTGGAGCGTTTACGCAAAGTTATAACTATGGCCGTAAAAATGGATTGGATAAGTAAGAATCCTTTTATCTCTTACCGATTGAAATTCAAAAAAGTTAATCGTGAATGTTTAACAGAAGAAGAACTTCAAAAGCTTGAAAATAAAAATATAGAAATTCAAAGATTAAGATATGTGCGTGATTTGTTTGTTTTCAGTTGTTATACAGGACTTACTTATGGAGATGTGATGCGCCTTTCCCCGGCAAATTTACAGCCCGGGATTGATGGTGAACTATGGATTTTTACACAACGGGAAAAAACGGATAATCCGGTACCGGTTCCTTTGTTGACAAAAGCGAATGTAATTATTGAAGAATACAGGGAACATCCTAAATCGGTCTCAAGAGGAACAATATTTCCGTTGATATCCAATCAAAACCTGAATGCATATCTCAAAGAGATTGCTGATATTTGTGCGATTGAAAAACACCTGACATTTCATTTAGCCCGACATACTTTTGCCACAACTGTGACATTAAATAACGGTGTTCCAATTGAATCTGTAAGTAAAATGTTAGGGCATTCAAAGTTGACAACAACTCAAATTTATGCCAAAGTGTTGGAGAAAAAGATAAGTGTGGATATGAAATATCTTAAACATAAGCTTAAGAGCAAGAGAGATAAATAAATATGCTTTATACTTTAATCATATTAGAGTAAAACCGCTAGTTGTTTACAAGCAGTATTTTATGATAAATTAAAATAGAGACTATACCCAGATTTTCAGAATGAATTCTACTTGCTAAAAATTTATTGCTAAAATTGTAAAGAATAATTAACCAATGGATAAACTAAACTGGAACAAAATAAAATCAGGAGATAAGCAAGCTTTTCGTCTGCTTTTTGACAAATATTATTCACCTCTATGTTTATATGCAAATTCAATAATTAATAATATAGAGCTATCCCAGGATATTGTTAGTGATTGTTTTGTGAGGATATGGGAAAGAAAAAATACCATTCAAATTGAATCCTCACTAAAACATTATCTGCTATTGTCAATTCGGAATTCTATCTACAGCTATTTAAGATCGCCTGAAAATCGAAAAATTGATATTAATACAATTATTAATAAAATTGAAAATACTCCGATTGAAGAATACGACCTTGAAAAGGAAGAAACTATTATTCATGTATATAAATTAATAGAAGATCTACCGGAACAACGAAAAAAGATTTTTAAACTCGCTACGCTTAATGGTAAATCATATAAAGAAATAGCTATACAACTAGATATTTCTATAAATACAGTAAATACACAAATGACCAGGGCTTATCACTTTTTGCGGGAAAAATTATCAAAGAATGATTTCATATTATGGTTATTTTTGAAAAATATTAAAATAACATGAGTTTACTGTCACTGTAATTATCTATTCCCGCGTCCTTTATATGCAATAGTTGATGCATATGAATAAAATTGACTCTAACAGGATATGGGAACTGGCTGTTAAAAAGATTTACAATAGCCTTAATACAGAGGAAGAAGTTGAATTTGAAAAAATTGAAAATTCTAACGAAACTCAAAAGATTCTGCGACAGGTCAAACAAATCTATGCAAAGTCTTCAAATAGCTTTTATATTCAAGCCATTGACAAAGAAAAAAACTGGAGATATATAAATAATCAAATCAAACATAATTCACTACTGAGACGCATCCTGATTCATTCCGTTAAGTATGCAGCTATATTTTTTATCGCACTCTTTATTGGAGTAATGGTTCCCCGATTATTAATTTTTAGATCACAGGAAATAGCACATAACAAGATTGAAATGGAATGGGGACAAATGGGAAAAATGACTTTATCAGATGGCACGAAGGTCTGGTTAAATGCGGGAACTATATTGGAATACCCAACTAATTTTGATACGAGAAAAAGGTCCGTTTCGCTCAGTGGTGAAGCACAATTTAAGGTTACTCCCAATGATAAAATCCCTTTTGAAGTAAAAACAAATACCGGAATCATAAAAGTATATGGAACTACTTTTAATGTTGCTGCTTATAAAGATGATCCTGAGATGATTGTGACTCTTGTTGAGGGTAAAGTTTCAGTTGAAAATAGTAATGGCGATAATTTGGCAACTCTAAAACCATCAGAACAGCTTGGTATCAATAAACATACAGGAAAGGTTACGCTTAGGAAAGTAGATACTCATTTTTACAGTAGCTGGATTGAGGGGAAAATATTACTTGATGAAACAAAACTTTCTGATTTGGTAAAAATTCTTGAAAGGTGGTATAATGTTGATATTAAACTCTTAGATGAAAAAATTGGGAATATTCAAATATCTGGTACTATTTCTAAAAACAAACCATTGGATCTTTTCTTGAAAATACTTGAACGTATGTACGGAATAAAATATAAACTTATAATTAATAATAATAAAAAAGATGAAATACTAATTTTTAAGAATTAATTGCCTATGATTTAATCCAAAATTGAATTAAAAACGGTGAAAGTGCCCACCACTTCCACCGTCAAGTGATTTAATAATCTAGTACAACTATTAAAACATTCAAATTTATGAAAAAAAACAATGTAAGTCATTGTCCTAGGTGGCAATGGCGAAAATTATTACTAACGATGAAATTATTATGGGTTTTTATAATAATGGGACTTATATCAGCAAATGCTGCGGAGAGCTACTCCCAAAACACCCGAATAGACCTAAACATAGAAAATGCTACTTTAAAATCGATCCTAAATGCGATAGAAGAAAAAACTGAATTCTATTTCTTTTACAAAAATAATGAGATAGAAGATTTAACTAATCTTTCGGTTAGAGTCAATCATGCTCCTGTATCAAAGATATTAGGTGATTTGCTCAAAGATAAAGGCTTTGAATACGAGATCTACGATCGCTACATTTTAATTCAAAAAAGAGGTGCAAATCAATCCGTTAAAAATGAAATTAGACAGCAACATGGAATCACTGGCAAAGTTATCGACTCCTCAGGCTCTCCTCTCCCTGGTGTAACAATAGTAGTTAAAGGAACAACCAATGGAACAGTAACCAATGCTGATGGAGAATACTTTATATCCAATATACCGGGTGAAGCCATATTACAATTTTCGTTTGTGGGGATGAAAACACAGGAAATAATTGTTGGCAATAAAACAAATATTAGTGTTACAATGGAAGTTGATGCCATTGGTATTGAAGAGGTTGTGGCAGTTGGCTATGGAACACTAAGGAAGAGTGATTTGACAGGTTCCGTAAGTTCCGTAAAACTGGAAAACACTCCACAATCGTTATTTATAAATCAGACTCCACTTGATGCGTTAAGAGGGGAAGTTGCAGGCGTAAATATTGGCGTTTCAACTACAGCAGGGGGTACCCCTTCCATGCAAATTCGTGGTCAAAATTCTATTTATGGTTCAAATGATCCTCTTATTGTATTAGACGGTGTCATCTATATGGGAAATCTAAATGATATTAATCCCAATGATATTGCTACCTATGATATCTTAAAAGATGCTGTATCTTCAGCCGTTTATGGTTCAAGAGCAGCAAATGGAGTTATTGTGATAACAACAAAAAAAGGGAAATCAGAAAAACCGGTTATTACGTTCAATGCCACAACAGGACTTAGTACGTGGTCAAATAAACCCGATTTGATGAATGGCGCAGAGTATTTAAAAGTATTCAGCGAAAAATACCTACAAACAGAACCTACTACAGACAATTTAACCGGAACAGAGCTGGAAAACTATAATAATGGAATAGAGACTAATTGGTTAGACTTAATAAGCAGAAAAGGGTTTGTCCAAAATTATCAGTTAGCTGTTAGTGGTAAAACAAAAAGGGTTAACTATTATTTATCGACTTCCTATGATGAATCGAAAGGGGTAATCCTGGGCGATGATTTTAATAGAATTTCATTGTTAAGTAAAATCGAATTGGATGTCACGGATTGGCTGAGTATTGGATTTGATGCAAATATGTCGAAGAGGGACTATTCAGGAGTAGCAGCAAGTATAGGTGATGCTTTTGTATTACCACCTTATACCGATCCATATAGAGATGATCAAGGAAACTTGGAGAAGTATCCCAGAGAAAATTCCTACATCAATCCTCTCTGGGATGTCGAAAGCGGTACTCGGGATAACAACGATATTCAATATTCAGTTCTACTCAGAAACTATGCAACAATAAATTGCCCATGGATTAAAGGCTTGAGTTACCGAATTAACTTTCAAAATACTTTTATGAGGGATGATGTATCTGATTTTTATCATGAAGGCTATTATGTAAACGAAGGTGCAGAAATAGAAAGATATTCTCCTTCGCGAATTGAAAGTTTACTAGGGAAGGCTAATGGGACTGCAACTAATAAAAAAAGGAAAGGATACGTTATCGATAATATATTAAGCTACAAACAAACATTAGGCGATCATCATATTGATGCTATTTTAGTTGCAACCAGGGATAAATTAGACGATTATTCTCTAAGTGTAACAGGTAAAGATTATTCTGATAACGGAAATACTTTATTGGGAATTCATGGAATTGACAGAGCTTCCGAAATAACAGCAGATGTTAATAATACTATAAAAACGAATATTGGATATCTTGGTCGTTTAAATTATTCTTTTAAGAATAAGTATTATCTCTCAGGTTCAGTACGCCGTGACGGATCATCTGTCTTTGGAGAAAAAAATAAATGGGGAACTTTTTCTGCAGTAGGATTGGGATGGCGAATTTCAGAAGAAGACTTTTTCGTAAAATCAGATATTATTGATAATTTAAAAATCAAGTTATCATGGGGACAAAATGGCAACCAGGGAATTGGTCCTTATACAACCCTTTCAACTGTTGTTAGTGGAAGTAGTGCAGATACTCCATATGAATTTTCCGATACACCAGGGAAAATATATTATGGATTATATCAGAAGCGCATGGGAAATGCAGAGTTGGGGTGGGAGACCACAGAATCAATAAATATGGGATTTGAATCTGTTTGGTTAAAAAACCGGGTGTTTTTAGATATGGATATTTATTTTTCTAAAACAACAGATCAGTTATTTGACCGACGTATACCTTCAATGACAGGATTTACTTCAATGAAAGCATCAATGGGACAGGTAAACAATAGAGGGATTGAAATAACGGCAAAAACTGTCAATATAAAAAATGGAAATTGGCGATGGCAAAGTTCTTTATACTTATGGAGAAATTTTAATAAGCTTATACACTTGTATGAAGAGGATCTTGATGGGGATGGAGTTGAAGACGATGATATAACAAATAATCTTTTTATTGGTCAATCTATTGGTGCTTTTTACGGTTATGTGCAAGATGGGATTGTTCAGGAAGATGATATTGATTATATTGAAATGACTGGTTCTTCTCCAGGGGATCCCAAATACAAAGATATTGATGGAGTTGTTGGAATTTCTACAAATGACAGAAAAATATTAGGGTATAGTAAACCAGCTTATAAAATTAATTTAGGAAATACTGTTACATTTAAAAGAATAACACTTTATGCATTATTAACTAGTACATTAGGTACTAAAGACTATTATTTATCCAGAAATGTAAAAGCTTTTTCTGCGGCTACTCCATCAAGAATGTCTTCGAATGGTATCAGGTTACCCTATTGGACATCAAAAAATCCTACAAATAAATATCCTTCCGTAACCTATGCACCAGACGAAAAATATATGGCACTTCAATCAAGAAATTATCTGAAGCTACAAAGGGTTTCTTTGTCTTATAATTTAGGGAATCATATACTCAATAAAATTGGGATTAGTTCAGCGAAAGTATTTTTAAGTGCTGAGGAATTATTTGTTTTAACTGATTGGTCAGGAGGAGATCCGGAAGCTGGGATTGGAGTTGGCTCATCTTCGTTTCCAGTTACATCCAACTATTCTGTTGGAATTAATATGAGTTTTTAATCATGGAAAATATTAAAAAATAATATCATGAAAAATATTATATACAAAGTTTTTGTTTTATTATGTATGGTCTTATTAACCAACTGTAACGACGAAGAATTTCTTAGAGAAGATCCGCCCGCAGAATATACAACTGAAAATATTTATAGCACTTCACAGCAGGTTGAGCAGACATTAATTAAAAATTATCATTTTATTCGTGGTAGAATGACTACCTCTGCAGCATTCAAGTTTAATGGTACGGATATGTTCGATGTTCCGACGATTAGATTGGGAGACTCATTTAATGATTATAGTAAAATAAGCCCTTTGACAGGTACGTTTAATGGTATATATGCAGACAGTTATCGAATAATAAATAGGGCAAATCTGGCATTAAGTGCTGCTGATTATCCACAGATTGAATGGGCTTCTGAAGAAGAAAAAGAATACATAGTGGCACAGGCTAGGTTTTTTAGGGCTTATGCTTACCTTACACTTGGCGAATTATATGGCGGTGTACCAATTGTAACCGAAATTACGGATGTCCCTAAGTATGACTATGTACGTGCCACTAGGGTTGAAACATATCAGTATGCAATTGATGAACTATTAGCAATAGAAGATGATTTACCAATAATACCTACAAGCAGGGGGAGGATATCAAGAGGAGCTGCCCAACATTATCTTTGTGAATTATATCTTGCAAAGGGTATTGAACTTGCTGCGAATGGGGAGCAGTCGACAGCTAATGAGGCATTTGGAAAATCAATTGAATATGGTGATAAATTAATTGAAGGACCATACTCGTTAATACAAACCCGGTTTGGAACACGTAAAACAGAAACGGAAGTTTATTATGGGAATGGTTTTACGTTAGAAACTTCTAATGTTATCGATACATGTGAAACCAATTATTATTGGGATCTGTTTCAGGAAGGGAACCAGGATATTCCGGAGAATACAGAAAGTATATGGACTGCTCAGGTTGATTATGAAGCCTATAAAATTATAGATGATAATTCGAAGCTCCCTTATGCCAGGAATTATGGACCTGTTTTTCGTGCTAATTCGGGGGGGCATTGGGATAGTAATTCAACGAATGAAGATGTAGGAGGTAGGGGGATTACCGCAATTTGTCCTACATTTTATACAAGAGACGACATATATTCAGGGAAGTGGGCTGACGACATGAGAAATTCACAAATTGTATTTCGCAGAAATATAAAAGGTAACAGACCGGATAGCCCTTATTACAAAAAATATGTACCCTGGAGTGAAATTTATCTTAATGACAAAGATAAAACGTTATGTTATCCCATATCATGTAAAATATCGACCGATAAATTTACAGGAATAGATGAAGGTGAAAATAAAAGCAACTTATTCAGGAATGACTATATTATCCGTTTAGCTGAGACTGTCCTTTTAAGGGCTGAGGCAAAACAACGACTTGGGAACAAGCAAGGTGCTGCTGATGATATTAACCTTTTAAGAGAAAGGGCCCAATGTTCTTACCTGGTTACTGCTGCCGATGTAGATGATAATTTTGACCTTATTCTGGATGAACGTGCCAGGGAACTTGTTTATGAGGAATGTCGTTGGAATACATTACTTCGTATGGGAGGCAATATAGCAGTTGAACGAATTAGAAAATATGCATATTGGCCAGTAGCAAAGTCAACACTAACTTTTGATTATAACTTATGGCCAATTCCACAAGAAGTTATTAACCTTAATATTGCGGAACCAATGCAACAAAATCCGGGATGGGAAAACCGTTAAATTTCTTAAATACCTTTTAGTATATCTCATTCCAATATATTAGAATAATATTTTCTGTATCCCTTTGGTATCAAAGGGATACAGAGTGATACTTTTTTACGTGTAATAGACGGATTAACTACCTGTATGTAGAATGGAAAATTTACAAGAATATGAAAAAAATGAATTTCATTATAGGATTCAGTATTTTATGTATCTTATCTTCTTGCAATCCAAAGATTAGTAACACTAATCATTTCGATTACCTGAAAACAGATACTTCTATTGATTATAAAAAACTTAAGGAAGAATTTGTAAATCCTCCTGACCAGGCAAAGATGCGTATGTGGTGGAGGTGGATGAACGGTTTGGCCACCAAAGAATCAATTACTCGCGATTTAGAAGAATTTAAAAAGAAGGGAATAGGAGGAGTTTTGTTGTTTGATTCAGGTAATACCGGGCCAAACGTTCAAAAAGATGCACCTCAAGGTCCTCCTTTTCAAAGTGCCGAATGGAATGTGCTCTATCAATATGCCATAAAAGAGGCTGATCGATTGGGCTTGGAGGTATCAATGAATGCAATAACAGGATGGAATCCCGGAGGACCATTTGTTACCCCCGAGTATGCTGTTAAAAAATTGGTGTCTTCTGAAGTTGAAATTGAAGGGGGAAAATTAGTACAGATGGAATTACCAACACCGGATACCAACTTAATCTATGAAGATATTATTATACAAGCTATAAAAAATCAAAAATTCAATTCTCAGACTAAAGATAATGTGATCAAAAATTGGTCATTGAAATCTAATAATCAATTTTTTGGTAGTCGTGGAAATTACCCTCTTTACAAATTAAGAGAATATTACGACGGATCAGAAAAAGAAAATGTTATTCAGCAAAATGAAATTTTAGATATCACAAAATATTTCAATGGTGAAGAATTAAACTGGGATGCTCCTGATGGCAATTGGTTAATTGTCAGATATGGCTGGACATGTAAGGGGACGAAAGCTTACAATACAAGTGGGGCGTGGAATGGGCTTTCTTACGATCCATTAAACGCAAAAGCGTTTAACCTGTATGGCAAACATGTGATTTTACCCTTAATTGAATCTGCCCAATCTGTCGGAAATAGTTTAAAATATTTATTTACGGATAGCTGGGAAATGGGTACAATAAACTGGACGAATGATTTTCCTCTTGAGTTCGAAAAATTCAGAGGATACGACATAAATAAATACCTCCCTGTTTTAACTGGGCGGATTGTAGGAAGTAGGGAAATCTCGAACCGGTTTTTATTCGATTTTAGAAGAACAATAAGTGATTGTATTGCCGAGAATAATTATCAATTATTTGCTGATTTGGCACATGAAAATAATTTGGGTATTCACCCTGAATCCGGGGGGCCACATGCTGCTCCCATCGATGCCATGCAAATAATGAGTATAGGAGATTTCCCCACAGGAGAATTTTGGGCCAGAGCCACTACTCATCGGGTTTCTGACATGGAAAGATATTTTGTTAAACAAAGTGCCTCTGTTGCTCATACAAACGGCATACGTATTGTTGGAGCTGAATCGCTAACAACTCTTACTACGCAATGCGAGCGAGCGCCCAAAGATCTAAAACACGATTTGGATCGGGCATTTTGTTCCGGCGTTAACCGTCCTTTCCATGTAATCGGCTCAAGTTCACCACCGGAATATGGCCAGCCTGGAATAATAAACAGGGCAGGGAATGATCTTTCTCCTAATGTTACATGGTGGGAACAATCGAGTAATTATATCCAATATATTAATCGTTGTTGTTTCATGCTTCAGCAAGGATTGTTTACCGCAGACGTTTTGTATTATTATGGAGATGATGTACCTAATTTTGTTTATCTAAAAGAAGATTACGCTGAATTAAATTATGGTTATGATTGGGATAAGTGTTCCAAAGACGTGATCTTAAACCGGGCATCAGTATCAGATGGGAAAATTATTCTACCTGACGGAATGAGTTACAGAGTTTTAGTTCTGACACCGGAAGAAACGATTAATTTAAAAGTACTTAGAAAAGTTGAGCAGTTGGTTTTGAATGGAGCTACAGTATTGTCGCCGCGACCGAAAAGAGCTACCGGCCTTAGTGGCTACCCTGAATCTGACAACGAAGTGAATGAAATTGCTCAACTTATGTGGGGAGATATTGATGGGAAAAATAAAACGAGACATCAATATGGAAAGGGGCAGGTAATATGGGGCGAAAATATTAACAATGTTTTAAATGCGCTGGAAGTTAGGCCCGATTTTTCATTTAAAAGCTCTAGCGATAAAACAGCTTTGGATTACATTCACCGAAAGTTGGGAAACCAGGATATTTATTTTCTAGTAAACCGCTTTGCCCATCATGGAATTAACGATTTCAATTACCATTATGTTAAGACTCTTCCCGATAGATATGAACAAGTAGAATGCGCTTTCAGGGTCACAGGGAAAATTCCTGAGCTATGGAATCCCATGAGTGGTGAAATAAAAAAAATCAAAACCTATCGTGAAGAAAACGGGCAAACAGTTGTTCCTTTTCATTTTAAACCAGAGGAATCGTTTTTTGTGGTTTTCAGAGAAGCAAGTACCCCAGGCGAGCATGTTGTAAAGATTGAAAAAGATGGTGTAGAATTGTTTCCTTTACGCAGGCAATATAACACAAAGGCTACACCAATGATTGATATATACAAAAAAGATAGTGTAATTGTGGGCGAGGTATTTGAAAAGGGGCATTATGTACTTCACTGGAACAGTGGTGAAAAAACAGATGTAGAAGTGCAAGAAGATGCAAGTGAAACTGAAATAAAGGGATCTTGGGCAGTACACTTTGACCCAAAATGGGGAGGGCCGGAAACTATAATATTTCCGGAATTAAAATCATGGCTTGAATTTGATGATCCAGGAATTAAGTATTATTCGGGGAAAGCAACTTATGTAAAAGATTTTAATATTAGCAAACAAGATTACAATGATAAAAAGATTTTTCTTGATTTAGGCATGGTACAGGAACTAGCTGTTATAAGATTAAACAGCCACACTTTTCCTGTTACGTGGATGCCTCCATTTAAAGTAGAAATATCTGATTATTTACTTGACGGTGTAAATTCGTTAGAAATAGACATTGTAAATCAATGGGCTAATCGACTTATAGGAGACAGTAAATTATCTAAAGAAAAGCGGTTTACAAAAACAAACTTTATAAAATTTTATCAACCCGGTTCTGAGCAGTATTTGAGAGAATCTGGTTTGATTGGTCCAGTAAAACTACAGTTTGTGTCTGTTAAAAATCTTTCACATTAAGTTAGAAAACTGCACAATTTTGATTTGTATAGAAATCATTAAGATTATTTTCTACGGTTGACTATTTGAGAATTGAGAATATAGCTATGGGCAGGCCATGTGGTTGATTGATTACACAATTGAAAAAAAAATATACGAACCATTGTCTGGCAGGCAAAGCCCCTTTAAACTGACTGATTATCAGTGTTGTTATACAAAAATTAATATAAAAAATGAATAAATATTAACTGAATCAATTCTGCTATGTTATTTGACCAAGTTGGTGGAAATTTAAGAACAATTCTTTTTATTATTGAATGATAAAAAGTGTTTAACTTTTATAGTTTAGTTAGTTAGAATCAAGAGGCCGTCTCATAACAAGTTTATGGGACGGTTTTTTATTTTGCGTTTTTTAGGAGTTTGCACCTAACTTTTGGGGATATTTTGCGTTAGATACGTTTTTTCAAAAACGCAAAAAGGTTTTAAGTGCTTTTATGCACTTATTTTAGCCAAATTGTGCGCTAAAGCGATCAATCCGGTTTCAACTTCTACTTTTCTTTTGCCACGTAGTAAAAGCCTTCTAAAACCTTTGTTATTTTTAATTATCCCAAAAGTTGCTTCAACATCTGCACACCGCTGTTTGCGGCGTTTTACCCCTTCATCACTCAACAGTTTTTTTCGGGCGGCCTGTTTGTGCTTTTCCAGGTTATGGTTGATTTCAATAATGCGGTCGCCATTAGCTTTATGGCAGCCCCAGCG
>NZ_JAIKLE010000072.1 GCF_022267315.1 Maribellus maritimus
CCGGAGTAAGTTCCGCCGGCAGGCAGGCCGCCGGAAAGAGTAATTGCATCCGCATCGATACAGGCATCGTTATCTCCGAGATTTAAAGTCACCACAGGCAGCGGGTTGACAGTAACATATACAGAATCTACATCATCGCAGCCATTAACGCTATTATCTGTTGCTGTAACATAATACCAGCCTGTTTCAGGTGACGAAACTGTTGGGTTTTGCGTTAATGATATAAAACTATTGGGGCCAGTCCAGCTGAAGGATACGGCGCCTTTTTCACCTGTTGTGCTAGCGGACAAGCTTAGTTCATTTTCTTCACATATTGGAGAATTACTGTTAGCTGTAACTTCTATAGCACAACACTCTTCAACTGTTAAAGTTCCACTATCTTCATTCTGACAACCAGTTGTTGTATTTGTAACAACCACTTTGTAAAGGTTGCTGTTCATTCCTGTGAAGGTTGAGTTTGTTGTGTAATTATACTCTGTTGCTCCTGAAATTGCTGCTTCGTTTAAATACCACTGATAAGTATAATCGGCCTCCAGATTAATCGTTTCAAATGTTGCTTTTGTTCCTGAACAAACGGTTTCATCTCCTACTGAGACTTCGGGTAAAGGATTAACAGTAACGGCAAAACTATAAGTCTCAATAATAGAGTCAGTATCGTTAGGTCGGTAGATTGCCTTGTAGGTTAATGTTGAGTCGTTTGTCACCGGGAAGAATCCTGGTTTAGGTCCAATAACGCTAAAATCGATTTCGTTTGAACAACCATTATCAATAAGGATTCCGTCAAAATATATATTATCGACTTCGCTGTCAAGTATTTTTGTGCTTTTTGCTTTTATAAATCGATATTTGAATTTATAGGCACCTTTTGATACGGAAGAGGGAATATTTATCGTGTAGGGTTTTGTTGTGCCATCTCCTGTAATATTAATACTTCCTACTCTATGTTCGGTTGAATCGATCAATATTAATTCCCAAGTAAAATCTTCGCCTGTTGGAGCGTAAATATCCATGTGAACATCAATAGAAGGTTCAATAAATACAAGCGGTCCTGTTATAGAGCATGTATCTTTACTACCATAGCTACTAACTGACTGGTAAAGTTGTGCAGTACTAGGTCCGATGCGTTGCACTCCGTCGTAAATCCAGCAATCCCATTTTGATTCAGGAAGATTAAATTCCATCATAAAATTAGCATCGCCGGAACCAACACAGCCCAGATTAAAATCGGGTGAGCTCCAATCGATGTATTTTCCCCAAACGCCATCAATCATCGTGTCGGCGCATTCTGTAATATTACTTGGTTCATTCAAAACATCAATAACGATTTCACTAATGTCAACTTCAAGTGTATCAACTCCAATACAGCCAGTGCCTGGATTGGTTTCAGTAACATAAATAGTTCCTGTGCCCAAACTACCCCACGATATTTCTACAAAAGCATTCGTTGTAGCCCCTGTGATTGTACCTCCGGTGACTTGCCATAAATATGTGTTGCCTGCAACAGAATCAGTAGAATAGGTTACTGAACTGTTCAAGCATACGTCGGAAGCCCCGGAAATATAAGGAATCGGCATTGGGTTTACTGTTACAGTTACAGTAAATTGATCACCGTCACAACCATCTGCTGAAGTTGGTGTAATTGAATATATAGCTGTTTGAATAGAAGCTGTAGGGTTAAAAAGTGTTCCACTAATATTTATTGCATCTGTTCCTTCCGCTCCGCCGGTTATTCCCCCTGTAACCACGGGGACATCCCAACTAAATGTTGTTCCGATCGGAAAATAGACATTTACACTGTCTGCCGGACTTACTAAAAAATTATCGCCATTACATATCGAGGTTTCAAAATTTTCAATCACAGGAGTGGTAATGGTAATATTATCTGCAGTTTTTATATTATTACAACCAGAACCACTACTTCCGCCATCACACTCTTCTTGTGGATCTATTGGTGCACCAACTTCATCACTTGTTGCATCAATGTCAATCACATCTGCCGGTCTCATAATTGAAGCGGTTGGTGTAATTGTACTGCCGCCAGTTAAAGGAGCACTTAACATTCCGGAAATTGTATAAATAATTTTACCTCCGTTTGTAATATCCAGATCTGAGGTGAATGAATTTCCTGAATAGCTTACGTTGCTTTGAGAAGCTGTGCCAGTTGAAACAGAGAAAGTGTAACTGGTTATAGAAAAGCCAGATGGTGCTGAGAAATTGAAAGAAGCGTCATCAGCATCAGCAGTTGCTGTGCTTGTTGCAATGTTTTCAACTTCAATTGTGTAGGTGACAGAATCTCCAATGCACCCGAAATTTTGGTTTGGAGTAACGCTGTTAACTGATAGATCTAAAACATCAATCTGTGCAGTAGTCGATGTAAAATCACTTTTTATGTATGTCCATGTATCCAGAAGTTTATTGTTTCCAAAATCAGTGAATCCATCAGAATTGAATGTTCCCCATTTGTGTCCGTTTAAATTACTGGATATCCCTTCATCTGTTCCTGTACTGATTGGGTTGGATAAAGTTCCCGAACTCGAAGTTCCGTTGTCATTCCAATAGACAGTATCTCTGCTTGGAAGAACGGCAAAGTTGTTGTCGAAACCGCCAGTTAGTTCTATTATGATTCCTTTGGGGTTAATTTCTACATCGGTAAAAGGGAAATGCACTTCTCCTACAGCTACTTGTGCTTTAAGAGTGATTGTCGTCGACTCAGTAATTGAATTTCCAAGCCCATTTTTTCCATCCCAGTGAATCGTGTTGGTTCCTACTTCGCTGTTATCAGTAAGGGAAACATCTACTGCATCTTCAATACTTCCGTTATTGTCTATATCAATATAAATAATACAAGAACCGTTTGCGTTAGAAGTGTATGTTATATCAGCTCCGTCTGGGCCAACAAGTACTTTTCCGCTATTTTCCGATCCTGTGAGTGAAATATTGGATATTTCAGGTTGAGTCGCAGAACTTTTTAACCAAGTTGTCGCGGTAGCTCCATCTATATAGATATCAGCGCTGGTTGGTAGGTCAGATGCCGGTTTTGTATAAAATATTTTATGGGTAATGTCGTTTGAGCCATTGTCTGGCTCGCGGGGATCATATACATATGTTTGTGTTGTTTCGGAAACAGAGCCGAAGTCTTTACTTTTATAAGCTCTTGTTCCGTTTTTATAGCTGTAAGGTATTGTTGACGTAATCTGATCTCCGTCAGTATTTTGAATCCCTTTGTTATTGGCGAAAAAACCAAAAGATGCGCCAATTTGTCCGTTGTTGTCCACCAGGTAGGTGTAACCATTATTTGTGATAACATAGAATTTACCAAAAAAGCCACCGTAGGCATCGCTAAAATTGGAGGAGGTATTTGGCAAAGTACCATTGAATATGTTGCTGTAAACTCTACCAGGGATTAAGCTCGAAGCATCCGAAGCACTACCAACAGAAACATCCCAGGCAGCTATCATTGCTGAACTACCTGATCGCACATCCTGGGTCCAGTTTGCATCGGCATCGAAAGTATAACCGTCGGAAATTGTAGTACCATCTCCCATTGAAATAAACTCCACTTTCCAGATACCGGTCTCGTCTGCTACTTTTGTGAATGGAGTATAACCATCAGTTTCTCCATTCCGGTTTGGTCCATTCAGCTCCTCTACCCGGTTGGCAATTAATCCAACTGTTTGGCTATTGCCTGAATTGTATTCGTTTCCGTTTGGAGATGTGAGTCTTATTTGTCCGGTTGCAGATCCATAACCGTAATTCTTTCCCTGCATGCTTGACCCCGCATAGATTGTTTCACCGTTGTTTACATATACCCACATTGTCCCTTGACTTGGGTACATATTAAAAAGCTTAGGAGTGGTGCTGCTTCTGCTCAATAAGTAAGCACGCTTTCCATTTACACCAACCGGGTACAAGTTGGCACTTCCGTCTGCCAGTGCAAAACTGGAATATAAGACAGAAATCGCGAGAAGAATTGCCCGTGCATTAACTTTTTTTGAAATATTGCTTTTTAAATGCGAAGTGTGAAGTATTTGATTTTTTATGGTAGAAAGCAAATGTTGCAGGCTTGTCAAATACTCACCATTTTTAAACTTTTTGAAGATTGAATTGAAACAAGGTTTTTTTGTATAAACCTTTTGTTTGGGTAAAATTTTTTCCATAGCGTTTGATCTATAAAATACATATTCCGATTTACTAAAACACAGTAACTGAGGTCTTTGTGGAGACGACAGTTCGATCTAAAACGTTATGATAAGTGAAATTTCAGGAAAGAAAACTAATAACCCCTTATTTTTTATCTTCCTAATATTCCGTTATCATCCTTGGTTTTTGCTAATGCAAATTATGACTTAAAAACTTAATTTCCAAATGTGATTTTTGCATATTTACGTCCTCCAATTGAGTTTTTTGTTTTTCGTTTGCAATCACCTCATATATAAGCAATGAATGTGCCGTTAATTGTATTGTATTGATTTTTAATTGTTTGTGTTTTTGTGGTTGGATTATTTTGTCCCGCACGGGGACATTTTATCTAAAAAGTAAAAAAAAGCAAAAATATCTCTTATTGTTTTTTATTGTGGTTTTTTACATTTGTTTAAATTTTTATTCCGGTTATTTTGAATCATATTTTCTGGTTAAATATTATTAATTTTGACTCAATTATTTATTGTTAAATCAAATTGATATGAGTCGACTGAACATAATTGTATTTTTTGTTTTGCTGTTATCATCGTGTAGTCAAACACCATCGCCGGAAGCAATTTCTCCGGTTCCCTCCGAGCGACAGTTAGCCTGGCATGAGTTGGAATTTTATGCCTTTGTACATTTTAATATGAACACGTTTACAAATATGGAGTGGGGATTTGGTGATGAAAGCCCGGAGTTGTTTAATCCAACAGAACTGGACTGTCGCCAATGGGCTCGCGTTTGCAAAGAAGCCGGGATGAAAGGGATTATTCTTACCGCAAAACACCATGATGGATTTTGTTTATGGCCTTCAGAATATACTGAACATTCAGTTAAAAATTCTCCATGGAAAAACGGGGAGGGTGATGTTGTAAAGGAACTTTCGGAAGCTTGCAAGGAGTATGGTTTAAAAATGGGGGTTTATCTTTCTCCGTGGGATCGAAATCATGCTGATTATGGAAAACCCGAATACATTACATATTTTAGAAACCAACTGCGGGAACTCCTTTCCAATTATGGCGATATTTATGAAGTATGGTTCGACGGCGCCAACGGCGGAACTGGTTGGTATGGCGGAGCCAATGAAGAACGACGGATTGACAGAACAACTTATTACGATTGGGAAAATACGCGTAAAATTGTGCGTGAGCTTCAACCGCAGGCCTGTATGTTCAGCGATGCCGGGCCAGATATTCGGTGGGTTGGAAATGAAAGTGGCTGGGCCGGCGAAACCAACTGGAGTATTTTGAAACGTGATGAATTTGCCCCCGGAGTAGTTTCTGACGTGAAATTTCTTCAACAAGGACAGGTTGACGGAACACATTGGTTGCCTGCGGAAGTTGATGTTTCAATCCGCCCGGGCTGGTATTATCATCCGTCGGAAGACCATAAAGTTAAGACCTTACCTCAGTTATTGGATATATATTATAATTCCATTGGACGAAACGCATCTTTTTTACTAAACCTTCCCGTTGATACACGTGGATTGGTAAACGAAAACGATGTACGACAACTCAGAAAATTGTCCGAAGCAATTCAAGCTGATTTTGAAGATAATCTGGCTTTAGGAAAAGATGTGGCAGCGTCAAATACCCGTGGAAATTCGAAAATATATAAAGCAGAAAATGTAGTTGACAACGATCCTGAAACCTATTGGGCTACAGATGATGGAGTGGTTGCTTCCTCAATTACTATTGACTTTAAAGAAGCAACAGAATTTAACCGTTTTATGGTTCAGGAATTTATTTCATTGGGGCAACGCGTAAAAGAGTTTACTCTTGAAGCTTTGGTTGATGATGAATGGAAGCAAATTGATTCACAAACTACAATTGGATACAAGAGGATCCTGCGATTTCCCAATATAGTTGCCACAAAGGTTCGTTTAAATATAGAAGATGCAAAAGCGTGTCCGTTAATTTCAAACATTGAAATATATAAAGCACCTAAAGTGTTGCTTGAACCACAAATAACCAGGAGTAAATCAGGAATGATTTCTATGAAAGCGTTTGATACAGATTTAGACATTTTTTATACAACAGACGGAACCGAACCTTCAACTCAGTCTTTACAATATTCAGAACCGTTTTTAATGGATGAAAAAGTTCAGCTAAAAGCGATCGTTTTTGATTCAAAAGATAAAAAATCAAGCCCGGTAACAACAGTTCAGTTTGATGTTTCGAAAGCAAAATGGGAATTAAAAGGCAAGTTTGCAAACAAAGAAAGAGCCGAATTGATATTTGATGGGAAGCCTGAAACAGCGTGGACTCTCCAGAATGAAAATCAGGCTGATTATATTATTGATTTAGGAGAAGAGCTTAATTTAAAAGGATTTACCTATTTGCCGGATCAAGGGCGACACAACGCAGGTGTGATTTTTAATTATGAGTTTTATACCAGTCAAAATGGTAAAAACTGGGGAGCTCCGGTTTCAAAAGGCGAATTTTCTAATATAAAAAATAGTCCGGTTTTACAGGAGAAAAATTTTAGAAAGGTAAATGCCCGTTATGTTAAATTCAGGGCAATCGATCCTGCAGAAGAAAATGGAAGAATTGGAATAGCAGAATTTGACATAATCACAGAGTAATATGCGAAAAAATATATTACTGCTTCTTGTACTGATTTTCATTTTTGCCTGTAAACAGGAGGTGAAAAATAACGGCGAGTCAGCCATTTTGTACAAGAATATTGAAAAACATGTTGCCGAACTGGCATCAGATAAATATAAAGGCCGGGCGCCAATGTCGGATGCTGAACCTCTGGTTTTAGATTATCTTTCAACCCAAATGAAACAAATTGGACTGGAAGGAGCAAATAAAGGAAGCTATTTTCAGGAGGTTCCGATTTTAAATATCACGTCAAAATTGTCGGATGCACTCGATTTTGATACGCCAACAGGAAAACAAAGTTTTAACAAGCTTAATGAATATGTAGCGTTTTCGCAAAAGGTGGAGGAGGAGATGTCGCTGCAAAATTCTGAAGTAATTTTTGCAGGGTTCGGAATAACGGCTCCTGAGTTTGATCGCGATGATTTTGCCGGTGCTGATGTGAAGGGGAAAACAATTATCGTTTTTGTTAACGATCCGGGCTATGGAACCAGCGATGACTATTTTAAAGGAAATACGATGACTTATTATGGCCGCTGGACATATAAGTTTGAAGAAGCAGCCCGAAGGGGAGCCAAGGCTTGTTTTATTGTTCACGAAACAGGGCCGGCAGGTTATCCCTGGGGAGTGGTTAGGAACAATGGTGAAACAACAAAACTTTTTCTTGACTCTGAAGATGGTTACAAAGACCGCTGTTCTTTTGAGGGGTGGATAACAAAAGAGTCTGCTGAAAAACTTTTTAAAGCCTGTGGTTATAATTTTGATGAATTAAAACAAAAAGCAATCTCAAAAGATTTTAAACCCTTTGAATTAAATGCGAAGGCTTCCGCAAAAATTACGAGTACATTTAAAAAAGGAACATCAAAAAATGTATGCGGTCTTATTAAGGGAACTACAAATCCGGAGGAAGTTGTGGTTTATACTGCGCATTGGGATCATTTGGGGGTAGGAACGCCAGTAAATGGAGACAGTATATATAATGGTGCAACCGACAATGCAAGCGCTGTTTCCTGGATGCTTGAAATTGCCCGCGCGTTTAAATCCGGAAAACAACCGGAGCGTTCCCTGCTTTTTTTAGCCGTAACATCAGAAGAGTCAGGATTGCTTGGTTCTGGTTATTATGCTGAAAATCCTCTCTTTCCAATGAATAAAACTGTTGCCTGTATAAATACCGATGTTATACTATTTATCGGAAAGTTTAAAGATGTTACCGTTACCGGATACGGACATTCAGAGTTGGATAATTTGCTGGCAGAGGAAGCTAAAAAACAGGGGCGCTATATAGCGCAGGACCCAAATCCTGAAAACGGCATGTTTTTTAGGTCTGATCATTTTCCGTTTATGAAAAAAGGTGTACCGGCAATTTTTGCAAAAGGATATATTGAGGCAGAAAATTATGGAAAGGAAAAGACGCTTGAGCTAATTTCTGATTATTGGGAAAATACCTATCATAAACCAACTGATGAGTATTATGCGGATATCGCCGATTTAAATGGATTGGTTCAGGATGCAAAACTGTTTTATAATGTAGGATTGCGACTGGCAAATTCTGTTGCCTGGCCCCGTTGGAACAACGGTTCTGAATTTAAAGCTGTCAGAGAGCGGTCGTTGAAGCATCATTAATTTTAAACTGTTTTTCAACAAACTCCTTTAATTATTTGTAACTATCATAATGATATTTACTTTTTTGTAGTTTATGGGAAATGGAATTGGCTTCAAAATAAAAAATGATGCGATTGTTTTTGGGATTCTTATTGTTATTCTGGCGGTAATTTTTAAAACATCTTCAAGTTCAAAACCATTTTTCAAGAAATTTTATACGTATATACCACCGCTGTTACTTTGTTATTTTGTCCCCGGATTTTTAAACTGGCCCCTGGAGTTGGTTTCTCCTGAAGAGTCGCAGTTGTATTTTGTGGCTTCGCGTTACCTTTTGCCAGCCAGTCTTGTATTGTTTTGTTTAAGTATCGATTTAAAAGGTGTTTTGAACCTTGGCCCCAAAGCTTTAATAATGTTCTTTACGGCTACTTTGGGAATTGTAATTGGGGCACCCGTTGCGTTGTGGATTTCAGGAATGCTTTTCCCTGAAATAAAAGAAGCTGTTCCGGGTGAAGAAATCTGGCGTGGACTTTCAACCATTGCCGGGAGCTGGATTGGCGGAGGTGCTAACCAGACTGCTATGAAAGAAATCTATAATTGCAGCGACAGTTTGTTTTCTTCGATGATAATTATAGATGTACTGGTGGCAAACATCTGGATGGGATTTCTTTTATTTGGAGCTGGCAGGTACCATAAAATTGATAAAAGACTTAAGGCCGATAATTCAACTATTGAAGATTTAAAAAAGAAAGTTGAGAATTACAGAGCTTCTATTGCAAAGATTCCGACATCGACCGATTTGTTTGTAATTCTGGCCATTGGTTTTGGAGCAACAGCAGTTGCACATTTCGGAGCTGACTATATCTCACCTTTAATGGAAAAACATGTAACCACCCTGGAAAAATACAACCTGAATTCTTTAAGTTCCCGCTTTTTTTGGCTTATCGTTATTGCAACAACTATTGGTCTCGTTCTTTCTTTTACCAAAATGAAACGTTACGAAGGGGCAGGGGCATCGAAACTGGGAAGTATTTTTATATATATACTGGTAGCAACTATCGGCATGAAAATGAATTTTTTGGAAGCTTTTAATAACCTTCATTATTTTATTATTGGTTTAATTTGGATGGCAATCCATGTAACTTTGTTATTAATAGTAGCAAAACTAATAAAAGCACCATTTTTTTTCGTTGCAGTAGGTAGTCAGGCAAATGTTGGTGGTGCCGCCTCGGCTCCGGTAGTGGCTTCAGCTTTCAGCACAGCATTGGCACCGGTTGGAGTTTTGTTGGCTGTCTTAGGATATGCGCTCGGAACTTACGGCGCAATTATATGTACACAGCTTATGCAGTGGACTTTTTAGTGTAGTCAGGTTTGTTTTTGCTGTAGTTAGCTCTGTAAACAGATATTTTAATCTGCATCTTTTATGAGGAAAGCAATTATTCAGTTCATTAATTTAACATCCGAATTTGTTTTGCAATAACCTCAAATATATCAATGAGTTATATTAAATTTCTTCATCCTTTAATGGTTTGTTGTTCTAATGAATAACATTTTCAATATGCACATCTATAGATTGTTATGTGTATTTTGAAACAAAATTGATCTTGTGCCGTAATAATAAAACCGATTCTTTTTTGATTAAATATTGAATTTCAGTAGGTTGAAAATTGAATCAGTTTTTTTTGAAAAAAATGGTTGAAAAAGTTTTGGAGATATGAAAAAGGTGTTTACATTTGCGCTCGCTTTTGAGGCAAAGTTCACTGAAAGTATTTAAAGAAAA
>NZ_JAIKLE010000073.1 GCF_022267315.1 Maribellus maritimus
CGATTTGGCAAGCATGTCCCCATCCGGCAGGAATACCACGAAAGGATTCAAAAGATTGTGCGCATTATTGGCAACGATGAAATCTCAATTTTTAATTATATCGATAATGTGCTCAACCAACATTTTGAGGATTTCCAGGAGGACATAGTCAAACTCTACAACGAAAAGAATACGGATATTTTCTAATCCTAAACCAGAATAAAATGCTTGAACTAATTGCGATTATAACAATCATCACTCTTTTTGCTCTTTTCCTAAAATGGAGGGGCAAAACCGGAACGCCCACCGGCGAAAAAGAAAAGCTTTCTGAAAAACTCAGCCCGGAAGGGATTGTCGGTAAAAGTTCCTTTATTCTGACGACCAGAAAGAGTACTGTCCCCAAAGCTGATTTATCCGGGAAAATGGATATTGAAGTGCCATTGGAATACGAGCCGGATATTGAGACCATCGAAGAACAAGAGGAACTGGAACAATTTGGACTTCCATCTGAAATTTCTTCCGATATTACTTTTGAAGAAATGATGAAGGTGGTTAATGAAGTTGAAAGTGTGCAGCCTCAAAATCCAACTAAAGCTGGAAAATTACTTCATGAAAATGAAAATACCGACTGGGTGGAACAAATAGCTTCCTCGTCTTCAGACTATCAAAAACGGATTGTGGAGTTGATTGACTTGCATCTCGGAAGTCTGTTGAAAAATGAAATTAATCAAGAGCCCAGCAATAATTTGGAAGGGTTTAATATTGGTGAATATGCGAAATAAGCTGTCTGTTTTTTGAATTTATTTATGCGGTACTCGTAATTATTTAAGTATAACTAACTTTATGAAGTTTCAAAATATTTATTTTTATGGCTAAACACATCAAATCAAAAATGAACATAGAAATTTGCAGATTATGCAAAACAAACCCGGCAGACAAGAAAGGCTCCCATATTGTTCCACACTTTTTATTAAAAAGAATAGAAAATATAGAAGGGAAGTCAGGACGTGATTATGAACTTGGATTTTATATAGAGGAATTTGATACAAAATCACATTTTGGAAGAGCACTTCAGCAAGAGAAGTTGGAGGATATCTACGGAACTTTGTCTGAAGAAGAAATAGAAGCAAACAAAAGTAATCATCCATTAATTGCTGACAATATATTTTGTAGTGGTTGTGAAAAAAGATTATCAATAATTGAATCTGAATATTCGAAAACATTGATAGAAAAAGGAGACGGAGATAAATACAAATCGGGAGTTTCATCTGAAGTTGGAATATTGTTTTGGATGAGCGTAATCTGGAGAATGTCAATAAATAATAAGAGTGGGGTTCAAATAACAAAAGGAGAAGCCGAAATTGCCCGAAGAATACTTGATAGGACGCTTGCAGATTCAATAACTAATATTGATTTTGAGAATATGCAAGTATCAAAAGATTTAAAAAAGATTGGTTATAAAATTCTAAGATGTCCTGGTTTTTCTGAATCTTCTCCGACATTCTTATTTTTTCACCCAGAATTTGACAAACCCTATAGTTTATTGATTGATGAGTATATACTTGCATTTAGCTTCACAAACAATTACATACATTACAACACGCGGAATTTTTTTGGCATTAGGGAAGAAATATTAACATCCACTACAAATCAAATTGGAACAGAGGAAGAGGTTGGTCTCTTAAGTGAGAAATTATTAAAAGAAACCGGAGAGGGACTAATTGATAAAATGAAAACTATAAGAGCAAAAAATTTGGATTTGTTTTTTAATAAAATCCATGTTGCGATTGGAGGTGAAGGAAATTATATGCCTGAGAAAATAAAAAAGGAAATATTGAGTGAATTGACATCCAATGAAAAAAAATTAGGCCGCAAATATAATCTTCAAGATTTAAGAGATTCAACAATTAAGATATTAAGTAAATATGGGCCAATTGAAGAATAATAAAGGTAGATACTATCTCAGGTCATTTCGGAAATTATGCCCCTCCATTCATTTGGGAAAATTTCGTTTTTGAAATATTTATGCGCCAATATTCTTAAAAATGAAAATCCAGCATTGTCTGTTCTATAATTTATTTTGTCAAATCCTCTTGTTTTTGTTTTTTCTTTTAAATCTTCGAAAGTATTTACCAAGGAAAAAGGACCTTCGATATAATATTCTTCATCCATGTGTCTTTCAAACATAATTTGTTCAATATCAAAATCCTTTACATTCGGATGAGCTATTTGCAGATGCATATTCTCTCCGATATGTTTTTTTAAGTTTTCATACATATCTTTTGCATTGAATATTACCAATAATTCAAATAGGACCGCAATAAGTATGGAAGAATCATCAATATATTCTTGAGGTTTCGAATTTGTACTTACATACTCTACCAATAAATTTATCCGATTATATCCTTCAGGAAACCTCCCACGTTGTTTTTTTATTACAATCAGTCCTGTAATTACACCAAAAACATAAGATGCAATAAAATCAACATCCTTTTGTCTCCAAGTAGATTTATCAATAAAAAACATGAATAACTGAAGAATGGGGATAGAATGATTGTCTAACAATGGACGAAAGAATCCTGGATTATTTTTAATCAGTGTTATAATTTTGTCTTTCTGTCGATTGTGAATTTTTGTATAAGCATTTGATTTCTTTTTAAAATTTGGAAGATAAAGCCTTAAATTACAATAATAAATCAAATCACTAATGTACTCGAAACAACGTAAAGGGTACCCAATTGCTTCAAAGTTGTCCCCATTCTCAGCATACAAACCATCTTCAATAGTAGCAATACTAAAAGTTTTTAAAAAGTAGGAATTTAATATTTGATATTGAGTTTTTAGTAGTTTCCTAAACTCATTTAATACGCTTTGTTTTTTCTCAAATTTACTCTTTAGTATCCAAGCCCATGTTCTCAAAACAATATAATCAGAACACTCTTTGGCTGCAATTAAATTGTCATTTTCTTTACTGTAATGGAAAATAATCGATGTTACCAGGTTCAATGTTGCAAATAATTTTTTAAATGCTCTGCCCTTGATAGATGAAACCTTATCAAATTGTATTTCGATAAGCTGCTTTAAATCAGCAAAGTCATTGTCTGCCGCATCAAGGAATGCAAGAGTTCTTTTAAACAATCGATTACTCTCAGAATCAGACAATAAATATTCACTAAACAAGTATCTACTAAAAAGGTCCGTCAGATAATAAATATCCCACCTTTCAAATTCTCCAGGTTTGAACTCTTTAGAAATGAAGCCTTCAAATGTTGGTCGAATATTTGGTTTAAGTATTCCATTGTGCACAACTACAATCTTCAAAGGAAGATGATTAAATTCAGGGATTGAACTATCGTCAAAAGCAGCAAATTTAGCTTCACGTATTGACTCTAAAACTCCATCGGGAATAGTAAAATTTTTATCCGTAATGTCCCTATCTTTATATCCTTTTAATTCAAAATACCATTTGTGCTTTATACCATTTTTATCTTTACCTATTGCAATAATATCTTTACCATATTGGGATTGTCCTTTTGCTTCTTTTGCTGTCTGTATGATATGAAATCCCATGACATTTAAAAGAATTGGGAACAACGAGTCTAGCTCATTATCTTCTTTTAAGCTACTTAGATATTCTTGAACAATAATGTTATTAGAGCTACTCATTTTCTAAAATACTTATAATCTCACTAAAATAGCCATCACTCCAGTCTTTTGTCAATTCAGCACTTTGTTCCCAATCAAAATGCTCAGGTTCAATAAAACAACGTCTGGGTAATGAATAACTTACACCAATTCTTGCTAATTGTGAAATATCATCTTTTCCTTCCATTTTCCAGCCTCCTCCTTTTAACAAGTGAACTGTATTAAAAAAATTCAAAAAGCTATTACTTTCTTCGGATACTTTTTGCCTAATTTTATTGAACCCTCGGGAATAGCCTTTATTGAATTCTACAAAGATTCTGTTTTGAGTATATTGTGGATTTAATTCTTTAATATCAAATTTTATTTTGGCGTGGGATTCGAAGTAATCATACATATATTTTTCAATTCGTTCAAAAATAATTTTGTTTTCGGCATCATTTAGATCTAAGTTATCTCTTAAAACCTCAGTAAGACCTCCTCCATAATTTTCAGAATACTCTTCCAGTTTACAAATGAAGGCCTCCTTTACAAGTTTTGACCTACTCTTTAATAAAGGTAATAGACAAGGAATGGTGGATTTCGGCTCCTTATAACCTATTAGGATAGAGACCCAAAGTTTATACTGAGAAAGTGGTTCCAAAGAGAGAATATCAAAATCAAAAAAATAACATCCATCCAAAGGAGTGACATCGTTAAAAATATCAAACCCGATAAACCGATGATATGGTTTATCTTGAATTAATAAATCAACCAATAATTCATCGAATTCCATTTTTTGCTTCTCCAAAAATTTATGAATGGAGGAATTCAGTTTTTTCGCTACAAATTCAAATTGACAATTTTCAGCCAGTGTAAATAGTACCCGTCTAAAAAAATTGATATTTTCAGAATTCCATAAAACATGATTTATACGAGTTAAATATTCATTTATTTGAAAATGAGGCTGATTTATAAGCTTTACAACTAATCCTTGTAAAGTATCTATCTGAGTTTCCAAATATTGGCTTTCCCTTAATATATAGCGAATAAGATTTGGATTATTAACTGAAATGAGCTCTTCTAAATGTTGAATACATTCATTCTTATATTGCGATTTCTCCGAAAGGTTGGAAGAATTTAAAATCGCAAATAACAGCTTAGATAAATGAATTAAAATCTCAGAATCTTTTTTGTTTGCATTTTGAAATATAGACAAGAATAATTTTGCATCTACATCTGTGATATTATTCGCATTTGAAAGTCCACAGATTATTGGAACAGAATAGATTTTATCTAATACATACAAACTCAAATGTTCTTCATAGAAACTAATTCCAAATTTATCGTAAAGTCCTGTTATCACAGGAATCATTAAATCAATATCAAAATCTTTTAGGTTTATCAAATGATCAAGGCACCCAATCCCAAAAGAACTATCTTCAAATATTTTGTTCCTGATTCCATTTAATAATCGTCCTAACGGTAAATTATATTCATCTTCTTTTTGGGTCCATTTTATGAGTTGTTGCGCATTGTCACAGAATATATCTACCTGAACCTGTATCCATTGAATAGCGGCACTATATCCAGCATAGAACAAGCGTATTTCTTCCTTTTGATTTTTAAGGTTCAACGATTCGATGTAACTGGCAAAAGTTTCGTTGTAGGTCTCATTGGCTTCAATAACTGCCACCTTCCATAATTCGCGTTCTAATTTTGAGTAACCTTGTACATCTTTTTTATCATTGAAATCCCTTTTAATTCTATCTAGGGTTTGTGCATAAGAAGTAAAATCCTCATTCGACTTGATATTCAATAGTTCCCTGTATCTCGCAAAGAACTTAAAAGTAAACTTGATGTTTTCAGCTACAGTATTTTGATTGAGAATTTTTTCAGAACGAAGTAAATTTAAATCGACACCTTCTATTTCTTGTGAAAATTTCAAAGTTTTATTTTCTATGCAATGATTAACGATAAGATTAAGATTAGAATCCAGTTTTTTATTTTGTTTTAATTCTTCGTTTATGCTTCTAATGTTCGTCATCAATTCGTATTTTGTCTCATAAAAATAGCCATAATTATTTGCATTTGACCATGTATTTATAGCTATATGAGGCTTACCTTGTTGAACGATTTTTTTCATGATACCATAGAAAAAAATTGTATTAAACATTTTTATTTTTTTCATTTCTACGCCAAACACAGCCACTTACTTCCACATACTCCCCTTTTTATTTTTCAGTGATTTAAGCCTTTACATTTGGTTACAGGCAGGAAAAAATCTGCCTGAGTAGTAACCAAATTCTGAAAGATATGAAGGAAAAAGATTACGGGTAAAGCCCAATTCCATCACAGTGGCTTTGCCACATTCCCAAGAGAGATTCCAAAAATAAAATTAGCAAAACCGCTTTCCTGTATTTCTTTCAGAAAGCACAAACAATAAGTCATTATGGCAAAAATCAAATCATTAAAATCCATATTAACCCCGTTCTTTTCATTCTGGGTTACAATTCTATTTGCACAAGGCGACGGCTCTGCCGGAATCACCGAAGCCACCAGCATGGTCACCTCATATTTCGACCCGGCAACCAAATTAATCTACGCCATTGGAGCCATTGTGGGCTTAATCGGCGGCGTAAAAGTGTATTCCAAATTTTCAAGCGGAGACCCGGACACCGGCAAAACCGCTGCCGCCTGGTTCGGTGCCTGTATTTTCCTGATTGTTGCTGCCACCATTCTGCGATCATTTTTCCTGTAAAAAGTATGGCAGAGTATTTCATTAATAAGGGGGTGAACAAACCGGCTGAATTTAAGGGACTGCAAAGCCAGTACCTGTTCATTTTTGCAGGTGGGCTGCTGGGTACATTCGTGATTTTTATTGTCATGTATCTGGCCGGAATAAACCAGTGGGCTTGCATTTTCACTGGGCTGGCTTTGGCTTTCGTGGTTGTCTGGCTGACATTCTCGCTAAACCGGAAGTTTGGCCGTTTTGGTTTGATGAAGGTACAGGCAACCCACACTTTCCCACGCAGGATAATCAACCGTAAAGGTATTCCCAGGCTATTCACTCACAAAAGAAAGGAGGCAGTATGAGAAGCGTTTTAAAAACGACCACGCTTGAAAGTAAGTTCCCATTGCTGTCGGTTGAACAGGGATGTATCATCAGTAAAGATGCCGATATTACTGTTGCTTTTCGGGTTACACTGCCGGAATTGTTTACGGTTACTTCGGAAGAATACGAATCCATCCATTCGCTTTGGAACAAGGCAATTAAAGTGTTGCCCGATTACTCCATTGTTCACAAACAGGACTGGTACATCAAAGAGAATTACCAACCGGAGCAACAGGAACAGGATTTAAGCTTTTTAAGTTCTTCGTTTGAATACCATTTCAACGAGCGTCCGTATTTAAGCCACACCTGCTACCTTTTTCTTACCAAAACTACCAAAGAGCGGAGCAGGCAACAAAGTACGTTCAGTTCACTTGGGCGGGGAACCCTTCTACCCAAAGAGATAAAAAATAAGGAAGCCGTTCTACGGTTCGTGGAAGCAGTGAACCAGTTTGAGCAAATCATCAACGACAGTGATTTTATCCGACTTACACGGCTTACAGATGAGCAGATTACAGGCACAGAGAAAGAACCGGGAATTGTGGAAAAGTACTTCTCACTTTCTCAGCAACAAACTGCCTGCCTCCAGGACATCATCATGAATCCGGGAGAAATGAAAATCGGGGACAACTCGCTGGTGCTTCATACCCTTTCGGATTTGGATGATTTGCCAGCAAAGGTTTCTACAGAAAGCAGGTATGAAAAACTTTCGACCGACCGCAGCAGTTGCCTGCTTTCCTATGCTTCGCCGGTTGGCTTGTTGCTGTCGTGCAACCATATTTACAACCAGTACATTTTTATTGACGACCATTCAGCTAATCTTACCCGATTTGAAAAGATGGCGCGGAACATGCACTCGCTTTCAAGATACAGCCGAGCGAACCAGATTAACAAACAGTGGCTGGAAGAGTACCTGAATGAAGCACACAGCAAAGGGCTGGTTTCCGTCAGGGTGCATTTCAATGTACTGGCATGGAGTGACCGACCGGAAGAACTTCGGCAGATTAAAAATGATGCCGGTTCCCAGATTGCGCTGATGGAATGCAAACCGCGTTACAACACCGTGGATGTCCCTACACTCTTTTGGGCGGGCATCCCCGGAAATGCGGCAGACTTCCCTTCTGAAGAATCGTTTTATACGTTCACGGAACAAGCCTTGTGCTTCTTTACCGGTGAAACCAATTACCGGAGTTCCTTATCGCCGGTGGGGATTAAAATGGTTGACCGGCTCACCGGAAAACCGCTGCATATCGATATTTCCGATTTACCGATGAAAAAAGGGACTATCACCAACCGGAACAAGTTCATCCTTGGCCCTTCGGGAAGCGGAAAATCCTTTTTTACCAATCACATGGTACGGCAGTATTATGAGCAGGGAACACATGTACTTCTGGTCGATACCGGGAACAGCTACAAAGGATTATGTGATTTGATTCATTATAAAACAAGGGGCGAAGACGGGGTTTATTTTACCTATACCGAGGACAACCCGATTGCGTTTAACCCATTCTATACCGACGACGGTGTGTTTGACATTGAAAAAAGGGAAAGCATCAAAACGCTTATCCTTACCCTCTGGAAAAATGAGGAAGAAGCGCCAACACGCTCGGAGGAGGTGGCTTTGTCGAATGCGGTGAGCCAGTATATTGAAAGGTTGAAATCGGACGGTAAGATGGCTCCGTCTTTTAATACATTTTATGAGTTCGTCCGGGATGAATATTCCGAAACACTTCGTGCGAAAAAGGTAAGGGAAAAGGACTTTGATATATCCAATTTTCTGAACGTTTTGGAGCCGTATTACAAGGGGGGTGAATATGATTACCTGTTGAACTCGGACAAGCAAATGGATTTGTTGAACAAGCGTTTTATTGTGTTCGAACTGGATAATATCAAAGACCACAAAGTTCTGTTCCCCATTGTAACTATCATCATCATGGAAGCCTTCATCAACAAAATGAGACGGTTAAAAGGCATCCGAAAGATGATATTAATAGAGGAAGCATGGAAAGCAATTGCCAAAGAAGGGATGGCGGAGTATATCAAATACCTTTTTAAAACCGTCCGCAAATTTTTTGGAGAAGCAGTTGTAGTTACACAGGAAGTCGATGATATTATCGCTTCTGAGATTGTAAAGGAAAGTATCATCAATAACTCCGATTGTAAAATCCTGCTCGACCAGCGCAAGTATATGAACAAGTTTGGTTCCATCCAGGAATTACTTGGACTGACCGAAAAAGAAAAATCGCAGATCCTTTCCATCAACCTTGCCAACCATCCCCGGCGAAAATACAAAGAGGTATGGATTGGTCTCGGCGGGGTGCAATCTGCGGTTTATGCGACCGAAGTTTCTTTGGAAGAATATTACACTTATACCACTGAAGAAACTGAGAAACTGGAACTCGTCCGGCTGACAGAACAACTGGAAGGGAACATTGAACAGGCCATTAAACAACTGGCCGCCAGTAAGCGAAATGCTTAAGCTTTTCATTTTAAAATTAAAATTCATGAAAACAAGATTATCAATAGCCGGGCTGCTTATTATGCTCGGCACTTTTAACCTGCGGGCGCAATTTGTGGTTACCGACCCGGTTAACCTTGCCCAGAGTATTGTGAACTCCGCCAACGAAATCGTACAAACATCGAGTACGGTTTCCAACGTGATAAAGAATTTTCAGGAAGTAAAGAAAGTATATGATCAGGGTAAGAAGTATTACGATGCGTTAAAAGCAGTAAATGACCTTGTGAAAGATGCCCGGAAAGTTCAGGAAACCATTTTAATGGTTGGAGAAATTGCCGACATCTACATCAACTCCTATCAACTGATGCTACAGGACGAGAATTTTACTTTGGAAGAATTGGGAGCCATTGCTTTTGGCTACTCCAAGCTTCTGGAAGAAAGTAGTAACCTTTTGCTCGACCTGAAAGGGATTGTTAACAGCAGTTCGCTTTCAATGACCGACAAGGAACGCATGGATATTATTAACGGCGTTTATGTTTCTGTCCAGCACTACCGGAACCTGGTGCGCTATTATACCAACAAGAACCTTTCGGTTTCTTATCTGCGTGCTCAAAAGAAAGGAGACACGCAGCGGATGTTGGCGCTTTACGGTAATGCTGACGAAAGGTACTGGTAATGGATTTTGATAATCTACATCAGATTCTCCGCAGCCTTTATGTGGAGATGACGCCTTTATGCAGTGACATGACCGGGGTGGCAAAAGGCATAGCTGGTCTGGGGGCATTGTTCTATGTGGCCTCACGTGTATGGCAGTCGCTTGCCCGGACTGAACCCATTGATGTTTACCCGCTTTTGCGCCCCTTTGCCATTGGCTTGTGTATTATGTTCTTCCCCTCTTTTGT
>NZ_JAIKLE010000074.1 GCF_022267315.1 Maribellus maritimus
CTTTAGATAAGTCCTTGGAACAAAATGTTGTTTTTTAGTTTCTGTTTCTTTTTTCTTATTCATTCTCGAAGGTTTTCAAATTGGTGCATAACGGTCACTTGTATGTGGTCGGGCGGGATTTCTGGAAGAAATCGTGTCAGACCCGCAGGAATGTTGGCACGAGGTCTGACTTGTCAGACCGCTAAAACCCCCGCCTGCCATATTACAATTTGTTATGCAAAGTTTTTTCAACTCTTTTTATCATCATATTTTCTTCCCAGTTTTTACAGATTGCTAATTCATTCATGCAATTTCCCTTTTTAAATGGAGGTAATTTCATGACCACAACATAAGAATATGAGGTTTTTAAAATTAAATCTGAATAATGCACAGAGAAATAATAATAAATTGGTTCTGCCAATGAAGATGAGTCTGGGTTAACTTTCATTGGAGCGTGGATTGTAAATCCTTTTTTATTTGGATATGTGTCTGATTTCGTAATCCCCAAATCTCCATTGTCAAACAGCGTGTCTGCGAAGAAAGTAAACATCCTGCCATAAATATTTGTAGCCGCTCGTACTCCTTCATTTCCAAAATCAAAGTCTATAGTATGCTGATTGTTATATATTTTTGATTTATAAATTTTAGTTGATGTCAAATGAAAAATTGGTCTGTCGGATTGAATCAATTTGATATTTAAACTGTCGTTGATTTTACTCAAATCAGATAACTTATTATTTGTATTATAGAACTTGCTGTCTATTGATAGCAATACTTTTTTAAAGTTAGACAAAGAATCGGATAGATTTTGAGTTCTTATTTTTAAAGAATCAACATTATTACTTAAATCCTGTTTTTCGCTCTCCAATTTGGCTTCGGCTTTAGAATTTTGTCTCTCATTAACTATTTGTAATGCAGTAAATAGTATTACAAAAAATAGAAATGCTATTCCAGATTTAGTAATTTTTTTATTCTTCATTAAGTCCGTTGCCAATGGTAGAATTAATATCGGCAATCCGATTATTATTAAAAGTATTTTAAGAAGCATATTGCCGTTTTAAAATTTTGCATAACGGTGGTGGTAAGTTTTGTTGCCGATTACGGGCGTTTTCATTTTCAAGCCGCAATGAATTTTATGCGAGCTACAAACGTTAAATTTGCCACTGTCCCGGCAATTAAATTTACCACGTGTTACCTGCTGGGTTTAGTCTTTCCATTCAAAGAACTACTACATTTTCAATTTTAGCACTGACCCGATTTTGTTTTTCGCGTCGGCAAAAATGCGTTGGAAAACAGGCAAGCTCTTTTGCAATTTTTGGTTTCAGCGTTGGCTTGTGCGAATTGTAAATGTGCTTGACTGTGTGGGCTGGCTCTGTTTGTCATTGTGCAATATGTGCAATTATTGTGCAATCAACTATTTTTCAATATGTAATAAGCTCCAGCACCCTTTTGTCCACTGCTTTCAAGTAATTCTTTATTTACCAATTCAATAAGGTCATTGCTTGCTGTATTTCTTGAGCAATCATTTATATTTTGATATTCACTATTAGTAATTTTACCTTTTTCTTTAACGTACATTAGTGCTTCTATTTGTCGTTTATTTAGACCAAGAGATTCAAAGTATTCAGTATTGAATTTGTCTTTTCTAAACTCTACCCAAAAGCCTGACATGTCATAATAATATTTGGGCTGGGGAATGCCAAATTGAATACATTCGTTAATTATTTTTATTGTTCCTCTTCCCCAGGATTCAATATACCCACTTCTAAAAAGAGCATTTGCGATATCTGGATTGTAAGGTTTTGAAGGGTGTTTTGTCAGTAATTTTTCAACTGTCCAGTTTTCAGGTAATTGTCCTTCATTCCAAAAAATCAATTTATCGTCATAAACGCTAATTTGAATTGGAACTCCACCAGAATAATCTTTGTGGCAAACGGCATTTAAAAGTGCTTCACGAACTGCATTTTTGGGATATTCATATCTTTCAACCCTGTTTAGCCCTTCGTAATTTATTGATGACTTGATGTACTTGGTAAAAAGTAAGTCCATAGCTTTCTCAACCTGTTCAAAAATGTTCCCCGTGATTTCATCTTGAAATTTCAATTCATCGTCAGTTTCAAAATATCCAATTTTTATTGAAGCTCCTGTTACAAATTTTGTAGGTTTGGGATGAAACAAAAGAATAGCTGCTCTTTTTATGTACTCATTTTCAATTAACTGCAAGTTGTCTGCTAATTGTTCATCTGTATCGGTTAAAACATCATCTTCAATACGTTGAGCTTTGACCGCTTTTTTTCTGAAAAAATCGAAGGTTTCTTTCTTTAAATCGGCAACTGAAATATTTGGAACAGGAACTCCGTCCCACTTTTTCCCTTTGCGTTCCAACATGAATTTATCAAGTGCAGCTCCTTTTAATTCCTGTTTAGTGCTGCCACTCCGATAATGGTATTGTCCTTTGTAATTTACAGGATTTGGATAAGGCTCTACAATTATCTCAATAAATTGCTTTTCATTTTCGAACAGTAAATTAATGTCGCAAACAACTCCCAAATTTGTAACAATTTTGTTGGGAAGGTCGTCCATTAATCTTTTTGAATTCTCAATTCCAACAACTTCTCCTTTGTCATTTTTACCAATGTAAATCTTTCCTCCTTGGGCGTTGGCAAATCCACAAATCCATTTCAGGTATTCATCTCGCCAACTTTCTTTCCATTCTATATTTTGTTGTTCTTGCATTTACAATTCACTTTTCATTGTTTTCCAAAATTGCCTAATTTCAATCGTTTTAGGTTCATCCAAATTTATTAAGCCAAATCCAGAATCCAATCTATTTATTTCATTTATTAGTTTGTGTTCGCTTCTTGGTGTTCCGACAAATGCTTTTATCATTTTGGGGTCTTTGTTTTGAACATTTAAACAGATAGGCAATTTTACTTGCGATGCAAAATCAAAATCTTTTGTTTTATAATCTTCAACTCCTTGCGATAACATTACCACAATAACACCTTTAGAACGTAAAAGTCTCAATAAATCTTCTAATGCTTTTCTTGCATTTTTATTTTTCAAGTAGATGTGTGCTTCATCAATTACGATAACATACCGAAGCGGAATAATATTTTCAGTTGGCTCGGCATCGTTTGCCGAACTAAAATAGAAATTGAAATATCTAAGTAAAAGAAAAACACATAATTGCCTTAAAGTGTCAGAAAGGGTAGGTGGCAAGTTTAAATAAATGCTTTTATCAATAATATTTTCTGAAATATCGTTGGTAAATAAACCACTTGATAAATCTTTGATTGCTGAATATAAAGTGTCGGGTTTGGTTTTTGATGCTTCGTAGTATTCTTCGATTGCTTGAAACAATTCAAGCATGTTCGGATACGAATTTTCTTTACTTTCAAGTAAGTCGCTAATTACCGTTTGTAAAATATTCTTTTGAGAGACACCAATATTTGGAACGAATGTGGCAATTGTATCAACAAAAGCTTTAATGCTAAATGTTTTTTGCCTTTCGCCTTCACTCATGTTAATTGAAGTAAGTGGATTAAAATTAAATCCGTCATTCAAAATGTCAATAAATTCACAATTTGTTTTTTCAAGAAATGGTTTTAATTGCCCTGCGTTTCCTTCTCCTTTATAATCAAAGAAAATATATTTAAGTTGATTCTCGGTGTTTCTTGAAATTTGATAAAGTATGTCTTTGATTAATTGCGTTTTCCCGGAACCTGCCATTCCTGCTATGGCAATATTACGGTTATCAAATTCACGAAGGTCGTTTATCTTAATATTAATATTTTCATTGTTTTCTGTTGACCCAATTACAAATGATAAAGGTTCTTTAAATTCCTTTACTTGAGTTTTTGTTTGAAAAATATTTGCAATTGAAATAGAATCAGACTGTAAGTCGAGACCGTTTTTTACAAGTTTCATCAATAGTGAGATATGGCCGCCCGAAGTTATGTCAGCATTAATGAGTTCTTTTTCCAATAAAGATAAACCGTTGTCAAGGTGAAGCTTAAATAATTTTACAAAATCATCTTCAAAAAGGTTAACATTATAATGTTTATCCAAAACGGCCTTATAAATAGGATAGTTTGAACGATTGTCAATTATTACTCCAAATAACCCTTTGTCATCTCTAAATTCTCTTCCATCAGATTTCGGTGCAGAATCAATATTTTTATCAAAACGTATGTTAGTTTGAATACTATGGGCAAATGCCAAACGAGGAATAACCGTTTCCGAATTGAATTTGAATATTGATTTTAACTTATCAATACGTTCTTCTGAATATCTATCTATTTTAATTCTCATAGCTTTGGAAATAACCTGGTTTGAAATTAGATTTCTTATTCTCGTTGACAATTAAATATGACTTGGCAACCTTTGATTTTATCGAATTATATCGGCGCGGTGTAATTTCGTTATTGGTAGCAAGTAAAACCACCTGACTTGACAAATTCGGGTAATAGTTTTTCAAAATATTTTCAATATGCTCATGGTCTAACCTGCCAAGCGGAGTATCAATAAAGATTGGGAAATTTTGAATCGATTCATTTAAGATTGCCTTAACCAAGCACGAAATATATATTTGTTTTTCTCCTGTAGAGAAACTCTCTTTTGGTATTTTATTTCCATCGGAATCAAGAATTGAAACTTTTAAACCTTTTCCATCTGGCAGAATATCAATTCGTGAATCTTCAATAAAAGCAGAATCATCATTCTGCATTTTATGCATTAGCATTTTTAATTCAGACAAAAGGCTGTTCGCCAAAGTTTCTTTTTTATTTCGCTTTTGAATGTCAATGAAGGTTTGTAGGGAGTCGATATACTTTTTTGCTACCGATATTTTCTTCTTAATTATTTGATTCCCGCTACTTTTTTGGAGTAGAATATTATATTGCTGGTTTAAACGTATATTATCTTTTAATAATTTTTCCTTTTGAATTTCTAATGCTCCGTTTTCTGCAATTACTTTTTCTAATTTTCTTTCAGTGTCGTCTTTTTGTGTCAATACTTCCAAAACCGTTTCGTCCTCTAAATCCGAATCAATCATCTTTAATTGCTTTTCTTTGTTTGTAATTGCAATCTGAATGGCGTTAAATTCGGATATTGTTGATTCGAAAATTTCTTTTGTTTGTTGCTTTAAAATCTGTGAGGCATTGAAAATTAACTCCTTGTCGGCATTATTTAAATCAATTTCAAAATCAAGGACATTTGCTTTCTCCGAAACGTCAAACAAGTTTTTTAATAATCCATGAGCTTTTTCTGAATAAAATATTTTGTTTTTAAATGTCATTGAACCATCGTCCGGTTCTGGTGGTTTATTAAATAAGTTTTCAATGAAGGTTTCGAGTTTTCGCTTAACATCTTCATTTGTTTCTAAATCATTTTGAGATTCGTTTTGTATCTCAATTTGCTCAACTACTTCCTCGATTTTACCGCCAAGAATAGCTAATGGAGCAAGTTCGCTTAGTTCATTAAATCTTGTTTCTAATTGGTTCTTTTTTTCGAGAAGCTTTTCAATCTCGTTAAAAAGTTCTTCCCTATTTATTGTAGAAGTTTCCTTCTTGCTGTTTTGGTTTAAAAAGCCTTGGTATTCTTTTACTTTGTCTTTCAGCTCTTTTTTTGTGGTTTCGTTTAATGCTGATTGTAAATCAATTTTTTCAATTTTATCTTTATTTAGTTCTACGGCTTTTTCCTTATTTATAATTTGTTCCTTAATATTTGAACTGGTACCTTCTTTTTTGAGATTGTTTGTGTAAGCGTAGAAATCATCTTTTAAGTTTTCGTAAAGGTCTAAACCAAGTAATTTCCCTAAAGCATCATTTAAAACATTCCCTTCATCTTTGGTTGATAATTCTGCCCACGATGCAATTTTCTCCGCATCAAAAAATACAAATTTTGCAGCTTCAAGAGGAATAATATAATCGTTAATAAAACTTACTTTGTCGTTTATGTCTTGAAATAATTCTTTTCGTTCAGAATTGAGTATTAGAAGTGATTCCTCAATTTTGATTGTATTGAAAATTCTTTGAATTATAATTTTGTTATCCGATACCTTCAGATTGGCGGGGTAGTCAACTTCATCAATTTGAATTTCTACCGAAAATTCGTTAATCCCTTCATCTTTTGAAGACCAATTCAATGATTGTTTTATAAACTTTTGGTAGTTGGATTCTTTTTGAACTTCTCGTTTAAAGCTGTCATCAATTTGAGTTATTTTTTCTCCATATAAACACCAAACCAATGAGATTAAAAAATTCGTTTTTCCAAATCCATTTTTTCCTCCGATTAAAACAATATTCTCGTCTCCGATTGTATTTAAGTCAATGGCAATATGACCGTAATATTGTCTAAAATTGTTGAGTATTATCTTACTTATCTTCATTGGTTATAATCTTTTCAATTTCTGAGTCAATTGTTTGTTGGATATAATGATTGCGTTTTCGAAGCTTTTTTACCCGCTCTGATTGCAGGAGCTTATTCATCGTATTGAAATCTACGTCATTAGATTGGCAAATTGACTTTAGTTCTTCGATTTGTTTATTCTTGATATCTTCTATTTTCATAATTTGCAGTAAGTGTTAAATTTTCAATATTTATATATCCGTCAGCAATTAATTGATTAATAATCATTTGTGCATGTGTAGTTGGTATCTGAATTTTTGATATTATATAGTCTCTCAAATCTTCATTACTTATTTCTTTCTCAGCTCTAATTTTTCGCATTATTGTTTTTCCCAGAAATCGGGGAAGATGTTTGTACTTATCATAGGCATTGTTGATTGTTTTTTCTGACAAACCCACAAAAGATTGAGGAAAAAATATGAATGAACTTGATTCGTCAAGTTTTAGGTTTGATAAAATACTCTTCGCATTCGTATCCCTGAATTTATTAACATAATCTGTAATTTCAATTATATGTTTCGGAGTATCAAACTGATTTAAATATTCCTCTGTGATACTTCTGATAGTTCCCCCTTTCACATCAAGTTCATTTTCCCATACCTTTAATCCATATGTACTACTCCTGCCAAAATAGATGAGATTTGGGTCTCTTTGACAACTTCCTCTTAAAGCTTCTGCACTTCTTGTTACATTTGGATGTTTGGACTTAATAATACCATAAATTTCATAAACCGTCATTGGTTCATTTTTTTCTTCTAATACATCGTAAACATACTCTATCACTTGTTTTTTAGTGTTCCGCTTAAAAACTATATTCTCATAAATATCCAGACTAATCTCAAACTCGTTAAAAAGTATATGTTCACAGATTTGAAGAATACTGGTTAAACTATTTTCAATTTCATCAATGGAAAAGTCTAAGATATAAGCCTCAAAATGAAAAGAATAATCTTCTTCAATTCTTTCAGAAAGACGTTTACTAACATCATTTGCAAATGATTCAAAGTTGAAAATATTAACAATCTCTTTTTGAATTAAGTAAGTTGTATGCCAATTATGAGCTGTGCGAATAATTCTTTGGCAAAGAGTATTTTCCTCATTTCCAATTAATAAAAAGTTTTGGCTAAGTATGATTGACAATATTTTATTGACAAACAATTCATTAAAAGAGTTATTCTCTTTTGTATTTATTTCTGAAATGGTTTCTTCATCTATTGATATAATGTCAGTATTATAGTCAATACCATATAAATTTAAAGAATCAAATTCTAATATTTTAACAAATGAAAGAGTTGAGTTTAAGTTGTCGTAAACCTGCTTTCTTATTTGGCGTATCCTTTCTCTTGTAAGGTTTAATTTTTTAGCTATTTCATCCAGAGAACAGACTTTGTATGAATTATTGAACATTAATCCTTTTTCAAAAACTACTTTATCTCTTGAATCAAATAGTATTTCTCTATCAATTAGTATTTGCAATGCTTTAAAAATTGGAAGCCCATTCGAAAAATCATATTCTTTGCCAATTTCTGAAAGAATTGCTGGAGAAAGATTGAAGGTCTTAGTTAAAAACGAATTAAACAATTCAGTTGTTAACTCATCTTCATTTTCAAAAATCGACACAATTTCAATTTGGTCTTTCGAAAAGTCCAGAAATGTTTGAATCTCATCAATTGATTTTTTACCAACGTTTCTGAGATTTGTGAGTTTTAGGTTTTTATCAGCGAATAACGATTTGATTCCTTTTATATTAATCTCTCCCTCCAAATAATTTTTCAATGCATTTGAAGCACGAACCGATAAATCGTTAAAAGAAGAAGCAATCAAATTGTTTAATATTTTCTTTTGTCGAACTTTTAATGTCTCAATTTTTGCAACAATTGGATTTTTACTTTCTTCTTCAATTTGCGTAATTAGTTCATTGATAAAGAACTCTTCATATTTTTTGCAAACTTCAATTAATTCATCATTTGATTTTCTTCCACAGTTTCGAACTTTTAGAAAGTCGCCATTTTTTTTGTAATAGTGAATAATGTCTTTTAATGAATTAAGACTAAAATATTTACAAGCATTTTGAGAACGAATTCCCAATTCTTCTATTTCTGCTAATTGTTCAAGAGAATAGTTTGGGATATGTTTCTGGTCGAAGCGTAAAGGTTCTTGAGGCAGATTTGTTTTTTCTGTGTTAACCGAACGAGAACTGTATTTTGAGCATAAAAGTAACAGTTTTTGATTGTCCTCTTTGCTACAATAATCAAGTCCCAGAAAATTATTATGATTTTGGTGATAATCAAGAATGCTTTCTAAATCAAGCAGATTGTTTTGTTTACAAACATAAATGGTAAAACTATCAATATCTTTATTTATGAAAAGCTCTTGTAATTCCATATCTTAAATTAATTCTACCATTTATCAAATATACATTTCTTTAAAGCGTTGGCAAAAATTGCACTCTTTTGCAAATTTTGGTTTGTGAGTTGGCTCGTGCGATTTGCAAATGTGTGCAATGTGCGTGGGCTTCCCTAATTGTCCCAAAGGGCAAAAGCGCGTCGGCAAAACTAAATCTTTTCGGAGCGGTCATTTTATTTTTATTGGCTAAGTTTTTTTCGGTCAATTTCTGTTTATTCTTTTCTTTTTTCAACCTTGCAGGTAACGGTTGGTACATGTTGTCGGGGCGGATTTCGGAGAGCGTTCCTGTCCGAAGGACACGGAACTGCGAAACGGGAATCCGCAGTTGGCGTACCAC
>NZ_JAIKLE010000075.1 GCF_022267315.1 Maribellus maritimus
ACAAAAGAGGGGAAGAACATAATACACAAGCCAATGGCAAAGGGGCGCAAAAGCGGGTAAACATCAATGGGTTCAGTCCGGGCAAGCGACTGCCACACACGGGCAGCCACATAAAACAACGCCCCCAAACCGGCTATCCCTTTTGCCACCCCTGACATGTCGCTGCACAAAGGCGTCATCTCCACATAAAGGCTGCGGAGAATCTGGTGTAAATTATCGAAATCCATTACCAGTACCTTTCGTCAGCATTACCGTAAAGCGCCAGCATCCGCTGGGTATCGCCTTTTTTCTGTGCACGCAGATAAGAAACCGAAAGGTTCTTGTTCGTGTAATAGCGTACCAGGTTCCGGTATCGTTGGACAGAAACATAAACGCCGTTAATTACATCCATTCGTTCCTTGTCTGTCATAGAAAGCGAACTGGCATTGACAATCCCTTTCAGGTCAAGCAAAAGGTTGCTGCTTTCTTCCAAAAGTTTGGAGTAGCCAAAAGCGATGGCTCCCAATTCTTCCAAAGTAAAATTTTCGTCCTGCAGCATCAGTTGATAGGAGTTAATGTAGATGTCGGCAATTTCTCCAACCATTAAAATGGTTTCCTGGACTTTCCGGGCATCTTTTACAAGGTCGTTTACTGCTTTTAACGCATCGTAATACTTCTTACCTTGATCATATACTTTCTTTACTTCCTGAAAATTCTTTATCACGTTGGAAACCGTACTCGATGTTTGTACAATTTCGTTGGCGGAATTCACAATACTCTGTGCAAGGTTTACCGGGTCGGTAACCACAAATTGCGCCCGCAGATTAAAAGTGCCGAGCATAATAAGCAGCCCCGCTATAAATAGTCTTGTTTTCATGATTTTTAATTTTAAAATGAAAAGATTAAGCATTTCGTTTGCTGGCGGCCAGTTGTTTGATAGCCAGTTCAATGTTCCCGTCCAGTTGTTCAGTCACCCGGACGAGTTCCAGTTTCTCGGTTTCTTCGGTGGTGTATGTGTAGTATTCTTCCAAAGAAACTTCGGTTGCATAAACCGCAGATTGCACACCGCCCAAACCAATCCATACCTCTTTGTATTTTCGCCGGGGATGGTTGGCAAGGTTGATGGAAAGAATCTGTGATTTTTCTTTTTCAGTCAATCCAAGCAACTCCTGGATAGAACCGAACTTGTTCATGTACTTGCGCTGGTCGAGCAGGATTTTACAATCGGAATTGTTGATTATACTTTCCTTTACAATCTCAGAAGCGATAATATCATCGACCTCCTGAGTAACCACAACGGCTTCACCAAAGAATTTCCGAACGGTTTTAAACAAATATTTTATGTATTCCGCCATTCCTTCTTTGGCAATTGCTTTCCAGGCTTCCTCAATTAATATCATCTTTCGGATTCCTTTTAACCGTCTCATTTTGTTGATGAAGGCTTCCATGATGATGATAGTTACAATGGGGAACAGAACTTTGTGGTCTTTGATATTGTCCAACTCAAAAACAATAAAGCGTTTGTTCAGCAAATCCATTTGTTTGTCCGAGTTCAGGAGGTAATCATACTCGCCACCACGATAATAAGGTTCCAAAACGTTCAGGAAATTGGCGATGTCAAAATCCTTCTCGCGTACCTTTTTTGCAAGGAGCGTTTCGGAATAGTCATCCCTGACAAACTCATAGAATGTATTAAAAGACGGAGCTATCAACCCATCCGATTTCAACTTTTCGATATACTGGCTCACCGCATTCGACAAAGCCACTTCTTCCGAGCGTGTTGGCGCTTCCTCTTCATTTTTCCAGAGGGTAAGGATAAGCGTTTTGATGCTTTCCCTTTTTTCAATGTCAAACACACCGTCGTCGGTATAGAATGGGTTAAATGCAATCGGATTGTCCTCGGTATAGGTAAAATAAACCCCGTCTTCGCCCCTTGTTTTATAATGAATTAAATCACATAATCCTTTGTAGCTGTTCCCGGTATCGACCAGAAGTACATGTGTTCCCTGCTCATAATACTGCCGTACCATGTGGTTGGTAAAAAAGGATTTCCCGCTTCCCGAAGGGCCAAGAATAAACTTGTTCCGGTTGGTGATTATCCCTTTTTTCATTGGCAAATCAGAAATATCGAGATGCAAGGGTTTTCCGGTGAGCCGGTCAACCATTTTAATCCCCACAGGCGATAAGGAACTCCGGTAGTTGGTTTCACCGGTGAAGAAGCATAAGGCCTGTTCCATGAACGTATAAAACGACTCTTCAGAAGGGAAGTCTGCCGCATTGCCGGGGATGCCCGCCCAAAACAGTGTTGGGACATCCACGGTGTTGTAACGCGGTTTGCATTCCATTAGAGCAATCTGGGAACCAACATCATTTTTAACCTGCCGAAGTTCTTCCGACCTGTCGCTCCATGCCAGCACATTAAAATGTGCCCGGACAGAAACCAGTCCTTTGCTGTGCGCTTCATTGAGATACTCTTCCAGCCACTGTTTGTTAATCTGGTTGGCGCGGCTGTATCTCGAAAGCGAGTGCATGTTCCGGGCCATTTTTTCAAAACGGGCAAGGTTGGCCGAATGGTCGTCAATAAAAATGTACTGGTTGTAAATATGGTTGCACGTCAATAACAAGCCAACCGGCGAAGCATAGGACAACAGACAACTGCTGCGGTCGGTCGAAAGTTTTTCATACCGGCTTTCCGTGGAAACTTTTGTTGGCAAATCATCCAAATCTGAAAGGGTATGAAGCACCAGTGAGTTGTCCCCGATTTTCATTTCTCCCGGATTCAGGGTGATGTCCTGGAGACAGGCAGTTTGCTGTTGAGAAAGTGAAAAATACTTTTCCACAATTCCCGGTTCTTTCTCTGAGCCGGTAATCTGCTCTGCCGTTAAACGTGTAAGCCGGATAAAATCGCTGTCGTTAATGATTTGCTCAAACTGGTTCACTGCTTCCACAAACCGCAATACAGATTCCTTATTTTTTATCTCTTTAGGAAGCAGTGTTCCCCGCCCAAGCGAACTGAACGTACTTTGTTGCCTGCTCCGCTCTTTGGTGGTTTTGGTAAGAAAAAGGTAACAGGTGTGGCTTAAATACGGACGCTCATTAAAATGACGTTCAAACGAAGAACTTAAAAAGCTTAAATCCTGTTCCTCCGGTTGGTAATTCTCCTTAATATACCAATCCTGTTTGTGTACAATGGAGTAATCGGGCAATACTTTAATCGCTTTGTTCCATACCGAATGTATGGCTTCGTATTCTTCCGAAGTAATCGTAAACAGTTCCGGCAGTGTCACTTGAAATGCAATCGTAGTATCTGCATCTTTACTGATGATACACCCCTGTTCAACCGTCAGCAAAGGAAACTTGCTTTCAAGCGAGGTCGTTTTTAAAACGCTTCTCATACTGCCCCCTTCCTTTTATAAGTGAATAGCCTGGGAATACTTCTCCGGTTGATAATCCTGCGTGGAAAAGTCCGGGTTGCCTGCACCTTCATCAAACCAAAACGGCCAAATTTCCGGTTAAGCGAGAATGTCAGCCAGATAACCGTGAAAGCCAGAACCAGCCCGGAGAAAATACAAACCCACTGATTTATTCCGGCCAGGTACATGACAATGAAAATCACAAATGTTCCCAGCAACCCACCTGCAAAAATGAACAGGTACTGGCTTTGCAGACCTTTAAACTCAGCCGGTTTGTTTACTCCTTTATTGATAAAATATTCTGCCATATTTTTTACAGGAAGAATGAACGCAGGATGGTGGCCGCTACAATCAGAAAAATACATGCACCAAACCAGGCGGCTGCGGTTTTGCCGGTGTCCGGGTCGCCGCTTGAGAATTTGGAATACACTTTTACGCCGCCAATTAAGCCTACAATGGCTCCGATGGCATAGATTAACTTGGTTGCCGGGTCAAAATACGAGGTGACCATACTCGTGGCTTCGGCGATTCCGGCTGAACCATCTCCTTGGGCGAATAGTACTGTAACCCAAAACATGAAGAAAAGAGTTAATATGGATTTTATTGAATTGATTTTTGCCATTATGATTTATTGTTGTGCTTTCCGATAGAAATACAGGAGAGCGGTTTTACTATTTTTTTACTGGAATCTCTCTTGGTGATGTGGCAAAACCACTGGGATGGAATTGGGTTTACCCGTAATCTTTTTCCTTCATCTTTTTCAGAATTTGGTTACTACTCAGGCAGACTTTTTCCTGCCTCGAACCAAATGTAAAAGCTTAAATCACTGAAAAATAAAAAGGGGAGTATGTGGAAGTATGTGGCTGTGTTTGGCTTTGAAAGAATAGTTAAATATGTAACCTAATTTTTTGAATTCATGTGCCGTGCATCGGGAAGATATCTGATTAAAAATTGAGCAGTGCAAACGGTTTATTTTTATCGCTATGCATTGCCCACTTTATATATCCCAAATGGAAGTAACAGACCATATCCAAAGAAAAAGAAGAATGCAATTCGGTAAAGGTGGCTTTGTCCTGGAGTACAAAACTCGAAGGGCTTGACCTTGCACGTAAGAGCGAAGTCACCTAGCTTTGCACTTATTTTTTTGATTAATCTTCGTTTGTTAATGGTATAAAACCGTATCTTCCATTCTTCTCATTTTTAGTAAAATGGATGTAGTTAATATTTCTTGTGACGTCAGATGGGGGATTATCATTTTCAAGAACGATAATTTGTTTATCCTGACCAATAGTGCTTAGATTTCGATAAAAAAGTTTCTTCATATCATCAGATATTGCATCACTACCAACTGCCTTTTTATCAGCTTTTTTAAAGGTAACGAGCGGAGAGTCTAAAACAACAAAACCCGCATGTGGTTTTTTAAACAAACTACAGTAATTCATCAAAGAAATAATAAAGGCGGCGTGAGTAATAGCTCGATATCCTTTGCCTTGGTCTTTTCTGTTTTTAGCTCCGATTGTAATATCCTGAAGATCCTCACTAAAGCCAATTCTATCAATATCTGGGTATCCCCAAGCTGTTAACTGCGCTTCAATTAATTTAAGTAAATCATTGATTTCAGCAGCTTGAACACCGGTCTGTACTTTCTCAGTTTTTTTCTGGGGTTTGAGATCTTGAACGGCCTTTTCTCTAAGTTCTTTCATTTCTTCAAGCTGTTCAATCATTCCAAGTGTTATTTCTATATCTTTTTTGGCTTCATATAATTTGGATAAACGGCCCTTAATTTTATTGACAGAAGGTTCTAGTTTTTCATTGAGTTGTTTGTCAATCCATTTATAAGACTCTTCTTCATTAGTTTTAATTATGGTATAATTCTGCTTCTGCGCATCTACTTGTTTGATAGTAGCTTGTAGATCGGACTGTAAAGAATTTATCTTTTGCTTTTCGATGAAACAAGCGTCTTTGACATTGTTTATTTCTTCATTGCTTATAATGCAATCAGGTTGATGATATTCGGATTTAGCGCCACAGACAGGACACAGCTCATCTTTGGATTGGTTCAATATTTCACCTGTCTCTATAATAGCGTCTAAGCGATTTAAGTCATTCTGATATTGTTCAGATAGCAGTTGAAATCTACTCAATAGTTCTGAAACATGAATAAGTTTTGATTCAATTGAAAGAGCTTCTTCCCATGATTGTTTTCTTTTAGTCTGTAATTCGTCTATTTCTTTTTGGTTCTCAGAAATATTAATTATTTCAACATTGATTTCATTTTCAATCTTAGCTTTTTTCGCCTCAAGTTCTTCCTTCGATATATTACTGTCAAATTTAAAAGCTCCCTTATTAAGTAAGTGCTCTAAAAGATTGATCCTAGCTGTAGCATCAGCTTTTCGAATTTCAGGTTTTTGCTTCACTATAATTTGGCTATAGTCAATTCCAGTAATAAGAAACTTAAAAAGTGATTTTTCCACTGTTACTGATGTAGGCATTCCGGAAAAAATTGGAGAATATGTAGATTGTATTTTACCTTCATCGACAAGTAATAACTTCCTCAGTATGTTAAAAGTAAGATTTACTGTCTCATTACGTTCATTTTTCTTTAATTTTTTGCTAGATATATTTATTTTATTTAATAAAAAGTCTGAAATATTATCCTTAGCATTTGCGCTACCGGAAAGTGTTGTTTTGTCCGAATTATCATCAATGTCATCATATGGCATTTCATACACATTAACGTCGTTTGAAAGAGTACTTCGTTCGATCGTAAATTCATTGCCGTCATGTTCAATTGTCAAAAAAAGATTAGTGTAACCCTTAGCCTCTGTCGGTTCTTTGGGTACTGTTGAACTACCTAAAACATAAGACAGACATTCAAAAATTAAAGACTTACCAGTATCAGAAGGCCCGGTAATAACATTAAAACCCGAAGAAAACTCGATAATAGCCGGTTTTTTACCAGTTCCTTTATAAACCAAATTTTTTAAAGTAAGTCTATTCATAAATTCTCAAACTTTAAGATAGCTTCATTTTCGAATTCACCGCCCCATTTATCAAGGTTCTGTCGAAAATACTTGTCCAATTCTTTATCGCGCATTTTGCTAAAGGTCTCAAAAACCCACATTGCTCTTTCTTTTAATAATCCGATATATTTTGATGATAAACAATCTATAAATGGAGTTGCATTGTCTGAAGCATAATAAAAAATTCCTTTTTTATTATATTCTCGTAATATGAGTTTCCGGCTCATAAAAAGAACTAAACCTTGTTCTAACATCTTCCTTTTTACCAAAACTTCGCCAGATCGATGGGGCGTAGCAGGATGGATACTAGTCGGCCCCCCTGCATCGCCTGAATGAACTAATAAATAGTCATAATAAATTAACCGTTGAATATCAAGTTTTGTTGGATAGGCATGTTCAAGCAAAATAAGAGACCGTAATCCAAGTTCAACAGCACTATTAAAAGGATGTAATATTTTTATTTCATTCGTCATTGCTAGCCCAAGTTATTCTATCATTATTAGCCAATTGATGACATATGCCACCTCGATCTGCCAGTTCAAGTCTATCTTTTAACGGGTGAGAATCGATTTGAATTTTAAAGGCTTCTTGGATGGTATCTTTTACCTTTTCAAAGCCATTCGGGTGCTCAGAAATTATAATATTCACAATACCACGATATATTGAATCTTGGAGCCGCTCAAATTCACCACTTTCCAAATAGTCTCTGGAAAACTTCTCTAGTGACTCAGCGCAATAGAACTGTATTCGAGCCTCATCAAAGTGTAATTTTAACGACTTATTATTTTCAACATCATTCATTGAACAATCTGATTTATTAAGCCATTCAGCATAGGCGTCTAAAAGTTTTCTCACGTAAATGGCCTCAATTTCAGCAATTTCTTTTGGTGGATTCAAGGATTTGGGTCTTGATGGTAACCCACCTCCAAACCGAGTATGATAATATGGCGTCTTACGATGAAAATCTAACAGATCAAGAACAGATAAATCTTTAACGATCGAGAAATCAAAATTTTTGATATAGTCTGAAAGTTTCGTGTCTAAATCTATTGATCTAGTTGAAGTTATTTTTGATTTACAATGTTTATCCCAGTTTTCGATTAGAATATCATTGAAACCTTTCATATTATTGCGAATAATTTTACCCAGCTTTGTTCCTATTCCTTGCGGTGCCGCAAAAAAATAATTCTCCGGCACAGGATATTCATTATTCAATGTGTAATAACATAATTTCCCCATTTCTATATATATATCACTAGGTGATAAAGGATGGTCATAATGCTTACATTGGTAATTATCCCATTTGCCCTCAAAATTATCTTTTGTTCTAAAGGCAACTATATCTAACCCTTGATCACCGGCTCCACCGCTACGCCTCACAGAGACATATTGGCTTTGTAAATAATGAGTACATTCCTCAATAAACCTTTCCCACTCTTTATCCTCATAATTTAGGATCCTTACCTGAGGTAATATAGTTGCACCATGATTGATGACATCACTATATGTTGGCTGTAAAGGTGGAATGGAAATATCGGTCAACTCTATGGACATTCTATACCTGATAAAATATGTAACAATAATAACTATTAAATAATGAAAATTAAAAAATTTACAACTATTAATTCATAATAAATGGAAATGAGAAAAAAGAAGTTAATCCCCCTTTTTCTCAAGTATTATTAATATTGGATTAAAGAATTTAAACTGCAAAAATTGAATTTGCACTAACGACCAACTAATTGATTCCTATGACTTTTCATTTATTCAAAGCTAGGAACTTGAAGATATTTATGGACATCTGGAAAGAGTAAAAGCAAACTTGATTAAATAATGCATGGGTGAAAAATGAATAATGACAGTCACTGACACTATTCGGCGGAAACAAACTTTACGTAGAATAATCCCTTATATTAAAACCAGCTAACCCATCATCTAACATTTGTTTATTTTCGCTTGTGTCCAATTTCCCTAAATGCAAATCAATCAACTCCACAATCCGTTTTTGATAGTCTGAAGACGAGGAGGTTATTTGTTCTACCCAGTCAGTACTTTCATTCTCATATAGTAATTTTCCTGATTTCGCCGGATTTTGAGGCTGTACACTTTCAACATCATTGACCACCTCCATCATATCTTCAAAAGTAATATCGGACGAAATTTCAGATGGAAGTCCAAATTGTTCCAGTTCCTCTTGTTCTTCGATAGTCTCAATATCAGGTTCATATTCCAACGACACTTCAATATCCATTTTGCCGGATAAATCTGGTTCAGTGATAGCACGTTTAGTAGTAGTCAAGACAAAAGTACTTTTACCGACAATTCCTTCCTGATTGAGCTTTTCAGAAACCATTTCTTTTTTACTGGGGAGGGTTCCGGTTTTGCCCTTCCATTTTAGGAAAAGCATAAAAAGAATGATGATTGTTATAATCGCAATTAGTTCAAGCATAATACTCTGGTTTAGGATTAAAAAATATCAGTATTCTTTTCGTTGTAGAGTTTAACGATGTCCTCCTGGAAATCCTCAAAATGTTGGCTGAGCACATTATCGATATAGTTAAAAATTGAGATTTCATCGTTGCCAATAATGCGCACAATCTTTTGAATCCTTTCGTGGTATTCCTGCCGGATGGGGACATGCTTGCCAAATCG
>NZ_JAIKLE010000076.1 GCF_022267315.1 Maribellus maritimus
AAAGTTGTAAACTTGCACTCCGAAATCTGATATTTATAAAATAATATCATTCCGGGCCTATAGCTCAGTTGGTTAGAGCACCTGACTCATAATCAAGCCACCATTTTCAAATGCATGCTTCAAACGTATTGATATTCAACGGTTTATTTAAGATATTGCTTAAGGAAAAAATATTCTTACTAACATAAATACTAACATTCCATTTTTTAAGGTCAAAAGACTGGCGTTTTTCATAAAACAAAAGCCAAGTCCAATCGATTTATTTTTACTCGATGTTAATTTTAAATCGTAGTGAGGGGGATTTTATTGTAACTGTATCATTTGCTTTGGATGAGTTCAAGTTCCCAGTTCCCTCAAATATATAGAACCGGCTCTCTCAGGGTACAGGTAACCGGGAACCATAAAAAAGGGGAGCCTAATTTTAAAGCCCCCCAAAATATTTTATTAACATTCAACCTCAACGGCTGCATTTATTCTTTCCAGTATGAATCCTTTTTTGTTGTTTCCATTTCCAATCTTGTATGGTTTGTATACGAGATTATTGTTTTTTAACGCTTTTGATAACAATCGTGCCGGATAATCGACATTATAATCATTAAGCAGGATTTTAGCAATTTCTGCAACGTTAAAAATATAAGGTTCTCTTTCGTCTACACCAACGTCGTCTGGGAAGTCATCCAGTATGTCAAATGATTTGTTGAAGTTTTCTATAATTTCATCATACAAGTCAGAGTTCGCATTTTCAATCTCCTTTTTGCGAGCTTCTTCGGTCATTGTATGGGAATATTCAGAATCTGTTCCTACAACATCCAACGTTAACACACCTGAATCGTTGACATAACGTTTAAAAACCAAGACGTTGTCTTCTCCATATTCTACGCCGTCAATCCTTCCTTTCAACTGCTTCAGAATTAAATATTCATCGCCCTGGCTTGATTGTTTTAGTCCAATTACTTCATCCGCAAGGTTTGACCAGGCCTTTGCTCCCTGTAAATGTTCTTTTACCAGTAGTTGTTCCCGCGGTACTTTGGGAGTGTGTGCAAGCATCACGTTTGTTATTCGTGAGCCGTACTTCTGTTTTAATTTCGTAAACTTTCCCATGATTAAGCCCACTACGGAATTATCCTCTTTTTTTATTCCCAGTGCTGACAAGTTGTCGATGAATGTTACTATTTTATGACCGGGATTTCGTTCCAGGTAAGAATCAATGTGAATCAGAATTTGTTCGTGGTTAGAAGTTTTTGCAATATCTTCCTCAGAAACACCGTCATCAATAAATTCTTTACGCATCGTCTCGAAGTCATATCTTTTAAAATGGGGTAGCCGGTCTTTGATTGCTGCATCTGACAAACCAACAAAATCTTCTTCCGTTGCGAATCCAAATCTCTTGAGCGTAATTAATTCAGACATCTCAAAATCGTAGTATAATACAATGCGTGGTGTATGCGGTTCTTCAACTTCCAATCCAAATATGGACGCTTCTCCTTTAGCCAATTTATCTGCTAAAATCATACTAAGTAGAGTTTTTCCCACGCCATTGTCAGCAAACAGGATAGTGTTGGTTCCTTCAAACAACAGTTTTCCCAACAATTTCTTAGGTTTCTGGGCTAAGGCTTTTTTCAGGCTATCTGCTGTGAATAGGTCGCAAAAACGAGCTTCTGTATTTGCATTACCGATAATACTGCATAACATTTGTACAGCCTTATTTTTCGATGAATAAATCTCTTCCGATAGCATTGCACGCCGGATTTCCCCCTTCTGGATTAATTCCAGCAGAAAAACAATATTTTCCAAGTCTTTCTCTTGACGTTCTAAGTCGTCGCAGCTATCAACGAACTCTTCGTTTATCACATCTTTTACTTCCTCCACAGTTTTGAAAACATCTTGGTTTTCCAGATTAACTACTGATTCATAATATTCCTGTGGAATACAATTTGCAATGGCACATGCCTCTGCTTGACCAATTATCTCTTCTTCTGATAACTGGAACTTTTCGATAAATAATTTTATCATTTTTATAAATTTAAAAATAAATTTTTGTTTTATTTTTAATTTACATTAGTTTAATTTACGTTACAGATTCCTTTGCAGACTCCCCTGCTCCAAAACCTCAGAAACAATGTTTCAAACAACTTTCGTCCTCTTATAAGAAAATGACGTTGCGAAATTATATATTATTAAATTAATTCACTCCAAAAACATCAAAATTATAGCTATCATAATAAAAATTATTTAACAAAGCGAATTTGGGATATCTGAGATGCGTCCTGAATTTTAAATTTAAGTGTTAATTTAATGTTAACCAAGCTTTGGGGTGGTTCGTAAATCGTTTGTAATAATTGAACGTAACTAGATAAAAGCTGTTCTTCTGGAAGTAGCTTGGAATAAAAAAGTTCCCAGTTCCCTGTAACTTCTATGGAGACTTTTGGAACAAGGAACCGGGAACCAGAGGATGGGGAACTCAGTTTTGCTTCCTGATTCACCCTGTTATGAAATATTTTATCTCTTCATAAGCAAGCAGAAAAAAATGGGAGGCTTCTTAAATTGGTTCGGGGTAATCATTCTGTTAATTAAATATTAAGCATGCTGTTTGGGTATAAATAAAGCCCAGCGTTAACCGCTGAGCTTCATAGTTATAAGTTTTAACGACAAATTTCTTCAACCTATATTCCGATTCCGGTATCAATACCGAAGTCGTCACAGATGGCTTTATGTTTTCCAATAATCGAATTCACCCTTTCCAGGCTTATCCCAATTAAAGCGAATAGGCTGTCAAGTAGTGCATATTCCTCATTTAGTGCCTTCCCATCTACATGAACCATCATCAGGCATGTAATAACAAACCAGTCTTGTTGAGATTGGTCCATCATCTTAATTTCACATGCCGTTTCATTAGTATCAATATCATTCAATTTCAGGACATTGGTGTCACTTAGTTTATAGTTTAGAACTTCTGCTGTTTGCTCAATGAACAGTTTTTCATTCCTGTGAAATTCGCCGTCCATTAGGGCTATCATCCATAGGCTTTTAAGTACTGATATTTTCTGTCTTTGGGTAAACGTTCTTGAAAATTCGCCAAAGTGACTCTCTATTTTTCTGTTACGTCGTGCTTTTCTGATTGAATCAAACATATCCGAATATTTTGTTAAAAAATCTGAGTCCAATTTATATCCCAAGTACGTCAATCAGTTTTACAATAAACTCGGCCTCCATCTCGTCAATGATACCGTCAGCTTTGGCTACTATTCGAGCCAATGCAATAAGTTCAATCTTTTTTTCAGCAGACATACGCCCAATGATACGACCTGCTTCAATATTTTCCATTTCCATAGCCATTACAATTTCTGCACTTGAAGCATTTAGATGGACAGAGATAGTTGAAATTGTCATTGTTTCACGTTTATCGACATCATTGTCAATTGCTGATAAGATTAGCAAAATTTTAAGGATAGCCATCCTTTCTTCACTTGTATAATTCATATAAAATTTATTGTCCTTCCTCAACCAGCAGAAGGGGTTTAATATTTTTTAAGGCGTTGGACTGAACTTACTTTTTTGCAGTACGAACAGCCCACGCCCAACGTAATACTCCCCCGGGTGCAATCAAATAACACTGGCGGTTTCCTGATTCGGGTAAGCAACGTTTTTATTTTCCGTAATTCTTAGCGAGTGTTTTTTATCATGTTGTTTTAGGGTCAATGGAACGGAATTGAATTTTTATTTTTATGGGGTACCGGCTCGACGCGCTGAAAATTCGTTTTCCCAACAGATAGAAGAAGGGGGGCTGATTGTGAGAGGAGGCCTGTTTAATGAACACTTCCAATTTTTGTGTAATTATGCTGGATTTTGATGTCATTTTGAGCTTATTACAGCGATATTTTCCGACCGGAGGACTAAAGTTTACTATTGTAAAGGTAAAAAGCAAAGAAGCCAGAACTCGCAGAAATGGTGCCCTACGACTCAAACAAACGATTTTATTCCTAAAGGCAATTTAATGTGATTCTCTTTGTGCTTGAAACTTACTGGTTGTAATTTGCGTTGATTTTGAGGTTAGATTACCTGTAGTTGCTAAATTTGAGTATTTTTATATCCAACAGTAAACAGTTACAAATGCTTGCAAACACATATTCGATTAATAACCATTTTTTTATCACGAGAGGAAAATTAAAGATGAATATACATCCTAGTTATAGCCAATGTTAAAATGATGCAAGTATCTACTAACGAAAAAAACTGAAACAAAATATTCTAAAAAAACCAATTTAAAATTCATTATGGAAAAGATTAATCAATTAGAGGGCGCTATTAGAGAATTTGATACAAAATATGTATTGGAAAAGAGCCCTAATATTAGTGTTTTAAATGACATAACAGAAAAACAAATTCATTTTCACAAGAGCAAATTACACTTGAATCTAGACAGAGATGAAAAACCTCTGGTTTTAGTAAATACAAAAAAAGGAGTTAGGCTTTATGGTTTTTCTGGGTTCGTTTTGACTAACAAGAAAATCCATTTCTCACTTACCAAAAGGTTCTACTTTGCAAGCTTTTTACCGTTAAGTGAAAAACCGAGAAAATTAAACTTGGAATCAATTGACTCATTTCAAATAGGTGAACATGACTCATGTTTTGGTTCAACCTACGTTGGACACGATTTAGTAATAAATGAAAAAACATTAGGATTAGTTCGATTAGGATTTGGGCTTATGTACGACGAAGAAGCATTGGTCTATATAAATGAATTATCAAAATTTCTTTTTGAAAACGGATTTCTGAAATCTACTCCCAAGGAATACAGGTGGCAATAATTCAACATAAAAAACGTAAAAATGGAATTTGGTGAATTATCTAAGAAATTAGAAGACAGAGATTTTAAATTTCAGAGTCTTGATTATTTGTATCTCCATTGTAATGATTCATATCCATTACAGAAAGAAATGGATTTTGATAATTTATACTTTGTTATCGAATCTAAAGGATTAATTGTAAAAGTAATCGGCGTATTAAGCGGCTTTGAGAAAGAACTCAACTTTGCTGATAAAAACGATAATTGGTGGTTCTTGAGATTACCCGAACAAATTTTAAATAAACTTTACTCAAAAAAATAAAACTATGAAAAATCCTCTTTTAATAACAATTATGATTTTTTGCATTTCGCTACTAATGAGTTGCGATAATATAGATTCCAAATACTCTAAAATGATTATTGGGGAATATTATTCCATTGAATACATTGAAGACCTTGACATAGATGAAGATATCCCAGTGTCCATGACAATAGAAAGTGAAGAAGAATTCTTTCAAAATGGAACTTCAATCGACCATGGTACACTTAAATTCTCAATATTCAATCCAGAAGGAAGTGACATAATAATTATATACGACTTAAAACCTAGTACAAGTAAATGGGAAATTAAAAATTCAATGTTATCCTATACTTTCGATAATGTCGACATACCTTTGGAATTCAAATATACTAATGCTAGTAACTATACAGAAAAAGAAGCTGTTAAATATTTTAGAGAGTTTATCGAAAATGACTTGACAGATATGCTTAAACAATTTTTGATTGAAGAAGGAGAAAAACCATGCAAAATTGTTGAGCTAAACGAAAAAAGACTGGTAACTGAAGATAGTGATGGAGAACAAACAATTCAGAAAAGAATAACTAACTCAAATGACAGCGACAATAAAACTACTTCAGAAATAAACAGTGGCGATGTTTATGATATTGGAACTAAAATAGCAAAAGGTGTAGGAACAAGCATTGTTGCAGGATTAGCATTAGTTGACGCTGAATTAACTTATGATATTGAAACATCAAATGACAAATTTTCTGCCGAAGGATACACATGGTCCATTATTGATGTTGCAATTCCTGTTGAAAGTGAAAAACTGAGCAATCCAAAAATAACTTTTGTCTTGTTCTTAGAACTGGAAAAGTCACAAGGAATTGTTGTTGGTACAGTTAAAAATATAAAAGCAGATGGTTCTTCCGAACCTTCTCTTGAAATTATGAATAACACAATGTACATTGAAACAGAAGAAGGGACTGAACAAGTCCAAATGGTTGATGGGGAGTTATATTTTGTTGACAGGAATGGCATAGAAAATGCAAATTCTACGGGTTCTTCTGCAACACATGATAATAATATTTCTATTGAAAATTTCCCATCAGACTTTATTGAGTTTATAAACAAATTCTCTTCAAATTCATCATTCCAACTTAATCATATTAAATTTCCATTATCGAATTTCGGACTTGATAAACCAGCACCGTCAAAGGATGAATGGAAATTTATAAGTAACAATGAAATCTTTGAAGGTACTAGGAAAACCCAAGACAACAATGAAGTTGTTGGGCGATTTGAGAAAGAAGAAAATAATAAAATCAGTTATAGTTTAGGATATCCAGAATCAGATAATATTTATTACATGATTTTTGAAAAGTCGAATCAAGATTGGTATTTAGTTGAATATCTAGATGAAAACATGAATGATTTTTAAACCAGAACAAGAAAAAACACAGGCTATGACAAGGTACATATTGCAGGGCGGGGTTCGGTGGTACGCCAACTGCACAGGTTAAAGTTCCCCGTACCTTGTTCCCCAGAGGTCTGGTATATTTTGACTTAAAAGTGCAACTCGCCAGTCAAGTAGTCTTAAGATAAATTGACTAATGAACTGCACTCCTAGCTATAAATACCCATCGTCTGCAAATGAAGTATAACCTTCCGGCAAAAGAATAACGTGGTCGAGCAACAGGATATCCAAAAGTTCACCGGCCTCTTTAATTTTCTTTGTGATTTTAATGTCTGCATCTGACGGCGTTCCTGTTCCAGAAGGATGGTTATGAGCAACAATTACTCCACTGGCGTTTGCTTTCAATGCTGCTGAATAAATTGATTTAACATCTACAACGGTACCGGCTACACCACCCTCGGAGATGAGCAGCGTTCCAAGTATTTTATTGGCTCGGTTCAGAAACATAGCGTAAAAGCACTCTTTCAACTCCAATGGTTGTCTCCATACGGAACGAAAAACTTCGGCTGCGTCTTTTGAACAAGCGATTTTTACACGGTCAGCTGCTTTAATTTTTGTGCTGTACTGTACCCTGATTTCAGCGATTTTAAGGGACTTTAAATTTTTAGTAAACATAATTATTGGTTTGTGGTGAAGGCCGCAAGAAAAGGCTGCAAACACCGGATAAAACGATTCATATATCCCAATATCGCTTGAGTTTTGTAATGATGTTGTGATTGAAAAAAAGCCGTCCAAGAAAAGGACGACTTATGAATTATAAATCAATTAATTTCAAGGTATTCTCCTGTCTGGCTTCGCTTTCAAAACTATCCAGATAACTTTCGGTTGTTTTGATATTGCTGTGCCCCATTGCTTCGGAAATATATGCAATATTGGTTCCCGAACGTTTTAATACAGTGGCGAATGAATGTCGGGCAGTGTATGTCGTTACATGGGTTGTAATTCCCGCTTTAAGAACCGTTTTTTTCATCGATTTATTTAGCAACTTTGTAAATGATTTTATTTTCTCACGTTGCTTTTTACTTGTTTCTGTGCCGTCGAGAATTGGGAAGACAAAAGTGTTTGGATTAATGTATTTGTTTCCCCAGCGGTTGATGATTGCCCTATTTTGGTCAATTAGCGTGATAACGATTGGTTTTGCTGTCCTGTTGGTATTGGCGGTCTTAGCTCTTATGAAATGTATGCTATCTCCTTGTATATGTTTGAACTGAAGTAAGCAAATATCTTTAATATTTATCCCATTTCCAAGGTATGAAAACAACCAAAAATCCAAGTATCTTTGCTCTGGACTTCCAGGAGTGGGTTCGTAGTTGATTAATTTCTTTAATTCCTGAACCGATAGAGCTTTCTTTATATTTCGGGGTTGTGGCGGTTTATATAAGCCTTCTTTGGGATTCCCAAACGGATAATTTTCTAACCGAGCGTCACCATTGCGAATTGCATCGTTATACAGCTTTTTTATGGGGCGGCAGTAGATTCCAACAGTTGAAGGGGAACATCCTTCTTCCAGCATAATTGATTCGAATTGTTTGAGAAACTGAACCGTAATTTCTTCAAACTTTATCTTTGACTTACAACCATTTTTTATTTGGAGAAGTTTGTTTTTGGAACAGGAATAATTGTCGGCAGTTCCATATCGCTTTTCCTTGTTAAGTTCTTCAATGTAATCTTCGAAGTAGGAGATTAGGTCATTTGTAATTCTTTTTGTCTTGAATTTGGATTCAAACGCTTGGAAAGAAAATTCATCAATTGATGCAATGATATCATATGCCTTCTTTAATTGTTGAAATACAAGTTTTTTAATTGTTCGCAGTTCTGGATTTGGTCGTGGTTTACACATTTTCATGTAGTCTTCCTCTGTCAGGTTGAATCCCGTGGAATAGTACTTTGGGAATCGTAAGTGAACAATTCTTAACTTTATTGACGAGGTGTGGTCTTTTCGTTTTCTTGCAGTGTCGAGAAAAGCAACCAAAGAAACTTTCTTCGACTTTAAAACGAACTCATCCTGCTCCGGATGAATTAACTTCATTAATTTCATAAAAATTGGGATTTTAAAAAGTACTAACAAAAGCACTAACATTTTCTACGTAGTGCCCATTAAATGCTAGTTTGAAGAAGTTTGAGAAAATAAGTGGTCAACTATTTTTTTTCACCAAAAACGAGTATTTGTTTGTGTATTTTCACGCAAAGTTGTAAACTTGCACTCCGAAATCTGATATTTATAAAATAATATCATTCCGGGCCTATAGCTCAGTTGGTT
>NZ_JAIKLE010000077.1 GCF_022267315.1 Maribellus maritimus
TTTTCATTACTGCATAAAGTTTAAAATTAAACAAAAAATACCGGGGGTTGCAACCCCCGGTATTCCTATTTACACAGTTTATGAGATAGTGCTAGTTTGATTTACAATCAATGAATCTGTGAGTATTTTATACACAGTGGTTTTGTTAGCCTTGCTCGGTTTTTAGCATTTTTCGTTTACTGCGTTTTCTGTCTTTGTCGTATTCCTGACCATACCCATACCCATACCCGTAGCCATATCCATATCCGTAGCCGTAACCATAGCCATAACTTCCAAAACCACCTTTTTTACGTCCCATCTGAATGTCATTAATGATGATACCCACACCTTTTAGCTGATGTTTTTCCACTTCACCTAACGCATTCTTTAACGCAACTTTATGGGTGTATTTATGCCGGACAATAAACAGGTTGGCATCAATTTCATCGTTTAACTGGTAGAGATCAGCCACATAACCTACTGGAGGTGTATCAATAACAATAACATCATATATCTCCTTTAATTTTTCCAAAACATCAGTAAGCCTTTTGTCGGTGAGCATTTCCGAAGGATTGGGAGGGATCGGTCCGGCGGGGATAATTTTTAAACGCGGGTGTTTGGTGTCAAAAGTAATCTCAGGTAAAGTTGCTTTCCCGATAATATAGTTCACAATACCCATATTGGACTCAAAATTGAACTCTTCATCTATTTTTGAGTTACGTAAATCTAGGTCAAGCAATACGGTATTTTTACGCATCAGTGCAAAGGATGAGGCAATGTTAATCGCATTATACGACTTGCCTTCTTTGGGAAAGGTTGACGTAACTGCAATCACCGGATTATCCTTGGCCTTGGTCATCATATTGAGTTTATTCCGGATGGCCCGGTAAGGCTCTGTTGCCGGAGAATTGGGTTTATCCAGCACCAGCGTACGGCTGGCAAATTCTTTCTCGTTGTGAAAGATATGCCCGATAATCGGAAACCGGGTAATGGCCTCCACTTCTTCCTGTGAAACAATTTTAGTGCTAAAAAAGTCCAGAAGCAAAATTACACCTGCCGGAATGGCTAATCCCAGTAACAAAGCAATGGCAAAAATCATTTTACTTTTTGGTTCAACCGGCCCTGTTCCGTTCATTCTGGCTTCTTCAATCACCTGGCTGTCCGGAATATTGGATGCTTTGGCAATTTGAGCCTCCGAAAGTTTTTGGAGCAGGAAAGTGTAGGTTTCGTTGTCCAGCTGGTAACGTCGTTCAATATTTACAAAATTTTGTTCCGTCGCAGGCAGACGGCGTATTTGTGTCTCAAAACTGCGGATACGTTGATTGATATCGGCCAAAGCGATATCCGATTGTGATATGATATTGGAAGTATTCTCCAGCAGAGAATTTTTTACACTTTCAATTTGGGCATTTAAACGGACGATTGCCGGATGTTGGGAGTTGGCCCGTACCGAAGTCAAACTCGATTTTTGTGTAATCAAGTCGTTCAACTGAAGAATCAGACTGTTTAACAAAGGATCATTGATTCCCATCGCCGAAGGCGCAATAAGTGTTTCCAGTTCCTGGTTGTTGCCTACATAATCCCTGAGGTAATGATAATATTTGTTTTGCGTCTCCAGAGCCACACGTTCATTGTCCAGTTCTCTCATCTGTTCCAGCAGCTGCTGCGACTGTAAAGAAATATCAATAACCTGGTTTTCACTTTGAAAAGAAGCCATCCTGTTTTCCGAAACATTTAACGAATCAGAAATGTTTTGCAATTGCGAATTGATAAACTGTATCGTGCGGTTGGCATTGTCATTTTTTTTGCCCAGGTTATCCAGCTGGTAAATCTCGGTAAGTTTATTTAAAAAATGGATGCCTTTCTCCCGGTTAAAGTCTCGTAAGGTGAGCTCCACTATCGATGTTTCTTTATCGGCAAGATTAATGGTAAGTGCTCCGGCATATTTTTTTACCAGCGCGCCTTTTTTATTAAAAACAAATTTAAATTCATTGGGTGCCTGGGGATCAAATTTTTCATTTAACAAAATGGTAAACGAAAACTCATTGGCCGTCAGACGTACCCCCGGATCCAAATCTTTAGAAAATGAAAAATTACTGATTTTTCTTAGCACCTCATCCTCATTATAGCTGTATACCTCTGCATTTTCCCCCTGTGCTTTTAAATGCAACTTGCCGTCGGCATCTATTTTTAACAGAAATTCCGCGTTGGTCAATTGCGGATGTGCTTCATCCCATTCCACCAGAAACGGAACCTCCCGGTATTTTTCACTGATTTTTACTCTCCCCACTGCATAGTAACTGATTTCAAAATCAAGTTCGTTGATGGTTCTTGTAATAAGGGGAGTAGAATGCATGATCACCATTTGATTATAAATGTTTCGCATGCTGTTCATTACGCCAAATCCCTGGAAAACATTTGCCGACACACCACTTTCATCCAACGGAGAAGTCACCTTATCTTCTTCCACAAGAAGTGTAGTACTTAACTCATATACCGGAGTAGCATAACGATTGTAAAAAAATGCAGCTCCAACGGCAATAATAACGCTCAGTAGAAACCAGTACCAGTTGCTTAGTAATTTAAAAACCAGCTTTTTTAAGTCAATACTGTCTTCGTCATTGTTGTGGTCAATGCCGTTATTTTGTAAACGCTGCTCTGTCATGGGTTAAATAAATTTATAATGAGTAATCCTACGGATATGATGGACGCTGTGATACTGATGGGGGCCGCATACGACAGGTTTTTGGCTCCGTATACCTTTGTTTTATGTTCCACATATACAATATCATGCGGCAAGATATAATAATAAGGAGAGTTGATAATGTCGGGATTGGTTAGATCCATTTCTTCAACATGTTTCCCTTCCGGCAGCTCGCGTATGATTTTTATCTGCTGACGGTTGCCATAGTCACTGATATCTCCGGCCGAGCCCAGCGCCTCAAAAATGGTAAGCTGATTTTTGACCATCGTTTTTTGTCCCGGGTTTTTTACTTCTCCCAAAATCGTTACCGTGCGGTTCACCAGCTTTACAAATACCGATGCGCCTTCAAGGTAGCGGTCTACACCCTCCTGTACCATATCACGTACCTCACTTGTGGTTTTGCCTTCTACATTTAGGTTTCCCAGCTGCGGATAGTTGATAAAACCTCCTTCGTCAACCAGATAGGTTATCAACTCAATGCTGTTGGTTGAGTTCCCCATACTTCCCATCGAGCCCTGTGTATTGATCAGATTCAAAAAAGCAGCATTTAAAGGATCATCGCTGATGACCTGGATAAATAACTGGTCGTTGGATCTGATTTTATACTCTTCGGGTTGCGGGCCATGCTCGTATGTCACACCGGGTTGTAAACCGTTAAGATAAATCAATTCCTGTAAAGGGGTGCTGCACGATGAAAATAAAAACAAAACCACCACTAACGGAAGTCCTACTTTTTTTCTAAATAATTTAATGGTTGACACATTCATAGTTTTATATAATGCACGACAAAAGTAACAATTATTTTTGTTCAAAACCGAAGCTTAAAAAAACAAAGCTACGGAATTGAACGGGTGAACACAAAAAAACAGATAGTTGTAAACGCTTAGAATCAACAACTCAATCTCTTCCTTTGTTTTTATCATAAATTTCTGATTGAATTTCCTCTTCAGTTGTAGCTTGAACAGAATGCTTTAAGATGTTTTTTAGTTTTTTAATAATCAGTGATATAAGATTCTTGGTTGAATTGGGATTGATACTGGTTTTATAATACACAAAGAATTCAATTTTAAATCTTTGTTAATGTATAATTGGTGCGAACTGCTTAACAAAAAAATAATCTTTTAATTGTTCGTGTCTAATAAGCTGAACAAATGGTTTTTCCGAAAACGATCAGAAAAGTAGCACAAAATAATGAAGATTTCAAAAGAATTGCTATTGACAAAGAGAAATGCATTTTATATCTTGCGTCTGTTTTTGAGTAATTTATTTACTCATTGAAGCATCCCGAAGACTCGTTGGAACTTGCCATCGTTTGTAAGTGAGGAGGCGGAGCTGCGTAAAATTGTTAACAAAATACACCAATTCATAAAATCCGTAATGCCCAAAATTAAAACCCTTGTTTGTCTTTCCGGAAAGCTGGTATTCCCTGGCTTTAGTTCAATAAAAAATAGCAGTAACCTCATATTTCCCTGGATTTTTCTATGTTTGAATGCAGACTGAGGAGGAAATAAACAGTTAAAAATTGAGTTTGTATAAAAGTTCAGCTTAAAACCAATATGAAACGACGAAAACTTCAAAAACTTATTTTTATTTTACCCCTGTTTTTTTGCGTTTTAGTCGCAACAGCTCAGGATGTAAAATCGGTGGATGTAAAAGAGCTTTCTGATTCCGATATTGAACGCGTACGCAAACAGATGCGTGAGGCCGGTCTTACGGAACAGGAAGCGATAAACCTGGCCAGGCAAAGGGGGGCAACGGAAGTACAAATTCGTGATCTGCGGAAACGGCTGCATGAAAGTTCCGTTTCAACCGACAGTTTATCTCTGATTTCCAATGAAGAATATTATTTTGAAGAGCCAGCCGATAGTTCCTTATCGGTACGAAAAGATACTTTTGAAACCGAAGATGTAAATATATTTGGATTCTCTTTGTTTAATAATAAAAAGCTCACTTTTGAACCCGGAGTAAATATACAAACCCCAAAAAATTATGAGATTGGGATAGGCGACCAGATGATTGTAAATGTGTGGGGAAATTCACAAAACAATTACCAGTTAACCGTAAATTCCAACGGGCAAATATTAATTCCTGATGTTGGACCGGTGTACATTGCGGGAATGTTTTTTAGTGAGGCCGAAAAGAAAATAAAACAGCGGCTTACCTCCATTTATGCCGATATGGGAGGAGAGAATCCGCAAACCTTTGCCCAGATCAGTATTGGCGAACTGCGTGCGATTAAAGTCAATATAGCAGGAGAAGTGGTATCTCCCGGGACCTATACACTGTCAGCAGCTTCCACGGTTTTTAACGCATTGTATCTTTCCGGAGGGCCTGATACCATTGGCTCTTTTAGAAATATTAAGGTAATTCGCGATAATGAATTGTTTCAAACCGTTGATATCTATAAGTTTATAGTAGATGCAGATCCTTCGGACAATATCACTTTAAAGGATGAGGATATTATTTTTGTGCCTCCCCTGGAAAAGCGGGTGGAAGTAAGCGGAGAGTTTCGGCGGAATACTCGGTTTGAGATAAAAGAAGGGGAAACGATGGAGGATTTGTTTCGTTTTGCGGGCGGATTTACCGGGAGTGCCTGGCTCGCCCAACTGCAGTTGTACCGGAAAACACAACAAGGGGTGCAAATCATTGATGTAGCCTATGAAAAGGCCGGGAACACAACGCTGAATAACGGCGATAAAATACATTGCCGCACCATATCGGATGAGTTTGAAAACAGGATCACAATTGATGGAGCGGTGTATCAGCCGGGAGAATACCAGTGGGAGGAGGGTGTCACTTTGTCGGAGGTGATTCAGAAAGCCGGAGGGCTGAAAAAAGATGCCTTTAAAAACCGGGGGATTGTAACCCGTGAGAATCCCGATAAGACCAAATCAAACATTCCCTTTAATGTGGAAGATGTGGTGAGCCGAAAGTCAGATATTGTACTTCAACCGGAAGACAGTATTCTGGTGAAGTCTTTGTTTGATTTACGTGAAGACCCCTATATTTTTGTATCAGGAGAAGTGTTAACACCTGGTGAATATCATTTTTCACAGGGAATGACCCTGGGGGATGCCATTTTTTTGGCTGACGGATTTACCGAAGGTGCCGATAGTACATTTATCGAAGTGGCCAGAAGACTTAGCTACCAGGAAGCGGCACAGGTAAACAATCGGCTGGTCCATATCAATACGTTTAAACTTGATAGAGACCTTCGTTTACAGCCGGGGGATGCGCAGTTCGAGTTACAGGCCTTTGACCAGATTTCCGTACGCCAGGCACCCGGATTCCGGAATGCCGGAAAAGCTTCAGTAAAAGGCGAAGTAAAATATGCAGGGCAGTATGCCATTAGTGAAAAGGGACAACGGATTTCCGATTTGGTGAAAATGGCCGGAGGGGTAACACAATATGCTTTTGCGGAAGGAGCCACCTTTGAGCGTGTAAATCCTATCCTTGGTCCTGAAAATATCGCAGTGGATCTCCCGCTGATAATGGGAAGTCCCGGTAGTCATAACGACCTCTTTTTGCGCGATGGCGATGTTTTGTTTGTTCCGGAATATATACAGACCGTAAAAGTTAGCGGCAGCGTTCAAAACCCTTTTTCACTGACCTATGAAAAAGGGATAACCTTTAAAACATACATTGAAAGAAGTGGTGGTTTTGATGCCAATGCATTACGCAGAAAAGCCTATATAAAATATGCCAACGGCTCAACGGCATCCAAAAAAGGATTTATTTTTAGAAGATATCCCAAGGTGCTGCCGGGAAGTGAAATCATTGTTCCCGAAAGACCGGAAAAAGAAAACAATAACACAAGTCAGTGGCTTGCCGTTGCCAGTACATTTTCTTCGATTGCCGTTGCCATTGCTGCTGTGTTGAGATAGGCAGTGAAGTTTGTTGGATATAATAAATAAAATTGAGAATGAACAACTCTGATAAGTCAAATCAGTTTAAAAGCAAAAAAGAAATTGATTTGATTGCTTTGCTGAAAATGCTGTGGAAGGGGAGAAGAACCATAATAAAGAGTGTCGTAGTATGCTCACTTGCCGGTCTTATTATCGCACTTTTTTCTCCCAAAGAATATACTGCATCAGCAACTCTTGTTCCACAAACTTCAAACAATACAAGTAACCTGGGGGGGTTATCTTCACTGGCTTCAATCGCCGGATTTAATATTGACCTGACAAAAGGAGGTGGAAATGAACTTTCACCACAAGTGTATCCTCAAATTGTACAAAGCGTTCCTTTTCAGCTTGAAATAATGAAAACTCCGTTTTCTTTTTCTGAGATAGATCACCCTGTTTCACTGTTGGAGTATTATTCAGATTATTATACTCCCGGACTGTTTTCATCGATAGCAAAATACTCCGTTGGACTGCCGGGACTCCTGCTAAAATCGTTCAGAAACGAAGACAATACGGAGGCTTCTTTTTCTTCGGGATCAATGCTAAGGCTTTCAGAAAAACAAGAAGAAATTCGCAAAATTGTTGCTAAGCATTTAGTCCTGGAAATTAACGAAAAAGAGGGTTATGTAAAGTTAAGCTCCAGTTTTTTTGAACCGGAACTCGCAGCACAAGTCGCACAAAAAGCAAAAGAACTGCTTCAACAGTATATCACCGACTTTAAAGTGGAAAAAGCAAAAGCTCAGTTGAAATTTGTGGAGGAACGTTACAACGAAAAGAAAAAAGACCTTGAAGATGCCCAGGCTGACCTGGCGAGCTTTCGGGACAAAAATAAAAATGTAACCAGTGCCATGGCTCTTACCGAGGAATCGCGGCTCGAGAATGAATATCAACTTGCCTTTGATGTATACTCCAGTTTGGCACAACAAATGGAACAGGCCCGTATAAAAGTAAAGGAAGATACGCCTGTTTTTTCGGTGATTAGACCGGTTATTATTCCTTTTGAGAAATCAAAACCCAACCGTCCTTTGATTTTAATAATCTGGATTTTTTTGGGTGGGATTTTGGGTGTAGGCTTACTTTTTGGAAAAGAATATATTAAAATAATAAAGGAATCCGGAGAAGCAGAGGCGCAATAAGGCGATCTCTGAGCAATGAGAAGGGAGAAGAAAAGAGGGCGAGCACCGTGTAGTAAGAAAATGAGACTGTGAGCCCTGGGACGATGAGAATAGAGAGACAAGCGGTGAGTGGTGAGAGATGAGCAGGAAGACAATGAGACGTTGAGCACTGAGAAGATGTGAAAAGAGTACCGAACGTTTTACATAGAAAAAGAAGTCAAAGAATAAGACATAAAAGAAGAACTGACTTACAGATTAAGAACGGACCCGCCTAAGAGTAAAAGCGTAAAGAATAACCATACTAGCACTTAAAGATCATCATTTAGGTGACCTAAAAGGTTTTTGATTACAAAACAAGGAAAGGGAAATTATGAGGGCTATTGAAGCAGTGCTGTTTGACCCGACGAAGGAAGGAGAGTTTGCACTGCGTGGATTTACCTGTCCGTAGTTTTGTTTCAAAAAGATTTTCAGTCTTGGCTCGGAAATGCCTTCCTCGTGTTAACTCTTTGTGTCAAGACAAAGAGTAAAGCCCGTCTGGCAAGACAAAAGGAATTGAGGTTCGGGGCAAAGCCCCGTTGAAAAGCGGAGATGAGAAGTGAGACTGTGAGCACTGGGAAGAGAGAAGATGAGATAGTGAGCACTGGGACGATGAGAAGAGAGCGATGAGTAGTGAGAACATGAGACTTTGAGC
>NZ_JAIKLE010000078.1 GCF_022267315.1 Maribellus maritimus
AACTGCTACCGACAATTGCGATGCAGATGTGGATGTCTCTTTTAAGGAAGTTTATTCCGATACTATCTGCGATAACAGCTACACCATCACCAGAAAGTGGACAGCTACAGACAACTGCGGAAACCAGACTTTCCATTCCCAGGTGGTGACCATTCAGGACACCACTCCTCCAACTTTTACTTCTCCCGATGACATTACAATATATTCAGACACAATTTGCGAATATGATTCAAGCGTTACTCAAACAGGGGATGTCACTGATGAAAGCGATAATTGCAGCACAACCGAACTGGAGGCAACTTTTACAGACAAAACGGAGGCAGGTGAATCCCCCGGAGAATGGGTTATTACCCGGATTTGGAGCTTGTCAGACGATTGCGGAAATAAAGCAAAAGAGCAGATTCAAATAATTACGGTAAAAGACTCAATTACTCCGTCGATAATTTGGACACCGGTCGAAATTTTTTTAAATGAAAAAGGAGAATACAAACTGACAGATGAAGATATCGCTGCTTTAACAGAAAAAATCACGGACAACTGTACTCCAAGTGAAAATATCGAAATAGAGCTGTCTCCCAAAAGCTTTAACTGTTCTAACACGGGAGAAAAAACAGAGATGCAAATCGTAGCTATTGACTTAAACGGAAACAGATCCAAAATAAGGGAAACAATAACTGTTTCAGATACCATTTCACCAACCATTAACGAAGTTGAAGATATTTCCATCGTGCTGAAAAACAATCCTTGTGATACATTTGTGAGTATCAAATATCCCGAAATTTCGTTCCGTGACAATTGCAGTGCAACATTGAAACAAATCACAGGACTCGGAAGCCGGGAGTCCTTCCCTGTAGGAAGTACTACAGAAACATGGGTAGCTACCGATAAAAGTGGGAATACCGATACGCTTTCATTCAATGTAATCATTATTCCCGGTAATGCTTCACCAACAATTGCTCCCATTACAGATTTGACTATAAACGAAGATCAAGAACCTGTTTCCCTGAATCTAAGCGGTATTTCCTCAGGAAACGACTGTCTGACTCAGGAGTTATCCATCTCTGTCACAAGCAGCAACAACACACTAACAGATTCTCTCCTGATCGATTATACTCAAGGTGCACCAACGGCAATACTGAAAATTGTCCCTGCCCCAAACATGAATGGCGAAACAAAAATAACTGTTACCATAGAAGACAGCGAAGGAGGGACAACATCTAAAACATTTACAGTTACCATAGAAGCAGTAAATGATGCACCATACAAAATAACGTCTATTCCTGACCAAATAATTCATGCTTCTTCTATTTTAAAAATTCCCGTAAGTCCTTTTACTGGACATCTATTTGGCGATATAGAAGATGAAATATTAACCATCAATATAACGTCAGAAGGAAATAATTCATTACCTACATGGGCTACTTTAACCGGTGATATGATAGTCTGCACTCCATCAATTGCGGATACAGGATGTGTCAACATAATAGCAAAAGCATCAGATGCAGAAGGAGCTTTCGTTACCGATACTTTCCAGGTTTGTGTCGATGGTTTTCCTGTTGGCATAAACAGTGCTGAAAATAAAGAATTTGAAATCAAAATGTATCCAAATCCAACATCGGGAGAAGTCACCATAAAATTCTCATCTAAAATTTCCAATGCTGAACTTATCATAACAGACATAACGGGAAAAACAGTATTTAACGGACAGGTTAATGCCGAACAAGAAATCATGCTCAATTTATCCGATAATGTTTCGGGAATATACTTTGTAAGGCTTATTATGGATAAAAAACAGATCGTCAAAAAACTCATTTTAAAAACCAACAAACATGCCAGATAAAATCATATTTAATTTCATGGCGTCACACAAATTTTATAATTAAAAATTGAATTGAGGCTTTGAAATACGTATTTCAAAGCTCTTCTTCTTTTAATCAGGAACCATCGTGCAAATAACCGGATCTAACTAAGAAAAAAACTATTTTTATAAGTAATTCTTTCATAAATTTCTCTGAATTAATTTCCATATTTCTTATAAAAAGAAAATAATTCTGATATACATAAGCAGAATAACAAATAAAATATCAGCTTTTAACCCTTTTGTTTTCAGCTAGAAAAATACTGCAATAAATTTGTATTATCCTTTACTTTGTATACAGGAAACGATAGATAAAATAAAAAAAACGATAAAGGAATAAAACAGATAATATTCCTATTACAAACCCGGTAGAGAATTAATAGTTTAGTTGGATTTTAAATTTATTGATTAGATTTTAAATTTTTCGGTACGCTTTTAAAACTATCCCAAAAACGGGGTAGTTTTTTTTATTGTTCCCTTTCGAAAGATGTAGTCATCCTTATATCTGAAAAATCTGATTCATTTGTTTTCGCGCTATCTCGTTCTTTGTCTGTTTCCCCACTTTTTCCATAAGCAATAAGCGATGATGCCATAATAATACTTGTAGCAATAATTACAACAAACAAAACTCCTCTCTCAAAACCCTCTGTTTTTAACGATTCTGGTATCGCAAAAAACAACAAAACTGAAATCAATCCTCTTGGAGCAATAAAAGTCTGGGGCATAGTATCTTTGTTTTCAACAATATAAAAAAGGCCGAAGCGTAACGCATACATAACAACCAGAAAAATTAAACTAATTAGCCAAACCTGTGTACTCAGCAGAGAATTCAAGGGTAAAGTCATTCCAAAAACAACAAAAAAGAAAGTCCTTACAACAAAAGACGTTTCGACTGTTATCATTTTAAACTGGTCGTAAACAGCATCAATACGTTCATCATCAAGCCACTTCTCAAGCTTCTCCACTAACAATACCTTATGATTTCGAAGTAACAAGCCAAACATCAGGATGATGATAAGCGATGAAAGATGTAATAATTTTCCTACCGCATAAAGCAAAATAAGAACAGCGAGAAAAAGAAAAAACTTTGCCTGCCCCTTTATTTTTTGAATGATGTAAAGAAGGATATAACTCAAAACAACCGATGTTACAATGGTCAAAAATATATTACTTCCTATCGCAAAACTAAGCTGCCTCATTCCCTCAACATCAATATTTTCAACAATCATATAAAAAACCATGATACCCAAAATATCAGAAAAGGTACTTTCGTAAATCAAAAATTCCTTTTTGTAATGGTTTAAGTTTGCCACACTTGGGATTATTATTGCACTGCTCATAATCGAAAGAGGCAAAGCGTAAACCATAGCCTGTAAAAAATCGAGATTAGGAATAAAAATCTGTATAACAAAGGATATCGCCAACGATGTTAAAGCCAGCGAGAATGATGCGATTGTAAAGGACTTCCATATAATCGGCCATTTTTCCTTCTTTAGCTCCAAATCGAGTGCGGCTTCCAGTACAATCATAATCAGTCCGACTATACCAAGTACTTCCAGAACATTAAAATAACTGGGCTCCAAATTAAAATAAAGCAAAAGTTGCTGAATTCCAACACCTAATAAAATGAGAACCAACACGCTCGGTATATTAGTCCGGCGTGCCAGCATATTATTAAAAAATGAAATGATAATTACAACACAAAGTCCAATAAGGAATAGATATGCGTTCATAGTGCTCCTTTTTCGGCAATTTACAAAAACTACTTAAAGAGCTAACAATATTATTGTAAAATATGTTTATGTTGAATTTCTATAGTTCTCCCCGTTCAATTATAAATACAACTACCATGTCATCGGCCTTTTTTCCCAGTGTTTTAAGGGCTAATCCCGTCTCATTCAGTGAATAATCTATTTTTTATTAAAGTGTTGCAATCAGCCCAAAAAGGATAGCCAGAACCAACAAAAGAATTGAATCTATTTCATTATTTTTATGATGGTTAAAGCAGCTTACAATTTTCAAATCCCCTGCTAATCCATTTTAAAAATGCGTTCCATTAATTGCCATTTTTCATCGGCTGTTGCTGTTTCCGATGTTTTTTGAAACTGCGAAACATAAGCCTCCCATTCCGACTGCCTAGGTTTTGTTGCCAGTTCTGCCATGGCTTTGTCATGGTCAAAATCAGCAACAGTATCCATTATCATAAAAAGCTGAGTGCCCTGAATATAAATTTCCATATCGAGTATACCAACCTCTTTCATGCCCTGAGTAATTTCGGGCCAAACGGCTCCGGGTGCATGAACTTCTTTGTAGGCTTTTATAAGCTTTAAATCATTTTCCAGTTGAAGAGTTTTGCAAAATCTTTTTTGGTTCATCATACTGACGGTTGTTTTTTAAAATCGTGATACGTTCTGTATCCGTATATAGCAATCGCAACAAAACAGATAAAAGGGAGTATAAACGAGAAGTTTACTTCTGAAATAAATCCAAATATCTGCAAATCATTAAATCCGGTTCCTCCGGCATCTATAATTCTTGCCTGAAGCGGTGGCATAAGTGCTCCGCCAACAATTGCCATAACCAACCCGGCTGCGCCAAGTGTGGCATCATCACCGATCCCGTCGAGTGCAATTCCATAAATGGTTGGGAACATTAATGACATAAAGGCCGAAGTTGCGACCAAAAGATACATTCCCGCCATTCCCTGAAATAGTATTACACCAGAAATGGTAAACATTCCCCCAATTGCGAAAAGTAACAACATAAATCTCGGGTTCAGATATTTCATCAACGCTGTACTAATAAAACGGCTGGCTATAAAAATGGCCATCGCAACAATGTTGTAGCGTTGCGCTTCCGATTTTTCAAGTCCAAGGTTTTCACCATATTGAATGATAAAAGTCCAGCACATAATTTGTACGCCTACATAAAACACCTGAGCAATTACACCTTCTCGGTATTTTTTATTTTTCATCAATCTTCTAAAAGAATCTATCGCGTGAATCTCGTGATCTGCACTCTCTCTTTTGGGCATTTTTGCCAGAATGATAACCACCAGATAGGCTAAAACTACAAATCCAAGAATAACATAAGGATCACGAATAACTGCCAGGTCATGCGTTCTTACGGCTGCTTTCTCTGTCGCGTTCAAAGTTTCGAAGATCAAATTTCCGGCGGCATCGCGTTTGTCTGAATTCAATGCCGGGAGAATAATCTGAGACGCAACAAACATCCCGGTTATTGAGCCTAAAGGATTAAAAGATTGTGCCAGGTTTAACCTTCTGGTAGCAGTTTCCGGCGCTCCCATCGATAAGATATACGGATTGGCAGTTGTTTCCAAAAATGCTAAACCAAAGGTTAATATGTACAATGAAACCAGAAAAAAACCATAAATCTCGAACTGAGCTGCCGGAAAAAATAACAAAGCACCAACGGCGTATAAAGCCAGGCCAATAATAATTCCCAATTTGTAAGAATACCTTTTTATGATTAGCGCAGCGGGAATAGCCATGGTTCCGTACCCTCCGTAAAAAGCCAACTGTACAAGGGCTGCCTTTGCATTTGAAATTTCCATCACGGTTTTGAATGCTGCCACCATGGGATTGGTAATATCATTGGCGAATCCCCACATGGCAAACAAACTGGTTATTAAAATAAAAGGAACCAGCATTTTTCTGGAAACCACTATATTCTTTGGGTCTTTCATTGTTTTATTGGTTTAAGTTTTAATTTAGTTGGCAAATATTGAAAATTAAGTGATTACTTGTAACCTGTACTAACCGGTACTTCTCTCCACTTTTTGAATATTTGCATATCTATTTTACAGGAATTCGTTCCTTTTCCCTGCTTTGAGTTGTTCCACAATCTTTTTTACGTCTTCAGTTTTGTCGCGTTTGCAAACCAGGGTAGTATTTCCGTCTTTAACAACCACAACATCATCGAGCCCAACAACTGCAATCAATCCTTCATCAGAATATACATAGGAATTTTGGGTATCCAACAAAATGGCTTCCCCTGAGCCGGCATTCCCGTTTTCATCTTTTTTGTCGGTTAAATAAACTGATTCCCAACTACCGAGGTCATTCCAGTCGAAATTCCCTTCCACAAGGTAAATGTTTTGGGCATGTTCCATAATTCCGTAGTCCACCGAAATTCCTTCCACTGCACGATAAATGGTGTCAAGTGTGGGTTCAAAAGTTTCTTTTCCGATTTCTGCCTGAATTTTGCGTAAATCGTTGTATAAATCAGGGGCAAATTGTTTCACTGCATCCAGAAAAACCGACACTTTAAAAATAAACAAGCCGCTGTTCCAGAAAAACCCACCTTGTTCAAGGTAACTGGTCGCTGTCTGCTCATCCGGTTTTTCCACAAAACGTTCCACTTTAAATTGTTTGATGCCATCGCCTGCATTGATTTCCTCAGCTGTTTGTACATAACCATAACCGGTTGCCGGATAAGACGGAGTAATTCCAATGGTAACAATTCCATCTTTTTCGTCGGCAACTTTCGCAGCTGTAAGGACAGTATCTTTAAATAAATCCTCATTGGTTATCAGATGGTCTGAAGGCGAAACGACCATAATTCCTTCCGGGTTATCTATTTCGGCAAACATCGCAGCCAGTCCGATACAGGGCAGTGTATTTTTACCTACCGGTTCGTAAATCAGGTTTTGCCTGGGCAACACCGGGGTTTGTTCCTCCAGTACTTTTGCCTGTGTTTTTCCTGATACAATATAAATATCCTCGTATTTTGTAAAAGTCGAAAAGCGTTTAATGGTGGATTGCAAAAGTGAATCATCGCCAAAAATATTTAAATACTGTTTTGGTTTTGCTGTTTTGCTGCGGGGCCAGAAACGGGTTCCCGAACCTCCGGCCATAATTAAACAATACAATTTTTCCATATTTGATGTGTTTTTCGTTGAAAGTTAAAAATACGTGTTTTATTCAGAAAAAGAAGAATTATTTTCAAATGCATTGAAGTTAAAAAACTAAACCTTCAAAGTTTTGGAAACCTTGAAGGTTTAAATCAGGGTGATGCGATTTTCTATCGCGGCGAATTCCGGCGAATTCTTCATAGGAGTCCTTTCAGGACAATTCGCCGATCCCTTATTCCTCTTCCCCATTCCCTTTTTTTGAATTTCGGCCCTCGCGCTGCGACAAAACCCGGTAATATTTCTCTACGCGCCGGTTCAGGTCTTTTACAAAACCCGAGTAGGTTTCTTCACCGTTTACAATTATCAACGCACCAATGCGTTCGGTAATGGTATGGTAAGCCGCGTCAATTTGCTCACGCACTTCCTTCATGCTCAAGTGGGTTTTCCCCGCTTCTTCCGAATAGCGCTCCTTCACCAGGGTTTCAAAATTATTATTAGCGTTTTTCAGTTCGGTTACCCAGCCGGTTTTCATAATTCTGTTTTAGTCTTTTTTTAATAAAATTTGGTTCAGTGTTATTTGTTTATAATTTTCCCATGGAAATGGTATTAACATAGTATAAAAGCCACACCCAAACTGGATTTTTTCAGAATTTATTTGTTCTTTATATTGAAGTACAATATGGTATTTATTTCGTATACTATCTGGGAAAAAATTAGGTCCTCCGTCATTGGAATTGTGAGTTGGAGAAATAATTTCCTCTGGAAACTCAAAAATTCCTGGAGGAAAATCAAAAGTATAAAAATCCATAGGCCAATGCGAGTTCGCATTTTCGCTGTCTTCCAGCAATATACAATAGCCCCTTTCAGTGTTATTACCTGTTGCCTGTCCATCAGAGTCAACTTCAGAACAAACGAAAGAACCAACAACGTAGCCTTCCACTAAATTGGAATAGTCAACTTCTTTTTCGCATCCTGCCCCCAATAAAACCACACAAAGCGGAAACAGGAACAGGAAAATGGTGAGTAGTTTTAATTTTTTTGTTTTCATATCTATAGTATTTAATTGTGAGTAATTAGTACAGAGTACTTTTTGTATTCGAGGTAACCGTGGTTACCGGGTGTGAGAGCGATAAAGAACAGGGGCTGTTTGGAGGAGCGGGCGTTTCAACCTTGTTGCTGCCCGGGAATGTTTTAAAAGATTTGGTTTATGGGGCATGTTTCATTTTTTAGGTTTTTATAGTTATGAATTTCAGATGAGTTTAATGCGTTGAGAAGCGGCGCAGGGAATATTCACGCCTTCAGGCGCGTAAGTAAAGGTTTTTTGAGTGGCGGGTTCATGATTCTTTGGTTTTATTTGTTAGTTATTTTCAGGTTTGTTTCTGTTAGTACAATCCGT
>NZ_JAIKLE010000079.1 GCF_022267315.1 Maribellus maritimus
ACGGTTGGTACATGTTGTCGGGGCGGATTTCGGAGAGCGTTCCTGTCCGAAGGACACGGAACTGCGAAACGGGAATCCGCAGTTGGCGTACCACCGAACCCCGCCCTGCAATATGTACTGTGTTACCAGCTGGTTTTTTTTTAATGTCTTAATCGTATCTCTGAATTTTCAAATGACCTAAATAGGTTTTCATTTATTAGTAATTGTTTTATATTCTTTTTTTTCCAACTATCCATTTTCGGATGACATACAATTTTAATGTCCAGTTCTTCTAGATTTAAAGGCTCAGAGTTAATTCCTAATTCTAAATTATCCTTAGTCTTTTCCTTTTTTATTACAAAACGGATTTCTTTCTCGTGGGAAAAACTAACATCTTTTCTCAGGGACACTTTTTTAATTTTTGATAATTCATTCTCTGGATATACACTTTTATTTCGAAAATCTTGATACTCTACTTTTCCACAAAAATAGTCCTGAATATTTTGTTCTTCTGATTTTGGTTTTAGGTGATTTTTTAAAATTTTAAATGGAATTTTTAAAGCTACACCGTCAGAGTTTGAGTATAAATTCCACATTGCCATCGATTCTCTTTGTTCGGAAAACCAGCATGAAACATAATGACTTGATTGAATTTGTAAAATCTTTTCTATTCTCCCAAAAAGTTTTGAGTCTTGAGGTAATGTAGTCGTTTTATGGTCTAGTATAAAGTTGGCTAAACTAAATGTCGGCATATTACTCATTTGTGTTATTCTTAAAAGTGTTTCAAATGGTACGCCTTCAAGTGTGTCTTCAAATTGGTCCATTCTTGTAAACCGAATTTGTTTGTTTTGAAGAAAGTTTAAAAGTTTGTGTAAATCAAAATATCTCCATAAAAACTCATTGTCTTTGGGTAGATTTTCTTGTTTTATTAATTTGAGCTTTTGCATTGATTATTTTGTATTTGCATTCGGTAATTTAAACTTGCTGGTAACGGATGGCGGTATGAAAAGTTGCCGATTGCGGGCGATTTCCTGTCAAGTTACACAAAAGTTGAAGCGGGCTACAACCCTTGAATAACCTACTGTCCAGGCAATTTTTTATACCGCGTGTTGGCTGCTGGTGTTTGTTGTACTATGTATTTTACAATCGTATTCGCTAGTTTTCTTTGACCTTTGCTATTAATGTGTATGTTATCACGAAAATCTGATAATTCAAGACCATTTTGTAAGTCCAAGATTATAGGAATATTGTTTTCATTAGCAAATCTTATAATTTCCTGTCCTTGGTCATTATATGCTCCTAATTTTTTCTCATTTGGGTCTGCATGTAAATAAATTGTCAATGGTATATTTTTATCTTTTGAATAAGAAACAAACGAGTCAAAGCCACTATTAAATTGAGAGTTATCTTTTTTCTTATTAATTCCTAAATTATCAGTTTCAGTCATTGTCTTGTTAAGTTTGCTTTTTATCCTCGGAAGTAAATACCTGTCAATTAATTCATATAAAGCGAATGAATATTGTTTACTCGGAAAACTGACATGGTTATCAACAATTTTTTCAAAATTCATATTGTCATACGCATCATGCGAACTAACAAATAGAAAAATCGATTTTGCTCCAAAATCTCCATACTTTTTTAAATATGCGTAACAATTATCTGGTCCCCAACTACCAGCAGAGATATTGAGAAATTGAATTTTTTTTTCATAAAATTTAGATAAGGAATCAGATAAAATTGTTGTTGCTAAAGAATCTTGGTCTGTTTGAACTCCTCCATTTACTACAGAATCTCCAAATCCTAATATTTTTGTTGAAGAAGTATCAACCTCCTTGCTCCTCATTGAAAGCGAATTATACATAACATGATTTCTAAATCTAAATCTTTGTTGGTTTGGTTGTGCTATATATTCAAAGTCGGGGTCTTCTTTCATTAAAACCGTATCACAAAATCCGTAATATACTCTTAAGAATATTTCTAAACCCACAATTAAAATTAATGCGAATCCTAAAATTATTAATAATCTCTTTTTCATTATTTACATCTATTTATTAGTTGAAATTTTGTCTATGTCTCATGTCTTTTTACACTTGCAGCCAACGGTCACTTGTATGTGGTCGGGCGGGATTTCTGAAAGAAATCGTGTCAGACCCGCAGGAAAGTGGGCACGAGGTCTGACTTGTCAGACCGCTAAAACCCCCGCCTGCCATATACAATTTGTTAACGCCAGTTATTTATTTGTATTTCATATATTTTTTGTCCTCTTGTTTCATTAAACTCAAAGTCAGGAATGAGATAATGATACTCTTTAAATTTGTCATTGGAATTTAGCATTTCAACCACTTGTTTTAATCTGCTTTGTATGGTTTCAGTTTTCCTTAAAATTGCCCTTTTAAAATAATACTTCTCCCTATCCAGATTTGAATATTTATCAAACTCCATCCAGTCAATTTCCTTTGCGGTGAAGATTGAAATTTGCTCTGATAATATTTCAAAAAGGATTTTAGTTTCTGGGCTTTTTACATCATGTTTCAAAATTTGAAAATAAATTTCTTCAGGTAATGCGTAAGACCAATTTTGTTCTGTACTGTCAATGTTTCTGTACCAGGTGTATTGCAGCTCATTTCGATTATGAATTACAATCTTTTCAAGAATTAAAGTCTCTAACGGAACTTTGGAATTTGTTTTAAAAGCTTCCTTTAATTGAGCAACAAGATTTGTTGTTCTTTCCGCATACTTTTTTTGTAAGACAAGTTTTGTTGAGTCCGAAATGTTAATCCTTTTTTGTTTTGCTTTATTTATTTCATTGTCTATATATTCAATTCGGTCTTTATTTCTTGTGAAATAAATTTGGTTTAATTTATTTCTGTCTATACTCGTTGTTTTATACAAAAGCACTGTATTTAAAAGGAATAAAATTACAGAGATAAGCACCCAATTTTTTGTTTTAAATAGAAGTCGAATTGAATTCCAATTTGCAAAAAAGATATAAACTGGAATAAGAATTAGTAACAACCAAAAGTCTTTCAAAATATCCAAATGGTTATCGTATCCATAAAGATTGTATACTATCAACGAAAGGACAGAACCAAATCTGGCAACAATTGCCAAAGCTAAAAAGGTTATGAAAAAGGAAGTTGAAGCTATAAACGTAGTCCGATATTTTTCCCCTTTGTTTTTGTTTGATACATAAAACCAACAAATTACTGCAAATCCAAATCCAAGACTTGAAGAAAATGCAGCAAAGAATAAATCATATAATTTAAATTCTCTGAATGTTAAAATATAAGCGTCTCTTTCGAAAGTTGTTAGTCGTAATATTTCTCTTGAATGATTAAAAAGGAGATTTATTAGAAAAGCAATAAAAAGTCCAAAAAACAAACCAAACCAAAATTGTTTTCTTCCAATTTTAGTAATTGTCAAGTTTGGTTTTAAAAATCCTTTTTTAAGCATTAGTTATCTTGGTTTTATAATTGGCGTTAACGGTTGGTACATGTTGTCGGGGCGGATTTCGGAGCGCGGTCCTGTCCGAAGGACACGGAACTGCGATGCGAGAATCCGCAGTTGGTATACCACCGAACCCCGCCCTGCAATATGTACCGTGTTATATGTCCGGCTTTTATCATGTTTTGTATTCATTATTTTCAATTTTACCACAATATTTGTTTTGTGTCTGCGTCGGAGCGGGAAGGGCTGCAAGGCTTTTTGGCAAAATTTGGTTTAGCGTTGGCTTTGTGCGTTTTGCCAATATGCCTGAAAGCGAAGGGATGATAAGCCTGAGATAAAGTTGATAAATCATATTTCAATTTTTAAAGGAATAAAACACAAGGGTCATCTACAGGAGTCATTATGGTTGTTCTTAATTTTGCCCTAGTAACGCTCACTCTTAAGTTATATTTGAACTTTGTCATATCGCCACCTTTTTTATTTCCAATTACAATTCTGTCTGGATTACTAACTATCTCCCTTCTAAACCATTTGGGCCAGCCTTCAAATATAATCACCTCGTCAAATTGTTTTCCTTTAGCTTTGTGCATATTCATGACAATGACGCCTTTCTCTGGATTTTGTGAAGTTGAAAAATGTTCAACGATGAAAGCCTGTCTAATTATGTCGAGAGCATCTCTATAAAAACCATTATCACGCCAGTTTTGAGATAATGTTTCCCTCAATTGTGTACCTCTATTGAGAAGTCGAATATTTTTTGCTTCTGTGGCAATGTTTTTAAGTCTTTTACAACCAGAAGCTTCTAAGGCATTTCTAACAGAAAGCCAGTCGTCATAAGGATTTCCCGTAAATTTTAATTCCCTGCAACTGTTGTACCCAGTAATGATTGCCTGCAATATACTTGTCTTTGGAATTTTCTGATTAGACTTGATTTTATCATACAATTTGTCAAATGACTTTTGAATTGATTCTGCTTCCTTAATATCTGTTTTTGTTGGAGTATCGCCCCCTTTTCCATAAAAGTAGTTAGATATGAGTTGAATAAAATTGTCTAAATCATCATTTTTACCTTTGGGCTGCAGCAAAAATGAAATAATTTCAGCAGCTAGAATAGCGCCATGCATGTCGATTACTGCATGATGGTAAATCGCCGGTAATTTTTTACTTTTCTCATTAAAACTATCAGAAACTTGCCGCATTAGTTTTTTAGTTGGTACAAGAATAGCTAATGTCCAATCTTCTATTTCTTGATTTAGTAGTCTTTTCCGTGCTTTAATCGTCCTTATTTTAAGTTCTGAAAAGGCTTGGTTATTATTTGATGGAAACGTAAAAAGTTTGATTCCTTTGTATTTGTCTTGAAAATCCTCTTTTAGAATATCATTTCCAAATTTGACAATTTCAGTGCCGCTGCTTCGATGATTTTCGTTTCTTAAATCAAATTCTTTAGGCGTAAAATAATTTTTATATTGATTGATTCGTCGCGGGTCTGCACCAATAAAGTCAAAAATTCTTTGTTCGGAATCAGCCAGTGCAATGACCGTAGTTTTTTTACCAAAGCACTTTATAACTTTCCATTGCTCAAAATTTGTGTCCTGAAACTCATCTAAAATAAAAACTGGATATGAGGCAGTTAATAATTCGAGAATTTTGTTGCAGTCATTTAGAAGCAAGAAAGTTAATTCAGCAAAAAGGTCGAAAGCTATTTTCCCATGTTCGTATGCAAGTTTTTTTATAGCTTCATATTCCTTTTCTTTTTTTTCTTCAATTTCTTTATCGTTTAAGTCTTTAATTTTGCCGTATGAGTTTCTAATATTAGATAATGCTACTGCTTCGTTAGCAGGGGTTAATATGGACAATTTCCGTGGGAGACCTAATAAGTAGCCATGAGTTTTAATAATCTTCCAAAAAAAAGCATGATATGTATCAACGTGAATTCTCTTTTTTATTTCTCTCGACAATAATGATTGTTCATCAATAGCTTCAATAACTCTTGAAACAGTAGCTCTTGCAAAGCTTAAGAAAAGGACATTCTGGCTATCCTTTATTTTCTCAACCCATTGTCCTGCCTTTAGAATAGATATTGTTGTTTTACCGGAACCAGGGCCACCAATTATAAGCTGATTACCGAAATTATCAAGTATTCTTTTTTGCTCTTTAGACAATATAAATTTTTCACTTGACATGATAATTTTATATTTCAGGTGATAATTCGTATAAATCCTTAATTTCTATACAAACATCACAAAGCCAAGTGGGAATTTCAGATTCTTGACACTGTGAAAGAAAATCTGCAATTCCCCAATTACCTTTAGCCCATAAAAAATATTTTAATAAGGCTTTTTTGATATCATCTTTTGGGTCTGGATATTTTTCAAGTATATGAGAGGGCCAATCTATTAATTCACTGAATCTTTCCATTGCCTCAGTGGTCGTATTCTTTAAAACAAGATTTTCAAATCCTTTTTCCGAATGCATAAATAATTTCTCAACATTCTTTTTAATTGATTTCTTGGCATCATCGCTTTGCTTATCGCATAGAGCAAAAACTCTCTTACCAAGACTATTATATAATTGAGCTAGAGCCACAATTTTGTTTTCACTGCCAGCATCAATTATACATATTCCCAATGATTCAAACGACGAGTATTTTTGGGGATTTAATTCAGAAAGTCTGCGTGCAACAGCTGGTAAAGAAGTAGTCTCGGTATGTCCTTCTGCGATTATTATTCTTCGTGCTAAAAGCCCTTCGCTAAATCTTTGACGAAATTCCTGTCTATATGTTTTTAATTTAATTCCCTCTGGTAATTTAACTTCCGACTGTTTTAAAATACCATTATCATCTCTTGAAAGTACAATAGTTTGGGATATATCGAATTCTTCAATAACGTATGGAGAATGTGTAGAAAATAAAGATTGTGTTGAAAGTTTTTTTATTTCATGAATAATATGTTTTTGGGTATATGGTGGAATTGCAATTTCTGGTTCTTCCATTGCAAATATTACATTCTGCTTTTCTTCTGCAATTTGAGATAACAAGGCTAGAACAAGAATATTAATAGTGCCAGTTCCTTGTCTGTAAAATGGTGCCGAATGTTGGCCAGAACCAGTGGCGATAAAAGCGGTTATTACCTTTCTCAGATGCTCTCTTGTTAAATTTGAGACTTTAAGATGTGGTGAAATACCCCATTCTTTTGGTACAAATTTTTTAATTGCAGTTTCAATACTCTCTAATATTCCTGAAATACCTAGTTCAGGGTCTGCTGCAACATGAAATTTATCTAACTCGTCTATTGTTTTTTCCCACATTTGTGGACGGGAATCCTTTAATCGCAAAATGATGTCTAACAAGCTTCCTTTTTCCAGACTTAAAGCTCGAGAACCTGTTCGTAAAGTTCTTAAGTAAAGAAAACCACATTTTTGTTTGTCTTTTTTCGAAAATGACTGTGGTCTGTCGCTTTCCTCTATTGACCTAGAAAAGTATGTTGAACCTTCAAAATCATCTTCATCTTCATCATATTGTCCAATAAAAGAGACTCTAAGGGCTGCGATAATATTTTCTTTGTCTACCGATTTTGGGGGAGGAGTATTATGTAGTTTATTTTTATCAATATCCCACCATTCAATATAGTCCTTAAAATGAATTTGTTGGTCTAATGACAAGTTAGTAATTACAGCTTCAATATCTATTACTGGATTTTCACTTTCATCATCTGAAATATATTTTCCATTATAAAAATCATGCTCATCAACAACAGGTTTGCGATTCACTCTATCTGGTCCTAAGGTCAAATCGAGTGCTTCAAATATTGTAGATTTACCTGTATTATTATCACCTATTAAAACAACATGGTCTGAAAAATATATTTCAGCGGAGCTTATTCCTCTGAAGTTTTTGATATTTAGTCTTGTAACTCTCATAATAGGCTAGTTTTATAATTTATATTATTCGATATCTTCATTTCTTCTGGCGAAGAAAGCAAGTGTGTGGAAGCGAGGTTCTGGTTGTGTGACGGGCTGGAACACTCTTGCTTTGTGCGTTGGCTTATATATTTTATCTCTTTTATTGCATAAATTTATTTCATCTGTTCTTTTTCAAGCTGGCATATAACGTGTGTGCATCATCACCTGGTGATGTTATTTTTCTTATCTCATTTTCAAAGGTAATGTTATACCCTTACTAAGGTAGGTGTAATAACACCTATTATGTTGAATTGGCAAAAATATCATCTGGAGGATTTTTTAAGATTTTAAAGAATGGATTCAGCTCAAAATTATTTTCTACCAGGTACCAGCAATTCATTGTACTGCTCCATTTTGCTTGAGTGGCTGTTTTTAATAAGTAATTTAATTTGGAATTATATTCAAATTCAATTCGTATTACATTCTGTTTTCGGTGAATATCCTTTTTCAGTGTTATGTTGGGTTTCGAAGACAAGTCTGAATTTAGTTTTTAGTTTTCAACGTTTTAAAGCTAAAGAATATTTTT
>NZ_JAIKLE010000007.1 GCF_022267315.1 Maribellus maritimus
AATTTTTTACCCAAAGACTCACTTTTCCTGGTAAATATAAAAAGCGATCCCGGTGAAATAAAAAATGTTGCTGACCAATTTCCTGAAAAAGTAAAAGAGCTAAAAGAGCAATACAGAAAGTGGAGTATTGAGAATAATCAGTAAATCATAGTTAAGTCTGTCATCCTATTTTAGAATGACGCACCCCCGGTTGAAAAAATATAGAATTATCAATAAATCTGATAAAATAATTAAAGAATGGATGAAATAATATTTCATCCATTCTTTTCTTTTTACAACCTTTGTACAATAGACCTATAACCAACATCTACAAAAATGTACAAGAACAAAAAGTATCTGATTTTTTTAGCCGTAATTCTTTTATTTTTCCAATCATGCTCAGAAAAAAAACAAGTTCCTCCGAATATCATTTTCATCCTTACCGATGATCAAAGATGGGATGCCCTTGGCTACGCCGGAAATGAAATCGTTCAAACGCCGGAAATGGATAATCTGGCAAGTAACGGAATTTACTTCAAAAATGCTTTTGTTACGACACCTATTTGTGCCGCAAGCCGGGCAAGTATTTTTACTGGATTATATGAACGCACACACGGTTACACTTTTCACCAGGGAAACATAAAAGATCCGTACATCAAAAATTCATACCCTGTTTTAATAAAGGAGGCAGGTTATTACACCGGCTTTTATGGAAAATTTGGCGTTCAATACGACAGTATTGCTTCGTTGTTTGATGTTTCTGAAAGCTACGACCGCAACGGGAGATTTAAAGATTACCGCGGGTATTTCTACAAAACACTTGGGAACGACACCCTACATTTAACACGTTACACGGGGCAACGCGCAATCGATTTTATAAATAGCGCGCCGCAAGATCGCCCGTTTTGTCTTTCACTGAGTTTTAGCGCACCGCATGCCCACGATGCTGCGAAAGATCAATATTTTTGGCAGGAAACAGGCGACTCGTTGTATGCGAATATAACTATTCCGGCACCTACTTTAAGCGAAGACAAATATTTTGAAGAACAGCCTGAATATGTAAAAACAGGCGAAAACCGCACGCGCTGGCATTGGCGTTACGATACACCTGAAAAATACCAGCACAGTATGAAAGGCTACTATCGGATGATTTCCGGAGTGGATGCTGAGATTGGGAAAATCAGAAAAACGCTCGAAGAAAAGGGACTCGCTGACAATACGGTCATTCTTTTTATGGGCGACAACGGTTATTTTGAAGGAGAACGGCAATTGGCAGGAAAATGGTTGATGTACGACAACTCCCTTCGCGTGCCTATGATTATTTATGATCCCAGAAACAACCATCACCAGGATATTGATGAAATGGCATTAAACATTGATATTCCGGCTACGATTCTTGACCTTGCAGGAGTGTCAATTCCTGAAAAATGGGAAGGAGAAAGTCTTACCGACTTTCTGTCTGGCCAAAATCCCCTGGCAAACAGAGAGTCATTCATCTGCGAGCATTTGTGGGATGTGGATATTATTGCTCCCAGCGAAGGAATCCGGACAAAAAAATGGAAGTATTTCCGTTACAGAAAAGATTTAGCGCACGAGGAATTATACGATCTGGAAAAGGACCCCAAAGAAACTACAAACCTGAAAGATTCTGTAACTTTTCAATCTGTTTTAGAGAACCTTAGAATAAAAACCGACAGTTTTACAACGGTACTTATTCAGGCAAAAGCTGACCAATAGAAAGGATCTCACACACTTAAAAACGATTAAAATAGAATATAAAAAACAATAAACTAACAACTTAACAAATACAACATGAATTTCACGAAACGTTTCAAAATGGCTTCTGGCATTTTGTTGGCCGGAATAATCATTTCCTGTACACCCGCACCAAAAACTTCAACACAAGATGAAACTCCGGTAAACGCTGAAAAAAGCGATTATTATGTAGCTGCCTATGTTTGGCCATCGTGCCACCACGATGAGCGTTTTGGCGACATGCTTTGGCCTGAAGGTTCAGGCGAATGGGAAGTCATAAAAAAAGGCAATCCACGTTTTGACGGGCATTACCAACCGCGCTTACCACTGTGGGGTTACGAAATGGACAATGACCCGCAGGTTGTGGAAAAATGGATTGACCTTGCAGTTGATCATGGCGTAAATATTTTTGTTTACGACTGGTACTGGTTTGACGAAGGCCCCTTCCTGGAAAGTGCCTTAAATGATGGATTTTTGAAAGCAAAGAACAATTCGAAAATGCAATTTTACATTATGTGGGCCAACCACGATGTAAAACACAACTACTGGAATGTGCACAAATTTAAAGACGACACTTCACTGCTGTGGGACGGAGCAGTAGATTGGGACAATTTCAAAATTATTGTTGATCGCGTTATCAATCAATATTTCAAACAACCCAACTATTTTAAAATCGACGGTAAACCTGTGTTCTCCATATTCAGCATCGACAACTTGCTGCAAGGTTTCGGAGGAAGTTTGGAAGAAGCCCGGAAAGCGCTGGATTATTTCAGAGAAGAAGTTAAAAGAGCAGGTTTTCCGGGTTTGCATATTCAATGGAATCAGGGCGGAGGTTCAATTATGTCGGAAGCTGCCGCTGAAAATTTTTCAAAGAGAGTAAACGAAATGGGATTCAATAGCGTGGCAATGTATAACATGGGGGGATTAAATGAAGACTATCTGGTGTATGGGAACAATGCCGTAAAAATAAGGGAACAAATGGACGCTATTCTCGGCATTCCTTTGTTTCCCTGTGTTTCAATTGGTTGGGACGACACACCGCGTTTTCCGGCAAAAGGAATCAAAGATGTCGTTCTCTACCACAACACGCCGGAAAGTTTCGCAGCGCTGTTATCCAAAGCAAAAAAATATGCAGACAGTCATCCCGAACAACCAAAAATAATTACAGTTAATGCATGGAACGAATGGGTAGAAGGAAGTTATTTATTGCCCGATATGTTAAACGGATTTGGCTATTTGGAAGCTGTGAAAAAAGTAATTAAAGAAGACTACGATCCGTATTCAAAATAAAAATTTTAGAGTTTATTTCAACCGTTTAGACCTAAGCCAATGAATAAAAAAAATAGAGGTTTAAGAAATCCATTTAAAATAACGGGCATTGTTGTTTTACTTTTTATTTTCAGTTGCACACAAAAAACGCAAGTGGAAGACGACACCTTGTTTGCAGGTTTCGTAAATCCACCGGCTGAAGCACGCCCCTTTGTCCGGTGGTGGTGGAACGGGAACTGTTTGGAAAAGGATGAAATCATCCGGCAGCTCGATATTTTGAAAAAGGCCGGTATAGGAGGTGTGGAAATCAACCCGATTGCCATGCCCGAAGAAGCGACGGACATTGGTGTAAAACCCATGACCTGGCTTAGTCCCGAATGGAATGACATGTTAAAATTTGCCGCAGAACAGGCAAAAGAACGCGGAATGATTGCTGATTTGATTGTCGGGTCAGGCTGGCCTTTTGGAGGAGAATTCCTGTCGGAGAGTGAAACCATGCAGCGGATGATTAAAAATACAATTCCCTGCTCCGGCGGGCAGCGACTCAACGAAACTTTAGAGGACTTGTACAAAAAAGCTGAAGAATCATTATCCCGAAGTCACGGGGAGGTTCGAAGTTATGAAATGGCTTTTATTCGTCTGATCCCTGTTGACATAAAAGATACTTCGGAAGAGATTGACCTTTTTAATGATAAATACTGGAAGACCGATCGGCTGGAAGTCACGATTCCTTCCGGAAAATTTAACATGGTTTACGGTATCCTTCAACGTGGTACCCGTGAAGTAATGCACGGCGCTCCGGGCGCAGCCGGTCCGGTTATGAACCACTACGAAAAGAAAATTACCCGCGCCTATTTAAGCAGGCTGGAAAAAATTAGTAAAGACACCGGCACTCCCCTATCCGAGTTGATTCGGGCGCTCTTCTGCGACAGCATTGAGTTAGACGGTTCCAACTGGACGAACAATTTTCAGGATATCTTTTTCGAAAACTATCACTACGATCTTTCTCCCTGGCTGCCGTTTGTTTTTTACGATCCTTTTAAAGGATATGTGGAAGAAAATTATGATGCTGATTTTGCAGAACAATTAAAACGGGTGAGGTACGATTACAATAAATTGTTGGTAAAGGTTTTTCTGGAAAACTTCACACAGGAATTTCAAAATTTTTGTACGGAAGAAGGTGTACTCTGTCGCTACCAGGCTTACGGAACGCCATTTTTGATGGGAATGATGGAGGGAAATATGATTGCTGATATTCCGGAAAGCAACAACTGGATTTATTCAACGGACATGGATGCCGATGCGTGGTACTGGAACCAGCAACACGGTTATATGATTTGGAATTTGTATGCTGCTTCAGGCGGACACCTCAAAGGTCGGAAAATAATTAGCAACGAAGCGATGACCAACACGAGTGGTGTTTTTAAAACTTCGCTGGAAGAAATAAAACAGCACGACGATATGAACTTTATAACCGGGATGAACCACTCGGTTTTACATGGTTACAACTATTCGCCGCAAAAAGCTGGGTTCCCGGGCTGGATTCGATACGGTGCCTATTTTAATGAAAAAAATACATGGTGGCCGTTTTTCTCCAAATGGGTAGATTACAACGCACGTCTTTCCTTTGTTTTTCAGAATTCTCAAGCTGTAAAAGATATCGCCATACTCGCGCCGGCCGCTGATATCTGGGCAAAAAATGGTTTAACACGCGATCCCTTTCATACCCGCCCCTGGTATGTTTACCGGCTCTGGGAATCGTTGAGTCAGACGGGAGGTTCCTGCGATTATATTAGTCAGAAAATTATTCAGGAAGGAAAGACCGACGACGGCAAACTTTCGTATGGCCCGATGTCGTTTGAAACGATTTTTCTAAGTAGTATTGAATCGCTGGAACCGGAAACAGCAACCGCTTTACTCGAGTTTGTAAAAAGTGGCGGAAAGTTAGTTGCCATCGATGGGCTGCCCTTCCGATCGCTTTCTTTTCAAAATGCAACCCAAAACGATTCAATTGTAAAAGCTGTTTTTACTGAAATTAATGATAAATTTCCGGATCAACTTTATTCGTTTGCCAGCCCAAATACAGAGGAGGAGTTACTTTCCTGGACGATTGAACTTCTGGAAAAGGCAAATATTCAAAAAGATGTAAACATTCAGCAGCCGGATAAAAATGTTTTTCAGATTCATAAAAAAACCGGAGAAAAAGACATCTGGTTTTTTACCAATATCAACCGGACGAAAACAGTTACTTTAAATACTGTTTTTCCAACATCTTCCAAAACTCCGTGGATATGGAATCCTGAAAATGGTGAACGAAGGGTGTTCCCTTTCAATGAAGAGAAGAATGAATTAACAATTGAACTAAAACCATTGCAATCCTTGTTGCTGGTGTTCGAACCCAAACTCAAAGGAAAACCAACTCCAACGGTTGAAGAAGGAACCCAAAAAGTTGCCTCAATAACAGGTCCCTGGCAGGCAACATTTGAACCTGTTAACGGGGAAACTTTTACCCGGAAATTAAATACGCTGTTTACGTTCGACACCCCGGACGACAGAAAACTAAACGACTTTGCCGGAACAGTTATTTATTCTACTTCTTTCAATTCGAACGACACTACTGGTTTTCTGGAACTCGGAAAAACAAACAAAGGAATCAGCGAAGTATTTCTGAATGGAGAAAGTGTTGGATTAAATTGGTACGGAAAGCCCGTATTTCAATTGGACGGCGTGTTAAAAAAAGGTGAAAATCAGCTGGAAATAAAATATACTACAGTGCTTGCCAATTATGTAATGAGTATGAAAGATAGTCCAACGGCACAACGCTGGACCAGAAGATATCAAAAGATCCCCATCGGTTTGGCGGGAGAAGTCGTAATTTATTCGGAGAAAAAGCAATAGAATTAACAGATTAAAATATGAAGGAGAAAGCAATTTTTGTAGTCGGTTTGTTTTTAACAGTAATTTCTGCTGTTTCGATTTTAGGATGCAGCCAGAAAAACACTAAAACAACAGAAAGGGAAGATTGGTCGTCGGATGAAAAAGTGAGTTGGATTGGCGACAATAAACCGCAACCGGCCTTTGATTCATTGTTTTATGAGAATGATCCTTCTCCAATTTTCAGAAAAGAATTCAAGCTTGAAAAAACGATAAAATCTGCGCGTTTATTGATTACTGCAGCAGGTTATTACGAAGCGACAATTAACGGGAAAAGAGTCGGGAAAAACCGGCTCGACCCGGCATGGACTGATTTTAGCAAACGCATTTATTACTCGGAATACGATGTCACGCAACTTCTCGCTCAAAAAGAGAATTGCCTCGGAGTAACGCTTGGAAATGGTTTTTACAATCCGCTGCCTCTGCGCATGTGGGGCAACCGCAACCTTAGGAAAACTTTGCCTGTTGGCAGACCAGTATTTACTGCAAAAATGATTATTGAATATGAGGATGGAAAAACAGATCAATTTGTTACTGATGAGTCCTGGAAATTTGCCTATGGCCCTATTCAAAAGAATAATGTTTACATCGGCGAAGTTTATGATGCCCGGAATGAAATACAAGGCTGGAATTCTCCCGGATTTGATGATGCAGAATGGCTTGATGCGGTTATAAAAGAAGAACCTGGCGGCAAGCTTGAAAAAGCATTTTTCCCTCCGATTCAAATTACACAGCGATTAACTCCAACTAGTATTTATTCATCGTCGCCGGGAGTTTGTATTGCCGACATGGGCGTAAATTTTACCGGAACATTTCGGATGAGAATCAGCGGTGATACGGGTGATTCGATTGTTTTTCGTTTTGGCGAACGGATTTATCCCGACGGAAGTCTGAATCCGAAGACAACGGTTTGCGGACAAATTAAACGACCGGGAGTGGGTGGTCCGGGAGCGCCCGATGTGGCATGGCAAACCGATACTTACGTTATTGGCGAGAAAACCAAAGCCTGGTTTCAACCCGAATTTACGTTTCACACCTATCGTTATATCGAAATTTCCGGTTTAAAATCGAAGCCTGAACTAAGCGATATTGAAGGCTTGGCAATGAACACCAACGTTTCAGCAGAAAACAGTTTTTCCTGCTCAAATAAATTACTTAATTCTATTCAGAAAGCCAGCGAGCGAACTTTTCTTGCCAATTTGCAAAGTGTTCAATCCGACTGCCCGGCGCGCGAAAAGTTCGGATATGGTGGAGATTTAAATGCCACCAGCGAGACTTTTATTTACAATTTCGATATGAATTCATTCTATCGGAAAACCATTTACGACTGGGTAGATGCAATAAACGATTCTGTTTTTATCGACACAGCTCCGTTCGTGGGTATAAATTACTGCGGACTCAGCTGGGAATCGGCATTTCTGACAACACAATATTACCTTTTACTTTACTACAACAATGTGGATTTGGTAAAGGAACTCTATGATTTTGATAAAAAATGGATGGAAAAAGTGGCCCGGATTCATCCAAATGGAATCGTTGACAGCGGGCTGTCCGATCACGAATCGCTGGAACCGGTTCCGGTGGAATTGACAGGCACTTGTCATTATTTGTTTTGTGCGCAGATTATGCAACGTTTTGCTGCCTTAACCGGAAATTCAGCCGATGAGAAAATGTATCAGGAACTGGAGCAGAAATTAAAAAAGAGTATCAAAGAAAGATTTTGGAACACTCCTGTTGAAGAGGGAATCAATAAACAAACGCTTTTTGCCAGTCTTCTTTATTTTGATGTTTTATCAGAGGAAGAAAATATTGCGGCTGCTGATTCATTACTTATTGCTATAAAAAAAGAGCCTGCAGGGCATTTTATTACCGGTATTTTTGGAACAAAATACATTCTGGAAGCGCTCTCCAAATATGTCTCGCCAAATCACGTTTTCGAAATTGTCAACAGCAAAAAGTACCCCGGCTGGGGATTTATGATTGACAAAGGCGCAACCACAATATGGGAAACATGGAAAGAAAGTGACAACACCTATTCCAATTGTCATCCGATGTTTGGAACGGTTTCCGAATGGTTTTATCGCTGGCTGGGCGGAATTGAACCCGATAAAGATTTTCCCGGGTTTAAGAAATTTAAACTTCATCCTTCGGTTCCGGAAAATCTGGACTCAGTAAAATGCAGCTACCAATCACCTTTCGGGAAAATTGTTTCCAACTGGAAAAAAGAAACGGATAAAACAATTTACAATTTCCGTATCCCCAATGGTACAACAGCTTTTGTTAACCTGCCAACGAGTGGAAAGAGTGTTACAATTCAGAAAGAGGAGGATTCCGATTTTTCCTCAGCTGAAGTAAAAGGGTTACAAACCGGAAAGTTTGACTTAACCGAAGGAAGCTATACTGTTGTAATCGATTAAACAACGGGATGCATGCAAGTGCAGGACGGGATGACAGAAAAAAAATTGTTATTTGCTTTAATCTTGAAAAATAAGTAATAAGAATAAACCAACGGAATTCGCTTTCGTACGAAAATAAAATCATTTGACATGAAACGCTATAAAAAATATCTAAAACTCCTTGCTCTCTTCGTTTTTGGAATCAGCATCATATTATTACAGTCATGCAATTCAACTCAGGATAAAAATACCAAAATTAAAAAGCTGAGTGTTGAATATCTTTCCAATCCACTGGGCGTAGATGTGGCACAACCACGTTTTTCCTGGCAACTTTGGTCATCTCAGCGTGACGTTTATCAGGTCGCTTATCAACTTGTGGTAGGCGAGAGCATTGATGAAGTAAAAAACGGAAACGGAACGTTTTGGGACTCCGGAAAAACCACTTCAGAAGAAACTGTAAATCTTGAATATGAAGGGAGTAAGCTACAGAGTAACACCACCTATTTTTGGCGTGTACAAGTGTGGCTCGATGATGAAACTTCGATATGGAGTGAACCTGCATTCTTCCAAACAGGTATTTTCAACGAGAATGAATGGCAGGCAAAGTGGATAACAACTCAGGAAAAAATAACGAATGCCAGTCCCCTTCTGCGAAAAGGATTTCAGATTGAGAAAAAAATTAAACAGGCTATTGCCCATGTTACTGCAGCAGGATTCTACGAGTTTTTCCTTAACGGTGAGAAGGTAGGCGACCATGTATTGGATCCCGGAGTAACGGATTACAGGGAAACCGTTTTGTATTCTACCTACGATGTTACAACGCTGCTGAAGGAAGGCGGGAATGTAACCGGAGCAATGTTGGGGAACGGCGCATGGAATTTGCTTAAAACAGAGGGCAGGTACAGTTGGGGAAGGGGAAATCCACTCGGAAGCCCCGCTTTTTTTATGCAATTGGTAATTTCCTATGAGGACGGAAGCGAGGAGGTTATCGTCTCTGATGAGACCTGGAAAACAGCCGACAGCCCCATAACATTTAACAATCTTTACGGTGGAGAAGATTATGATGCTACAAAAGAACTTCCCGGATGGTCGTCAAGTGGTTTTGATGATTCGGGCTGGGCAACAGTAGCTTTGAGTCAAGGGCCGGGAGGAAAATTAAAAGCACAATTGACACCGCCCATCAAAGTCACCCAAACCCTCTCCGCGGTAAAACAAACCAATCCGCAACCTGGAGTTTATCTTTTTGATTTGGGACAAAATATAGCCGGCTGGTGGCGCCTCGAAATTGAAGGAGAACCCGGACAAGTCATCCGTATTCGCGGAGCCGAAACCCTGAATGACTCACTTTTCTCAACACCACTGCAAGAAGGCGATAAGCTAAGTACAAAAGAAAGATACCATGCTCAAACATGGACCGATTACACAATTAAAAGTAATAAAAGAGAAACCTATGAACCTCGCTTTTTTTACACCGGTTTTCGTTACATTGAAGTGACGGTAAACGACCAAAGGAATCCCAAATACCTGAATATAGAAGGAAGAGTCGTACGTTCGGCAAACGAAAGAAACGGCACCTTTAAATCTTCCAATACCTTACTAAATCGTATTTACGAAGCCGGAGTATGGGCGCAAATGAGTAATATGCAAAGCTATCCGACCGATTGTCCGCATCGCGAAAAAGGAGCATATAACGGGGATGGTCAAGTGATTGCAGAAACTTCAATGCACGATTTCCATATGGCACCGTTTTATACCAAGTGGTTGAACGATATGCGCGATTCGCAGGAAGAAAATGGCCGGATTCCAAATACTTCACCTGTATTGGTAGGTGGAATGGGCGGCGGCGTTGCCTGGGGAAGCGCTTACGTGCTCATCCCCTGGTGGATGAATCACTATTACCAGGATACACAAATTCTAAAAGAGCATTATCCGACCATGAAAAAGTATGTAAATTACCTCAGGGAACTGGGGTCAAAAGATGAAAACCCTTCGGAGCCATACATTATCGATAATTTCGACGGATACTGGTACTCACTTGGCGAATGGTGTGCTCCCGGAGAAAGTGATTGTCCAAATCATCCCGTAGTTAACACATTTTATTATTATCAAAATTGTCTGCTACTTTCAAAAATTGCAGGTAAACTGGGACACGCCAAAGATCAAGAATATTACAAGGCATTGTCCGACACAGTAAAAAAGGAATTCAACCGGAAATTCTTTAATACAGAAACTGGACTGTACGGAACTGACTCAACATACCAAACCTACCAATTACTGGCCTTGGCCGGTGATGTAGTACCGGAAGATTACAGGGAAAAAGTTTTCCAAACGATAATCGACGATATCAAAACAAGGAGCAACCATTTAAATACAGGAATCATCGGTACAAAATACTTGTGGCCTGTGTTGGTTGAAAACGGAGAAAACGAAACTGCTTATAAAATAGCTACACAAACTACTTATCCCAGTTTCGGCTACTGGATAAATAACGGAGCTACTACGCTGCTGGAATCGTGGGAAGGAGACAACTCGCACAACCATCAGATGTTTGGTTCAGTAACGGAATATTTTTATAAATTTCTTGCTGGAATTCAGTCGCCAATGGAAGGTAAAACTGCAAACGGATACCGTAATATTTATGTAAAACCATTTATTCCCAATGAACTGGAAGCTGCGAATGCCTCGGTGGAAACCGTCGCAGGAGCTGTTGTTTCTGAATGGAAAAAAGAAAATGGCAACTTTATCCAGAATGTGACAATACCGGCAAATACAACCGCAACTGTATCTCTTCCTGTTTCTCCGGATGCAGGAACTGTACTTTGGGAAGGCGACTCAAAAATATGGGTGAATAACCAATATATTGAAGGAACAACAGGCATTTATAATGTAGTAAAAAACAAAAATCATCTGGATATTGAAATCGGTTCCGGAATCTATCAGTTCAAAGTAGAAACCAAGGAATAAAAACATGAAAATAAAATATAGCTTTCTGGTGTCCGCTGTAGCAATTGTTTTAACGGTTTTAGCTTGCACGCAGAATCCTGAAGTAAACGTTGACCACCTGACATGTAATTTCAGAAAACAGCCTTTGGGAGTTGATTCAGAAGCTCCATTACTGGGGTGGCAACTCGAGTCTTCAGGCAATAATTTGGTACAATCAGCTTACCGTATTATGGTGGCCGAAAATCTGAACGACCTGGAGAAGGAAAATGGTGTTGTTTGGGATTCCGGGAAAATGGAATCTGCTCGATCTATAAATATACCTTACCTTGGACAGGAGCTTGAGCCGGGGAAACGTTACTATTGGAAGGTAAAAATCTGGAATGGGTTGGGGCTGGAATCTGCCTGGAGCAAAACCGCCTGGTGGCAAACCGGACTGTTTTCAGAAACAGATTGGCAGGGAGCCAAGTGGATTGCCTTTGAAAAAATCGATTCTTCCAAACGATTAGTGCCAGGCATTCACGGTTTTGGCGACCAATTGGGAAATTTGGCGGTAAAACGCCCTGTTGTTCCCCTGTTCAGAAAAACATTCGAAGTAAAAAAAGAACTGCAGTCGGCCACGCTTTTTATCTCCGGGCTCGGCCACTATGAAGCAACCGTGAACGGAGAAAAAGTGGGCAACGCTTTTTTGGCTCCCGGATGGACGGATTATGAGAAAACAATTCTGTACAATACTTACGATATCACCTCTCAGTTAAAAACCGGAGAAAATGTGCTGGGGGCATTAGTGGGAAACGGATTTTACAACATCAATCGGGAAAGGTACCGGAAGCTGGTTATTGCCTACGGATTTCCAAAAATGATCGGCTACCTTCATTTGACCTATAGTGATGGCACTTCTGACATAGTGGTTACGGATGAAAGTTGGAAAGTTATTCCGTCGCCAATTACGTATACCAGCATTTACGGAGGAGAAGATTACGATGCCGCAATGGAACAAACAGGATGGAAAAATCCGGGATTTGATGATTCGGAATGGGACTCAGCACTACTTGCCCGGGAGCCGCAAGGTAAATTAGTGGCTGAAAATGATTATCCATTGATGGAAATGGAGACGTTTGAACCTCAAAAAATAATACCATTGGGAGATACAGCCTGGCTTTATGATTTTGGGCAGAATGCCTCGGGAATTGTTGAGCTAAAAGTAAAAGGCGGCGCAGGACAGGAAATAAAACTGTGGCCTTCCGAACTCATAAACTCTGATAAATCAGCCAATCAGCAAGCTTCGGGCCGACCTTACTATTTTTCCTATAAGTTGAATGGAATTGGGGATGAAACATGGAAACCAAAATTTACATATTACGGATTTCGGTATGTGCAGGTATCAGGAGCTGTTCCTGCGGGAGAGGACAATCCGAGGGAACTTCCGGAAATTAAGAAACTCAATTTCTTGCACACACGTAATTCTTCTCCTCAAAACGGAACTTTTGAATGCAGCAATGATTTACTGAACCGCACCCATACATTAATCGACTGGGCCATCCGAAGTAATTTCCAGAGTGTACTTTCTGATTGTCCACATCGCGAAAAGCTGGGCTGGCTGGAGCAAAGCTATTTAATGGGACAGGGGATTCATTTTCGCTATGACAATTACCATCTCTATCGCAAATTGGTTTTTGATATGATGGATGCTCAAACTGAGGAAGGATTGGTGCCCGATATCGCTCCTGAATATGTGGAATTTCAGGGTGGCTTTCGTGACTCACCGGAATGGGGAAGCGCAGCCGTTTTTCTGCCTTATCTTCTTTGGAAATGGTACGACGATAAACAAATTATTGCGGATGCCTGGCCTATGATGATGCGTTACATCCAATACCTGAAAACTAAATCCGAAGGACATATTCTCGATTACGGACTGGGCGACTGGTTTGATTTGGGCCCCAGAAGACCGGGAGTTTCTCAGTTAACACCCGTTGCATTGACAGCAACAGCAACGTATTATTACGATGTGAAATTAATGGCTGAAATGGCCGCATTAATGAGCAATCCGGAAAAGGAGAATTTGAATCAGTGGGCTGAAGAAGTACGTTCGGCTTTTAATCAAAAATTTTATATCCCTGAAACCAAAGTTTATTCCACCGGAAGTCAAACTGCCATGTCCATGCCTTTGTGCGCAGGGATTCCTGAAGAAGGTGAACGGCAGGCGGTTTTTGCCAATCTCGTGGATTCTATCGTGGCAGGGAACAAAGCACTTACCGCAGGAGATGTCGGCTTTCATTACCTGGTAGAAGCATTAACAAGCGGAGGCGCTGCACAGCTCATGTATGAAATGATAAACCGTGATGATGTTCCCGGTTATGGATTTCAGCTAAAGAAAGGTGCAACTGCACTAACTGAATCGTGGCAGGCCCTGGAGGTCGTTTCCAATAACCATCTGATGCTGGGACATGTGATGGAGTGGTTTTATGCCGGATTGGGCGGTATTGGTCAGTCTGAACATTCAACTGCTTACAAAGAGATTGTTATTCAACCTCAGGTGGTAAAAGATCTTTCCTTTGTAAAAGCCGGTTTTGAATCGCCATATGGTTTAATACGTTCAGAATGGGAGCAAAACGCCACGGGTTTAAAATTGGAAGTGGAAATTCCGCACAATACAAAAGCTACCATTTTGTTGCCAACGAATGAATTAAATTCAGTAAGAGTAAACGGGGAAAAACCAAAGGATGGCATCATCAGCAAGTTTAATAGAGAAGAAAGGCTTGCGCTTAGTGTGGGCTCAGGAAAATATCAGATGGTTATGGAACCCTTATTTTCAGAATAGGTTTAACTTTTGAATGATAAGATGAAAGAAAAAAACAAAATAAAAATCGGTTTGTTTGGTGTTGGTCTCGACACCTACTGGAATCAGTTTGATGGATTACTGGATAACCTGACCAGGTATCAAAAACAAATCAAACAAAAAACAGAAGAATCGGGTGTAGAAGTGGTGGACGCCGGAATGGTTGATAATCCGAAAAAAGCCGGAGAAGCTGCGCTGCTGCTAAAATCTGCCGATGTTGAAATGGTTTTTTTGTACATTTCAACCTATGCACTTTCGTCCACTGTATTACCGATAGCACAGCAGCTTAAAGTGCCATTTCTTCTCTTAAACCTGCAACCGGTTGCTCAACTTGATTATCAAAGTTTTAATAATCTGAATGACCGGGGTAAAATGACCGGTGTCTGGCTGGAACATTGCCAGGCTTGTTCGGTTCCCGAAATTGCCGGGGTTTTTAACCGCTCCGGAATTCGTTATGACATGGTTTCCGGATTTCTCTCCGATGAGACTGCCTGGGAGGAAATAGCTGCCTGGACAGAAGCAGCACGTGTAGCAAAAACACTACGAACAAACCGGATGGGAATTCTGGGACATTATTACGGAGGGATGCTCGATGTGTATACCGACCTTACCCGCCAGAGCGCTACCTTTGGAACACATTTTGAAATGCTGGAAATGTGTGAACTAAAATCCTTTCGTGACAATGTCAACCAAAAACAACTAAAAAATAAACTGAATGAATTTTCGGAGTCTTTTGATGTTTCTCCGGAATGTGAAGCATCTGAACTGGAGCGTGCAGCGCGCACGTCTGTGGCACTTGACAACTTGATACAAAAGCATGGCCTCAACTCGCTGGCGTATTACTATGAAGGTGAATCGGGAAACGAATACGAAAATATTGTAACATCAATTATTGCAGGAAATACAATATTAACAGGAAGAAACATTCCGGTTGCAGGAGAATGTGAAGTAAAAAATGCCCATGCCATGAAAATAATGGCTGAACTGGGAGCCGGCGGGTCTTTTTCTGAATTCTATCTGATGGATTTCAACGACGATGTAATTTACCTTGGACACGACGGACCTGCCCACTTTGCCATAGCCGAAGGAAAGGTGAAGCTGGTTCCCTTACCCGTTTATCATGGAAAACCGGGGAAAGGGCTTTCCATTCAAATGACAGTAAAACACGGACCGGTGACTTTGTTATCGGTTGTGGACGGCAAAGATGAGGTTTTCCTGTTGGTTGCTGAAGGACAATCTGTTCCCGGGCCAACCTTAAAAATCGGAAACACAAACAGCCGCTACAAATTTTCAGTGGGAGCAAAAAAATTCATTGAACAGTGGTCGAAAGCTGGTCCGGCCCATCATTGCGCCATAGGAACTGGCCATATCGGTAATAAAATAGAAAAACTGGCACATGTTTTAAATATTAATGTTGTAACCATTTGTTAGATATTAAAATTATTATCGGCTCCTCAAATCCATAAAAATAACACAGCCATTCATTTTTGCCAGAAAAGGCATTCTTTTCGTCTTGCAAACAGGGAAACAAATACGAATCCTTTTTGGATATTTATAATACGACTGTGTTAAAACTAAATTTTAGCTTCTTTGAATTCCTTGTTTTTACTTAAGTTTGTTTCCTTCGAGTAAACAGCGCAATGGATCGTAAAAAACCGATAAGACATCTGAACGCGGAACAAAAAAGACTGGAATCTTTTCAGGAGTTGTTCTTTAAATATCATGGCAGGCTTGTCCTCTTTGCGAAAAAATTTACCGATGATATAGAGGTTGCACAGGATTTAGTACAGGATGCTTTTCTTAAACTGTGGGAAAAATCAGAAGATCTTTCATCTGTTGATTCCCCCAAAGCCTATCTATTCCAGGCGGTACGTAACAGTTGTATAAATAACCAACGCCACTTGCACATAAAACACTCGGTAAAAGAAGAACTGATTTACAAATTAAATTCGATGGAAAGGGCATCTTATTTGAAATCAGATGATCCGCTAAGCAGTTTGTTTGAGAAAGAGATTGAGGAAAAAGTAGAAAAAATCATTCAATCTATGCCCGATAAATGTCGCCAGGTATTTTTATTAAGTCGCAGGGAACATTTCAAGAACAAACAAATTGCCCAAAAACTCAGCATATCTGAAAAAATGGTTGAGAAACATATTTCAAAAGCCCTTGCCCTTTTGCGGGCAGGACTTTCCAAACACCTTGGAATAGTACTTTTTGCCATAGTAAACGCCTCCCCTGCCCCTCCAACTTAGGGGAATCAAAAAAAACATTACAGGGCCTTTACCCTGTAAGTTTTAGAAATCCCTGCACCCGGAGCGCCGGGCGTTATCCATTTGTAAATAAATTTTAAATACCGAGGTAGGGATGTATCTCTTTCAAGTGTCTTACCTTCTGAAACGACATCTGAATGGATACAAAAAAATCAATTAAAGCAACAATAATTGCTCGTTTAAACGGCAGCCTGCGTGAAGAAGAATTAAAAAAACTAAACGATTGGGTGGCGCAATCAGAAGAAAACACAAAATATTATGCCCGCGTCAAAGATCTGTGGGAAGCTTCCCAGCCCAATATTTCACAAATTGCAGAAACGGAAAAAGAGTGGTCAAAATTCCTTTTAAACATCGGAAAGGGCCATCGGGAAAATATGTTCAACCTTTTAAGCAACTGGCAAATCGTATATCGTTTTGCTGCTATTCTTTTCATTGGGTTGGTGGTTGGAGTATTGGTCACAAAATTCAACTCAAAACATGAAACAGGATACGTTACTTCGATCGCGCCGGCAGGTTCGGTATCTCAAATGATACTCGCCGACAGCACGCTCGTTTATCTGAATGCCGGTTCTGAACTTCGATATTCTCCCGAAACAAACAACAAAAAAAGAGAGGTCTATTTAACCGGAGAAGCATGGTTTCAGGTTGAAAAAAATAAACAAAAGCCATTTATAGTGCATACTCAATATTATGATGTGCAGGTAACCGGAACGCAATTTAATGTAAAATCATACCCTTCAGACTCTGAAGTAACCACAACCCTGGAAGAAGGACAGGTAGAAATAGGTTCATCTGAAAATTTCAAATTAACAAAGAATATAAGCTTACAACCCGGCGAACAAGTGGTACTTAATAAAAAGTCGAAAAAACTGTTTGTTCAAAATGTTGACACCCAGTTATTCACCTCGTGGAAAAACAACAAGCTTATCTTCCTGAATATGAACTTAAAAGAACTTATTATTTTACTTGAACGAAGGTATGGCGTAGACATAGAGGTTTTTGATGACGATATTCTTACTTATCACTATTCAGGAACAATCAAAAATGAATCGATACTGGATATTATGCAAATCATCCAGCATACATTACCCATAGAATTTAAAATTGAAAATCAAAAAATAATAATTCATAAAAACAAACAGGAGGAATAAAATGATTTAACCAAAGAACTAAATGAAAAAACCGGCAAATGCTGTAACACTGCCGGCCCTTGATTTTTTTTTAAGGTGCTGTAACACCTAAAGTTAAAAACTAAAACATTCAAATTTATGAAAAAAAATGATGAAAGCACTTTGCTTAATAGCAGAAGTGTGAAAAAGCTATTACTAACTATGAAACTAACATTTTTGTTATTACTAATCGGACTAATGCAGGTTTCGGCTTCTGTATATTCTCAAAGTACCCGTTTCTCTTTCGATTTGTCAGATACAAAAGTGGTTGACGTATTAAAAGAGATTGAAAGCAAAAGTGAATTTCGGTTTTTCTATCAAAACGAACAAATTGATGTGGAACGGAAGGTCAACATCTCCGTTTCCGATAAAACAGTAGAAGAAATTCTGAATGAGCTGTTCAACGGATACAGTATAGAATACAAAATTTTCAGTGATAAATTAATATTACTTGGGGCGGAAAAAGCTATAAATAATGCAGTTAAGGATGATTTAACTTCTCCACAAAAAACGGTATCAGGAACTGTAACTGATGAAGCAGGAATTCCACTTCCGGGTGTAACCGTTGTGGTGAAGGGAACAACGCAGGGAACTGTGACAAATGTCGACGGTTATTATTCTCTCCCGAATGTTCCGGCAGAGGCAACACTTCAGTTCTCATTTGTTGGAATGATAACCCAAGAAGTAGTTGTAGGTAACCAAAGCTCCATCAATATTCAAATGGAAACAGATGCCATTGGTATTGAAGAAGTGGTTGCTATAGGTTATGGAACAAGAAAAAAAGAAACATTAACTGGTGCAATTAGTACCATAGATAGTAAAACATTTGAAACTAGACCAATAACTTCCGCTATTAATGCTTTGCAAGGGACCACATCAGGACTTATAGTTACTAGAAACTCGGGGCAACCGGGCTCACAAGGTTTATCAATTCAATTGCGAGGTATGAGTTCAATAAATGGAGGAAATAGTCCGCTAGTACTTATTGATGGCCTTCAATCAAACCTTGAAACAATTAACCCAGATGATATAGAAAGTATTTCTGTATTAAAGGATGGCACTGCAGCCATCTATGGGAATCAAGCATCCAATGGTGTAATATTAGTAACAACAAAAAAAGGGATTAGAGGAATCCCAAAGATAACTTACAATATGTCCTATGGTTTTAATTATCCCACCTACATTCCTGAAAAAACAACTATGAGACAGTTTATGGAAATGGTCAATGACGGCAGAATAAATGATGGACAATCTGAATTGTTTGGAGAGATATTTTTTGATGCCTTGGGAACTGACCAAGTCCTAAACTTAAACCAGTCTGCTGATGGGGGAGCATTGAGAGATGATAGCTATTTGATTTTTAATCAACCTGAAAATGCATTTGTAAATGAATTTTTTGAAACGGGACAAAGACAATATCATAATCTAAGTGTGGAGGGAGGATGTGATAATTCGATTTATAGGCTTTCTTTAGGCTTCTTGGATGAAAATGGTGTAATAAATTCCAAATATGATGATTATAAAAGATATAATATTCGTTTAAACAATACATTTAATATAGGGAAAAAATTAGTGCTTGCGACGCAAAATTCCGTGGAATTGGGTGATGTTTCTGAAAATTCTCAATTAGATTTAGCTTATTCACATATAATGAGCAATTGGACGATTATGCCAATGCGTAGGAGGCTTGATGGAGCATATTATACATTCAGAGGCTTTAATAATCCAAATGATTTATTATTGCAAGGCGGTGAAATTTCAACTAAAAATACTCGATTAATTTCTAGCTTTAAGCTTGATTATGACATTACAGAAGAATTAAAGCTAACTACAAATTTTGGAATTAATCATCTGATTAATAAAGCACAAACAAAAATTCCAACAATTTATCTAGCAAATACCTGGAATACAGATCCTCCTGGTTTTAGAATAGTTCCGCAAACTAGTCCAAATAGAATAAACGAGTCTTTCGCTACTAATAATTATATGACCATGGATGCATATCTGAATTATGCAAAATTAATAAATGAAGAAAATAACGTTTCTTTAACTGTAGGAGCATCACATGAACAACGAAAGTATAATTACAACTACGCGGAATCAAGAAATTTTCCAACTAATGAATTACTGTCATTAAGTCTTGGTGACCTTGATGAAGCGAGAGTAAATTCTAATGGATGGGCTTGGACTATACGTTCTTTGTTTGGAAGACTAAATTACGAATATAAAGAAAAATTAATTGCCGATGCGGTATTAAGGGCGGATGGTTCGTCAAGATTCACAAAAGAATATAGATGGGGTACATTTTGGGGAGCAATGTTAGCTTATCGACTTTCTGAAGATAATTTTATTAAAAATTTAGATTTTTTTGATAATCTAAAGATTCGCGTATCATATGGTGAGACGGGTAATCAAGAAGGAATTGGCTATTATGATTATTTATCTTTAATTAATGTAGGAAGCCCGATAATATTTGGCCCCCCCTCTAGTATGTGGGGCAACCAGACAGAAAATTCATATTTTGTTGAAAGTGGTGCAGTCAGCACTGAAAGAAGTTGGGAGACCTTAGCTACAACTAATTTGGGAATAGATATATCTATCTTGAATTCGAAACTAAATGCATCTTTCGATTATTATATCAAACAAAATAAAAACATGTTGGTAGCAGTTGACCTGCCTACTGTACTTGGTATATCTCCTCCTGCATTAAATAAAGGACAAATGGAAACGAAAGGTTTCGAACTTGAAGTGAATTGGATAGACAAAATTGGTAATCTAAATTACTATATAAAGGGTACAATATTTAACGATAAAAATAAATTAACAAGTTTACAAGGATCAGAAGGAGTAAAACAAGAAGGTATTAATAATAGATTGGTTGGTTATTCAATTGGGACATATTTTGGGTGGAAATTTGATGGAATTATCCAAAATGAATCCGAACTTAATGAATATGTTTCTAATGTAACATCAGGTATTCCCAGTGCAATTGAAGTCGGTGATGTGCGATATGTTGATGTTGATAATAACGGAAGATTAAGTGCATTAGGAAATCCAACAGAAGGAGACATTGGTGATTTAGTTGAGTTAGGAAATATAAGACCCCAATATAGTTTTAGTTTTAACTTTGGTGGGGATTATAAAGGATTTGATTTCAATGTTCTTTTTCAAGGAGTTGGTAAAAAAACTCTCTTTAAAACAGGTCACTGGTCTAGACCAATATTAAATTGGTTTAATCAGGGATTAAAAGCTTTTTATGGAGAAACCTGGACTCAAGAAAATGTAAACGCTAAATATCCGCGTTTGAGTGTTGATGCTGGAATTAATGATTATAATTATAGAATTTCAGAAAATAAAAAGATTAATGGTGCTTACGTCCGATTAAAAAATATTCAAATTGGATATAGCATACCAAAAGAATTATTATATAAAGTTAAAGTAGACAATTTAAGATTATATATCAGCGGAGAAGATCTTTTTGAATTCCAATCTCAAGAATCCCGTGATTTTGGATTTGACCCTGAACTAGGTGCCCAAGGATTTAACTATCCTTTTATACGAACGTTCTCACTTGGAACTCAAATTACCTTTTAATTAAAAATATGCAATTATTATGAAAAATTTAATATATATTTTATTCGCTCCTATATTGTTTCTAGGATGTCAAGATTTTGATCTCACTCCTGAACATCAATTGTCTGATGGAAGTTTATGGGATAAATCTGAACACTATAAAGCAGGTGTCAATATACTTTATCCTAGCATCGGATCTCATTCTGATGCAACTGATAATGATTCTGATTTTTCTTATGCCCTTGGGCCTAATAACATTAGTAATGGCTCAAGAGATGTTCCAGCATCAAGTAATTTTTATAATAATTCTTACAGAGATATTCGCCGATGCAATTTTATTATCGATAGAGCAATAGAAAATGGATTTGAAAGTGATCGTTATGTGGCTGAAGCTCGATGGTTTAGAGCGCTTTTCTATTTTCGGTTAGTTGAAGCTTATGGTGACATTCCTTTTTACACAAAAACTTTGGATCCCTCTTCTGAAGAATTATTTGATACTAGAACACCAAGAAAAGAAGTTGTCGATTTCATTTTACAAGAATTAAAGGAAGTATCTGAATTACTGCCAGAACAAAGTCAACTTGATAATTCTGAGCTTGGTCGAATCACAAAAGGTGCTGCAAATGCACTAAGAGCAAGAGTCGCTTTATTTGAAGGAACTTGGATCAAATATCATGGAACACCAGGCGATGCAAATGAAAGATTCGATCAAGCAATAACTGCATCAAAAGCTGTTATAGATAGTAAAGAATATTCGTTGTTCAGTTATGAATCAAATCCGGAACAGTCCTACAGGTATTTTTTCATGGAGGTAGGAAATGACTCAAAAGAGCAAATAGTTGCACGGAGATATGATCTAAATAATTACCATGGCTTTAGTTTACAAGTGTATGAAGGATTTAACTCTTCAACGAGAAAATTGGCTGATTTATATTTGTGCAAAGATGGTCTCCCAATTAATAAGTCCCCTCTTTATGAAGGCCGTCAATTAATGATTTCAGAATATGAGAATAGGGATTCAAGGATGACTATGACAATAATTCCACCTGGATATTATGCCATTGACAGATTAGATCAAGAAGGTACGGGACAGGATTTTCCAGAATTCTTGAGAGAACAAACACTTTATACAACCTATAAGTTCCTGACTGAATTTTATGTTGATCAAACTGGACACAGGGGAGTGTTCTACTATCATATGCTACGATATGCGGAAGTACTTTTAATATATGCAGAGGCATTGTATGAGAAAAATGATGGCATTACGGATGCCCAATTAGGAGAATCTATTAATATTGTTAGGGCAAGGGCAGGGATGCCTAACTTAACTAATGATTTTATCTCTCAAAATGGATTAGATATAAAAACTGAAATCAGGAGGGAAAGAAGTATAGAGCTTGCACATGAAGGTTTTAGAAGAAGCGATTTACGAAGATGGAAAACTGCGGAAATTGAAATGCCGATGGCCATAAGAGGAGTTCAATTCAAAAATACTGAATATGAGACTGCAATACTTGAAGACGGAACATTACGATACCCGTATACTCCATCTCTTGATAATGATGGGAATATAATAGTTGAACCAGAGGATCAGAGATCTTTCAAAATAGAAAGAGATTACTTAGAACCTATTCCTTCAGAAGAATTACTAAAAAATCCTAATCTGGCACAAAATCCTAACTGGTAGATTTTAAATTTAGGGAAGGATTAAAATCCTTCCCCTTTAGAAATAAAAATATGAAGAAAATTCTATTTTCCATAAGTATCTTATTTGCTTATTTTAAAATATATGGGGTAGATGAAATCAATAAAATATTTACTCAAGAAACCGAAAATAACGTAATAACAATTTTATCAACTGATTTATCAATTGATAGAGATCCAGATGATTGGTTCGATCTTTTTTTGTTTTTACAACTTAATGAAATTAATGCTTCAGGAATTATTTTAGATAATTATGCCACAAATGAAGTTGAAAAATATGCAAACGAGTTTTTAGCTATTTTAAAAAAAGAGAATATACCAATTTTGAAAGGAGTCCAAAGCAAACTTAAAATTTTAAATGATACGGTTCAAGCATCTAAATATCATGATGGAGCAGAATTCATAATTGAAACTATGCGTAAAACATCTTGTAAAGTCCGGTTGATTGCGGTTGGAAGTTTGCGCAATGAGGCTTTGGCATTTAGTAAAGATTCTATATTATTTATGGAAAAGATTGAGAATGTTTATTTTATTGGTGGAAACTGGGATTATTTAAATGAAATGAATATAGGTTTAGACCATATTGCTGGTGATATTATTCTTAACTCACCAATTCCAATTATTTGGATACCTGCAGTTTGGAGCAATAGAATTTTATTTCCTGGCGAATATGAAAATCAACTTTACTTATTTAAAGATTCAGTTTCAATATTTCTTAGTGATATTTTAAAAAAATGGCGAATCTACCGCGGTGAAAAATTTCTAAAACAAACAGATCAATTTCCTCTAGGGAAGAATCTTTGGAGCTTTCCCGCATTATTACATGCTTCTGGGAATTTATCCGAGAATATGATTTTTCATAATGGTACTATTTCAATGAGTATTGAAAAGGAAAAAATAAATTTCAAAAGGCAATCTGAAGGGAAGGACAAAATGCTTGTTGAAAGAAATTCAAATGTAATCATAGAATGGTTCTGGAATCTATATCGAAATTCGATTCTTATAAAATAGTATAAATGTGAAATTAATGATATTCAAATGCATAGGTATTTTGTCATTCTCACGTGAAGGGGAATATATTTATTTTAAAATCAGAACATTATGAAAAAAGAATATCAATGGTCATCTTTCAAACACCTCTCCTTTGGAAAGGATCGGCGAGGCTTTTATGTTTTTCTAACATTTGCTCTTTTAATGATTTCATGTCACCCAAAGTCGGAAGAAAAGCAAAACCCCAATTTTGTTTTCATCTTAGCCGATGATTACGGTTATCACGATTTAAGTATTTCAGGTAGTAAATTTTACGAAACACCCAATATTGACAGGATTGCAGCTGAAGGAATGATTTTTACCGATGGATATGCAACTTGTCAGGTTTGCAGTCCGTCGCGTGCGAGTATCATGTCGGGGAAATTTCCTGCCCGGCACGGAATTACCGACTGGATTGGAGCTGCAACCGGAGAAGACTGGAGAAAACAGGGACGGCAGAACCAGTTGCTTCCACCGGAATACGAACACAGTCTTTCATTGAATTACACAACTTTACCCGAGGCAATGAAAGAGGCAGGATATAAAACTTTTTTTGCCGGGAAGTGGCATTTGGGAAGCAAAGGTTCGTGGCCCGAAGATCATGGTTTCAACATTAACAAAGGAGGTTGGGACGTTGGCAGCCCAAAAGGCGGTTATTTTGCTCCGTGGGAAAACCCGAATCTTCCCAGCGGGCCCAATGGTGAAAATCTTTCCATGCGGCTGGCCAAAGAAACCGTTCAGTTTCTGAAAGAAAATAAAGACACAGCTTTTTTTGCTTATCTGGCATTTTATGCCGTGCATGGCCCCATTCAAACAACACGGGAAAAATGGACAAAATACCGTGAAAAAGCAGAGGAACTCGGAATTGCTGAAACGGGTTATAAGATGGGTCATTTTTTCCCCATCCGTCAGGTGCAGGACAACCCTGTTTATGCCGGACTGGTTGAAGCGATGGACGATGCTGTCGGTGAAGTTTTAAAAGCGTTGGATGAGCTTGGACTGGCAGAAAACACCGTGGTTATTTTTACTTCGGATAATGGAGGAGTGGCTGCAGGTGATTCATATTCTACATCGAATTTACCGCTGCGTGCCGGTAAGGGTTATCAGTTTGAAGGTGGAATTCGCGAGCCCTATTTTATAAAAGTTCCGGGATTGGGCAACGGACAAAAAAACAGTACTCCGGTTACCGGAACCGATTTTTATCCAACTATTCTTGAACTGGCAGGAGCATTGTTAAAACCTGCTGAACACAGTGATGGCGTGAGCCTCGTTCCACTTTTAAAAGGGGGGACGATTCCGGAAAGGCCACTTATCTGGCATTATCCGCATTACGGAAATCAGGGTGGCGAACCTTCCTCTATTATTCGTTTGGGCGATTGGAAACTGATTCATTATTATGAAGATGGCCGCGAAGAATTGTACAACTTGAAAAACGATGTGGAAGAAACTACCGATTTAGCTGCCGAACATAAAGGAATTGTAAGTGAGCTCAATGAAAAATTGTTTAATTATCTGGATGAAGTGGGAGCAAAATTTCCGGTAAAAGATCCGGAATACGATCCAAAAAAAGAAAAAGACTATTTACAGAATGTAATTAACAAACGCTGGCCCCAACTTGAAAAGCAACGTCTTGATTACCTTTCAAAAGATTATGATCCGGGAAATGACTGGTGGGGAAGTAAAATTACAAACGATTAATAGATATAAATGAGTCATAAAATAATTTTTTCAATTTTATCCCTGATTTTTTTAGTTAGGGTTTCTGTTGCCAAAGAGATATCTTCTCAAAAGCCAAACATCATTATTATATTGGCCGATGATTTGGGGTATGGTGATTTAAAATGCTATGGTAATAAAAATAATATAACTCCTAACATAGATCAGATGGCAGAAGACGGGATTCGTTTCACAGATTTTTATATGGCATCTTCTGTATGTACTCCGTCAAGAGCTGCTTTGTTAACTGGTTGTTATCCTGAACGGATTGGGCTAAATAATGTTCTTTTTCCTAATTCAATGCCTCTTGGACAAAAAAATGGTATGGCAATTGGATTAAATCCAACAGAAATAACCATTGCAGAATTACTAAAATCAAAAGATTATAAAACAGCTTGCATAGGTAAATGGCATCTGGGTGATATCCCTGAGTTCATGCCTCTCAACCAAGGGTTTGATGAATATTTCGGATTACCTTATAGTAATGATATGATTCCAGGTAATACTCGATATGAATTTGAACCTATTCCTTTATATGATGGCACTAAAGTTATTGAAACTAATCCTGACCAAGATTATCTCACTATGCGTTATACAGAAAAAGCGAAAGAATTTATTAAAAGAAACAAAAACAATTCTTTTTTTCTCTATTTAGCTCATAATATGCCTCATCGTCCATGTCATGCATCATACAAATATGCTCAAAAATGGTTTTCTAATGAAAAGCTATCTGAAATTAATGGAGAAGGCAAAGAAACACGTGATTTTCTATATCCTGCAACAATAGAAGAACTAGATTGGAGTGTGGGAGAGATATTAATTACATTAAAAGAATTTAACATTGATTCTAATACATTAATAATATTTACTTCAGATAACGGTCCTGCCGTTGGAAGTGCAGGACCGTTAAAGGGAGGAAAGGGATCAATATATGAAGGTGGTTTACGTGTACCATGCATTATGCAATGGAATAACATGATCCCAAAAGGAACATTGTGCCAAGAATTGACCTCTTGTATTGACATTTTTCCAACACTTGCTTATATAGCCGAAAGTAATGTACCAGATGACAGAGACATTGATGGAATAAACATAATAGATTATTTTTTAGGAGGTAAAAAAAATAATCTACGTAATACTTTTTTTTATCTAAAACAAGGTCACGGAATCCAAGCAATCAGGTATAAAAGCTGGAAATTATTTATTGGAGAAAATCTCCAGTTATACAATTTAAGAAATGATATTGGAGAAAAAAATAACCTTGTAGGAGAATATCCAGAATTAGAAAAATATCTAACTGAACAAATTTATAAATTCAACAAAAAACTATCTGAGAATAATAGAACACTAGGACAAATTCCAATTAAAGAGGAGGGGAACAATTAATTTATTGATATTATGAAAAAATCATTTTATGTTATTTATATTTTATTTATTTGCCTGATACTATTTTTTTTACTGTTTGGTTTTAAATCGATTTCAAAAAATAAATTGATACGGGGGAATGGGAAACAAACAGTTTTAAAAGACAGCATTTATTTTAAATATGAAAAAATATCAGGTATTGGATATACAGAAGGTATTTCACGACGTGATCCTAGTGATATAATTAAAGTAGGAGATCTATATTATATTTGGTATACAAAGATAACTGCTAATTCTTGTTTATATCCTAGTGGTTACTGTGGTACAATATGGTACGCTACTTCACCTGATGGATACTCTTGGATTGAAAAAGGAGAGGCTCTTAGTGTTGGGGAAAATTCGGAATTTGATAGTCATGCTGTTTTTACTCCAAATATTTTAAAGTATAAAGATAAGTATTACTTATATTATACTGGAGTAAAACCTACACCTGAGAATCCATTTAACGAATTCGAAAATAACTCTGATACAGATATTACGGCTATTGGCGTTGCAGTGTCAGATAGTCCAGATGGACCGTTTGTAAGAATAAATCGTGAGCCTATTCTTATGTTTAGTAATATTACTATGGATTTTGACAGTTATAGAGTTGACGATGCATCTTTGTTGGTTAGAGATAAAAAGATTTGGCTGTATTATAAAGGCAGGTCAAGAATTTATGGAAAAGAGGGGCCTAAATTTACAAAAATGGGAGTTGCACTTTCTAACCATCCAGAAGGCCCCTTTTACAAGCAGAAAAAACCATTACTTGACGGCAGTCATGAAGTACTTATATGGAATCAGGATGGAGGTATAGCTGCACTTGCATCAATTAGCAGCTCTATACAATTTGCTCCAAATGGATTTAATTTTTCATCTGCGCAGAATAATCTCAAACAAATTCCGCAGGCACCGGGATTATATCGTCCATCTTTAACAGAACATTTTATAGATACCATACCTGGTTGGGGAATTTCTCATATGATGGAGAAAAACGATATTTACTTGATAAGGTTTAATATAGTTTCCAATAATGAAACTAACTAAATTTTAATTCACATGAAGAATCATAAATTCTCAAATAGTGAGAATCAATTTTGGTTAATAATTTTATTTTGTTTATGTATAGTATCAAAAATACATTCACAAGAACCTGTTAAAATAATTTTTGATACAGATATGGCTAGTGATTGTGATGATGCTGGTGCACTTGCAGTTTTGAATGCTTTAGCAGATCTTGGAGAAGCTGAAATATTAGCAGTTGTAACAAACAGGAAGGATGCCGCCAATTCATCTGCTGCCGCGGTTAGTGTAATTAATACTTATTATGGCAGACCTGATATACCTATAGGAACAGACAAAGATGGAATTTATAAAATGGGTAATTCGAGTTCTTTTACACTCCAATTAAAAAATGAGTTTCCGAATAATGCGGATTACGATAATGAGATGCCTGACGCACTTGATATATACAGGAAAATCCTTTCCTTGCAGCCTGATTCTTCTGTTGTTATTTGTAGTGTTGGTGCATTAAGTAACTTGGAAGACTTAGTTCGGTCCAAAACTGATGAATATAGTAGCTTAGATGGATTGGAACTCATTCGTAAGAAGGTAAAAAAGACAATTATAATGGGTGGAGGATTTCCTCGCACTCAGCTACCTGAAACAAATATCCGGCTTGACCCATCCGCTGCGGTTACTGTAACAAATGAATGGCCTGGTGAAATCATATGGCAAGGAGTTGAAGTAGGTTGGGCAATTTATACTGGCATGAAGTTAAAACAAACCAGTCCTAGAAATCCTGTCCGTCGTGCTTTTGAATTACGACCTTTCAGAGGGCAACCAGCAATTAATCAGGGCAAACCAAGTCATGATCAAGCCGCGATTTTAATTTCGGTAAAAGATATAGACAGTATTTATTGGTCTGTTTCTCCTTATGGACAAGTAGTTATTGATTCTGAAGGCAATACAGAATGGATGCAAAATAATAGTAAAAAACACAGATTTGTTTCAATTAAATCACACCCATGTTATTTGGCAAATATTATAGAAGATTTAATGTCTCAACCTCCTCATAATTATTAATAAAATCTATGCTTAATTTATTATCTGACAACAACATTTTCAACTTGAAATCAATTATATCAAAAATTTGCTTAGCAACTTTGGCACTAATAGGTTTTAGTTTTAATGAAAACAGCGATGAATCTGATCAAAGACCTAATATTCTTGTTATCATTTGTGATGATTTGAATGACAGTGTAGAAGGAATGGGTGGACATCCTCAGGCAATTACTCCAAACATTGACAGGCTTATGTCGGAAGCGGTTATTTTTCAGAATGCTCATTGTAACGCACCTCTTTGTGGACCTTCACGTGCCTCACTATGGACAGGAATATATCCTCATAAAAGTGGAATAATTGGTTATAATCAGAATAAATATACATGGAGAGATAGTCCTGTTTTAAAAAACGCGGTTACAATATTTGAACACTTTTCATTAAATGGATATGGAGTTTATACAACAGGAAAAATATTTCATAATAATCAGCATACCGCTAAATTGATTCAAACTCTAAATGGTTCTGGTTCATTTCAAAATAACAGTTCTTTTGGACCTTCACCATGGAATGGATTAGTAGAGATTCCTCATGTGCCTCATCCTTCAATGAAATTACCTTGGGGCTTAAATTATTTTGAAACAGTCGCCCCACTGTCGGATGTACCAAATGTATTGCCTGTACCACACAAGGGAATTCCTGGCTATAGTGGTTGGAGACTAAATGGGAAACCATTTTATTACAACAACAAAGATGATAGAGATGAAATGCCAGATGAAATTAGTGCAGAATGGGCAATTAAGCAACTTCAGAAAGAACATGAAAAACCATTCTTTTTAACTGTAGGATTCGTTAGACCTCATTGTCCATGGGTAGTTCCTGATGATTTTTTTAACATGTTTGATCCTGATACTTTAGTATCTCCCCCATATTTATTAAATGATACAAAAGATTGTGGTCTATTATCTCCTGACCGTTATGAAATGCATGATGAATGGACAAACCGATTTTTTCGGTTAAATAAAGCTTATGATAATGGTGAAGGTTGGAAAATGTGGTTACGAGGATATCTTGCATCAGTTACATTTGTCGATGCTCAAATTGGAAAAATACTTGATGCATTAAAAACAAGTATTTATAAAAATAATACAATAGTCGTATTAATTGCTGATAATGGATTTCATATGGGTGAAAAAGATCTACTCCGAAAAAATACGGTTTGGGAGGAAAGTACACGCATCCCATTCATCATTAAACTTCCTAATAATGAAGCAAATTCTAGCAAACAATGTCTCCATCCAGTTTCGTTAATAGATTTATATCCAACTTTGATTGATTTATGTGAATTACCCAAAGAACCTAACCAGAATATAAATCAAAAAAAATTGGATGGAAATAGTCTACTCCCACTTTTAGATGATCCCGAAATCGATATATGGGGTGGGCCAGAAATAGCTTTAACGGTAGTAACAGGAATGAGTGACGTAAAAGTTGGAGAATTACCTCCTGTAAACGAACAACACTATTCAGCTCGTTCCCAGGAATTTAGATATATTCTTTGGGCTGATGGATTTGAAGAATTATATGATCATCGAAAAGATCCGTACGAATGGTATAATTTGTCTGACAATCCAAACTATTCTCAAATAAAAACAAGGTTAAACAAACAAATGAAAGAGCTGCTATTAAGGTAATATTCTAATAACTTTGTAAATCAAAACTTTTTGGATGAATTAGAACGCTGGACAGAACTTATCTTCCCGAAGATGTTTCATGGCACGGTCCGAGAACGATAGAATCTACCTCAACTTCGATAGTACATTTTATACCCGAATCAGAAATCATATTAAATCCTGCACTGGTGCAGAATCCTTAACCAACTGAAGATGGGGAGCAGACTGATATGCCTGCTCCCCTATTTTTTTGAAAAAGATTTATGACCTGTGCAAACGACTTCTCATTCGTCTTAAATAAAAAGGTATAACAAAATGAAAAAAAGTACAATCCTTATTATTGGGTGTTTGATTTCTTTTACCCTCACGGCGCAGGATACAGGAGAGCCTCTTCCGGTCTGGCAAGAAGGAGAGATGGAGATTCATCATATTTTTACCGGCGGTGGCGAGTCGGTCTTTTGTATTTTCCCTGATGGAACAACTTTACTTATTGATGCCGGGGATATTGGTCCACATATTGATCCCCGCCAAACAAAAACATCTCCCAACGACAGTAAACAACCAGGAGAATGGCTTGCCCGATATATTACAAATCGAATTGATTTTAAAAACAATAAAAAAATCGATTACGCATTTTTGACCCATTTCCATGCTGACCACATGGGAGGAGTGTACGAAAACTCGGAAAAAACCAGAAACGGAGGAGATTATTATTTAAGCGGAATTACAGAAGTATATGAACATGCGCCTTTTTCTAAAATAATCGACCGGGATTGGCCTTCCTACCACTACCCCAATCCAAACAAAACAAACGCGATTGATAATTATAAAAAATTCCTTGAATGGAACAATAAAAACAATAAGCTGACCGCAGAAAATTTTATCCCTGGAACAAATAAACAATTTGTCCTTGTTAATTCGCCTGAAAAATATCCAGGGTTTGAGATTAGAAATATCGTCTCCAACGGCGAAGTTTGGACGGGAAAGGGAGAAAAGACAAAACAAGTGTTTCCTAAAGGAGAAGCGGTTAGCGAAAACAAACGCAGTTGCGGAATTAAAATCTCTTACGGAGATTTTGACTATTTTAATGGCGGAGACCTCGCCGGTCACCTGTCATTTGGAATGGAAGACTGGAAGGATATAGAGACCCCGGTAGGCAAAGCACTGGGTATTGTTGAAGTATGTGAAGCAAATCATCATGCATGGATTGATGCAATGAACGAAAACTTTCTGAACAGTGTAAAACCTCAAATTATTGTCATGCAAATCAACCACATAACTCACTTCAATTTATCGACAATGAATAGGATGGCAAATAAAAAATTAAATCCAAATTTGAAACATATAATACCAACCAACATCCCTGAAATATCAAGAGCATACATTGGCGTTGATCAACTAAAAAAAGTTACAGGAGACGGTGGTCATGTTGTAATAAAAGTCATGCCCGAAGGTAAACAATATTTTGTTTGCCTGTTAACAACAAAAGATGAGTCGTACAAGATAAAATCGATATTAGGACCATATAAATGCAATAAAAAGTAACATGGCGAAAGAATATACTAATTTTTCAAAAAAATTGATTACCGTATTTTCTCTCCAAACATTCACTCAACAAACTGAGAAGAAACAATTTAATGAAAATTTTCAGGCAATTGTGTTAAAATTTCTTCCAAAATAAACTCTTTTTCAAACTAGTGTAAAACAAGTTTTATTCGTCTTATATAAAGAAGGGAGTACAATAATAAATTCATTTTTTTCAGATTTTAAATTGATACTTTCATTATATTTCGCATGCGTAAATAGTATTTGCCATTTTAATACAACCTAAAACAATTTGACCTTTATGAGAAATTATGTTTTTTCATTCTTTTTCTTACTTATTCTGGTAAGTGCAGGATGTACACAAAAAAAAGAAACTCCTCCGCGGCAACCCAACATTTTATTTGCTATTGCCGATGACGCTTCGTGGAAGCATTTTGGCGCCTACGGCTGCGATTGGGTAAAAACTCCGGCTTTTGATCGGGTGGCCGGCAGTGGAATCTTATTTACCAATGCTTACACCCCCAATGCCAAATGCGCACCGTCGAGAGCCTGTATCTTAACAGGGCGAAACAGCTGGCAGCTGGAAGAAGCCTGTAATCACTCCCCTCATTTCCCGGCCAAGTTCAAAACCTATGCTGAAGCGCTGGGAGAAAACGGCTATTTTGTTGGAAGCGTTGCCAAAGGATGGGCTCCGGGCGATCCGGGTGAAATCAACGGAAAAAAACGTGAACTCACGGGCCCAAAATTTGATGAATATACAACTACGCCTCCAACCAATGCAATCAATAAAAACGATTATGCCCGTAACTTTGAAGCTTTTCTCGAAGCCAAACCCGACGAAAAACCTTTCTGCTTTTGGTATGGAAGCACAGAGCCTCATCGTGCTTATGAATTTGAATCAGGGATAAACAAAGGAGGAAAGAATACCAGAGAAATTGATGAAGTTCCTGCGTTTTGGCCCGATGTGGATACTGTGCGGAAAGACCTGCTCGACTATGCTTTTGAAATAGAATATTTTGACAGCCACCTTCAAAAAATGATTGAAAAACTGGAAGAAGCCGGTGAACTGGAAAATACAATTATTGTTGTAACCGCTGACAACGGAATGCCATTTCCCCGGATAAAGGGACAGGTTTATGAATATTCAAACCATCTGCCGCTGGCCATTATGTGGCCAAACGGAATAAAAAACCCCGGCAGGGTAGTCGATGATTTTGTAAACTTTATCGATTTTGCCCCCACTTATTTTGAAGTGGCCGGTATTAACCCGGAACAGGCAGGAATGCAAGCCATCAGCGGGAATAGTCTTACGGATATATTTTATTCAGAAAAAGAAGGCAAAGTAAATCCGGACCGCAATTTTGTTTTGGTAGGAAAAGAACGCCATGATGTAGGCCGCCCCAACGACGAAGGTTACCCGGTGCGAGGTATTTTAACCGATGGATTTTTATACCTCCATAACTTTAAACCCGACCGCTGGCCTCTGGGAAACCCGGAAACAGGGTATCTGAACTGTGATGGCAGCCCGACAAAAACCTACCTTCTGGATACCCGCCGGAAAAAAGGAGTTATGGAATACTGGCAACTCAATTTTGGAAAACGTGTGGAAGAGGAATTGTATAACATTACAGAAGATCCGTTTTGTATGAATAACCTGGCAAAAGACGAAAATTATTCAGAAGTAAAAACACGCTTAGAGGATGAAATGAAACAAAAACTTACCCAACAGAACGATCCTAGAATTTTAGGAAACGGAGATATTTTTGATAATTATGAATATTCGGGAGCAGTAAAAAATTACTATAACCGGTATATAAGCGGAGAAAATGTTCCGGCAGGATGGGTGAATAAAACAGATTATGATTCAGATCTTTTAGAGAAATAAAAATTATGGTTAGAATAAAACTTTCGGTAATGATGCTGCTCCAGTACATGATGTACGCAGTTTGGTGGGTACCACTGGCAGCATATTTAACAAACCTTGGTGTCGACAGCACTCAAAAAGCACTCATTTTAAGCTCAATGGCTTTTGGATGTATTTTATCTCCGGTAGTTGGAATGGTTGCCGACAAATTTATAGCTAGTCAGAAAGTATTGGCCGGGTTAAACTTAATAAACGCAATAATGCTGTTAGGTGCAGCAACAACAAATAATCCGAATCTGTTATTTATTTTTCTGCTGATTGCGATGTTAGGTTATATGCCTTCCTGGGGGATTACCAGTTCAATTTCCATGGCACATCTTTCTTCCGAAGAATTTCCAAAAGTAAGGGTATTTGGCTCGATAGGATGGGTTGCCTCCGGAATTTTCAGTATAATTTTTATCCGCTTTTTAAACATCGACTTCGACGGGACACATATTCCTTTTTATTGTGGCGCGGGAGTAAGTTTTATCGCGGTTTTGCTTAATCTTACTTTGCCAGACACTCCTCCTCCGGCAAAAGGAGAAAAAGTATCGATGATAGAAATATTCGGATTGGGTACAATTCAAATGATGAAAGAAAAAAACTTTGCCGTTTTTATTTTATTTTCATTTCTTTCCATGATTCCTTTTGCAATGTACTATTCCTTCTTTTCTGAATTTCTGTTACACATCAACACCAAATATATTTCGGTTACAATGAACTGGGGGGTACTGGCAGAAATGGGATTTTTGCTCCTGGTGCCCCCGGCAATAAAAAAATTCGGGTTACGCAAAGTAATGGTATTTGGGTTAATTGCGCTCTGTATCCGATACCTTGCTTTTTACATGGGCGGCGTTGTAAACCTAAGCTGGATGTTTTACATCGGAATCCTGGTTCACGGATTGATATTTGGCTTCTTTTATGTTGCCGGCCAAATTTATATCGACAAAAAAGCTCCTTCTCAACTAAAATCTCAGGCGCAGGGTTTTATTTTCCTGGTCACTTACGGAGTAGGACTGTTGGTCGGGAATCTGATTTGCAGCAGAATTATTGAGCATTATAAAACAGCAGCAGATTATAACTGGGATGCGATCTGGGGCATTATTTCCATAATGTCGGTTGTATTATTGGTTGGATTTATAATCTTTTTCAAAAACAAAAAAAATTTTCTAAACGTAATCAATGAGTAAATCTTAAGTTATGAAACGGACCGGAACGCTGTTTTTTGTTTTTATATTTATTGGTTTTTTCTCCTTTGCGCAGAAAAAACCCAATATTCTTTGGATAACCATTGAAGACTCATCTCCACAATTTTTTGGATGTTATGGAAATAAAGATGCGAGTACACCGGTGATAGACAAACTGGCAGAGGAAGGTATCCGTTTTACCAATGCCTTTTCAACCGGAACTGTTTGTTCTCCAAGCCGCTCAACAATTATTACCGGCGTTAGAACATTTAAATTGGGAACAGGAAACCACCGGAGTAATTATAGCATTCCTGAATATATTCACGGATTTCCTTACTATCTTCAAAAGCAAGGCTATTATGTAACAAACAATGCCAAAACCGACTATAACGTGGGAAATGTTAAAACGTTTACGAAAGAAGCCTGGAATGAAAGTTCGAATAAAGCCGGTTGGTGGGACAGAAAACCCGGGCAGCCGTTTTTTGCAGTTTTTAACTACAACGATTCACACCAATCAAGAACCATGACAAATACTTACCAATGGTACAGGGAGAATGTGTGGGAACAGCTCCCTGCTAAAGACCGGATTGGTGACAACGAATTTGATATGCCCCCGTTTTACCTCGACAGTCCGGAAATGCGAAAACAATTTGCGCGTGTTTACAATTCGATAAAACTTACGGATAACAAGATTGGCGATTTGCTCGAACGACTTGAAAAAGACAATTTGCGCGACAGCACAATTATTTTCTTTTACGCCGACCATGGCGAAGGAATGCCTCGCGGAAAAACCAACGGAATCAATTATGGGTATCGTGTACCTTTTGTAATCTGGTTTCCCGAAATGTACAAAGAACTTTCTCCGTGGGGAACACAAGTTGTGTCAGACGAGCTTATCAACTTTGAGGATTTGGCACCAACACTTATCAACCTTGCCGGAGGTGAAATACCGGATTATCTTGAAGGCCGGATTCTTATTGGCAAAAGTCGGTCGAAACCTGTTGACCACCTTATTCTTTCTGCCGACCGTTCAGATAACGGAATCGATATGGTACGCAGTATTACTGATGGGAGGTTTGTGTATTCGCGCAACTATTTGCCTTTTATGCCTGAAGCACGTTACATCCGCTACATGGAAATAGGTGAGATAAAGCAGCAGATGCGCAACGACCTAAAAGCCGGCTTGTTAAACCCGCTACAGAAAAGTCTTTTTGAAGATCGTCCCGCTGAATTTTTATTTGATATAGAAAACGACATCTGGGAGACCAAAAATCTTGTAAATGACCCGAAATACAGTAGTGTACTGGAAAAAATGCGCAAGTTGCTAGATGAGGAAGTGATTAAAGGACGTGATGTGATGTTTTTACCCGAATATGAAATCGAAAAAATATCTGAAGAAAAAAATGCTTATGAATTCAGGTTAAATGATGAGGAATATCCAATTAGCGAAATCTATAACGCGGCTTCACTTTCGGGTAAAAGAGACAAAAAAACGGCAAAGCAGCAGGTTAAACTGTTAAACAGCTCCAATAAAATTGTACGTTATTGGGCCATAACCGGTCTTCGCTCACAACATCCGGAAACGCTTGAAAAATACAGGAATAAAATCATTAAAGCAATGGATGATACTTATCTTCCGGTAGCAATAAATGCTGCTGCAATTGCTGACAAAGATTTTGATTTAAAGGAAGCGGAGGAAAAGTTGAAAGATTTTTGCAAAAATGACAACATGAATCTTGCTCTTTCTGCCATTAATCAACTGTTGTATACCGACGATAAACACCGATTTGTTAGCACAATAAAACAAGTACATGAAATGCCGGAGCGTAACTATAACGTAAAAGCCGCCTGTATGGATTTTCTGGGAAGTCTGGGACTGGTTCCCAACAATCCTGACTATAGAGAATAGAAAGCGAAAAACAGTTATAAAGTTATCGTCCGATTCTAAAAGCTTTAAGATCGAGGCTTGTTCTTTCACCGGAAATTAATTCGCTGAGGAGCAAGCCTGTTACGGGTCCCAAGGTTACTCCCATCATAGAGTGCCCTGTACCAACATAAATATTTTGAAACTTTGGAACACGTCCAATATAAGGCAATCCATCAAAGGAACAGGGCCGGTGTCCTTGCCAGATATACTTTTCCATTACTTCAACCTGCTTCTCAGAAGGATAAAATTCGCCTATTGATTTAATAATTTTTTCTACACGTCTTTTGTTTATCTTATAATCCTTGTATCCCACTTCCATTCCTCCTCCAAACCGAACAGCCCCGTTTCCAAGGGGAGTAACTGCCACATTCACATCGGAAAGTAAGGCAGGATAATGAACGGGGGAAGACGGGTTTACCACAAAACTGTAACCTTTCCCGGGCTGAACATCTATTTTTGTGTGTAGCTGATTTAACAACTCCCTGCTCCACATCCCGGCTGCTATTACCAATTCATCAAAATCAAAATCTTCGTTTTCTGTTTCTATCCTGACCGCCTTATTTGACTCGATTTCTATCTTCTTTACCTCACAATTTGGTTTGAAAACAACTCCTTTCTCCTGCAGTGTATGTTTTAATACATTCATTAAAACATTCGGGTTTAGATGATTATCGGAATGATAAAGAAAGCCGCCGGCGACATTTGGTTTGGCATCAGGCTCCAGTTGGAGAATATCTGTCGACGATAACTCATCCACTTTTAAACCTGCATCTCGTGCGATTTCTGCTTCCTCCCGCAAATCTGCTCCGGTTCTCCCTGACTGATACAACATCAGCAAACCGTTCTTCCAAAGCGGAAAATCCAATTCACCCGAAGTTTTAATTTCAGAAAACAAATCTTTACTGAGCAAACTTAATTCCTTCAAAATATGAATTGAATTTAGAACATGCCGCTCATTGGCCACCGATACAAATTTTAGATACCATCGGATTAAACCCTTTTCAGGCGCAAAACGAAATCCCACAGCAGAAGAGGAATTGAAAAGATTTTTGACGCCTTTTCTCAACATTCCCGGTGAAGCCAGCGGAACGACGTGGCTTGGGACAATAAGTCCGGCATTTCCGTAAGAACATCCACCGGAAAAATCTCCTTTGTCGATTACTGTAACCTCCGCACCTTTTTTTGCAAGAAACCAGGCGGTAAACAAACCGATAACGCCTCCGCCAACCACTACTACTTTACTCATTCTTTTAGAAAACAAAGATTTACATGACCTGAAAACCGTGGGCATAGGGATCATCTTCATCGTCGATAAAGATATTGTTAAAGCCGGTAATTTTAGCCCACCCCTCAATGCTTGGAACGATTGCATCAAATTCGCCAACTTTTGTCCGGTTCTCCACTTTGCCTAAAAACTGGCTACCTATAATACTTTCATGAAGAAATTTATCTCCTTCTTTAAGTTTACCTCGTGCAAACAACTGAGCCATTCTTGCTGAAGTGCCCGTGCCACAAGGCGATCGATCGATAGCTTTATCGCCATAGAAAACAGCATTCCGTCCGTCGGCATTTTCAGAAAGAGTAGCGCCTGTCCACTCAATATGACTAACACCTTGGATCTCCCGGTTTTCAGGATGCTCAAATGTGTATTTTTCGTTTATCAGTTTTCTTAGCGGGCGGCTAAATGAAATCAGCTCATCGGCGGAATAATGTTCCAATCCTTTAAAATTTTTCTGCGGATCTATGATTGCATAAAAGTTTCCGCCATAAGCTACATCAAACTGCAATTCCCCAAGGTGTGGCGAATCTATTTCCAAATCTTTTCCCGCAATAAAGGATGGAACGTTTGTAAGTTTTACTGAACTCACTTTTTTACCGTTCATTTTGTACTCGACTTTTATTAAACCAGCCGGCACCTCCACCATCAGTTCACCAGGATTTTTAGGGGTAACCAAGCCCTGTTCAATAGCAACGGTAACTGTGCCAATTGTTCCATGTCCGCACATCGGTAAACAACCGCTGGTTTCAATAAACAGAATCCCCATGTCGTTTGCCGGGTTCGACGGGGGAAAAATAATACTTCCCGACATCATATCGTGACCGCGTGGTTCAAACATCAATCCATGGCGAATCCAGTCAAACTCTTTCATAAAATGAAGACGCCTTTCAAACATATTTTCCCCTTTCAAAACCGGTCCTCCGCCTGCTACCACCCGAACAGGATTTCCGCAGGTATGCGCATCGACACAAAAGAAAGTCTTGGCTGCCATTTTTATCTTTTTACCGGTTCTTTACTCAACTCTCCATCCACTCTTCGCCATATTCCCAGTGGATTTGTATCTTTTAGCTCATCGGGCAAATATTCGTCAGGAGCATCCTGAAATGAAACAGGACGAACAAAACGTTTGACGGCATCAACTCCTACTGAGGTAAAACGCCCATCGGTTGAGGCAGGATACGGGCCTCCGTGTTGCATGGCATATCCCACCTCTACTCCGGTAGGAACTCCGTTAAATATCAACCTCCCAACTACTTCCTGAATGGTTGTAATAGAAGATTTATAATTCTGCACGTCTTCAGAAGTGCAAAAAACAGAAGCCGTTAACTGACCGGAAAATGAATCGACCACCTTTAACAGCTCATCTTCGCCATCGCATTCTATTAACAAAGAAAACGGGCCAAAAATTTCATCGGCCAATGCCGGGTTAGCAACAAAATCTCTTCCTTTCACTGTTGCCACAACCGGTTGTCCCTTCATTTCCGCCACTTCGTTCTCCGACTCAGCAAGTTTATCCACAACCCTGTTATCAAAAAACTCCTTTGTTTTCTGTTCAAAACTGACACTTATATTTTTGTGCAACATCGTTTCCGGCAGCAACTTCTGAATGTTGACAACAAGTTCTCTTTTGAAGGCCTCTGTTTCTGCGCCTTTTAATGCTATCAGCACACCGGGATTTGTACAAAACTGCCCTGCACCAAGATTTATGGATGATGCGATAGTTGCTGAAAGTTCTTTTACATTTTCCTCTATTTTTGCAGGTAGAAGTAAAACCGGGTTTACACTTCCCATTTCCGCAAAAACAGGAATGGGGTCTTCGCGTTTTTGTGCAAGGTTGTACAAGCTTTTTCCTCCTGCAAACGAACCTGTAAAGGCTACCGATTTTACTTTTGAATGTAAAACCAAACCTTGTCCTACAGAAAAATCAGATGCATTCAGAGAAGAAAAAACTCCGTCGGGCATATTGCTTTTGTGCGCAGCCCGAACAATTGCGCCTGCAACCATTTCGTTGGTTCCCGCATGATAAGGATGAGTTTTTACAATCACCGGATTTCCCGCTGCCAGAGCAGAAGCCGTGTCGCCACCAGCCGTAGAAAAAGCAAGCGGAAAATTACTGGCTGTAAAAACCACAACCGGGCCAACCGGTCGTAACATCTTCCGAATATCAGCACGTGGAAGCGGCTTTCTATCGGGTAGTGCAGGATCAATTGTTGCTTCCACCCAGTAACCGTCTTCCAAAACGTTGGCAAACATGCGCAACTGATTTACTGTACGACCTCGTTCACCAGTGATTCTTCCTTCCGGCAAACCGGTTTCCGCACAGGCACGCCGGATTAAGTTATCTCCCAGAAGTTCGATTTCTTCCGCTATCAAACGTAAAAAGTCGGCACGTTCCTTTCCGCTTTTATTCTTGTACTCTGCATATGCCGATGCTGATTTATTAACGGCTTCTTCCAATTCCCCGGCAGTTGCCTGAACAAAAAGCTCGGGCATTTCTTCAAGCGTAAGCGGGCTAAAGGTTTGAAATGTTGTTGAACCCTGCGAAGATAAATTAAAACCTATTATATTTTTTCCGTGTATCATATGTAACTGTTTAGAGGTTCAGGTAATCAGGTAATTCAGGACGAGTTTCCAAAGCTGCATTTAAAATTGACAAAACACGCTCACGCTCCTCTCCTTCCAATGGCAAACGTGGTGCACGGACATTTTCATTTCCCAATCCGGTAAGACGCTCCGCCAATTTGATATTCTGAACCAATTTTGTTGATACATCGAGTTCCAAAACCGGCAGGAACCAGCTATAAATTTTGAGTGCTTCGTCAATTTTTCCTGCTTTGATTAGGCGGTAAATGGCCACAGTTTCTTTTGGAAAGGCACAAACCAAACCGGCTACCCAACCGTCAGCCCCCATCAAAAGGCTTTCCATACCCAAGGTATCAACTCCGGTTAAAACCGCAAAACGATCGCCAAAAGCATTTTTCATACGCGTTACATTCGAAATATCGCGCGTTGACTCTTTCACAGCCTGAATGGTTGGCAAATCTTCCAACTGCCTGAAAATTTCAGGAGATAACCATATTTTATAATCTACCGGATTATTGTACAAAATAATGGGCAATTCAGTTGCTGTTGCCACTTCACGCAAAAAAGTTACTGTTTCCCGTTCATCGGAAGTGTAGCGCATTGGCGGAAGCAACATTAATCCATCTGCTCCAAAATCTCGTGCTTTTAACGCTGCATCAACAGCAAATTTTGTCGACTGTTCGGCGATATTCATCAATACCGGAATCCTGTTTTTTGATGCACTTTTCGTATGTTTCAACAAGGCATCTTTTTCATCCTGCAACAAAGTGCTGGCTTCTCCCAGCGATCCCCCGAGGATAATGCCATCTACTCCGGCTTCAATTTGAGCTTCAAGATTTACATCAAATGCTTCAAAATCCAACTCATCAGCCGATGTAAACTTTGTTGTAATTGCGGGAAATATTCCCTTCCATTCAAAATTCATGTTGTCTTATTTTATTTATTAAATATTTAATCATCTTTTATTCTTCAAAAATAAAATAAAGCTGTAACACGAACTGTTTTGATATTATCATGAACCAATACTATCTTATCTATGTTTTATCAAACAAACCATTATTCGGGAATATTACATATTATTCAAGCTTACTTTAAAAAAAACGGTATGAAAATCCTGCCTTTTAAAATTGCAAAACCCGCCGATCAATCCATTTGGATTCAAAATGACCTGCTCCCCCACCTCTATGATATTTTGCACCAGCACAACGAATTCCAGATTACACTTATAAAAGAAAGTACCGGTAATGTGATTGCCGGCAACCAGTTTATTGCGTTTCAACCCGGTGATATTTTTGTTTTTGGTTCGGGCTTACCACATGCCCTTCGAAACGATCCGGAATATTACCACGAAGAAAATGGCCTAACGGCACAGGCTTTATCCATATATTTTGAAAGTGAAGTTTTTGGCAACGCATTCTGGAACCTCCCTGAAACTAAAATGATAAAAGAATACATGCAAAAAGCCAGGCGCGGACTTTTTTACCCTGGTTCTTTTCATCCAAAAGAAGCGGAAATTATTGAAAAGGTTTCAAAAGAAAACCAAATAAACAGGTTACTTCTCACATTGCAGCTGGTAACCCTTCTTTCCAAATCAAATCATGGGCAGATTCTTGCAACCGAAGGGATGTATAATAACCTGAATGAAACCGATGAAAAACGTCTCGATGCTGTTTTCCGGTTTACCTTAAATGAATTTTACAGGCCAATTAGCCTGGAGGAGGTTGCCGGAGTTTCAAACATGACAGTAAATTCGTTTTGCCGCTACTTCAAAACACGAACACGAAAAACTTACATCGACTTTTTAACAGAGTATCGAATTGGGCAGGCTTGTAAGTTGTTGCAACAGGAAGAATTTAATATTTCAGATATTTGCTACCGTGTCGGTTTTGGAAACCTGTCGAATTTTAACCGGAAGTTTAAAGAGATAAACGGATGTACTCCAAAACAATTCAGAAAAAGACAAATGCTTCAAAACCTTACAAATTAATTGTGATTCTTAAAATCAAATCCATAATTTTATCGCTCAAACAAAAGTAAAACAATCTTCTTTTATGAAAAACAAATTTGGCTTTGCAGGAATTTTAGCACTGGTAATTCTTCAAATCGGATGTACACAACAACCTTCCACCGATCTTTCCGAAACCGCTTTTATTCCAAAGCCGGTTAGTGTTGATGTTACCGGAAATTCTTTTGAATTGAAAGAATCATCTGTTATTTATTATGAAGAAAGTGTAGAAGGACTTCAAACGGTAGCTGAATACCTTGCCTTGGAAATCAAACGGACTTCCGGCGTAAATTTAAAGGTGGAGTCAACAAATGCAACACCTAAAAAAGGAGTATATTTTACTGTTGCAAACGAAGATTCAGAATTAGATACCGAGGGCTACGAGCTAAATATTGGCAAAAAACTGATTGCAATAAAAGCCAAAACAGTTGCGGGATGCTTTTATGGCGTTCAGACCTTGTTACAAACTATTCCGGAGAAACTGTATGCTGAAGATCCGATAGAATTTGCAACGGGTATCATTCGCGATTTCCCTGAGTTCGGATACCGTGGAGCGATGCTGGATGTTTCACGTCATTTTTTTAATGTTGAAGAGGTTAAACAATTTATTGATTTTCTGGCCATGTATAAAATGAATATACTGCATTTGCATTTGTCAGACGACCAGGGATGGAGAATTGAAATAAAGTCGTGGCCAAAATTAACAGAAATAGGCGGAAGTACAGAAGTTGGTGGCGGAACCGGTGGCTTTTACACCCAGGAACAATATACTGAACTAGTAAAATATGCACAGGAAAGGCAAATTACAATCATCCCCGAAATTGACATGCCGGGACACACCAATGCTGCACTGGCTTCTTATGCCGAATTAAATTGCGATGGAAAAGCCCGGGAATTATACACCGGAACAGAAGTTGGGTTCAGTACATTTTGTACGGACAAAGAAATAACCTACCAATTTATTGATGATGTAATTCGGGAGCTGGCCGCTTTAACACCGGGACCGTACATTCATATTGGCGGCGATGAGTCGCATGTTACAGCCCACGATGATTATGTTTATTTTGTAAACAGGGTTCAGCCAATTGTATTAAAATACGGCAAAAAAGTAATTGGTTGGGACGAAATTGCCAATGCTGAACTGGTTGACGATGCCACGGTTCAGTTTTGGGCCGACGTGGAAAACACTACAACGGGAGTTGAAAAAGGTGCCAGGGTAATCATGTCGCCGGCAGCGCGGGCCTACCTCGATATGCAGTACGATTCCACAACTCACCTCGGGTTACACTGGGCGGGTTATATTGAAGTTGATCATGGGTATACATGGAATCCGGCAACACTGGTACCCGGAGTTACCAAAGAAAACATCATCGGAATTGAAGCCCCTCTTTGGTCGGAAACAGTTACAAATATAGATGAAGTGGAATTCCTGGTTTTTCCACGCCTGCCGGGCTATGCAGAAATTGGCTGGACAGCTCCTGAAAAACGAGACTGGAACGAATACAAAATGCGTCTGGCAAAACATGGAAAAAGATTTGAAGACCTGGGAATCGATTTTTATAAGTCAAACCAAGTTCCGTGGGAAGAATAAGAAATTTTTAGCATACAGAATAAATCAGCAAAACGGGTTCCGGAAAATATAGCCCGTTTTTTTAATTGAATTCAACACGGGCAATTCTTCCCTCTGCACCGGCAACAAAACCAGCTAATTTTCCCGGTACGGCGCGAAACGTATAATAATTGGTTTTAACAAGAAAACTCCAGTTCTTTCCCCCGTCAACTGAAAGATCGCAGCCGGTTTTGCCAATAGCGAAAAAGAAATTTTCTTTCTCATCAGCAACAAACTGCACGCAAGAGCGGTATTCTTCAGGCATTTTTTCAGCGGAAATCCAGTTCTTTCCCCCGTCGGTTGTGTAAGCAGCAATCTGTTTATTTTGCTCTGGCTTGTCATATGTACCGCCAATAACAACTCCTTCCCTCTCATTTTTAAAACTAATCGAAAAAATTCCGGACGACGGTTTTCCCTGAATCACTGGTGTTTTTACAAGCTCCCAGTTTTCGCCAAAATCTTCCGAATAAAAAACGCGGGCAGCTGCTCCTCCCGTTGCAATCCATGCTTTCCCGGAGGATAAAAATTCAATACAGGTATTTGATGCGGCAAAATGAGCTTCTCCATCCACTACAGCCGGAAGGTTCTCTATCTTTCTCCAGTTTTTCCCTCCATCTGTCGTTTTTATCAGCAAGGGCTTTCCATCAATCTGGTCGCTTACTGCCAGCCCTGTGTCACTGTCGGAAAATTTCACGCTATCGAAAAAAGCGCCTTGTGCAGCATTTTTATACACCACCTTCCAGCTTTCTCCTCCGTCTTCGGTTAAAAAACCAAAATCGGGTCCGGCAACTCCAAAAACCAAAGCCTTGTTTTTATCCCACGCATGAATACTTCTGAAGTCATTCGCTGTTTGCCCGGGAACCTTCACGTCAATCCAATTCTTGCCTCCGTCAGTTGACCGCAAAACGGTTCCGCCCGAACCACTCGCCCAAATCACGTTTTCATCCACAACAAACAACCCGCGAATACTCGCATCGGAATTTGTCTGCAATTCCACAAATTCAAGATTGAGGTTTGTCAATGTTTCATTTTTTTTCTGCCCAACAGCTGAAGTGAAAATATTCAGTGTCCAAACTAAAATAATTACGGGAAGTAAATGACTCATATTTTTATTGTTTTTTACGAGTACAAATCTAACTTTTATTCATGTTATTGTTGATCTATTAACTTTCTTCTCAAAAATTTGGGTTCTTTTTTTCATATTTTTGTCTACAACTACAACCGGCTATGCGTAAAGTAACGGAAATTAATAAAGTTATAAATGAACTTCGTAAAGGTAAAACTCCCGCCTACGAGAAATTATTTAAACTTTACTATCCCCGATTATTTAAATATGCGCATCATTTTCTGGATGATTCTTTTGTTACTGAAGATCTCATACAAGAAGTGTTTATTGAAGTATGGAACAAAAGAAAATTATTTATCAGCGAAAAGCAGTTTACCTCCTATCTTTTCAAAATGGTTAGAAATAAATGCCTGAACATATTAAAACGAAAAGTAATAGAAGAAAAATATTTAAGTTCTCAGGCACAATTAAAATCAGAGGAGTTATATCACATAAGTTTTGGCATCGAAGACGATTTTGATTCCATGGAAAAGAATTTGTCTCAAATTATTGAAGATGTTATCACTCAAATGCCTGACCGTTGCAGTGAAGCCTTTCACTTAAAATGGATTGAGGGTAAAAAAATACGGGAGATTTCAGAAATCATGAATATTTCGACAACTATGGTCGATAAGCATCTGGCTAAAGGACTTGAAATTGCACGGAAAAAATTTATTCCGCCATTGTTGCTGTTATACATTTGCACAAAAAGGTAAAAATTATACGCCAACCTGACTTAAAGCGACAAAAAGCAAAAATGAAATCTCCGACATCCCCACTTTCCCACTTCTCAAAAAATATAATTCTTAAGGTTGGTAAAATTGAAACTGGATTGTCTATTCTTTAAAACCACGCAAAAGAGCATGAGCAACGAAAAAATAAAAGAGTTAATTCAAAATTTTTTGGAAGGAAAACTTTCGGAAGAAAAAGAGGAGTTTCTGCTTTCCTGGGTAAAGGAGAGCGAAACAAACAAAAATCTTTTTCTTTCGGAGCAGGAGAATATACAAAATGATTTACTCTCTTCAACTGATCGCCGCCTGGAAATGAGATGGCGCTCGTTATTGAAAAAAATTCAAAACACAGAAAAACATCAAAGAGGAAAAATAAAACTACGAAGAACTGCGTCTGTGGCTGCAGCATTTATTTTTGGGGTTTTGTTCACTTTTTGGGCAACTGAAACCCGCGACGTAACATCAGTATTGGTTACTCAAAACATCTCAACTCCCCTGGGAGCAAAAACAAATTTTGAACTACCTGATGGTTCTGTGGTTTGGCTCAACTCGGGTTCCAAACTTTCCTACCCTTCAGAATTTGGAGAAATTCGTTCAGTAAAACTCACAGGTGAAGCGTTTTTTGATGTCAAAAAAGACAAAAAACATTTTGTCATTTCAACAGAATATGGCAACGTAGAAGTTCAGGGTACATCGTTTAATGTAAAAGCTTTCAAAAATGAAGTTTTTGAGACGACGCTTGTTTCGGGAATTGTAAGCATTACCGAAAAAAATACAAAAAAACGGGTTACTCTGCATCCCGGACAACAAGCCGATATTTTGGAATCAAAAATTAGTGTAAAAAATGTCGATACTGAACTTTACACTTCGTGGAAAGAGGGAAAACTTATCTTCAGGGAAGAATATTTGCCCTCAGCAGTTAAACGACTTGAAAGATGGTACAATGTTACGATTGAACTGGACGACGATCCCCGGTTATCAAAAATATGGTATTCAGGAACACTTGAAATGGAGTCTTTCAGCGAAGTATTGGAATTACTAAAGGTTACTGCTCCGATATCGTATTATTACAATGAAAAAACCCGTACAATACGGATATTTTATGATTAGATAATTTTTAACGCTTAAACGAAATGCCTATGTGAACACTCATTAAATCTGAATCCTTATGATTTCAAGAGAATAAAATCATTTTTTACTCTTAAAAATTGAGGATTCGCCTTTAAGCTATTTATAAAAAAAAAGAGGCAAAACCACTGTCCGCCAAGTCATGTGATATTCACCTCTTAAGAATTTTGATTTAACACAAATAATTAAACCAAAAAACAAAATTATGAAAAAAATTCGGTTATGCCCGGGTAACATGCCTGTGGCATATAAAATGCTAATGAAAATGAAACTAACAGTCTTCTTAATTCTAATTACATTTTTAGGCAGTATCGCTTCAGAAAGCTATTCGCAGTCAACTAAGCTTACCTTAAATATGAGGAATTCAACTGTGAAAGAAATTCTTGGCCAAATTGAGGATCAAAGTGAATTTCGTTTCTTTTACAGCGATAGGGTGGATGTTGACAGAGTTACATCAATCTCTCAAAAGAACAAAAAAATCTTCGAGATTCTGGATGAATTATTTGATAATACCAGTGTTACCTACGAAGTAAGAGGCCGGCAAATAGCGCTTTCCAAAGACTCTGAAGAAATCGCCAATTTCTCTTTTCTACAGAGTCAGCAACAGCCAAATACAGTTACAGGAATAGTAACTGATTCTAATAATCAACCACTACCTGGAGTGACTGTAGTATTAAAAGGTACCACGCAAGGGGCAGTGACAGATGTAAAAGGAAAATATACGCTAGAAAATGTTTCCGGTGATGCTGTTCTTGTTTTTTCATTTGTTGGTATGAAATTACAGGAAATTCCGATAAGTAACCAGACGCAAATCAACGTTACGTTAGAAGAAGATGTAATAGGTTTAGAAGAGGTTGTTGCCATCGGTTATGGTTCAGTAAAAAAAAGTGATTTGACAGGTTCCGTTTCCAGAGTGTCCAGTGAAACAATAACAGAGCGCCAGGGGGTATCTTTAGTTCAATCTTTACAGGGTTCAACTGCAGGATTGAATGTAGGACAAGTTAATCAGGCTGGAGAGAATCCAAATATCTCTATTCGAGGAAGGACATCAATATCTGGTAGTCAGAACCCATTAATTGTTGTAGATGGTGTAATTTTTCGTGGTAGTATGGTAGATATTAACCCAAACGATATCGAATCAATTGATATATTGAAAGATGCGAGTTCAACAGCAATTTATGGCTCTCAGGCGACAAATGGTGTCGTAATTATCACAACAAAAGTTGGAGAAAAAAGTACTAAACCAACCATTACTTATTCAGGCAGGTACACTTTTGAAACACCATCTGTAGAATTCGTTCCAGAAACTCCTGAGCAACATATTCAAAGGATTATTGCAGGACACTTTTTTAATAGTCGTACCGAAGAATCAGGGTATCTCGAATCAAATCCAAATTGGGAAGTAGGAAGTTTGATGCGCGATGCGGAACAATTAAGGGCAATTGAGAACAATTTGACTTTTGATTGGTATGATTATGTTACGAGAGATAAAATGCACACTCAAAACCACAACATCTCACTTCAGCAGCGGACAGCAAGTTCTGGGTATTTTGTATCGATTGGATACACCGACCAGGTCGGGTATATGCTTAACGAAGATTACAGCCGTTGGAATGCCCGTATCAACCTCGACAACCAAATTACCGATTGGTTTAAAATGGGAATACAATCTTTTATGACACTCAGCGATTATTCAGGACAGGACTTGCCTCTTGGAAACCGTTATCGAGATGACTGGTTTGATCCACCTTACTATGAGGATGGCGTTACACTTAATCCTTTTCCACATGCTGTAGGTGTCAGTACAAACTCGATTTACCTTGCAAATGCCGATGATTACAATAAACGGTATAATATGTTCGGAAATATATATGCTTCTATAAAACTTCCTTTTATAGAAGGGTTGACATTTAAACCCAACTTTAACATAAACTACATAACACTTAGTCAATACTGGTTTCGTGATTATGCAAACAGTTTTATAGGAGAAGGTCAAAAATATGAAGAACGTCGGACTGAAATGACCAACGACAATATATTGAATTATGAGCATTCTTTTGATGATACTCACGCAATAAATGCCACATTTGTTTTTGGAACTGAACAACGAATGGCTACCTCTACACAGGCTAATGCAGCTGGATTCGCATCAAAGGAATTAGGGTACGACAAACTGGAAGCAGGGGACGCTACTTTACAGTCAGTTAACACAGGCGCTTGGGAGGAAGCTTCACTTTATACTATGGGTAGACTTTTTTATGGATACAAAAAGAAATATCTTTTTACCGGAACCATCAGGCGTGATGGTTTTTCTGGCTTCTCAACCCAAAATAAATTCGGGACATTCCCCTCTGCTTCGTTTGCATGGGTTATATCCGAAGAATCGTTTATGGAAAAATTAACATGGCTTGACAATTTGAAAATCCGGGCTTCGTATGGAAGTAATGGAAACCGTACTATTGGGCGTTACCAAACTTTGGCAAGAGTTAACGGCAATTTTAATTACATCGACGGTGGTCAAACACCAGTATATACTCAGGGAATCACTGAGTTAGCAAGTCCAAATTTAAAATGGGAAACCACCACCGGATTAAATCTGGGGTTGGATTTTTCGGTATTGGGCCAGCGTCTTTGGGGGACTGTTGAATATTATAATAATAACACCAAGAATTTGCTTTATGATGTTGATATACCGGGTATCTCCCGTTTTGAAACTTTTCCTGATAATTTAGGAAAAATTCATAATTATGGTTTTGAAGTAACTCTATCTTCCATAAATGTAGAGCACAATGATTTTAGATGGAATAGCTCTTTAGTTTTTTCACTAAATCGCGATGAACTCGTTGAGTTATTAGGATACGATAATGATGGCGATGGTGTTGAAGACGATCTTGTTTCCGAAGGACTATTTATCGGAGAGTCGCTGAATGCCATTTACGATTATTACACAACAGGAGAACTTTGGCAGTTCGATGATTATTATGCTGGGGCAATACCAGTCACGGCTGATTTGGGTTCTTATAAAATACTGGATTATGATGAAAGTGGGATAATTGACCCATTGGATAAACATATCCTTGGAACTTCTGATCCATTATTCCGAATCGCTATTGACAACAGTTTTATTTATAAAAACTGGAAGTTGTCGTTTTTTATTAATTCTGTTTGGGGTAACGATAAATTTTATCTGGGAAAAGATGATATGATGTCATTTAATAGCCTGAATGGAACAATGTTCGATAACACAAACTTCCCGGCCAATAGTGATTTGTGGACACCTGAGAATCAGGATGCCCGTTACCAACGTATGGGCGTTAGTTATTCTAGTGGACTTGGGGCTGGCAGATATATTCCGCGAAGCTTTGTTCGCCTGCAGGACGTTAATCTTTCATATACTTTCAAAGAGTCGCTATTGACCAAGATTAACCTACAGGATTTACGACTATTTTTCAATGGAAAGAATTTACTTACGTTCACCAATTGGAACGGTTGGGACCCTGAAACCGGAGAAAAAATAAGTATGGGAGGAAGGCCTGTTTTAAAAGGGTATACTTTCGGATTAGAAGTTAAATTTTAACTTAAAAAGTAGAAAAATGAAAATGAAAATAAAAATAAAAATTGCGAATATTTTGATGAAATCCCGCACTTTGCTACTTGCTTTGCTTTTTACTTTGTCTTACTCGTGCAATAAAGACGAATTTTTAAAAGAAGAACCACTTGATTTTTATGCGCCTGAGAATTCATATATCACCTATGAAAATTTTGAAGCATCGTTGTTCAACTTATACCAGGTATTTCGGAGCAACTTTTTTCAAACGAGAGATGCTTTTCGTCCCCCACGTGTATCAATGACATGTACCGATATGGTGACGTACGACCAGAATACAGCAGATTTTCCTAATTTGTTAACCCCGCACAGCAACTGGGTCTATACGGCGTTTTGGAAACCTTGTTACCAGATAATTTTTGATGCAAATGTAATTATTGGTCGTTCTGATGCTGAGATTTCTGAATTAACTGAAGAACAAAAAGTACTTGTACAGGCGGAAGCAAAGTTCTTTAGAGGATACTGCTATAAAATGTTGGCGGATATCCATGGCGGAGTGCCCATAACTTTGGAAGAAACAACTGAGCCAAAACGGGACTTCGTAAGAGCATCGCGAGACGAAGTGTACCAGCAAAGTGTGGATGATTTGAAATTTGCGGCTGCAAACCTTCTGGCGATAACTGAAACCGATGATGCACGAGTAAGTAATTTAGCAGCTTACCATGCATTAGCTGAGGCATATCTTTGCCTGAAAGATTATGATAATGCTATCGCAGCAGCTAGCGTTACTATTGATGCTCCGGAAACCGCGCTTATGACAGAGCGTTTTGGATCGCGGGTTAACGACGAACCTGTGCCTGGAGTACCGTGGGCTAATGGAGGTGATGTATATTGGGATCTTTTTAGAAAAGATAATCAAAACAGGTCATCAGGAAATACCGAATCGTTGTGGACTATTCAATTTGCCCGTAACGTCCCAGGGGGATATGATGATGTGTCTCTTAATAACGGAGGCTATCGCTGGGAAACCTGTTCTGGACCTCGCACCTGGCGAATTAAAATTGACGGGAATGCATTTTTACCTACTGCCAATACCTACTATGGTGGACGTGGTGCGGGACAAATGAAACCAAGTCTATATTTTTACAATAAAATCTGGAATGACAGTGGTTGGGATCAGGATATGCGTAATGCAGATCATAACATAGTTCGTGATCTCATGGTAAACGACCCAAACTCACCTCATTATGGACAATGGATACTCAAAGATAATTTGGTAGAATTCAAAACAGCAGATGATACTTGTCGCGATTATTTTCACATTGTTGCCAAAATTATGAGTATGGGTGACCATCCGGCTGAGGTTTGGCTGGAGGACCAAACAGTCCCCGGAAGTATTACAATGGAAGGAGGCCCTTCCAATACAACTTACGCCAACATTTACCAGATCAGACTGGCTGAAACCTATTTGGTTAGAGCCGAAGCATATCTGGGCAAAGGAGATAAGGCTAATGCAGCCAAAGATATTAATGTCGTGAGAAGCAGGGCACAGGCACCTGAAGTAGCTGCTGAAGACGTTGATATTGACTATATTCTTGACGAAAGAGCTCGTGAGTTAGCTTTTGAAGAAAACAGGTTACAAACTCTATGCAGACTTGGTAAATTAGTGGAACGGAACAGGCTTTACAATACACTTTTTGATCTCTACGACCATCAAAATCTATGGCCCATTCCATACAGTGAAATTCAAAAAAATACCGAGGCTGAGTTAACTCAGAATCCAGGTTACAATTAAAATTTTCAAACAGGCAATTATGGTTGGGAAAACCATAATTGCCGTTGTAATATTTTTAATTTCAAACATATGGGTAATATACACTGTTTAGTGGTATTTATTATAATACAACTCTTTTATATTCCTTTTGAAACAGGAAATAAACATAACTCTCCAAAAAATCAAAAGCCAAATATTGTTTTAATAATGGCTGATGACATGGGCTATGAGACTTTGGGTGTAAATGGCAGCGTCGAATATTCTACTCCTGTACTGGATCGTATTGCAAAAAAAGGAACTCGTTTTACGCAGTGCTATTCCCAGCCTTTATGTACTCCTTCAAGAGTAAAGATAATGACGGGGAAACATAATTTCAGGAACTATGAATATTTTGGATACTTAAATGAAAATGAAAAAACTTTTGGTCATTTAATGCAGGAAGCAGGATATAAAACCTGCATTGTTGGAAAGTGGCAGTTAAATGGAATTGTTTTTAAAATTCCTGGTTATGATGATTTAACCCGGCCCGGCAAAATGGGATTTGAAGAATTCGCTCTTTGGCAGGTTACCGACAACAATGGGTCGAGATATGCAAATCCGTATATTAATACCAATGGAGTTGCTAAATTTTATGGAATCGATAAATATGGTCCGGACATTTTTTCTGATTATGCGGTGGATTTTATAAAAAGAAATAAAAATAATCCTTTCTTTTTATATTATCCGATGGTTTTGGTTCACAGCCCTTTTGTTCCAACTCCTGATTCACCTGAATGGCTTGATAAAACGTTGAGAGATAAAAACGATACTTCATTTTTTGCTGACATGATGAACTATACCGATAAAATTGTCGGTAAAATTGAAGAGGCGTTACAAGATAACAATGTGTATGAAAATACTTTATTCATTTTTACCGCAGATAACGGAACGCACTTTACCATTTATTCCAATACAAAAGACCGAGTTGTAAAAGGCGCCAAGGGAAATACCATTACAGATGGAACACACGTACCTTTAATTGCTCACTGGCCCAAATACAATGAAAATAGTTCAGTATGTTCAAATTTGATCTCTTTTGCTGATTTTATGCCCACTTTTGCCGATTTGCTGGATAACAGCGTTGAAACAGATGGTAACTCGTTTTTGCCTGCAATAAGTTCAAAAGATCCACAAAAAGAGCAAGATAAGATATTGATATATTACGATCCAATGTGGAATAGCAGGGTAAATAAGTACCGGGGATATTTTGCACAAACTACCGGTTATAAATTATACAATAGCGGAAAGTTTTATAATATAAAAAACGATATTCTTGAAGAGAATCCTTTAATTTATGATAATTTGTCTGGTAAAGAGAAAAATATATACAATGAACTAAAAAAGGAGTTGAAAAAAGTAACCCATTGGAATCCCGATGGCGGAGCCAAACCAAATCCTGTAGAATAAGATTATTCTTTTGTGATACAGGAACATTTCAAACTTAAAACCAAAGAAAATGAACAAACAAATATTGATAGTAATTATTCTAATTTCGTTTTTTCAAAATGCTTTAGCAATAAATAGTGACGGTAAAAATAAATCCAACTTAAACATATTGTTTATTCTTACAGACGATATGGGATATGCGGATTTAGGCTGCTATGGCGGAGTTTCCAACACGCCCAATTTAGATAATCTTGCTGAAAAAGGCATTCTGTTTACAAATTTTTATGCTGCTGCTCCCAATTGTTCTCCGTCGCGGGCCGGTTTAATGACAGGTCGTTCTCCTTCGCGTGTTGGAATGTACAACTACCGCCCGCCAAAACATCCGATGCATTTAAGAGATTCTGAGATTACCATTGCCGAAATACTCAAAGAAGAACATTATCAAACCGCTCATTTTGGGAAATGGCATCTCGGATGTTTGCCCCAGGATTCTTTATTAAATCACCCGCAACCGATTGACCAGGGCTTTGATTATTCCCTGGGTACAGAAAATAATGCTGTCCCGTCGCATCTCAACCCCGTAAATTTTGTTAGAAACGGAAAGGAAATTGGTGAAGTTCAAGGTTACTCTTGTCAAATTGTTGCCGATGAAGCAATATCGTGGTTGAAAAACAGATATAAAAAGGAATCTCCGTTTTTTATGTATGTAGCTTTTCATGAACCTCATATGAAAGTTGCTTCTCCTCCTGAGTTGGTGAAAAAATACAGTACTTACCCTCCGAAGGATGCTGAATACCTTGCAAATGTTGAAAACATGGATTTGGCCGCTGGTAGATTATTGGCCTATCTTGAGGAAAATAATCTGACCGAAAACACATTGATTTTTTTTAGTTCAGACAATGGTTCTTACCGGAGCGCTTCAAATGGAAACCTCAGAGCCGTTAAAAGTTATCTTTATGACGGCGGAATTCGCGTGCCCGGTATAATAAGCTGTCCGGCAATATTCCAGAAGAATAAGGTTGTTGACGAATCAGCAGGCTTCGTAGACATGCTGCCAACAATATGCGAGATTGTAGGGAAAGATGTTCCAAAAGACAGAGTTATAGACGGAACAAGTATCCTTAACCTTCTGGAAGGAAAAGATTTTGACCGGAAAAACAATCTGTTTTGGTTCTTTTACAGAACAACTCCTGAAATAGCCATGAGGATAGATAATTATATGATTATGGGTAAGGATAATGATTCGATAAAAAGGGCACATTCATTTTCAAAGCCTGATATGGATTATATCAATATTATGGCAGTAAAAGAATTTGAATTATATGATTTGGGTGAAGATATTGGAGAGCAAAAAAATATAATCAATAGTTGTCCGGAAGCCGGGATTTACAAACAAAAGATTAAAGATAAACTCACGGAGATTCAAAAAAGTGGATATAAATGGAAATCTCTTCCACCGCCAAATGAAAACAGAAAATACAAGACAGACTGGGTAGAATACTAGCCAATAGCTTTAAGCCATTATAGAAAAATGAGAAATAAAAAAAATGAAATATATAAAATCAACAAAGTCTATTGCAGCAATTTGTCAAAACTTTAAAATGTTTATGATAGTCAAGTTTAGTTAATGTTACAGATAGCTTTCAGACAAGCTGAAAGCTATCCCTTTTTAAATATTGTATTAATTTTACGATAATCAACTTTTAAGATAGAAACTATGCACCGAAATTATCAAATCCGAATTGTCTTTTTACTGGCTATTTGCAGCGTGTTAATTATTTCCTGTTCTCCCCAACAGGAAGAAACCAGGCAGCCGCCAAATATTATCTACATCATGAGTGACGACCATGCCTACCAGGCAATCAGCGCATATGGTTATGGATTAAACGAAACACCAAATATCGACAGACTCGCAAACGAAGGAGCAATTTTCACCAGGGCTTGTGTTACCAACTCCATTTGTGCTCCCAGCAGGGCGGTCATGTTAACCGGAAAACACAGCTTTGTAAATGGTAAAGTAGACAATGTTCAGCCTTTTAACTGGGATCAGCCAAATTTCCCAAAATTACTGCAGGCAGCCGGGTACCAAACCGCTATGATTGGTAAAATTCATTTGGATGGCAGCCCACAGGGATTTGATTATTCAATGGTGTTACGGGGGCAAGGCAATTATTACAATCCCGAGTTTATGGTTAACGGGAGCGGGAAATGGGAACGGATTGAAGGATATTGTACCGACATCATTACCGACAGTTTGCTGAACTGGCTGCAATACAAAAGAGATCCAGATAAACCGTTCTGCGCCTTATACCACCAGAAAGCTCCGCACCGTAACTGGAAACCGGCTCAGGAATATCTTGCCCTGTACGACGATAAAACATTTGACCCTCCATCCAACTACTTCGATGATTATAAAAACAGGGGAACTGCAGCAAAAGAGCAGGAGATGAAAGTTGACGGTCATGCGCAATGGGGTCAAGATTTCAAAATGATTGTTGACCCCAATGGCGACAGTACAGGATTTATGAATCAACTAAAACGTTTCAACCAGGAACAGATGGATGACTGGCTGGCGGCATATACTCCAAAAAATGAAGCGATGAAAGCACAAAAGCTTTCAGAAAAAGAAGTTGCGCTTTGGAAATTTAACCGTTATATCAAAGATTACCTGCGCTGCATCCAATCGGTTGACGACGGTGTGGGCGAATTGCTTGATTATCTTGATGAATCAGGATTAGCTGAAAATACAATCGTGGTCTACACTTCCGACCAGGGATTTTATCTTGGTGAACATGGTTGGTTTGATAAACGGTTTATGTATGAAGAATCGTTCAAAACACCACTTCTAGTAAGGTACCCGAAAGAGATTAAACCCAACACAAAAGTTACCAAATTGGTTCAGAACCTCGACTTTGCTCCTACCTTTCTTGATTATGCAGGTGTTGGCATCCCGGAAGAAATGCAGGGAGAATCTTTCCGCAAACTGGTAAGCGGAGAAACAGATGAGTGGCGCGATGCTGTTTATTACACCTACTACGAATATCCGTCGGTTCACATGGTAAAACGTCATTATGGTGTTGCAACTGAACGTTATAAACTGATGCATTTTTACTATGATATTGACGAATGGGAAATGTATGATCTGGAAAAGGACCCGACCGAAATGCATAACATTTATGACGACCCGGCCTATGCAGACGTTCAAAAAATGATGCACGAAAAACTAACAGAATTGCGTAAATATTATGGCGACAGTGAGGAGATGGATCAAAAATATCTCAAGGAATATCTCGATGTAATGGAACAAAGAAGACAAGCAAGAGAGGCACGTCAGTAACGGTAAGTGGAGTGAGTTTTCACACTGTATATTGCACAAAGCTTAAGTGTATTCTTAAAACTTTTAATTAAAAAATCACCCGGGAGAAAAAAATATAATCTAAAAAACGGTCAAATCATCCACAACAAAAATGAAAAATCATAAAATGAAGCGAAATCTATTAAAATCACTTTTCATTATCGCAGTTATAACAGGAATTTTTGCTTGTACTTCTACTCTTCAAAAAGAGGAGCAAAAACCCAATATCATCTATATAATGAGCGACGATCACGGCTACCAGGCAATTAGTGCATATGGTTTTGGTATTAATCAAACGCCGAATATAGATCGGATCGCCGAGGGGGGGGCTATTTTTACCCGGGCATGTGTCACCAATTCGCTTTGTGCACCAAGCCGGGCTGTTTTACTCACCGGAAAACACAGTTTTAAAAATGGTAAAGTAGATAACGTACAAGCCTTTAACTGGGATCAACCCAATTTCCCCAAAATACTTCAGGCCAATGGTTACCAGACAGCGATGATTGGGAAAATCCATCTGGATGGAATTCCGCAGGGGTTTGATTTTTCGATGGTACTTCCGGGACAAGGAAATTACTACAATCCTGATTTCCTCATTGAAGGCGAAAAAGTGCAAAAAAAAGGGTACGTTACAGAGATTATTACAGAAACAGCCCTCAACTGGTTAAAAAACAAACGTGATCCGAATAAACCATTTTGTCTGCTGTACCATCAAAAGGCCCCTCATCGTGAATGGATGCCCGCCGAAAAATACTATAAACAATACACCAAAATGGAGTTTGAAGAACCAGCCACTCTTTTTGATGATTTTGAAGGAAGAGGAACAGCAGCAAAAGAAGCTGAAATGAATATTTTGAAACATCAGAATTGGGCAGGCGATTCAAAACTTTATCCTGAGGTAATGGACGAGCTTGGGATAGAAGAAACCTCAAACTGGGGAGTAAATGCTTTTAATAACAACACAGGCAGAATGGATGAAACCCAAAAAGCTGCCTGGGACGCTGTTTATCAACCTATAAATGAAGAATTCAAAAGAATCTATCCATCAATAAAATCAGACAATAAAGAACTAATGCACTGGAGATACGAGCGTTATATGCAGGATTATTTAGCTTGTATTGCATCGGTTGACGAAGGAGTTGGAGAATTGCTCGATTATCTGGATGAAGCAGGACTGGCTGACAATACCATTGTTGTTTACACTTCCGACCAGGGATTTTACCTCGGAGAGCACGGCTGGTTTGATAAACGTTTTATGTACAAAGAGTCTTTCAGAACACCGTTGCTCATACGATATCCCAAAGAAATTAAGCCGGGAACAAAAATTGACAAGTTGGTTCAAAACCTCGACTTTGCTCCCACATTTCTTGATTATGCAGGATTGGAAACTCCCACTGAAATGCAGGGAGAGTCTTTCCGCGGCCTGGTAGGTGGCAAAACAGAACAATTCCGCGATTTTGCTTATTACACCTATTATGAATACCCGTCTATTCACATGGTAAAAAGACACTACGGCGTGGCTACCGACAGGTATAAACTCATCCACTTTTATTATGATATTGATGAATGGGAATTATACGATTTGGAAGAAGATCCGATGGAAATGAAAAATGTATACGACGATCCGGCGTATGCCGACGTTCGGGAAATGATGCATGAAAAACTCAACACTGCCAGAGAAAATTACGGAGACAGTGATGCTAACGATCAAAAATATCTGAAAGCTTACCTCGATGTTCAGGCACAATGATAAAATAAAATGAATTTACTTAGTACTTCCATATCAAAAATAAATTCCCAGAGCAGGTACTTGTTTCTTTTGTGTTGGTTTATACTGCCAAATTTTTCAAATGCCCAACCCAATATTTTGCTTATATTCTCCGATGATCTGAACACACGAATAGGTCCATATATGGATGTTAACAAACATACCCCAAACCTTGACCGACTGGCAAGTGAAGGCGTTATGTTTACCAGAGCCTATTGCCAATACCCTCTTTGCGGACCGTCAAGAGCATCGATTATGAGTGGTTTATACCCGGCAAGCAACGGCGTTTTGGTAAATGACGACAAACCTGGTAGCTACAAAAAAATAAACCCGGCTTTAAAAGACCATCCTTCAATGGCCGGATTTTTCCGGGAACAGGGGTATTTCACGGCACGCGTATCAAAAATATTTCATATGGGAGTACCCGGTGGAATTGAACGCGGAGAACCGGGAGGCGACGATCCCACCTCATGGGATTACGCTTTTAACGTGATGGGACCGGAAACCCTGAGCCCAGGTAAACTGGAGTTGCTTTCACCCAAAAGCCTCCATTACGGAGGCAACTTTGCACGAATGATTTTACCCGATTCACTACGTTTTTACCAAACCGACTATATCGCCGCCAACCAGGCTATTGCCATCCTCGAAAGTCGTGCGAAAAAGCCGGCAGAAGGCGCAACAAACAAAAAAAAGATAAAACCGGATGCTCCTTTTTTCCTTTCCGTTGGATTTGTAAGACCTCACGTTCCGCTTATTTCAACTGAGAGTTGTTTTGCCCATTATCCCGACGAAGAGTCGGTTCTGCCACCGGTTGTGGTTAGCGATGATGTACCGGAACAGGCACTTCGGAGACAAAACGAAAAAATCTGGGGTATGAATGAAGTTCAGAAAAAGAAAACCATAAGTTCATACATGGCCAGTGTTCGGTTTATGGATCAACAGGTAGGGCGGCTTTTGAACACGCTTGACCAACTGGATTTACGCAAAAACACCATCGTTATTTTCCTTTCCGATCATGGTTACAACTTAGGCGAACACGATTGCTGGTCCAAAACCAGTTTATGGGAAGGGACCGTCAGGGTGCCATTGATTATTTCAGTTCCGGAAACAGAGGATAATTACAGGGGGGAGTTTCAATCCATTGTTGAACTTATTGATCTTTATCCAACATTGGTTGATCTCTGCGGATACACAAAAGAAGCCCCTGATATTTTGCAGGGGCAAAGCCTTGCTGACGTCATAAAAAATGGCGAGCAAGCGGATAAAAAAACTGAAGCATTTACGGTAACCGACCGAGGCGAATCAGGAACTTTAGTTTTTGGCGACTACAGATACACGCGTTGGGGAGCTGAAGTTGGAGCAGATAATGAAGAATTGTACAATCACATGTCAGACCCGGAAGAACATAAAAATCTGGTAAATAATGCCTCTGCAAAAAACGACCTGGAAACAATGAGAAAAAGATTTGATAAGGCCAAAGAGAAATCGACAAAAACACTAACTCAATAAAATGAAACCAACAAAATTAACCTTGAGATTTCTGTTGATACTGTTTTCTGTTACTGTACAGTCAGGCTGTGACTCAGACTCTGACGAGAAGCAGAAACAAAGACCCAACATTATTTTTATCATGGCCGATGATCATGCCTACCAGGCCATAAGCGCTTATGGTGGAGATTTGGCTGAAATTGCACCAACACCTAACATCGATCGTTTGGCCGAAGCAGGTATGCGTTTTAACCACTGCCTGGTTACCAACTCCATTTGCGGACCTTCGCGTGCCACAATCCTCTCCGGAAAGTATAGCCATGAGAACGGTTTTATTGATAACACGATGGGATCCAGGTTTGATTTTAGCCAACAATCCTATGCCAAGGTTCTTCAAAAAGCAGGTTACAAAACTGCAGTAATTGGTAAACTCCATTTGGGAGGCACACCTACAGGTTTCGATTATTTTGATATTCTTCCCGGACAGGGAAGTTATTACAATCCCACATTTATCAACCAGGATGGCCAGTACAATATGGAAGGTTATACCACTGAGATTATTACAGACAAAACCATCCGATGGCTCAGCGGTGTAAAAGATTCAACAGAGCCTTTTATGGTGATGATGTGGCACAAAGCCCCGCACCGGGCATGGGACCCCGGCCCCAACGAACTGGGGATGTACGAGGATGTAACTTTCCCCGAACCGGCAACGCTTTTTGACGACTATTCAGGAGACCGGGAGGCTGCAGCCCAAAACAATATGACCATTGCTCATACCATGACCCTTAAGCGGGACCTGAAAATGACAAACCAGCCACGCCGGGGCTTAAACGAAGAACAGCTAAAACATTGGAATGCAATGTACGGGCCTATTTATGAAGAATTCAAAAAAACAAATCCAACAGGTAAAGATTTGGTGCGCTTTAAATACCAGCGCTACATGAGAGATTATCTGGCATGTATATCAGCCGTTGATAAAAGTGTCGGTAAACTACTGGACTATTTAAAGGAAACCGGTCTGGATAAAAATACAATAGTAGTTTACAGTTCCGACCAGGGTTTTTACCTGGGTGAACACGGATGGTTTGACAAACGCTGGATGTACAAAGAATCACTCAGAACGCCATTATTAATTCGCTGGCCAGGCGTTGTAGACCCCGGAACCATAAACAACGACCTTGTGTCCAACCTCGATTTTGGAGAGACCTTTATAGATATTGCCGGAGCTGATGCCCCTCAGGAAATGCAGGGACGAAGCATACTGCCCATTTTAAAGGGAAAAACACCTGCTGATTGGAGAAAAGCACACTATTATCATTATTACGAACATCCGTCAGAACACAATGTAATGCGTCATTACGGAATTACCACCGACAAGTATAAACTTATTCACTTCTATTATGATATTGATGACTGGGAACTGTACGATTTGGAAAAGGACCCGATGGAAATGAAAAATGTTTATGATGACGCCGCTTACAATAACATAAAGAAAGAACTTCACGATCAGTTGGAAAAATTGAGAGAAAAATATAATGACAGTGATACTTCAAACCAGCATTTTATAGAAGAATATAAGGAGAAAGTAAAAGCGAATCCAGGAATTGAATACTGGAAACGATAGCTTCAAAAAACAAATTTGAACCAAAGCCCTTCATAGGCTAGAAAGAAAATTAATTTGATTAGTTTTGGCTAAAATATTAAAACATCAACTCTAATCTGAAAATGACTAAAAACAAAAATTCTGCAAATATTTTATCAATAAATACTTTTTTGATTCTGATAACTGTCTTTCTATTTGCTTGTTCCGGAGAGAAAAAAGAAAAAAACAGCCAACCCTCGCCTTCAGAAAAACAACAACAAATAACGCAAAAGCAAACTGAATCAACACTTACAATATTGCCTTCTGCAAGCAACGGTGACCTGGAAAAAGTAAAAGAATTTCTTGAAAAAGGTGCTGATGTTAATGAAAAGGACGGAGATGGCCGCACAGCGCTCATGTACGCATCTTTCAATGGCTACAAGCAGATTGTTGAAGAGCTTTTAAAATACAATGCAGATGTTAACTTAACAGATATAAACGGGCGTTCAGCATTGATGTTTGCTGCTTCAGGGCCTTTCCCTGAAACGGTAAAGATTCTCCTCGAGAAAGATGCAGAACCTAATATTCAGGACAAAGTGGAACATTTCACGGCTTTTATGTTTTCAGCAGCCGAAGGACAACTTGAAAACATTAAAATTCTTTTAGAGTATGGTGCAAACCCAAACCTAAAGGATGTTGACGGAGAAGATGCGCTGATGTTCGCTCAAAATAATGGCCACACCAAGGTAGTTGACTATTTAAAAAGTCTTTAAAAGATTATTTCCATATTACAGAATGAAGAGATTTTTTTGTAATACAAGGATTTCTCTTCATTCCTCATCATGCCTTATTGACAGAAATACCTGACTAATTACCTCTTTACCATAGAATTTCAACCAATTAAAACAAAATATTCTAACAGATAATTTTAATCTTATCCCGGAAAAATTATTTGGAATAATTCTATTTTAAATTTGTCATCCAACGAAACGAAATTTGATATAAATTGGCTTTGGAAGTGTAAACTAATTTAAATAAAACTAAACATGATATGGATTCAAGGCAACAATTTTTAAAAGCTGTAAATCATCAGCAACCCGACAGAATCGTAATTGATCTGGGATCGTCAGGGGTAACCGGTATTCATGTGCAAACCATTTCTCGTTTACGAAGGCATTTTGGTCTTCAGCGAAAACCTATCCGGGTAATTGAACCGTTTCAAATGCTCGGTGAAGTTGGTTGGGAACTTATCGATTCCATCGGCATTGATGTAGTTGGAGCCTGGGGTAAAAACAGCATGTTTGGCTTTTATAACCATGCACCTTACAAAGAATGGAAAACGCCGTGGGGACAGCGCGTTATGGTTCCGGTGAATTTTAATGTAACAACCGATGAAAATGAAAATACACTCATGCATCCGGAAGGCGATATCTCTGTTCCTGCCTCAGCAAAGATGCCAAAATCGGGATTCTTTTTTGATGCTATTATCCGCCAACAACCAATTGTTGAAGAGGAGTTAAATGTAGAAAATAATCTGGAAGAATTTGGATTAATAACAGATGACGAACTGGAACACTGGCGCGTTGAAGTGGACAAAGCTTATTTCTCAGGCAAAGCAGTAATTGCCAACTTTGGGGGAACTGCTCTTGGTGATATTGCCCTGATACCCGGAATTCAACTTAAAAACCCAAAAGGAATTCGTGACGTTGCAGAATGGTATATGAGCACCATTACACGGCCCGATTATATAAAAAATATTTTTGAAAAACAGGTTGAAATCGCAATTGAAAACCTCCGCCGTATTTTTGCGGTTGTGGGCAACAAAGTAAATGCAGTTTTTATTTGCGGAACCGATTTTGGAACCCAAACTTCTACCTTCTGTTCACCGCAACAATTTGATGAAATGTGGCTCCCCTATTACAAAAAAATGAACGACTGGATTCATGAAAATACTGACTGGAAAACATTTAAACATTCATGTGGTGCTGTTGAAACCTTTATGAATAGTTTTATCCGGGCAGGTTTTGATATCATTAACCCGGTTCAGATAAATGCAGCCGGAATGGATCCTAAAAAACTGAAGGAAAAATATGGTAACAATATTATTTTTTGGGGAGGCGGCCTTGACACACAAAAAATACTACCCTTTGGAAAACCAGAAGAAGTGCGTAAACACGTACTTCAAAATTGCGAAATTTTAAACAAAAACGGAGGTTTTATTTTTAATACGGTACACAACACCCAGGCAAATGTCCCGGCAGAAAATATTGTCGCCATGCTGGATGCAATCCGCGAGTTTAACGCAAAATAGTTTTGTTACAGCAAAAAAAGAGACTGTCTCAAAAGTCTGTTTTGATGCCATCCAGAACTAACTTGATCCAAAATCCTCATGGCATTAGATATCTGATTATTTGGATTCTGAAATAAGTTCGGAAAGACGGCCTTTGGAAACTTTTTTGAGACAGCCCTCTCTTAGACGAAAACCATATAAAGAATTACTTTTTAATTAGCATACTTTTCGATTCAACAAAATAATCGGACCTTAACCGGTAAAAATAAATTCCATTTTCTAATCCTTCTGCATTAAAATTAAATTTATGCTCTCCTTTTGCCATTTCTTTGTTCAACAATACTTTTAGCAACTTTCCTTCAACACTTAGTAAAGAAATACTTACCTGACTGTTTTGAGGCAGTTGGAATGGAATTATCGTATTTAACGAAACCGGATTGGGATAATTTTGTCCGAGAGAAAAAACGTTTTCGGAGTTATCAACAACAAACGCATTGGTCGCGGTTATGGTAACACTCATTATTGCGCTGTAATCCGACGTGGTTTCAGAAGTATAGGCACTTATTCGGTAGGTATATTCAACATTCACCACAACAGAAGTATCAGTGTAAGTAGCAACATTAGCCCCGGTGCTGTCGATTAGCATAAAATCACCTCCATCATCAGAACGCTCAATATAAAAACCGGTTTCGTTGTCCGAATTATCGGTCCACATCAAATCAACATCTTCAGTCCCTGCCGTTGCTGACAAATCGGAAGGAGCATCAGGCGTTTCAACAACGTTTCCACCTCCTGTTCCTTCGGTCCAGCTTGCACTGGAAATAGCAATTGTTCCACTGGTTTCGTTATTATTTACAGGGGTAACAAAAACAATCTCACCGGTTTTTGATATAAATTTAATCACAGTTGAACTTGTTTCAATTCCATTACTTGAAAAAGTTGTAACTTCTACTATCCGGAGTGCATTAACTTGTTTTCCGCCCGGGAGCGTCATCACACCATAACCATCTACCTTTTGTGCAACACTAACATCCTGCTCTATTGTGTTCGTTACATCACCACCACCGGGAATAGCAAAAGAAGTTTTTAAAGATTGTGTTCCCGAATATGTTTTTTCATCCTGATAGGTAACAGGAAACTGGTATTCTACCCACGCAGGCTCATACTTAATTACCGTCTCAACATCTCCGCTGGAGATATTTGCCACAGAAGCCGCGCCATAGGAAATCAAATCGCCTGTAATTGAGATATAAGACCAGGTACTCACAAACACAGTATCAAAATTACCTTCGTGGAAGGAAACATATTCAGCATCCGGAAATTCGGAATCATAAGGAGAATTAGCCTTTTGTTGATTTTCACTTTCGTACTCAATAGACACAGTCAGTCCCGTAAAGTCCCATGTGTTTTGTCCCTCAGAACCAATATTGATTTGTGTCGAACTTGTATCCAAATAGGTCGTCATTTCTGTTCCTGTTTCCAACATACTTTCAAAATCAGCAGCAGTTAGTGAAATCTGAGATTGTGATTGTAAAAAAAAAGTAATACCTACAAATAATAAAACAAATTTGATTGGAGTAAAATTTCTCATAATTATTATATTTTAAATTAGACAGCTTTTACACTTAAAAACTTCCTCTAGAAGGGGTTAAACCAGAAGGGCTCTCTTATATTTACTAACAATAAGCAACAAAAGATGTTTAGGTGTTTCTTAAAAGATGTATATGACGGCCAAATTGAAGATTACAGACACCTTTTTTTCCTCAAACAATCAAAAATTTTATAATATTGTAGGAACATTTTCTGAAACAGAAATAACAGTATAGTTTATATACCTAAACCAATAAAATGAGAAAAATAGTTTTAATTGCAATTACCATTACAATTAGTTTAATATCATCAGCCCAAAAATACGAAAACAACTGGCAATCAATTGATAGCCGACCTGTTCCGCAGTGGTTTGAAGATGTAAAGTTTGGCATTTTTATTCACTGGGGAGTTTATTCAGTGCCTGCCTGGGCTCCAGCTGATGCGGACATAGGTGTTTACGCCAAATATGCTGAATGGTACTGGTGGCGTAGTAATGAAGATAGCAAAGCGGGTAAACTCTTCCGCGACTACCACAATAAAACTTTCGGTGAAGATTTTAAATACCAGGATTTTGCCGCCAATTTTAATGCGAAACATTTTAATCCGGAACAATGGGCAGATGTTTTTAAAAAATCGGGGGCAAAATATATCGTTCTGACTTCAAAGCATCACGAAGGTTTCACTCTGTGGCCCAGCGAACAAAGCTGGAACTGGAACAGTGTTGATGTTGGCCCGCACCGCGATTTGTGCGGAGAGTTAACAAAAGCAGTTAAAAATGCCGGTCTTCACATGGGTTTTTATTACTCGCTTTACGAATGGTACAACCCGCTTTACAAAAGTAATTTTGAAAAATATGTAGACGACCACATGTTTCCACAAATGAAAGATTTGGTTAACCGTTACGAACCCGATGTATTTTGGACCGACGGAGAGTGGGACTACCCAAGCGAAAAATGGAAAAGCACCGATTTTCTTGCCTGGTTATATAACGAGTCTCCGGTTAAAGAAACCGTTTGTGTAAACGATCGCTGGGGAAAAGAAACCCGGGGAGTTCACGGCGGATTTTATACAACGGAGTACGATTTGGTTCATGACCAGGAAGGAGTGGGCGAAACCACTCGTCCCTGGGAAGAGTGCCGTGGAATAGGAACTTCTTTTGGTTATAACCAGGTGGAAGATCTGGATAATTACATGACTTCAGATGCATTGATTGATCTACTGGTTGAAAAAGTAGCAGGAGGAGGAAACCTTTTACTTGATATCGGGCCAACAGCTGACGGAAGAATACCGGTAATTCAGCAACAGAGACTACTGGATATCGGAAAATGGCTCGACATAAACGGAGAAGCCATTTACGGAACACAAAAATGGGATGGCGCCGAAAAAAATACCGGAGAAAATATTTACTTTACACAAAAAGAAAATGATTTGTATGTTATTTGTACAAAATTCCCAGAAAAAACCCTTACAATAGAAGGAATCAACAAAACAGGGAATGTAATAATGCTGGGAGTCGAAGGAAATATAAAAACAAAAAAATCAGGAAATAAACTTATTATCTCTTTACCCGATATTACACCCTTAAATAATCCAAGCGAATATGCATGGGTTTTCAAAATCGAAAATATTTTATAATCAAATAAATTACAAACTATGAGCAAAATAGAGCAATTCTTAAAAGCACACAAACTGTCGGCTTCATTTTTAGATATGAAGTCAATAACCGACAATTTTATTGCAGATATGAAAGGTGGCCTCGAAGGCGAAAAAAGTTCCCTGATGATGATTCCCACCTATATCGGGGCCGAAGGAAGTATCAAACCCAATGAACCGGTAGTTGCCATCGATGCGGGAGGAACAAATTTCAGGGCGGTAAAAATGTCATTCGACGATAAAATGAATTTGGTGACTGAAAACCTTCAGCAAAGAAAAATGCCTGCCGTTGATGAAGAATTATCAAACAAAGAATTTTTTGCTACATTGGCCGCATACCTCACACAATATAAAGAAGTATCAGATAAAATAGGTTTTTGCTTTTCCTATGCTGTAGAAATTTATCCAAATAAAGATGGAAAGCTACTGGAATGGAGTAAAGAGGTAAAAGCCCCCGAGGTTATCGGACAAATGGTTGGCGAAAACCTGCTTCAGGCTATGGGAACACCCAACAAACAAATCGTCCTGATGAACGACACTGTATCGACACTGTTGGCGGGGCAGGCTGCAACTGCGGGGCAGGAATTTGATACTTATCTTGGATTTATTCTGGGTACCGGAACAAATGTTTGTTACATCGAAAAAAATGCAAACATTACCAAAACACCAAACCTAAATCAAAATGAAAGTCAGATTATCAATATTGAATCCGGTAATTTTGATAAAATGCTTCGTACCGATATTGACATCGCCTTTGACAATACAACCAAAAACCCGGGAAGATATTCTTTTGAAAAAATGATCTCGGGTGGTTATTTTGGAGGACTGTGTACAACAGCGCTTAAAACAGCAGCCAACGAAGATGTATTTAGCGCCGAAACAAAAGTAAAACTGAAAAATGTAGGCGAGTTTACATCGGAAGAGGTAAATAAATATGTCTGCGGAATTGAACTCAAAACAAATCCGTTGACAGACGTTTTTGTAACTGAAGAAGATGCTGCAGCCGCTGCTGAAATCATCAATGCCATGATTCAGCGTTCAGCCAAACTTACTGCTGCCAGCCTAGCCGCTGTTATTCTGAAAACCGGAAAAGCCAAAACTCCGGAAAAACCAGTTTTAATGACCATAGAAGGAACAACCTTTTATAAAATGAATAACTTCAGGATTCTGTTTGAAGCATTTTTGCAGGGATTTCTTTCAGGCGAAAACAAAAGATATTACGAAATCGTGGAAGTTCCTAACTCCAGCCTTATTGGAGCCGGAATTGCCGCGCTTGTAAACTAGTAATTATTGCAGAGACATCATCTTCAGGTTGGTGTCTCTGTTCTTTCTCCTCCCCTTATTTATTTCATCTTTAACCTTAGCTTCCAAGGGATGTTCATAAGTAACAAAATCTATTGACAATAAAATCGATAGGGTTTGTCATTTTTAAGAAAAAGCCCGAAAAAGGTCTAAATCACCAAAAATCAGGGTAATACCTATTATCTAATAAAATGAGCCTTAAGTTCACTATACTCCTCAAGCCTTTTCATTGGTATATCGGCATTAACTATTTTAATCTCAAAATTTCGATTAAAACTCATTTTGAAACAGAATTGGTATTACTACGTATTTGGCAAGCTTTGGCTGTAATATAATATATATTTAATTGTGTAACAGCATAAAGGCAATATTTATTTATTTGACTATAAGCATATTGCATCACAGAGAAAAAGGTAACCCCTAAAATCGCATATTTCTAAACATTCGATTTTTAAGAAAATTAATAATCTACTATAAATCAAAACATTATTCAAATTGAAATATATAATCAACAAATAAAATCTTTGGCGATTTTTGACTTTCTAATTTTTCTATTTTATATTTATAATATCAATAAAAAACCCTCTGTCTTCGTACCCCGAAAACAGGACGCAAAAAAACAAAAAGTGAAAACCTTAACTCTCACAGGAAAAAACAAATTCGTTGGGGTAAGCCTCCCCGGGGCAGTTCCACAGTTACTTTGTTCCCGGCCCGGGGAGGCAATTCAGGCTTTGTAAAGCCCATTGCGAAATTAACAGGTTTTAGTAAAAAAACTACCATCCGGGACACACTTTTACAAACTGGCAATTGTAAAAAGTCGGGGTTTGCTGAAGTATTAACACTTAAATTCTAAAATTATAAAAGAATTGAGTTTTGAAAAGATGGAAAAAACTACAGGGAGACTATCTTGTTTCTATTCGATACCAATTTGGTTACTGACCAGAACTACAATGCCTTCAGCAATTTCTATATGGGGTGACGTGTTTGATATTTATTGCAGAATAACATAATAATTTAATAAAATGAAAAAAATAAACTTATTCCAAATGGAATCAATAAAAGGAGGAGGACACAATAATTCATGTAGATTTCTGGGAGGTGTTTGGCTTACAGGCTTATTATCTGTAGGACTCACAGGAGGCATGGGAATCGGCATTGCTACCGGTGCTTGGGCAGGAGCAGTTGTCTACGGATGTTTTGATTGAATAAATAGGTATTACAGCATGTATCTCATTGCTGTAATACCTAAATTATTGTTTGTCTCAAATCGTAAATATTGTTTCCAAAATTGTAGTTCAGTGCTAAACTAATAAATGTTTTATTTTATGTACATAAATAACGATGGAAAAAATCATGAAAGAAAAAGTAATTACAAAACTTAATCGGTATAAGATTAATTATAAGGAAAGTGGAAAAAGTGTAGTGATAAATCTTGGCTTGAACCAAGAAATCATAATTTTATTTTTAGATAACGAAAAAATAAAAATCACAGATAAGTTACGGGGTTGGAATTTACTTTCAGGGATGTTGGAGGTAAGTTTAAAAAAAGTAATGATTCTACAATTCATTTTTGTAGTAATCACCTGTGCTCTTCTATTCATTATACTTTATTACACAGGTTTTGATTTCAATACGATGCTTAATATTATAACATTAGTTGCAATTTTCAACTGGGGCTACGTAATATACTGGACTAATTATTATCACGTTAAAGCCGAAAATTTCAAAAGTATGGTCATGAATTGGATAGAAAATGACTTAATTAAATAGAAATAGGGTTGTTGTGACCATATGAAAAGTATCTAAATCAATTTTGCTTTTTGAGTTTCACGTTATTCTTAACATTTATTATTACAAATGAATGAATATCTTATACAATCTAATGGGTGGAAAACGTATATTATATTGTCAGTATTATCTATTTTGATTACATACGCTATTAATTCCATTTTCTTAACGACTGATTTATATTATCAGTTGTTTGGAGAAAGGCTTGCATTTGAACGAATTGATGACATGTTAAATATCCATAAAAGATTGCAAGGGGTCAGCTATATTATTTTACCTTTTTTGTTCTTTTGAGAGCGTTTTATACTAGTATTTTCCTTTATATTGGAATATTCTTCACAGAACTGAAAATAGAATTCTGCAAGATTATAAAAGTTGCTTTGTTGTCTGATTTTATCTACATACTAGCCGGACTCGTCAAACTCATCATCCTTATTTTTTTTAAACAGGTCAACACTTTAGACGACTTACAATTTCAACCCTTCTCAATAATGGAGTTGCTGAATAAAAACACGGTTGACCCGCTGTTTCTTTACCCGCTAAGTTTAATAAACATTTTTGAACTTGGTTATTTCCTCATACTGGCCTGGCTTTTAGTGGGTGTAATTAACGAAACCAACGGAGAACGGCCTGTAAAATTTGGTAAATCGCTGCAACTGGTAACGACTTCCTATGGCAGCGGTTTATTACTTTGGGTGGTGTTGGTAATGTTTATAACCTTAAACCTGAATTAGCCTATGAGAAAGTATTACAAAGGCATTATAATTGCAATTATATCTGTTATAGGCGGATTCTTAACCTATCAGGTTATAGAAGGCTATAACGAAAAAAAAGAAGCCGAAAAAAACGTTCAAGTTTTACCTGATATTTCATTCAATTCTATATCGGGGAGTCCGGTCAACCTTCACGACTTTGATCAAACTTTACCCTTGATAATCGTATATTTCCACCCGGAATGTGAACACTGCCGGTATGAAGCGCAGGAAATCGGGCAAAATGCAGACGCCTTTAATCATTGCCAGTTGGTAATGGTTACACCCGACGATTCGTTGCAACGGGTGGAGAACTTTTGCTCGGATTACCATTTATGGGAACTGGATAACTGTGAGGTTTTACTTGATACAAAAAACCGGTTTCAAAAAGTTTTTGGAAAAGCCATAATACCCTCGGTTTATATTTATGCAACCAACAGAAAACTCATCACGCATTTCCTTGGAGAAACCAAATCCGAAGCAATTATTAATGCTACAAACAACACATTTACAAAGCACTAAAACAAAACATACTTTAAATCTTAATTATTAATCTTTAAACTCATTTATTATGACGCGTTTTTTTTATGTTCTTGGCTTTTTGCTGGCAAGCTTGCTGACTATGGCCCAAACTGACGATTTTGAAAACGACATTGAAAAACTTTTAGCCATTAACGGAAGTTCGGCAGCTTACGATATGGCATTCGACCAAATGGTTGCCCAGTTCAAAATGATGAAAACCGAAGCGCCCGACGAAGTTTGGAAACAGGTGCGCACCGAAGTTTTCGATACGGAAATTGAGGAATTGACCAAACAACTTATTCCGGTGTATAAAAAACACTTTACCCACGACGACATTAAAGAACTAATTGCTTTTTACGAGTCCCCATTAGGACAACAAATGACTGACGCTACAGGTAAAATTTCAAAAGAAACCATGCAAATGGCTCAAACCTGGGGGATGCAGTTAGGTGGCAAAATCAATACGTTCTTGCAGGAAAAAGGATATTGAATTATATTATTTTCGAACAGACCCTCAAGGTGTATGAGCCCTTGGTTGTTTTTTAAAATTCAACTTTATGCCTTCTGATCTCAACATTCACCACATAAAACAAACCTTTGTAAAACAGCACAGCCAGTTTTATTGTGGCCTGGCATGCCTGGCATCCATTGTAAAGTATTACGGGGGTGAAACCACACAGGAAAAACTGCAGGAGCAAAGCGGCACCACCCTAAACGGTACAAGCCTTTTGGGCTTGTACCAGGCGGCGTAAAATCTGGGTTTTGATGTGGCCGGATATGAAGCGGAAACTAAAAACCTGAAAGAATTAAAAGAGCCGGTAATACTGCATATTTTAAAAGATGAAAAGCTGGAGCACTTTGTGGTTTGTTATGGTTTTAAAAATGGTAAATTTATCATCGGCGATCCCGGCTGGGGGATAACACAATACGCCGAAGAAGAACTGGCAGCCGTATGGAAAAGCAAAGCTTTGTTAAAACTCGTGCCCGGTAAAAATTTCGTAACCAAAAAAAATGAGTCTCAAAGCAAACGGAAATGGTTTTTACAACTGATTAAAGATGATTACCCGGTATTGGGAATCGCTGCTTTTCTTGGGATCGTAATTTCGGCGCTGAGTTTAGCTACGGCAATTTTTTCGCAAAAGCTAATCGACCAGATTTTACCTGAAAAAAATATCCGCACCCTTGTATTTGGAGTAATTATTTTTGGTATTATTTTGTTGGCAAGATCATTTATCAGTTATGTCCGTGGCATCTTCCTCGTGCGTCAAAGCAAGGAAATGAATACCCGATTGATTTCAAACTTTTTTGGCAAACTGCTTTACCTGCCTAAACCTTTTTTCGACAGTACCTCAACCGGCGATATGGTAGCCCGCATGAACGATGCCCAACGTATTCAACGGGTGGTTGTCCAGTTGAGCAGTCAAATAGTTATCGATGTGCTGGTGGTATTGATTTCCGCCGGTTATATCTTTTTCTATTCCGTTTCAACCGGTTTTATCAGCTTATTTTCTATCGCAATTTTCGGGTTGCTGGCCTGGCGTTACAACCGTAGGGTAATTGTCGCACAACGGAATGTAATGCAATCGTATGCCGCCACCGAAAGCAAATACATCGATGCCATTACCGGGGTAAAAACCATAAAAACTTTTCACCGCGAAAACCTGTTTGCCAAAGTGGTAAATACAGTTTACGAATTTTTTATGCAAAAAGTGTTTGAATTGGGTTTACTGGGAGCAAAAATCAACCTTTGGATTTCAGCCGCCAGCGCAATGCTGCTTACCGGAATAATTTCATGGTCTGCGTATCTCGTTTTAAACGACCAAATCATGTTGGGACAGATGATGGCCATCATCACCCTGATCGGCAGCCTGGGGACATCAGTGGTAAATATTGCCATGGCAAATATTCAGTTTCAGGAAGCAAAAATTGCATTTGACAGAATGTATGAATTTGCATCGGCAAAGCCCGAAACTGAATCCCAAAATAAAAATGAAAAGTTCAGCTCCGACAATTCCTCAACTTCATTAAACGAGTTACGTGTCGAAAATCTAAACTTCCGATTTCCGGGGAAAAGCCTTCTCCTGAAAAATATCAATTTCAATGTAAAAAAAGGAGAAATTATTACACTTTTTGGTGAAATTGGTTGTGGGAAAAGTACCTTGCTTTCCATTCTTCAACGGTTTCATTCATTTGAATCCGGGAAAATAAAAATTAATAACGAAAATTGGGATAACACTTCCCTGTATCAATGGAGAGAAAAGGTTGCTTCTGTTTCCCAACACGTGCAATTATTTAACGGGACCATTCTGGAGAACATTTGTTTGGAAGAAAATCCGGATGCAGAAAAAGTAGTTCAATTCTGTCAGGAATATGGTTTTCATTCCTTTATTATGGAATTTCAACAAGAATATGCAACTATTGTTAATGAAAACAGTACCAACCTGTCGGGAGGACAATGACAATTAATAGCGCTTGCCCGGGCATTGTACAGCTATCCCCAGCTTCTGTTATTAGACGAAGCAACGGCTGCCATGGGGCGACGGACGGAACATTTTGTTATCGAACTGCTTCAACGCATAAAAACTGATATGACAATTATATTTGTCACCCATCGTCCTCAACTTGCCCGGCATACCGACAGAATTTATGTCATTGAAGATAAAACTGTTTCCGCAGTTGGAAATCATGAAAAATTAATTCAAATAAACGAATTTTACAAAGATACATTTCTGGAACTGGTAAAAGATCAGGCCTAAAAATTATCTCACTCCTTTTTAAAAACCGCTTGATATTAAAAACGTCTTGATGTTTTTGGTGGTGGGTGAAGAGCAGGGATAGGACGGCAGAACGTTAAGAGTTAAACGAAAAAATGCTGTATCTCAACGAAGACCGCTAAAAAGTTATTAAGTTACTAATGGCCAGTGACCAAAAATGAATGACCGTCAGCCAGAAGCCCATCGCCTTTCACACCAACTCAAACACCTCCGCCTTTATCAAATCAAACAAAAACACGTGCTGGAAAAGCGATTGAAAATGATGGTTCATGATTTTATTGGGGAGGTTAAAATTCTTCACGCCTCGCAGGCGGTCGGTGGTAATCAGCAGCCAGTAATAATTGAGCCTTTGTTTTTGATACAATTTTAGTTTTTCGTCTTTTTTATGAATGGCTTTTTTGATATCGTCTACCACATCGTTGGAAATACCCAGATTATTGGAGCGTTCCCAAATGGACACCGTCAGCGCCGGGTGCCCAATAATTAAAATATTTTGAATGCCTTGAGGCAATTCGCCGTCGTATAAAGAAATCTGAAAAAAACTGCCTGGCTTTTTATTTTTTAAGGCCTGCCGAATGAGTTTTGCTGTTTGCAGCGACGCCATCATTTGGCGTTCACTTGTTATCAAAACTTCATCCGAAAACAAAAATTTCACAAACAAACGATGCGGATTTTCACGTTCGAAAATATGCTGAGCCAATTCGATAAAATGTTCCCGCTCCTTGTTCACTTCTGTTTGTCTTTTATCAGGTATACTTGCATTTCCGGGATTTAAACGGGTCAGTTCAATCCCAATTTTCTGACGATTCTTTTTCAGCGAGAGTATAAAATCCGGCGATTCCGCCGCATCCAGATTCCCTTTGGGGAAAGTTGGCAACTGTTCCCGGAAATAATATACCAACAGAATTTCGAGTTGTTTTTTGAGTTCTTGCATATGTTTTTCAATGCTGTCCAAATTACGAAAGAAAAACGGGACAGAGGCATTTCTGTGAGGCTTTTCCATGCAAAATTGATTAGCTTTACGTAAAAACCGATACGATGAGACAGCAACGATTTCTATCCGCCTTTGTTCTGTTTTTTTTCCTCCAAACAATAAGCTTCGCGCAGGAAACAAACCAACAAAGAGTCCTTGGAAACTGGAGCGGAAATATTGAACTTCCAACCGCAAAGCTGGGAGTTATTTTCAGAATAAGCGCAGAAGACGACAGCCTTTCCTGCAAAATGGATGTGCCATTGCAGGGGGCAGAAGACTTGCCTGTTAGTAAAGTTTCGCTGGAAAAAGAAAAAATAATACTCACTGTAAAAATGATTCAGGGAGTTTATGAAGGTCAATTAAAAAACGACTCTACCCTTGAAGGAACATGGGAACAGCGGGGAGCAAAATTTCCGCTTACATTAAAGAAAACAAAAACCATTACCAAACTAAAAAGACCACAAACACCGCAAGGCCCGTTTCCCTATTTGTCGGAAGAAGTGGAGTATTCCAATCCGAAATCCGGTTTTCTACTGGCCGGAACGCTAACGATTCCTGAGGATACCAACAATTGCCCGGCAGTCATTTTAATTTCAGGCTCCGGTGCTCAGGACCGCGATGAAACCATTTTTCAACACAAGCCCTTTTGGGTCATTGCCGACTTTCTCAGTCGTAACGGAATTGCGGTTTTACGTGTTGACGACCGTGGAGTGGGTGGTTCTGAAGGCCATTTATCAGAGGCAACCAGTGAAGATTTTGCCGGCGACGTTATTGCCGGAATTGATTTTCTAAAGTCAAAAGATAGAATTAATCCGGAGAAAATTGGTCTCATCGGACACAGCGAAGGTGGGTTGATTGCGCCTCTTGTTGCCAGCCAAACGAGAGATGTTGCGTTTATTGTTCTTCTGGCAGGACCAGGAATTACGGGCGAACAAATTCTATATAAACAAAACGATTTGTTGCTGGCCGCAATGGGGATGGACCAAAATGCGATTGATAAAAATAGCAAATTACAGCAAGCCATTTTTAATATTATTCAGACAGAAAAAGACTCCGCCAAACAAATTGATCGGCTACAGCGTGCCTATTCCAACGGAATGTACCCAATGTTAAATGCAGAACAAAAAGTCGCAATTGATGCACAGGTTGCGGAAGTAAACAATGCCTGGTTTCGCTTTTTCCTCTCTTACGATCCGGCGCCAACATTAAAAAAAGTAAAGTGCCCGGTACTCGCGCTAAACGGAGCAAAAGACTTGCAGGTTCTGGCTAATATTAACCTGAATGCCATAAAAGAAGCGCTTAAAGAAGGAGGAAACACAAACTTCAAGACCATAAAACTGGAACAGCTGAACCACCTTTTTCAACAGTGTAAAACCGGCGCCGTTGCCGAATATGGCGAGATTGAAGAAACTATTTCGCCGGAAGTTTTGGAAATAATAAAAAATTGGATTGGAAACGTTTCAAAGTAATTAAGGTTAATCTTTTTACAATTTCTGAGAATCTAATGCTTTTCCTTCTCTGAAAATTTATTTGTCGTTGGATATTTGTATTTTGGAAGCTCAAATCAAATTATGTCAACAAAAAAACGTATTCTCAACATCCTTTTTTGGTCGGTTGTATCGGCGGCTTTTATTGGACCGGGAACCATCACAACGGCTGCCAAATCAGGCGCTGCATTTGGCAATGAATTACTTTGGACTTTGCTTTTTTCCACGCTGTCCTGTTTGTTGTTACAGGAAGCCGCCGCGCGGCTGACAATGGTTTCAGGGAGAAACCTTGGGCAAGCGATTGTGGAACAGTTCAACGCCAGCAAATCAAAATGGCTGGTTTTGTCGCTGGTTTTGGGAGCCATTGTATTGGGAGCCGCCGCTTACGAAATGGGAAATTTACTTGGCGCCGTTGCCGGTTTTCAATTGATCTCTAATTTGCCCTCCTACGTTCTGGTGCTGACAATCGGAGCTGTAGCAGCCATAATTCTGAGCATTCCCTCACTCAAAATAATTTCCACCATCATGGGATTTTTAGTGGTAATTATGGGAGTTGGATTTCTTATAACGGCTTTTCTGATTCAACCATCTTTAAACGAAATTGTAAAAGGAGCCTTTGTTCCCCGAATTCCGTCGAAACCGGAAGCAGGAGTCCTGATGCTCGGACTAATTGGAACGACCATTGTTCCCTACAATCTGTTCCTGGGGTCGGGAATTTCAACGCAAAAACAAAGCATCAAAGAAATGCGTTTTGGACTGGCCGTTGCGGTTTTATTGGGTGGACTTTTCTCGATGGCTGTTTTAATTGTGGGTACTTCGGTTGCCGGAAAATTTTCTTTTGAGGAACTCTCGCTGGCACTGCAAAAGCGAATGGGAATCGGCGGAAAATATTTATTGGGTTTTGGTCTTTTTGCTGCCGGATTTACCTCAACAATCACAGCACCTCTAGCAGCTGCAATAACACTGAGAAGTTTGTTTGGAAGCAAAAATCCGGAAAAATGGGAAGCCAAATCACTCAATTTTAAAATCGGATGGATCGTTGTTTTATTTGCAGGAGTTGCCTTTGCTGCAGGAAATGTAAAACCAATTCCGGCTATCATTCTGGCGCAGGCACTCAACGGATTCCTGCTGCCTTTTATAAGTATATTTTTGTTTATCGTCATCAATAATTCGGGAATAACAGGGAAGGAAAATTCAAATTCGCTCTGGCTAAATATTTTGATGATTTTAGTAATTTTCATAACCTTGATTATTGGGTTAAACAGCGCGGTGAAAGCGGTTTATTCGGCAATTACGTCAGGAAGCATTTCAGGGAACAAGTATCTTATATTCATCGGAGTGACTTCTGCAGTTATTTCCATTTATATATGGATAAAAGCCCGCCGCAGGAATAATGATTAATAAAATTTTATGAGCACAACATATTTTCAGCTTTTTGTGGATACAGGAGGAACATTTACCGATTGTATTGGAATAGACAATCAAGGAAAAGAGTACCGGCAAAAAGTTTTAAGCAGTAGCAGTTTGCGGGGAACCATTAAAAGAAGAATTTCCGCTTCTGAGTTTAAAATTACGGAATCGTGGAACCTGAAACGGGATATTTTAAGCGGCTTTTCATTTCGTTTACTCGGAACAGAATACAAAAATATAAAAATTGAATCTTACGATTTAAAAAACAAAATTCTCCAGCTGAATCAGGCAATTTCAAACACAGAAGAAATTGAAGGAAAAAACTTTGAAATTACATCAAACGAAGAGGCTCCGGTTTTGGGCGCCCGCCTGATTACACAGACCGGGTTAAACGAAACGTTTCCCGACCTTTCACTAAAACTGGGGTCGACTAAAGGAACCAACGCACTGCTGGAAAGTAAAGGAGCAAAAACTTTGTTTGTTGTAACCAATGGATTCAAAGATTTACTGGAAATTGGAACACAGGCGCGCCCCGATATATTTGCACTGAATGTTCAAAAACGAAAACAAATTGCAAGGCACATTATTGAAATAGATGAACGTATTGATGCAAAAGGCAACGTTTTAAAAGAGATTGATATTGAATGCATTAAAAAGCAACTTCAGCCTTTCAAAAATGAGATCGAAGCGGTTGCTATTACTTTAATGAATTCTTACATCAATCCGGTGCACGAAATGCTGCTGGCTAAAACTTTGAAAGAGGAAGGTTTCAAGTTTGTTTCTACTTCCACAGAACTTTCACCGCTGATAAAGATTCTGAACCGAGCGGAAACAACGGTTGTAAATGCCTACCTCTCTCCGATTATTCACAATTATGTAAATCGTATTTCTGAAAAAATTGGCGACCAGTTGTTTCAAATTATGACCAGCGCCGGCGGGCTGGTTTCTGCCGGGAATTTTTTCCCCAAAGACAGTTTATTGAGCGGCCCGGCAGGCGGTGTTGTTGGCGCAAAAAAGATTGGAGATGAAAGCGGTTTTCAGAAACTCATTACTTTCGATATGGGCGGCACCAGCACCGATGTGTCGCGTATTGACGGCGAGTTTGATTATCGTTTTGAACAGGAAGTAGGCGATGCAAAAATTAATAGTCCGGCTATAGCCATTGAAACGGTTGCAGCGGGCGGAGGCTCTATCTGTGGATTCAATGGATACAAACTGTTTGTTGGCCCCGAAAGTGCCAGCGCTTATCCCGGACCGGCATGTTACGGGGCTGGAGGTCCGCTTACAGTTACTGATGTTAATCTACTTTTACACCGTTTGGACACACGCCAGTTTGGTATTCCTGTTTTTCGGAAAGCTGCAGAAAAAAAACTAAATGAATTAATTATCCAGGTTCAGGAAAAAACCGGAGTGGAAAGAAAACCGGAAGAAATACTGAATGGATTTATTGATATTGCCAACGAAATTATGGCCGGAGCCATTCGAAAGATCTCCATTTCAAAAGGCTATAATCCCAAAGATTTTGCCTTGGTAGCTTTTGGTGGTGCCGGTGGTTTGCATGCCTGCGACATCGCTGAAATTCTCGGAATAAAAACTGTTCTCCTTCCTAAAGATGCAGGTTTGCTGAGTGCTTACGGAATTGGAAATGCAGCCGTAGAACGCTTTGCTGAAAAACAAATCCTGAAAAATCTAAAAGAGGTTCAAAATAACATCACTAAATATTTTTGTAAAATTGAAATTAACGCAATCAAACAGCTAAAAAACGAAGGCTTCAACAAAGAAGAAATTGAAGTGAGACAACGAATGGTATTTCTTCGTTTTAAAGGTCAGAATTCAAGTCTGGAGATTCCTTTTTCGCAGTCGGATAAACTGGTTGCCGATTTTACGGAACAGTATAAAAAAATATACGGACATTCAGTTTCCAATCGCGAAATAGAAGTAGAAGCGCTGCGTGTAGTTGCCTCTGTTCAAACAGAAAATGAAAAAAGAGTACAAAACTCAGCGGAACATTACAGCCCTGAACCATCATTTTTTTCACCAAACCAAACTCCGGGATTTTCACGCGATATTTTAAAAACAGGCGCGACTTTTTCCGGTCCTGCAATTTTTGCAGATAATTTCTCAACCACCTTTGTAAAACAAGGCTGGAACCTGCAATTACAAAATAACGGAACAGCCATTTTAAAGAACTTCAAAACCAAAACAACGGCAGCAAAAATACAAACCGTTGAAACCGAGTTGGAGCTGTTTACCAACCGTTTTATGGCGATTGCTGAAAACATGGGCGCACTGCTACAGCGAACTTCGCTCTCGGTAAACATAAAAGAACGACTGGATTTTTCGTGTGCCCTGCTTGATGCTAAAGGGCGATTGGTTGCCAACGCTCCACATATCCCGGTTCACCTGGGCGGACTGGGTATTTGTGTACAAACTTTACTCAGGCATTTTTCTTTTGAAGAAGGCGACACAATTGTTACCAACCATCCAAAATATGGCGGTTCCCACCTCCCCGATGTCACCGTAGTAACGCCTGTGTTTTATAGAGAGGAACGCGTTGGTTTTGTTGTGAACCGCGCCCACCACAGTGAAATAGGAGGAATTAGTCCTGGTTCGATGCCACCCAGTGCAAAAAATCTGGAAGAAGAAGGAGTGGTTATTTCACCATTTTACCTGGTTAAAAGTGGCAAAGTTAATTGGGAAGGAATGCGAAAGATATTACTTGAAAGTACTTATCCGACACGTTCCGTTGAAGAAAACCTCGCCGATTTAAATGCAGCACTGGCCGCCAATAGGAATGGCTCAAATGCTTTACTTTCGCTAATTCAAACGCATGGCAAGGAAACCGTACAGAAATACCTGGATTTGCTGCGAAACCACGCTTTCAAAAAAATGCAAGCCACTCTAAAAACTTTCAAAAACGGCATTTATTCAGCTACTGAATTTCTGGATGACGACTCGCCGCTGAAAGTAAATATCACGCTAAAAGATGGAAAATGTAGCTTTGATTTTACAGGAAGCTCACCTGTGCATCCGGGAAATATGAACGCAACGCGCGCTATTGTGAATAGTGTAAGCATTTATGTGCTGCGATTGTTGCTCAACGAGCCAATTCCGCTAAATGACGGATTGTTGGAACCGGTTTCATTTATTTTACCGGAAGGGTTGCTCAATCCTGATTTTGATGACGACCCCAAAAATTGCCCGGCAGTGGTTGGCGGAAACGTGGAAATAAGTATGCGCTTGACTGATACATTGCTCAAGGCTTTTGGTATTGTTGCCGCGAGCCAGGGAACCATGAACAACACGCTGTTTGGCAATAAAAACTTTGGATACTACGAAACCATTTCCGGAGGCTGTGGTGCTGGCGAAGATTTTAACGGTGCCAGCGCTGTTCATCACCATATGACCAACACCCGCATTACCGATCCAGAAATTCTGGAACACCGCTATCCTGTTCGTTTGGAGCAGTTTGCAATTCGAGAGAACTCGGGTGGAGCAGGAAAATGGTGCGGTGGAGACGGAGTCGCCCGTGAAATCACTTTCCTTGAACCGGTAAATCTTTCTGTCCTTTCTCAGCGCAGAAAATCAGGTCCGTTTGGAATCAATGGAGGAGAGCCTGGAAAATCGGGTAGCCAGAAAGTAGTTCGTAAAAACGGGGAAGTAATTCAATTGGATTCCATTCAAAATATCAATCTGGAAGCCGGTGACAAATTTATAATTAAAACACCGGGCGGTGGTGGTTTTGGAACAATATAAAAAAGGCCGCCCAAAAATTGAGCAGCCTTTGTATATCTCTTCTTCAGCTTCTAATTATACATTCAACGTGTAACGTTCAAATGCCGTAACAGTAAGCTCGCTGTCGTTTTGTTTCAGGAAATCTTTGATAGAAATTTTTCCGTCTTTTACGTAAGTCTGGTTCAACAAAGTAACTTCTTTGTACCATTTATTTAAAGAACCCTGTGCAATTTTATCCAACATTGCTTCAGGCTTACCTTCCTGACGGTATTTTTCTTTAGCAATTTCCAGCTCTTTATCAATTTCTTTTTGTGGAATAGAGTCTTTATCAACAGCCACCGGAGCCATTGCTGCAACTTGCATCGCTACATCCTTCGCAACCTGAATTTCTACTTCACCTTTATTAAAACCAACCAAAGTAGCCAGCTTATTTCCCGGATGGATATATGAAACTACCGTCTCAGCTTCTATCTTATTGTAGTATGAAAGTTCAATTTTTTCGCCGATAACACCAGTTTGTTCTGTTACCTGGGCTTCAATTGTTCTTCCGTCAAGTTCCATTGCACTAAGAGCATCAAGATTTTCAGCCTTATTTACCAAAGCCACATTTAAAATGCTGTCGGCAAAAGCTACAAAATCATCATTTTTAGCAACAAAGTCGGTTTCGCAGTTTAGCACAACCAATGCGCCAAATTTACCATCTTCATTAACTTTAGCCAAAACAACACCTTCAGATGCTTCTCTGTCAGCACGTTTATTGGCAACTAATTTTCCTTTTTCGCGGATAATTTCAAGGGCTCTGTCAAAATTACCTTCGGCGTCTTTCAGGGCATTTTTACAATCCATCATCCCTGCACCGGTTGCTTTACGCAATTTAACTACGTCGGCTGTTGTAAATGACATAATAAAATTTCGTTTTTAAATGGTTTTATAGAATTAATAACCTGTTCTTAATTAATCTTTGTCAGACTCATCATTTTCCTCGTCGGCATCAACATCTTCTTCATCATCAATGTCTTCGTTTTTTGCTTTTTTCTTAGCTTTTTTTGATGAAGGAGAGTCAACGTCTTCTTTTTCTTTCTCAGCTTTTCTTTCGTTCAGCCCTTCACGAATTGCATCGGTCATTGCACCTACAATCAGTTTAATCGACTGGGAAGCGTCGTCGTTCGCAGGAATTACAAAATCAATTCCTTCCGGATTCGAGTTGGTATCTACAATTGCAAAAACAGGAATTCCCAAACGTTGAGCTTCGCGAACTGCAATTTTTTCTTTCAACACATCAACAATAAACAATGCCGCTGGCAAACGGGTAAGATCGGAGATACTACCCAGTATTTTTTCCAATTTGGCACGTTGTCTTGTAATCTGCAGTTTTTCTCTCTTCGACAAGTTATCCCAACTTGAATCTTTCATCATTTTGTCGATGGAGATCATTTTTTTCACTGCTTTCCTGATGGTTGGAAAGTTGGTAAGCATACCTCCAGGCCAACGTTCTGTAACGTAAGGCATTCCCACACTTTTCACTAAATCGGCAACCAAATCTTTTGCCTGTTTTTTAGTGGCTACAAATAAAATCTTCCGACCTGATTTAGCAATTTGTTTGATTGCTTTTGCTGAATCGTCGATTTTTACTATTGTTTTTTGAAGATCGATAATGTGGATTCCATTTTTTTCCATGAAAATATAAGGCTCCATGTTTGGATTCCACTTTCTTTTCAGGTGACCAAAATGTACACCTGCATCCAATAATTCCTGAAAATTTGTTCTTGGCATCTGTTTACTTTTTTTATGTTCCTAAAAGCAACCGTTGAGTAGTCCCGTAATCCAGGAATCTCAACCGTTTTAGACCCATATTTTTTTGATAAAATAAATATATTAACGTTTTGAGAACTGGAAACGTTTTCTTGCTTTTGGCTGCCCTGGCTTTTTACGTTCCACTTCGCGCGGATCTCTTGTTAAGAATCCTTCCGGTTTCAGTTCTTTTCTGGCTTCCGGATCAATTTCAATCAATGCTCTTGAAATCGCCAAACGTAAAGCTTCAGCTTGTCCTTTCGGGCCACCGCCGTTCAAATTTACTTTAATGTCATATTTTTCAGCAACATCCAATAAATTCAAAGGCTGTTTAACAATGTATTGTAAAGTTGTAGTTGGGAAATATTCATTTAATTCCCTTTTATTAACAGTAATGTTACCTTTTCCTTCGCTCAGGTAAATCCGTGCTACTGCTGATTTTCTACGTCCTATTGTGTTTACTACTTCCATTTTGCTTATTTAATCGTATTTAAATCAACAACTTTTGGCTGCTGAGCTTCATATTTATGCTCTGCACCAATTACTACATGCAAGTTGCCATAAAGCTTCCGTCCCAATTTGTTTTTAGGGAGCATTCCTTTTACAGCTTTTTCAACTAATCTTTCCGGATATTTTGCTAAAATATCTTTCGGAGTTTGAGAACGTTGTCCTCCAGGATAACCCGAGTGACGGATATAAACTTTATCTGTCATTTTCTTTCCTGAAAGCTGAACTTTTTCAGCATTGATAACAATTACGTTGTCACCACAATCAACATGAGGAGTAAAATCCGCTTTGTATTTCCCTCTCAACATTTTAGCCACTTTGCTGGCCAAACGTCCTAAAACCATATTTTCAGCATCAACCACTACCCATTCTTTATTAACGGTAGCTTTATTTGCCGAAACTGTTTTATAACTAAGTGTATCCACTTGTTCAAATTTTTGTTGTTTAACACTTTTGAAATTCCTAAAGCCGTTTTTCCGGTTAATACGGAATACTTAACCAAAATTCGTTACTCCAAGTAAATCAACTATTTATACATCCTATTAATAAGGATAATAATCGGGACTGCAAAAGTATTTTCTTTTTTCGTATTTCCAAAAAAATAATGTCCAAATTTTCAGGGTTTTATATTCAGTTTACACAATAATTGCATTTCTCCTGCCAATTCCTAAAAATAAGGGTTAGGATTTAAGTTCCGCTTGACTTATTCTTTTTTTATTTTATACTTTTGCTTCAGCGGTTAAAATAGTTTAAACTCTAAAATGGCAAATCAAAAGCCCAAAAAATTAAAAAAACGGATTTTTAGTTCCTGGCTCACTTCAATGGTTAGTATCTCGCTGGTTCTGATAATGCTTGGAACACTTGGGTTAATTTTGATTAACGCCGGAAGATTGTCGGAATATGTAAGGGAAAAAATTGGTTTTACAGTTGTTTTGCAGGATAATTTAAATGAAGTTGATATTATTCGGTTTCAAAAAGCTTTGAATGCTACCGACTATGTAAAATCGACCCGCTACATCGACAAAGAAGAAGCAGCACAGGAGTTGACAGAGCAGTTGGGCGAAGATTTCACCGGCTTCCTGGGATACAATCCCCTGTTTGCCTCAATAGATGTTAAACTTTACGCACCTTACACACATCCCGACAGTTTGATGCTGATAGAAAAAAATTTTCAGGAGTATTCGGAAGTAAAAGAAGTATACTATCAAAAAAACCTTGTTTCTGTAATTAACAAAAATGTGAGCAAAATAAGTTTGGTTCTCCTAATAATAAGTGCATTACTGATATTCATTTTTGTGGCGCTGATAAACAATACCATTCGCATTTCTATCTATTCACAACGATTTACAATTAATACGATGCAAATGGTTGGGGCCAGCCACTCGTTTATCAGAAAACCCTTTTTGCAGCAAAGTCTGTACTGGGGAGTTTACGGGGCCTTTCTGGCGAATATAGTCGTTTTAGGAACTTTTTATATTTACAAAAAAGAACTTACAGGCATCATTTCTCAAAACGATATCAGTGTCGCAGTAGTCGTTTTTGCAATGGTTATTTTGTTAGGAATGCTCATTTCATACTTTTCAACAATGTTAGCAGTAAACAAATACCTGAGATTGAAATTTGATGAATTATTTTAATCATTATCTTTAACCCGTCAATCAAAAAAATATGGCTAAAAAAGAAAAAGAAATAAAATCAGCAGGATTTGCCCTTGGCAAAGAAAATTACAAACTAATGGCCATTGGTTTTGCCATTATTGTTATCGGATTTATCTTAATGGCAGGAGGAGGAAGTGATGATCCAAATGTTTTTAATCCCGACATCTTTAGTTTCAGGCGCTTAACAATTGCTCCCGTTATATTACTGATTGGCTTCGTTTTCGAAATATACGCCATCATGAAAAAACCCAAAGAAGATAAATAATTCGATATTTATGAATGAAATCCAGGCACTAATTCTCGGACTTTTACAGGGTCTTACTGAATTTCTTCCGGTTAGCTCAAGCGGACATTTAGAGATTGGACATGTGATACTTGGGGTTCAATCGGAAAACAATTTACTTTTTGATATTACTGTCCATGTAGCTACAGTTTTAAGTACACTGGTAGTTTTCAGAAAAGATATTGTCTCGCTTTTTAAAGGCCTGTTTGCTTTTCAGTGGAATGAATCAACCATATTTGTATCAAAACTTCTGCTATCGGCTGTACCGGTAATGATTCTTGGTCTGCTATTTAAAGACCAGGTTGAAAAGTTATTTACCGGCAATCTTCTTTTGGTGGGAAGTATGTTACTGGTTACTGCACTTTTACTAAGTTTCGCTCATTTTGCTAAGAAAGGAGAAAAGAAAATAACCTTTGGAAAGTCGCTTATTATAGGAATAGCGCAGGCACTGGCGGTTATGCCCGGTATCTCAAGAAGTGGAGCAACTATTGCTACCGGCTTGTTGTTAAAAACCAAAAGAGACGAAGTTGCCCGATTTTCTTTTTTAATGGTGTTAATTCCTATTTTAGGCGCTGCTTTTCTCGATATCGTTGGCGGTGATTTTACTTCTGGTGAAACCATAGGCACAATTCCTTTGCTTGTTGGTTTTCTTGCTGCATTTGCCTCCGGCCTTCTGGCATGCGCGTGGATGATAAGAATTATCAAAAAAGGAAAACTAATTTATTTCGCAATTTACTGTTTAATTATTGGCCTAATTGCTATCTTTGCAGCCTGATTTTTGCAAAAATTCCATAAGTAGCTGTAGATTAGATCATTGACAATGAACAACCTCAAAAGGGCGTACGATTTTTTGGGAGGAGAGATTTTGTCGTTTGACAAAGACCTCAACTGGACATCGTTTGATTTGGTTCAAAGGGTACGAAATTCACTGTGCCGGAAAATGGGAATCAAAAAGATGAAAGTAGGTCATGCAGGCACCCTGGATCCCCTAGCCACTGGCCTCATGATATTATGCACGGGAAAAGCTACAAAAAAAATTGAAGAACTACAGCTCGGGAAAAAAGAATACTTCGCAACGTTTAAAATAGGAGCTACTACACCCTCATTTGACATGGAAACAGAGGAGGATAAAACTTTTGATTATTCCCATGTTAATGAAAAATTAATATTTGAAACTTTAAAAAAATTTGAAGGAGAAACAGAGCAAGTCCCTCCGGTTTTTTCGGCTGTAAAAGTTAAAGGAAAAAGAGCATTCGAATATGCAAGAAATGGAGAAGAGTTAAAACTTCAAGCCAAAAAAATTGTTATTGAAAAAATTGATATTGAATCAGTTGAGCTCCCGTTTTTAAAAATAAAAGTAGTTTGCAGCAAGGGAACGTACATACGGGCTTTGGCGCGAGATATTGGAGAAGAACTAAACTGTGGAGCTTATTTGACAAATTTACGAAGGACAAAAATTGGAAATTATAGAATTGAAGATGCTGTAAAAGTTGACTTTTTTTTGGAAAATTTACATTTATTTGTAACTAATTGATTTTTCCTCCGTAAAACGAGGCCTGAACCAAAAAACCAACTGCGATACAAAATAGTACAGCCTGAAAAATAAAATCGAAATATAAAAATTAAAATATTGGTTTATGAAATTATCGAAGTTCAAGTACGATTTAAACGAAAAAAGAATTGCCCTACACCCGGCCGACAACAGGGACGAATCCAGATTGATGGTATTAGACAGGGCAAACAAAACCATTGAGCATAAGTTATTTAAAGACCTGCTTGACTATTTCGATGATAAAGATGTAATGATATTTAACGACACCAAAGTTTTTCCGGCCCGTTTGTACGGCAACAAAGAAAAAACAGGTGCAGAAATCGAAGTCTTTCTTTTACGTGAGTTAAACCGGGAACAACGCTTATGGGATGTTTTGGTTGACCCTGCCAGAAAAATCCGAATTGGTAATAAATTATACTTTGGCGAAGACGATTTGTTGGTTGCCGAGGTGATTGACAATACAACATCAAGAGGAAGAACATTACGGTTTTTATTCGACGGCCCATATGACGAATTTAAAAATACATTATACGGATTGGGAGAAACACCGCTTCCAAAATTTATAAGTCGTCCGGTACAACCGGAAGACAAAGATCGTTATCAGACCATATTTGCAAAACACGAAGGAGCCGTTGCTGCGCCAACCGCAGGGTTACATTTTAGCCGCGAATTATTAAAACGACTGGAAATCAAAGGTATTGATTTTACTTACATTACACTTCATGTTGGATTAGGAAATTTTAGAAGTGTAGATGTTGAGGATCTGACCAAACATAAAATGGACTCAGAGCAAATTTGGATTCGCGATGAAGCATGTGACGTTGTAAACAATGCAAAAACAGAAAAGAAAAATGTTTGTGCAGTAGGGACAACTGTTATGCGTACCCTGGAAAGTTCAGTTTCAACACAAGGTTTTCTGAAACCGTTTGAAGGCTGGACAAATAAATTTATTTTTCCTCCATATGATTTCAGGGTAGCCAACCGTATGATTACCAACTTTCATCTGCCATATTCAACACTTTTGATGATGGTTGCTGCATTTGGTGGTTACGATTTTGTAATGGAAGCATACAAAACCGCTATAAAAGAAGACTACCGATTTGGTACTTATGGAGATGCAATGCTGATAATTTAACTTTTTTTCAATATTTTTTTGAACCACGGGAACAACTGTTTTCGTGGTTTTTTGTTTATAGTGTCAAATACCTTACACTTAAATGAATTTAAAAATGAGACTATCGTATCTTTTAGTTTTCTTTTTTGTTATCGGAGCACTTACTGTCGATGCGCAAAACGGAAGTGGACGAACCATACAGGTTAATGGAAGTGCCGAAATGGAAATCGAACCCGATGAAATTAAATTTGTCATTGAAATTGAAGAGTACTGGGAAGAAGAGTTTAAAGAAGAAAAGCTGCCCGGCGAGTACACTGAAGAGGAAATGGAGAAAAAAACCAGATTTGAAGAGTATCGAACCAAAGTACCTTTGGCTACAATAGAAGACAATTTAATAAAAACACTTCGGGAAGTTGGAATCGGAAAAGATGAAATCGTGGTAAGCAATTTAGGAAATTACTGGCGTTTTCGTGGAAAAGAGTTTTTATACCGCAAACAGTTTATTATCACCATTTCCGACTTTTCAAAAATAAACGAACTAGCCAAAATAATGGATGCGAAAGGCATTAAATATATGAATATTGGCGAACTAACTCACTCAAATATTGAAGATTACCAAAAAAAGGTAAAGATAAATGCGCTACAGGCAGCCAAAGAAAAAGCACTCTATTTGGTTGAAAGTATGGGGGAAGAACTTGGCAGTGTTGTTTCTATTGTAGAGATGGGTGAAGGAATCAATCGCCCTGTGTTTGCAAGGGCCATGTTACGGACGGTACAAACAACCCAGCAGGAAAGCATCAATCAGGTAAAAAACATTAATCTTTCATACCAGGTACAAGCAAAATTCGCTATAAAATGAACTTATGCAATATTTGCACAGGTAAGTTTTGTTATCTTGCGGCAAATTTTCAGAAATGGCAAAATTCAATGTTCTTCAGTGTCCCGTGTGTGGCAGCGAAACTTTTTCACCCTTTTTAAAATGTAATGATCATTTTGTCAGCGGAGAAGAGTTTCAAATAAAAATATGCAAATCCTGCGGATTCAAAATCACAGAGGACATCGAAGACGAGGAAAATATTGGCTCGTATTATCAGTCGGACGAATATATTTCACACTCCAACACTTCTAAAGGACTGGTAAACTCGGTATATCACCGAGTACGAAAATATATGTTGAGGCAAAAAAGAAAGCTGGTTGAAAAAACTTCTCCGGAACAAAAGGGAAGCATTCTGGACATTGGTACCGGCACTGGTTTTTTCCTCAATGAAATGAAACAACACGGGTGGCAAACAACAGGAACAGAAAAAAATACAGAAGCAAGGCAGTTTGTAAAATCAGAATTTAATCTTGATGTTTTCCCTACTGAACAACTTTTTGGTTTCAAAGAGCATAAATTTGATGTGGTTACTTTGTGGCATGTATTAGAACACATTCATCAGCTTGATGCAAATATGGAAACCTTTCATAAAATTTTAAAAGCCGAAGGAAAACTAATCATCGCAGTGCCTAATAACTCATCGTATGATGCAGAACATTATCGTGAATATTGGGCTGCTTATGATGTTCCCCGCCACATCTGGCATTTTACTCCGGAACAAATGGAATCTTTTGGAGAAAGATTTGGTTTCAAGCTTACAGAAGTTCACTCCATGCCATTCGACTCGTTTTATGTATCGCTTCTTAGTGAAAAATATAAAAAGTCGACATTGGCACTTGTAAAGGGAATCATCCACGGAACTGTCTCATGGTTTGCCAGTTCGTTCAAACCCGGTCGTTGTAGTTCAGTAATCTATGTTTTTGGAAAATAGATGCTAATTTAATGTATAATTGAAGAGATTACCTCCATCACTTCCTACCAGCAGACTCAAACTACCTGTAGCTTCAGACATTTTTCCGATGCTAAACTGACTGCTCCCCTGTAAAGGAAAACCGTCGTGAAGATGTCCCTCAGGATTATATAAATAAATACGATTTGACGATTCATCCACAACACCGACCTTTTTCATTTTCGGACCAAAAATATAAATATTAGGAGGGTCTTTAATTAAATTATCAAATTTTTCAGCGTAAAGCTTTTTCCCGTTTTCATCCATTACTTTTAATTCATTTCCGTCAATAAATACAAAATCAGGAACTCCGTTTCCGTTTAAATCGTCGCAGGTAAAAAAGTGGTCTGCTCCGAATTTGCCTATTTTCTTTTCAGAATACTTTCCGTCAAAGAAAATGTAATACACCTTTCCTGTTACATCTGTTGCAACAATTTTAGGTATTCCATCCAAATTTAAAATCAGCGGATTCCGTGAATTTTCAAAAGTCGCAGAAGTGTTTACCCGGCTGTTTCCTCTTCTGTCCAATATATAGATTCTGGATTTGTCTTTAAAAACAATAAAGTCCCTTCTTCCAACCCTGAAGTGTTGTATCGGGGTTGTCACCAAATGGTCAGTTTGTTTAAAAATCCAGCCACTCACAACTTTCCCGGTATAGTCATACGCAACTACCTTTTTATTTTCATGAGGAATAAAATAACGATAGTTCCGGTTGTTATCGTAGTCGAAAACATTTACACCTGCAGTGGCAGGTGAGCTAAACACCACAGGAAAATGCGCTACGTTATTTCCATTTCTGTCAATTAAATACAGTCTATTTTTTGTATTAAACAGGTACTGAAGTTTTCCGTTTTTGTAATAATCCACCTGGAAAATCTCGCCAATAACAGGCTCTGCAACAGATATTGTCCACCGCACGCGGCCTTCATTGGTAATCTGGTAAAGATTATTTTGTTCGTCCTGCAAAATCACTTCTCGATTCGCAGGATTATCGTGATTAACAACTATCTGTGGTTTAAATTGAATTGAGTTTCCAATGTTACTTTGCCAGGTCGTTTGGGCTTCTTCCTGTGCTTTAGGATTGAAAGCCAAAACCATCGAATTAAAAAATAACTCTTTGTCGTGGATGATTTGCCAGTTAACTGCCTGTATTTTTCGCAAAGCCTCTTCCTTTTCCTCCACCTCCCGGGTTATCTCCGGGTTAAAAAGTTGCTTACTGAAACTATAAGCACGGTTGACGTCGATATACGTATTTACATTGGAACGATTTGCGATGTTTTGTTTGAATTTCAAATACCGTACCTCGTGGTCTAAACTTGCATCCAAAACCATATTGTGAAGGTATTCCTCCAGTCCTTTTTCTGAATTCGAAAAAACCATGTAGTTATCATGAAAAGCAACAAAATTTGCTTTTGCTGCAGCAAATGGTTTCCCCAGCCAAATTCCCGGAAATGAAGGATACGGAAACTCATAAATGGTAAATTTAGTTTCTCTGTCCACCGAATAAATTTTGCTTAATGAACTCAGTTCTGCTCCTTTTCTTGCTGCATATGATGACAGCCAACTTGTGAGCTGTTCCACAGCAAGCGTTCGACCTTCCGTATGAAGGATAAAAAAAGTTGTCATATGGGAAGGATCAACGGGAATCGTTGTTGCCGCAACAATAACTTCATCATTTACAATTCCCTTCAGCGACTCTTTAAAATCAGTACGCAGTCCTGTTTCAATCTTTTTTATTTGTTCTTCGCGTTTATAATACGAGTCAGTATGAGAAAAGTATCGTTCGAGATTTTCGAAAAAAATGTTTTTATCAGAAAATGAATAACTTACAAAAAAAGATGTATTTTTCGGGAGTACTTCGTCAGCTTTGGAATTCACAGCATCCTGCCCGTCGAAAACAGACAAAAAATGGTTTAAGGAATCATCAGCAACAGAAACACCATTGAACAAAATTTTGTCATCATCAAACTCAACATCCAGTTCAGTCCATGAAGCAAAATCTCCAAAACTTTCGGTGCGATTCTTATAATTCAACCTAACGGTCTCACCAAATTCATTAACGCTTTGGGTCGATTTTCTATTCATCCAGTTACCAACCAACTCCGGAAAATTAACATGGTTTATGTATAATGAGACATCGGATTGCAGGGTTACAGTCTTGTTAACTTCAGTAAAGAAACGGTCATTTAATATGGTGTAAGTATTCATTTGCCGGATAGCCTGCTCAACCATTGTTGCTTTTGGACTTGCCAGAAATATACCTTCGCTAAAACAAAAAAACAGAACAGATGAATTTTCTTTTGATACGGCAGTGATTTTATTACCGCTGTAGTTACTCTCTTCATATCTGTATTGAGAGACGGGATAAAGTAACTCGATTAAGTTTTTTACACTTGTTTTTTTGTTATTTGTATTTGCATTTTTTATAAAAAGTGGAATCAAATCAGTTTTGCCTGAAAAATTAAACGCCAGAATAAAGGATTCATTTCGCAATCCACTTTGAACATCGTTGTTGTCTTTCACCAATGAATCCATTTGAGTAATTAATCCCAGAAACGAATTTCCAATATTTGAATCCTTCATTTCCTTAATTATCGGATTATCAACAGGAATTGATTTCAATGAACGAAATTCAAAAAAACCGGGAGTAGTTACGGGTACAGCTTTATATACCGATGTTTCTTTTATAAAAGTCACTTCGTCCTTTGTAAAGTATATAAAACCGGCGACCAATGCCACTACAAAAATCAGAAATAAAATCAGATTTCGTTTCATTCAATCAAGTTTTACTCAAAAGTACAAAATACAAAACGCGTTCGATCCTAATTTTCGTTTATAAAATAAAACATGAATTGTTAATAACCCGGTAAATACACCATTTTCGCGGGTAAAAACAAAAAAGGCCGGAAAATCCGGCCTTAACTATATTTTATTAAATTCTACAAATGCTTTGCTACTTCCACTTCGTGATAGGCTTCGATGTGATCTCCAACTTTAATATCATTGAAGTTTTCGATGTTCAATCCACATTCATAACCGTTTTTCACTTCTTTTACATCGTCTTTGAAACGCTTAAGAGAACCAAGCAAGCCGGTATAAATTACAATACCGTCACGAATGATCCGAACTTTTGAGTTTCTCGCCACTTTCCCGTCTCGAACGATGCAACCGGCAACAGTACCAACTTTTGTAATTTTAAAGGTTTCAAGAACCTCAACAGTTCCGGTAACTTCTTCCTTGATGTCAGGAGAAAGCATACCTTCCATTGCAGCTTTAATTTCATTAATTGCATCGTATATAATAGAGTACAACCGAATGTCAATCTGCTCTTTTTCTGCAAGTTTCCGGGCATTTAACGAAGGGCGAACCTGGAAGCCGATTACAATGGCTTCAGAAGCTGCAGCAAGCAAAATATCAGATTCGGAAATCTGCCCTACGGCCTTGTGCTTAATGTTCACCTGAATTTCTTCTGTTGATAACTTAATCAATGCGTCGGATAACGCTTCAATAGAACCGTCGACATCACCTTTTACAATCAGGTTCAATTCCTGGAAATTACCAATTGCAATTCGTCGGCCAATTTCGTCGAGTGTAATATGCTTTTGTGTACGAAGTCCTTGTTCCCGTGCCAACTGTTCACGTTTATTGGCAATATTTCGGGCTTCGCGCTCAGAATCCATCACATTAAATTTATCGCCTGCCTGCGGAGCACCATTTAAGCCAAGTATAATTGCCGGTTGTGCGGGTCCAACTTCGTCAATCCTCTGGTTACGTTCATTAAACATCGCCTTAACGTGTCCAAAATACTGACCTGCCAAAACGATGTCGCCAATATTTAAAGTTCCTGACTGCACCAGCAGCGTTGCAACATAACCTCTACCACGATCTAACGATGATTCAATGATAGTACCCGTTGCATTTTTATCCGGATTTGCTTTTAGCTCCAGCATTTCAGCTTCCAACAACACCTTCTCCAACAGTTCCTCAACTCCAATACCTTGTTTGGCTGAAATATCGTGTGACTGGTATTTTCCTCCCCACTCTTCAACCAAATAATTCATATTGGCCAGCTCTTCTTTTATTTTTTCGGGATTTGCACCGGGTTTATCAATTTTGTTTATTGCAAAAACAATCGGAACACCGGCCGCAGAAGCATGGTTAATTGCTTCAATAGTCTGCGGCATCACATTGTCGTCGGCAGCAACAATAATAATTGCAATATCGGTAATCTGAGCACCACGGGCACGCATCGCAGTAAATGCCTCATGCCCCGGAGTGTCCAGGAAAGTGATATCTTTTCCGTCATCAAGAGTCACATGATAAGCTCCGATATGCTGCGTAATTCCCCCGGCTTCACCAGCAATAACGTTTGTACTTCGAATGTAATCCAACAAAGAAGTTTTACCGTGGTCAACATGTCCCATGACTGTTACAATCGGCGAACGAAAAACCCGATTCTCGTCACTTTCTTCATTTTTGTCATCAATTGCCTCCTGAATATCCACACTTACAAACTCGACTGTATAACCAAATTCATCAGCTACAACCGACAATGTTTCTGCATCCAGTCGCTGGTTGATTGAAACAAAAAGTCCGAGACTCATACATGATGAAATAACTTCGTTAACACTAACACTCATCATGTTGGCGAGCTCGTTTACTGAAACAAACTCAGTAACTTTTAATACCTTTTTCTGTTCGTTTTGTTTTTCAATGTCAGCTTGTATCTTTTCACTTGCTGCAGCACGTTTATCTCTCCGGTGTTTTGAGCCTTTTGATTTTCCTTTTGCTGTTAAACGTGCAAGAGTATCTTTAATCTGCTTCTGAACATCTTCTTCGTTCACCTCTTTTTTTAGAGGTCTTCTCTTTTTCCCATGTTGTTTATTAACCTGGAAATTAGGTTTTGACTTGTTGTCTCCTTTTTTATCTTCAAAATTGATCCGACCACCATCTTTTGGGATTCTTTTTCTACGCTTTTTATTCCCTCCCTGATCTGATGAACCTTGTTGTTTTTTATCTCTTCTATCCGGCAGATCAATTTTCCCGACCACAGTAGGCCCGTTCAGCTTGTTTGCCTGAGCTTTTACTACATTTTCGCTACTTCCGGTTTTGGTGCCCTTATCTTCTCTTTCAACTTTACCCTGATATTCTGCCTTTCTCGCAGCTTTTTGCTTCTGACGTTCTCTCCGCTCTTTTTCCTTTTCTTCTTTTGTTTTTTTTGCGGGTCGGGTTTTCTGATTAATATTTTTCAGGTCGATCTTCCCAACTACTTTAATCTCATCGACTCTAGGAACCTCAGTTTCAACAACTTCTTCCTTCTGGCTAAATTCTTCTTTTTTCACCGGTTCTTCTTTCGGTTTTTCAGGAGCAGCTTTCTCAGCGACTGGTTCCTCAGCAACTGGTTTCTCAGCGGCAGGCTTTTCCTCAATAATTTTTTCTTCTTCTTTTTCTGTTTTTGGCACTTCTTTTTCCGGAACCGGCTTTTCCTCCTTTTTCGGCTTTCCAACCTGATCCAAATCGATTTTCCCCAATACTTTTAAGCCCTCTTCTTTTGGTTTTGTTTTTTCCGATTCAACCGGCTTTTCTTCCTCCACCTTTTTTGTCACTTCAGGCTTTATCTCTTTTTCTTTAGGCTTTTCTTCTGCTTTTTCAGGTGATGATGATTCACCAACCTCAGCTTCCTCTTCTTCATCAATCGTGATAACTTCTTTTTTCGGGCGTTGGCTCTTTAAACTAATTTTCTCTGATTCTTTTTTCAAAGAAATATCAATTTTGTACTCTTTTTCAAGAAGTTGAACCGCCTCCTCATTAACTTTAGTATTCGGATTTGAATCAATATCAAAACCTTTTTTATGCAAAAATTCTACAATGGTATGAATACCAACGTTAAATTCTCTTGCAAGTTTACTAAGCCTTATTGTCTTACCAGCTACCATAAAAAAATTTAATTTTTCTTAATCCAAATGCTAAAGTTTAACGGTACAATTTTAACAAAAATGATTAAACCATACTTCAATTTTAGCATTTTATTCAAATTCCGACTTCAGGATACTCAGCACATTATCTATAGTTTCCTCTTCAAAATCGGTTCTTTTAATCAGTTCGTTACGCGGAATACTCAGCACATTCTTTGCGGTATCACAACCAATGGCTTTTAATCCGTCTATTACCCAGTCTTCAATTTCGTCAGCAAATTCGTCGAGGTTTACATCTTCCTCGTCTTCTTCCATCTCGCGGTAAACATCTATTTCGTAACCAGTTAACTGGCTGGCGAGCCTGATGTTCAAACCACCTTTCCCAATTGCCAGAGAAACCTCTTCTGGTCTTAAATAAACCTCGGCTTTTTTATTATCTTCAATTATTTTGATTGAATTAATTTTTGCCGGGTTCAGTGCTCTTTTTATAAAAAGCTGAACATTTGAAGAATAGTTAATTACGTCAATATTTTCATTTCTCAATTCCCGGACAATTCCATGAATACGGGAACCTTTCATTCCCACACACGCGCCAACGGGATCAATTCTTTCATCGTACGACTCAACGGCAACTTTCGCTCTTTCTCCCGGAACCCTTACAATTTTCTTAATGGTAATCAAACCATCAAAGATTTCAGGTATTTCCAGTTCAAATAAACGCTCAAGGAATACCGGCGCTGTTCGCGACAATATAATCAACGGATTATTGTTTCGCAACTCTACTTTGTATACGATAGCGCGAACGGTGTCTCCTTTTCTAAAATAGTCAGACGGAATTTGTTCTCCTTTAGGAAGAATCAGTTCATTTCCCTCATCGTCAAGAATGAGGATTTCTTTTTTCCAAATCTGATAAACTTCTCCGGTAACAATGTCACCAATTTTATTTTTGTATTTACCGTAAATATGATCCTTTTCAAGTTCGAGAATCTTACTTGCCAGGTTCTGACGTAAGTTCAAGATGGCCCGACGCCCAAAATCCGCAAGTTTTACCTCATCAGTAACTTCTTCGCCAACTTCGTAGTCGTCATCTATTTTTAGTGCTTCAGTTAATGTTATCTGCAAATTCGGTTCTTCTAGTTCGTCGTCTGCAACAACTTCCCTGTTTCGCCAAATTTCAAAATCACCCTTGTCAATGTTAATAATTACATCGAAGTTTTCATCAGTGCCAAACTGTCTGATCAGCACACTGCGAAAAACATCTTCAAGTACACTCATCATTGTAACCCGGTCAATGTTTTTCAACTCTTTGAATTCGGCAAAAGTATCAATCAGGTTAATATTTTCCATCTTTCATCAGTTTATTTAAAAGTAATAACTGCTTTCGCACTTTTTATTTCGTTATATTTAATATTATGTTCCCGAACAATTAACTGTTTCTTTTTATGTCCTTCCACTTTTTCGCGTTTTGATGTTTCCAGAATAATTTCATCATCATCAACTTCTTTCAGCACTCCTTCAAAATGTTCACCTGTTTTTAAATCTACCTCGATTTCGCGATTTTTATATTTAACATACTGCTGCCTCACTTTAAACCCCTCTGTTAAGCCCGGGGACGAAACCTGCAGCTCAAAATCTTCAATATCGCGATCGAGATTGTGTTCCACGTTTCGGCTAATTTCAATACATTTCTCAATGGTCACCCCATCAAAGCTGTCAACATACACGTTAATAACGTTACTCTTATTTACCGAAACATCAACAAGAAACATCTTCTCGTCTAATTTTTCTTCAACCAGTTTTATTACTTTTTCCTTATCAATCATTCATTATTAGTAACAAAATAGGGAACCAGAGGTCCCCTAAAGCAGGTTTTTCCAAAATCATCGCAAAAATAGTAAAATAATTGATTAATAAAAAAATAGCAACACATATAAATTACTGATTTTAAAGAAATAATAATTCCATAAAAAGCCGTTTCCCAGAAGCAGACCAATTCATTATCAGTTGATTTTCCAGACTTTTGTGTATTAAAAAGATACATTTCCTGATTTACGAAAGTTTTGTACTTTTATCACTCAAGAAGAAACGATTTGTGAACTCTTTTCAAATAAATAAGAAAAAAATCATCAACGACCCCGTTTTTGGTTTTATAAACATTCAATCGGAGCTGGTTTTCGACCTGATAGAACATCCTTTTTTTCAACGTTTGCGAAGGATAAAACAACTTGGGCTTTCATTTCTGGTTTTCCCGGGAGCAAATCATACCCGTTTTGAACATGCTTTAGGTGCGGTACACTTAATGAGACAGGCCATTTCGGCACTTCAACTTAAAGGACATAAAATAACGCCTGAGGAAGCCGAGGCTGTTACTGTTGCTATTTTGCTTCACGACATAGGACATGCGCCTTTCTCGCATGTTCTAGAAAACACACTGGTTGAAATTCCACATGAAGAGATATCTCTTTTATTAATGGAACAGCTAAACCTGGAGTTTAACGGAAAACTTGATTTGACCATTGAAATTTTTAAAAATCAATACAGAAAGAAATTTCTACATCAATTGGTGGCCAGTCAGCTTGATATGGACAGGTTGGATTACCTGAGCCGCGACAGTTTCTTTACCGGTGTAACAGAAGGCCAGGTTGGAATAGAACGTATCATAAAGATGCTGAATGTTGTTGATGATCAACTCGCAGTAGATGTAAAAGCCATCTATTCGATTGAAAAATTCCTGATTGCACGCCGCTTAATGTACTGGCAGGTTTATTTACATAAAACGGTTGTCTCTGCGGAATTTCTTTTAATAAACGTTCTGAAAAGAGCGAAAGAACTGACCACTTCCGGTGAATCAATCTTTGCTACGCCAACACTCAATGTCTTTTTGAACAATAGCTTTTCAAGCGATGATTTTATTAAAAACAAGTCTGTTTTAGGAAAAAACATATTACAATGGTATACTTTACTTGATGATAACGATATTTTAACATCGGTAAAAGAATGGCAATATCACCCCGATTTAGTACTCTCAACACTGGCCCAAAGTATTACCAACCGGAAACTGTTTAAAACAAAAATGAAGACAAAACCTGTTTCAAAATCCTGGAAAGAAAAAATGCTGGAAGGGATTTCGGAAAACATAACAGGTGATAAAAACTTAGCACCCTATTTTTTGATCACCGGAGAAATAACCAATAACGCACTTAACCGCGACAGCGAAAACATTCTTATCCTGTTTAAGAACGGAAAAGTGAAAGATATACGAAAAGCTTCCGATATTAATTTAACTGCACTTACTAAAACCGTGAGGAAATATTTTGCCTGTTACCCCAAAGAATTGGACTTTTATTAGTTAAAACCTATATTTGCAACGCCAAAATAAAAAATGAATGGAATTTAAAGCTACAGACATTGCAGCATTTCTCAACGGAGAAGTTGTTGGAAATGAAGATGTCAAAGTTTCCTATGTATCAAAGATAGAGGAAGGTAAGCCGGGGACACTTGCATTTCTTGCCAATCTGAAATACGAACATTATATATATGAAACCAAAGCCTCGATTGTTTTGGTAAATAAAACGTTTGAACCCCGAAAAGAGATTTCTGCAACACTTATTAAAGTTGATGATGCTTATCAGGCTTTTGCTTCGCTGCTTGAATTAGTTCAACAAGCAAAATCCACTCAAAAAACAGGCATAGAGAATCCAAGTTTTATTCACGAAACCTCTTCTGTAGGAGATGACATTTATCTTGGTGCTTTTGCCTACATAGGGAAGAATTCAAAAGTAGGTAACAATGTAAAAATTTATCCCCAGGCATTTATAGGCGACAATGTAACCATTGGCGACAATTGTATTATCTACGCCGGTGTAAAAATATACGACGATTGTAAAATAGGAAACCAATGTATTCTGCACGCCGGATGCGTTATTGGTTCTGATGGATTTGGATTTGCTCCTCAACCCGATGGAACGTACAATAAAATTCCTCAACTGGGTAATGTTATCCTCGAGGACAATGTTGAAATAGGTGCAAACACTACAATAGACTGCGGAACCATGGAATCGACGATTATCCGCAAAGGTGTAAAACTGGATAATCTGGTTCAGGTTGCGCACAATTGCGAAATCGGAGAAAATACAGTTATTGCCGCTCAGGCAGGAATGGCCGGAACGACAAAAATTGGAAAAAACTGCAGACTTGGTGGACAAGTTGGACTTGCCGGTCATTTAACCATCGGCAATAATGTACAGATTGGAGCCCAATCTGGCCTATCCTCAAATGTAAAAGACAACGAAACTTTACTTATGACACCGGCTTTTAACATAAAAGATGCCGTTAAATCAGCCATAATATTTAAAAAGCTTCCTGAATTGAGGGAGGATGTTATTCAACTAAAAAGAGAGGTGAAATCACTGAAGGAAAATAAATAGTTTCTATTAAGAGAACTTGGCATGACAGTAAAACAAAAAACGCTATTAAATTCATTTGAAATAAAGGGTGTAGGTTTACACACCGGTGTAAATGTCACCATGAATTTCCTCCCTGCCCCTGAAAATCACGGATTCAAATTTAAAAGAATCGACCTTGAAAATCAACCGGTAATTGATGCGGATGTAGATTTGGTTATCGATACATCCAGAGGGACCCTGCTTGAAAAAGACGGAGCAAGAATTGGCACAATAGAACACGCTTTGGCTGCTTTAATAGGAATGGATCTTGACAATGTACTTATTGAAGTTGATAACGAAGAGGCACCAATAATTGACGGAAGTTCAAAATATTTTATCCAAGCAATTGAAAAAGCCGGAATTATTGAGCAAAACGCAGAAAGGGAATACTTTGAGATAAAAGACAAAATTGAAATCTATGATGAAAAATCAGATTCAACAATCGTTGCATTGCCCGATGACAGTTACCGCTTAAATATTCTGATTTCTTTTAAATCGAATGTTTTAAACAACCAGTTTGCAACACTGGAAAACATTGCAGATTTTAAAACAGAAATTGCCATTTGTCGCACTTTTGTCTTTTTGCACGAGCTTGAAATATTGATGAGCCAAAACCTGATAAAAGGAGGAGAGCTGGACAATGCAATTGTTATCATCGATAAAGAAGTAAGCCAGAAAGAACTTGACCGTCTGGCTGATCTTTTCAGCCACGAAAGAGTAGAAGTAAAACCACAGGGAATTTTGAACAACCTTGATTTACATTTTGATAATGAATGCGCCAGACACAAATTGCTGGACGTAATTGGAGATCTGGCCCTATGCGGGAAACACATTAAAGGTAGAATTATTGCTACAAAACCCGGACACAGGCCAAACACAATTTTTGCAAAGAAATTAAAACAGGCATACAAGCAAACACTTGAGAATGCTCCGGATTATGATCCCAACCTGCCACCTTTAATGGATGTAAGCCAGATTAAAGAATTTCTGCCACATCGTTATCCCTTTTTGATGGTAGACAAAATAATTTCGGTGACCGAGGATGAAGTGATAGGGGTTAAAAGTGTTACCGTAAATGAACCTTTTTTCCAAGGCCACTTCCCTGATGAGCCGGTTATGCCGGGAGTTTTGCTGGTTGAAGCAATGGCACAAACCGGAGGACTACTGGTTTTAAGCAGGTTAGAAGGAAAACACTCAACCTATTTCATCCGTATCGACAATGTTAAATTCCGTAAAAAAGTTGTACCCGGAGATACTTTGATTTTTAAATTAACTTTAAATTCGCCGATCCGAAGAGGTATAGCAAATATGAAAGGAATAACCTACGTAGGAAATAAAGTTGTGGCTGAAGGTGAATTTATGGCCCAATTAATAAAACAGACAGAAAAAGAAAACTAATACTTTTAGAAAATAAATTATGAAACAACCGTTAGCATACGTACACCCTGATGCAAAAGTTGCAGATAATGTTGTAATTGAACCATTTGTTTCCATCGACCATGATGTGGAAATTGGTGAAGGAACCAGGATTGGCTCCAGCGTTACAATACTCCCCGGTACAAGAATTGGAAAAAACTGCAACATTTTTCCGGGAGCTGTAATCGGTGCCATCCCTCAGGATTTGAAATTCAGAGGAGAATATACAACCGTAGAAATCGGCGACAATAATACCATTCGTGAAATGGTTACCATTAACCGGGGAACTGCCTCAAAAGGTAAAACAGTACTCGGAAACAATAACCTGATTATGGCTTATGTACACATCGCACACGATTGTTTTTTAGGAAATAATATTATCCTTGGTAACAATACCAACATGGCCGGAGAAGTTATTGTGGACGACTGGGCTATCATCTCCGGGATGACTGGTATTCATCAATTTTGCAGAATTGGCTCCCATGTAATGATTGGTGGAGGCTCGTTGGTTCGAAAAGATGTTCCTCCTTTTATTAAAGCTGGCAGGGAACCTCTGTCTTACGTCGGTATAAACTCCATCGGCTTGCGTCGGCGTCAATATAACAATGAAAAAATTCGTGAAATACAGGACATTTACCGGTATATCTACCAAAAAGGATTAAATACTTCGCAAGCTGCTGAAATTATTGAAGCAGAAATGCCGGCGTCTACAGAACGTGATGAAATATTACTGTTTGTAAAAGATTCAAAACGCGGAATTATCCGGGGATATTATCCGGATTAAATTCAACAAAATATTCTGAAGAATGCTGCTCCTCCGGAGTGGCATTTTTATTTTCCATGATTCCATCCCTGTGCCTCTAACGGAACAGCCGAACCTGCATTTGTTATTAAATTGGTACCCTCTGAAACATTCGTCATGTGACCAATTACTGTAAAATCCGGATCATTTTTAATCTTTTCATAATCTTCAAGCGAAATTGTAAATAACAACTCATAATCCTCCCCCCCATTTAACGCAGCAACCAAAGGATTAATACTTAATTCCTCAGCCATTTTTTTTGTTTGAAAATCCATAGGAATTTTGTCTTCATACAGATTACAACCGGTATTAGAATTTTTACATAAATGCATTATTTCCGATGAGAGGCCATCCGAAATATCAATCATGGAGGTAGGTTGAATACCAATTTTTTTGAATGCGGCAATAATATCGCCACGAGCTTCCGGTTTTAACTGCCTTTCTAAAATATAATCGTAACCCTGCAACTGAGGCTGCATATTTTCATTCACTTTAAAAACCTCATTTTCCCTTTCCAGCAGCTGCAACCCCATATAAGCGCCTCCTAAATCGCCCGAAACACAAAGTAAATCGTTTGGACCTGCCCCACTACGGTAAACCAAATCCTCTTTCTCTGCCTCTCCAATAGCAGTTACACTAATCGTTAATCCGGTTAACGAGCTTGTTGTATCCCCGCCAATTAAATCAACCCCGTACTTTTCGCAGGCCAAATGAATTCCTGAATAAATCTCTTCCACTGCTTCTACCGAGAATTTGTTCGACAAAGCAATATTTACCACAATTTGACAAGGAATAGCATTCATGGCAAAAATATCGGAAAGATTTATAACTACAGACTTGTATCCCAGATGCTTCAACGGAACATACATCAAATTAAAATGAATCCCCTCAGTAAGTAAATCGGACGAAACAACCACCTGTTTTTTATTAAAATTCAGTACCGCGGCGTCATCGCCAACACCTTTTAAAGTACTTTCATTCTTAATCTGAATATTTTTTGTTAGCCTTTCAATCAATCCGAACTCTCCAACTTCGGAAATCTGGGTCTGCTTTTCGTTTTTCATCTGATGTAACAATACTAAATAATTAATACAAATACCTGTATAAGCTACTGTCTTCAATATTCCTACTGCTCCATGAATTAAAGACAAAAAGGTATTATTTATTTTACTTCTTCGGACAAAATTACCTATAGTTTTATATCTTTGCAATTAATTTTTAAACAGTCCAATTAAGCTGTTGTTATATAGAAAAGAAAACTTAAAAGGATGGTAGAACAAGATAAAATATTAAACGAGGTTACGCAAAGCGAATACAAATACGGCTTTATAACTGAAATAGATACAGACATCATTGACAAAGGTCTGAATGAAGACGTTGTCCGAACCATTTGGAAAAAGAAAAATGAACCTGAATTTATGTTGGGATTTCGGCTGGAAGCTTTTCGCAAATGGCAAAAAATGAAAATGCCAAACTGGGCTTACCTGAAAGTCCCGCCAATTGATTTTCAGGAGATCAGTTATTACGCTGCACCAAAGAAAAAACCTCAGTATGAGAGCCTTGATGAAGTGGACCCGGAATTAATCGAAACATTTAACAAACTGGGAATCCCGTTGGAAGAACAAAAACATTTAGCCGGTGTCGCTGTCGACGCAGTAATTGATAGCGTGTCGGTCAAAACAACGTTTAAAGAAACATTGGCGGAACAGGGAATTATTTTCTGTTCTTTTAGTGAAGCTGTTCAGGAACATCCGGATTTAGTTCAGAAATATTTGGGACAGGCGGTGCCAGTTGCCGACAATTATTTCGCAGCCTTAAACTCAGCCGTTTTTAGCGATGGATCATTTTGCTACATCCCAAAAGGCGTAAAATGCCCGATGGAATTATCGACTTATTTCAGAATAAACGCGGCAAATACAGGTCAGTTTGAACGTACATTAATTGTTGCTGACGATGATAGCTACGTAAGTTACCTGGAAGGTTGTACCGCACCTATGCGGGATGAAAACCAGTTACATGCTGCAGTTGTAGAAATTATCGCGCTTGATCGGGCTGAAGTAAAATATTCTACCGTTCAGAATTGGTATCCCGGAGATAAAAACGGAAAAGGCGGAATTTACAATTTTGTAACAAAACGTGGTGTTTGCCGAGGTGTTTCCTCTAAAATTAGCTGGACTCAGGTTGAAACAGGTTCTGCAATTACCTGGAAATACCCAAGTTGTATTTTAATGGGTGATAACTCTGTTGGTGAGTTTAATTCAGTGGCTGTAACCAACAATCATCAACAAGCCGATACAGGTTCCAAAATGATTCACATTGGCAAAAACACAAAAAGTACCATTATTTCTAAAGGTATATCGGCCGGTAAAAGCGATAACTCCTACCGGGGTCTCGTAAAAGTTTTGCCGGGAGCAATTAATTCAAGAAACTTTTCTCAATGTGACTCGCTGTTGTTAAACGATACCTGTGGTGCACACACATTTCCTTATATCGAGGTTGGCAACAAATCTTCAATTGTTGAACACGAGGCAACCACCTCAAAAATTGGGGAAGACCAGATTTTCTATTGCAACCAGCGTGGAATAGATACAGAAAAAGCCATCGGCATGATTGTAAACGGTTATGCCAAGGAAGTGTTAAACAAACTCCCAATGGAATTTGCAGTTGAAGCACAAAAGCTTCTGCAAATCAGTTTAGAGGGAAGTGTTGGATAAAAAGTTCAGAAAAAAATAATCGATGTCAAATAGGTGATGAAAAAGTTCATCCTAAAAATCTCAATAATAAAATGTTAATAATAAAAGACTTATATGTTTCCGTTGAAGGAATGGAAATCCTTAAAGGGATCAATCTGAAAGTAAAACCGGGTGAAATCCACGCCATAATGGGGCCAAATGGCTCAGGCAAAAGTACGCTTGCAAATGTGCTGGCAGGAAAAGAAGAATATGAAGTTACTTCCGGGGAAGTAACATATACCGGAGAAGACCTTCTTGAAATGTCTCCTGAAGATCGTGCCAGAGAAGGTTTGTTTTTGAGTTTCCAGTACCCGGTTGAAATTCCCGGAGTACCCATGGTAAATTTTTTGAAAACATCAATAAACGAACAACGAAAATACCGGGGACAGGAAGAACTTACTGCCGGTGAATTCCTGAAATATATGCGCGAAAAAATGGAGTTGGTGGATATGCATACAAAACTGACCAACCGTTCGGTAAATGAAGGATTCTCAGGTGGGGAGAAGAAAAAAAATGAAATCTTTCAGATGGCACTGCTGGAGCCCAAATTGGCCATTTTGGATGAAACCGATTCAGGCCTTGATATTGATGCGCTAAAAACCGTTGCCCGTGGCGTAAATACTTTACGCAGTCCTGAAAATGCAACCATTGTAGTTACACACTATCAGCGTTTGCTCGATTATATTATTCCCGATTATGTTCACGTTCTTTATCAGGGTAAAATTGTAAAATCAGCCGGTAAAGAGTTGGCACTTGAGCTTGAAGAAAAAGGATACGACTGGATAAAAAAAGAAATGGCGGTTTAATATGAGTGTTTTAGTAGAAAAAGCGGATTTATCGCTCAAATATACGGGGCATTACAACGAAGTGAAAGACCTTTTGTTTGAAGGCTCTTCCCATGTTTTAAATGCTCAAAGAAATAAAGCTTTTCAGGATTTTGTAATGCAGGGCATTCCTACACGAAAAAATGAAAATTATAAATACACCAATCTGCAGCCGCAATTTTTGCCTGAATATAAATTTATTCACCAAAGAGAAGAGGTTGAAGCAGATTTAAACGAAGTGTTTCGTTGCGATGTTCCTCAGCTGAATACCCACCTCACGTTGTTAATCAACGGGTGGTATTACCAAAAAAATAAAGAGGCAGAATTACCGGAAGGCGTTATACTTGGAAGCCTGGAAGAGATTGCCAATACCAATCCGGAACTGATTGAAAAGTACTACGCACAAATTGCCAAAACAGAAGAAGATCCTTTGGTAGCCTTAAATACAGCCTTTGCAAAAGACGGATATTTTTTGTACGTCCCAAAAAATGTAACGATTGAAAAACCGTTGCAACTTATTAATTTATTGCAATCGAATAAAGATACTTTTGCCACTCAGCGTAATTTAATTGTAGTAGAATCAGGAGCAAGTTTGCAACTTTTGTTGTGTAACCACACACTGGATTTGAATACCTATCTAAGTAACTCTGTTACTGAGATTTTTGTAGGAGAAAATGCTCATTTTGATTATTATACACTTCAAAATGAACACAACAAAGCTACATCACTGAATTCTGTTTTTATTCAACAGGAAAGAGATTCTACTGCCACCACACATACTTCGTCATTACATGGCGGACTGATTAGAAATAACCTGAAATTTATACTCAACGGCGAAAATGCTGAATCCAATATGTATGGGATGTCGTTTATCGATAAAAAACAGCATGTTGATAATTTCACTCAGGTTATTCATGCCCAACCTCATTGCCAGAGCAACCAGTTGTATAAAAATGTGCTCAACGACCAATCTACCGGAGCATTTGCAGGAAGAATACATGTAATGCGCGACGCACAAAAAACCAACGCATTTCAACGAAACAACAATTTGTTACTCACCGATGCAGCTACTATGCAAACCAAACCTCAGCTGATTATTGATGCTGATGATGTAAAATGCAGCCATGGTGCTACAGTTGGTCAAATCGACGAAGAGGCCTTGTTTTATTTGAGAGCCCGGGGAATTGGCGAAGATAAAGCACGGTTAATGATGATGAATGCGTTTGCACACGAAGTAGTGCAAGAGATAAAAATTGAAGCTCTTCGCGAGCGGATTGATGATCTGGTTGACAAACGTTTAAAAGGCGAAGTAGCACGTTGCCACGAATGTGCGTACAACTGCGAATGTTAGCCAAATAAAAATTCTTCAGATATTCCCGTAGGATTCAGTTGTTTGAACTTGCGGGAATATTTTTTTGCCGCAAAATTATCTACCTTTAGTTTTCTTTACAGGATTAAAATGGATTACAACATTCAAAAAATAAGAAGCTATTTTCCCGTTCTGAACCAAAAAGTTTACAACAAACCGTTTGTATATTTCGACAACGCCGCATCGGCTCAAAAACCAGTGCAGGTCTTAATGACGGAAGAGCGGCTTCACAACGATTTTTACGGGAATATCCACCGGGCAGCGCATTACATGGCCGACCAGGCAACCGTCGAATTTGAAGCAGTTCGTATTAAACTCCAGAAATTTATTAAAGCAGGAGTTCGGGAAGAAATTATTCTTACCAAAGGAACTACTGAAAGCGTAAACCTGGTTGCCCATTCTTTTGGTGAGAAATATATTCAGGAAGGCGATGAAATTATCGTTTCCGAAATGGAACATCATTCAAACATTGTTCCCTGGCAACTGGTAGCAGGCAGAAAAAATGCAACGGTTATAAAACTCCCTTTTACCGATTCGGGTGAACTTCAGTTGGATGTTTTGGAAAAGTTGATCAATCACAAAACAAAAATTATTGCATTGGCACATGTTTCCAATGTTTTGGGAACAATCAATCCTGTAGAAAAGATAGTTCAGATAGCTCATCAAAAAAATGTTCCTGTTTTTATCGACGGGGCACAAGCTGTTCAACATATTCCCGTTGACGTTCAAAAACTGGATGCTGACTTTTATGCCTTTTCTGCACATAAAATGTACGGTCCAAACGGCGTTGGTGTTTTGTACGGTAAACGAAAATGGCTGGATGAAATGCCTCCCTACCAAGGCGGTGGCGAAATGATTTCGGAAGTTTCATTTGAAAAAACAACCTTTAATGAAATACCTTACAAGTTCGAGGCAGGAACACCAAATATTACCAGTGTAGTTGCGTTTGGTTCCGCAATCGATTTGATTACTGAGATTGGGCTGCAAAATATTGGAAAATGGGAAAAGAATATCCTAACTTATGCTGCTTCAAAATTAAAGGAGATCTCCGGAATAAAAATCTATGGTGAGGCACCGGAAAAATCGGGTGTCATTTCATTTAATGTTGGCAATACCCATCCCTACGATATCGGAATGTTACTTGATAAAATGGGAATTGCCGTTCGAACGGGTCATCATTGTGCCGATCCGGTTATGCAACACTACAAAGTTCCCGGAACGATTCGTATTTCCTTTGGAATGTACAACACAAAAGAAGAAGTTGATCTTTTTATCGAGGCATTGAAAAAAGTGCTTGTGATGTTATAAATTCTCTGGTTTTGGTGAAGATTCCTTTTTTCCTTTTTTAGAACTGTTTGGAAAAACATACCCGATCAATGCGCCATAAAGTGTACTGGTATGCCAGTTCGACTGAATCGGGCAGGTTCCGGAAGTACAGCCAATATAATACCAGTAAAGAAATCCGGCCAATGCGCCCAGGAAAAGGCCCACTACTTTCCACTTATACCTCAATAGAAACTGTTTCATAACAAAAAATTTCCACAAAGAAACGCAGAATAGAAAAAATTGAAAGTGATTTGAGTCACATTGAAAAGCGCTTCTCTGCGGATTATAAAAACAGTATTTTTGAATTAGTAATTACTTGCTGCAATTTCAAAATAAGCCTGGTCATGCAAACAGGCCGGACATTTTTTGGGTGCGACAGTCCCTTCGTGTATAAAACCACACTTGCGACATTTCCAGATTACCTTCTCACCACGTTTAAATACCTTCCCCTCTTCCAGATTTGTATATAATGTGCGATACCGTTCTTCGTGTTCTTTTTCCACCCGGGAAATTAATTTAAAAGCATTGGCAATTTCTTTAAAACCTTCCTCCTCGGCTATCCGGGCAAATTCAGGATACAAATCGGTCCACTCTTCGTTTTCACCATCGGCAGCAGCCTTCAAATTTTCAAGGGTAGTCCCAACTTTTCCGGCCGGATACGAGGCTGTGATTTCCACCATTCCACCTTCCAGAAAATCGAAAAACCGTTTAGCGTGCTGGCGCTCGTTTATTGCAGTTTCTTCAAAAATTGCAGCAATTTGTTCCAAGCCTTCTTTTCGCGCTTTTTTAGCAAAATAATCATACCTCATCCGTGCTTGTGATTCACCTGCAAATGCTTTCAATAAATTTTCTTCGGTTTGTGTTCCTTTTAAACTATTCATATCTAAAGATTTTAACTTTTGGTTTTGAACATAAAACTATAAAAAATTAATAACAGACTTTAAGTCAATATTAAGAGTATCCACCTCATTTTAAAGATTCTTAATATGACTAAGAATAGCCATTGTTAAAAAGTAAAATTTTGCGAACTTTGAGTTTTTGTTAAAAGCTAAGATTCATGTCGATAGAAGAAATACAACAGGAAATTATTGATGAATTCTCCATCTACGAAGATTGGATGGACAAATACTCGTATTTGATTGAATTGGGAAATGATTTGAAAAATTTGGACCAAAAAGATAAAAACGACCAGAATTTAATAAAGGGATGTCAATCACGGGTTTGGTTGGTTGCCGAGATGAAGGATGGAAAAATTTATTTCAGGGGAGAAAGTGATGCAGTTATTGTAAAAGGGCTGGTTGCATTGCTTTTACGTGTTGTTTCAGGAAGAACTCCCAAAGAATTGATTGAAAATGATCTTCATTTCATCGATGATTTGGGGCTCAAACAACATCTCTCGCCAACACGCTCAAATGGATTGCTGGCCATGGTAAAACAAATTCGTTTATATGGTGTTGCTTATAGCAAGATTGCAGATTGAGGAAGGAGGAATTAAAATGGACAAAAGAATAGACTTAATTATAAACAACCTGAAAGAAGTATACGACCCGGAGATTCCGGTAAACATATACGACCTTGGATTGATATATAATGTTGATGTTGACGAAAAAAACAATGCGAATATTGTAATGACGCTTACAGCACCGGGCTGCCCTGTTGTTGATATTTTAATGGATGATGTAACGGCAGCAACGCGTGCAGTGGAAGGAATTGAAAATGTAAACATTGACCTTACCTTTGATCCGCCCTGGGATAAATCGATGATGAGTGAAGAAGCCAGGCTGGAGTTGGGTTTCTTTTAAAGACCAAATTCTGACGACGGTTACAAACGTCGTTTTGGAGGAGGTTTACCCTTTAACCAACTTGTGCTTTCCAATAAATTCCGGATCAACTTCAACTCCCAGCCCCGGACCTGACGGAACTTTTACAACACCCTCATTGCTTTTTAAATCTGAAGTTTTACACTCCAGTGGAATTTCTCTGTTAAATCCTTTAAATTCATGAAACGGCCCGGCATTTGGAATCGCCGAAACAAAATGCATCATGTACAAATACCCCAAACCGGACCCTGAAATATGGGGAACACAAATTTTCCCTGAAGCGTCAGCCATACGCGCCACTTTCATGGAACGAAGCATTCCGCCAAAATAAAAAATATCGGGCTGTACAATCTGCAACGCATCATGGGCAATCAGCCACCTAAAATTATACATGCTGGGTTCCTGTTCGCCACCGGCAATAGGTACTGTCAGTGCTTTTGCTACTTCAAGCGTTTCTTCATACCAATCAAACGGAACGGGTTCTTCATAAAAATCAATTTTATACTCTTGCAAAATTCTCCCTATCCTGATGGCTTCCTCAATCGTATAAGATCCGTTGGAATCTGCATAAATTGTCATATTCTCTCCAAATGTTTTACGAACAAGCGGAATCAACTCTTCCGTTCTTCCCGGGGGATAATCGGCATTATTACTCATTCTTCCGCCAATTTTAAATTTCACGGCTTTTGACTGTGTTTCTCCCACCTGTCTTTTTATTCCCTCAATAGACTCCTTTGCTGTTTTTCCTCTGAAATTATTTGCCTGATATACCGCAATTTCAATTTGATGAATTTCTCCGATTAGTTCCCCCATCGGTTTTCCGGCAATTCTCCCTAACATATCCAAAATAGCAAATTCGATGGTAGCCAGCGGAACCCAAAGCGCCAGACTTTGCAATTTATAGTTGCTTTGATAAACATACACCTCATCCAGAATTTTTTCCAAATCGCGGGCATCTTTCCCCGGGAAAAATGGCTGAAGCCGCTTAGTAAAAATGGGATACAAAGAAATCATCTGCATGTTGTTTCCAACGGATATTCCTTCCGCACCCCCGGTTGACCTTACCCTGCAAATAAAATTATCTTCGTATCTTAATAATTCCAATGTTTCAATAATTACGGGATCAGGGAATAGTTCCTTTTTTAGAACCTGCTTTGTCAGCATCTTATCGAGCACTGAATAATCCATTTTATCATTACTCTGAAATGCAGATGAAGGATTTGACACAGCAGTTCCGACAACTGCGAGCGAAGAGCTTTTTAAAAAGTTACGGCGATTTAGGTTCATTTTGTTTAGTTTACTATTTTTATAAAACATGCAGGAAAAAAAACACTTATCAAATATACTAAAATCCAAAGCGAAAGATTTAGGCTTTCTGGAATGTGCTGTACTTCAGGTCCAAGAGCTGGTCGGTGAGAAAGAGTATTTTCATAAATGGCTTAACAAAGAGATGCATGGTGAAATGGGCTACATGGCAAGAAATATCGACAAACGACTGAATCCTGAGTTGTTAGTAGAGAATGCCAAAACAATAATTATAGTTCTTCAGAATTACTATCCTCAAACAAAACAAAAAAATTCCGATGCCCCGATACTTTCAAAATATGCTTACGGGACCGACTATCATTTTGTAATGAAAGACAAGTTAAAAAAGCTGCTTTCTTTTATTCAGAATGAGATTGAACCTTGCAACGGACGACCCTTTGTTGATTCGGCACCTGTCTTGGAACGTGCCTGGGCAAAATGTGCCGGATTGGGCTGGATTGGTAAAAACAGCAATCTTATCTCGGTAACACACGGAAGTTTCTTTTTTATCGGGGAACTAATTCTTGATATTGAACTTCCCTACGACGAAGCCAAACTGGTTCGCGACCACTGTGGAAATTGTACACGCTGCATTGATGCCTGCCCAACAAAAGCAATTGTTACCAACCATGTAGTTGATGCCCGAAAATGTATTTCCTATCAAACCATTGAATTAAAAGGAGATTTGGATAAAAATCTAAAAGGACTATTTGAGAACCGCGTGTTTGGTTGCGACATTTGCCAGGATGTTTGTCCCTGGAATTTAAAATCGACGGCACACAACGAGCCCAATTTTGAACCTCGCCCTGAATTAATGGAATTGTCAAAAAAAGATTGGCTTAATATCGAAAAACCATTGTTTAACGAACTATTTAAAAATTCGGCGGTAAAACGAACCGGATTTAAAGGCTTGAAACGCAACCTCAAATTTCTTCAGCAGGAAAACGATGACTAAAAAATACGAATACGAAACCGTTCTGCTTAAAGGGCCGCAACTGGGTGTTTTTGCCGAATTCCCTTATGAAAGTGCAAAGGAATTTGGCACACGAAAAGCCATTCGTGTAAAAGCTGCATTCGACGGAAAAATGTACCGGATGAGTTTACTTCCTCACGGAAACGGCACCCATTGGCTGCACCTGAAAAAAGACATCCGCGATGCGATTGGAAAAACCGAAGGAGACAGCGTTCATATTGTTGTTGAAAAAGATGAAGCTCCCCCGGAAATTAAGGTTCCGGAATATTTGCAATGGCTCCTCGATGATGACCCGAAAATGATGAGAGCATTTAATAAACTGAGCTATTCTGCTAAAAAATTCTGGGTCGGATTTATTGACGAACCAAAATCAAAAGACGGGAAAGTTACACGTGTGAACCGTTTTTTTGAATTTCTGATGGAAAACAAAATGAAGTGAAATGATTTCTCCAAACCATATTTCAGAACAAAAGTGATTGCAAAGGCATATGTTTTGGAACAATTTTTGCTGACAATCAGCCAACTAAACTAATCCACTATGCCAACACACCGTATTATATTACTGCTTATTTTGTTGGAAAATGTTTTTGCAATTCATTCCCAAAATGTGGAAGCATTTATAAAAGAGCCAAACACCATGAGATTTCAAAAACTCTATCTCCACACCGACCGGGAATTTTATTTTTCGGGAGATACCCTGTGGTTTGCAGCTTATCTTGTTGAAGGACAATCACACATACCGGTCTCTGAGTCGTGTAACTTATACGTCGATTTAATTGGTGAAGATGGTGAAATTATAAAAAACGAAATATTTCTAATTCAAACAGGATTGGGCCGGGGTTGGCTTTCGCTTTCCAATTCCACTGAACTGGAAGGAAACTATTTGCTGCGTGCCTATACCGACTACCTAAAGAACTTTGGCGACGACGCCTTTTTCACCAAAACCATCAGAATTTCCACCGTTAAAAATTCTTTTGAACTATCTTCGAGCCAGCTGAGTATTGATAAAGACTGGGCTCTTGACACACTAAGTCAAATTTCAGCCGGAGAATCACTGGAAACCAGAATCGATGTTTCATTTCTTCCGGAAGGTGGTTTTCTGCTTGTCGGCGAATCGAATTGTGTAACGTTTAAAGCAACTGATAAATCAGGAAAAGGAATTCCGGTTTCGGGAACTCTCCTGGATGAAAAAAAACAACCAGTATTAACTTTTCAATCCATTTACAAAGGTGCCGGAAAGTTTTATTTCTATCCAAAAGCCGGGGAAACATACACTGCACAAATTGGAGAAACCCATTTTGAACTTCCTGAGGTAAAAGAAAGTGGCGCAAAACTAAAACTGGTAAATCAGGGAAAACGACAGATACAATTGGTTGTTCAGGGGAAAGATACGGGCCGAGGACAGTGGACTCTTGTTGGGATGAATAGAGGCAGGGGTTTATTTTACTTGGAAATCACCCGCAAAAAAATAAATTCCATTCTTAAAATAGACATTGAAAAACTGCGGAGTGGAATCAACCGACTGGTACTGCTTGACGACAATTTAAAGCCGGTTTCCGAGCGACTGGTTTTTATTAGCGACAATATTAACCATCTGCAGGTCCGGTTAAACGACAAGCAACTGTCAACCCGCGAAATCGTTCAGGTAGATATTCAAGACACAGTCGGTTCCGAGATATCATTTCTCTCAATGGCTGTAGTCGATGAAAACTACCTGAATGCCACCGGAGTTTCACAAAACATGGCTTCATATTTACTGCTTGATTCAGAGTTAAAAGGCCATATTGAAACACCGGCCGATTATTCTATTTCCGACGATTCGCTCGACTCGCAAACCAAACTAGATTTGCTGATGACAATAAACGGATGGAGCAATTACATTTGGAATGATTTAGATAAAGATTCTGCAGAAATAAAGTTTGAGCCACAACTGGGATTTAGTTTTCAGGGACAGGTAAAACGAGCAATCGGAAACAAAACTCTCCCTGAAGGCGATGTTACCATGATGCTTTTTAAAAACGACAGTACAACTCAAATCATTGACCAGCCGCTTGATAAAAACGGAAATTTCAAATTCAGTAAGATCTTTTTTACCGACTCAGCCTCTGTTTTTGTTCAGGCACGCAATAAACGAAACAAAAACAGCGTACAGTTTGAAATGGAACTACCACAAATAACTCCTCCTCCAATCGACAATCAACAATTACATGTTTTACAGGATTTTACCGGTATTCCTTTATCTCTATACCGGCAACGCTACCTGAATGACTTACGGTTAAAGGAATTTTACCCGAACAGAGATACACGATTGATTGACGAAATTAATGTTACAGCGCGAAAACCCGAACCAAAAATAAAAACCGGAACACCTCAGAAAAATAAAGGCGCATATCAATTAACGGGGGAAATGACCGCCGGCAGCTTAGACATTGTGCAATATCTTGCTACAAGAGTCCCCGGTGTTTATTCTTTTCTAATATGGAATGAGGAGAAAAAAAAGAACGAAGTATTTATTAAAGTAAGAACCGGAGAAACGAGTGGAATTGCAAATTTTTTTATTGACGGTTACCGGTACATAGAATACGATGAAGCCCGAAGTTACAACATCAGTGATATCAAAACAATTGAGATTATCTCTCCACCAATGTCTTATGCTTTTGGAGCACGTGCAATGTGGGGAGCAATAAACCTAACCTTTAAAACCAGTGAAGAAAGAGCTTTGGACAGGCCACTGTTAGGTGGAATGGTAGAAAAGATAGAAGGTTTTGCATCCTTTAAAGAATTCTATTCACCGGAATACACAACGGAAAATGTAAAAGATGAAGCGCCTGATTTCAGAAATACTTTATACTGGAATCCGAATCTTATTTTAGGAAATGGCGTTGCGGAAGTTTTATTTTTTACCTGCGATAATGTTTCGCGCTACAAAGTTCTGGTGGAAGGAATTTCGGGAAACGGGCAGATTTGTTTGGGAAGTGCTGATTTTACTGTTGCCCGGTTCCGAAATTCAGACGCAGATACAGAAAATTCAACAATAGAAAAAAGGAAAAATACAGCGGATTCAAAAACAGTTAGTCCTGAAAGCAGTATGCAGGCGGAGAATGATATTGAAAGAACAATTTCCGGAGAAAGTAAAAGCACCGGCAAAAACGTTATTTCCGGAACAGTTCTAAACAACAACGGCACTCCGGTTGAATTTGCCACGTTGTACAACCTAGGGAGAAAAACTTCGTGTATTACCGATGAGAATGGATTTTTTAGACTTGAAGCGCAGGTAAACGATTCGATTGAAATAAAACATTTAAATTATAAAAAAACACGTTTCCTGATCGATAATAAAATCGAAAATTTTGTTCTTTCATCCAAAGACTTTCAAATTGAAGAAGTATTGGTTTCACCACAATTTGCTTTCAACCTTTTTAACAGAAGCTGCGAAAACACCTGGAAAACATTTGAAGATGAAAACGTCTCCCGGGCTTATGCAAAATGTACCCGAAAATTATATGGCGAAACAGTTGCACAGGAGGCCTTTTTGGATTTGGATATTGTTCAAAAAAAACTTCGCTCATACAAAAAGGGCGAAAAAACAAATATTTACCGGATTCAGGAGAAAATAGAAAAAAACGGAGAAATTCAGGACAACGATTTTTTGATTGATTTGAATTTATTCTACCCGCCCGTTCAGCAAATTTACTGGGTTGATTTACCCAAACAATTCAACTATCTGAAAAAAGAAGAAAGTAACTTTATAAAATTAATTCTTGCCAGCAAAACAAAGTACGATCACAAATGTAACATTGAAGTAATCATTAATAAAAAAGATACTACGCTGCTTTCGTTTGCGATGGTAAAAAAAGACATTAAACTTCCCTATTTACATTCAAAACTGGTTTTTGAAAAAGCACAGGAAGTATGGGATACAATTCCTGTTCAGAAAACGTATCATTACATTAAGTATGATTATTCTGATGGATTTGGATATTTATCGGAATACGTGCAGGGTGCGGTTATTAGTCCGGGGCGGGAAATAGAAGTTTCTGAACATTTAAAAACATACAAAAACGGCGTTGAATCGCTGGCAATCCGAAAAAACCGTAAACGTATTTTTGGCAACAGAATTATTTTACGTTCAATTCAAAACCGATACGAAACCGAGTTTTGGGAAAACCAGTATGCAACAGGAACATCTCCTTATGATTTTAATACTTTGGAAAATCTAAAAATAAAAGACTAATTAAGAAAGAGCCTGCTTGATATCTGCAATCAAATCTTCCACGTTTTCAATCCCAACGGAAAGCCGCATCATGGTATCACGCACGTCGGCAATTTTCCTTTCTTCTTCCGAAAATTCAGCGTAAATTGTTGAATACGGGTGGATAATCAGTGTTTTGTTATCATTTAAATTGGTGGCCCGCCGGATTATTTGCAACTTGTTCATAAACGCAAAACAAGCTTCTTTTGATTCAAGGTCGAAGGTCATAATTGTTCCCGGAATTCCGTTAAAATATTTTTGTGCGAGAAAGTTTCGCGAATCGAATTCCAAACCCGGATACCCAACCTTTTTTACTTTCTGATTAGAGCTTAAGAATTTTCCCAAAGCCAGGCAGTTTTGATAACATTTTTCGACCCGAAGCTCCAGAATATCCAACCCCTGGATCAGAAACTTTGCGGTTTGAGGTGCCATGCTTCCCCCGGTGTTGCGGTAAATATTTTTGCGGAGTTTTACAATAAACGAATTGTCCTTAAATTTCTCTATAAATTTTTTTAAGTTGGGATTCAGACGCCAATCGTAATTTCCGTGATCGATAACAACGCCACCAAAAGCAGTTCCACCAGAGATGTGTTTGGTTGCTGAAAAAACCTCAATATTTACCCCCAACTTCCTGGCATTAAAAACATTGGGAGGGGTTACGGTGCTATCTGATATTAAAAGAATTCCATGTTTGCGGGAAATTCCGGACAACATCTCAATATCAGCAATTTCCAACTGCGGATTGGTAACTGTTTCAAAATAAATGGCTCGCGTATTTTTATCAATCAGTTTTTCAACCTCCCTGCTGTCCTTCAAATCAGAAAACCGGACATCTATTCCAAAATCCGGCAATGTTTGCTGAAATAACGATAGGGTATGTCCAAACAATTGATTCCCTGAAATGATATTATCTCCCGATTTTGAAATAGCCAGAATTGTATTTGAAATGGCAGCCATACCCGAACTTACCGCCAATACTCCATTGCTTTGGGTTAACGTTTTTATTTTTAACTCAAAAAATTCTACTGTCGGACTCGATGCACGTGAATAAGTATGAGCCACATATTCGCCTTTAAAATTGGCCTCGATTTGTTCTGCTGAATCAAATTCAAAAGCAACACTCTCATAAAGCGGAATCTGTAAGCTTTTATGAGGGTCTTTTTTGGGATAGGGTATATTTAAAGAAAGTGTTGTGAATCCTGCTTTTTCCATACAATTCATATTTCGGGGCAAGTTACACAAACTTCAAAAAAACAAAACAAGAATTACAAAAATTTATTCCAACTAAAATACGACTCGAAATAAAGCTGTTGGCAAAAAACCTTGCTGATAAGTATACAATGTTTTTCCAGTTGCCGGATCAAATGTTTCCGAAAAGATATTATCACGGTCAGTTACATTTATAAAATCAAGAGCGAGTTCTGCACTTACCCCTTTCATGTTATGCTTAAATGTAACTTTTGAATCTGCTTTTAAATAATCTTTATTTCGCTTAGAATATGCTTTCGAATCATCATAAACGACTTCTCCTGCCATCAAAGAAGCTTCTTTGTCGACGTAAAGCGCACGTATTCCACCACTCCAAACAACCCTAAAATTAAAATCTAGTGAACTTCTTCTTCCGATAGGAAATTCAAAACCCAACAAACCATTTGCGGCATAGTTTGAGGCAAATACAGTATGCCTCCATACACCATCGCTGGGTTTATAACGTGAGTCAAACAATGACGTCGTCATCAAAAAATACCAATTACTGCTTAAATACTTCTCAAGAGTCAACTCAACACCATAGTTTTTACCAAGTCCTTCATTTACCAAACTATCGTTGTCGTATGTGCCGTTATAATAAGATGCACCTAAATTGACCACTGAAAATGTTGAAGACTTTGTTTCAACCGGAATATTCCATAAATCCTGCAGATATCCTTCGATTTTAAGGCTCCAGTTGTCAGCAATTTTATTTGTGTAGCCAACAATAAAATGTTGTGAATGCGAAAACTCCAAATCATCGCAAGTTCGCCAGTATTCGGTTCTGTCCTCATTTGCTGTTTCCACAAAATACACAGGCAATGTTTGTGTTTGTGAATGGATACCATACCCCAACCTTAACGATTGAGACCTTCCGAAGCTCCAGCTAAATCCAACCCTTGGCTCAAAAGAATTGGTTTCATTAAGAAGGAGATATTGACTGTGTAATCCAGCATAAATATCTGTTCGGCTTGAAAAACGATGTTTCCATTCTGCAAACCCCTGGAGTAAATCAAGTGCCTCGTTATCCAAATCAATCAAATAATAAAATCCGCCCAAGTGATCAACACTGTCAATTTGGTCAATCCATTTATGCTTTAAAGATGCTCCTATCGAAAAAGTATTTTTTGAATTTATTTTTTTCGTAAAATGCATCGACATTGAAGCCTGCTGCTCTACCGTATTTGAAGAATAATATAACTCCTGCGTATTATCCGGCATAATCGAATCGAGAGAGATGTTTGATTTTTGACCTGAATATGAGAAGGACGTTAAAAGGTTTGACTTTTCTCCAAATAATATTTTATGCGTCAAGCCCGCCACTCCCATTTTAGTCTGATTGGTCAGATCGGTATTTTCGATTGGATTAAACTGGTCCGTAGAATTTTCTGCTCCTACTTTAATATCGTCAATTCCCCCCAAGCCAAAAATAGAAAATGTACCTAGCTTTTCGGTCGGGAAAAAAAACTTGAAATTAATGTCAGTGTAAGTAGGAATGGCACCTCCAACAATATCAAAACCTAAATCTTGCAGAACATCCAGAAACGAATATCGCCAGTTTATCATATACGATGCCTTATGTTTTTTTGAAAATGGTCCTTCCAGCCCTGCTTCGTATCCGTTAAGTCCGGCCTGAAGCACAAATTCATGCTTCTGTGTGTTCCCGTTTCTCATGTTTAAATCGAAAACTCCTGCCAGTGCATTTCCATATTGTGCAGGAAAGGCTCCCGTAAAAAAATCGGAGCGGGTTAGCAAGTTACTGTTAAGCATACTTACGGGTCCTCCTGAAGTTCCCTGAACTGCAAAATGATTTGGATTAGGGATATCAACGCCTTCTAACCTCCAAAGCAGACCTGTAGGAGAGTTTCCCCTTATAATAATATCGTTCCTGGTATCATTACTGGAAGTAAGAACCCCTGCAAAGTTGGTTGCCATTCGGGCCGGATCCGACCAACTTCCCGCATAACGTTCCGTTTCTTCAATCGTAAACGAGCGAGCGCTAATGGTTGCCATTTTATTGATTACTTCTCCTTTTTTATATGCTCTGACAACGACCTCATCCAAATTGGTTACACTCTCAACCATTTCTACATTAAGAATTGCTTCCTTTCCTGAACTTACGATTATATTTTGCATAAAAACAGGTTCATAACCAATGAAGGTAAACATAAAGTTATTCCTCCCAACCGGGACATTTTTTAACACAAACTCACCATTTGCATCAGATGCAGTCCCAACATTGTCAGAGGGGTTGTTTAAAATTATGTTTACTCCGGGAATTGATGCAGAGGTTACCTTATCTATTATTTTACCTCTAACTGTCTGGGTATATTGGGCTCTTACAGAAACACATCCAACAAATAAAATCCCGAAAATCAATAAAACCTTATTCCCTGTAGGCCCACTAAATTTTTCTGTTTTCATTAAAATTTAAAAAATGTCTTTTCTATTCCGAAAAAAAACAAAGATAATTCTTAATTTTACATCTGGAAATAAACATCCGTTCAAAATTTAGGAATAGTGGAAACAGTATCAAATGGAGCACGTTTGAAATACAAAAAATATTTTATTGCTCCCGAAAAAGACTGGGTTGTTTTTGTTCATGGGATTGGTGGCGACTCCCGAACATTTAGCCCTCAACTAAAAGCATTTAAGCCGCATTTTAACTTACTCTTCCCTGACTTGCGAGGTCATGGGGCTTCGAACAATTTACCGATACCAGACGATGGGAAATACTCTTTAAATTTGATTGCGGAAGATTTATTTTCATTAATGGACGACTTAGGAATCAAAAAAGCCCATTTTATTGGTGGTTCTTTCGGAGCAACATTGATTCGTATAATGCAAGAAATAGCTCCTGAACGATTTATAAGCGTTGTTAGTGCAGGTGGAGTACTTCGCCTGAGCATAAGCATTTATACTGTTTTTAATTTTGGAAAGTTAATGGCACCGTATATAAATAACCATTTTCTGTACAAAATAATGGCATATATCATAATGCCCAGAAAAAATCATGCTAAATCAAGACAAGTTTTTATCAATACCGCTAAATCGATTAATGAAAAAGAATATGCATCATGGCTTTTTATTTTAAGTGAAGTGAAACATAATCTTGATAAACTTTTTTGCGAACCGTTTAAAACGCCGGCTCTCCTAATTGTTGGAGATCAAGATCATGCTTTTGTAAAAGATAGTATTCGATTTTGCGAAAAAAATCCAGAAACAGAATTACTTGTCATACCTTCTTGCGGCCATCTAAGTAATATCGAAAAATACACGGAATTTAATAGCTCAGCTTTAAATTTTTTATTGAATGATTCCCGAAAAAACTAATGACACAAAACCAAAGCATATTAACCTTTTCACTTTTCTTTTTCTTATTGATTAAATCATCATTCGGTCAAGATAAAACCAGTAACGTTACGGGGCAATTACCCTGCTCTAACTTTGATATCTGGCATTTTAAGGAATGCAAAGAATCATCGCTCGTAGGGGGAGAAACAAAAAAAGTCTTTGAGCTTGGCTTTGAAAACCAGGAGAATGACAACATCAACGAAATTTCACCTTGGGGAACAACAAATATACATGCCAAACTTGCTGTAGATATATACAATACTTGTGTATTTCCTGAAAAGAATGAAAATGGTTACTCCTGTAGAATGGAAACAAAAGTGCGAGAAATTCGTGTTATGGGCCTAAAGCTAAAAGTTTTAGTTTCGGGTGCACTTTTTCTGGGAGAAATGGAAGAACCAGTCAGAAGTGTAAAAAATCCCATCCAAAAAATCAACCACGGGATTCCGTTTACAGAAAGACCCAGGGCTATTCAATTTAATTATAAATATAACGCTGGAAAAAAAAGAATTAAATCGATTTACAACTCAGAACCGATTAAGGGCTGCGATAAGGCAGAATTGTGTTTACTTCTCCAAAAAAGATGGGAAGACGAAAAAGGAAATGTTTATGCTACAAGAATAGGAGGAGTACGAAATTTTTTCGACGACACAAATAATTGCTGGCTAAAAGACACTATTATTGATATAAAATACGGAGATATAACAAACGAACTGTTTTATGATTCGGCGACAATGGGCTTAATTCCAAGTGTAAGTGAATTATATGTCAAAAATAGTCAGGGGAAAATGGTTCCTCTAATCGAAACAGGATGGGATACAAAAAATGAAAATCCTACCCATCTGGTATTGTATTTCACGTCAAGCTACGAAGGAATTGAATTTATTGGATCGCCCGAGTCAGTTTTATGGGTTGATGACATTCAGTTTGTCTATTAGCAGCATTTTAAATTATGATAATTTTTTAAACAAAGCGGCTAAAAAACCTTATTTACAAAAAATCGTTTCTACATAACCTAAAATTATAGAATCCAAACAACTTACTAGAATATTCGACTTATAAATTCGACTATGTTCATTACAGCTTTCAAAAAATCGTTTTTTTTCCATTTTTATCAAAAAATATACAATTCACGTTAGGGTTAAACTAAACTTAATTGTAAATTATATGTCAGTTTCCAGCTGAAAGATGCAATTGTGGTATAATTATTGCATTTCAAACATTGGTTTTAAATTAATAATTAAACAGCATTAAGAAACCAATTTTAAGCCATGGTGTCCCCCACCATGGTTTTTTTATTTTCTTCAACTAAAAAAACAAAAAGATTAAATATTTCATTTCAAACCTTTTGTACAAATCCGACCCGAAAAAACAAATAATTTCAAAGTTGTTTTTACTTCAACTTGATGGACTTTATGTGCTATTCTTTATCTTTATAAAAAAAGAATATGAGTAGCATACTTCCAAAGCTTATCCAAGATGATCAATGGCTGCAACCATTTACCGGATTTATTCAACATTGGATAGAACTGGCAGAAAAAAAAGAAAAAGAACTGATAGGAAAAGGTTCTCTGGACGATTTTGCTTCAGGTTATCTTTATTTTGGTTTACACAAAACCGAAACAGGGTGGGTTATCAGAGAATGGCTTCCAAATGCCACCCACATTTTTTTAATTGGCACTTTTAACAACTGGCAGGAAGAGAAACAATACGAATTCAAACCTTTGGGTAACGGAGTTTGGGAGTTACAACTTGAAAAAACCGCACTAACCCACGGCGATTTATATGCTTTAAATGTACATTGGGCTGTAAATTTTGGGAAAAGGATACCGGCCTGGGCTACCCGTGTAGTTCAAGATTCGGAAACAAATATATTCAATGCTCAGGTGTGGGCGCCCGATAAATTTTATGAATGGAATTATCCTGAATTTAAAAAAGCAGAAGAACCTCCGTTAATTTATGAAGCCCACATCGGGATGGCTGGAGAAGAAGAGCGCGTGCATACTTATAATGAATTCAGAGAAAAAATGCTGCCGCGAATTAAAGCCAACGGCTATAACACGGTCCAGTTAATGGCTATCCCGGAACACCCGTATTATGGTAGTTTTGGGTACCATGTTTCCAGTTTTTTTGCAGCATCTTCGCGTTTTGGAACTCCCTTCGAATTAAAACAGCTGATAGACGAAGCACATGGAATGGGGATGGCTGTCATCATGGATTTGGTACATTCTCACGCCGTAAAAAATGAAATTGAAGGTTTGGGAAAATACGACGGAACGCGTTTCCAGTTTTTTCATGACGGCCCCAAAGGCGAGCATCCGGCATGGGATTCTTACTGTTTTAATTATTCTAAAAACGAAGTTCTCCATTTTCTTTTGTCAAATATTAAATACTGGCTTGAAGAATATAAATTTGATGGATTCAGGTTTGATGGCGTAACAAGTATGTTGTATTTTGATCATGGTCTGGAAAAAGCATTTACAAACTACCATGATTATTTCGGGTCAAATACCGACCTGGAGGCAACCACATACTTTCGGCTGGCCAATAAATTAATCAAACAAGTAAAACCGGATTCAATTGCCATTGCAGAAGATGTTTCCGGGATGCCGGGTTTAGCTGTTCCTGTTGAAAGTGGCGGATTGGGGTTCGACTATCGGATGGCGATGGGAATGCCAGACTTCTGGATTAAAATTATAAAAGAAAAATCAGATGATGAATGGGATGTAGGTGATATTTTTCACCAGCTTACTTCGAAACGAATGGACGAAAAAGTGGTAAGTTATGCCGAATCTCACGACCAGGCACTTGTTGGCGACAAAACAATCATTTTTCGCCTCATTGATAAAGAGATGTATTTCAGTATGCGAAAAGATCAACCCAATATGATTGTTGATCGGGGCATTACCCTGCACAAAATGATTCGTTTGGCCACAGCAACAACAGCGGGGGGAGCCTATTTGAATTTTATGGGAAATGAATTTGGACATCCTGAATGGATCGATTTTCCACGGGAAGGAAACGGATGGTCGTATAAACACTGCCGCCGAATCTGGAGTATCGCAGAAGATTCGGAGTTAAAGTTTCACTGGCTTTATGATTTTGACAAAGAAATGATTCAACTCATCAGTAAAAATAAGCTGTTAACTATTCCCGAAGTAAATATGGTTATGGAAAACAAACCGGACAAAGTTTTTGCCTTCCACCGTGGTTTATTCCTATTTGTTTTCAATTTTAATCCTTCTCAGTCATTTACCGATTTTGGTATTCCGCTGGGGCCCGGAAAATACAAAATTGTTCTAAATACCGACTCCGGTCGGTTTGGCGGTAATGATCTGGTGGATGAAGACATCAGTTATTACACATTGCCCAGCGGTGGGATTACCAGCCAACATTATCTGAAGTTATATTTGCCTGCACGTACCGCTTTGGTTCTCAAAAAAATTGATTTTCCCAAAATAAAATAAATGGTAAAAACAAAATTTCAGACGGTAGTTGAAATCCCCATGTTTAACCGGAAAACGAGTTATTCAAAAAAGAATGTTTTTTTAGGATCGTGTTTTACCGAAAATGTGGGCAATAAAATGGCTGAGCTGAAATACAATGTGGACATCAATCCTTTTGGTATTTTATACAATCCGGCATCTGTTGCAAACGGAATTAATATTCTTTTGGAAGAGTTGCAAATTGATGAAAAGGAACTCGTGCATCACAATGGACTATGGCACAGTTTTTTTCATCACGGAAAATTTTCTGATTCAGATAAGAACAAAACACTCGAGAATATAAATTCAAGACTCCGATTTTCATCCGAGTATCTGAAATCAACTGATTTCCTTTTTGTAACATTTGGAACAGCATGGATTTTTGAATATAAAAAAACAGGAGAGGTGGTTTCCAATTGCCATAAAATACCTGCTGCTGAGTTCGAGCGTCGCCGATTGAGCCCGGAGGAAATTGTGAACAACTACCTTCAATTGTTGCCAAAAGTATGGGAGCAAAATCCGGAATGTAAAATTATTTTTACAGTTAGTCCGGTTCGGCACTGGAAAGATAGTGCTATTGAAAATCAGCGCAGCAAAGCAACACTGATTTTGGCAATTGATAGCATCATTCGGAAATTTGGAACAGAAAAATGTAATTATTTTCCTTCTTACGAAATAATGATGGATGAATTACGCGATTACCGGTTTTATGCCGACGATATGATTCATGTTTCTGAAGTTGGAATAGACCACATCTGGAATTTGTTTGAAGAGAACTTGATAGATGAAAGCAGTAAGTTCCTAAAAAACAGAATTCAAAAAATAAAAAAGGCATTCCTGCATCGTCCCTACAACCGTGTTTCAAAAGAATATTTAGACTTTTTGAACATCGCGTTAAAACAAGTTAAAGAGTTGCAAAAAGAATTCCCCAATCTTAATTTTGAGTTAGAAAAAAATCATTTTAAGGTTGAATTTGATGAAATCAAAAAGAAGTTCGAACAATTCTGAAACTAAAAAGTTACATTTGAATACAGGAAAGACTCCTTCCCTGTTTCTGACTATACCAATAATCATTATCTCTTATTTTAGATCATGAATTACCTCAAATTTGACAAAGAGCAACTTATTAACCTCGAGTATTCACTCGACAAGGAAGTGCTGCGATCAAACCGGGCCGGTTCGTATATGAGTACCACATTAAATGGTTGTAACACCAGGAAGTACCACGGATTACTGGTTAGTCCGATAGAAAACTTCGGAGGAGAAAAACACGTGCTTCTGTCCTCACTCGATGAAACGGTGATTCAAAACAACGCCGAGTTTAATTTGGGGATACACAGGTTTAAAGGTGGTGTTTACGAGCCCAAAGGACACAAATATATCCGGGATGTAAAATTTAATCGTATTCCAAAAATTACCTATCGTTTAGGCGGAGTTGTTCTGAGCAAAGAGAGATTATTGGTTGAAAAGGAAGAACAGGTTTTGATCCGTTATACCCTTGAAGAAGCCCATTCTCCAACTACTTTAAGGTTTAAACCATTCCTGGCTTTCAGAAATATCCATCAATTGAGCAAGGCCAACATGTTCGCCAACTCAAAATTTCATACAGCCAACAATGGAATTTTTATAAAACTTTACGATGGGTATCCTGATTTATATATGCAATTTAATAAGGAAGTGGAATTTATTCCTGTTCCCGATTGGTATTACAACATCGAGTATATTGAAGAGGCGAGACGTGGTTACGAATATCTGGAGGATTTATTGGTTCCCGGATATTTTGAAATCCCGATTAAAAAAGGCGAATCAATTGTTTTTGCAGCAGGATTAAATGAAACAAAACCGGTTTCGCTAAAACAACGATTCACAAAGGAAGTAAACAAACGGCCTGAAAGGGACACTTTTTTAACATCGCTCGACAATGCAGCAGAACAATTTATTTTACAACGCAGCGACGAAACCGACATTGTTGCCGGATTTCCATGGTATGAAAGTATCACTCGCCAAACTTTTGTTTCGCTTCCCGGGTTGTGCATTTCGCTGAGTGACGGATACAGTTGCCGACGTATCCTCGACACCTATGTAAAATTTCTTAAAAACGGTTTTTTCCCCGACCATATTCACAATTCAAATCCAACATATCATTCAGCAGATGCTTCTCTTTGGTTTATTTGGGCTATTCAGCAATATTTCAAAAAAAACAGCAATCCTAAAGAGGTATGGAAAAAATACGGAAATGCTATTATTGAAATATTTGAAGGGTATAAAAATCCTGCATTGGACTATATCAAATTAACGAACGAAGGACTCATCTATGCAGAAAAAGCTGGCACAGCCCTTACCTGGATGGACTCCTATGTTGACGGGCAACCAGTAGTCCAGAGAGGAGGTTTTGCTGTCGAAATAAACGCTCTCTGGTTTAATGCACTTTGTTTTGCGCTGGACCTAGCTGACCTTGCCGGTGAATATAATTTTGTTGAACAATGGAAAAATATGGTTGAAAAAGCAGGAAATGCCTTTTTGAACACGTTCTGGGATAATCGCCATGAACATCTGGCCGATGTAGTAAACAACGGAATTGCAGATTGGGCTGTAAGACCCAACATGGTTATTGCTGCTGCAATGGATTATTCTCCACTCTCTACAGAACAAAAAAAATCATTGTTGAGCGTGGCCAAAAGAAAACTGTTAACAAAACGAGGATTGAGAACGCTCTCGCCCGACCATTTGAGATATAAAGGTGTTGTTGAAGGTGGTCCCCGCGAACGCGAAATGGCGATGCATCAGGGAACTGTTCATCCCTGGCTTATCCAATTTTTTGCAGAAGGATATTTAAAAATTCACAAAAGAGGCGGTCTCCCTTTTGTGAAACAAATTATGGAAAGTTTTGAAGACGATATAACAGAGCATTGTATTGGTACAATGGCTGAGATTTATAACGGCAACCCGCCACATAAAGCACGCGGCGCAATATCGATGGCTTGGAGTGTGGCTGGAGTTGTTTATGCAACACATTTGGTTCATAATTTTAAAGAATAAAACCGCAAATATGAAAGTATTAATGTTTGGATGGGAATTTCCCCCACATATTTCAGGAGGATTGGGGACAGCGTGTTACGGACTTACAAAAGGTCTGACAGAACTGAAAAACATTGATGTAATTTTTGTTGTACCAAAAGCATTTGGTGATGAGGATCAGACAGGAATGCAATTGATTGGCGCAAACAATGTTGCAATCAATCAACGAGTTGTTCAATTCGATGATATTCAAAAAAAAATCGACTATTACGAAGTAGACTCGAGCATTGTTCCTTATGTATCAGAAGATGAATTCTGGAAACTAAAAAGCGGAAAATATTCAAAAGAAACCAAATTTATTCAAACCGATGAAGGGTATAAAATTGATTTTAGCGGTTCGTATGGTGTAAACCTTTTTCAGGAAATAAAAAATTATGCCTTTGTTGCTGAAGTAATTGCCAAAAAAAATAGTTTTGATATTATTCATGCCCACGACTGGCTGGCCTACCCGGCAGGTATGGCAGCAAAAAACACAACAGGGAAACCGCTGATTATTCATGTTCATGCCACAGAGTTTGATCGAAGTGGAGGTAACGTCAATCCGGGTGTTTATGCTATCGAACGCGAAGGCATGGAAGTGGCCGACAAAATTATTGCAGTAAGTAACCTTACACGAAATACAATTATTGAAAAATACAATATCCCACCTGAAAAAATTATAACGGTTTACAATGCTGTTGAACCTGTTGGTGATACAAGACTCCCTATTATAAAAAAAGGTGTAAACGAAAAAGTAGTAACATTTTTAGGACGAATTACCATGCAAAAAGGACCGGAATATTTTATTGAGGCAGCGAATCTGGTGCTCCGGAAAATGAACAACGTACGTTTTGTTATGGCGGGCAGTGGTGATATGATGGATGGAATGATAAGCCGGGTAGCAGACCTTGGCATAACTGACAAGTTTCATTTTACAGGTTTTCTTCAGGGTGATGATGTTTTTCAAATGTTTGAAATGACCGACGTTTTTGTTATGCCCTCGATATCAGAACCATTTGGGATTGTTCCGCTTGAAGCGATGCAATCGGGTGTTCCGGTAATTATTTCAAACCAGTCGGGTGTGGCGGAGATACTTGAAAATGCCATGAAAATTGACTTTTGGGACACACACGCCATGGCCGACGCAATGTTTGGATTATTAAATTACCCATCGCTTGCAGAGCATTTTAAAATGGAAGGAAAGCAGGAAGTCGACAACTTAAAATGGATAAACTCTGCCGCGCATGTTAAAGAAGTGTACGAAAGCACACTTAGTTCAGTAAACATTTAAAACCAGCTAAATGAAATCAGTTTGTTTGTTTTTTCAGGTACACCAGCCGTTCAGACACCGTCGTTACCGTTTTTTCGACATTGGCAACGATCACTATTATTATGACGATTATAGCAACGAAACAATAATGCGGAAAGTGGCAGAAAAAAGTTACCTGCCAACCAATAAACTACTGTTAAACCTGGCCGACAAGTTAGAGGGAAAGTTTAAAGTTTCCTTTTCAATTACCGGATTGGCACTCGAGCAGTTTGATTTGTATGCACCCGAAGTAATCGATTCATTTAAAGATCTTTCAAAAACGGGTTGTATTGAGTTTCTGTCAGAAACCTACTCACATTCTCTTTCTTCATTAAAAGACAAACACATTTTTAAAAAGCAGGTAAAACTTCACGACGAACATATTTTTGCATTATTCGGACACAGACCGAGAGTGTTCAGAAATACAGAAATGATTTATTCTGATGAAATCGGAGCTCAGATCGCTGAGATGGGTTACCAGGGAATTTTAACCGAAGGCGCAAAACATATTTTGGGATGGAAAAGTCCAAATTTTATGTATGTAAATGCGATAAATCCAAGACTTAAAGTTTTAATGAGAAACTTTAAACTCAGTGATGATATCTCTTTCCGCTTTTCAAATAAAGACTGGTCAGAATTTCCCTTAACCGCCGAAAAATTTGTAGGCTGGCTGGAAAGTCTGGATGCAAAAGAAGAAGTTATAAACATATTTCTGAGTTATGAATCTTTTGGCGAACGTCAACCCAAAGAAAGCGGGATATTTGATTTTTTTGAAAACCTCGCGAAAAAAATTGTTGAAAGCCCGGAACTTAAATTTGCAACTCCGTCTGAAGTAATCGAGGAGTTACAACCTGTTTCCGCGGTAAACGTTCCCCATGCCATTTCCTGGGCCGACGAAGAAAGAGACCTCACCGCATGGCTGGGAAACAACATGCAAAAAGAGGCTTTTGACAAGTTATATGAACTCAGAAAAAGAGTGGAAAAATGTAAAAACGAAGAAATAATAAAAGACTGGAACTATCTTCAGGTTAGCGACCACTTCTACTACATGTCTACAAAATACTATTCTCACGGAGCAAAATCAAACCAGTTCAACCCTTTCGACACTCCTTACGAGGCTTTTATTAATTACATGAACGTATTGAGCGATTTTAAAATTCGACTTAATTCTGTTGTCCCGGAAAGTGAAGTTGAAAATGAAATTGCATCATTACATAAAATTATTGACGAAAAAGAGAAAAAAATAAAAAAAATGGAGGCCGATATACAGCGGCTGAGAAAGGGAAGAAAAAGAAAATCCTGAATATCGCAAACAAGTTTTTGGATTTGCAGTTTTAGTATCAGGTTAATTTACAATCGTTTTTTTATTGTATGTAATATTTAAAACTATTTTTGCAGATTCATTTTTAGTAAGTTATAGTAAGATTAGAAAATTATGAATATGAATTCAGAAGGTGTAAGATTTATACAGAAGCCGGTTGTTGAACAGCCGGTCTGGAAAAGAATAATCGTAGAATCGAGCCTGCCGGAAAGTTTAAATCCACTTCGTGTTTTATCGAAAAACCTTTGGTGGGTTTGGAACAACGAAGCGCGCGAACTATTTCAATATATTGATCAGGAAATATGGGAAGAATGTGCTCACAACCCGATTGTTCTTCTGGATGAAGTGAGTTACAACCGCTTTAAAGAGCTGGAAAATGACGAAATATTTGTATCAAAGATGCACCATGTCTATGGTAAATTCAATCAGTATCTCGAAGAAAGAAACCATCTTAAAGGACCACAGGTTGCCTATTTCAGCATGGAATACGGGTTACACGACAGTCTGAAAATTTTCTCAGGGGGTCTTGGTATTCTGGCCGGCGACTATTTAAAAGAAGCCAGCGACGCCAAAGTAAACCTCGTTGCTGTCGGTCTCCTTTACAGATACGGTTATTTTAAACAAACCCTGAACCTGCATGGCGAACAAATGGCAAATTACGAAGCGCAGCAATTCTCTAAGATACCCGTTCAACCCGCTCTGGATGCAGAGGGGAACTGGATAGAAGTTTCTGTTGAATATCCTGGAAGAACCCTTGTAGCCAAGGTGTGGCAGGTAAATATCGGTTCTGTAAAACTATATCTGCTCGATGCTGATCATCACGAGAACCCGGCGGAACAAGACCGTTCAGTTACCCATCATTTGTATGGTGGCGACAACGAAAACAGGTTAAAGCAGGAAATGTTGCTTGGACTTGGAGGAATCAGAGCGCTTCAAAAACTGGGATATAATTCTGACATTTACCATTGTAATGAAGGACATGCCGCGTTTATAGGTATTGAAAGAATTGCCGACTATGTAGAAAACACAGGGCTTTCGTTCGAAGAAGCAAAAGAAGTGGTGCGTGCATCAACCATCTTCACTACGCATACACCTGTGCCAGCAGGCCACGATTCATTTCACAAGGATATGTTCAGGCATTACATGAATCACATTCCACCCAAAATTGGTTTGGAATGGAATGAGTTCGAGATGCTTGGTAAAGCTTTCGAATACGAGGACCATTTTAATATGAGTTTCCTTGCAAGTAACCTTTCTCAAGGGATTAACGGTGTGAGTATGCTTCACGGTGAAGTTAGTAAAACTGTACTAAAAGATTTATACCAGGGATTTTTGGAAGAAGAGCTCGAAATTGGCTACGTTACCAACGGAGTTCATTATTCAACCTGGACTGCCCCGGAATGGAAAGAAATCCATAAAAAATATTTTGGCGAAGAGTTCCCTGCCAATCAGCTCAACTTTGAAATTTGGAAAAATATTTACCAGGTTCCGGATAATGAAATATGGCAAATACGAAAAGCCCTTCGTTTAAAGTTAATTAACTACATTAAACAAAGATTTGCCGACAACTGGATTAAAAGAAATGAAAACCCAAAACTAATTAACGATGTAATGGGCAAATTAAATCCCAATGCGCTGACAATTGGTTTTGCCCGTCGGTTTGCAACCTATAAAAGAGGTTATCTTCTTTTTAGAAACCTGGAACGCCTGGCCAAGATCGTAAACAATCCTGAACGTCCGGTACAATTTATTTTTGCAGGGAAAGCGCATCCGGCTGATAAAGCCGGGCAGGATTTGATCAAACATATTGTTGAGATTTCCAAACGCCCTGAATTCAGAGGAAAAATTCTATTTGTCCAGAATTATGATATTAACCTCGCCAAAATGCTCCTGCAGGGTGTCGATGTTTGGTTAAACACTCCTACCCGTCCGCTTGAAGCTTCAGGGACAAGTGGTGAAAAAGGAGTAATGAACGGAACCCTCCACTTTTCAGTTCTTGATGGCTGGTGGGTTGAAGGCTACCAGAAAGATGCCGGCTGGGCACTTCCGGCAGAGCGAACTTACGATGTACAGGATTTTCAGGATGAACTGGACGCAGAAACCATTTATTCTATTCTTGAAGACGAAGTTATCGAGGCATACTATGATCGCAACCACGAAGACATTCCTGAGAAATGGACTGGATTTATCAAAAATACTATCGCCAGGGTTGCTCCTAATTTCACAACAGGGAGAATGATAAAAGACTATCAGGACAGGTATTACAATCCACAATTCCAACGTAGTCAGCTTGTAACAAACGATGGATTCAAAATGGCTAAAGAAATGGCCGCCTGGAAATTCCATGTTAGTTCAGCCTGGAAAAATCTGGAAGTAAAAAGTATTGAAATTCCCGATGGCATTACCAATAAAATGAGCATTGGGAAAGAGTACCCTATAGTTGTAAAAGTAGATATCAAAAATCTTTCGAGTGAAGATGTCAGACTTGAGTTAATAATTACCGAAAACGAAGGAAGCGAAACTCCAAAAATTACAGACATTATTGAATTTGAAAACCTGGGATGCGAAAATAGCATTTGTACTTTCAAATATAATCTTCATCCAAATCATCCGGGGTCATTCAATTATGGATTCCGTCTGTTACCCAAAAACCAAAATCTTCCACACAAACAGGATTTTGGATATGTTAAATGGATTTAAAAACAATCGTTGATAACGTAAATAAAAGAGGCTGTTTTTACAATAGCCTCTTTTCATTTTATATATTCGTTTTCATTTTTAAATCAAAGGTTTAAATTTGCAATCAATTCATTCTTATAATAAAGAATGTGTTTATTAGAATAGCAGCAATAAATCAATTTCCGGGGATTTTACTGGTTGGATCCTGCACAAACTTTGAAAACTATAAATTCTTTTTGAAATGAATTCGAAAAATAAAATCGGAAAAAAAATCAAAGCCTTTCGCGAATTTCGTCAGGTAAACCGTGAAGATTTGGCGTTAAAAGCAAATCTGGATCCTAAACAACTTGAATATATTGAGGAAAAAGGAACAGTCCCGTCATTGGGACATCTAATAAAAATTACAAGGGCACTTGGAGTTCGAATCGGTACTTTCCTTGATGATCTGGATCATGTGGGCCCTGTTGTTGTCCGGGCCGGAGAGGAAAAATCGACTTTAAGCTTTTCAACCAAAGACAAAAAAACCAGGGAGCATTTAAATTTTTACTCGCTCGCTCCTGATAAAACAGGCAGGCACATGGAGCCTTTTATGGTAGAAATAGAGCCTGCGAACGAGTCTGATTATAAATTATCTTCTCATGAAGGAGAAGAATTTATCTACGTTCTGGAAGGAGCAATTGAAATAAATTATGGGAAAAATATTTACCAGTTAGATAAAGGAGACAGTATTTATCTCGATTCAATTGTTGCGCACAATGTTCATGCAGCGGGTAAACAAGCTGCAAAAATAATGGCAGTTATTTATTATCCTGTTTAAATTAATATTTAAAATAAACTGAACCAAGGATCAAATGCAGCTAATCGATTACACCTTAGGCGAGATTCTGGAAAAATGGGCACTTGAAACTCCGGATAAAGAATTTATGATTTATCCTGACAGGAATTTAAGATTTACCTATCAGGAGTTTAATGAACGTGTCAACAACCTGGCAAAAGGACTTTTATATATTGGAATAAAACCCGGAGACAAAGTTGGAATCTGGGCTAAAAATGTACCCGACTGGACAACTTTTATGTTTGCCACAGCAAAAATCGGAGCTGTTCTGGTAACCATAAATACAAGTTACAAATTAGCGGAACTAGAGTATTTGCTGCATAATGCCGACATCAACACGCTATGTCTGGCCGACGGATACCGTGACAGCGATTTTATAGAAATGATATTTAATCTTGTCCCGGAGCTGAAAGAACATGCCAGAGGAGAATTGGTTTCAAAAAAATTTCCCGAACTAAAAAACGTCATTTTTATCGGTCAGGAGAAACATCGCGGAATGTTTAACACATCTGAATTGATATTGCTGGGAAATCATGTTGACGATATTGAACTTGAAAGTGTAAAAGAAACGATTCAATGTCACGATGTTGTTAATATGCAATATACATCCGGCACTACAGGATTTCCAAAGGGAGTTATGCTTTCGCATCACAACATTTTAAATAACGGACTTGCAACCGGCCAATGTATGAACTATACCGCTGATGAAAAACTATTGGTCTGTGTTCCTTTATTTCACTGTTTTGGTTGTGTTCTTGCTGTTTGTGCAATTATAACTCATGGTTCAACAATGGTATTTACCGAGGAATTTGATCCGTTAATGGTACTGGCCTCGGTGCAAAAAGAAAAATGCACTGCTTTATACGGAGTACCAACTATGTTTATCGCTGAATTACATCACCCGATGTTTGATATGTTCGACTTGTCGTCATTGCGAACAGGAATTATGGCTGGTGCGCTGTGTCCGATTGAAACAATGAACCAGGTGATGACAAAGATGTACATGAAAGATATCATTATTGTATACGGATTGACAGAATCTTCTCCGGGAATGACGGCTACACGAACTCATAATTCACCTGAAGTAAGATCAACAACGGTTGGATATGAGTTTCCAAATGTTGAAGTAAAAATTATTGATCCGGAAACAGGAAGTGAATGCCCGGTTGAAACACAGGGTGAAATTTGCTGCCGCGGTTACAACGTAATGAAAGGATATTATAATAACCCGGAGGCAACCAGGGATGTTATTGACAACGAAGGTTGGCTCCATTCCGGTGACCTGGCTGTCAAAACAAAAAACGGATTTTACAGAATAACAGGCCGAATCAAGGACATGATTATACGGGGCGGTGAAAATATTTACCCCCGGGAAATTGAGAATTACCTTTACCGAATGCCACAGATTGAAGCAGTAGAAGTCGCAGGTGTCCCCAGCCCAAAATATGGTGAACAAATTGGGGCATTTATTAAAATAAAAAAGGGGGCTGCATTGACAGAAGAAGAAGTGAGAGATTTTTGCAGAGGTCAAATAGCCCGTTTTAAAACACCAAAATATATCTTTTTTGTCGATGAATTTCCAATGACTGCAAGTGGTAAGATTCAAAAATATAAATTAAGCGAGCAAAGTATAGAAATGTGCCGTAAAAAAGGAATTGAAATTATTTAACATCTACAAAACTACACCATTGTTAACTCATTGTTAAAAATGACAATTCTCATATAAAAATTTAAAAAAATGCAGCAAAAGCCCCAACTTTCAAATTGAAAGTTTTCTGTATTCCTAAATTTATTTCTCTCAGAAATTTGCTTTAAATATTTTTTATTTTCAATAAAAACTTAATCTTTGACAAAACCAGTATTTTAGCACACTCTAACGATTTCAAATTCCTAATTTTTGTCAGGTTTTAAATTTAAGTTTCACCTCTATTTTGTACCAGTTATTAGAATAATGTAAGCCTTCCCCTATAAAAGGCGAAACATAAGTTTTAAATTAACCGATTTTACCAATCTATGAAGGGTAAAAATTTAGACAGCGCAGATTTTTAAGCCATTTGTCAAATACAAATGGCTTTTTTTATTTTTTGATAAAACCTATCTTTAGAAAATCGGAATTGGTCCAATAGATATAAACTTTTCTCTATTCGAAATAAAAAATATAAATGAAAAAATATAAAAGAATACTACTTAAGTTGAGCGGCGAATCGTTGATGGGAGATCAAAATTATGGAATCGACAGTACCCGTTTGAATGATTATGCAGAGCAAATTGCTGAATTGACGAAGGTGGGAATTGAAATTGGAATTGTTATTGGTGGTGGAAATATCTTCAGGGGACTAAGCGGCTCTGCCAAAGGCTTCGACAGAGTAAACGGAGATCAAATGGGAATGCTGGCCACAACAATTAACAGCCTGGCTCTTAATTCCGCATTAAAAAATCTGGGCATTAAATCAAAAATGCTTACCGCTATAAGAATGGAACCGGTTGGGGAATACTATTCGAAAGGGAAGGCTGTTGAAGCCCTTTCCAATGGTGAAGTAGTTATCATATCCGGGGGAACGGGTAACCCTTATTTTACAACAGATACAGCAAGTGCTCTGAGAGGAATTGAAATCGAAGCTGAAATTATGCTAAAAGGTACGCGTGTTGATGGAATTTATTCTGCAGACCCCGAAAAATTTCCCGACGCAATAAAATATGATAAAATAAGTTTCGATGAAATTTATAAGAAGAATCTAAAAATTATGGATTTAACCGCAACCACTTTATGTAAAGAAAACAATTTGCCGGTAATGGTATTTAATATGGATAAAAAAGGAAATTTAGCAAAGGTACTTAACGGAGAAAGCATTGGAACTATTGTTTATAATTGACATTTTTTCAACCTTTTTAGAATAAATTAAGTAAAAAATTTTCACGTATTTATATTTTTTCTATATTTGCTAACAGTCCATGGTTGGAAACTCAGGCTTAATTTAATGCACGAAGAAGTAGAATTAATTTTAGAAGATTGTAAAGAAAAAATGGGGGCTGCAATAGAGCACCTGGAAAAAGAGTTACTGCACATTAGGGCTGGCAAAGCGTCTCCAGCTATGCTGGATGGAGTAGTGGTAGAATATTACGGAAGTATGGCTCCGCTTAATCAGGTTTCAAACATAAGTACTCCTGATGCAAGGACGGTAGCTATTCAACCTTGGGAAAAAGGATTGATTCCTGTCATAGAAAAAGCTATATTGGCGGCGAATTTGGGTTTTAATCCAGATAATAATGGTGAAATTATCCGTATAAATATTCCGGCACTCACCGAAGAAAGAAGAAAATCACTTGTAAAACAAGTGCATCAGGAAGGTGAAAATGCAAAGGTGAGCATAAGAACAGCAAGAAAAGACGCCAATGAAATGTTGAAGAAGTTGTTAAAGGACGGACTATCTGAAGATATGGAAAAAGATGCGGAAGCAGACGTTCAAAAATTAACTGACAACTTTGGCAAAGAAGTAGATGACTTAGTTGATACTAAGGAAAAAGATATTATGACTATTTGATTGTTTCTAGTTTTCTGTTTTCTGAACATTGTTTAATTGTTTTCATGGCTTTGAGGCAGCTTGTAGAAGCTGCCTTTTTTTTGTGTTTTTATATTCTCCTGAAAACAAAAAACCTGCCAGATACTGACAGGTCTTTTACTTACTTTCAATAATTAAAAACCATTTACTTTTTCTTTTTGCGAAGAAGTAAAAATGCGACAACCGCAATTATAACCACAGCTACAATTACGATTACAATTGTATTTGAGCCAGAAGTTTGCTCAGCACCAGCCAATACGTCTTGTTGCATATATGAGCTGTCCTGAGAACTAAGATTGTCAATATAAGTACCATCGTCCTGAGCCAAAAGATTTGGCATCTTTAACAATACAAGAATTACAAATGCTGATAAGTTTTTTAACAATTTCATACTTTCATTTTTTTAGTTTATATCTAATTTATCTTTAACCTCTTGCAATAATAACTTTGCTGGCTTATAGCGTCTGTTAATCTGAATTAGCTCTTCCAATTTTGCATATGAAGCACGAAAATTATTTTCATTATATAATTTCTGCGCTTCCAAAAGATAAAATGGTTCGTATAAGGGATAAATCTCACGACCTTTTTGAACATATTTATTAAAATTTTCCCAATCGCCTTTCAACAGGTATATTTTAGCAAGTTGCACCATTAGCCAAACATTTTGCGGATCTTCATCCAGCGAACGAATTAATTCATGTTCTGCCTCAACGTAATTTCCTTTTTCAAGTTCGGCAATTCCATAGTAATCATCTTTACTTTTTCTTATTAACAAAACAGCAATAGGATTTCCTTTGTGATAAAATGTTTTTAGGGCTGTTGTCGATTGCCATTTGTCGTTTTTTAACAAATACGGATGAATATAATTTATACCAAAAATACCATAATCCCAGTTGTAAGAACTTCTCTCCAGATACTTCACGTATCGATATTTTACATTTGGCAAATCATCAAAATAATTTGAAAGATTGCAATTTGAAGCAACGATGATCTTATTCTCACCAGTCATTTCTTTCAGCAAACCAGCCGGTTCTTTTAATCCGTGAAAATAGTAATCGTACTCATAGTTACTCCACGCATTTTTGTTACCACCCGAAAAAGAATTAAAATAAATGTAATCCACGGGAAATGTCTTTGCCTGATGCCTAAAAGGCAACAACATCAACAAAAAAAATAATGTTGTTCCTGCGTACCTGTAACTAGGCTTTATTTTGAGCTTAAAAAACCGGTGTATTCCGAGAGAAGAAATAATTGCCAGAGAAGGCAAAACAAAGAATAACTGCCGAACACCACTGTATAAATTTGATTTGATAAGCAGCACATAAACGATTGGAAAAAGAAAACTGAAAATCAAAAAAGATTCATATAAAACCCCTTGGACATTCTGCTGAAAAACAGACTTAAATAGTAAAAACAGATAGCTAAAAAGCCCAAGAAATATAAACTCTGGTGTAGAAATCAGGAGCCACTTGGGCCAATAATACCAAGGCAACTGAGTACTCCACATAACATCACCTTCAAAAATCTGACGGATACTAACCTTGTAGTGTTCCATTACACCTAGACTTTCGAACGGATTCTTAAAAACATTTTGCAAGGCATAGGGCCAGAACAATAATCCAGCAAAGTAGCCAATTATAACGATTACAATTAACTGGCCCGTTAGCCTGACAAAACAAGGTCTAGTTGAAACTATATGTTTAAGTTCAAAAGGCTTCAATATAAAATACAGTACACCAAAAAGTCCGAGGTAGCCAAACAAAATTAATCCGCCAATTCGGACGGAGCAAGTAAAAGCAATAGCTGTTCCAAGTAAAACTGCTGTTTTCCAACCGGGTCTGGGTAGTTCCTTCAAATATCGGATAATCAAATATACACCTGCAATATAACCTGCAGCAAAAGGTATGTCTTTTAAGTTCCCAAATGCTTGTCCAAACAGCCGGGGCATAAAAACCAACACCAAAACTGTAACACTTGAAATCCAGTAAGAATTTGTTAACTGATGTGAAACCAAACCGGAAAAGAAACACAACAATAAAAAAAAGAAAGCCCCAGTATAATGCCGTATGAGAAACTCATTTTCAAAATGAAATACCCTATTTACCAATGCAGTAAAATTATCTACTGACTGGCCATAGTATTTTAGATTTGTAATCGGAGTATCCAGACATGATTTGTCTTTACCACCAGTAAAATACCAGTTTACTACTTTTTTTGCGTGCGGATAATGCAACTGTTCATCAACGTTTACAGCTGCCCTCGGAGCCAAAATGACTAAAACCACTGCAACTAAAAGCAAAATGGCAAAAAAAACATTCTTTGACTGAACTATATTTAACTCCTTAGTCATAAAACTCTTTTACAAAATATATGGGTCGGTTTTGCACTTCCTTAAAAATTCGATATATATACTCGCCAATAATTCCCAGAAAAGTCAATTGAACCGATCCAAAAAAGCTAATTGCCAAAAATGTTGAAGACCATCCTGTTGGAGCAAACCCAAGAAATTTTGAAGCTACGGTGTAAATTATTGCGCCCAAAAACACAAAGATTCCAATTATTCCGAGATACAGGCAAACCTTAATTGGCCATTTTGAGAAAGAATAAATAGCATCTGCTGCCAAAGCAAAAAGTTTTTTCCTGCTCATTTTGGCGATTCCTCCCAACCTCTCCGGGCGCTCAAATAAAATAATGTCTTGTTTGAACCCGATAAAACTTCTGATACCTGGTAAATATCTGTTTCGTTCGGCAAATTTTAGAATTGCCTGATGGGCATTCCTTTTCATTATACAAAAGTTCCCGGCATTGGAAATTTGTTTTTCCTCAGTAATGCTGCTAAATATCTTATGAAAAATATTGATGTATAATTTTTTGGAAAAACGCTCGTTTCGGCTTTCACGCACCGCAGTAACAATATCTACATTTGTTTCTACTACCTTATTATATAAATCCGGAATCATTTCAGGTGGATCCTGAAAATCACCATCCATCATAATAACATATTCGCCGTTTGCGTATTCCAATCCAGCTGTAAGAGCAGCCTGTAAGCCAAAATTTCTTGAAAGGGAAACAACTTTTAATTGTTTGTTATTCTTTTTAAATTCTAACAACTTTAAAAGAGTAGAATCTGTACTTCCGTCGTCGACACACACCACTTCAAACGAGTCACTCAAAGACTTCAAATTAAAAAATACCTCTTCCAGTAAACGGTTTACCAACACGTTTTCATTATAAAGCGGTATGACAACAGAAATCATTTCTCCATATTTAAGCTTTATGCTGGATGCCCGGAACAGGAACCGGGAATTCCATATCTACTACCGGGCCCATCACATATTCTTCAGGGCCTAATCTTTCTGTGGAATTCATCATTTCTTCCCATTCAATCTTTCTTCCTGTATAAGCAGCAGTCCGCCCCATTATCGCAGTCAGTGTTGAGATTGCAGTTCTTTCAGCTTCAACAACCGGCACATTTGTACGAATAGCTGTTACCAAATGTATATGTTCCTGTATATAAGGTGAAATTTTCACAACTTCTGTGGATTTGCCATCTTTGTTTTTGGGGTATTCGTATTGCCATTTAACGGAACCATCCAGATTATAAACTGTATTCACACAGTTCGTATAGCCTTCTGTTCCCATAATAAGTTCCCCTAGCGAGTTCGCACACCCGTCCACCTGACGTGACATACTATGTGAGAAAATACCATTTCCGAAATCAAAATCAATACTAAAAAAATCGTACTGGTCGCCGGTCAACCGATGAGCTCTGCCGCCAAAACCAATAGCCCCTTCCGGATGTTTTCCAAGAAACCAGTTTACAACATCGATGTTATGCACATGCGTATCCAGAATATGGTCTCCACATAACCAGCAGAAATTATTCCAGTTTCTGAGCATGTACTCCATATCACTCCAACCTTCTTCCCTTGTCCGGAACCATACATGCGATTGTAACCACATTGCTTTTGCAGAAAGAGGCTCTCCTATCGCTCCGGAAGCGACTTGTTTGTACGTTTCTACATAATCACGTTGATGACGGCGCTGGGTTCCTGTAATCACAGTCAACCCCATATTCTCGGCCTTCCTTGATGTTGCAATTATTTGCCGGGCTCCAACCGGATCCACACAGACAGGCTTTTCGAGAAATACGTTCTTTTTCGCCTGTATACATGCATCAAAATGCTCAGGCCTAAAATGAGGAGGAGTAGCCAGTATAACCACATCTACATCAACCTCCAGCAATTTCTTGTATGCGTCAAATCCCCAAAAACAGTTATTTTCAGGCACTTCTACTTTTTGTTTCTGAAGCTTGCTCCTGCAATCCCACACCTTGTCTTCGAATACATCAGCCAAGGCTACTAACTCCAAATTATCTCCTGCGGCTAAAAAATTTAAAGCCGCTCCGGTTCCCCGGTTTCCACAACCTACTAACCCCGCCCGTAAAGTTTTACCATCAGGTGCTTTATCCAACAGAGGGGGGAATTCGTAATCAACTGTGCTTCTTTTACTTCGACAGGAATTCAACGCGCTAATTCCTGCCAAACCAGCTGCTCCAATTAAAGCCGATTTTTCAAGAAAATTCCTGCGGGATAGTTGATTTTTTTCCATAATTCTTCTTGGTGTTTTTATTGAAAATCATTCGGGTCGTATTCACATACAACACGGAAACCTACATTTTTACTATCGGAATACCACCAAATACTTTTGGGTATTTGCGGGTCGGTAACCAACCACTCTTTGGTTTTTGTAAAATCACGACGTGCTACACGTACATCCTTTGCTGAATTATTATAAGAACCGCCCCGAACAACATGTTCCTGGCCAGTTCTTGGCCCGCGCGGATTTTTGACTATCCCTTGAGGATATTTTCCATAAACCTGAGGATCATAATAATCCAGACAAAATTCAGCAACGTTGCCCAACATATTCTTTAAACCAAACGGATTCGCCTTTACTTTTTCCGGTTGTTGTGTTTTATACGGACTGTTTTCCTGGTATATAACATAGGAATTAATCACAGTAGTATCAACACCAAATATTTTCTTAAAAAATCCGTCTGATTCGTAATCTTTAGGTGAGCCTTCAAAGAAGTATGCTCCCTGAGTTCCTCCTCTTGCAGCATATTCCCATTCAGCTTCTGTGGGCAGGCGATATTCTTTGCCTGTCACACTGCTCAACCACCTGCAATAGGTTTCTGCAGCGTGAAAACTCATGGTAATCGCCGGGCGACTCCCCTTTCCCCACCCTTGATCGGGTGCGCCCCAAGGAGGTGTCGCTCCGGTAATTCCATCTACATCTTGATTTGTTTCCAACTCTGCTTCTTTTCTTCCCTGGGAACTGGTTGCATTAAAAAACGCCAGATATTCGTCCCAGGTAACCTCCACTTCAGCCATCCAAAAACTGTCAACTTCTACTTCACGAACAGGTCCTTCAGTTGGTTGACGGTAAGCTTCATTTGCCGGGCTTCCCATATTGAATTGTCCTCCCGGAATGGCAACCATTTTGAAAGAAACCGAAGTTTCAGGGATTTTTTCAACAAAGTCAGAGAACTCATTTATTTTAGTTGAATGTTGGTAAATTTCCTTATTCTGTGCGATTCGATCTTCTACAACTGTTAAACTGGTTTCACCTCTGTAATGCCCAACTCCCGGGTGGCACTTTAAACAGGATGTAGATTCCGGGTCCCGCAGATATTTCAAATGCGATTCGCTACCCAATGAGTTTAATGTCGACGGAAATAAATTTGTATGGCACTTTTTACATCCGTCTTCATAAACAAATCTTTTTGCTGCTTCCAGCGTTCTTTTATCTTCCCAGTTAATTTCATTCACATCCTTTGTCATATAAACATACAAATCATGAATTCCATGATATGCTTTACGTGTTAGAAAACGAACCGTCTGATCCTCTGGTGGCAAATGACAATCAACACAATTTACCGACACTCCGCTGGGTGTGTTATGATGTATTGAAAGTTTCCAACTTGCATCTGCATGCGGATGAACATGACAAGATGCACACGATTCGTTCGTTGATGTATAGTGAACTACTTTTTGGGACGCAGTTAGTAACAATATAAAAGTTAATCCTCCCGCGATAAAAATCAAATAATACTTTCGCCTCACCTGGTTTCTAATTCATTTCAAAGTTTAATGCCGCCAATATAGTTTCCTGCTATTAGCTACTTATTAACACCTTTAGTAACCAGTATTTAATTCATTCTTAATTTGAAATTAATCCAAACGACAAAATTATTGATTTAAAACAACTTATACTTGCAATCCATTTTATATAAAAAATTCTTCATTCTTAAAAAAAAATATATATTTGAACTGAAAATAATAGAAAATTAAGTGGTAAACCGTACACCTATTAGCTTTATAATCGAATGTTTTCTTTATTTAAGGTCATAGCATTTATCAATATAATCCTGTTTCTTCTTTTTCCAAAAACCGGAAAGACGAATGATTTTATCGATTATTCTTTTTTGGTTGTGGAGGCCAGTGAGGAAAACATTAATAACAATTCTTTCTGGTCTTTTTTAAAAAACAACACTTATTCAGGTATTGAAGTAGAAGTTGTTGAAAAAAACGAAAACATTGTTTTAAAGGAGAACGCCCAGAATTTTAATTTTCTGCTGGAAAAAATTAACGAACTTTTAAACGAGCAAAACGAGGCGATAGTTCCGGTATTTTTGAATTTTAATGATAATATAAATAAACTCGATTCTGTAATAAAAAATTCGCTGATAGCCGAGAAAATATTTTATCTGCCTTTGGGAGAAACATGGCCAACTTATGAGTACCTGGTTCAGGCAAACCGCAGAATAATCTTTTTTGTTGCCGGAAATTATGCTGGAGAAAGCAGGATTCTTCATAAACTGGACAACTATGTGATAAAAATTTCGGGAAACAATATCGTTGGAACAAATTTGGTTAGTAATCTAAATACCGGCTTAAATCAAGAGCTGTTTATGATAGATAACCTTGACAAACTGCCGGTGAGGTCTGCCCCAAATACTTTGAGTAACAATGTTGTTCCTGATTATGTAAATTACCTGCTCGAAGTTTGGACAAGCCATGGGAAAAGGCCCAATTTTCTATTTATTGGCGAAAGGTACCGGAACTATAACCTTATGGTCTCTCAACTGGGATCTTTTTCGTGGGTGGACGGTACAGTAAAATACGCTGGTAAAATTTTAGAAAAAGTATATTGGAGAAATCCCGAAGTTACTGTAACAAATGGCAGATTTAGTTTCCCGATACGGGGAGGAGAAGAAATAATGCTTTCTCCGTTTGCTCCGGGATTTAATATGACTCCAGAACAAATAGTTGTGACAGGTGAAATGGAGGTCCCGGAGAGTTACTCCATAATAGCAACACCCGCACTTTTATCAGAAGGGCTTTCCGGGGTATTTAGTTTTGAAAACGATTTATTAAATACAATTGATCCATCAAAAACTTATGTTGGCGAAAATTATTCATTTACTCAGGATATTGAACGGGGAAATGTTTTAAAGCTACCGGAAAATTCGAATATTAACCTGGGAAATCCCGAAAATTACGGGCTGCGAAACGGGAGTTTTACGGTTAGTTGTTTTGTGAAATTTACAGACATATTGGAGTTTGGCGATAATGCAATAATAGGGAACAACGAAAGTGGATACAGAAAAGGATTTCATTTAATCCTGCGCTCCGGGCATCCTTATTTTGGACTTTATGCAAATGACTATGTTTCAGAGGAAGTGCTGCAACCAAATATTTGGTATCACTTGGTTTGGAGGTACATCATTGAAACAGGTGAACAAGCTATTTTTCTGAACGGGAAAAACATAGGGATTTCTGATGGTCATCCGCCATTTTCAGGTACCGGAAACATTCACATTGGAAGCGCATTATCTAGCGGTGCCAGTCTGCGGGGTTATATCGACGATCTATATTTTTGGGACCGCCCCCTGGGAATTGAAGAAATTAATCGTCTTGCTTTAAACGAAAATGTGGTCATACCTCCGGAAAGTGAAGCAAGTATCCCTGCTGAAAGCATCAACGTAAAACTGATTATTGGAATTCTATCATTTCTGCTCCTCATAGCAATTGCCTTTATCTTTATCAAAAGAAAAAAATCGGAAATATCTTCAACAACAGTCCAGCCTCCGGCTTCCAATTCGGCAAATCAGCTCAGGTTATTCGGAACATTCTTTGCCATCGATAAAAATGCGAATGAAATATCTGACCTTTTTACACCCAAAGTACGTGAGCTATTTCTCTTTATTCTGATTCATTCGGTAAAAAACGGTATTGGAGCAAAAGTAAGCGATATTAACGAGAATTTGTGGCCTGCTATTTCTTCAAAAAAGGTGGCAAATAACAGAGCTGTTACTTTAAATAAACTTCGAAGAATTTTAAACAGGATTAATGGAATTGGAATCGTTACACAAAATGGTTTTATACAGATAACTACAAATCCTGACTTTTTTTGTGATTTTAATGAAGCATTTCAGTTATGTCAAAAAACCGGTGAAATGACAAAATCGGAATTGGAATCTTTCTATCAATTGGTAAAACGGGGAAGATTCTTAAAAGAGATGGACTGGCCCTGGCTCGACGAAACAAGGGGACTTATCGGAAACCAGGTTATTGACAACTTGCTTAAACTTGGAAATATTTATTTTAAGGAGAATAAGTTAGATAAGATTGAGGCTATTTCGCGAAGAATTTTGGAATACGACGATATGAGTGAAGAAGCGGTTTATATGCAAATTCTGGTACTACAAAAAACCAACAACACACATCTGGCGAAATTTAACTTTAAATCATTCCTGACAAAATACAAGGAAAACATGGGAGAAGAATACCCCTTTGATTTTGAAAAATTCAATAAACATTATTCAGGACTGTTGCAGTTTTAGATGGATTTCTACAACACTTTTCTGACACTATCTTTCAAAAAATCACGGGTATAATAATCCTGATCCACAATTTCACCGTTCCAAACCACAAGATCCAAATCAATACAACGAGGTCCAAATTTTGGTTGGCTACGATCCCTGCCCATTTCGTTCTCAATGGATTTTAGCAATTTGATTAAATTTTCCCGATTTAATTCTGTTTCAAGCTTAACGGCACCATTTGTAAAATCAGGTTGATTTTCAATTCCTATCGGTTTTGTTTTTACTAAAGGTGAGACTTTAATTACATTTACTTTCTGTTTCAAGTTTGTCAACATATTTTTGATATTCGTTTCAGCATCAATATTGGAACCGATACCAATAATTGCGTAATTCATCTTTTTGCCTCCATTTCAATAGAAACTGACTCTGCAAACCGAAGTGCATGTGGTTTATCTACTTCCACCCTCGCCCATTTAACTTTTTGATCCTCCATGATTAAATCCAAAATACTTTGAGTAAGTACCTCCAGCAATTTGAAACGTCCTTCCTGGACGTGAGAGATTACTCTTTTTGTAATGGTTTTATAGTCGAAAATATTATCGGGTTCGTCTTTTTCCATCGCACCTTCCGGAATTTCAGCTTCAATTTCCATATTTATTATTACATCCTGTTTGTTAACCAGTTCGTCAGGATTAAACCCAATATAGGTTCTTATAAGCAAATTTTTTATTCTGATTTTTGCCATCTTTTAAGCGTTTTGTCCAAGGTTTTCTCCGCCGTCAGCAAAAAGGAGCTGACCTGTTAAATGTTCATTCTGAATAATATAATCTAAACTTTGCAATACAGGCAACAAACCACCCGGCTTTTTCATCGGGATGTTGTCGGCCAGTTTCTGCAGGTATTTTTCATCTTTATCTTCGGGAGGTAAAGTTACACCGGGCGCTATTGCATTCACCCTGATTTCCGGAGCAAACTCCAATGCGGCCATTTTTGTCAGCGCCCACAATGTTTTTTTGGAGAGAGAATAGGCTGAAAAATTTGATTGATTGCTTGTAATCCGGGTATCTACAAAATTGATAATGCTTCCCTCTTTACACACCCTGGCAAAATCCCGGATTAGAAAAAAAGGAGCTTTCAGGTTTACATTCATTTGTGTATCAAAAAGATTAACGTCGGTTTCCTTTATATCCCCGGGGTCAAATACCGATGCATTATTGATTAACAACTGAAACCTGCCATACTCTTTTACAACTTTGGATATCACCTCTTCCACTTCTTCTATTTCAGAAAGATTGGTTTTTACAGTTTCAAAAAATTGTTTTGGAAATTTTTGTTGTAACGAATCAGCCAATTCCTGTGCCTCTTTTTCAGATCTGTTGTAATGAATAACAACATTCCAACCGTTTGAAGCCAGGTGTTCGGTTAAGGCTTTTCCCACCCGTTTGGATGCCCCGGTAATTAATGCTGTTTTTTTCATTGTAAAAAGTTAACGATTTCAGTTTAAAAAATAAACAGAATTTGTTTATTTATGTTCAAAAAACAATAAACAAAAAACCCGGTAAAAACCGGGTTTCAAAATATATAAATAGATTCATTCTATTGAACAAAAGAATTTAATTTGCTCAGATATTTTCCAATAATATCAAATTCAAGATTCACAACTGTGCCTTCGGTAAAAGTATGAAAGTTGGTTACTTCCTGCGTAAAAGGAATGATGGCCACCTGAAACGAATTATTTTTTGAATTTACCACTGTTAAACTAACTCCGTTTACGGTCACCGACCCTTTTTCAACGGTCATATAGCCCTGTTTTGCCTTTTCAATATCAAAGGCATATTCAAATGTATAATACCAGCTTCCATCTGCTTCTTCTACTTTTGTGCAGCTTGCTGTTTGATCCACATGCCCCTGAACAATGTGCCCGTCGAGCCGGCCATTCATCATCATACTCCGTTCCAGATTTACTTTTGAACCTTCTTCCAGCAAACCTAAATTTGATTTTAAAAGCGTTTCCTTTATCGCGGTAACCTTATATGTTTTCGCATCCTTATCTACTGCAACTACAGTTAAACAAACACCGTTATGCGAAAGGCTTTGATCTACTTTCAATTCTCCGGCAAAAGAACAAGTCAGCGTGAAATGTACATTTTCCTGCTCTTTTTCGATTTTTACTACTGTTCCAAATTCTTCTACAATTCCTGAAAACATGATCATTTATTTTTAGGTTTCCTGAATCCCCTCTGAGGAAATCAGAAATATTATTTTTAAAACTAAAACGGCCAAAAAAAGTGTCGTTTCTCCCTTTTACGAAGTTCAAAAGGCTTTTATTTTAACGACCACTCAAATCCATCTTTGGTGTCTTTAATTTCCACCCCCAGTTCGTTCAACTCATTTCTGATTTTATCTGCCGTTCCCCAATCTTTATTCGCTTTCGCTTCCTGTCGTAATTTTAACAACAAATCAACGGCTCCTTCCAAAACTTCATTGCCCTGAGTATTTTTACTATTTTCTTCCTTCAATCCCAAGATATCAAATACTGCTGTCTCATAAAAAGCCTTTAGCTCTTTTAAATCTTCACCTGAAATCGTTTCATTTCCGGCCTTTAATGAATTAATCATTTTAACGCCTTCAAAAAGATGTGCAATGGCAATCGGGCTGTTCATATCATCGTTTAAAGCAGCAAGACAGTTTTCTTTTAACTCAGAAACATTGACAGTGGACTGTTTTGAGCCTGTAAGTTTATCCAGTGTTTTTAAGGCAGTCATCAAACGCTCCAGGCCTTTTTCCGATGCCTGCAAAGCTTCATTTGAAAAATCAATCGTACTGCGGTAGTGCGCCTGTAAAATAAAAAACCTGATGGTCATCGGAGAATAAGCCTGTTCGAGCACCTCATGATTTCCGGTAAATAATTCATCGAGCGTAATAAAATTTCCCAACGAACGGGCCATTTTCTGACCGTTTATCGTAATCATGTTGTTGTGCATCCAGTAGCGAACGGCCTCTTTCCCCTGACTGGCTGTTGACTGTGCAATTTCGCACTCGTGATGAGGGAATCTCAAATCCATCCCTCCCCCATGAATGTCAAACTGTTCGCCCAAATATTTTGTACTCATGGCCGAACATTCCAGATGCCACCCCGGAAAACCATCACTCCATTTGGAAGGCCAGCGCATAATGTGTTCCGGTGTCGCCTTTTTCCACAAAGCAAAATCAAAAGAATTTTTCTTTTCACTTTGCCCGTCAAGTACACGGGTGTTTGTTTTTATATCTTCAAGGTTTCTTCCTGAGAGTTTTCCGTAGTTATATTCTTTATTATACTTCTCAACATCAAAATAAATCGAACCGTTCGACTCATAAGCATAACCATTTTCCAGAATCGATTCGATCATTTCCTGTTGCTCAATAATATGCCCTGAAGCTCGTGGCTCAATACTTGGTCTGATAACATTTAATTCATCCATATTCCGATGGAAAGTATTCATATACATCTGAACCACTTCCATGGGTTCGAGCTTTTCCAGCCGGGCCTTTTTTGTAATTTTGTCTTCGCCCGTTTCCTCTTCCTCATCCTCCAGGTGTCCAACATCTGTAATGTTCCTGACATAACGCACCTTGTATCCCAAATGTGTAAGGTACCTGAAAAGCAAATCGAATGTGATATATGCGCGGGCATGCCCCAAATGCGAATTGCTGTAAACGGTTGGACCACAAACATACAATCCTGCTTTCCCCGGAACGAGGGGTTCAAATACTTCTTTTTTTCGTGAAATTGTGTTGTAAATGACAAACTGATTTTCCATAATCATAAAAATGAAGTAGCGCTTACAAAGGTAAAATAAATTGAAGGATTCAGAGGATTTTAGCCCATTGAAAAACGTTTAGTTTTCTACTTTAGCCTCTTCTGTTTTTGATGTATCTTCTTCTTCGGAAACCGGTTTCTCATCCAGTTTATTAAAATATTTGCGGTAAAAAATTAGTATCGAAAAAATTCCAACTGTTATAGCAGAATCAGCAATATTAAAAACCGGTCTGAAAAACAAATAGTCGTTTCCACCTACAACAGGCAACCAGTTGGGATAGGTACCGCTAAACAGCGGAAAATAAAACATATCCACCACCCTACCATGCAAAAAGCTGGAATATCCGCCACCGTCGGGGAACAAAGTTGCTACCTGACCGTAACTGTGGTTAAATATCATTCCGTAAAACAAACTATCGATAATATTGCCAACAGCTCCCGCCAGAATAAGAGAAATACTTGCAATAAATCCAAAAGGAATTTCTTTCTGCCTGTATAATTTTGACAAATACCAGCCAATGGCAACGACCGCTAAAATCCGGAAAACGCTTAAAAACATTTTCCCGTATTCACCGGCAAATTCAAAACCAAAGGCCATTCCGTTATTTTCGACAAAATGAAGAATAAACCAATTTTTAAAAATCACAATTTCATCGCCAAGAGACATGCTTGTTTTTATCCAAATTTTCAGAATCTGATCAACAATCAGAATTAAAAATATTATAGACAATGATTTGCTGCGTCGTGAAAAATTCATCTTAATCAAATAAAAAAGCTCCCGGATTTTTCAAATCATTGAATATTCCGAAGAGCAAAACTTAAATATTATTGTAATTTATAAATTACTTCTGGCTGTTTTTTGCATCAATACTTAATGTAGCATGTGGCACGGCACGCAACCTCTCTTTGGAAATCAGCTTTCCGGTTTCACGACAAATACCATATGTTTTATTTTCAATGCGAACCAAAGCAGCCTGCAAGTGCTGAATAAATTTTAGTTGACGTTGTGCCAGTTTCCCGGCTTCTTCTTTTGACAATGTAGCAGCTCCTTCTTCCAATACTTTGAAGGTTGGCGAAGTGTCCTGCGTATCATTCCCGTCGCCAAGAGTAATGGAATTTCTGTACATCTCATAATCTTCCTGAGCTTTTTTAAGCTTTTTCTGAATGAGCTCTCTGAATTCCTTTAACTCTTCATCTGAATATCTGTTTTTCTCTCCCATGATAAAAGGGTTTAATAATTTCTTCCCGATTTTTTATTGTGCCCTAATTTAGTAAATTTTTAATACCTAATTTAGGCCAAACAACATATCGTTAGTTCAATCTTTCTACAAGAATTTGCGTTGCAACATCCTTGTCGATTTCAACTTCTTTGGCATCAGGATTATCCAAATTTTCAACCAATTTAAGATCATTCGCCAAAGTTTGCGTGCAAATATAATCTTTATGACTTAAAACGGCATCATTTATTTTTTCGTGCTTTTCAATCACAAGATTTATTCTGTCAGTTACTTCAAAATTGCTTTCTTTTCGTAAATTCTGAATTTTGTTGATGAACTCACGGGCAATTCCTTCCAGTTTCAGTTCTTCTGTCACATTGATATCCAGCGCAATGGTCATCTGACCTTCGGTTGCCAGTGTCCACCCCTGAATATCTTCTGTTTGTATTTCAACATCTTCTTTTGTGAGTACAATTTTCTCTTCACCCACTGAGATTTCTATACCTCCATTGCTTTCCAGCTCCGAAATATCGGTTTGATTAAATTGATTTACCGCTCCTGCAATCTGTTTCATCAGTTTCCCGTATTTTGGCCCAAGCGTTTTAAAATTGGGTTTTATCTTCTTTTTTATGATACCCGTTGTATCCTCCAGATATTCAACGTCTTTTACGTTAACTTCGGTTAAAATGATATCTTTTACCGCGTTAAACTGATCGCGAAAATGCGGATTTAATACCGGAACCATAATTTTTGCAAGCGGCTGGCGCACTTTCAGCTTTTCCTTCCGGCGCAATGCCAAAATCATGGAGGAAGCGCGTTGTGCAATTCCCATTTTTTCTTCCAGATCTTTGTCGATTACTTTCTCGTCGAAAGCAGGGAAATCGACTAAATGAACACTCTGATCAGCTTCCCGACCGGTTATTTTATTTAAGTCGGCATAAAGCAAATCGGCGTAAAACGGTGAAATCGGCGACATCAGTTTTGCCACATTTACCAAACAGGTATACAGGGTTTGATAAGCAGAGATTTTGTCCTCTGAATATTCACCTCCCCAGAACCGCTTCCGGCTCAACCGCACAAACCAGTTACTCAGGTTTTCAGTTACAAATTCTGAAATGGCCCGCCCTGCCCGGGTGGGTTCATAACTTTCGTAGCTTTCCCCTGCTTCTTTTATCAATGAGTTGAGCAGCGACAATATCCAGCGATCCAATTCCGGGCGTTTCTCCAACGGGATTTTATTTTCTGCATAGCTAAAATCATCCACATTGGCGTATAAAGCAAAAAAGTTGTAGGTGTTATAAAGTGTTCCAAAAAACTTCCGTTTTACTTCTTCCACACCGGCAACATCAAATTTCAGATTATCCCAGGGCTGTGCATTGGTAATCATGTACCAGCGCAAGGGGTCGGAACCGTATTTTTCGATTGTAGCAAACGGATCAACCGCATTCCCTAAACGCTTCGACATTTTATTGCCGTTTTTATCCAGCACCAATCCGTTGGATATAATGTTTTTAAAAGCTACCGATTCATCCGTCATGGTAGCAATGGCGTGCAATGTAAAAAACCATCCGCGTGTTTGGTCAACACCTTCAGCAATAAAATCGGCAGGGAAAAGGCCAGCCCCTCCCAGCCCCTCCCCGAGGGGGAGGGAGTTAAGGACAGTGGTAATTTCATGAAGGACACTGTCAATATTGTTAATTACTTCTTCGTTGGTAAACCGGATTACTGTGAATCCTAATTTTTTCAATATTTCTGTGCGTTGTTCATCTGAAACCTGAACTTCTGGCAATGAGTGATAACCACCATCAACTTCAACGATCAATCTTTTTTCCAAACAAACAAAATCTGCAATAAACTGATCAATAATATGCTGTCGTCTAAACTTGTATTCCAGTTGTTTCCCCTTCAAATTATTCCAAAGAAAAACTTCCGCATCTGTTGGATTCTCTTTTTGTTTTTTTGTCAACTCCTTTAACAAACCGTGACTCGAATCTCTCGCAGTTTGCCACTTTGGAACACTTCCTCCCCCCTGGGGGGAGGTCAGGTGGGGGCCTTCAAACGGGTAGTGGTGTTGGGCATAGGGCATTGATCCGGAATCAAACCATACATCAATCAGGTCAGGTTCACGGAACATTTTTTGTCCACCCGGAGAAACCAGCACTACTTTATCTACATACGGTTTGTGTAAGTCTATTTTATCGTAATTCTCCTTCGTATTATCCCCCGGTTCAAACCCTTCGTACGGATTTTCAGTCATAAACCCGGCGTCGATAGCTTTTTCTATTTCTGTTGTCAATTCTTCGGCAGAGCCGATACAAATCTCTTCGGAGCCGTCTTCTGTTCTCCAGATAGGCAGAGGTGTCCCCCAGAAACGGGAGCGGCTCAGGTTCCAATCCACCAGATTTTCCAGCCAGTTTCCAAAGCGGCCGGTACCCGTACTTTGGGGCTTCCAATTGATGGTGTTGTTTAACTCCACCATTTTATCTTTAACAGCCGTTGTTTTTATAAACCAGGAATCCAACGGATAATACAACACCGGTTTATCGGTACGCCAGCAATGCGGGTAGCTGTGCACATGCTTTTCAATTTTAAACGCTTTGTTCTCCTGTTTTAACATGACCGAAATATCGATGTCAACAGTCGGAGCATCTTCATCCAGTTTATCGTCGTATTCGTTTTTTACCGACCGGCCTGCAAAGTCATGGTATTTTTCAACATTCACAAAGTCAGCAACAAAATCCGGATCGAGGTTGGCTGTTGGATAGAATCTTCCCTTCCGGTCAACCAGTGCCTGGTTTTTTCCGTCGGCATCCACTACAATCAGCGGAGATATGCCATGTTGTTTTGCCACACGGTCATCATCGGCACCAAAAGTCGGAGCGATGTGTACAATCCCGGTACCGTCTTCAATGGTCACAAAATCGCCGGTGATTACCTCAAAAGCTTTTCCTTTTGGTTTTACCCACTCAATCAGTTGTTCGTACGCTACGCCGGCAAGTTCTTCACCGGAATATTCTGCCAGTAATTTGTAGGGAATATTTTTATCACCCGGTTTGTATTCATCAAAAGACAGGCCTTCGTTCTTTTTGTTAAAATACAAAGGGCATAAATCTTTTGCCAGGATAACCGTTACCGGCAATCCGGTATATGGATTAAACGATTTTATTTTTACATATTTTATAGCCGGCCCCACACAAAGCGCGGTGTTCGACGGCAGGGTCCACGGAGTAGTTGTCCAGGCAAGAAAATACAAGTCGGTATCTACTCCCTCATATAAAAACTCTGATTTCCCGTTACGAATGGCTTTAAACTGCGCCACAGCCGTGGTATCTTTAACATCGCGGTAACACCCCGGCTGGTTAAGCTCGTGCGAACTCAAACCGGTTCCTGCTGCGGGCGAGTAAGGTTGTATGGTATAGCCCTTGTACAACAAGCCCTTTTTATAAATATTTTTCAGCAACCACCAAACGGTTTCAATATAGCGGTTATCAAAAGTAACATAGGGGTCATCCATGTTTACCCAGTAGCCCATTATGCGGGTCAACTCTTCCCACTCACGGGTATATTTCATCACCTCTTTGCGGCAGGCGTTGTTGTACTCTTCAACCGAAATCTTTTTGCCGATATCTTCCTTGGTAATGTTCAGCGATTTTTCCACACTCAGCTCCACCGGCAAACCATGGGTATCCCATCCTGCTTTGCGGTGCACACGAAATCCTTTCATGGTTTTGTAACGGCAGAAAATATCTTTAATGGCCCGTGCCATCACATGATGAATACCCGGCATTCCGTTGGCCGAGGGAGGGCCTTCATAAAATACAAATGTAGGGCGCCCTTCACGTGTAGAAATACTTTTATGAAAAGTATCATCGGCTTCCCAACGTTGTAAAACTTCCTTGTTTATTTGAGATAAATCTAACTGCTTATATTCCTGAAACTTATTACGCATATAAATCGGCTTTCTATACTGATTTTTAAAAAATATGCAAATATAGGAATTTTTTCAGGGTGGTGGTTTTCTATTCCTGTTTATGTTGTTTTAACTTCAATATAAACCGATTGGTAAAAATGGTTGCCCGGTATGCGGTGCACACTCCGCTCTGTTTTTTTACAACATTTACAACAGTTTTAACAAAACCGGAATGGAATTAAAAAGGGCATGAATGAGTATGGAATAAACAATTCCCCGTTTGAATTTTACACGAAGAAATCCCAGGTATAATCCCATCAGCAGCTGGTAAAATACAATTACCGGGGTAAAAAAATATTGTGTGCTACTCAACTGGTCGAAATTGGTAATATGTACACCCCCAAACAACAAGGCCACAAGGTAAAAAACAAAGGGATAATATTTTTTAATGGTGTTGTTTACCGAATTTTCAAAGCGGGTTATCAATCCGGGGATATAAGGTAAGGCAACAATAACTGCAGAAACGACGATGGCAAAGGGCATTCCAAGTGCCGTTTTTGCTGCCATATAAAAGAAAATGGCCAATGGAAAAAACATATTCCTGAAAAAATTCCGCAGAGGCAACCTGAAAATAAGTTCCTCGATAAACGGTGCCCAAACCACAATATATTTTACTTCAGACATTGTATACCCCGGATGTTCGGGAAGCAAATCCAGCAAGGCCAGCGGGATAAGCAGAAAAGTACAAAATACGATAAACAGAAAAAACACGGGAATGTTTTTAATCAAAAGTAAAAGCGATTGCCCCAAAGATAAAACCACCGGAGGCGCGATTTCGGGCCTTTTTAAAAAACGGAGGAATTGTTTCAACAGATTCATCATGTATTCATGTTTGGTGGAATGTAAATCAAGACTAAAAATAGAAAAAATTTGGAATTTTCCTGAATTGAATAATAATGTATAGAGCGATGCAACCTTTTCCCCTGAGATGGCATGCTTTGTTAACCGCAACGATTAAAAGGTTGGGGGTTATCCATTATTAAATTTAAAATATTGGCTTATTTAGAATCCCTATTGCGGATAACATTGCGTCGAAAGATACCATTCCGCAATATAAGGACAGCTAGGTATTTATTATCTTTTGTTCGTTAATTAATCAAGCACTGGTGCTATTATCTTATGCGGATACTTTTTTAAAAAATCTTTTTTGATAAAATTAAAAGAACGTAAAAAATCTAATTGTTTTTATACAAATCAACATTTGCCCAAACATTCTTATGCAACCCAATATTCATTCTTACTTGTTTAATATGAATACTATCTCCTTTCTCACCAAAAAAATGTTTTATTACATCTTCTTCTTTTAGTTTGGATGTTATGCGATTGGGATGTGTTTTTCTGAGATTTATCTTATTTATATCGATAACTACTGTGCTTCCTTCTAATTTATCTGGAACAATGCTGTAATCTGATAATTTAATATTCGATGTTTTCCAATATCCTTTTTTAAAGGCCCCTAACTGAATCCATCCACCACCTGTTAAGTAATAATTACGATCACTTTCTGTTTTGTGTTCATTTTCCTTCCTTTTTGAAACCCGGAGAATAATTTCATCTCCTAATTTAACTTTTGTATTAGGCTCAGGCTTTTGAATAACCACCACATCGGAATTAACACTATCGACAACTACATAATTTATTTGATAATTAAGTTCCTGAGATTCCAAAATCTCTGTCGCTTCTTTGATTGGCTTATTAACGACATCAGGAGTTTCAACTTTAGCAGGAAAAATACTATCTCTAAATACGCCCAATGTTCCTATAAGAACAATGAGTGCTGCAATAAGGGCATTAAATTCTTTTATAAAATCGGTAACTCTACGTAAGAAATACCTTTTTTCAGACTGTAAATTATTGTGTGGCATGGATATAGATTAATTGTTTTACATCTATTTAACACATTAATGCTCAACTGGTTTAGTTTAAGCCAACTTTTTTAATTTACTTTTGTCTTTCTTTTTTAACATTACAAAGAAGCAAGCAAAAATATGTTCTGCAAAAGCAAAGATTGCATTTTCGCCTCTCTTTTCCTATCTTCAAACCAGTAATACACAAAACCCTGCAACAAAATCAAATTAAAATGAAAAAAATACCCTTACATTTCTTTTTTGCCGCACATTGCGTGTAAAATTTCTACGGACTTTATAAAAATCTCCTTCGCTGTTTTCCAACGGCGTTAGAGGTGTTTTTAATTCAATTACTTACAAACCCTAAAAACTAAAAACATGACCACCTTAAATGAAAAGGAAAAACGCGATTTTGTTTCGCAAACGATTGTGATTTTGCAACAAAATGAACCGGCACTTACAGAAGCCGGCTTTGACCCAGGCAAGCGGATTTCTGCGCTAAAAGAAAAACAAACCGTTGCCGATGAAGCAGAGGGAAAACAGAAAAAAGCGCAAGCCGCTGCCATTAAAGCCACAAACGAGTCGAACAATGCGCTGAAAGCAGCTTACAAGGATGCATCATCAATTATCAGTTTGATTGAAGGCCTGCTGGGCAAAGACAATGAGCTGGTACACAAACTTCGTCAGTTGAGAGCATAATCCTGCAGTTCTTTTGGATTCTGTCTGTTGCGAGACAGGCAGAATCTTTCCCCTTCCTTTTTATCTCCTCCGCTTCCGTCCCAATTCCATTTTACACACTTCTTTTTATGCAGGACAGCATCATTCTATCCAGGGATACGGTCATTCTATCTTGAGATATGATCATCCTATCCTTGGATATGATCGTTGTAGCCCGGGATATGATCATCCTATCCCTGTTTTTTGCAACAAAAACTGCTGTTTTATGACGAAAAACCGGGATATCATCACGCTATCCCTGGATATAATCATTGTAGCCAGGGATAGAATCACTGTATCCCGCGCCAGGATCGTCCTATCCCTCTTTCCGAAGCTTTCAAAATCCGCTAATGACGGCACATTGAACAGTTTTCTACAAAATAAGCATCCCCCGTGCCAAATTTTGCGGAACAGGAAGAAACTCCTTGGTTTTGAAATAAATGATTGTTATTTTTAATGCACAAAAAATCAGTAACTCATGAACTAAACCTGTTGTGCCACCCATAAACCCACCTCAAAATGAATCGTTCCAAAACACTTCTTAAGATGATTATCCATGGCCTTTCTGAAAACATAGATCTCAAAAAAGTTGGTCTATCCACCCGAAATTGCAAATTGCCTTGCGGGATTCGTGCTATGTCCTTGCTGGATTCTCCCATCGCAGCTCGGTCCGGACGTGAACGCTCTCCGATTCCGCTCCGCAACATAGTGTGCCGGGAAGTAAAGAATCGGCATTTTTTTAGTCCTTTGCGTACTGTAGTTAAGTTGGTGGAACCGATCCGATCCAATAAGATCATTATACTTACATTAAATACTAACTTTTAAATTTAAATTATCATGAAAAAAATTACATTTATTATTGGACTTTCCTTAATGACAATTATTTCTTATTCCCAGGATATTTTCAAAAAGTCTTATTTGCATTATACAGACAAAGTTGAAGTTGAGGGTACAAATAGTTCTTGGACTGCGTCTGGATATCATATTGCCTCAGGAGATAAAATTTCAATTGTTGCAAATGGTTTCGTAAAATATAACTCAAACATTAATTATTGTAATCCTACGGGTTTGGGAGTTCTTGGAAAATCAAGTTATGTAAGTGAAGATTTTCCTCAAGTTGCTCTATTAGGAAAAATTGGAGAAAGTGGTACTCCGTTTTTAGTTGGAGAAGAAATTACTTTTGATGCAAATGTGTCTGGAGAGTTGTTCCTTATCGTAAATGAGTATATTTTTAGTGACAATGATGGTGAATTTGTTGCATTTATCTTTAAAAACGAAGTATCGGATAATACTTCATCTACAATGACAACAGAATCAATTAATTCATTTGTAATTTATCCAAATCCATCCCAAAATTTAATAAATATTGATTTTGAAGATTTCGGGAGAAAAGCAACTGTGCTTGAGGTTTTCGATGTTCAAGGTAAAAAACTATATTACAACGATGTTTTGCACACAAAAATAACAATTGATATTTCTGATTTTCCTGTTGGTACTTATATTGCAAAATTGAAGGATAATGACGGGATTATTATGGGCACATCAAGATTCATCAAAAATTGAGCGCAGATCACAACATTTTTTTTGAGTAGTTTGTATGTAATGGTTTGATTATTAGGATTTATATCCCGATTAGGCAGCGCAGCGTTTGACAGGACGTGACTGATAAGTCAGACCTTTCGCTCGCTTTTTTAGGGGCTGGCTGAATTTCTTTTTCAAAATTCCTCCGACAACATGTATTAACTGTTACCAACTATTTTGAAGATGAAGCAAATACTATCGATATTATTTTTAATCAGTTGTTTCGGACTAATATCCTGTTCTGAGAAAAACAATTTAAATGATGGATACTATTTCTCAACTGAAGAACTGGATCATTTAATTTATATTAAAAGTGACACTTTAATTTTTGAGAATATCTTAGGCATCGATACTTTCACCTATTTGTTTCAGGGAAAAAATCAAATAATTTTGTCTCCAATAAACATTAAAGATTCAATAATTATCTTTGAATATAACTTCCACTCCGACGGTTTAGAATTATTCGTGGGAGACACGTTGATGAGATTTAAACAAACTTCCTTTAACAATGCGACTGACTTTTATATTAATTCCAAAGGTTTTCAAATAAACGTACCTTATTTCGAAAATCCTCAATTTATTGCAAAGCAAAATCTTGTTGTTACTCTTCTTGTTGCAACAAAGAACGATTCCTTAGAGCTGGAACTAGATGAAAATCAAACTGATATTGGGAGTATAAAAAACGATTTTCAATCTGCTCTTGACAAGTTTGACGAGGTCGAAAAACCTCTTGTAACCTTGAGATTATTTGTTGATAAAGATTTTGAAGTTAAAAGGTTGGAACCAATTCTTAGGAAAACAACAGGTTTGTTTCGGGAGATTGCTTTTGTAGTTAAGCCATCATTTAAACAACATAAAAGATACGGTTCTCAATATTTTTCATTCTTTGACTATGTATTTTTTGCAAACGATTCAATACATATTAAATTCATCGACAAACATAATTTTCAAATTAATACCAAAGACAATATAAATTCAAATAGTATTAGTGCAAAAATGGAGAGTGCTGAGTACACTTTTATAAAACTACTGTTAAAAGATGGAATGAGTGTTCAAGAATACATCGAAGTAAAGAATGTAGTTTATTCAACAATTGACTCATTAAGAGATAAATATTCTCTTGAAACTGTTGGTTGTTTATTTAATGAAATAGATAGTGAAATTGAGCATAAAAATATTAGGGAAAAATATCCAAGATTGGTAATAATTGAAAATGAAAAATAAAAACTGGTGGTAGCACGTGGTATAAGAAATAACGGGTTCGGTAGTACGCCAATTGCGGATTCTCGCATCGTCGTTCAGTTCTGACGAACAGGAAAGCTCTCCGAAATCCGCCCCGATAACATGTATCAACCGTCAGATTGTCTTCTAAAAACCGTGTAATTCGCTAAAATAGTTTGACAGATTTATACTTAATTTTAAAAAATCTGCAATCCGTCTCAACAGAAGTTTCCGGGGGAAGGTGGATTTACTCCTGCTCGTTTTACTTTATCCCTGCTTTATTTCTTATATTTCATTAGCATGATTACAGGATTTGATTCCTCGTTCAGGCCAGCTGCAATTTCCTTTAATTTGCCCTTTAATTCATCATTTTTATAAGCTTCGGCAAGTTGGAAGGCTTCCAGGTTTTGGAAGGCCGCAATTTCACTATTTAACGGGTGTGAAGTCATATCTACTGTTTTTCTTTTAACAAAATCTCCATTGAGTACAGCCGGTTTAAATACAGCATTTTCCTGCCTGTCGTACATTAAATCGTTGATCGGAAATCCTCTTCCTGTTGTAAAGTCAAATATTTTTTTTACGGTTTTCATAAAATAAAAACGGTCGGTAAGGGCCCCCATCGTAAGAAATATTTCAGGATTTGTAGTGGTTTTTTTTACAAGAAAGGGGATTAGTTTATTTTCCTTAGCGATATAGTTATAAACGGTATCAGAGGATGTTTCAACAAGCAGCCAATTGTTCTGATATGGAATTAACGGGGGCACAAAAGTTGCTGCAAACCCATCTCCTTCCTGTACAGCCGGTGTTTTAATCACATCAAAAGGAATTGAAATATTCCGGGTAACACTCCCATCTTGTTTTGATATAATCATATGGAAAGAATCATTCCCTTTGTTCCCGCCATCTTTGTATAACGTCAGCTCGTTGTAACAAATCAGATTGTCCGTATCATAATTGAATACATTTACATACCTGATGTTTTCCGCATGGTTAAAACTTCGTTTGAAGTTGCCAAACAAGTCATACACCAATATCTTTTTCGTTGAAAAACAATTGATAAATAGTTGATTGTTCTCTTCATCCAGAACAATATCAGTTAAATGACCATATTCTTCAGGACCTTTGCCCATTCTGTTTATCTTTCTTAATGCTTTACCTGTTTTTCTGTCAAAAACAAAGATATTCCCATCGTTGCTCCAGTTTTTTGTTAATATAAATTGCTCGCCTATTGCCATTACAACCCCCTGAGTAACAAATTTATCATTCGTTTCCAACGGGATGTATTCTACATCCATAAAATCCTGAAGAATCAGCTCCATCTCAGGATAAGTTGCTGTCGGGTCAATTGAGATAAGAACATCCTGTGTGTCAGATTGCCTGCAGCCTGCCAGTACAAAAAGGATGACTGCCAAAGTTGTAATTTTGTTTTTCATTCGTTTACATTGTCTATTTAGTACGGTCACTCGTGGAATCCATATGTAATTTTAATATCATCTTATATGTAAATATCAATATTTGCTTGTTTCATTGCAGTATTTATATTGACCTGCTTTATATCTTGATGTAAAACAAACTCTTACATTATCCGCGAAAAGAACAAAAGTCAAAATATTTATTTCTTTTTTTGTCAACATTTTCCGTTACAACGCTTGCGGGATTTAGCTTGCAGGTGCCTTGTCTTTTTTTGTAAAAATATAAAATTCAACTTGTTTTATTCGTTGCCGGCAAAAGAATATAAACTAAAGTTTGATATTTAGGGATGTTAGTTGTTCAGTTTATAAATAGTCATTGTTGTATCATGCATATGGATTTGATATTTTTGTTTTGGGATTAAGCATTAAAAACCGGCTCTAAAAATTTCAGGGCGTTAAAAAAAAGCCCAACTTCGCTGACACAAAATTGCAACCGATGCTTACCAAAATTTATAAGAAAAAGTATCAATGAAAAAATCAGCGGTGGAACTAAAAAATGAAAAAGTAAATAAAACACATGAAAATATATAAAGCAACGCATATTACTGAAAACATTGTAAATGCTTTTAGCAAGTTAATTCCACAACTTTCGCCTGATAGCCCAATTCCTTCAAAATCTGACCTTGAAGCACTGATCAATTCAGATAACACCATGATTTTTTTAGCCGAAGAAGAAGATATTATTGGCACTTTAACGGTGGTTCTGAATAGAATTCCAACCGGTAATAAAGCCTGGATTGAGGATGTGGTTGTGGATGAGTCAGCAAGAGGCAAAGGAGTTGGAAAAAAGCTGACAGCGTTTGCCATTGCATTTGTTTCCGGCAAAGGTATAAGCCAGATTAATTTAACATCTACTCCCGAACGGGTGGCGGCAAATCAACTGTATCAGCAATTAGGTTTTCGGAAAAGAGAGACAAATGTATACCGGCTAACCTTAAAAGAATAGAAACACACACAACAACAAAGTGTTTTTTGTAACGATTTTTTCTTTCGGTATATTTGTAAGCATATTTATTTTTTAGTTTTATATGAAACTTGGCTTCCGGCACTTTAACATAAAATTAAACTTACTTTTTTGCCTGCTTTTATTGTATGTTTTTTCTTCGGCACAGGAAGAAAAGACGGTACGTGATTTAAATTTGTGGACAGAAGTAAAACTCGAAAAGAAGATAGTTAAAGGTTTGTATTTATCGGCTGGCCAGCATCTGCGGTTGTTTAAAGATTTTACACAAGTTGACGATTACATCACAGAACTGGAACTTGAGTACAAAATCAACAAAAATTTTACGCTGGGGGCAGCCGGTCGTTATACAAAAAACAGACATTACAACGACATTGTTGAAAATGATTACCGGTATGATTTTTATCTGGGCTACGACGGAAAACTCAGTCCAAAAACCAAGTTATACTACCGGTTTAAATATCAAAAGGAATTTTACGGCTCGGGAGTTTTTGATCCTCATCTGCATTATTATGAAACAACTTTCAGAAATCGTATAAAAATCGGATGGGAGTTAAACGATAATCACCGCTTTTATTCATCGGCAGAAATATTCAGGTTAAGCAAAAAGTCGAGAGAGCCTTTTTTTGACAAATACAGAATCTTTATCGGTGATGATATTTCGACCGGCTTTGGTGAATTTGATTTGGCTGCCGGCCTTGATCATGAGTTAAACACTAAAAATCCGTGTACCTGTTTTATTTTGAAAGTAGTGTATAAAATCAGTTTATAGCCGGTGAGAAAGAAATGGGTCATATATTTTTTAGTGATTTTTGTAACGGGGTGTTATAGGAGCGAAATTGTTTTTGACACAACGCCGACATCTGATTTGCAAATTGCCCCGCTTATTAAACTCGATGGTAAAAGTTGTTATGCTGATACCGAATTAAATCTGATTCGATATTCCATTTCAAAGGATTCGGTTTCCGGTTTTTCTCCTTTAGTTGAATTTAAGGAAAAATCGGAATTATATTTTAACGGCCTGAAGCTGCAAAACAACAAAGTAAATCAGCTGGGAGATATGGAAGCAGGCGCAACCAACATTGTTGTTATTAAAAACGGGAATAAGTCGCGTGAGTTTGAATTTGTATTTACAACATCGCCGATTGTTCAGGTAATTTATGATTCTGAAATTTATGATGAACCCAAAACCTTGGTTCGAATACATATTTCAGATCCGGAAGAAACAACTGATTTTTTATCATTTGCAGGGATTGAACATCGCGGGACTTTTTCACGCGGATTCGATAAAAAATCGTTTGGATTTACCTTGTGGAAAAACATGAATAGTACGAGTGAATATTCAACTTCGCTGTTAAACTTTGGTCGGAACAATGATTGGATTTTGAATGGCGCTATTGTCGATCCTGCCCGCATCAGGAATATGGTTTCTTTTGAAATATGGAAGGACTTAAAAAACGGGAAGGAAAATGATGATTCGAAACATATCGGAATTCACCCCCGCCCGGTAGAGTTGTTTATGAATAACAGGTTTTGGGGATTGTATATTTTCTCCGATAATTTAAATCAGGCATTTTTATCTGCCGGAAATGAGGCTGTTTTATACAAAGCGTATGATTGGGCAGACGGTGCTACGCGGTTCGAAACATACGATTCAAAAGTTTCGCGTAATCGATTCTGGAATGGGTGGGAGCAAAAGATACCCTATTATAAGGAAAAAATCAACTGGGAACCTTTGAATAAACTATACGAGGTAGCGGTCAATTCCAGCGACGAAAGTTTTAAAAATGATATTTCAGAACTTATTGACATTGATAATTTTATCGATTATTACTTGTTTTTGAACTTAACATCCGCAATCGATAACACCGGGAAAAACATTTTCCTCTACAAAGAAAATAAACAAGCTCCTTTTACAATTATTCCCTGGGATTTGGATGGCAGTTGGGGGCTGGTTTACGACGGGACACGAATGGGATACAATTCAGTGTTGTCGAATCGTTTGTTCCAAAGATTATTTGAGACAAATCCCGGCAATTTTATTTCAAAATTGAAAAACAGGTGGTTTTATCTGCGGCAGAACAGCTTCAACGAAGTAAATTTGAATGCTGTTTTTGATTCATCTTTTTATAAGCTGATTTCCTCAGATATTATTCAGATGGAAAATAAAATATGGAATCAGAATCTGAACATGCAGGAAGAACAGGAATACATTCAAAACTGGACAAAAAACCGACTGGATTATCTGGATGGGTATTTTGAGAGTTTGTAACAATTGACAGGTTTGATCAGAAATATTTATCAATTCCACCAAACCCGATTTGTTTATTCTCCTTTGTTTTTTTGATAAAATTATTGAGCCTTTTTTCAAATTCTTCCGGGCGTATTCGCGCGATATCAACATAAGCAATCCGAATTCTTTTATAAGCATCAGAATACCTGCTGTAGTTTTCCCATACAGTCTTGTCGGATTTTAAACGCTCTAAAATATCATCGGGAAAAATAAATTCTTCCTGCTGAATTTTTCTTGCAGTTTCCGTTACCGAAGGATGTAGCATATTGTTTTCCAGCAGCCACTTTATTCTCTCCTTATTTTGTTGCGAAAAACTGCTTTTGGGATTTCGGGGAGTAAACCGCTGCATGCTGCTGTTTTTGTCGTACGTTTTTATGGTGCTGTCAATCCAGCCAAAACAAAGTGCTTCCTCAACAGCGTCGTTATATACGATTCTTGGCTTTCCGGAATCTTTATGCGGATATATCAACCATATGGATTTCTCTTTGTCGAAATTATTTTTCAGCCACTTTCTCCAGTCTTTTCGGTTTGAAACATAGAGCGTTTTTATTTCTTTTGCGTTTGATGATGGTACCATGAAGTTTTGTTTTTGTTATACAAGGAGCTGCTTCCCTCCAAAATATTCTTTCAGAAATCGTATAAAATTCCCGTGCATTATATTTTCGATGTCAACCGATTTGTATCCCCTGTTTTTTAACAAGCCGGGCAGTTTTTGAATGTCAGCAATGGTGTCCAAATCGTACGGACACTGTTCTGTTCCAAAAGCGCCATCCAGGTCACTGCCTACACCCGCATGCAGCGAGTCGCCTGCCAGCTGGCAAATGTGGTCGATGTTGTCGGCCATAATTTCCAGGGTTACATTTCGTGCTTTGGGTGTTGATTCGCCGCGAATCCAGTCGGGTACCATCATCCAGGCATCCAGTGCAACTCCAATAACAGCGTTGTGTTGAATTAATTCGTTGATCATTTCGTCAGAAAACTGGCGGTTATGGTTGACAAATTTCCGGCAATTATTGTGGCTCGCCCAAACCGGCCCATTGTATATTTCCAAAGCATGCCAAAATGCGTCATCATTCAGGTGGGTGGCATCCAGAATCATATTTAATTTTTCCATGGTTTTGAGCAGTTCAACTCCTCGTTCATTCAGGCGACCGGAAGAATCAGTTCCGTTGGCATAAATTCCCGGACCGTAATGCGCCGGGCCAACGGCTCGCAATCCATGGTTGTAGGCACGAAGCAAGTGCTCCATTGAAATAATTGAATCCGCACCTTCCAGACTCAGGACGTAACAAATGGGGGATTTTTCATTTGGAATTTCCCAGAGTTTCAGACTTTCTTCCAGCGATTTTGCATCGGTGATTTGTTTCATTTCACCGGCTTCTTCCATGGTGCGGTACCACTGCAACTGCCCCTGTGTCTGCGCCCAGGCCTGTTCCTGTGAATACCATCCGGGTATCGGACTTCCAGGTTTTACCACCCGGCTGATTTGTGTGGCAACCACCAATCCCACTTTTCCTTCTCTTAATGCCGGAAACGAAACGGTGTTTCGTCCGCGATCCGGTTTATCCGTCATCCCCTTTTCGCTGGCACGGATTTGCTGCACTGTCCAGCGCTGATCACGGTTCCATTCCATCGCGTTCATCGCAATATCCAGATGCGCATCAAAACAAAGTATTTTCTCTTTTTTATAACTCATTTTAATGAAGATATGTTGGTTGTTTTAATATTATATCCTACTTTTTAACTCTCCCTCTTTTCCCTCTCTTTTAAAAGAGAGGGACGATTGTATCCCGATAGTTATCGGGGCTGCAATCAGGGTGAGTTTGATTTTCTTATCTCCACTCACTATAAAAATCAAAAGTTCTTTTTCGGGCAATAACGTCCCATGTTTTCACTGCTTTCCGGTTTTCAACTACATAAACCTGTTCGTGCAATGCAATGGTGGGGCAAATATGGATGGGGATGGCATAAATAAAATCACCGGGATTTAGCTTTTCAGCATGTGGAGTTGAAAGAACCAGATGTTCTTCACTTTGGTTTTCGACACCGTTCACCAGAAGATCCATAAATTCCAATCGCGGATGCGGCATTTCCGACGCCATGGCTTTGTGCCCCAAATCCAAACAAACCTTTCCGTAAGGTTTACTGATTATGCGGCCAGCAAGAACAGCAGCGTTTAAAAAATCAAGGTCGGATATGTTCTTTTTATAGCCAGCGTCCCACAAAATTGGTGTTCCCGGGCAAAGTGTCCTGTTTTTGTATTTTGCATGAATGGGAAACGTAAATGTTCCTCCGCAAGCCAGTTCGTTGATTTCAATTCCCGCATTTTTCAGATTCAGAATCAATTCATCTACTGACTTAAAATCATTTTCACATTGTGTCTCTCGCGTTTTTAAATCCGAAACATGAATGTGCCCGTCGTAAATATGTAATCCGGTTAATTCTAACCAAGGCCTTTTTGAGATTGTTTGTGCAAGCTGAAAGGCGGGCTCCGGTTCAATTCCGGTTCGGTGCATTCCGTTATCGATATCGATAAAAACATTTACCTTCTGTTGTTGTTTTTTTGCTTCTTCCGTTAAGTCGGCAACTGCTTTTTTATGATCAACAAGTACAGAAAATTTTACCCGGGGAAATTTAGTTACAATACTGAAATACTTTTTGATATCGGGCCCAAGAAGAGGGTAAGCCAGTAAAATATCTGTTCCGCCGTTGGCTGCGGTCATCTCCATTTCGGTAAGTGTGGCACATTTAAATTTGGTGATCTTCTGCTGGACCTGAAGCCGGACAACCTCGGCCATTTTATGTGTTTTTACATGAGGCCGTAACCGCGAAACATCGTCTGCAACTTTTATCATCCTGCGAATGTTTTCCTTTATCCGGTTGGGATAGATCAAAACAGACGGCGTAAAAACCTCGCTTTCATTTTTTATCTTGTACCACATAGTTTTTGATTCTACTCTTCTTTCAATTCAAAAATACACTCCACTTCTACAGCAATATTCCCGGGCAGTGACATTCCAACAGCGCTTCGTGCTCCTTTCCCGTTTTCTTCTCCAAAAATATCAACCATCAACTGGCTAAACCCATTAATTGTCTGCGGATGTTGTTCAAATTCTGGGTAGCAGTTTACCATTCCCAGTGTTTTTATCAGGCGTTTGATTTTTCCTAAATCACCAATTTGTGCCTTGATGGTTGCGAGCATAGTAAGCCCAACCTGGCGGGCAGCCAACTGCCCTTCTTCCAAAGTAAGATCTTTTCCTACTTTCCCTTTGATTAATATTCCGTCGCTTTGTAAAGGCCCCTGGCCGGAAACGTACAACTGGTTACCCGCGATTACTACCGGATGATATATCCCTCCCAGCGGAGGAGCGGGCGGAAGTTCAAGTCCTAAAGCTTTAATTTCTTCTTCTACATTCATGTGATATATGATTTAAATAAAGTTATTCAACAATAAAATTACAAGGATTCCAACAATTGAAATGGTGGTTTCCATCACAGTCCAGGTAAAAAATGTTTCTTTTACTGAAATGTTGAAATATTCCTTAAACATCCAGAAACCGCCATCATTTACATGCGAAAGCATAAGACTTCCCGAGCCGATTGCCAGTACCATCAGTTCAGGAGAAACGCCGGGGTTGGAAGCCAGCGGCAAAACAATTCCGGCCGCTGTCATTCCGGCAACTGTTGCAGAACCAACCGAAACTCTTATAACAGCAGCTATTAACCAGGCCAAAATTAAGGGCGACATTCCCGATTGGCTTAACAGCCTGCCTAAATAATCGCTGATTCCGCTGGCCACCAAAACTTCTTTTAATCCGCCTGCGCCTGCCAGAATCAGCAAAATCATAGCAATGCTCGAAATGGCCTGGACCATGCCATCCATCACTACTTTCATTCTTTTTCCTCTCCTTATCCCCAGCGTGTATATCGCAAACAATACAGATAACAGCATTGCAATTACCGGATCTCCGATTCCCTTTATAAATGGGTAAAATATTGTGTCCTCATTAATAACCTTTGTAAATAATCCTGAAAAACCAATCAAAATTACCGGCATCAAAGCAGTTATAATGCTGATAAGAGTTGACGGCAATTCTTTTTCATCCAAAATATTTTGACCTGTAAATTCTTTAAGCGGAGTCGCTTTTATTTTTTTGAACCGTGGAGAAAGAACCGGCCCGGCAATAATTATCGCCGGAATAGCCACCAGAAATCCGTAAAAAATAGTTTTCCCCATACTAGCACCAAACATTCCGGCAATGGCTGTTGGAGCAGGGTGAGGCGGCAAATAACCATGCGTAACCGACAAAGAGGCCAGCATGGGTAAGCCAACAAAAATCAAAGGCAATCCGGTTGAAGCAGCAACCGTAAAAACAATTGGAACAAGAATGACAAACCCAACGGAGTAAAACATAGGAATTCCAACTATAAATCCTGTTAACATCAGTGCCCAGTGAATTTTTTTCAGACCAAATGTTGCAATCAGCGTTTGCGTTATTTTTTGTGCGGCGCCGCTGTCGGCGACCAGTTTCCCCAGCATAGATCCAAAACCAAGGATCAAAACAAGCAAACCCAAAGTGTCACCCATCCCTTTTTTGATTGCCTCTACAATTGTTTCGATCGGAAGCCCCATCATTACCCCCACATAAATACAAACCAGGGTGAAAGAAATAAACGCATTGATTTTTGCAATAGTTATAAGGATGAGAAGAATTACTACTCCCGTGAAAACGATAATTAAAGGCATCATAACAAACCAAATAACAGGGAAAATGAAATAGATTCCCTTCGTTACGTATCTCAAAGATAACACGCTAATCTTATTTTTGTGAAAAAAATATCGGTTAACTTTATCAAAAATTGTCGGTTTGTGAGAAAAAGAATAATCGATTTGGCAAAATCCGGCAGTTTGAAAAGATCAAATTATTTATACTTTTGAAAAACAAAAGTCAAATCAAATTTAAATTCCGGAGTCCATGTATTTTATAAGAATAATAATTCTGCTGGTAATAATTCTACTTCTGGTCTTTATTGTATGGGGAATAAAAAGTAAAAAAAATAATCGTTTTTAGTTGAACTGGACTTCCGTTCTGCATATTGTTTCTCTAAAACAATTTTGCATGGTAAGTTCCCGATTTTGGCAGAGTTGAATAAAAATAGCTCCCCATCAACATGAGGAGCTACAAGTCGGTTAGTAAAAAATATTTTTTCACTTAACTAACTAAACCTTTATTAGGACTTCGCTTGTCAAGATAGGTTTAATCATATGTTCTTTATTTTTTTTCTCAGCATTATTTTATTGATAAAATTTGTTTAGGCTGTATCTTCAATCATTTGTAACATTATTAAATAGAAAAGCCATCTCAAAACATACTTTGAGACGGCTTCTTAAAAGTTTAAGTTAGTTATTAACTAAAATAACTAACTTAATAGATTTTCTTAATTGCTATTGGTTTAATCAGACATCCAATTTTTTTTCTTATCCTATGATTTAATCGACTGTCGTTACTTTATAAAGCGATAATATTTTTGTAGCTACTCCGCCCGGTTATCGGGTAATCAAATATTAGGTGTTTTTTGGCTTTACCCCAGTATCATCCCAATAATTGTTGCGCTCATTAAAGAAGCCAGTGTTCCGGCCAGCAGCGCAGGAATTCCATATTTTGAGAGCAATACGCGCCGGCCAGGAGCCAGTGCACCAATTCCGCCGATTTGAATGCCAATGGAAGAAAAATTTGCAAAACCACACAATATATACGTAGCCATTATTACCGACTTGGTTTCGGTAAATACGCCGGTAGCTTTTAAATCGGCTAAACTGATGTAGCCAATAAACTCGGTAAGAATCAGTTTTTCACCGAGAAGACGACCAACGGTGATTATGTCTTCAGGGCAAACACCAATCAGCCACATAAGCGGTGCAAAAGTATAACCAAGAATAAATTGCAGCGAAAGACCATCATACCGGCCATTTGTTCCACGTGCGATAACTTCGTTTAAAGATGTCCATTCGCCAATTTTGCCTACAATAAAATTAAACATTGCAATAAAGGCGATAAAAGCCAACAACATTGCAGCAACATTAACAGCCAGTTTTACACCTTCGCTGGTTCCGTTTGTAATCGCATCCAAAACATTACTGCCAATTTTATCTCTGCTTACTTCAATTTCTTTGTTTATTGCATCAGTGGGAGGAACAAGCATCTTTGAAAAAATAATAGCAGCGGGTGCCGCCATAACTGAGGCTGTTAAGAGATGTTTGGCAAACTCAAGGCGTAACATCGGGTCGTCGCCGCCAAGCAGCGCGATGTATGCAGCCAAAACCCCACCCGCTAAAGTAGCCATTCCACCGGTCATCACGAGCAAAATTTCTGATTTACTCATTTTTTCAAGATAGGCTTTGATCATCAATGGCGATTCTGTTTGGCCGAGAAAAATATTGCCGGCAACCGATAGCGCCTCAGCACCTGAAATTTTGAGGGCTTTTGTAAATACCCATGCCAACCCGTATACTACCTTCTGAATAATTCCCCAATAAAACAGAAGGCTGGTCAGTGCAGAAAAGAAAATAATGGTAGGCAATACCTGAAATAAAAATATATATCCATACGTTTCGGCATCCATTAAATCGCCCAATAAAAATGTACTTCCTTCTTTTGTGAAATCAAGAATTTTGACAAATATTTTTCCCAGAAATTCAAAAATTATCCGAATAAAAGGAACGTATAAAACTCCGATTGCCAGCAAGACCTGAATCAGTAAACCGATAAAAACGGTACGCCATGGAATATTCCGACGACTGGTGCTGAACAACCAACCTAAAAATATAAGTACAGTCATTCCAAGTAGTCCTCTGAAAATAGTAGTTATTGAAAAAGGCTTTTCTCGTTCTTTTGAAAGTAAAAGAACCGAAGTGTCGGTTTTATCTTGCTGGGGAGAAACCTGTTCTGTTTGATTATCTTCTGAATCGGCGGGTTGTGCAAAAGCGGGTTGAACAAATAAAAAGCCGGTAAAAATTACCAGCAATACTATAAGGTGTTTCATCTATTGTGACATTATTTTTTTCTTTTCTTTAACTCATCCCGAATAACAGAGGCTTTTTCATAGTCTTCATTTTTTACCGCTTCGTCAAGCATCTCATTTAATTCGTTTAACGAATATTGGGCATAGGTTGACGATTCTGACTCTTCCATCTCCTCTTCATCGGCATAGCTTCTTACCGGCGAATTTTCGTCGTCGATTTCAAGAACAATTCCCGCTTTCTTTAAAATATCTTCCGATGTGTAAATTGGGCATCTGAAACGCAGGGCAAGCGCAACTGCATCAGATGTTCTGGAATCGATTTTTATCTCTTTCCCTTCCATTTCGCACAACAACTCCGAATAAAAAATGCCTTCTTCCAGTTTATAAATGGTTACTTCCAGCAATGCAATATTAAAAGCCAGTGCCATGTTTTTTATCAGATCGTGTGTAAGCGGACGCGGTGGTTTTAACCCTTCCAATTGAATGGCAATTGCCTGGGCTTCAACCGGGCCAATAATAATAGGAATTCTTCTCTCTCCATTTTCTTCTGCCAAAACCAATGCGTAGGCTCCTGATTGTGTTTGACTTACTGAAAGCCCCAGAATGTTCAAACGAATTTTTTGCATATTAGTATAATAGGCTTTTTTTACCGTGAAAGCAAATATAACAATCATTTTTGTTTATTGTCAAATAACACAATTGGAAATGTGGTTTGCATAAAACTAAGTTATTGATTTTCTATTTGTTTTGTTCATCTTGTTTTTTTCAGTGTTCGATAACATGTGATAAAAAACTAAATCGGGTATTTTCCAATAGAATTGCCGGCTTTGTTTTAAAGTTTTACTCCGGATGTAGTTTTTAGAACTTTATTTCGACTAATTATCAGGAATTCATGAGAAAATGAAAAAGCAAAAACCAAATAGGAAGACCTTTAGCGAACTGCTTGAAAAGAATCAGGGACTTATTCATAAAATCACATTAATATATGTCGATAACCCGGCCGATAGAGAAGATCTGTTCCAGGAAATTTGTTTGCAGCTCTGGAAGTCATACCCAAATTTCAGAGAGGAATCGAAGTTTAACACCTGGATGTACAGAGTAGCATTAAATACGGCTGTTAGCAATATACGGAAAACCAAAAATAGTTTTGCTTTTGAATCCATGGGCAATTATAAACAAATTCCGGCTGAACCTGCGGATGATAACGAGGATATTCTGCAATTATACAGAGCCGTTTCAAAACTGAACCTAATTGACAAAGCAATTATCTTGCTCTGGCTGGAAGAAAAAAGCTATGACGAAATCGCATCGGTTACGGGGCTTACAAAATCGAATGTAAGTGTAAAACTAATGCGTATTAAGAGAAAATTGGAAGAAATGATAAACGATGCAAATTAGCAGAAGTCATGAATGAAAAAAAATTAAAAGAAATGTGGAACAAAACTGAGAATCTATTTGAAATTTCCGGTTACGGAAGTTCAGATATTGAACAGTTTCTTTCCGGCAGATCAAAAAGTACTGCCCGGGGAGTACGAAAAATAATTATAATGGATCTGATTGTAAAAGCACTTGTTGTTGTGACGCTTGGAGTAGATTTTATTCTTTATTACGACACAACAAATGTGACATTTGTATGCATCGCCGGTATTTTATTACTCGCAGGCTTATTGTTTTTTCAAAGAAGAATGCTTGTACATTTTAACAAAATTGCGGATCATGGACAAACAACCCGCGACACGCTTATTTCAATGCTTACCTATCTGAAAACCAAATTCAACCTTACACTTCTGGCTGTTTCAATAACCTATTTATTTTTGTTTATAGCCGGAATTCTCATCTACTTCTATTTGGTTTACGAAAAAGTGCGACCTTTTGACGGAACTGATATAGTTGTATTTGCCGGGTTTATTGTTTTGGGTATTGTTTTTAATTTTGTTGCCAATAAAGTTCTGATTAAATACCAGATAAAACATTTGGAACTTTGTTTGAATGACATGAACATGAATGAGGATGCGATGACAATAGTATCTCAAAATATTGAAACACAGAAAAAACAGAACAGAACAAATCAGTTTTTGCTGGGAATAGTACTTTTGATTGGATTTTTATTGTTGGTCGGGGTTTTTAAGAATGTGTTGGGTTAGCCTGTATTTTACAGGGAGAACTTATGTTGGGGGCTATTCGAATGATAAGTTTAAAAGACATATTACGGTAACAAAAAAAGTAGTTTAACCATCTTTGTTTACCCCTCTGTTTTTAAATTGAAAGAAAATTTATTTTTATTTGCTAAATAGTTTAAAATAACTACTTTTGCAGTCCGAATTTTGAATCGTTCAGGCTCAAAAAAGAGAAATCCAGCGGGAATTCCGCCTGACGGTGGTAACAATAAAAGTGAAATTATGTACGCGATTGTTGAAATTGCTGGACAGCAATTCAGAGTTGAGAAAGACAAAAAACTTTTTGTACATCAGCTTACCGCCAAAGAAGGCGACTCGGTTGATTTTGAAAAAGTTTTACTGGTAGACAACGACGGTAAAGTTGCCGTTGGAACTCCAACCGTAAAAGGTGCAAAAGTAACAGCCAAAGTGCTGGGACATGTAAAAGGTGATAAAGTAATCGTTTTCAAAAAGAAAAGAAGAAAAGGTTACCAAAAAATGAATGGTCACCGTCAACAGTTTACACAAATTCAGGTAGAAACCATTGTTGGATAACTAAAAAAAATTTACCATGGCTCATAAGAAAGGTGTAGGTAGTTCGAAAAACGGACGCGAATCGGAAAGTAAACGACTGGGAGTAAAAATTTACGGAGGTCAGTTTGCAAAAGCTGGTAATATTTTAGTACGCCAGCGCGGAACACAACATTACCCGGGTGAAAATGTAGGAATGGGAAAAGATCATACCCTTTTTGCATTGATTGACGGAACAGTTGTTTTCAGAAAAAGACAAAAGAACCGTTCATTTGTATCGGTTGACCCAATTGTAGACGTTGATGTAGCAGTTGCTGAAGCTCCGGTTGCAGAAGAAAAACCGGTAAAAAAAGTTGAAGTTACAGAGGAAGCTCCAACTAAAAAAGAGGCTCCAAAAGCTGAGACCTCAGAAGCAGAAGAAGCTGATGACTTGAAAAAGCTGGAAGGTGTTGGCCCCAAATTGGCTGAAATTTTAGCTGAAGGTGGTTTTACAAATTATGCTTCTATTGCAAGTGCGTCAGTTGAAGATATTCAGAAGGTTTTGGAAGCTGCAGGAAGCCGTTATGCTTCAAAAGATCCTGCTCCATGGATTGAACAAGCAAAAGAACTGGTAAAATAAGAACCAGATATTTTTATAAAAACATTGAGACGCTTACCGGGAAAACGGTAGGCGTTTTTTTTGTGATGTTAAAACTGTCGAACTATAATAAAGATTATGATATTTGAACATTAGGCAATAATACTTTTTCTTTTTGGTCTAATCTGATGAAACCGATTGATAAACAGAGGTTAATAATATATATATTTTTTTCAAATTCGCGTTATTGTCTCTTGTTTTTTTGCTTTGATTCACTACTTTTATAATCTTGCGAATTGTTAGAAATATGTTAAAACCTCTTGTTTTCCTTTTTCAGTTTTTGCTGGCAGTCCCTTTAATTGTTAATGGGGGTGCTTTTTCTTTTGATGAAGATAGAAATCTTGCAGAGAAAGAAGATACTGTAAGTTTGAATAATGCGCTTTTAAAGGCAAAGAAATTTAATAAAAATAATTCTGATTCTTCATTTTTTTATTTTGATAGTGCATTAAAAATGGCTGATGAGATCATTCAGCAAAAACGACTTTCCAATGATGATTTAGTTGAAATAAAGTTAAAAAAAGCGGGGGCGTTGGAAGGTTTAGGGCTTTATTACAATAATTCTTCTGACTTAGGCAATGCGCTGAATTATTATTTGCAGGCATCAAATATTTTTAAAGAGCTTATCGATTCCGAAAAGGAAAAAGACAGAAGAAATAAATATCTGAATTTACATGGAAATGTGACGCTTACGATTGGTGCTTTGTATTTTGAAGAAGGTGAATATGCATTGGCGTCGAAAAATTACAGTTACACGCTGGAAACTGCAAAGATACTTGGAGATAGTTTAATGCAATCGAAAGCTTTGCTTAACCTTGGAATGATTTACAATAACCAGGGAAGATATGACGATGCAATTGATAATTATTACACTGCCATAGAAATTTTTGAAAGGGCTAAAGACAAAAGAGGTATTGCTATTTGTCATTTAAGTATAGGTAACATACTTCGAAAACAAAGTACTACCGATAAGGCCATTGAAAGCTATAAAAAATCTTTGCAGATATTTCAGGAGATGGAAGATGAAAGAGGCGTATCTTTTTGCTATAATAATCTGGGAATTTGCTATACCAACACGGAAAATTATGAACAGGCACTCTTTTATTATACAAAAGCAGTAGATATTCATTTAAAGAATAACAATGAAAGGAATTTGGCCCTCCTGTACACCAATATAGCGGCTTTGTATGAAATAAAGGGAGAGTTTGATAAATCGATAGAATATATTGAAAAGTCACTGACGATAAATGAAAAAAATAATTACAAGAGGAATCTTATTGGTTCTTACCTGAATCTTTCAGGGACGAACCTTTCAAAGTTGGAAAACAGTCAAGAAGTTGTCCCTTCGTCTGCCAACGTGCTTGATACAATTGTAAATTATGCAGAAAAAGCACTTGCATTGGCCGATTCTCTTCAACTTATTCAGGAGCAGGCTGCTGCATTGTCGGTTCTTAAAAAAGCATATTTTCACAAAAGAAATTACAAAAAGGCCTATGAATCGGCTGATCTGCTCTTGGAGCGAAAAGATTCAATTTATAACAATGAAAAGACAAAAATAGTTGCCGACGCCGAAAGCAAATATAAAGCTACCGAGAAGGAGCAGCAAATTGAACAACAAAAACATCAACTGGAACATCAAACTGAAAGGCTGAATAATGCACGGATTTTTAGAAATTTTTTAATTGCACTGGCCGCTTTAATGGTTGTTGTTGTTGTATTGATATACTACTATTACAAACAAAAGATTAAAGCAAATAAAATACTTGATGAGAAGAATAAATTAATTGAAAAGCAAAACGAAGAGATATCGATTCAAAAAGAAGAATTGCAGCTAACCAATCGGGAGTTGACTGAACTTATTCGATTCAAGGAAAAAATGACCGGAATGATTGTTCACGATCTAAAAAACCCTTTAAATAATATTCTGAACAGTTATGATATAGACGACGAAAATTTCAGGAAAGAGTTAATAAAACAATCGGGCTATGATATGTTGCATCTCACACAGAACATTTTGGATGTTTATAAACTGGAGGAGGCCAAATTAAATCTAATCCGGACACAGGTTGATGTTACGCAGTTGTTAAAAGAATGTGTTATGGAATTTGCATTATATATTTCAGAAAACGATTTGAAAATATCTTATCCGGGCTCGGAAGTCCCATTGATAGATGCTGACAAAAGGCTTTTAAAGCGTATTTTTTCGAATTTATTAAGCAATGCGGTAAAATATGCCCCTCCGGGAAGTAATATAGCATTAAACTGGAAGATGACTGACAAAAAGAATACCTGGTTCAGTGTACATAATATTGGTCCCGCAATACCCCGGGAGCAGCAATCAAGTATATTTCAGAGTTTTAGACAACACGATTCACGCGAAATGGGGGTCACTGCATCAACCGGACTGGGTTTGTCGTTTTGTAAAATGGCAGTGCATTTGCATGGTGGCGAAATCGGAGTGACATCCTCTGATGAGGAAGGAACCGAATTTTGGTTTACTTTACCTCAAAACGGTTAAAACTTTATATCACAGGTAAACCTGATTTTTTATCCAAACTTCTTACGTTATAAATAGCAATTTCCATTTATCATTTTAATACTATGCCGCAACATTTATTAAATTTGCAGCTTATTTAAAGAAATAGACATGCTCAATCTGAAATTCATTCAAGATAATCCGGACCTGGTAATTGAAAAGCTTAAAACGAAAAACTTTGATGCTGCCGGAATTGTAGGAGAAATTATTGATTTGTATAGCGAAAAGAATAAACTTCAGGGCCAGGCCGACCAGGCCAAAGCCGAGATGAATAAAATTTCGAAAGAGATTGGCCTTTTATTTCGGGAAGGGAAAAAGGAAGAGGCCAACGCAGCCAAAGAGCGGACATCAGAATTAAAAGAAAATATCAAACAGTTTGACCAGCAGTTTTCAGCAATTGAAGAACAAGTGAATGAATTGTTGGTTTTACTCCCTAATTTACCACACGACACTGTTCCTCAGGGAAAAGGAGAGGAGGACAATGAAGTAGTTACTTCGGCAGGCGAGATTCCGGCTTTAGATGAAAATGCTCTTCCTCACTGGGAATTGGCTCAAAAATATAATTTGATTGATTTTGAGTTAGGCGTAAAACTTACAGGAGCGGGTTTTCCTGTTTATCGGGGAAAAGGTTCACAATTGCAACGCGCACTTATCAATTTCTTCTTGGACGAAGCGAGAAAAGCAGGCTACGAAGAAGTACAGCCGCCTCTGGTTGTAAACGAAGCTTCAGGTTTTGGAACAGGTCAGTTGCCTGATAAAGAAGGACAAATGTATCACGTAGCTGCCGATAATCTTTATCTTATTCCTACTGCCGAGGTTCCGGTAACCAATATTTATCGCGATGTAATTTTGGATGCAAAAGACCTTCCGTATAAAAATACTGCTTACAGTGCCTGTTTTCGTCGCGAAGCTGGCTCGTATGGGAAGGATGTACGTGGATTGAACCGTTTACACCAGTTCGACAAAGTGGAAATAGTACAGATAGCTCACCCTGAAAAATCGTATAAAGTGCTCGATGAAATGGTAAAACATGTATCCTCTTTGGTTGAGAAACTGGAATTGCCTTATCGGGTTTTACGTTTGTGCGGCGGAGATATTAGTTTCACCGCAGCCTTAACTTTTGATTTTGAAGTATATTCAGCAGCTCAGAAAAAATGGTTGGAGGTAAGTTCAGTATCCAATTTTGAGTCGTTTCAGGCCAATCGGTTAAAATTACGATTCCGAGAAGAAGGGGTGAAAAAAACACAGCTGGCTCACACGTTAAATGGAAGTGCATTGGCTTTACCCCGAATTGTAGCTGCTTTACTTGAGAATAATCAGACTTCCAAAGGGATAAAAATTCCAAAAGTTCTGGTTCCTTACACCAGTTTTGAAATAATCGACTGAGAAATAACTTAAATATTTTAAAATCAAAGCTGTTCAGAAATGGACAGCTTTTTTTTTTATGTTTTATTGTTAATTTTGTAATGCCTGAAAAACCAATAGAACTATGATTCAGGACAAGGGGAACAGACTTATTTCAGCAATTGAAAAACAGACAGAAAAAATCATTTATTTTTGTTCTGCAGAGAATATTTCGCCTAATCTGGCGGTTCACGAAATAAGAAAATCGTATAAACGACTGCGTGCTTTATTACAGCTGTTTTCGGAGTGTAACGAAACTCAGACCGACCAATTCAGAAGAGAGATCAAAGCCGCAGGAAAGATTTTATCCCCTATCCGCGAATCGTTTGTAAATGTGCAGCATTTTGATAAGATTACAGCTGGGAGCAATTTAATTTCAGAACGGAAAATAAAACAGGTAAAAGATTCCCTCTTAGAAAAAAACAGGGTTTTGGTTGAAGATGAATTTACATCGAAAAATGTTGTTTCAGATATTGTTCAGTTTGTCAAAAACATTCAGGTTCAGCTGATTACCCTGAAGTTAAACTGCCCGTCTGTTTTTCAGATCAAGACTCAGCTCTCATCCACATTTGTAGAGGGGTATGAAGTTTACCAAAGTATTGAACCTGAGCTTTCCCCTGTGGTGATGCATGAACTCCGAAAGATACTAAAACGGCTTTGGTACCAGCTTGATTTTGTAAAATTTATGCATCCGCGGTATTTCAGATTAAAATCGGATCAGTTAAATAAAATAACAGAACAATTGGGTGTAGACCATGATTTGTTTGTCTTTTTTGAAGACCTCAAATCCGATGATTTTAATTTTAGTAACGAAGAGTTACTTATCCTGGACAACCAAGTACAACATCAACGTGAATTAAATATGGTAAAACTCCTGCCGCGATTAAAACAGTTTTTTAATGAACCACCGGAAATTTTTGACCGGAAGCTGGGCAAAATTTTTAAATTGAGTTAAACGGAATTTTATTTTTTCAGCAAATAATTTCCCATTCCGCAAACTGCTAAAACAATCATTAAAAATAAATCCATTCGCACTGTTCCTAAAAATTTGGGCAACACACCGGCCTCGGAGAGCACAAAAGCTGCCAATCCCAACCCCGACATCAAAATCATAAACCAACCTTGTGGTTTTTTTGAAAGGATAGCCAAAATAACCAGCGGCCCCATCATTGCTGTTCCTGCAAAGCTTGTGCGGGCTAAAAGTACCAGTTGATCAGAGCTAACCAGCGAAAAGACCAGCGCTGCAATTGCAAAGCTGATTATTGCAATCCGGATAGGGGCAAGAGAATCACTTCCTTTATGCCCCAATAATCCCCGCAGTTCATTTCCCAGGGCAAACAGTTGCGAATCGGACGTTGACATGGCAGCAGCAAATAATCCGATGATTGCCGCTGCAGCAATAAATTCAACCTGATCGCGAATAAGCACATTCCCCAAAAAATCAGCAGTTGATGCATCGGCATATTTTATTGCGCCGTATAATCCGATAATAATTGTGGGAAAAATAACCAGCATGGCAAAAGTTCCAACCGCAACGGCCATACGATGCATTTTTTTTGTACTTTTCATAATTACCAGCCGGGTTGAAAGTTGTGGTTGCGTAACCGGAATCATTAAAATTGCAAGAAAGGAGGCAATTAAAAACTGGGCACTTAACAAACTGTTTGGTCCGGGTGTGCTTAATAATTTTGGATCAGTATTTTCAACCTGAGAAAACATTTCTGTCCATCCTCCAATATGATTTAAACAGGTTAGGGCAATCACCCACACAACAATCAGCAACATGGTGCCTTGCATAAAATCGGCGTATATAATTGCTTTTAAACCGCCAAACTCGGAATAAAGAAGCATAATTACTACAATCATCAGCGACCATGCCCAGGCCGGCAATGCAGAAGGGAAAGCCTGTTCCAGAAAAATAGCAACTCCCCTGATTTGAATGGCTACGTAGGGTACAAGAAAAATAAATACCGCAAGGAAATAAATATACCCGGCCCATTTGTTTTGGTAGCGGTTTTGCAACAGACCTGACATCCCTTTAAATCCGCTTTTGGCAACTTGCTTGCGCAAATGGTAGCCAAACCATACAATCAGAAAAACCATTCCTGCATCGGAGAATGCGAGAAAGATCCAGGCGCCAACTCCGTGTGTTCGCGAAAAATCGGGCATTCCCATTAAAGTAAAGGTACTAAAAAGCGTGGCAGCAAAAGTCATAAATCCCAGAACCAGCCCAACGTTTGAACCAGCCATCATAAAATCTTCGTTGGATTTAATTTTTTTACGCGAACGCCACGACAGAAAGAACAGAATTGCAACGTAAATGGTACCAACAATTATAAGCCAATGTAACATTTTTTTAGGTTTTAAACTTTGTGTCACTTATTGAACCTTACTTGGCCCCTTGATAAAAATTAGCTACAGAAGGCACAGCGTTTCACAAAGAGATTAGTATTTAGTCGTCGTTGTCATCATTCAAATGGACACGCCCGCCGATATAGGTTAAAACTACCAGTGCAATTGTGATTAAGATACTTGTCCACAATGTGTAGGGCATCGAAAACAATTTTGGATCTGTTTTCCCGGGAGCAATTACAAGTGGTGTAAAAGTTAACAGTATCAGTAAAACCGCAATCGCTGCTGTAATTCTCCAATATATTTTTTGTTTCATAATCAGGTTTTTTGTTTTGATAAAATCAAATATTACAAACGTTGAACAGTCATTCCGCCGTCAACAAGAACGACCTGTCCGGTGGAATAGGGCATCATTCCGGTGGCCATTGCAGTAGCTACTTTTCCAATGTCTTCCGGGAGCCCCCAGCGTTTTTGGATACTTAAGCCTTCTTCAAACAATTTATCGTATTTTTCGGTGACTCCTGAAGTCATGTCTGTTTTAATAATACCGGGCTGAATTTCGTAAACAGGAATATCAAATTCACCCAAACGGGCCGACCAAAGTTTCGTAGCCATGGCGATACCCGCTTTTGAAATACAATATTCACCGCGGTTCACCGAAGCTACTGTTGCCGAAACTGAGGAAACATTAATGATGCAGCATGAAAATTCAGGATCTTCCTTTTTTTGCAGAATCATATGGTTGGCAAATAATTGTGTAAGAAAATACGGTCCTTTCAGGTTAATTTCCATTACTTCATCATAGATTTCCTCTGAGGCTTCCAGAATATCTTTTCTTTCTCTGGGGGCAACTCCGGCATTGTTTACCAGAACATTAAGTTGGCCAAACGCTGAAATTACTGTGTCAAATATTTTTTGTCTGTCGTCTTTTTTTGAAATGTTCCCCTGCGCATAAATTGCTTTGGCTCCAAACATTTTTAACCCATCCAAAATGGGTTGAACGGTTTTTTGCGGACGAACGCCGTTTAATGCGAGATTAAATCCGGCTTTAGCCAACTCTAGGGCGATTCCGAATCCAATTCCCCGCGAGCCTCCGGTTATTAGTGCTGTCTTTCTCATTTATCTTTTTATTTAGAAGTTAGAGATTCCCGAATACCGGGAATGACACTCAAAAAGTATCACTGAATTTTTGGTATTTCCACCCATGTTTTTTTATCCCAGCTCTCCAGTCCTTTTTCAGCCAGTTGTACTCCCTTCGCTCCTTCCAGCAAGTTCCATTTAAAGGGTTCATCTTTTACTACGTGTTTCAGAAATAATTCCCATTCTGCTTTAAAAGCATTGTCAAAATTTTCCTGTTCGGGAACTTTGCTCCATCCTTCATAAAAATCAATGGGTTGTGAAATATCCGGATTCCAGACCGGTTTGGGCGTATTTCCGTAATGCTGTGTCCAACACTCGCGTAATCCTGCAACTGCAGAGCCTTTTGTTCCGTCTACATGAAGGGTGAGCAAATCATCGCGGCGTACACGTGTGACCCACGATGAATTAAAATGGGCAATTACTCCGCCATCAAGTTCAAATGTTGCATAGGCCGCATCGTCGGCGGTACAATTGTATGGTTTTCCCTGTTCATCCACACGTTCAGGAATATGAGTCGCTCCCAAACAAAAAACACCTTTTACTTCACCAAACAGATTATCCAGAACATAACGCCAGTGGCACAGCATGTCAACAATAATACCTCCATCGTCTTCTTTACGGTAATTCCAGCTTGGGCGCTGAGCAGGAACAGAGTGTCCTTCAAAAACCCAGTACCCAAATTCTCCCCGAATAGAAAGAATCTTGCCAAAGAACCCGTTTTCCATCAAGCGTTTTAGTTTTAAAAGTCCCGGAAGCCAGAGTTTATCCTGCACAACACCGTGTTTTACACCGGCGTCTTCGCAAACTTTATATAATTCAAGAGCGGTAGCTGTATCGGTTGCAATGGGTTTTTCGCAATATACGTGTTTGCCCGCTTTGGCAGCTTGTTTTACAGCGGCAGCGCGGCGCCCGGTTGTTTGTGCATCAAAATATATTTGGTAATTCGGGTCGTTTATTACTGAATCCAGGTCGGTAGTCCATTTCTCTACTCCCGACATTTCGGCCAGCTTTTTTAACTTGATCTCGTTTCGGCCTACCAAAACCGGATCAGGCATAATAAATTCAGAAGGGCTTACCTGCACTCCTCCCTGTTTTATGATTTCCACTATCGACCGCATTAAGTGTTGGTTTGTACCCATCCGGCCCGTAACGCCGTTCATTATTATTCCTACTTTATGAATCATATCTTGAGTTTAAAATTCCGTGTTAAAATTTAAGCGATTATTTAAATCCGACCTGTGGTGTATTGTAATATCCCATTGTTGCATCAGCAACGGCCATCCTGTATAAATGATTTTGCATTAGACAAACTTTCTTTTTATCCGATAAAATATTTGTAGAATAAATGCGCAGCTCACCTGGAAGACTGGTCACTATTTCTTCACGCCAGTCACCCAATATATCAGCAACAATTAATACTTTTCCTTCAACTTTTAAATGGGTTTCGCCATTGTAGTCAAAAACTTCATTTTGGAAACAAATCTCCTTCAAATCGTCGGCATCCCACCAAATGGCTTTTGGTGCCAGGCCCCAAAGATTTTTATCCGAAAGCCGTTTCCCATCAGCAGTATACAGAAAGAATTTGTCGCCACCTTTTGCTTCTCCTGCATAACATTCTATGCCGGGATATTCATCAGTAATGTCGCCAATCATTGCCTGGCTGTGTACGTGAACCGTGCTTCCTTCATAACCCCAAATAATTTCACCTGTTTTGGCATCCACCAGACAAACACCGTTTTGAGGAGATCGGCTTTCTATCCCGTAAAATATTTCGTACCCCGGACGCTCGGGAAGAATGTCAGCAATATATCCGGCATCGTTGTGTCCCAATCCTGTGTGCCACATTGGAACTCCATTGTCATCAAGTGCTGATGTTCCAAAAACAAGCTCGTCCTTACCGTCCCCGTCAATATCTCCGGTCATAATGGCGTGGGCACCCTGTCCTTTGTATTTTTCGTCTTTGCCGGTACTTTCCCATTTCCAGATTGGCTTAAGTTCTTTGTCCAGCGCTTCTGTTTTAATCACCGTGTAAGTTCCCCGCTGCATTACGAGCGACGGATTGACCCCATCCAAATAGGCAACGGTGAGAAAATTACGGCTCCAGTAGTTGTAGGATTCAAACCCTTCTTTTGAAATCCAGCTTTGTTTTTTTAATATTTTGCCTGTTAATGGATCTATTTTTACCAGATATTCCGGTCCGTTTAAAACATGGCCATCCATTTCACGCGGGTCTCCCTCGCCTGCTTTGGCATATACCTCTGCTTTTCCATTCTGATCCACGTCAAAAACCATGTAAGGTGAATACCATGTTCCGGTTTCAATGGCCCAGCCCATGTCATGCCGCCACAAAAATTTTCCTTTTGATGAATAGGCATCCAATTTATACGATTCGGGGCTGCGTTTCCAATATCCCGGACGATAATATGGGTCTACGTTAAAATCGGGATGTTGCAACACAAAATCATAGGCACCGTCGCCATCCAGGTCTCCAATTCCGATTCTTTTTAATGTAACCTGGTCTTTTAATTTAATTGAAATCCAGGGTTGACTTCCCGTTCGCGTAAAAACATAGGCTTCGCCTGGTGTATCAAGTTCTGTTGAGCCAACTATTTTTTTTACTTTGTAGTTATAACCATGCCCGGGTTTTGCTGAGTCATCAAGGTAATTTGTTGAATTGGATACAGGTTTATCGTTTACTTTTACATAGTCGTTCAATCCAATATCCTGCCTGTAAATATTAAATGTTACGTTTTCCGGATCGTCTTTTAACAAACGCCAACTCACAAAAACTGCTTTTTCACCTTCACACAAAGCAACTATGCCGCGGTCGATGTTTTCCTGCACCTGGGAAATGGAAAGAAGGGGGAGAAAAATGTAAGTAAACAAAATAAACCGTTTCATTTTAAGTACAGTTTAGGTACGCATATTTTATTTTTTCAAGATACTCATTTTGGTCTATTGCCCAGTATTTGTCGGAAAAAATTTCAACTTCGTTAAAACCGTTGAACCCGGTTTCTTCTACCCAGCCTCTTATTTGTGGTACATTAATACATCCATCTCCCATTAAACCTCTGTCGTTCAGAAAATCAACAGTTGGGGCATTCCAGTCGCAAACATGAAATGCGAATAGATTTTTGTTTTTTCCACAGCGGATAATTTCTTCGCGAAGTGTATTATCCCACCACAAATGATACACATCAATGGCAACACCAACAAAATCCGAATTAATTTCTTCTGCAACATTATTGGCTTGTGCAAGAGTAACAATAGCAGAACGGTCGCCGGCATACATCGGATGCAGCGGCTCAATTGCCAGTTTTACTCCTGCCATTTTTGCCTGAGGCAGAATTTCGGAAATTCCTTCTTTTATTTGCTCCCTTGACTTCTCAAGCGGTTGGCGCGGATCGGCTCCGCAGACCAAAACCAAAACAGGTGCCCCAATACCCGCAGCCTGTTCAATAGCCCATAAATTATCGTCAATGGCAGCCTGTCGTTTTTCTGCTTCCACTGAAGGAAAAAAACCGGCCCTGGCTACTGAAACTACATTCATCCCAAAGTCATTGAGTAATGATTTGGCTTCATTTAGATTTAGTCCTTCCAGAACATTTCTCCAGACTGTTATTCCATGAATCCCGACTGCATTAAAATTTTCGACACATTCTTTTAAATTCCAGGGTTTGGTTGTAAGTGTATGGACACACAATTTTGAAAAATCAGTCAGTTTAGTTGTCATGTTTCTATTTTTTAGGATCTTTCTTTAGTGACCCGGTTGCTAAAAATCACAAGTTAAAAAAGGTATAATATTTTTCGTTGGCGATAATTCTTTTCAAATAAAGAGCCACTTCCCGCGCATGGTAATCTCCCCACATCGAAGATTCCCCACAGGCGATTTTTTGCCCTTCAGGAACATTATCCCAGCCGTTGGGTTGATGGTAGATGCTGTGCAGGATTATTCCCTGGTGTTCCGGATTTGTACTCAGATAAGGATAATCAAGCAATGAATTCATTACAGTTAATCCGGCCTGCCAGTAGGTTTGTCCTTCTTCTTTCTTTTTGTTTTCAGAAAGGTATTTTCCCAGGCGCAGCAATCCCTGTGCGCCAATTGCTGCAGCCGAACTGTCAACTGGCTCCCAGCTGTTGTACGGGTCGGATGGTTTATCCAGGTAATCTCCCATTTTATGCAGGTTAGGAGCCCCTGTATCCCAATATGGAATTCCGTCAACCGGCGTGTTACTTATATAAAAATCGCAGGTAGCTTTGGCTGCCTTGAGCATCATTTTTTCAATTTCAGCCTTTCCTCCAAAGTTTATTAAACTATTATCGGGAATTTGATTTAGTAGTTCCAGTTCTTCAGCAAAACCCAGCATTGCCCATGCTAGTCCACGTGTCCATGTTGAAAAACCAGTGTAACCTTGCTGTGCATTCGGACAGCGAAAGTTTCCGTCGTTGGTATTAAAAATACTTTCGTGAGCTGTTCTCCCCCAAACATCATAACTGTCGCGTCCTTCGCCATAAAAAACAGAATAATTTGCTGTTGCTGTAATATGTTGAATGGCTCTTCCCAAAAGAGAAATTTTCACATCTCCTTCTCCCTGAAAAACATGTCCTAGCAAGTGGCTTGCCATTAAAATCCGAACAGAACGTATCGTATCAACAAATAATGAATGCGGGCCATTGAATGAATAAATAAAACCACCATCTTTTATATTTGTCCAGCGGTGGGCTTGCACAGCTCCTGAGATTTTCACAGCCAGTTCATAAAAGTTTTTTTCCCATTCGTTTAAAGGAATTTTTCCTTCATTCATTAAACGAAGCAAATTTCCGTAGGTGCTTAAATTATTAAAACCGTGATCGTGAACTCCGGTATGACTGATGTGCGGCGCCATTTTTTCAAGCGTATTTTTTCTCCCGGTTTCCAGAAAATAGTTTTCTCCGGTAGCATCAAACTGTAAAATGGCTGAACCAAATTGAAAACCCTGTGTCCACTCTGTCCAGCCTCGTGTTGAGTACTTTCCATTTACGGTAAAAACAGGCGAACCTTTTAAAACATCATAGTTTTTGTCAATCAACTTTATTTTTTCCGCGGAAAGTTCCCAAAACAGATCCAGTTTCTTTTTTAAATGTTCAGGCTGAAGTTTTAGATCAATTTTTATCATGCAATGATTAATTAGGTTTAATTCTGCCGAAAGGTACAAAAGGAGGTTGATTTTTAAAACAGTTTTACAGGTTTGTCCCGAAAATAGTAACGATTAAATTGAATTTATTTTAGTTTTTTAATTACCGATTTGTCCTTGCAATTTTCGAGCATCTGAATGCTGGTCAACCGGAACAGCGGGTGTTTAAAATCCGGAGCAATTTCAGCCAGCGGAACCAAAACAAATAAGCGCTTTTGTATATGCGGATGAGGGATAAATAATTCATCGGTTTCAATATATGTATCATCAAAATATAAAATGTCTATGTCCATCTCCCGCGAGCTGTATCCTTCTTTTCCCCTTTTTCTTCCAAACGATTCTTCAATTGAGTGAATGTTTCTGAGTAGGTCTTCCGGGCTTAGTTCTGATTCAATAATTAATACCTGATTCCAGAAAATTTCTTGAGCATGAAATCCCCAGGGCGGTGTTTCATAAACAGACGACTTTTGAATTATTTTTCCAAGGCGCTTCTCAATAAGAGGAAAAACTTTTTTGAAGTTTTCTCTTTTATTTCCCAAATTTCCACCTATTCCTAAAAAAACCTTATGCATAGAGTTGTATATTTGTAACTTTCTATGTTTTCTTCCTACCAATTCAATATAAAGGTAGGGAAAACAATTTAATGAAATCCCTTACCGTTGAAAACGTGGTTAAAATAAAACGAAAACAAAATCGTCTCAAAAATATAAAAGCAAACATTAAGAATTTACCCATATTATGAAAAGAATATGATTCAAAATTTTTTAGTTTATGTGATTTTGTTCTCACAAAAAAAGTATGGAGACTAAACGAATACCAAAACAAAGATTTTAAATTTTGAAGTTTATAACATTAAATACAATTTGTTCAAATGAAAGAGTTTTTTAAATATGTATTGGCAACGGTAGTCGGAATTGTAGCGGTTTCAATCATCGGATTTTTTCTCATGTTTATGATTGTTGGTGTCTTGATTTCATCAACCGAAAAACAGGTAAGCGTACAGAATAATTCGATGCTGGTTATTCCACTCGACCGTCAGATTGTTGACCGGAATCCGGATGATCCGTTTGAAGATTTGGATATTCCGGGATTTCAGGTAGCTAAAACGGTTGGTTTGGATGATATAAAAACTTCACTTGATAAAGCCGTAAATGACGACCGCATTAAAGGAGTTTACTTAAAACTCTCGGCTGCCGGTGGAGGAATGGCCTCAATCGAAGAAATCAGAAACATGCTGATTGATTTTAAAGAAAAATGCGATAAGCCGGTTTATGCTTATGGCGACAGTTACGATCAGAAATCATATTACCTGGCAACAGTAGCAGACCAGATTGTGATTCATCCACTGGGCTCAGTAGATTTCAGAGGGCTTGGAGGAGAAATGATGTTTTACAAAAATTTGCTTGAAAAAATAGGAGTTGAGATACAGGTTGTTCGTGGGCCTAACAATAAATTTAAAGCGGCAGTTGAGCCTTTTATGCTTGAACAAATGAGCGATGAAAACAGGGAACAGCAACTCAAGTATATGTCGAGTTTGTGGAACCATATGTTAACAGGAATTTCAGAAACCCGTAATATTTCTGTTGATAAACTAAATACACTTGCCGATGAAGTACAGACGTTCAGGCAGGGTGCCAGCTTTGTTGATATCGGACTGGTTGATTACGCAAAATATAAAGATGAAGTGCTGGATGATATGCGTGAAATTGCTGGAATAAGCGGAAAAAAAGGCATCCCTATAGTTAGCGTAACCGATTATGCAGATGTTGAAGTAAAAGGATTCTCAGAAAAATACAGCAGAAATAAAATTGCAGTCATTTATGCCAGTGGCGATATTGGAATGTCGATGGGAGGCGAAGCTATTTTTGGAGACGAACTGGGGCGCGAAATTCGTAAAGTTCGTCAGGACAGCATGTACAAAGCTATTGTTTTGCGTGTAAACTCTCCCGGTGGTGCAGTTTTCGACTCTGAAGTAATTTGGCGTGAGGCAAAACTGGCTGCTGAAGAAAAAACACTTGTTGTTTCATTCGGCGATGTTGCAGCTTCCGGTGGCTATTATATTTCGTGTCCTGCCGACAAAATTGTTGCCCAACCCAATACAATTACCGGGTCCATAGGAATTTTTGGAACGATCCCGAATTTTGGTGAATTAATGAACGACAAGCTGGGAATTACCACCGATGTAGTTAAAACCAACAAAAATTCTGATTTGCTGACTTTAACCCGCCCTATGACGGGATATGAAAAACAATTGCTGGAAAATTACATTGCGCAGGGTTATGATACTTTTCTTGCGCACGTAGCCGAAGGACGCGGGATGACAAAAGAAGATGTGGATGCTATCGGACAGGGGCGTGTCTGGAGTGGTGAAAACGCAAAAGAAATTGGTTTGATTGATGAATTTGGCGGACTGGAAGATGCTGTTGAGCTGGCTGCTGAAATTGCTGGCATTGAAGAATATCGTACTATTTCGCTGCCGTTTTTACCTGATCCGTTTGAAGAATTTCTCAAAACCGGAACCGATAATCTCCGCGCGCGTTTTCTAAAAAATGAACTGGGCGAAAAATATCGTTATTATGAATACTGGAAGAAAGCTACAAGTTTTAACGGAATTTTTGCACGCATGCCCTACGATATTTATGTAAATTAGCAATCTGACTTTTAGGTTATTACCAAAAAATACCGATGGACTTACTTACAGTTCCATCGGTATTTTTTTTGTAAAAGAGACGCCTATTCGAACCACGAATCCACAAATTCTTTGTTTGCTTCGTACCATTTTTGCGCGCCCGTTTCTTCGTCGTTGGCTTTTATTTCAGCCATTAAGTCATACAACTGTGCTTCTTCAAGATTAAAGTTCCTGAAAAATTTGGCTGCTTCGGGAGTATCCTGTTCAAATCCCTTTCGCGAAATGATGGCACACACATCCTGCGGGTATACTCCTTTAGGGTCGGTTAAATATTTTAAATCGTAGTTTGCCCACATATAATGTGGTTTCCAACCGGTAACAACAATCCATTCTTCATTCTTTATTGCTTTTTCAAGGCTTGCTACCATAGCTGGTCCACTTGAGGTGACCTGTTCCAAATCAAGATTGTATTCTTCAATTGCCTTAATTGTGTTAGCATGAATCCCGGCGCCACTGCCAATCCCAATAATTTCTTCATTGAATTTATCTTTGTTGGCATTTAATTCTTCAATGGAATTAATTGTAAGGTACGACGGGACAACCAATCCTGTTGTTCCTCCGCTAAATGCTTCTCCTAACTTTACCAGGTCATTGCCATAGTCGGCCCAGTAATCTTTGTGCGTGTTGGGTAGCCAAGCATCCAAAAAAACATCTCCTTTTGAGTTAGTCTTTGACAATTCTCCGTAAATCAATCCGGGTTCCAAATTGGTTAATTCTACCTCGTAATTGTGACCTTCAAGTGCTGCTTTGGCTAAATAAGTAAATGCAATTCCCTCTGCCCAGTTCGGATACAGGATACTAACTTTTTTCTGAGCACTTTTTGTTTCCTTTTTATTTCCACTGTTCGAACATGATGTGAACGCTGCCGCTAAAACAGCAACCATGAACAGTATTCCAATTTTTTTCAATTTTAACATAACATATATATTTAGATTATTTATTATTTTTTTCCAATGGATTGTGTAATTCTATCTAAAATGATGGCGAGGACAACAATCCCAAGTCCTGCTTCAAAACCTTTGGCAATATTGTTTTGCTGGATTCCCTGGTAAACAATACTTCCCAATCCTTTAGCCCCAACCATGGATGCAATTACCACCATCGATAATGCAAGAAGAATGACCTGGTTTATACCTGCAAGAATTGTTGTTTTCGCCAGGGGTAATTGAATTTTAAAAAGTATTTGTTTTTCGGTAGCGCCAAATGCGTAGCCGGCTTCAATTACGTCCGAAGGAACATTTCGTATACCCAAACTGGTTAGACGAACAGCCGGCGGCAACGAGAAAATAACCGTGGCAATCACTCCCGGAGTGTTTCCTACGCTAAAAAAGAATATGGCCGGAATGAGATATACGAATGCCGGCATCGTTTGCATTAAGTCAAGTATTGGACGAATAACTGCATTTGCGGTGTTGCTGCGGGCAGCCCAAATTCCCAACGGAATGCCAAAAATAAGCGCGATAAATGTAGATACAATCACCAGGGTTGTGGTTTGAACGGCTTCTTCCCAGTAACCCATCGCCCAAACTAAAATAAGTCCCAGAACAACAAAGAGAGCCAGACTTGCACCGTCTTTTATCCCCTCTTTTTTAAACGATTTTTTTCCAGCTTTTGCATAGTAGGCGCCAACTGTTACCAGAATAATGATTACATAAAACGGAATTACCAGGAATATGTCGTTTATACTGTCTACTGTCCACGATATTATATTATCTATAGCTCTCCACAGACCTGAGAAATTTTCTTCCAGCGCATTGATTCCGATTTCAATGTATTTTCCTATATCTATTAACTTTTCCATATCAAATTTCGTTAGCTTTTTCTTTTAACTCAATCACTTCCTCCATTTCAAAGCGTGTAGCTTCAATAATCAGCGACGTTTGAGAAACAATGCCAAGTAATTTGCCATTCTCTTCATCAACCACTGCAAGCGGGTACCTGGTTTCTGTAATCAGTGGCAGCATATCTTCAACTGTGTATGTTTTATACACGCTGGGCACATCTGTTTTTAAAACTTTTTTTATTGAGGTTTCCTTTTCTTTCTCCAGCTTCAGTATTTCCTGCAACCTGACATATCCGAGAAATTTTTTGTCTTCATCCTCAACCGGCAGAACATCCATCCCTACGGTCCTCATTTTTCTTATTATACTTTTGGGTCCTTCCTTATTGATTTCGGCGAAAGTAAACTTCTCAAACATCAGCGTTTCTGCTGTTATTATGGTTTTTCTGTCCACTTTTTCAACAAAAGCTTCTACATAGTCGCTGGCCGGGTTGGTAAGAATATCTTCTGCCGTTCCGATTTGTTCCACAACCCCGTCTTTCATAATTGCAATCCGGTCGCCAATTTTTATAGCTTCATCCAAATCGTGCGTAATAAATACAATGGTTTTATGCAGTTTATTTTGAATTTGTAAAAGTTCATCCTGCATATCTGATTTAATCAAAGGATCGAGTGCCGAAAAGGCTTCGTCCATCAGCAGCACTTCCGGATCGTTGGCTAACGCACGAGCCAGCCCTACTCTCTGTTGCATTCCACCAGATAATTCTGCAGGATATTGCGATTCATAGCCTTTTAATCCAACCGTTCCCAAAGCTCTTTTTGCCCGTGCCTCTCGTTGTTCTTTTTCTTCTCCTCTGATTTCAAGTCCAAAGGAAGCATTCTCCAGAATGGTATGATGGGGAAGCAGTCCAAATTTCTGAAAAACCATACTCATTTTGGTACGCCTGGTTTCGAGCAATTCTTTGTTTGTTTCGCGGGTTATGTCATGACTGTCAAAATACACCTTCCCTGCTGTTGGTTCATTTAAACGATTTAAACAACGGATTAATGTTGATTTTCCACTGCCCGACAGTCCCATGATTACAAATATCTCCCCTTCTCTAATTTCTAGATTGGCTTTGTTAACACCGACAGTACATTTAGTTTTTTTCAGGATTTCTTCTTTTGAAACCCCTTGTTGCAGTAACTTTAACGCTTCTTGTTTTCGTTTTCCAAAAATCAGCGTTAGATCCTCAACATGAATTTTTATTTTTCTTTTGTCTGACATAACTCTGCGCTTTAGAATTAAAAGTAATAACCGATATTAATGTTAAATCGCATCTCCCAGTCTGCGTTGGCAGTTCCTTCCGATAAGGCTCCTCCCCAAACCGGCCCGAGCCAGGGTTGGTCTTTTCCCTGTGCCGCATCCACGTATGTGTAAACGTTTCCGGCAGTAATCAGTACTCCGGTTACATTCATATAAGAATCGTGAAAATCATTGAGTTTTTTGTCCATAAAACCAAAGTCGTCGTAAAATTGAAGGTTTGATATGGGCCCCCACTCAACAGGGACAGAATATGCAACACCCAAAGTGTAGGTTGTGCCTTCTGATGCCACGAGGTAAGGGGCACCGTACGCTGTCATGGCAATCATATCGTTCGATTGGCCTACAGGGTTTTTTGTGTTGTAATTGTATTTTGAAACCTGTGCTTTTACGTTAAGTTTTCCGAAATCCAACTCATAATGGCCAGCCAATGCGTAGTGATCTCCTGTGTTTTCTGTGTCCAGATTGTAAATTCCTCCATATTGTGCAGAAACTCCCAGCATATGATTAGCACCTCCGTTTGAAAATTTACGCACAACTTTAAAGTTAAGCTGGTTGATTTCCTTATTGCGGTACAGTCCATCGCCTGAAGAGCTGACATCGTACGAATACCGGCTATTGGAGACGTCAGAATTATTTCCAAAGTTTAGTTCTTCTGCGTTTTTAAAAAAAGCAAATACATACAACCAGTTTTCGCTGTTGTGTGTATATTTTAATCCCATATCGTGGTCATCTTCCAAACCCAGATAATAATTAATGCTGAAAAACCAATTATGAGAATTGTATTGTGTAATTCCAAAAGGAACCTGCGTTAACCCAATTTGCAGATTATTTTCAGGCGTAAAATCATAACCCACCCAACCTTGTTTTAACATGCCTCCTCCAAATCCTTGAGAATATAAACGGTACTCGGCGTTTAATTTTACACCCTTGTATTTTGATTTTGCGTTAATACGAAAAAGATCGTAACCAAAATCACCACCGCGTGTTTTCTGTCCTTCCTTCCACGATGATAAATTATAATTAAAACGGAGTGCTCCTCCTACATGTAGCTCAGGCTTATCCTGCGCAAATAATGAAATAACGGGTATTGAAACAAATATCAATACCATCTTAAATTTTGATACCATAAAATTATTTTCTGTTAGAATGAATTAAAACGAAGAGGGGAAAACAAATGCAGTTTAACGGCACGGCGGAATAAATCTGTCTGATTGATTTCGAAAGACAAGGTTGAAGGCTGTAAAAACCCTCATATTTCTCCGTTCGTGGTTTTTAATGTTTTTACAATTCATTGGGGCAAAGTTACAATATTGTGGTAGTTTAACGAACCAGTAGTCAAAAACCTGAATTTTAATAAAATACAGTTAACGATTCTTCTTTTTAGGTTAATGAGGGACGGTTTTATTTTTTTGAAACCGGAAGACTTGTTAACAGATAGTATTTTTGTACTTTGCTGAGGCGCCTTCCGGTTTTAGTTTGCTTCATTTTCGTATATTAGCTCCTCTTAAAAAAAGGGCTTTTATGTTGAAAATTCTTCTTTACCCGTTCTCCCTGCTCTATGGAATTATCGTATACATCCGCAACCGGATGTACGACTTAAATATTTTTAAGTCGACGGAATTTGATGTGCCGGTAATTTCGATCGGAAACATTACTGTTGGAGGAACAGGGAAAACTCCACATGTAGAGTATATTGTTAATCTTTTAAAAGAGAAATTTGAAATAGCCACATTAAGCCGCGGATATAAACGAAAAACCAGAGGGTTTGTAAAAGTGGAGACCGATTCTCCGGTAGTTAATGTTGGTGATGAGCCTCTGCAAATAAAGAAAAAGTTTCCGGAGATAACCGTTTCGGTGTGTGAGAACCGGGTTACCGGCGTAGAAAAAATACTGGAGCCTAAAAATGAGAAAACACCTGATGTAGTTATTTTGGACGACGCCTTTCAACACCGTCGGATAACTCCCGGTATTAATATCCTGCTTATCGATTACAACAGACAAATTAAAGAAGATATGCTTTTGCCTGCCGGAAGATTACGTGAAGGGAGCTACCAGATGAGGCGGGCAAACATTATCATTTTTACCAAATGTCCCAATGAAATTACTCCCATTGTTAGAAGGATAATGCAAAAGGAAGTCCGGTTGAAACCCTACCAGGAATTATTTTTTACAACATTGGTTTACGATAAAATTATTCCCGTTTTTTCAGGGCCCGATCTGGACGAGCACTTTTTTGAGAAGAAAGAATATGCAGTTCTGGTAGTAACAGGAATCGCATCTCCGGTGTTGATATATAAGTATCTCGGGAAATATACAAGCTCGTTGGATACCTTAACTTTTCCCGACCATCACCATTATTCTGAAAATGATTTACGGCTTATATTTCGTAAGTTTGAAAAAATAAACTCAACCAGGAAAATAATTGTTACTACTGAAAAAGATGCAATGCATTTCAAAGATATATCAAACCTGACGGTTGAATTTAAGGAAGCATTGTATTACCTTCCGGTAAAAATAAAATTCCTCGATGAGGAGGGGAGGTTATTTAATAAAAAGATTTTAGGTTATGTTGGAGAGAATAAAAGCAACCGCGAACTTCATAAAAGAAAGAATTCAGGCTAGTCCTGAATATGGAATAATATTAGGTACCGGGCTTGGTGGTCTGGTAAACGAAATTGAAATTCTGGAATCAATTCCCTACAAAGAAATTCCAAATTTTCCGGTTTCAACGGTCGATGGGCACAGTGGAAGATTAATTTACGGAAAGCTGGGGGATAAAGAGGTGCTTGCCATGCAGGGACGTTTCCACTTTTATGAAGGCTATTCGATGAAAGAAGTGACTTTCCCTGTGCGTGTTTTTAAATTTATTGGAATCACTCATCTGTTTGTTTCCAATGCAAGTGGCGGGCTTAACCCCGATTCCAATGTGGGAGATATTGTTATCATCAACGACCATGTCAATTTTTTCCCGGAACACCCTTTACGAGGGAAAAATGAAAATGAACTAGGACCGCGTTTTCCTGATATGAGTAAACCTTACGACAAGAAGTTAAGAGACAGAGCCAAATTAATAGCATTGGAAAACAGTATAACGGTTGGAGAAGGGGTTTATGTTGGAGTGTCAGGACCAACTTTTGAAACTCCTGCCGAATACAAAATGTTCCGCATATTAGGAGGAGACATGGTTGGAATGTCAACAGTGCCGGAAGTGATTGTAGCCCGGCACATGGAGATGAAAGTTTTTGGAATTTCAATTATTACCGACAGCGGTGTCCCCGGTGAGATTGTTGAAATATCTCACGAGGAGGTGCAGGAAGTTGCGATGAAAGCAGAACCCAAAATGACACTGATTCTAAAAAAGTTAATTGAAAGTATTTAGATATTATATCACCGGGATCTACCGTTGCAGGTTTTTTATTTTCAATAATTGTTATTCAAAAAAAGTAAGATGAAAAATATCATATCGATTTTTATACTGGCTGCATTTATAGCGGTTGCTTGTTCAACACAAAAAACAAATGATGTGGAACTGGTTATTGACTCGCAATCGGATTTGGGAGAAGGAGCTCTTTGGGATTACAGAACCGGTAAATTAATGTGGATAAACATTACGGGCAAAATATTAAACTTCTATAATCCAAAAACGGGAAATAATAAAGAGATGTTTACCGGGCAGATGATTGGAACGGTTGTTCCTACTGAATCGGGAAAAGTTTTGGTTGCGCTGCAAAATGGAATTTATTCGCTTGAGCCCGAAACCGGAACAAAATCGTTGATCGTTGATCCCGAAGAAGATATTGCAACCAATCGATTTAATGATGGGAAATGTGATCCGTCCGGACGTTTTTGGGCAGGTACATTGAGTTTAAACGGAGAATCGGGGGCAGCGGCTCTGTACCGTCTCGATTCTGACAGTTCGGTGCATACAATGGTCAAAAATGTTAGTATCTCAAATGGAATTGTGTGGTCGCAAGATTATAAAAAAATGTATTATATAGATACTCCTACCCAGAAAGTTATGGTCTACGATTATGATAATGCAAGCGGAAATATCAGCCATCCCGAAGTGGCAGTTAATGTTCCGTCAGAAATAGGTTCTCCCGATGGAATGACCATTGATGCAGATGGCAATTTGTGGGTAGCGCTTTGGGGCGGTTCCGCAGTTGGATGCTGGAATCCTGAAACCGGTAAGCTGCTCCGAAAAATAGAAGTCCCGGCAAAAAATGTTACTTCCTGTGCTTTTGGCGGTGATGATTTGGAAACACTTTATATTACTACAGCCAGGCAAAGTACCACAAAAGAAGAATTGGTGAGATTTCCTCATGCAGGAGGTGTATTCAAAACCAATCCCGGAATAAAGGGTGTTAAAGCATACTATTTTGATGATATTTAACCGTTAATTTGCCTGGAATGAGAAATGCAAAACAGGAGTTAAAACAAATTTTCCAGAAGAGGGGCAAAGATATTCGGAAATATACAATTTCAGAAACCGGTTTAGATACTGAAATTTCTTCCAACGGGCAATCTCAATCTTTTTCTATTCCTTTTGAGGAAATCGAGTTTAATGAAATGCTGATAACAAAAAAATCAGGGTCAAAAGAAATTGCTTTTTTTATTTCGGTTGCCATAAACCTTTTGCTCATTGGTTTTTTGCTATACCAGAATACTTCCTTTATTGAAGCGGCAGCCTTTTCCGGGATGATTATCGGTGTGGTTGCCGGCTTAAGTGTTTGGGCGCTTCAGTTTTTCAAAAAGGAAAAAGAAAAAATAATAAAAGGACAGCAGAATTTGTTTTTTTTCTACAATAAAAAAGAAAAAGATGAGGTTGATTGGTTTCTGAAAGAGCTAAAATCGGTTCAAAGAAATTATATTCGGAAAAAATATATGAAAATTGACGACCTTGTACCCTACGAAAATCAGGAACAAACTTTTTACTGGATGTACAGCAAAAAATTTATTTCCCGTTCGGAACTGGAGATTTTGTTTGAAGAACTGGAAAACAGAAAAATAATTAGAGGAAGATGAATTTGCTACTTCTTTCGCTGGCACCTGTTTTTATTATTGGTGGTTACATTTACTACCGTGATAAATACGATAAAGAACCACTACAACTTTTGTGGAAAGCTTTGCTGGCCGGAGCACTCATTGTAATTCCGGTGATTTTTGTGGAACAGCTTTTATCTTTGTTTTTACCTTTTTTCCCGGGAATTTTGAATCCGGCTTACCACGGTTTTGTGGTGGCTGCATTTACCGAGGAGTCGTTTAAATTTTTGGCTTTGTTTCTCTTATTCTGGAAAGCCAATACTTTTAATGAGAAGTTTGACGGAATTGTTTACGCCACCTTTATTTCGCTTGGGTTTGCCGGTGTTGAAAATGTAATGTATGTTTTACAGTATGGCGTTTCTACCGGAATAACACGGGCGATTACGGCTGTTCCGGCACACGCAGTTTTTGGTGTTACTATGGGATTTTATGTCGGACAGGCTCGTTTTTACGACAAACAAAAAAAGGAGTTACTCAGAAAAGCCATTGGAATGCCCATTCTTTTGCACGGTGTTTACGATTTTATTTTGATGACGGGCTACAACTGGCTGCTGGCTTTTTGGATTGCTTTTGTCGTTTTCCTTTATTTTTCAGCGTTAAAAAGGATCAAAACCTTATCCGACCAGTCGATTTTTAATACCGATTACGATTTACTAAACGAAAAATTTACAAAAAAACAGTAATGGATATTCCCGTTTTCTCCGATGTTGAAAAGGCACATAAGATAATACAAAAATACGCTCACCGAACACCGGTTTTGACCTCGCAAAGTATAAACAAAATAGTTGGCGGGCAGTTATTTTTCAAATGTGAGAACCTGCAAAAAGTAGGGGCTTTTAAATTCAGAGGTGCTTGTAATGCTGTTTTCTCGCTTTCGGAAGAAGATGCACAAAAGGGCGTAGCAACGCATTCTTCGGGCAACCATGCGGCAGCACTTGCTCTGGCTGCACAAATGCGGGGAGTGGAGGCACACATTGTAATGCCCGATAATTCGCCGGAAATTAAGAAGAAAGCGGTGTCAGGTTATGGGGCGAAAATCACTTTTTGCCAACCTACTTTGGAGGCACGCGAAAGCACGCTGAAGAAGGTAATTGAAGAAACCGGTGCAACAGAAATTCATCCCTACAATAACTTTTTTGTGATAGCAGGACAAGGAACTGCTGCCATAGAACTGATTGAAGAACAGGGGGGATTTGATATTATTTTGGCTCCAGTTGGCGGAGGGGGCTTGTTGAGCGGAACAGCTATCTCTACAAAACATTTGCTCCCCAATTGCAGGGTAATAGCAGCCGAACCAGCTGGCGCCGACGATGCTTTTCGTTCTTTTTATGCAAAAAAGCTGATTCCTTCAGTTAATCCAAAAACCATTGCCGACGGCTTATTGACTTCGCTTGGAGAGCGAAATTTCAAAATAATTATGGAGAAAGTAAATGATATATTCACCGTTTCAGAAGAAAAAATCGTAGAAGCCATGCGGATGATTTGGGAGCGTATGAAAATAATTATTGAACCTTCGTCTGCCGTCCCGCTGGCAGCCATTCTGGAAGGAAAAATTGACATTCAGAATAAAAAAATTGGAGTTATTCTTTCCGGCGGCAATATGGATTTGGAAAAGTTGCCGTTTTGAATGTTTTTAAATCAAATTTTAATAAGGTACAAGTCGAAGAAGGAGGTTGTTAAAAAGGCGGCTTTTGAATTACCTCTTTTCAAGATGAATAAAATTTTAGATTCATTTCACAGTGGATCTGGATCTTAATCAATTATAATTAAAGCATCGGGCTAAAGATATGCGCCAGCGATTCGCGAAATTTTTTATGCCATGGGCGCTGTTGCCACTCTTCCAATGTTATTTCATAGCTGTTTTTTAAATCAACGGTAAAGGTCTTTTCAAGTTCTGCTGTAAACTCCTCATCGTAAATAAAAGCATTTACCTCAAAATTGGTTTCCAGGCTTCGAAAATCGAGGTTGGTGGTTCCCACGCTTGAAAAAACATCATCAACAATAATGTATTTACTATGGATAAATCCGGCCTCGTAAAAAAATATCCGGATTCCTGCCTCCATTAATTCTTCTACATAAGAAAATGAACACCAGCGCGGAATTATCGCATCCGATTTTTTAGGGATGATAATCCGAACATCAACATTGCTTAATGAAGTCATCTTTAGCGCGGAAACAATATTGGGTGGTGGCATTAAATAAGGAGTAACAATATAAACCCGCTTCCGGGCATTGGTAATGGCTGCAAAAAATGCCTGACTGATGTTTTCCCAATCAGAGTCGGGGCCACTGGCCGAAATCTGTACAGCAGTTCCCGGAGCTTCTGAAAAGGCAGGAAAATATTTTCGTCCGTTTATGTTTTCATTGATTACAAAATACCAGTCGGCAGCAAAAACAACCTGTAAACAGGCCACAGCGTCGCCTTCCAGTTGCAAGTGTGTATCGCGCCAGGGACCAATTTTTTTAATTCCCTCAATGTATCGATCGGCCACATTTATTCCCCCTGTAAAACCAATTTCTCCGTCAACTATAACAATTTTCCGATGGTTTCTAAAGTTTACCTGTGAGGTGAGACGCGGAAAACGAACTTCCATAAACGGATAAATTTCCACTCCGTTTTTTCTAAATTCTTCAATGTTTTTATTTCCCAGCCCCCAGCTTCCAACATCGTCGATTATTATACGAACCTCTACCCCCTGTCTGCTTTTTGCGATCAGTAAATCTTTCAGTCGCCGTCCGATTTTATCATCGGCAAGAATATAATACTCCAGGTGAATATGATGACTGGCGTTTTGTATCGCTTCAAAAATGGCGTCGAAAGTTTGTTTCCCGCCATTTAATATTTTTAATTTGTTTCCGGTTGTTAGCAGTGCGTTTGAGTTATTAAGAAGCAGGCGAATAATTTTTTCTTTTTCCCGGATTTTTTTATCGAGGTGCAGATGGCTCTGTTCAAATTCGCGCAATTGTTTCGTTGAAAGCCTCCTGATTTTCCCAAGGCTTTTTATTCCCGATCGCGAAAACAGCTTTCGTTTGCGGTATTCCTGCCCAAAAATCAGATAAAAAACTACACCAAAAATGGGAAGCAAAATCAGAACCAAAATCCAGGCTGCAGTTTTAAACGGCGAGCGTTTTTCCCAAACAATCATTATTGCAACCGGAATTGCAGTGAGAAGAAAAACCAGTGAAAAGATTCGCCAAAATTCACTCCACTCAATCATTGCGTAATTTTTCAAAAAATTAACAGAATAAATTTCACCAAAATTAATATGAAAAACAATTTTGGTATGGAATTCGTATCAGATAATATAACAAATTACAAAGGAGGAAAAATGAAAAAGATATATTTTGTAATAGGAATTTTAGCGTTTATTGTGGCTTGCTCATCACAAAAAAAGGTTGCACATGTGCCACAGGTTGAAAAAGCAGAGATGGCAGAAGACAGTTTGGAATACGATCTGGAGACCTTTGATACCAAATTTGAAACCTGGTACCAGTTACATGATAATCCTTCGCAATACCGTTCGCAACAGTATTACGAATCGTGGAACAGGCAATATGTTTCTGCCTGGAATATAAATGCCATGACGCCGGGCAAAAGCTCATTTTTTGAATCGATTGTAGGATACGATCCACATGAAGATTATGGTTTTGAGCTCAACCACGAACTGTTTTATTATTTTCAATATGTTGAAAATGTACTCAGAATCAGAATAATCCCCAATGGTCCGAATGTTGTCAGGTTTTAATCCTGGTTTTTTAAAATATACAACCAGTCGTTGTCCAACTGCTCTGCGGCTATCAGTTTACCATTAATTTGAGGCGCTTTTACACCTTTTGAAAAGAACTTGTTCCCGGTGAAAATATGAGCTTCGTCCCATAAGTTTGCCAAAATAAAACTTTGTAACAACCGGTGCCCACCTTCCACAATAACCGACAAAATATTCTCTTTGTACAGTTGACAAAGAATTTCTTGTATTGGATTTTGGGTGTTGTTCAATTTTACATAAGTCAGCTTGTTATCTTCTTTGTCTTGTAGAATATTAAATACAACTGTCTTTTCTGATTGGTCAAAAACATTCAGTGTTTTGGGAAGTTTCAGTTCGTTGTCAACGACAGCACGCAACGGATTTTTTCCATACCAGTGCCGCACTGTTAAGGAAGGATTATCTTTCTCAGCGGTTTTTCTCCCAACCAAAATAGCGCCTTCTTCAGCCCGTATTTTATGTACGAGCCGAAGAGCCAAATTGCCGGTAATCCAGGTTGGTTCGCCATAATTTTCAACACTGCGCTCAATGTCGATAAAACCATCCTGTGTTTGTGCCCATTTTAAAATTACATAGGGTCTTTTCTTTTCGTGAAATGTAAAAAAACGTTTATTGATATTACGGCATTCTTTTTCCAAAACACCAACTTCCACTTCAACACCGGCTTTTTTTAATTTTTCTATCCCCTTTCCGGCCACTTCAGCAAACGGATCAACAGTACCAATAATCACTCTGGGGATTCGCTTTCTGATAATTAAATCGGAACATGGCGGCGTTAATCCAAAATGCGCACAAGGTTCAAGCGTAACGTAAAGTGTACTTTTGGGAAGTAATTCCTGATCTTTCACTGCATGGATAGCATTTACTTCTGCATGGGCATCACCGTATTTCTGATGAAAACCTTCGCCAATGATTTTTCCCTCACAAACAATTACACAACCCACCATTGGATTTGGCGATACTTCACCGATTCCCAGCTGGGCAAGCTCCAAGGCGCGGAGCATGTATTTTTTGTTCACATTCATTCAAAGAGAAAAATTAACTTTGTCGTGTCAAAAATAACACAATGCAGTCGCTTATTCAATATATCGAAAAAGAATTAAAGGGTTTGTACCCGGCGGAGGAAATCAGAAGTTTTATCCGTTTAGTTTTTGAGCAGGTTTGTGAATTGAATTACACTCAATTGCTGCTTAGTCGCGATAAAATTCTCAGCCCGGAAGAAAAAGAGAAGATGGAAGAAATTGTAACACGATTAAAGACTTTTGAACCGATTCAATATATTTTAGGCGAAACGGAATTTTACGGGCTTCAGTTAAAAGTAAATCCCGCTGTTTTGATTCCCCGCCCGGAAACAGAAGAGTTGGTGCAATGGATTTTGCAAACAAATAAGTTAACATCACCGGTTGTTCTGGATGTAGGAACCGGAAGCGGATGTATTGCATTGGCTTTGAAAAAGGAATTGCCCGCAGCAACTCTTACAGCAATCGATATTTCTGAAACAGCATTGGAAACCGCAAAGGAGAATGCAAAAATAAACCGGCTTGATATCCAACTCTTGAATTGTAATATTTTAAACTGGGAAGGGCAAAAGTGGGAACAGTATGATATTATTGTTAGTAACCCGCCTTATGTAAGAACAATGGAAAAAGAGAAAATGCAAGCCAATGTTTTGGATTACGAACCTGAACTGGCACTTTTTGTATCCGATGCTGATCCGCTTGTTTTTTACAGAAGAATTGGAGAGTTTTCCTTAGAAAACTTAAGAAAAGATGGTTTTCTTTTTTTTGAGATTAACGAAAATTTGGGAACGGAAATGGCTGAATTGTTATCCGCACAGGGATTCAAAAATATTGAGATAAGAACAGACATTCGCGGGAAAGAGCGAATGCTTTGTTGTCAGAGGTAACAGCTGTCTTTGTATGCTTTTCTTTTTGTCATTTGTTAATAACTGGATAAACAATCTTTCTGAAAATGACAGGATTTTCCTATCTTGCATTCAAAGCGAAGACAGTTAGTAGAAGTGAAGAAGACACTAAGGTATATATTAACAGGGTTAAATATTTTAGCCGTAGTTTGTTTGTTGGTATCGTATTTATCTATCTATATTCCACCCGATAAGTGGTGGATTCCGTCATTTTTTGGTTTAGCCTATCCTTTTATTCTTACAGCAAATATTTTCTTTATTATTCTTTGGCTGTTGATAAAACCCAAATACATGCTTGTTTCATTGGTCGCCATTTTGATTGGCTGGGGCTTTGTTTCCCGCTATGTTCAACTAAAAGGGAAAAACATTAAAAAAGGAGATGTTAAAGTTTTGTCCTACAACGTGCAATACTTCAATGGAGAAGGAGGCAGCCAGAAAAAAACGGCGGATAAAATTGTGGATTTTCTGAAAGAACAAAACGCCGATATCATTTGCCTGCAGGAAGCCCGTTTGCGAAAAAACAGCATTTTTAATTTGCCAAATACAGTAGCAAAACTGGGAACGATAAATCATTACCAGTTTGCACGATCGAGTACAACTTACGGTTCGGTTACAATGACCCGCTTCCCAATAATAAACATGGGTGAAATCAGGTTTGAAAATACAACGAATATGAGTATTTATACCGATGTTTTGATTGGTGAAGATACGGTCAGAATTTTTAATGTTCATTTGCAGTCGTACCAAATCGATCCAAACCGATATACTGTAATCGATTCTCCTGATTTTACAGAAGAAGAAAATATTCGTGAAATGCGTGAAATCGGCTTAAAGTTTAAAACAGCATTTCAGTTGCGGGCAGCTCAGGTTCGCGAAATACGAAAACACATTGATGCGTCTCCTTATCATGTATTGGTTTGTGGCGATTTTAACGATACACCGGCTTCGTTTTCGTATCAAAAATTACGGGGGAAATTAAAAGATGCATTTGTTATTTCAGGAAAAGGCATTGGCAGGACTTATGTGGGAAAACTACCTTCTTTTCGAATTGATAATATTTTTTACAGTACTGGATTTCAGTCGTTTAATTTTAAAACTTATGACTTCAGACTTTCAGATCACTTGCCGGTTTCATGTGAACTGATTAAAAATTAGGATTTGCAGAAAGTATTTTTAAGGCGGAAATTTTATCTTTTTTGAGTTGTTCTACCAGCGCTTCTACTCCCGGGAATTTTTTTTCTTCCCTGATCTTATCTACAAAAGTAAGAGTGACTTCTTTTTTGTAAATATCCTTTTCAAAATCAAAAATATTTACTTCAATACTTCTATTGTCGGCGTTCTGGTTAAAGGTAGGACGAGTGCCAATATTCAACATTCCAGTGTGTTCAATACCTTCCGAAAATATTTTTACTGCGTAAACGCCGTAGCCGGGTATGAGTTTGTGAATATCTGACGACTCAATATTTGCCGTAGGAAAACCTATTTGTCGCCCCAGTCGTTTGCCTTCCACTACGGTGCCATGTAAAGTAAATTCATAGCCCAGGTATTTATTTGCAGTTTTTACATCTCCTTTTTGTAAGGCTTCTCTTATTTTGGTTGAGCTGATATGAATATCATTCAATAACAACGGCTCCAACTTTTCAATCTCAAAATTGTATTTTAGTGCACATTCTTTAAGGTATTCAAAACCACCCTGCCTGTCTTTTCCAAATTTGTGATCGTAGCCAACAACCAAACAATGGGTTTTGATTTTATCTACCAGAATCGTCTTAACAAACTCAGTATAGGTGAGTTCCGAAAATTCCTTGGTGAAGGGATATACAATCAGATGATCTATCCCCAGGCTGGCAAAAAGTTGTTTTTTTTCTTCGAGGGTAGTTAGCAATCTTAAGTTTGTTTCGTCGGGTTTTGTAACCAGCCGCGGATGAGGATAAAATGTAAAGATTACTGTTTCGCCACCATACTTTTTAGCATAGGCTTTTAATCGATCAATTACAATACGGTGACCAAGGTGCACACCATCGAATGTCCCGATGGTAACCACCGGGTTTTTAGCATTAAATTTTGATAGCTCCTCGTATGTTTTCACCTGCTTTTAGATTGAATACTGACGAACATAAACTTTTTTCCTGAAAAGACTGCAAAAATGGAATAAAAAAAAGGAATTAAAATGGAATTGTTTAAAATATGTTATTTTCTGCAAATGTTATTTTAGGTATACCGGAAAATGTTAATTTTACGGGCTTTAATTTGTACAGTATGAAGATTTTCAGATTTTTAGTAATTATTGTTTTAGTAGCATTGGTTTTTAACGCTTGTAAAAAGAGCAATGAATTTGTTGTTAGCGGGAAGATTACACATGCTGAAGATAGAACAATTTACCTGGAAGAACTGCTGGTATCTGGTACAAAACCGGTGGATTCGATGAAAATTGGAAGCAACGGGGAATTTAAGTTCAAAGGAGAAACCAGTTTACCAACTTACTATTTATTAAAATTTGATGTGGGAAAACACATTACTCTTTTGATTGATTCCGCTGAACAGATTAATGTTGAAGCAGATTTTGCCAATTTCTCATACGAATATAATGTTGAGGGATCGCCCGGTTCAAAGTTAGTTAAAGATTTAGCTACACATTTAAACCGCACGATTGAAAAACTTGATTCATTGCGCTCGTTAAACGATATGTATGTTGGAAACCCGGATTATGAAAACCTAAAGGCACAGTGGGATGAAGAATATAGTCAGGTTGTTCAGGAACAAGTTGATTATTCAACGAAGTTTGTAATGGATAACCCATTTTCAATGGCCAGTGTTTTGGCTTTATATCAAACGTTTGACAACAGGCAGAGTTTTGTAATCAACGATTTACAAACCATGCGTGTGGCAGCCTCCGCCTTAAATTCTATTTATCCAAACTCGGGGCATGTAAAAGCGCTTTATGCCAATACGCTGCAAATTCTTAAAAATGAGGAAAACCGGAAAATGCAGCGTTTTATCCAGGAAAACGGACAAAACAGCCCTGAAATCATTTTACCGGATCCGAATGGAAAAGAAATTGCACTTTCTTCGCTTCAGGGAAAAGTTGTATTGTTACATTTCTGGGCGGCTGAAGATAGGGCTTCACGTGTTTTAAACCCCGCCCTGGTTGAGGCATACCGAAAATATAAAAATAAAGGCTTCGAGATTTACCAGGTAAGTCTGGATAACAACCGCATTGAATGGGTGGATGCCATCGATCAGGATAATTTAGACTGGATAAACGTAGGAGATATGAAAGGATGTCTACAAGCTGTGCAAACCTATAATATTCAAACTGTTCCTTACAACTATTTACTCGATAAAAATGGGGTTGTAATTGCACAAAATTTAAAAGGCCCGGGCTTGGATAGGGCACTTTCAAAAATTTTAAATTAATGCAAACCGACAACCTGTTCAAACAACGGGGTTCAACATAAAATCAAAAAGATTGCCGGGAAAAAAGAAAATATATTTTGTGTCTGATGTCCATTTGGGGGCGCCGGCTTTGAAAAATAACCGGGAACGTGAAATGATCTTTGTCCGGTGGCTGGATGAAATTAAGGAGGATGTTTCAGAGCTTTATCTCCTTGGCGATATTTTTGACTTCTGGTATGAATACAGTAAGGTTGTTCCTCGCGGTTTTACAAGAGTTCTGGGACGGATAGCTGATTTGACAGATCGTGGAATCCCGGTGCATTTTTTTACCGGAAACCACGATGTTTGGGTTTTTGATTATCTGCCCGAAGAAACGGGGATAATTTTACACAGAAACGAATTTATAGCACAAATCAACGGAAAGAAATTCTATCTCGCACATGGAGATGGTCTAGATGACACAGACAGAGGTTATTACATTCTGAAGAAAATATTTACAAATAAAACCCTGCAGTGGTTATTCTCCAGGATACATCCCAATTTTGCCCTTTTACTTGCACATAAATGGTCGAAATCGAGCAGGCTTGCAAAAATGGGTTTGGAAGAAGAATTTAAGGTTAAGAATGACGAAATGTATAAATTCGCAGAAAGATTTTTACAGAAGGAGTCCACAGATTATTTTATCTTTGGGCATCGTCATCAACTGGTGAATGTAAAAATGGACAGCAAAACCCGGTTTATATTATTGGGCGATTGGATTAACAATTATTCCTACGGGGTTTTTGATGGCGAAACTTTTGAATTAAAGAAATACAAGGAACTTGCTTAATGCGAAGTTGAAGAAGGATATTATGACAAAAGAAATTTATACCAGAATTATTGGCACAGGAAGTTATCTTCCTCCCAGAATAATAAAAAACAGTCATTTTTTAAACAACAAATTTTACGATCTTTCATCAAAGAAATTACTTGAAAAACCGAATGAAGAAATCATTCAAAAATTTAAGGAAATTACCAATATTGAAGAAAGACGTTATGTTGCGGAAGACCAAGTGACTTCAGATGTTGCAGCTTTGGCTATAAAGGATGCCTGCAAATCGGCTGAGATAAATGAGGAAAGTCTTGATTTTATAATTGTAGCACATAATTTTGGCGATATTCTTGAAGGAAATATCAGAACTGATGTTTTGCCGGCTCTAGCAAACAAAGTGAAGATGAAACTTCACATTAAAAACCCTTCCTGTATAGCGCACGACGTCGTGTCAGGTTGCCCGGGGTGGACGCAGGGAATGATAATTGCCGATGCATACATTAAAAGTGGTTTTATGAAACGCGGAGTTGTCGTGGGTGCTGATGTACTTTCACGTATTTCTGACCCTCACGATCGCGATTCAATGATTTATGCAGACGGCGCCGGTGCAACCATTGTTGAGGCTGTGGAAAGTGAAGAACCAACAGGTATTTTATCTCATTCAAGTCGTTCTGATTCGGTGAGTTATGCAAACCTGCTCACGCTAGGTCCCTCAAGCAATCCTGACTTTGAAGGAAATGAATTGTTTATAAAAATGGCCGGGCATAAGTTATACATTTACGCCATCAACAATGTCCCGGGAGTAGTTCGGGAAAGTATCGAAAATGCCGGACTGGATTTAAGTGACATCAAAAAAGTATTTATCCATCAAGCCAATGAAAAAATGGATGAAGCGATTTTGAATGGCGTTTTCAAACTGTATCGTGAAAAGCATATACCTGAGGGAATTATGCCGATGAGTATCCGTAAACTGGGGAACTCTTCAACGGCTACAGTGCCAACAGTAATTGATTTGGTTTTAAAAGGAAAAATGGAAGGACAGGAAATAAACCCGGGCGATCACTGTATTATTTGTTCTGTTGGAGCCGGAATGAATATAAATTCCATTGTTTATAAGTGGTAAACTTTTCTGTCTGCAAAAATATCTTATAACTGGTACGTTTTAGTTAAATTGTACCAGTTTTTTTATGCCTTAAATTAAAATCTAAATGGAATTTATCTATTTGTTTTCAGGAGTAGCGCTTGGGTTGGTTATCGCTTTTTTGTATTTGAACTGGAAGAGTCAGAAAAAACAATCGCAGATTCAACTTGAATTTCAGAATCAGGAAAAATTAATTGATGAACAAAAGGTAGCCGCTGAAAAACAAAGTTTGGTTTGGGAAGAACGATATCAAGCGTTAAAAGCAGAAGCAGAAGAGTGGAAAGCAGATTTGGTAAAAACCAGGGAGGAAAATACACAGCTAAACGTTAGGCTTGAGAATGCCAAGGTTCAGTTTTTGAATCAGGAGAAAAAACTGCAGGAACAAAAAGCTGAGCTTGACGAAATTCAGAAAAAATTTACGACTGAATTTGAAAATATTGCCAATAAAATTTTGGAAAAGAACAGTGAAAAATTTACGTTAGCCAATCAAAAAAATATCGGTGAGGTATTAAATCCCCTAAAGGAAAAAATTCTGCTTTTTGAAAAGAAAGTGGAAGACACTTATCAGAAAGGATTAAAAGACCAGACCGATTTGCGGGCAGAGCTAAAAAAATTACATGAATTAAATACAAAAATCAGCGAGGAAGCAAGTAATCTGACCAAAGCATTAAAAGGCGATGTAAAAAAACAGGGAAACTGGGGAGAAGTAGTTTTGGAACGTATTCTTGAGCGTTCGGGCTTAAACGAAGGCGAACAGGGATATCAGAAACAATTTAGTGATACGTCAGAGGATGGAAAACGTATTCAGCCTGATATTATAATTAATCTTCCTGATAACAAGCACATTATTGTCGACTCAAAAGTTTCTTTGGTAGCTTATGAACGGGCAGTAAATGTTTCTGCCGAAGACGAAAGGCAAAAGTTTATCAAGGAACATCTTTTGAGTATAAAAACACATATAAAGGGACTAAGCGAAAAGCATTATCAAACTGCAAAAAATCTGAACTCACCTGATTTTGTATTGCTCTTTATCCCCATTGAAGCCTCGTTTAGTGTTGCTGTTCAGGAAGATCAGGAACTGTTTTCTTTTGCCTGGGATTTGAAGGTGGTAATCGTAAGTCCGTCAACTCTGCTTGCAACCCTGCGTACAATTGCTTCCATCTGGCAACAGGAAAATCAAAACCGAAATGCGCTGGAAATAGCAAGACAGGGAGGTGCTTTGTATGATAAATTTGTTGGTTTTATAGGCGATATGGAAAATATGGGTAAAAACCTTGAAACCACCAGAAAAACATATGAACTGGCCATGAATAAACTTCATACCGGTGCAGGAAACCTAGTTCGCCGTGCCGAGAACATTAAGAAGTTGGGGGCAAAAACTACAAAAGAAATTCCGGGTAATTTACTTGAAAATGAGTTGGATGATTAAAACCAACCTTTTGGGAAGTAGCCTCCCGAACCATTTTTATGAACGGTAAAATTGAGATATCCGGCTTTGTTCAGAAACCCGACACCAACTATTTTTTCTTCGTTGCTGAGTGTTACTACAGCTCCTATAATTTTGTTGGCAAAATATCCAAAATCAATTTGCTCCATAGCTTCCCCGGGGAGCTTAATTTTGTACGTCTTCAGGAAGACAGAGCTTGAGGTCTCAACTGTTGTTCCTTCTCCAAAAAATCCGACAGTTTCGCCATTGTCCAGTTTTATTTCGATATAAACAGCCAGCCTTTCCTGTTGGGCTCCGGATTTATCTTCCTTTGCACTACCTGAAAAAGGAGATAAAAAAAGACAAAATAGCAGTGTTACAGGGACTAATAAGGCTAATTTTTTCATTTTTTTAATTCTTGGTTTTCAATCAGCGACAAACCTAAGAATTATTTTTTAAAAAAGTAAGCACATCTTTCGGATCACCACTTGCGTCAACATCTTCATTTTTATAAATTACTTTTCCCTCTTTGTCAATGATAAATGTCCATCGGCTTGCTGTTGCTCCTCGGGTGAGTTCAACGTTTTTTCCATCGATTTCACGTTCTATGGTGCCTCCGTCTCTGGTTGGTACTCCAAATTTACCTGCAATTTCACCTGACATATCAGAAAGTAACGGGAAATTTAAATCATAAGAATCTCTGAATACTTTTAATCCTTCTACATTATCTCCGCTAATTCCAACAACCAAAGCGTCGGCAGATTCTAAATCGCTGCTAAAGTCGCGGTAAGCACATGCCTGTTTGGTACATCCTCCTGTCATGGCAGCCGGGTAAAAATAAACTACAATATTTTTGCTCCCAAGGTGATCACCCAGGTTCCATTTCGTGCCGTCGACCGATGTTGCCGTAAAATCCGGCGCTTTATCCCCCACATGAAGATCTTTTGAGAAAATTTGTGCTGTAAATCCTAGAAACAGGACAAATGTAAAAACCAGTGTTTTCATTCTAATTAATTTTAATATTTGTTTGAATTTTTTTTATACACATTCTGTACATCATAAACAACCACGCTTCAATTTGGTTGATAAGATGTGAATTTATTCTTTCTTTAAGGAGCTAGTAATCAGGTTAAAAATCCGTATATTATTCCATAATTCAATTTAAAATGGGTCACACACATGCATATCGTTGTACTTTTTGTGGCTATGAAGAAGAGTTCAATCGCGGTCACGGGTTTTTAATTCATTCTCAGCCTGCAAGTGAATATTTAAAACAAAAGACCAGGTATTTTCACTATAAGACACACCGACTAATTAAAGAGCTTTCAAAAAAGTACAATCATCTTTTTATTAAGGCTGGTTTTGAGGTGTATATTTGTCCAAGGTGTAAAATATTATCGGATAAAGTTGAAGTGAAAATTTTAAAAGATACGGAGTTGCTTCATAGGAGCGAATTCAGGTGTAACTCCTGCAAGGCACGTTTACGACGCACAAATATTCATCGCCTGCAAATGGCCGTTTGCCCAAAATGTCACAAAAAAACTTTTCAGTTGAATCAATCCGCTCAGCTCTTGTGGGCTTAGGAATTCTTTCGGTTTTTCTTTTGGTATATCATTCCATAATGAGGTATTCCGTCTTCAAGGTATTCTTCTGTAACAATTATAAATCCCAGGCTTTCATAAAAATTTTGCAGATACTTTTGTGCACTGATTTTTATTTTAGTGGCATTCCAGTTATTTAAAATAAATGACATTGCATCCTTCATCATACGACAACCAATTCCCTTGCCCCTTTCCGATTTTTTGACGATTACTCTTCCAATGGAATACTCAGAAAAACGTGTTCCGGGTTTTAGTAACCTCGAATAGGCAACAATTTTTCCATCTTCCCGGAGAAATTGGTGGACAGCATTTTTGTCCAAACCATCCAAATCGTTGTAAATACAATCTTGTTCAACAACAAAAATTTCAGCTCTGAGTTGTAGTATTTCGTATAATTCTTCCAGTGATAATTCACTAAAATATTTAAACTCAAAATTCATAGGCTAAAATCAAAAGAAAAGGCTGGCTAACAGTGTAAATACCAATCCGCAAATAGCAATTATCGACTCCATAACTGTCCACGATTGCAGGGTTTGTTTTTCATTCATCCCAAAATATTTCCCAACCAGCCAGAAACCACTGTCGTTAACATGTGAAAGAAGTGTTGCCCCGGAAGCGATAGCCAAAACCACAAGCGCTCTTTCAGGGTCGCTCAACCCAAATTCTCCTAAAACCGGAGCAATTATTCCGGCAGCAGTAATCATGGCAACGGTTGCCGAACCTTGAGTTACCCTTACCACAGCAGCCAGCAGCCATGCAAGTAAAATTGGAGGGAGGGCTGAACCGGCCATCGATTCTGCCATGATTTTTCCAATACCGCTATCTACCAAAATTTGTTTTAGTACACCACCTGCGCCAGTAATTAAAATGATAATTCCGGCCGGGCCAAGTGCCTTTGTACTAAGGTCAAGGATTTTTTGTTTCTCTAATCCGCGGCGAATACATAAAAAGTATGTAGCTATTAAAGTTGCAATAATTAACGCTGAAAACGGGTGTCCTACAAATTCAAAAATATCTGTCCAGATTGATTTTTCAACAACTTCTTTACTTACAGCTAGACCGGTAAATGTATTGACTAAAATTAAAAATAAAGGAACCGCGATGATTATGGCGATTAAACGAAATGAAGGCAGGTTGTTTTCATCGTAATCTTTTTTCTGCTGAATATCAATTTCCGAAGGAGGTTCGATGTAGATTTTTTTTGAAATAAATTTTCCCCAAATGGGGCCTGCAATTACAGCAGTTGGAAATCCCAAAATAACACCCAGTAAAATGACCCACCCCAATTGAACATTAATAATATCGGCCACTGCTACCGGGCCGGGCGTGGGAGGAATAAAACTGTGGGTTACGGCCAGCCCTGCAAGCAGCGGAATTCCATAATACAACAGCGATTTTTTTGTGTCGCGGGAAAGTGCATAAATAATGGGCACCAATATAATAAATCCAACATCGAGAAACACCGGGATGGCCACAATAAAACCTGTGATTACCATTGCCCATGAGGCTTTGTCTGTCCCAAATTTTTTCACCAGGTAATGCGCCAGCGATTCGGCTCCCCCTGAACTTTCCAGCATTTGCCCAAAAATAGCTCCCAGCCCCACCACTGTTGCAACAAAACCAAGTGTTCCTGCCATTCCATCCTGAATAGCCTGTGTTATCCCATTAAGCGGCATTCCTGCCACAATTCCTACATAAATGGCTGTTATTAATAAAGAAATAAATGCGCTGATTTTTAATTTTAAAACCATTAAAAGTAAAAGCGCAACTGCTGAAATAACAATAAAAATCAGAAACGGTGTTGACATTTAATTTAGTTTAGGATTTTCAGCTTTAAAGTTAGAATTTAACTTGTGGATTACAAACCGGCACGTCTATTTTGGACTAAACTTTTATATGATGTGAATTTTTCTAAAACGGTTTGTAAGAATTGAAATATAACTATTTTGTCTGCAAATATTTAATGGTATTTTTGTTAAATAACCTAAAAGACCAAAATATGAGTGATCTACTAACCAAAATTTCAGATTGTATAGAATTTGGTAAAATCAATAAGGCCGCACCTTATCCGCCTCAAATGAAAGATATGGATGGAACCGATGAACTAACCAGACAGGCGTTGGATTCCGGTATTTCTGCCCAAAAAATACTTTCAGAGGGATTGATGCCTGGGATGGAAAAAGTTGGTGTCAAATTCAGAGAGAATAAAGTGTTTGTTCCCCAGGTTCTTATGTCGGCAAAAGCAATGAGTACTGCTTTGCTACACTTAAAGCCTTATTTTCTTACCGGGGAAGTAAAACAAAAAGGTACTTTAATTATTGGTACTGTTGAAGGAGATTTGCACGACATTGGGAAAAACCTGGTTTCGATGATGGTAGAAGGAAACGGTTGGAAGGTCGTGGATTTAGGCACCGATGTGTCTGCTGATAAATTTGTTGAAGCCCTCCGGGAAAATGAAAATGCAATTGTTGGCCTTTCCGCGTTGCTCACAACAACGATGGTAAGTATGGAACGAATTACAAAAGCGATAAAAGAAGCTATGCCGTTTGCAAAAATTGCAGTTGGAGGTGCACCGGTAAACGACGATTTCAGGCAAAGAATAGGCGCTGACGCCTACTCTCCTGATCCTCAAGGACTGGTGGAATATTTAAATTCACTTGTCGCTTAACCGAAATTAAAAAAATGGGGAAAATAGTAGAACTGATAAAGAGAGGAGAAATACTTGTCTCCGATGGTGCCTGGGGAACTTTTCTTCAGCAAATGGGTTTACAGCCTGGAGAATGTCCTGAAGAGTGGAATAGTAAATATCCTGAGAAAGTGCTGGAAATTGCGCAGAGTTATATTGATGCCGGTTCTGATTTGATTGAGACAAACAGTTTTGGTGGTACTCGTTTTAAGCTTGAAAAGTATGGTCTGGGTGATAAAGTTTTTGAACTAAACAAGGCAGCCGCAGAAATTAGCAGAAAAGCTGCCGGAGATAAGTTTGTATTGGGTTCGGTTGGCCCTACGGGTAAAATTCTGATGATGGGAGATGTTACCGAAGAAGAATTGTACGATGCTTTTAAAGAACAGGCCAAAGGATTGGAAGCGGGCGGCGCCGATGCAATTATGATTGAAACTATGACCGATTTGGATGAAGCGCGACTAGCCATTCGGGCTGCAAAAGAAAACACAAAAATGGAAGTGTTTTGTACAATGACGTTTGAAAAAACAGTGGATGGTACGTTTCGTTCGATGATGGGGGTGTCACCAACTGATATGGTAACTACCATTATTGACGCCGGTGCTGAGTTGATAGGCGCAAACTGTGGAAATGGAATCGCAAATATGATTGGGATTGTTGAAGAAATTCGTCGAATCAATAAAGATATTCCGGTTTTGGTACATGCAAATGCGGGAATGCCGGTGTATAAAGACGGAGAAACAGTTTTTCCTGAAAGCCCGGAGGAGATGGCTATGCTTATTCCCAAAATTATTTCCGCCGGAGCAAATATGATTGGAGGTTGTTGCGGCACAACACCGGAGCATATTCAAAAGGTGAGGGAAATAGTGGATGGGAAATGATATTTTTATACCAAATTTTATATCACGGAGGGGAAGATATATTTATTTGTGTTTTTCCAAAACCTCTTTGAATAATTTATTTTTGGGATAATATTCTGATAATTCAGTAAAATAACGTATACCTTTTTTATCGTCCTTTTCGATATTCAAATATATTCTCCCGAGGAAATACAGAGAGAGCGTTTTTACGATAATATCATTCTCTCCGGTAAAACCTTCAACTTCAACAAGAGCTTTTGCCCGGATTTCTCTTCTGTTTTTACTAAAAAGAGGGTTTATCAGATTATCGAAATATTGGAAAAGGGAGCTGTAGAGACTGAGCAATTTCATTCGGTTTTCAGGATAATCCAGATTTTCAGAGGTAATTTCGTCGAGCAACTTTTTTATTGTTGCCCTTGTATTTATTGCACCGATAATGTTAAACCGCTTGAATTCGTACCGAATCTGATAAGAATTTTTAATAAGCTGCCTCTGTTTTAATTCTGCGTCGTTTACATAGGTGCTGTCAAATTTCTCAAGGAATGATAAAAATACTTTTTGTTTTTCATTGTTTTGTTTTGCCTGTACAAATTCCCACCAAAACAAATCAATGGTTAACACATCGGTATAAAAACTTTCCAGGTTGGCCCTGTTTGCTGAGATTGTAGCATGCGCTTCTGCGTATTGTTCATTGTAAATATGCGAAAATACATTTGTAACAATACTGTCGTTCTCTGAAGAAAAAACCGGTTTTGAAAGCGTAGTTAAAAATAACAGATTTACTAAAAGAAGTATTTTCATTTCACTTTATCGATATTTTCTTCTATAAGTTGAAGAACAGACTGATAAACCACTTCTCTTTTATGTTCCAGTTTATGCACCGCAAGGTCTTTGGCGTGTTTATATCCGCCGGTATAATAACGGTAATACCATGAACTTGTTGATAAAAAAGCGTTGAGAAAACCATAGGCCTGCCAAATAAAAACCGTTGCAACGGCAATTCCTCCAATAAGAACAAAAGAGTTTAATCCTTTTAAAATATTCCCGGTGTAAAATTGTCCCAGCCCGGGCAACAGCATGCTCATCGTTTTAATTTTATCCGGTCTGAAACGTTGGTTGTAATTCTCAAAATCCTCAAAAATTTCCGCAAGTTCCTCGCTCATCTGCCGCGGGATGAGTTCTCCGAAGTAATTAAGGGCACTGTTATAATCGCCAATTCCGAAATAGCTGGTAGCGAGGTACAGATGATATTTGTTTTTGAGGTAAGCCGATTCCGGTTCGGAAATCACAAATAGCTCGTTTAGTGCAAGCAAAAAATTCTTTTGTTTAAAAAAACAATTTGTTTTTTTGAAAATCAGCTCGATTTGTAAACTGTCAGTTTGCGCTATTCTTATGGCCACACTATAGTTTTGTGCCGCCATATTGTAATCATTCAACGCAAAAAATGAGTCTCCAATTTTTTGATAAACATCGTTATACTTGTCTTGTGAATCAAAAAAAGCTACACGCTGAAATTCAACCAGCGCCTTTTGATAATTTCCAAGCCTGAATTGCTGGTTTGCAAAGTCATACGTTTCATCAATGGTTTGCGCCACTGAAAACGAATACACAAACAAACTAAAAACGCTTATAATAATTATTTTTAGCTTCATTGTAAAGTTTGTTGTATGCTGCTGTGTTACGGTTCTTAGCGGCTTTTGCCGAACCCCAGATATTGCCTGTATAAAAACCAAAAGAAATTGATCCAAAAATCCATCCCGTTATACTTTTAACTCCTTTCTTTTTAAATCCCTGGTAGGAAAGCCATGCGTTTGTGGATACAAAAAGCAATGACATTACTGCATCCCCCCAGTATCCGGAATAGGCTTTCCCGCTTCCGGGAATTATTGCCGACATTGAAGCTGCCACAAACGGGCTTTTCTCCTTCATCATTTGAATATCAAGTGCATTCGAAAAGATATCAGGAAAATTGTTGTTTAAAATATCGGCATTGCTGGAAGTAAAAGAAATCAAAGCGTCTTCTTTTTTGGAAAAGATATAGTGTCCTAACTGATAAAAAGCTCTCTCTGTTGCATCGAGCGACGAAAGAGCTTCCGTGAATAATGGTTTTTCGTAACAACAGTTACACGTCAATGTCAGTTTTAAATATTCTGAAGCAACCGGAGAATTCTCAAAAAAACGATTGACTTTCAATGTTTCAAGCGTTTGAAACGAATTCTGACAATTGTTCCCCAATCGGTAAGCGGTTAAAAGTTCAGGATAAACCGTTACATCGTAGGGAGTTATGCTCAAAATTCGCTCATATTCGCTGGCCGCCAAATCGTATTGGCGTGTGTTCTGAAGATAAGCGGCAAATTTTTTCAGATTTTCGGTATTGAAAAGGTTTTGTGTATTTCCAACATGAAAAAAAAGAATAAAGCAGAAAAGGAGTGTCGTTTTATTTAAGCGGATCATAAAATCGTTGTTTCTCGGGATTATAAATATACTCATTTGCTTTAACTAAACGATGGCACCTGGAAAGTCGGTCAAATGTATAAAGCGTCCCCAGGAATAATCCTTTTTGCTGAAATGCTTCAACAGAATATACCGAGCATGAAGGGTAGAAAACACAACTGGGGTTATCCTGCGATGAAAAAAAAGCTTTGTAAGTATTAAACCCGGTTGCCAGAATAAACTCCAGTTCATTTTTTTGTTTATCGCCGGTTGAAGAATATTTAGGTATCACATGTTCGCCCGCTTCAAAAAGTCCCTTTAAGTTTTTAAAACCGTAGGGGTCGTTATTTTGCGCGTTTAATTTTCCTGCAAATAACAGAAAGGCAAACAGCAGTATCAGAATATTTCCAACTTTACTAACGCTCCAGTTCATAATGGTATTCCGAGTCATTTTCCGTATCGTTTAAAACAATGTTTTCAAATTCCATAACCTGGTAATTCTCCTGCTGGTTTTCTTCATAAAAGATCTGAACGATTGTGCCGGGAAACTCAAAACCATCAATTTTAATATAGTCTTTAAAAAACTGACGGTTAATTATCTGATTATTTTTGCCCATTATTACCACACTGTGAAGTTGGTTTCCTTTTTTAGCCAGCGCAATATTACTAATCATTTTTTGAATTTGCATAGGGATTTTCCAGTACGAAATCACCAAATCACCTTTTTTCTCTACTTTGTCAACAGCAAAATTTGCTTCTTTTAAACCAAAGTATTCGAGGCTTGAATTCAGGGCAAGATGAAATACCGTAAATTCATTTACCGATGGAATTTCTTCTGTAAAATATGTTTCACCTGATTTGATTTTGTAAATTCTGGAATCCTGTACTACCCATTTTTCTTTCGAAGGAAATGAAATGTCGTAAATGAGTTCCTTGGCATATTTATCGTAATATATCGTTCCTTTTGTCAAATTTGATTGACCTTCTGCCCTTTTTATTTTAATGGTGAAGTCAGCACGCATTCTGTAATAGTCCTGAGCTGATGAGTTCAGGCCTGCAATAAAAAAAGCCAGGAATAAAAGTCTGTTTATATATTGAATCATAATCAGATAAAAAGGCTGCTTAAATAATTAAACAGCCTTTTGACTTTATTGTTACGAAATCGTTTTAATTTGACGACTCAACTGCGGCAAATGCAATGACATAAATAACAACTGAAACTGCTGTTCCTGCCAAACATCCCCACATGGCTTTTTTGGCTTCTTCCTTGTCATTGTCGGTGGCAATATAAACTACCAGTAATCCGAGAATACCAAATACACATCCCCATAAAAATGACGGGATTCCGAGAGGAGGTTCTGAATCCTGACCCGACATTCCCATTGGAGAAGCAGTACTTTCAATATTTGTAATAAGGTCGCTCTCTTGTTCTGAGAGTGATTCAAAAGTAGCATCTGTATTGCTTTCCAGATAATTATCCAGATCATTTAATTCACTTAAAGCATCGTTGAGTTCAGCTTCATCGTAATTGAAAACTGACTCATCGAGTTCCGGAGTTGCGGTAGTTATATCTCTGGCGTATATGCTGTAGTTTTGTGCAGAGAGCAGCGAAATAGCCAAAATTATACTCGCACTTTTGAGGATAAATTTTTTCATTTCTGAAATTTTTTAGGTTAAAGATTGATTGTAATAAGTTGTAAATGTACTAAAAGATTTCCTTCTGTAAGTTTATATTTAATATAAATTATATTCTGAAACCGGTTTTGGTTTGTTAACTGCTTTTTCTGTTTTATCGAAAAATATATTTAAATATTTTTGTTGGCAATATGCAGAATATTCCGTTTCACATTATTTCCGGTTTTTTGGGGAGTGGGAAGACTACTCTTCTGAAAAAGATTATAGAAAAATATTCTGATAATACCAAAATTGGAATTATCCAGAATGAATTTGCACCTGCAAATATTGATGGAGCCGGCCTCAGAAAAGATGGAAAAAGTATTCACCTTCTCGAAATAAAAAATGGTTCGGTCTTTTGTGTTTGTTTAATGGGGAGTTTTGTTCGTTCACTGGAGAAATTTGTCGATGAAGTGCAACCGGAAGCCATAATAATTGAATCTTCCGGTCTCTCGGATACTACCTCGGTTGCGGAGGTTGTATCTTCCGGTACTTTGTCGGAGAAAATTTTTTTGGCATCCAACTGGTGTATTGTCGACGCCGTAAATTTTTCAAAAGTTGGATTGCAAAAACAACGCGTAGTCCATCAGCTGAGAATGGCGGATGTGGTTGTAATTAATAAAACCGATTTGATAAAAAACGGAACAGATGAATTAAAAACGGAGATAAGGAGTATTAATCCTTTTGCTGAAATAAAAGAGGCCAGTTTTTGCAATGTCGATTTTCAATTAGGCGGGGCTGCTACAGATAAGTTGTATTTTTCAGACCAAAAAGCACTTCCCCGGCCTGATATTTCTTCCATGGTAATAAAAAGCAACAAAAAGCTGTCGGAACAGGCATTGTTAAGCTTTTTAAATGAATGGTCGCCAAAAGCTTTAAGAATAAAAGGTTTTGTTAATCTGAGCAACAGAAAATCAGTTGCAGTTCAGTGTACCTTTGGTTCTGTGGAGTTGAAATATATCGAAAATCTGTCGCAGCCGGGTGAGCTGATTGCATTAACTACTGCGTTTTCTTTACATGAATGGAGCAAAGCATTCAAAAAACTGAAATAAGCCAATATAAGCTTTTCTCCTGCTTTGTGAGTTCTGGTTTACAATCGGTGTTACATAAAGTCCAAAATACAGGATTTCTATTAAGCAAGATTCAAAAGTTAATAATGGATTAAATTCTTCGTAGAAACGATATAAATTAGCTAAATTTAGAGCTTCTCTTTTTGGGGGTAAAATCGGTTCATCTACTTTTGTGCCGTTTAAATTTTTTTTGAATTAAACCAAAATTAAATAGAAAATCTATGAGTAAGTTTTTAGCGGCGTCAATTGGACGGAAGTTCCTGATGAGTATCACCGGGCTTTTCCTGGTTGCTTTTATCGCAGTTCACTTGACCTTGAATCTATTGCTGATCTTTGATGACAGCGGTGAGCTTTTTAATTTGGGTGCAAATTTTATGGCAACAAACCCGGCCATTAAAATAATGGAGCCCCTTTTAGGATTAGGTTTTTTAATCCACATTTTATGGTCATTTTATCTGGAGTTTCAAAACTGGAAAGCACGACCTGTAAAGTATGACAAAAAGAACATGAGCGGAGCCAGTAGTTGGGCGTCGCGCAATATGCTCGTTTTGGGTGCTTTGGTTATGGTTTTCCTTATTATCCACATTATCAACTTTTTCTGGGTAATTAAGTTTGATCCCCACACCATGAGTACCATTGTTATTGGGGGGGAAGAAATGGAAGATACTTATACCCTTGTTGCCGATTTATTTAAAGGAAGTGTGGCTTATTGCTTCTTTTATATTTTGGGAGGTTTGCTTCTGGGATTCCATCTTTCGCACGGATTCTGGTCGGCTTTTCAAACATTGGGATTAAACAATAAGTACTGGATGAAAAGATGGCAGGCTATTGGCTATGCGTACGCAATTATTGTTGCTATTGGCTTTGCTGCAATCCCGTTGTATTTTCTCGTTAAATTTTAAATGTTAGAAAGGAGTTGATTATGAGTATATTGAATTCAAAAATACCGGAAGGACCTTTGGCTGAAAAGTGGAGTAAGCACAAAGCAAATATAAAGGTGGTAAGTCCGGCGAATAAACGCAAGTTAGAAGTAATTGTTGTTGGAACAGGACTTGGTGGCGCTTCCGCTGCTGCCTCTCTTGCTGAACTGGGTTATAATGTTAAGGCATTTTGTTATCAGGACAGCCCACGTCGTGCGCACTCGATTGCCGCACAGGGAGGTATTAATGCTGCTAAAAACTATCAGAACGATAATGACTCGGTTTTCCGCTTATTCTATGATACAATTAAAGGAGGTGACTATCGTGCACGGGAAGCAAATGTGTATCGGTTGGCCGAAGTATCTCCTAATATTATCGACCAGTGTGTGGCACAAGGTGTACCGTTTGGTCGTGAGTACGGCGGTTTGTTAGCCAACCGTTCGTTTGGTGGTGTGCTGGTTAGTCGTACGTTTTACGCACGCGGACAAACCGGACAGCAGTTGCTGCTGGGAGCTTATCAGGCTTTAAACCGCCAAATTTCAAAAGGAAATGTTGAAATGTACAGCCGCCATGAAATGCTGGATGTTGTAAAAATTGACGGAAAAGCCCGTGGTATTATTGCCCGCGATTTAGTAAGCGGAGAAATTAAAAGATATGGAGCACACGCTGTAGTTGTAGCTACCGGCGGCTACGGAAACGTTTTCTTCTTGTCGACAAACGCAATGGGAAGTAATGGTTCTGCCGCATGGCAATGTTACAAAAAAGGTGCTTTTATGGCGAATCCTTGTTTTGTGCAAATTCACCCGACTTGTATTCCGGTTCATGGTGATCAGCAATCAAAGTTGACTTTAATGTCAGAATCATTGCGTAACGATGGTCGTGTGTGGGTTCCCAAGAAAAAAGAAGATGCAGTAAAATTACAAAAAGGTGAAATTGGTCCGAATGATATTCCGGACGAAGATCGTGATTTTTACCTGGAAAGAAGATATCCTTCATACGGGAACCTTGTTCCGCGTGATGTAGCTTCACGTGCGGCTAAAGAACGTTGTGATGCCGGATTTGGAGTGAATGCGGAAGGAAAAGCAGTGTTCCTTGATTTTAAATACGCCATCGATCGTTTGGGAAAAGATGTAATTGCAGCCCGCTACGGAAACCTTTTCCAGATGTATGAAAAAATTACGGACGTAGATCCATATAAAAATCCGATGATGATTTACCCGGCTATCCATTATTCAATGGGTGGAACCTGGGTCGACTATAACCTGATGACTTCTGTTCCGGGACTTTATTCCATTGGAGAAGCAAACTTCTCTGACCACGGTGCAAACCGTTTGGGGGCTTCAGCTTTGATGCAGGGGTTGGCGGACGGTTATTTCGTGCTTCCTTACACGATTGGCGATTATTTGGCTGACGAAATAATGACACCAAAAATCGATACCAATGCACCTGAATTTGAAGAAGCAGAAAAAGAAGTTACCGGCAGACTGGAAAAACTATATAACATCAAAGGTTCTAAATCGGTGGATTATTTCCATAAGAAATTGGGCCAGGTTATGTGGGATTATGTTGGAATGGCACGTAACGCCGAAGGCCTGAAAAAAGCCATTGAAATGATTAAGGAAATTCGGGAAGACTTCTGGAAAGATGTTAAAGTTCCGGGAGATCTGGATAACCTTAATCCCGAATTGGAGAAAGCAGGCCGTGTTGCCGATTTTCTCGATATTGGAGAACTGATGGCTCGTGACGCACTCGACAGAAATGAATCATGTGGTGGCCATTTCCGCGAAGAATCAGCAACCGAAGAAGGTGAAGCAAAACGTAACGATGAAAAATTCACCTACGTCTCTTGCTGGGAATATAAAGGAGAAAGTGAAGAACCAACGCTGCATAAAGAAGATTTGGTATTTGAGAATGTTAAACTGACACAACGTTCTTACAAATAATCAATCGAAAATTTATAAATCATAAATCTTTAAGATTATGGCTGATAAAATTCTGAAAAAACTAAATATAAAAGTCTGGCGGCAGAAGAATGCTTCCAGTAAAGGTAAATTCGAAACCTATACAATTGAGAATATTTCTACCGGATCTTCTTTTCTTGAAATGATGGACATTTTAAATAATGAACTGATTGAAAAAGGAATTGATCCAATTGCTTTCGATCACGACTGCCGCGAAGGTATTTGCGGAACTTGTAGTCTCTACATTAATGGACGTCCACACGGACCGGATACTGAAGTTACCACCTGCCAGTTACACATGCGCAAATTTAAAGACGGGGAAACCATTACTGTTGAACCATGGCGTGCAGCAGCCTTTCCTGTTATAAAAGATCTCATTGTAGACAGAACTGCATTTGAGAAAATACTACAGGCCGGTGGATTTGTTTCGGTAAATACCGGAGGCGTACCTGATGCAAATACAATTCCTGTTGCATATGAAGATGCCGAGGAATCGATGGATGCCGCTGCTTGTATTGGATGTGGTGCTTGCGTGGCAGCCTGTAAAAATTCATCCGCAATGTTGTTTGTTTCGGCTAAGGTTTCGCACTTGGCAAAATTGCCGCAAGGGCAGGTTGAAGCAAAAAAACGTGCCCGGAATATGGTTGCCAAAATGGATGAACTTGGTTTTGGCGGTTGCACAAATACCGGCGCCTGCGAGGTAGAATGTCCCAAAAGTATTTCCATAACAAACATTGCACGTTTGAACAGGGAATATTTAGTATCACGGTTAAGCAGGTAATATTAGTTGCAAAAAGAATAGGAAAAGCCTTTTCAGAAATGAGAAGGCTTTTTTAATTCACAACAGGCTGTGCATAATTCAGGTTGCGAACAACCACAAATTACTTTCCTGTTTATTAACTTCGCCTAAAGTATTTGAAGATTATGCCATACAGAAGATTACCAACAACAGACAAAGCCCGAATCAGGGCAATGGAATCTGCCCTTAAACTGGCAGATAAAACCAGTGAAGAAAAGCTGGCCTTTTCCCGTTATACATATCAACAGCTAAAACAGGTAAAAATAGCTTTCGAAAGTACACTTTTACAGTACGATTCCGACCTCCAGAAACAGGCAAATAAACAAAAGGAATACAAAGTTGTAATGGAAAAAGCTGTAATGTATATTTCCCACTTCGTACAGGCTTTGTATATGAGTGTTGAAAGAGAAGAAACTAAGAGAGAGACGCTTAAATTTTATGAACTGGATTCACTAAATGGTAAGCTTCCGCCCTTAAATACTGAAAATGACATCATAGAGTGGGGAGAAAAAGTAGTTAGTGGTGAGCAAAAAAGGATTCAAAGCGGAGGAAGCCCAATTTATAGCCCTTCTATTGCTTTGGTGAAGATAAGACTGCAGGATTTTAAGGACATTGCAATTTTTATGCAAAATATGAGAAGGATATCAAACCGTTCTTTCGAGCGAATGAAAGAAATTCGTATTTCAACCAATGATTTTATTAGCAAGCTATGGAATGAAATTGAGGAACATGTAAATTCAGATTCTCCAAAACATAAACGCCAACAAGCACAGGAATATGGGATTGTTTATGTTTTCAGACGAAAGGAGAAGAAAAAACTCAGAGCCGTCGACTTGCAGGTTGATTTGCTGTTCGAGTACGCTTAGGCTATTTAATTAATATAGGATTCATTCCACTTAATTGGAATTAAATTACCACCTGAATTTTGTGTCGCTTCAGAAATTATTTGAGATGAAGGCTGATTGTCTGAGACTCAAACCCGGCATGGTTACCAGTGTTTTCTGCCAAGTGCCTGTAAAGTCGGAATATCCAATTGAATAATCTCCGTCAAATAATGGTAAAAAGTGATAAATGACAAATTCTTTTTGAGTGATTTATATTGAACGAAATCCACGAAAAAAGGGAAAGTGGTTTTACCCCGGGAGATAAAATTTGCAAGAAAGTGAATAAGTTCCACAATTAAGGATAGGTGCCCATCGAAAACTCTGACAAATGCTATGCTTCGTCTGCTACAGTTTAAGTCCCCGGGGACAATGGAACTATTGTTTTTTAGTTACGCTGGGATTACTGGCAACATTGTCGTTTAATCAGCTTGTCGATTCTTAACGTTTTGGGAATAAGCGATGGGGCTGATGTTTTATCTTCAGTGTACAGTTTTTTGTGGGGAAGGAAGTGTATTCTTTTTATTTTGTTTTCTGAATAGAAATAGCAATAAAACGATAATTGCAAGACTAATAAATGCATAGTATATGCTGTCGGCAGCGGAACCAAAGTTTTCAACTTCCGGACTCATCAAATTGTTGTCAATCATATACAAAGAAATAACCGCAAAAGCGTTGTTAAAAAAATGAGCCAAAATTGGAATCCACATCGAACCACTCCAAACCAGCAAATACCCGAAAAGTGCTCCTAGAAGTAAGCGTGGCAGGAAACCATAAAACTGCATATGTAAAGCGCTAAAAAAAATTGCTGAAATCCAAATACCCCAGTGGTGGCTTTTTGTCATTCGTGTAAAAGAGCGTTGAATAACACCCCGGAAAAGAAATTCTTCACCAATGGCAGGTAAAAAGGCAACCATAAAAATATTAAACACTAGTCCGGCTGTTGTTTTTACATTCAAAAAGGCTTCCGTTAACTGCGCCGCGCTTTCTTCCGTTTGCTTCATCCATCGTTCAATCCCGCTTAACCAGTCAGGCAGTTGCATTTTTGCGTTTAGTTCACCCGTTAAATTTATTGCCGGTGTAGCAATAAACATCAAAATCAACACTATTAAAGCTGACGATAATGTGGTGGATTTATTCAAAAACAAATATTCTGAGATATTTCCCAAATAAAGCCAGCCTAAAATAATTGGAGGAACAATAAACAAACCCAATGACTGAACAATCTGAAAATATTTTAAAATGGTAATGCTTTGAGGATTGTTTAAATCATTTACACCTGGCATATTTAACACTGAGTCGATGCCAAAAACCGGGACAGCTATGATTAGTGATAATACAAAAAAAGCAAGAAAACTAACAACAACTACAAAAATTGAGAACATCAATTGCGGAAAGGGTTTCATTCCCCGAAATGCAGAAAAAGCCATGCTTCTATCTATTTTTCCGACAAAGATAGTTTTTTTGAATAATTCTGATTGTCATTCCCCGTTGAGGTGAGAGCCCTTTAAGATCGATGAGGTTTTCTTTGGAGAAACCAAAGTTTTAATGTTTACAATTCCCTTATTTTAATATTTCTGAACATCGTAAGGCCACCATGATCCTGTAAGCCGATGTGGCCGGCTTTCGCTTCTCCGTAATGTGGCGCTTCTGCCCACTTCCCTTCAGCTTTATTGGCTTTCCAATTGTCATTCCACAGTTCGTATTCAACTACTTTTTTGCCATTTAACCAGTGCTCTACATGTGGATTTTTAACAACAATCCGGGCCGTATTCCATTCATCAATTGGTTTTACTTCTGCATCTTCCGGAGGATTCATACCATAATTTGCCCCCGAAGTTTGCCAATTTTCCAATTCTCCCGGCCATCCTTTATCATCTATCAACTGGTATTCCGGACCTGATTCAGAAATCGCATCAGTCAATCCTTCCTGTACATGATAAAATATGCCGGAGTTACTTTCAGGAGCTACTCTCCATTCCAGGAATAATTCAAAATTTTCATACTGCTTTTTAGTGATAATATCACCTCCGTGAGCAGACCCTCCACCCGAATTGTGCATTTCTCCGTTGACAATTTTCCAACCGGTAACTTCTCCGCCATTAAACATTTTCCATTTATTCATACTTTTCCCGTCAAAAAGTAATGCCCAGCCTTCTGATTTTTCTTTATTTGTTAAGGTGTTTATTTCTCCTTTTTCTCCGGTTGAGCAAGAGAATATAAAAAATGTCAGAAAAGATAAAAGAGGTATTGTTATATTCTTCATGAAAAGAGACTTAAGTTCTTATTTTACAATAAAAATACAAATTCATTTTTAAAATACTGAATATGATTTTTTCTGGTGCAGAACGCGGAATTTTGATCATTTCAATTTAACTTTAGACGCCAACAAAAAATTACTCATTGAAATTCAGTAAGAGTGTTATAGGAATGATTCATCTGGGAGCATTACCCGGTACTCCCAAAAACAAACTTCGTATAGCCCAAATAACAAAAAAGGCTGTTGAAGAAGCAACTTTATTACGAGAGGAAGGAGTTGACGCAATAATGATTGAGAATATGCATGATCGGCCTTATTTAAACCGGGAAGTTGGACCTGAAGTCGTAGCCGGAATGACAGCTGTGGCCGTTGAAATTAAAAAAGAAATTCAACTTCCTGCCGGAATTCAGATTTTGGCCGGAGCCAATAAAGCTGCACTTGCCGTGGCCCTGGCAACAGGATTAAGTTTTATCCGTGTGGAAGGTTTTGTGTTTGGACACATGGCTGATGAAGGATGGATAAACAGTGACGCCGGAGATTTACTTCGTTACCGGAAACAAATTGGTGCAGAGCATATACCCATACTCACCGATATCAAAAAGAAACATTCTTCGCATGCACTTACCAGCGACATTTCGTTGGAAGAGACAGCAAAAGCTGCGGAATTTTTCTTAAGCGACGGATTAATCGTTACAGGAAAGTCCACGGGTGAGAAAGCAGAAGTGGGTGATGTGGCGAAGGTCAAAAAAAACACAAAGCTGCCTGTAATTATCGGCTCAGGAGTCGACCAATACAATATTCACGAATACTGGGATTTTGCTGATGCTTTTATCGTCGGATCTTTTTTCAAAAAGGGTGGATATTGGGAAAACAATGTTGACCGCGAACGAGTAAAAAACTTTATGCAAAAAATAAATCAACTTAGAACTTAGCTTATGGAATTTGATGTTTGGCACCTTTGGGTTTTGGCTGCCATTGTCTTTTTTATTCTCGAAATATTTATCCCTTCGTTTCTGATGGCCAGCATTGGTATAGGATGCATTTTTGCTTTCTTTGGGGCAGTTTTTAATGCTCCTGTAGCACTTCAGATAATTCTTTTTATTATTGGAACTGTTGCAGGTTTTGTTGGAGTAAAACCTCTGATGATGAAATATGCCTATCGCAAAAAAGTAATAAAAACCAATGCTGGAGGTTTGGTGGGAAGAATAGGAAAAGTAATCGAAGAAATTGACGAGCTAAAGAATACAGGGTGTGTTGCAATTGATGGCGACCAATGGAAAAGTATCCCTGTTTCCGGTGAAGTCATTTCAGTTGGCGAGAAAGTGCGTGTAATAAGTATCGACAGCATTGTGATAACAGTTGAGCTACTGGAAAAAAGTCACCCGCAAAAAGATCCCGAAGTGGAGATTCCGCTAAAAAAGGAGAGCGAACGACTTGCTTTGAAAGTGGGAAATAAAACTTTTTATATCGGATTTGACGACATTGCTTTTTTATACTCAGCAAATAAAATTACATACGTGGTTACAACTGCGGGGAAACAATATATTCACGACAAGTCGCTTGATAGCCTTAATGAATTTCTTCCCGATGAAATGTTTTACCGGGCAAACCGGCAATTCATCCTTACCCGGAATGTCATTTCAGAAATCAAACCGGAAAACAATGGAAAACTCAGGGTGAGTTTAAATGTAAGCAACGGATTTCCAAATCGCATTTCGGTAAGCCGTTTAAAGGCGGCGGCGTTTCGGGAATGGCTGAAAGAAGAATGATTGCTGACGAAATGTTTTATCCTTGTTTTTATATCACTTCAGATGAAAAGCCCCACAGAAACCAGGCGGATTAGAGTATCAAAAGTAACTTTGGTTTATCCATTTTAAAAATCAAAAATTATGGAATTTGAACTTTGGCACATTTGGTTACTGATAGCTCTAATATCCTTTATTATGGAAATATTTATACCCTCTTTTATTTTATTTAATTTCGGAATTGGCGCACTTGTCGGATCGCTGGCAGCAGGTTTGGATTTGTCAATGGAATGGCAGATTGTTCTTTTCTCTTCCGGAACATTAATGAGTTTTTTTCTAGTTCGGCCCGTAATGAAAAAAGTGGCTTACAAACATTCCGAGGATCGAAAAACCAATGTTGATGCAATGGTAGGCCGCCAGGCAAAGGTTACCGAAGAAATCAGCAATGAAAACAACCGGGGCCGCGTGTTGCTCGATGGCGACAATTGGCAGGCCCGCTCTCTCAACAGCGATGAAATCCCTGCAGGGACCACCGTTGAAATTGTTCAGTTAAACAGTATTGTTTTAATCGTAAAAAAAATCAATTAAAAACCTTTTATTATGAATGCAACAACCTTAATTCTTATTCTGTTGGCCGTATTTGTGATTGTATTTGCCGCAGTTGGTATCCGTATTGTTCAGCAATCTCAAACCATTATAGTTGAACGTTTGGGAAAATACCACAGAACACTGACTTCGGGGATAAATATAATTATCCCCATCATCGACCAGCCTCGTAAAATTATCTGGCGTTATGTTCGCGAAGATTTTGACGGAAGACAAATTGTACATTTTAAAACCAAAGACCGCATCGATTTACGGGAAACAGTGTACGATTTTCCAAGGCAAAATGTAATTACAAAAGACAATGTGGGAACCGAAATTAATGCGCTGCTCTACTTTCAGATTATGGACCCGATTAAAGCCATGTATGAAATAGAGAACCTGCCCGATGCCATTGAAAAACTTACACAAACTACGCTGCGTAATGTAATTGGCGAGATGGATTTGGATGAAACACTTTCATCGCGCGATACCATTAATTCCAAATTGAGAATTATTTTGGATGAGGCAACAAACAAATGGGGAGTGAAAGTAAACCGTGTGGAATTGCAGGACATCAACCCACCTCGCGATATCCGGGATGCGATGGAAAAACAGATGCGTGCTGAACGCGATAGGCGGGCAAAAATACTGGAAGCCGAAGGTTCCAAAAAATCAATGATTCTGGAAGCTGAAGGTTTTAAAGAATCGCAGATCAACAAAGCTGAAGGTGAAAAACAAGCCGAAATTTTGAGAGCAGAAGGAGATGCGATGGCAAGAGTAAAACGTGCCGAAGGAGAAGCTGAAGCCATCCTGAAAGTTACTGAGGCCATTGCAAAAAACGGCGATCCAATCAACTATCTCGTAGCCATGAAATACCTGGAAACATTTAAAGAAATGGTAAGCGGCGAAGACAATAAAACTGTTTATATGCCATACGAAGCCAGCGGAATCCTAAGTTCAATCGGTGGAATTAAGGATTTGCTAAAAGGTTAATGTTGATTTGAATTTGCAAAGAACCGTTCTCTGAAAAGGGAGCGGTTTTTGTTTCTCAAACCTAACATTTGTTTCTTGCACACGGACTATTGGTTACAAAAAATCCAAGGAATGCTCCAAAAATTACATTTTGAAAAATATCTCCCGGAGGAATAGCATCCATCGTTCTTCCGTCAGTGAAGTAGAAATATAAAAAACCACCGATTGCACCAATAACTGTAGCAATGAGCGTTTTCTGAACCTGCTTCGATTTTATCCAGCCTTTTAATCCCTTCTCTTCAGATTCAATCTCCAACTTTTTTACCTCAATCTTTTCTTTTATATCCATAAATACAAATATATAGATATGTTTGAAATATAAGTACAAAAAAGAAATATTTTAATACCGATCCCAACGTTCTTTCCAGTCGCGTAAAAAATCTTCCCTCCATTTTCCGATGGTAAACTGGCACTCTTCAGGTGTTTTATTCAAATCGATATAATAATTGGGGTAAGTAAGCGAATCAAAATGACGGAACTGACCACCCCAACTCTCTTTTGTGGGGTCATTAACATCTCCGACACTTCCTAAAACCGATGAAACCAAATACAAGATCGTTGGAGAATCTCCTTCCTTTAATGTATTTTTGGGCCAGTTTGCCGATGGAAATACGTCGCCACATTTTTTTTCAAATAATCCCTGATGTGTGGAGCCGTGATTCCGGATATTTGCGTCGATAAAGCCGGTAGCTGCCCACTCCCCTTCCTGGTTCCCAGACTGGTAAACCCCTCTAAAAGTTTCGTGTGTTCCTCTGGGCAAAATGCCATCTTCAATCCACCATAAATCGGTATATGTTTTAGCCATAAAATCAAAAACAAAATTGCGGCTGGCTGTGTCGTGCAGCGTGTTGGTCGACCCGATGCAATTAATTCGGATTTTTTCGGCAATTTCAGGAGCGTCGTACAGTGCCTGTGCCGTGGTCGATAAACTTCCCCAAACCAAAATCCACAGCGGGTTCTCTTTGGAATAGTTTTGTGCTGTCTGAATAATCCACTCCGAGCCTTCCGAAGAGGCATTTTCTGAAGGAACTCCCGGTTTTTTGGTCCCCAACTTTACAATATCAAGCAATGATGTCTCGTCCATTAAATTTGTATATCCTTTTTCCCTAAGATGGTCTACGTCAATTCGCTGAATCCAGTTTTTAATCAGTTTTACCCTTGGAATCGTGTCCCACGGATGTTGTTCTATCTGGTTGCAGGGGGTGGCTACAATTCCTTTTATTTTTAGAATATCACTATAGTGAACCGCCCTGAACAGCGATTGAATATCATCTGGATCGCCCCCTAAATCTGTATCAATAATAACGTCAAAAGTTTTTGGACTTTTTTCTGTCAGTTTACAGGTGATAATAAGAAAAGATATGACAATCAGGATCGTATTTCTAAAAACTGTAAAGTACGCTATTTTCATATATCTGTTTTTTTTGATCTTGTTTTCCGGTTTGATTTTTAAAATGTAATTTTAACTTTTAAAATCAATAAAAGAATCATAACAATAATAATTAAAAGAACTGAAATGAAAAATACATGGTTTATTTTAGCGGTATTGGCGTTTTTTTCGTGCGCACAACCTCAGCCGGAACAGCCGGTTCTAATCGATAAAGATAATTTTGAAACACAGCATGACGGGAAACAGGTTGATTTGTATACCTTAAAAAACAGCAATGGTTTGGTGGCCCAGATTACCAATTATGGTGGAAAAGTAGTAAACCTCTGGACTCCTGACAAAAATGGCAATTTTGGTGACATTGTTTTAGGCTTTGAAACCATTGACGAATATTTCAATACGAGTGAAATTTATTTTGGTTCGCTTATTGGCCGGTACGGAAACCGGATTGGGAGCGGAACTTTTTCGATTGACGGCACCGTTTATTCGCTGGAACAAAATAATAACGGGAATGCATTACATGGAGGTATAAAAGGTTTTAATAATGTAGTTTGGGATGCCAGTCAATTGGATGAACAAACTCTTGAACTGAATTATCTTTCCAAGGATATGGAAGAAGGTTATCCTGGCAATTTAAATGTGAAGGTTGTTTATAAATTAACGAATGAAAATGAGTTGAAAATTGAATATTGGGCTACAACTGATAGAGCAACTCCGGTGAACCTGACACACCATTCCTTTTTTAATTTGAAAGGCGCGGGTAACGGCGATATAAATGAACATATTGTACAGATTAATGCCGATTCATATACTCCGGTAGATGATGGTTTGATCCCGACTGGGGAGATCGCTCCGGTGGAAGGAACTCCAATGGATTTTAGAAAGCCAACTGCTATCAGTGAGCGGGTAAGAGACGATTTTGAACAGTTAAAGTTTGGAAATGGTTATGACCATAACTGGGTTTTAAATCAGGCGGACAACGGATTGACTTTTGCAGCCAAAGTTTTGGAACCTAATTCAGGCAGAACAATGGAAGTTTATACCAACGAGCCTGGCATTCAGTTTTATGGTGGTAATTTCCTTGATGGAACTGTTACGGGAAAAGAAGGAAAAATATACGAGTTCCGTTCGGCTCTTTGCCTGGAAACCCAGCATTTTCCTGACAGCCCAAACAAGCCGGATTTCCCTTCTACTGTGTTGAAACCGGGGGATGAATATTACTCAATTTGTGTATACAAATTCGGTATTGAACAATAACAGATATAAAAAAGGTTGCCATCCGCGTATGCAACAGAATGGTATTGCTTATAGGGCATCCTTTTTTTGTTTTTTTTGACGCAGCCCAATTTCATGCACAATGAAGAATAGTAGAGGGAAAATCGCATCATTTTGGGGCAGCAAGGTTAGGACCGGGCAAAAGGAAGAATTACTGCCGTAACTGTTACAAAACTAAAATCGAAAAGAAAGCCACGTATATCATGTTTTTTCATGGTTTAGATTCAGAGTCGGAAAGTGAAGGAGATTTTGATAAAAATGAGTCAATCAGGATCGCCCGGATTACCGACGTTTTGCATTGGCATCGGCTGGTTAAATAAAATATAGAAGGGTTTAGCTTTCGGGTGGAGAATCCGCACAAATATTGAATTTTTAATAGCAAAAGCTGTAAAATATACAACGAGATATTTTACAGCTTTTCTTATTATCTCCTATAACTCTTTCTCGTTATTTAAGCCGGCATATCGGGCAGAGTCCAGCCATCGCGGTATTTGTGTTTTATTAAATTGTCGGCGAATTCTTTAGCCGGAACAGTTTCGCGTCTGCTGACTCTAAGCTCGTCACTATCGCTTATATTGGTAAAGGTCATATTTGGCCCATCCCAATGAAGGACTTTGTTGAGCGACTGAAGCCTGGTTGACAATACTCCCATAACTACCATCTCGTTAAACGGACCAGCATCTTTAAAATCGGATGCGGTTGGTACACGGTTTTCGGGACTTTCCTTACATGCCCGAATCCAATCCAGTTCATGCCCATCGATACGTCTTTCTGTTTGCGGTACATTGGGAACTCTCCCGGAAAGCAGAATTGGATCGGTTCCGTATTCGCCACATACCAATGTATCTCTGCTGCCATGGAAAATAACACCAGAGTTTTGTCTTCTGTCAGCCGGCCAGTTTTCCGGTAAACGCGGGGTAAGGCCACCATCGTACCAGGTTACTTTTACTTCAGGCAGGTTAATTTTTACATTGGCTGTTTTGGGGCGTGGAGGGAATGTAAGATGAACAATTTCTGCATTGGGAGCTCCGTCGGAAGTAAAAGGTGTAGAACTTCCCACCACTTTTGTGGGATATCCCAGTTGCATCGCTGTAAAAACAGGATGCATTACATGGCAGGCCATATCGCCGAGTGCACCAGTCCCAAAATCCCACCAGCCACGCCAAACCCATGGATGGTAAGCTGAATTGTATGGACGGTACTCCGCCGGGCCAATAAATAAATCCCATTTCAGTTCATTCGGTACAGGCATTTTTTCTTCAGGTGCTGAGAGACCCTGTGGCCAAATCGGTCGATTGGTGTATGCTTCCACCTCTTTTACTTCACCTATTTCACCATTCCAAATCCATTCACAAATCAGTTTTACTCCTTCTGCAGAAGAACCCTGGTTTCCCATTTGTGTGGCAACCTGATGTTTTGCTGCGAGTTTGGTTAACAGTCTTGATTCATACACACTGTGAGTTAATGGTTTTTGAGTATATGCATGTTTTCCCATTGCAATTGCATTGGCGGTAATAATAGCATGGGTATGATCTGCTGTGGCACACATAATGGCATCGATCGATTTTCCCATTTCATCATACATTTTACGCCAATCGTAATACCTGGCTGCTTTTGGGTAGGTTTTAAACACTTCAGGAACATTAATTCTTCCTCCTGTTGTCCAGTCAACGTCGCATAGGGCAACGATGTTTTCATTTGCCATTCTGCTGAGATTCCCTTTTCCCATACCACCGATACCGATTCCTGCAATGTTCAGTTTGTCACTGGGTGCCTTATGTCCAAGTCCGGCAATGGTGTTTGACGGGACAATAGAAAATCCTGCCGCAGCAGTTGAGGTTGTTGTAATAAAATTCCTCCTGGATAAGTTGTTGTTTTTCATTGTGATTTATTGTTTTAGTAAATGTTTAGTTCTTATTAAATTTACTTCGTTTCGACGACAAAACCAATAAATCGTACAATTAGGCTGACAAAATATTACTGAACAGCAACAATTTATGCATTAAGATATGAAATAGAAGAAACCATCTGTTTTCTTTTTCCAAACAATGATGACTTTCTTTACGATGATTCTGCTCAAAGTCCCTTGGATCTCATTTACTTTCCGCAAAATGTATTGCTGGGAACTTATGAATTCACAGCTTTTATTTTGATTGTCGTGAGTAGAAAAGGCTGTTGGTTAATCTTTAAAGTGATATGGAAATACATCAATGTAACTCATTTCAAAAATTTTCACTATATTTTTAAAGAAAAAATCAACGCTTATCGGATGATTGAACAAAACAAATTCCTTCATATCATTGAAAATTTCAATGATGTTATTTGGACCATTGACATTAATACCGGCCGGTTTACTTATGTCAGTCCTTCGGTAACAAAACTTTTGGGATATACGGTGGATGAAGCTTTGGAAGGCGTTTTTGACGCCAATCCAAACAACAATGAAAGTTACAAAGCAACGCAGCAAAAAATACTTTTGGAAATAGAAAAGCTTGTTTATTCGGGGCGTGAGTATTCTGATATGCAATTTGAATATCAAATGCCAAATAAAAGTGGAGTGCAGGTGTGGGTAGAAACGGAGATTCGAATCCTGAAAGAGGATGGTCAACCCAAAGAAATACTGGGTATTACAAGGAATATTGAAGAAAGGAAAAGACTGGATTCGACATTGAAGGATTATGCAAATGAATTGGAAAAATTAAATATTCAGAAAGATTTGTTCTTAAAAGTACTGGCTCACGATTTAAGAAGCCCTTTTCATTCTTTGCTGGGATTCTCAAACCATATTATCGAGACCCTTGATGAAAGCAACCCGGATGAACTAAAGGAAAAATTAAAACTATTAAATCAAAATATTTCCAGTACATTCCATTTGCTTGAAGATTTGCTTTTGTGGATAAAAAATCGATCGGGAAAATTAGTTTCAGTTTATAAAGATATCTCCTTTAGCAATTTATGTGAGGATGTATTAAAAAATATAAATTCAGATTCCAAGAGCATTCAGATAAAATATTTTGAGTCTGAAAAAATAGCTTTAAGAACAGATATTACCATGCTCAAAGTAATACCAATTTGAGTATATAGTGCTGCTTTATTATCTTTGAAGCATGGGAAGACAAAGCAAATTCAATATAAAAGAGGATTTAAAAGAACTTGA
>NZ_JAIKLE010000080.1 GCF_022267315.1 Maribellus maritimus
CCAAGTGTTTTTCAATAAGTAGTCTTTCGTATTTATAAACATTTTATTCATCTCGTAATTGTCTGATTGCAGTTTTTAATATGTGCCATAACGGTTGGTACATATTGTCGGGGCGGATTTCGAAGAGCGTTCCTGTCCGAAGGACACGGAACTGCGAAACGGGAATCCGCAGATGGCGTACCACCGAACCCCGCACTGCAATATGTACTGTGTTACCAACTGGTTTTTTGTTTTTATTTTTCTTAACTAATCCATGTACTTTTTGAATCGATTATGTCCCATTTATTTTTTTGTTTTGATAAGAAGAACACACGTCCTTCTCCACAAAGAGCTCCACAATAATATTCTACGGTTATTATCATTTTTGTAAGATTCTCGTTAAATATTGGTGTGCTAAATGTCAAATAACTATCAATATTATACATTCTTATCAGTGTTTGATATCCATCAGAGGAAACATCGCTAAATATTGAATCTAATTTTTCTTGTTTTATAAAAGTCTCGTTACTTGAAGAAGTATCAATATTAAAAGAAAGAGTCGAATCGATTGAAGCATACATGAATTGTGCGTCTATCGAGTCAATTATGCTATCAGTAACAAGTGTATTAAAAAAGTCCTTTGAATAAATTATTTTTTCTGTTGGAGGAGGAGGGTATTTTTCATTCTGAGCATCTGGATATTTAATGTAAAATGGATGTATATTAAATATAGGTTTTGTTTGAAGTTGAACGACAAAACCCTCATAATATATGTTTCTCATAAAATTGTCAACGACTTGATTAAATTCCATTTGTTTCATTTTGTCAAGTTTTTCAATTTTATTTGATGCACAAGAATTAAGTAATATTCCAATTATAACAATGTAAAGTATCCTCATGTGCTGCTTTTTTTAACTTGTTGGTAACGGTAAATTGTATGAGTAGTGGCAGATTGCGTGCTAGTTTCCTGTCAAACCGCTACGCAGTTTGAGCGGGACCACAAGCCTTGATATTTAACACTTTACCTGCCATTACTTATACAAAATGTTGTGCATAGTTTTTTATTCATCTAGCATTTTCTGACCTAAAGCTCCAACAATAAAAAAAGTCAAACTACTTATAATAAACAGAATAATCTGTGCTATATAAGTTCCATTTGACAAGGTCTTACTACTTAAATTTAAGACCAGAATTATTGCTGATGGTATAAGACCGAATATAATTATTATTGATATCACTAATGCTACAAGTTGCCACCGAAATTTCTCTTTTGAGTTTGTTATACCTGATGAGAATTTAACTATGGATTGACCAAACAAAATAAGTGCAATTATAGACCACTCTGTATTATAAAAAATGGCAGAAAAATTGCTTTCGTAACTTCTTACAATTAGCAAAATTATTATTGGCAATAGAGTGAATAAAAACTCTGATGTCAAGATATATTTTATTGTTTTATCGATTTTCATGTTTATGAGTTATGAATAATATTTTTAACCTCAATTACCTCAAATTTTTCAGAAATCAAGTAGCCATTTCTATTGTAGTTTGAAGTTTGTCTCACCAGAACCTGTAAAGAATCTCCTGGAACAACAATTACTTTACCTGAATGAAACTCGTCCAACCAATCTTGGTCTAAAATCTTTACCGTTACTGATTTTTTTCCATGTTTAAATCCCCATGCAGAATCCCCAAGAAAATCGGGCTTTTTAATTAAATAGAAAAGTTCTGATTCATTAATGATTTCATTTTCGGTCAATGCTTCCTCTACAGCATCAATATCAATCTTGGGAGCACCTGATTTTATTTCCTTAACTTCTGTGTTTGCACTTTTTAATTCAAATGATTCATTAGCGTTTAGATTTTCGGTCGAATCATTTATTGTATTAACAGATTTTGCAAGCTTTAAGATATCGGGTTCTGCGTAATTAAATGTATCCTTTAAATTCTTGTCTTCCGCAATTTTTGATAAATTTCCTTTTAAATGTTCTAAGTCTTGAACACTTGATTTCTTTTCTGCAATGAATTTCAATGTTTCCGCACGAGATTCCTCAATATATTCTTCAATTTTATCCTCGTTTGGTGAATTATCAATTTGTCCATCTTCACTAATCACCAATGCATTCCAAAAACGTCCAATCAGTGAACCTTTTTCTATATCATCGAGAAAAATTTTGGATTTAACTTTAGTATTTACACTTTCTGCAATTAAATAGTCTAGGTTATTGATACCTTCAATCATTTCAGCAAATGACCTGAATAAACGACTTGGATTTTCAGTATCTCGTTTAAAATCAAGTCTTATTTCAAATTTGCTGTTTAATTGCTTATTCATCTTATCATATTTTACTTTATTGCAGGGCGCTTCCTAAAATTATGCACAACGGTTTGCATATGGCTTGTGGCGGTTTCAAAGCACTTTCCTGTCCACCGAAACCAAAGCTGGCTACAAAGCGAAAGCCTTGCTGGCAGCCGTTCACCCGCCATAAGCTATATGCGTTGTTGTAAACCGTTTTTATTTCAATTTTTCAATGTCAGTTTTAAGCGTTTTAATATTCTTTTTAATGTGCTTTTCGATTTCTGAGTAATCATTAAGGTCATAGGCATTAATTGTGCTTACCTGTTCTAAAGTCTTTGTGTTAACTATTTTCAATTCATACCCCCATTTCATTTGACTACTGTTTAGTTCGTCATATCTTTTGTCAAAGCGTGTTAGAATTAAATAGTCAACGTCTACCTTTTCAATAATAGGAGGGCAGTATTTTTTGTCAAATACTCCTTGATAAGAAACACCCATAAGTGCTTTATACGGAAATGGTTTAACCTTTATGTTTTTGAACTTATTAAGCTCAGTCTCAATAACGGGATTGAAGTCGTAATTGTGCATTGCATATTCATATCCATTTGCACACTGAACAACAATCAGTTCCAGAGTGTCAATAATTGCTGTGTCTTTTAATGGACTTTTTTCATTTTCAATATCTGAACTATCGTTAATGGTGTTTTCAGTATTCTCTTCTTTTTCTTCAGTCGCAGTCTGTTCTTTCTTATCTGTCGAGTTACAGCCAATTATTGTCCACAGAGAGAGGAATAGAATAATTTGAAAATATTTGAGTTTGTTAATTAGCATCTTCTTTTTAAATGGTTTACAACGGTAAATTGTATGAGTAGTGGCAGATTGCGTGGCACTTTCCTGTCAAACCGCTACGCAGTTTGAGCGGGCTATAAACCTTGATATTTAGCACTTTGCCTGCCATTACTTATACAAAATGTTGTGGGCTGGTGTTTTCTATTCCTGTTCTCCGTTTAGTATATTTCTCTAATAATTCATTGATTAGAAGAGCTGTTGGTCGTTTTTCTCTTTTCGTATATTGCGAAATATGCTCTGAAAATAAAATTAACGAGCCTTTTAAATTTGTCTTATTTTTGTCACTAATTCTTTCTGGCGAATCAATTAATCCAGAAATTTCAAATAGTTCGCCACAATTAAAGCTTTCTAAATATTCAAATTTGTACCCCATCCATATAATTCCTTGTTCTGCTAACTTTCCCCAATAAGCGGCAGATTCTTTATTTTTCACAATAATAACTTTAGGCTTTATTATTTCTTCAATTATGTATTGGGTAATATTCAATTGGTCAACTAAAAACTCTATTCCTCTTGTATTTTTTAGAATCCCATTTTTTAATTGTTTCTGCTCTTTTTCTCTAAAGTAAAAAATGTCTATGTACGATGTTCTGTTTTTCAAATCTATTCCATTGTCACAATCAAATACAATCTTTTTCAAAGGTCCCCAATAATTATCCCATTTCGTTTCATTTAAAGTTTTTCCAAAGTCAAAATCATAAGAAATCAAATCTGCTCCTTGTCTGAAAGATGGATTAATTCCTGTAATTAGAATATCTTTTTCTTTATCATTTTTTGAATAAACAAAACCTCTTTCGGCTACAAATTTAGGTAAACTATTAATGTAATCTTTAGTCCATATTTTATCTAATTCTTCTCTAATATTCATTTCAAATTTCTTTTTACTAAACCTGGTGTTTTTACACTTGCCCACAACGGTAAATTATAAGTTTAGCTGTGGATTGCGTGGCAGTTTCCAGTCCGCATACGTACAAAATTTAGACGGGCTGAAAGGCTGAAATTAAGCACTGAAACCACAGTTGAATTTATAAAATGTTATGCTTCGTATTTATTTTTCATATCGGGAATCCCTCTAATCTTAATTCAGATTTTTCTTTTGTGGAAAAATGATGTTTGACTAAATCCATCCTTGATTTAGTTTCTCTTTTTTGCCTAACCCAACTATATAAATCACCCATTTGATTAAAAGTCCCAAACCACTTTCCCTCTGTATTGTCAGGATTATTATATCTGAATTCCTTCCATTCTGATGTTCTGTCTTTTTGCCTTTCGCGTATTTTACCCAAAGGTCTTTCTTCATCGAATTGTAAGAACCATGAATCTACAATATCTTGTTGTATATCTTCGGGAATCTCATCTAGTCTTTCTCTAATTACACTATTGAAACGGTTTTGAAAATTAGCTTTATCTGGATTCTCTGAATTTAATAAGTCTGAAACAAACCTCTTTGCTGTATCAATAGGATTTCTGCTAGTTGCAGTAAAATCAAACCCCAAATCTTTGATTTGCTTTCTTAATTCTAGTTTTTTCCCTTTTCGATTTGCTTGACTTACTCCAACTAACCAAGTTCCAATTCTATGTCCTTTGAATGAATATCGATGATTTGCCTTTACGTTCTCTCCTGCAATTAAAGCTTCCAATAAAATCTCAAGTTTTTGTTCCTCCAAATACTCCTGCCATAATTTGTGAGCATCTTTGAAATAAAACTTCTCATTCTCCAAACGTTTTTTATGATTTTCTGGAAGTTTATTCTCTTTAAAAAGAACTTTTTGAATTCGATACCATCTATACAACGAATATATTTTATAATCTCTAGAAACAGTCACGCTAAACCGTTCACCTCTATCTGAGAACTCATTTTTATGTTCTAAAAATAAGGCGAACATTTCCTCCCACCAATTTAGATAATCTTTGCTTTCAATATCTGGTAGTTTATGAGAAGATGCATGATTATGAGGATTTAAAATTGAAGTCTGATTTCCTATTTCGTCTTTATCTATTTTTAGTTTTTTCCTTTTTGAAAATAACTCTTTGTTTTTATTGTAATCAAAATCATCTTTTGTTTTGTTTTCATCAACAACAAACCCAGAATCAATTAAATCCTGCAATACGTCTGATGTTAGCAACTGTAAATCATCATGTTTCCCATCAAGTATAGAATTGAAATAATTTGAAAACTGTCTGATAAATTTATTGCCAGTAGCATCTCTATTTGAAAACTCAAATAGTGTAGATGCTTCGATATTATCAAATAGTCCAGCTCCCGTTAGATTAGACGAACCTAATATAAACCGTGAGTTATGTTTACCAGAAAAATAATATATTTTTGGGTGAAACATAATTTTATTGTCTGCACAATATACCCAAGTCTCTATTTCACTGTCAATAAGAAACTGAAGGGCTTCTTTTGAAGTTCCTCTCTCTACAATGCCTAAAACAAATTTTAATCTTTTATAATTTTGCTTAGCAATCATTAATTCTTCCCTTATCCTATTTATCCCAGACATTTTTGTAAAAGCAGAAAATCCAATAAAAGAAGAATAGTCCTTATCCTTAAATGTACTGCATAGCCAGTCTCCAACTGTATTGATGGCAGAATTATGAAGTCCATGTCCTAAAAACTCAATTTTCATGCAGTAACTGTTTGTTTATATGAAGCATAACGTGTGTGCATCATCACCAGGTGATGTTATTTTTCTTATCTCATTTTTTAAGGTAATGTTATACCCTTACTAAGGTTGGTATAATAACACCTATTATGTTGAATTGGCAAAAATATCATCCAGAGGATTTTTTATCTTTTCCATGTATCGTTTAGAAACATGAGTATAAATTTCGGTTGTTTTAGATGAACCGTGTCCCAATAGTTCCTGTATATAGCGTAGATCAGTTCCTTGTTCCAGTAAATGAGTTGCAAACGAGTGCCGTAACATATGCGGTGTAACCCGTTTCCGAATACCTGCTTTATAGGTAGCCTCAGTTAATATTTTACTAATACTGCTTGAGCTATAAGCTTCTCCCCGAACAGGGCCTTCAAATAACCAATATTTTGGCCGATATTGTTTATAATAAATTCGCAGTAATTTTAGCAATGAAACGGATAGTAAAGAGTATCGATCTTTTTGTCCTTTTGCTGCTTCAATTCTAATCATTCCTCTGTCAGAATGGATATCAGTTAGCTTTATACTGAGCAACTCGCTTCTTCTGAGACCGGCAGAATAGATTAATGACAATATACATTTATGCTTTAAGTTATTACACTGCATAATAATTTGTTGAATCTCTTCCTTGCTAAGTACCTTGGGCAGACGCTTTGATTTTCGTGGACGTTCAATCGAATACAGGCGGCGATCGCCTCTTTGCACTTTTTCATAATAAAATTTAATGGCATTTATTCTTTGATTCTGTTGGCTTGCCGATATTTGATGATTTTGAACTAATTCCAATATATAATAGTTTATTTGTTCCTGTGTTATCTCATTAAGCTCGGAATCCCGGAAATAATGGACAAAATCTTTAAAATAAGCGGTGTAACTTCGGATGGTATTTTCGCTATAACGCTTCTGCTTTAATATTTCTCTGTAACCTTTTGGTAATTTAGTTTGTGAACGGAAAGAATAATCATTTTCTATTGATTCCTGGTTAACAATTTCAAAACTTTTTCTCAGTGCAGAATAATCGATATAAGCATGATTTTTTAAGATTTCAAAGAATGGATTCAGCTCAAAATTATTTTTTACCAGATACCAGCAATTCATTGTACGGCTCCATTTTGCTTGAGTGGCTGTTTTTAATAAGTAATTTAATTTGGAATTATATTCAAATTCAATTCGTATTACATTCTGTTTCCGGTGAATATCCTTTTTCAGTGTTATGTTGGGTTTCGAAGACAAGTCTGAATTTAGTTTTTAGTTTTCAACGTTTTAAAGCTAAAGAATATTTTT
>NZ_JAIKLE010000081.1 GCF_022267315.1 Maribellus maritimus
TCGGTGGTACGCCAACTGCGGATTCTCGCATCGCAGTTCCGTGTCCTTCGGACAGGAACGCTCTCCGAAATCCGCCCCGACAACATGTACCAACCAACCTGCAAGGTTGAAAAAAAGAAAAGACAAACCGAAATAGACAGAAAAAACTAAACCAAATTTGAAAATGATTACTTCGAAAAGATTTTGTTTTGCCAACGCGCTTTTGCCCTTTGGGGCAATTAGGGAATCCAACGCACATTGCACACATTTGCAAATCGCACAAGCCTACACTCAAACCAAAATTTGCAAAGGAGTGCAATTTTGGCCAATGCATGAAGCATATTTAGTTATTTTACATAAATTACACACTCATTTCTTTTACTAAATCAAAAATTCAAAGAAAAACGCAAAAAAATGACAAGAACTCTACCTGAAACAGTAGAAATAGGTACATTAAAAACAAAAAACAATAGAGTTATTGAAGCTCGATTTCCTATTGAAAACGAAAAAGGTTTATGCGTTTTGTGCACAAAAGAAAACCGAAAGAGATTACTAAATTTCTTTCAATTCTTTATTTTAGAATTAACAAAACAGACACCAAAAGAATTATTGCGTTTTCGTTTGTTTGACCCACAGGGGATGGGCGGAAACCTCAGTTTGTTAACCACAATTGACAAGGAAATAAGAGGTGAAAGAATCTACAATAGACAAGAAGATATTGAAATAATCCTAACCGAATTAGACGATTTATTAGAAGAGAATATTCAAAACGTACTAGGTTATCAATACGAAACAATATCAGAATACAATTCAAAAACCCGCGATATCCCACTTCAGTATAATTTCTTGGTAATGGTTGATTTTCCAAAATATCTGGAAAAAAAACATTTGGAAAAACTTAATCGACTGGTTTATAATGGAAGAAAGGCAGGTATTTATTTATTGCTTTTTATCGACACATCTTTTCAACAGGATGAATATGGTGGAATAGCTCCAAATGTATTTATAAATAAACTTCCGGTACTATTTGAAGCAGACAACACATTTCAAATCAAAAATTTTTCACTTGAAGAACATTTTAATAAAAATTTTCGTTTTGACTTGCATTCTTTTGATTCTGAAAGCAAAGATGAAATTATCAATGGAATAGTAAATAAAAGGGGGAAACAAAGAATTATTTCTGTTTCATTATCGGAATATTTAACTGATGAACACTTTTGGACAGAAAGCACCGAGAAAGGAATAAAAATACCTCTTGGGAAAAAAACAAATGGCATTACAAATCTTATTTTCGAGAACAACTCATTTCATGCTTTAGTTGGTGGAAAAACCGGCTCAGGGAAAACCGTGTTGTTGCATAATATTATAACAATTGGTGCCTGGTTATATTCTCCAAAAGAGTTGCAGTTTTGCCTTCTCGATTACAAAGAAGGGACAGAATTCAATATTTATAAAAAATTACCTCATGTTAAAGTTCTGTCAGTGAAATCTGAAATTGAATTTGGGCTAAGTTTTCTTGATTTTGTTCAATCAGAAATTAAAAAACGGGGAGAGTTGTTTAAAGATGCAAATGTTTCTAATATTTCAACTTATCGAAAAACAACAGGAAATGATTTACCTCGACTTTTAATAATAATCGATGAATTTCAGGTACTGTTTGGAGACAATTACAGCAATAATGAGTTTGTCGCTTCCAAGCTGGATGACATTTTAAAAAGAGGACGTTCCTTTGGAATTCATCTGATTTTGTCTTCTCAATCATTAGCCGAGATTCAAATGAAATCTTCGTCGTTTGGACAACTGAATACACGAATTGCCCTTTCGATGAATAAGGAAGATAGTCGCCGGATTTTGGATGATAATAATCTGGTTCCATCTGATTTTACAAAACCAGGTCAATGTGTTCTCAATAATAAGAATGGACAAAAAGAGGGCAATGAAGTATTTCAGGCTGCTTATTTTTCAGTTGAAAAATTGAAGCAAGTTATTTCAGATTTACAAAAAAGATATATTGAAAGTCCGGATTATGTTCAACATGAACAATTCATTTATGATGGGTCGTCAGAAGCACTTTTGGCAAATAATCCAATAATTAACAACCATGGAAGTTTACTTCCTACTGAATATGAAATTTTTATTGGTGAACCAGTTCGTCTTGAGTCTTATCATACAAATTACAAACTTGGAAAAGAAACGGGTTCTAATACTTTAATAATCGGAAAAGATTCAACTTCTGCCCTTTCCATATTTTATCATTCCATTTTTCAGCTTCAAAAGTATGAACAAATTAAAATAAAATTATTTGTGCCACCCTCTGTAACCGAGAATGAGTTAAGGTATTTCAATCAACTAAATGAAAACTCAAATAACATTCAAATAATAAAAGAAAATGAAATAACAGATTTGATGAGTCACTATAAAAATAAGATTGATGCTGTTATTGATGGGATTGAAAATTCAGTAAATTATATTTTCATTTATGATATCTACAATTTCCGTGCTTTTAGAAAAAGTGGATACAATCAACCTGTTGAATCGGAAAACTTACAATCGATTTTGAGAGATGGCCCGTTATACGGGATTCATGTTGTACTCTTCTCGTCAATCTATAAAGGGTTCTCTGAAACTATTGACGATTTGAATTACAAAGGAGATTTTGATGTAAAAATACAACTCAACGGAGGCGAAAGTGAACGGATGATGGATTACAACTTTAAGACTCCAACGATTAAAAATGGATTTGGCATGATAAAATCATCAAGGTTAAACAATGAGCCTTATAAATTTAAAACCTACTCTTTACCCAACTTATAAGATATGATAACATTTGAGGAATACCGCCAGCAATTGGACACACTTTTTCAATCTTCAGAAGAAGATTTGAAGAAACAGCTTAATACATTTAGGGAACAATTGAATGAAAATCAGCAAAAAAGAGACAGTTTGGTATTAAAGGAAAAAGAATTAATGTCCTTATTACAATCCATTAACTTAAAGTTAAAAAGTGATGAGAATAAAATTTCAGAAATTAGGTTATCCATTGAAAATTTGAAATCAGACTTTCAAAAATTAACTAATGAAAGAAATAAGCAAAAAAATATTCTGGATGGTATGGATGTTTCTTTTGATAAAAAAGATATCCTTAAAGAAAATGAGGATTTAAAAAGAAAAGATTCTGAACTTTCAAAAGCCATTATCGAAAATCTTGAAAAATTAGCATCGTTAAAAGCCAAAAAGGAATTACTAAAAAATAAAATTGATAAACTTGGAGTAAATTCTGATGGACGTAACCCGGAAGTTTTTATACCGCAATTCAAATCTGAAATTGAAGAAGCTAAAATTAGAGCTTTGAAACTTCAGGAAGAGTTAGATTCTTTGAATTAATATCCTATAAAATTAACAATCGCTTATGTCTCAATTATCATACAAAGATTATTTAGCCGAACTAAATTATAGTGAGAAAGATTTAGATGATAATTTTTCAATCGATTTTAAAAAAGTTGATGATGCAATTAATGAAACGTTATTAGAAATTGAACGATTAGAAAAAAGCATTGAAAAAAAGAATAATGATATACAAAAGCTTCAGAAACAAGAAAAACAATTTGTATCAGAAATTGAAAAATTAATTGTTGATGAAAAAAGAATGGTTGAAGATAAAAACCAACTTGTATTGGCAATTAACGATTTATTGGCAAAAATAAAAGGTAAAGAAAAAAGTGAAATAGAGATAAATTCTATTCAAACAAGTTCGGTTCAAATCAAAAAGGAAATCACTTTTAAACAACAAGAAATTGAAAAAAATTCTATTCATGAAAAGAAACTAATTAACGAAATTGAAGATTTAGTACAAAGCATTAATGATGCCGAGAAAAGAAAATTGCTTTATACTGAATTGATTAAGCTGGATGAAGAACGAAAGGAGCTAAAAAAAGTAAATGCCAACATCCAACGAAATTTATCACAAAAAAAGAATGCAATTACATTATTTAATAGCAAAGAAAAAGAATTATTAAAATTGCTTACGAAATACTTCACATTTGATGAGGTTAATGATATAAAAAAGAAATTAAATACAATTGAAAAATTAAAAGAAGCTAAAAGTATATTAGATAAATATACTGGGAAAAAACTTTCAGCAGGGTATGATACCTTAATAGGCATTCTTGGTTTTTTTTTATTGGGTGGCATTTCCGGATTAACAGAAGAAATTGAAAAAATCGGTTATTGGCTTATGCTTTTAATTCCATTATCCTTGATTATTTTGCTTCTATTATTTAGAAAGAATTCGATAAAGAAATCAATTAAAAAAGAGTTAGAATCATTATTAAAAATATGAAAAAGAACGACCAATATTATAGGGGTTATCAGGATGGACAAAATGATGCAAGTGCTGACCCTCCCAAACCAAGGGACTTTCGTAAAATGGGAGTTTCGTGGAAATACTGGGGCAGCATGTTTTTAGAGATTGTAACGCTATTTACTTACAGAGCTGATGATATGTTAGATTCCTACATTCAAGGATATAAGGATGGATATAATCAATCAATTCAGGCAAAATACAATCCACAAAAAGTCGAAGTTATAAATTCAGAAAACACTAATAAATCAAATACTATGAGTACAGTACAAAGTTTAGAACTGCAATTAAGACAGTTAGAGTCGTTAAAACATTTTCTTGATGCGTTTGGAAAAGAAATGGAGTCAAAAATGAGAGAATATAATAGTCGGGTTGAGCAACTCCATCGAGATGGATTAACGATTGAATCCTACAAATCATTTCAGGAGTATCATTTAAAGCCTACCAATCACAAAATAGCTGACATTAAAACATTCCTTGAAAGAGAATCAATTCCTTATGTTTCCAAGAATATTGAAGCTACCAAAAGTAGTCTGTCAATTGCACGGAGCAGGTAATGCAATTAATGAAGTTCCTTATCACAATATTATTAATATTTGAAAGTGTTCAGTTAACCAAAGCTCAAAATTCGCGAGACATTGTAGATAAATATATAGAAAGCGTTAACGATACAGGTTATTACAAACTCAACCACAACCCAATTGTATATGAATTAGAATCGTTTGGAAAAATCACTATCTTCTTCGTTTACTCTGCCGATGGTAGTCATAGTAATTTTGGAATAATTTATAATCCTATTAATAAATCCTATACACAATTTGGGGAAAATGATGTTGATGTTTTTAATTATAGTCCGGGAGTAATTTCAGTATTTTTTGAAAATTTGGATGATGACCAACAAAAAGAATTAATTGTTTTATACGAAAGTCAAAGCAGGACATATTACAGCGCAAATGGTGGTTATGCAGGAATAAAATCATTTTTTCAAACACGAGTTTTCAATATTGACTTTATAGGCAATAATATTGAAATTTTGGAATACAAAGCAATGGGAGAATTACTTACTGTAAATCCACCAAAAATAATTGGAACTATTGAAGAAGAATCATTGATTTTAAGAGAAGATTACGACAAACTATATAAGATTTTAGGAGTTACTCATAACGCTGATGCGATAAGGAAACGTATAAAAATGTTGAAAGATAATGGAATGCTTGGAGCTATAAAAAAATAAGAAAGTGTATTATGAAAATCCAACTTGCGGTATTTATTCTTATCAGTTTTAATTTTACAACAGTTGCACAAATTGATTTTAATAATCCACCTTGGGAGAAAAAATGCGAGGAATTATCTTCACAATCAGAAATGAATATTTGCAGCTATGAAAGTTTCTTAATTGCTGATAGCATTCTAAATACATACTATGACAGCTTATTTTCTTATTTAGATTCTCAATATTTAAATGAATTGAAGCTATCGTCGGATACGTCAGATAATTACCGAAAAGAATATTTGAAACAATTATCTGTACAGAAAGAATTCGTAATATCGTCTAAAAAGGATTTTAACACATTTAGAAAAAGTACATCTAAAATTGTTGAATATCAATACAAAGGTGGGACAATACAGCCAATGATAGTGAATATTTATGCACGTGAATTAACAGTAAATCAGATTAAAGTTTTAATAAATCTAATGGAGGAAATTATGAATTAATAATGTTACCAACACAAACAGTCAAGCACATTTGCAATTCGCACAAGCCAAAGCTGATACCCAAAATTGCAAAAGAGCTTGTCTGTTTTCCAACGCTTTTTTCCCGACCCAAAAACAAAATCGGGGTAGTGCTAAAATTGAAAATAAAGTAGTTCTATTAAAGGAAATTAAAACCCAGCAGGTAACAATCTGTATATGTCATAGCCGGTTTTGTGGGTAATTGTAGGTTCATCACCCGCATTAACCTTATCTCGGCTTGACAGGAAAGTAGCCCGCAGTCGGCTACGCCACATACAGGTAACCGTCAGACTGTGCAAAAACTAATAGAGTATTTGGGTAGGTACGCATGAAAAAATGGAAGAAATGAAATCTCAAAAGGTTAAATATAGTTTTTACACAGACTCCCGTTACCACACATTCCCCACATAAGCACATCCAGAATAGAGTTTAAATAAATTACTCTATTCTTTCCGAGCCAATTAACTACTGTTGCTAACGCGTATTTCTCTCCGAATGAAACTTCTGCTATTTTTGACCAGACCCT
>NZ_JAIKLE010000082.1 GCF_022267315.1 Maribellus maritimus
TGCGGATTCGACAAGTCGAATCTCGTCCCAACCTCAGTTTCGGTCGGACACTCAGACTCTCGTCTGACCGCCACGACCTCATACCACCACCGTTACCTGCAATTGTGAGAAACACCCTGCAAATAATGAACAAAATGAAATATATTTTACCTATTATTCTGTTATTAGTTGGCTGTTCGAGAGAGATTGACTCAAATAGAAATAGATTTAGTCAAAAAGAACTTACTACTGACTTTGAGATATTAAGAGAAGTATTGGAAGAAGCGCATCATGGATTATACATGTATACGAATAAAGATGAATTCAATTTTATTTTAGACTCTATTCAAAATTGTATAATCGATTCAATGTCCGTAACAGATTATTACCGACTGATTGTTTTATCTCTAACCGATAAAATCCAATGTGGACATACTGGTATTTATCCGCCTAAAGGTATATTTACTAAGCTTATCCCAATTGATGTCTTTGTCGTAAAGGATGATATATATATCAATCGTATTTATGATTCAATAATTGATTTAAAAGGGATTTGGAAACTTAAATCTATAAATGGGTTTGATGCAAAATCTATTTTTAAGACTTTAAGAGAAGGAATCCCATCTGATGGGAATAATAACAATTTCAAAGACAGGATTATAGAAGTCGATTTCCCTATGTATTTTACACAACTTGTTGGTGAAGCTGATACATTTAAATTACAAGTGATTGACATAAATTCTGATAAAGATACCTCATTATTTGTTTCAGCAATAAATAGGGATAAACTAAATAAAGCAAGGTCAAATTACCCAATAAGAAGAGATAATAAATTGGATTTTAAAATTATTGACGGATTAAATACAGCTTACCTGAAAATTGGTTCGTTTGAAGGATGGAGACTTGAACAGCAAGAATTTAATTATGACAAGTATATTTTAAACACATTTGACAGCATACAAAAACTTGGAATAGAAAATCTAATTATTGATTTAAAATGGAACATGGGTGGAGATACAGATAAAGGAGCATACTTATTATCTTTTCTTTATGACAATCCATTTCAATTTTATTACAAAGTAACAGCTTCTTCAAATCATTATAAGAATCTTAAGTACACTGATAAAGATTGGAAATGGAACTTCGATATTAGGCATGACCATAAAAAGAATGAAAAAGGAGAATATGTTGCCATCGGCATGGACAATGTTTTTAAACCACAAAAAGAAGTATTTAAAGGGGAAGTCTATTTTTTGATAAATGGGTGCTCACACTCAACAGCATCTAGTGTTTCTGCTTTGGCACAATATTTAAAAATAGGTAAACTTGTAGGAGAGTCTCCCTCTGGCGCATATTCTGGTTACAATGGCGGAAATTGGATTGGTTTAACATTACCGAATACAAAGATTTATGTAGCTATTCCAATAAGGACTTTTCACAATGCAATAGATAGTTCGATTTATAAAACAAACTATATTCGACCAGATTATTTAATTAAATATTCGATTGAAGAAAAAATAAAAGATTCCGATTTAGAACTTGATAAAGCGTTGGAATTGATTCGATTGAAAAAAAACAACTAAAGCTAACAATGTATAAAAATAATAGCCGATACAGCAGTAAAATCAAGGGTTGTAGCCCGTTTCAACTCTTGTGTAACTTGACAGGAAAGTGCCACGAAATCGGCTACTATTCTTATACTCAACGTTGTGGTGCATTTTGTGTCGTCCTAAAATAAGAATCAGAGAAGAAAGAAATGGATTAAATCATTGCTATTTTTAATACATCAAACATGAAAATAAATCATTACATATTCAGCTTATTTATAATTATTTGTTTCACTAGCAATGCACAAGTTACGCATCTTGAAAGTTATTATGAAGGCCAAGGTGGGATAGAAGGATTACATTATCCCAGCCGGATAACTACCGACTCTTCAGGCCAGAACCTTTTTATCGCGGCGTATCACGGAGTTACCCACCTCGCGACCGATACAGCTTTCATCGATTTTAGCTTTATTGAAAGGATGTCGCATTATCCCGATAATGTGCCTGGCTTTTGGAATATTGATGACTTGGTTCTGCTAAATAAATGTTTATACGTAACGGGCAATCATCATTTAAATGTCTTATTGTGGAATGAATCCAGTGATAGCCTGAAATTGATACAGAATTTTACTAGTGACAGTATTCCAAATTTAGGCAATGCAAATTTAAGTAAACTTGTTATTTCTCCGGACAAAAGAAACTTATATCTATCTACTTCGAACCCAAGCTACATTCTTACATTTAAAATTGACACAACGACGGGCAAGCTTTCCTACTGTAATAAAAAGAATGTGGATGATTTGTTATGGATTGCAGCTAGTCCGAATAATCGTTTTTTATATAGTGCTTCACTAGGCTATCGCGATACCAGCGTATGCGTATTTGAACGAATCATTGAAACGGATAGCTTAAAGTTAATACAGACTCTAACCACTAACGATAGGTTGAGCATCCCGGCAAGAATTGCAGCAAGTCATGATGGCAAATCAGTTTATGTATTTAATAATAACACAGCTAAAGAATCTCTAATCGTATATCGTGCAGATGAAATTAATGGGAAATTAACGTTTAGCCAAAAAATCGATATAAATGAAAATATCAATTCATTCTGGTTTGCTACAGATATGATTCTAAGCCCTGATGACAGGTTTTTGTATTTAGTTGGCATGCAAGACATATCCGTATTTAGTAGAGACACGGTAACAGGACACCTTTCCTATCTGCAGGTAATACAGGAGGGGAAAAACGGTTTTGAAGGATTTGATAATATTGGGGCTCATCTTTGTAATGATACAATCTTGTATTGTGTAAGTAAATATGATGATAAATTGTTTCTGTTCAATAGAAAACCATCCACTGGTTTATTAACTCTTCTAAAAACCGTTGCCAATGAAGATGGTAAAATAAGAGGTCTGTCTGAAGTTATCGATCTTGCAATTTCCAATGACGGTAAAAATATTTATACCCTTGCTTATGGAGGATTAAAATCCATAGGAGTTTATCACCGTTTACAAGATGGAAGACTTTTATTTGACCATGCAATGGAATGGGATTCTCTGGGACCGCCCATTGGAGCAACCTATGGATTTGAAATGAGTCCAGATGATGAATATTTGTTTATAAATTCGACCAACATGTATGGGATTCGTATTTTAAAAAGAGATATTGTTAGTGGCAATCTTGATTTTTACAAATCTTATACTGATTCCGGATTGGGACTAAACTCGATTACCGATATTGCCTTTTCTCCTGATCGAAAGAATTTCTATTCTGCAACTGTCAACCAGATTATTACATACAGCATTGACCCTGATAGTGCAGATTTAACTTTCCAGTCGTTTTTATCAGACAATGAATCCGACAATTTTGGCTTGTCAGGCATTAAAAGTATTGTTACAAGTAACGATGGCAAGAATGTCTATACTGCTTCTAACTCCGTCTTTTTTATGGATGGTATTTCGGTTTATTCAAGAAATCCTGCAGACGGTAGCCTCACAATATTGGAAACTATTTCTAAGGATTCAAATGGGAACGCAATTAATGAACCTTCCAAAATATTGCTTAGTAATGACAATCGATTTCTATACACGATCGGACAAAAAATTCATTGCTTTGAAAGAGATACATCCGACGGACATCTTTCTTTTCTTTATGATATAGACATTGAAGATCTTGGCATACCATACATATATAGATTTTTTGATGCAGCAATTAGTATCGATGACAAATCATTTATTGGAGTTACAAGGCAGGGAAAATCAATATTTTCATTCCATCGTAATATTGAAACAGGAAAATTAACATTAGAACAACACAAACGCTACACTGATATTAGTACTTATAGTAATGCAGGCCCGGCAATACAAATATCTTCTGATTTGAAAAATGTTTATTTGGCTTCACAGTATTCAAAATTGCTTGCAAGCTATGAATTAAATATTCCTGTTGGTTTAAATAATATTACCCAAGGTTGCACAGATGATGTGTTTTTATCTGTTGACAATAGTTATGATTGTATTTGGTCAACTGGTGAAACAACAAACTCAATTAAAATAGATTCAGTTGGGGAATATACGGTTTATGTGACCGATAGTTTGGGGAGAAAAGGCAAGGATTCGACTTATGTGATGTTTTTCCCAAAAATAAATGTTGATCTGGGCCCCGACACTACATTACAGTTGTCGGACTCAATTTACTTATTTCCTGTGACATATAATGATTGGAGTTACAGATACCTGTGGAATGATAGTTCAATATATTACAATAAATTAATTGACTGTTCTGATTATGGAGTTGGAGACCATATATTTACAGTTAAAGTTACAGATGGTAACGGATGCCTAGAAACCGACTCCATCAAGATAACAGTTGAACGTATTAGTTCAACAAATGATATGACCAAGTTGGATTTCAAATTATACCCGAATCCAGTAAGAGACATTATTACCATTGAAACTATCCATTACGGAAATAATACGATCTTTTCAATTACCGATTTAAATGGGAAAACGGTAATAACCGTACCTATAAAAAATCTAAAAACTGAATTGGATGTGAGCAATTTACCTGTAAGTATATATCTGGGAAGATTAACAGACAATGAAAAGATAACGGTAAAAAAGATCACAATCAGATAATAGGCTACAATTCAGAAATATACAAATACGATGTTTATTTTACAGACGTTCAATTTTTCAAATACCAATAGACAGTTAAGCAGTGAAACCATATGCGTGAAACGTTAATGGATTCCCCTTTGAGGATTATTAGTAAAATGAAACTAAATAGATTTAATAAACAAATGGAGATTATAAAATATTGAAGAATAAAAAACGACACCACAACAAAAGCTATATGTAATGCGGGGCACAGTGAGTGATTCAACCGCAGTTCTTCGTAACAACAACGCCAATTCGTCTTTGACGATTTGGCTATAAAAATAAAATATGAATAAACGAATTGGCTCAGTGGCAGCCTGACAGTGAAGCATTTCAAAGTCCCGCACTCCACATAGCCAAACCGTTAGGGGCTATATAATTCCTGCATATAAGCAACTGTTGCATAGATGATTTGATAATAAATTTCAAAAACAGGTTTAATTAAAACATCGTGATTCCCAAATTATCGACAAGCATATTTTCGATTTTAAAAACATCCAGATTTTTAGACAAATTTTTCGATAGATACCAGATAAAAACTCTAATTCAACTTCATAATTCACGGACTAATACAAATGATTTTATGACAAACCTCCTACTCGACTGATTTCTTAGAAAATGGATTTTAGAGATAAAATTGGACAGATAAAGAGACCATAAAAAATGATTAATCAAATGACAGAGTGTTGATTTCAGATAAAAAGCAACCAGATTATAAAACAAAAAAGGCGATTAAAAACAGATAAAAACCACGATTTGATTAAAAGGCTCAAAAAAACAAAATGGCTAATTTAAAAAGCAATACTCGTCGCTATAGGTTTTAAAAATTAGATTTTAAAGAGCAAACAAACGGATTTTCAACGAGTTCAGATTCAATGATTTTTAATTTATCGACAATGATTGTTCAAAACAAAAAACACTCAGGTTCAAAGATTTAGACTTTTAACAAAACACGATAGATATACAAAATGTCTGCACGGTTTGACTTTTAATCAAGATAAAAGACAAAAGATTAAATACAGCCCCTAACATTTTGTATATTGCATTGCGGGTTCGGTGCAAGTTGTCACTTCGGATTCCCGCATGATTGTCTTTCGTCCTGCGGACGGACAATCACACGCAAATCCGCAACGACAACATACAATTTACCGTCAGATTGTCTAAAAACCTAACTGCATTTTGTTAAGAACTCCTGCACTTGTTAACACCTTCGAAAACAATGATTCTGTATCTTCAAACATGAAGTATATTATAGGACAAAGCAGGGCACAAACCACTCTTTTCCCGGTTTCGCTCGATGATGCTGTTAACGCTGATAATGAGGTCCGCATTATCGACCTGTTTATTGACAGCCTCAATTTGCCGGAATTTGGTTTTAAGGTTGACCATACCGAAAACGGAAGACCGGCTTATCATCCTTCCGATTTGTTAAAACTTTACATGTACGGGTATTTAAACAAGATGCGTTCATCGCGCGATTTGGAGAAAGAATGCAAACGCAACATCGAAGTGATGTGGCTGCTTAAATGCCTGGCACCTGACCATAATACGATCTCTAACTTTCGGCGAGACAACCCGACAGCCATCAAAAAAGTTTTCCGTGAAACGGTAAGGATAGCCAAATACTTTAACCTGATAGGAGGAACACTGGTTGCGGGAGACAGCACAAAACTCAGGGCACAGAACAGTAAGAAAAACAACTTCAACCAAAAGAAAATAGACCGTCACCTGGCGTATATCGAAAACAAACTGGCTGAATATGAAAAGGCCCTGGCTGAAAACGATGGAGATAAAGAGGAAATTAAGAAAGAAATCAAAAAACAAAACCGGCGCAAGAAAGGATACAAAAAGCTGGAACAACAATTAAAAGAATCAGGGCAATCGCAAATCTCAACTTC
>NZ_JAIKLE010000083.1 GCF_022267315.1 Maribellus maritimus
AGTGTTTTATGCTACATCGGGTGACATCGTTTATGAAGCTAATATAAATACACAAACACAGGAGTATATCTCAATTGATGTATCTGATTGGGAATATGGCATCTATCAGGTTCGTTTTGTATGTTCAACAGGGCAGTATATGTATGGCACATTCGAAATTGAATGAGTTGTTTCACAAATTACTTATTTTATACCCTAAAAGCTAAAGATGAACAATTTAACAAGGTATATTTTCATTTCTTAGTGTCGCGACAAAATTGTTTTTCGGTATAAAAAGAGATCATAATAAAAATAAGAGCAAGGATAGGCTTGCCACCTATGCTTGCTCATTAAAAGTGTTATAACTACAAAATGTAGCTGCGGGCAAAGATAAAAAAAGAATAATTTTAACCGTTAAAAATAATTTCTAACAGTTAACCGTAGCAGATAAGCACCGAAAACAAAATCCCCTTGTTATAGTTTTTTGCAAAAAAAGATCAACTGCCGAAGAGGGTGAAAATAGGCAGAACGTACTCTATTATTTTTAAATTCAAATTAAGACCCAAATGAAATACTTTTTAAAGATTAGCTTAATTCTTATTGTTTCAATATTTCTTATTTATTCATGTTCGGAAGAACAAGAAGAAAGTTTCCAAACTATTGATAAAGAAATTGCTCAAATTGATTACAATAGTGATGGCGTAAAAGTTGTTGACGATGTTGTTTATTTCAAAAATGCCAAAGCTTTCGCTAAAACAATGCAAGCACTTAATGAAAAAAAAGAAAAAGACCTCGAAAACTGGGAAATAGAAAACGGTTTTGCTGCTTCCTACAGAAAAGTTCTTAATGGGACATCTAAGGATAGTTTAATTTATTTGACAGAAACAGATTCCGCTTTCTCTTACATTATTGAATCTCCGGAATTTGCTACTGTCGTTAATGAAGACGGGGTATTTGTTATCGGAGATACAATACATAAAATCACGTACTCAGTAGAATACATGATTCCAGATCTGGACTTTTCAGCTTTGTCTGCAATTGATTTAGGAGACATTACAAAATCCGCTAAATCAAATATAGTAACCTATGAAATTACACGTCAAAAGCTTACTCCTGTTTGTTTAAAATCTGCGGCAGTAACAGAAAGTTACATAATGGGGAGTCGACTACTCAGAAAAAATTACAACACTGATCCATTGGTTTTTATGAACGATGAAGGTGACTTGCTTGAAAAAATTAGCGCCCACTTACATGCCTGGTGTAATAACTATTCTAATTATAGTGAAATTGGGGTTAAAATTGTTGGTAGAAAAAGGGGAACTTTTGGGTGGCGAAATGATAATATGTGGTATGCAGCAGTATCTGCTGAAACAACCTACCTCCAATCTTATTCTGCTGATAATTATACAGGCGTTATTTATGAAAAAACTTATTCAAGAAGCGGAACAAATGAATCTACCGTAGGAGGTAATATTGTTACGAATAGCGGGCAGACTTATTTTCGCTGTATGGAGCTTAATTGTACTTACACTTATCAGGATGACTATTCACAAACTGGCGTTTGGGAAATAACATGGGAATAGCAGAATATTACAATTTGACAGGGCAATTTTTGTTGCCCTGTAGCCCTTTTTATCTTTCTATCAGGGAGAAATTCTGTTCCAATCCTTTATTGAGAAAATAGATGTGGCAATACCATCGGCTAAAGCTGCAATCAGAATAATCATTTTTTCTATGAGGTAACCCTTATACCTGTGCACAATATTTAGAATAAATTAACCGTATTTTTATGTACTAATAATTATGACAACTCAAAAACAGATAATCAGGGGTTAACATGACAGTATTAAAATACAAGTTTTTTATAGAGGAAATTAAAAAGTGCCCATCGCTTTTCTTTTTTTTTATGAGTTGTTTTATGTTTCATTCCTGTATAGAGAAAACAGAAGTAGAGATACCATCGCTTGAAGAAGGTTCGAAACTGGTGGTTTACGGGGCAATAACGCCAGGAAGGGATGTTAATGTATTTGTGGCCAAAACATTTCCTTCGTCAACTGATAGTATTGTTGCCATAGAAGACGTTTATTTGTTTAACGCCGATGTTTTTTTATATAAACAAAACAGGGACGACAGCATCCGTTTACAGCTTACAAACGATACAGTACCTTATTACTCCTGTTCCAAAGAAGACATCGAACTGTTAAAGGGTGAGACCTATAAGTTATATATAAGTGTTGATGGTTATACTCCTGTTGTGGCAAGTACTACTATTCCCGAAAATGCAGCAGTATGGGAAGATGATTTGAGATTAATAACTATCAGCTTAGAAATTGATGGCAGTTATTACGACGAATATAAATTTATAGGCTCATGGAAAATCCCTTCAGGAAATAAATACCAGTTTGTTTCGACTAATTTCTTTTTCTCAACTGTTCGCATAGCATATGGTTATAATTTTAATTATAACATAAAAGACAGTATAGCGTTGTTTGAAAGCGAAACATTTCCCACCTGGGAAAGTTATGAACATTCAACTTGTATTACGCTTATAACTGCCGATAAACATTTATATAAATATGCCGAAAACTATATTTTTTTCAACGAAGTTACCGATGATTTGCACTATAATACCGATGGGATGTATTTAGATCTATTCAGGGGAATAATGCCGGAATATACGAATATTAAAGGCGGCTATGGCATATTTGGAAGTTACCTGGAAGACACGCAGGTTATTTATGAATCTGGTAATTAATCAAGATTAAAAAGGCAATAACACAACTAAAAACAGGTTATAATGAAATTAGTATGCGCTGCAAATGAGATGATCTTCCGTCGGCCAACGGACATGAGAAATCCATGCAATGCTTTTTAAACAAACATTTTTAATCAGATGAAAACAATTTCAATTTTATTGTTGGTATTATGTCTTTTTATAAAAGTTAATGCACAAGTGTCTTTAGCCCCTAAAGCAGGTGTAAATATGGCCCGGTTTATTGGCAATGATAACGATAAGGATCCGCAAAGAATTGTATTGCCCCAGGTTGGGTGTATAGTAAATATCGATTTCAATGAAACATTTGCCTTGCAACCCACCCTTTTATACTCGGTGAAAGGGGAAAAAATGAAGTCTTACGAGGGAACCCATAGTAAATATTATTTTCACTACCTAGAAATGCCTGTAAACGCTGTGTATTCCATAACATTGGTGAAAAATAAATTTCAGGTTTTTGCTGGCCCTTATTGGGGCTATTGTTTAAAAGCTAATTTAGAAAGTGGAGGTATTAATACCTCTAATTTAAGTGTAGGCAATTCCGATAGTGATGTTTATAAACCTTTTGATTTTGGATACAATGCCGGGGTTGGCTACCGGTTCCGTAATCTCCAGGTACAAGCCGGGTACGCAGGGTCATTTGCTACAATTTCCAATTACGGGGATTTAAAAAACAGCATTTTTTCGGTGACGTTTGCATATTTTCTTGGACTTAGCAGAAAAGAATAGAAAAACCAGATATTTTAATTGTTGATACCCCCTTGTTTAACACACAAAGATTTATAAATATTTTTACCATGCTCCAAAAAAAGGTTTTCTTTTATATAGCTACTATTTATCTGTCGTTATTATGTTATAACGCAACAGCCCAAAACTTTCATAAAATAGAATTTATTGTCAGGGATTCGCTAACGCAACAACCATTAACAAATGTTTTGGTTAACATCCCCAAAATTGACACAGTAACAGAAACCAATGAGCAAGGACAGGTATCTTTGAATTTGCTGCAAAATAATTATGTGATAATTGTTAACTACCCTGGAAATAAACCAAAGCATTTTCAACTAAACCTGGAAAAAGATACTGTAATAATCGTATTTTTGTCATCCCGCGTCAGACACTACCTGATTCCGGAAGTTGAAGTTACAGGAAACCATTTTGATAAGAGTGAAAATGTGTACGCCGGACTCGAAAGGGTCAGGCCGCTGACAATTAAGTCATTTCCTTCTTTGTTCGGGGAAAAGGATGTTGTAAAGACATTAAGTTCCTTGCCCGGTGTTGCACAGGGAAGCGAAGGGGCTGCCGATATTTATGTACGGGGCGGAACAACCGATCAAAACCTCTTTCTTATTGACGGGAATATGATATACCACCCGTCACATTTGTTTGGCTTTTTTTCGTCGGTCGTGCCCGACATTATCGAAGAGGTTGATTTTTATAAGGGCAGTTTCCCAGTCAATTACGGAGGTAAATTATCGTCGGTAATCGATATTAAAACTAAAGACCCTTTACAAGATACTTTCAACGTCAAGGCGGAACTAAGTACATTGTCGGGTAAAATTACACTGGAAGCGCCTGTTATAAAGGATAAAACAAGTATTCTGCTTTCGGCAAGGACAACCCATTTCGATAAAATCATTAAGGCTTACATATCAGGTGAAGACTATTCTGTTGCGGGTTTTTATGAACTTTTTGGCAAAGTAGACCATAAAATAAACGAGGGCAACAGTTTAATGGTCGATTTATATTTCGACAGGGACTATTATCTCCAGGGGGGAGAAACTGAGGGAAATGCCGATAACGACCATTTAAAATGGAAAAACCAATTTGTAAGTGCAAAATACACACATGTATTCCCGGCAAATGGCACACTCTCGGCAACAGCAGGATGGACAAAATATAAAATGCAAATACTTGAAGAATCGTCAAAAAAAGATTCCACACTGAATTATACAAAAGATTTTAACTCGTATATTGATGATAAATACCTGAAGTTGTTGTTCGAAAAAAAATCGGACAACCAATTAAACCTTCTTTTGGGCGCCGATTATATCGTCCACGACATTTCACCTGCAACAGTTTATAGCACTTATTCCGACACGACCTATACCCAGTCCATTATTCCCTCGAATATTTTTTATGAAATCAGTGCCTATGCATCCAATTTTTTTTTACCTTATCCAAACCTGAAAATACAAACTGGGGTAAGGTTTAGCTGTATGATAAATAAATCCTCTCGATGGTATTCATTAGACCCCCGGCTTAATGTTCAATATTTGCTCAAAAATGACAATTCGGTCAAGCTATCCTATACAAAAGTTTCACAGGCAATACATTTGTTGACAAATCCAGGGCTTGGGATGCCGATAGATATTCATATTCCTTTTTCCGATGATTATGAGCCGGAATATGCACACCAATATTCGATAGCAACAAATCTCAAAAAGAAAATACACGGCAGGATGTTTTATTTCACAGCCGAAGCCTACTACAAGCAGATGAAAAATATTGTATCCTACCTTCCAGGGAAAAGTTCACGCAACTTTACTGCAATTATATCGAATAAAAAAGACATTGACGAGATTGTTACAACAGGGCAGGGCAAATCTTATGGGATTGAGTTGCTTTTAGAGAAGCCTTTCGGGAAGTTAAACGGGAGGATGGCCTATACCCTTTCGGGAATCAAACATCAGTTCGGCGAGTTAAACAATGGCAAGGAGTTTTACGCGCAACACCATCGCCCACATAATTTAGTGATGGTTGCTTCCTACAATTTTAACCAAAAGCATATTTTATCGGCCAACTTTAACTATATGTCAGGAGCAAGAACAACCCTGCCTATTTTTTTGTATAACCAGTATTATTTTGGAATTGCGGGTGGGTATACATATGATTTACCTCACGGAGGAGTACCTTTTTATGCACAAAGCGAAATAAACGAATATAAAATGAAAGATTTCCATACATTAAGTCTCTCATATTTATATAAATTCAGGAAAAGAAGATGGAATGGCGAATGGGAATTTAGTGTATACAATGTATATAACAGAAAAAACCCTTACTACTATTATCTTGATTATAAATATGTATTTATCGATAACGATGATAGTAAAACAGGCTTTAGTACAGTAACAAAACCTGCATTAGTGTATGTTTCGTTATTTAGGATGATCCCTTCGGTTACTTTTAGGATGAGCTTTTAACAATGATATACAAAAATTTGAATTGGAATTTACTTTACAAAACATTAAACAAATTAACCAGTGATTTCTTTGTACTGTTAAAAAATGAACTTCCACAACTTGACGAATCTGAATTCCGTATTTGTTGTCTAATCTATGTTGAGTTTAACAATACAGAGATTGCTATTATTTTAAGTTATAGCGTCAA
>NZ_JAIKLE010000084.1 GCF_022267315.1 Maribellus maritimus
AGTGTTTTATGCTACATCGGGTGACATCGTTTATGAAGCTAATATAAATACACAAACACAGGAGTATATCTCAATTGATGTATCTGATTGGGAATGTGGCATCTATCAGGTTCGTTTTGTATGTTCAACAGGGCAATATATGTACGGTTTGTTCGAGTTAGAATAAGTTATTTCACCATTTGGTTCTAAGTACTTTTTTATAAGTCCGCACTCCAATGTATAAAATGATGTGGACTTAAATTGCAAAAATGATTTGGATTTTTTCTTGAAATGATCATTTAAAACAAAACCTTATTTATTGTATCCTATTATTTCGAAATTAGTAACATCGAAAACCATTATACACCCAAGGGCAAAAGCAACTCCGCCCTTAAAATGAACCGGGTTGCAGAACTTTGTTTATTAACCCTGAGTGACGGGTTACTGGCCGTCATTCCATAATACATTGTAAAAGAATGAAAACTATTTTATTTTGCTTTACTATTATTTTCATCGTAATTTCTTTAGAGGGTTTTTCCCAAATTAAAGTTTACGAGGATAACCGTGTGAAGATTTTTGGTGATAAGCCAGCTGATGACGCAAATAAAGACTTATCTGTACAAATCTATGGCTCCTATGGCGAATATCTTGCTAATGGGAGGCTTGGATTTGGAGCTTACGAGTTAGGTACGTGGATTTTTAGCAACACCCGTAGAGTATATGTTGGTGAATTTGGAACAAATGTTGACTCTGATCAACTTGAGCTTTTCGGAGCCATCGGTCACTATTTTACATGGGGGCAGGGATACGACTACAATAATATTATTGGTAAGTCGGTATTGGAAATAGAACTTGATGAAAACATGGTTTTGCATGAAATCCCCAAATTTTATTTCAACACCGATGTTTATGCCGAGGGCATCATATTAAATTCTGATGAAAGGTTTAAAAAAAATATACGGCCTTTGCGAGGTTCTGCTTTGAATATCAAGCTGATTAGAGGTGTTACTTATAAACTGAAAGAAGAAACAACAGTGGCTCAAACGTCTGGTAATTTCTCACCCAACACAGAAAAGGAAAAAAATGATATGGACCTTTTGGCAACGACGAAGGGAAAAATGAAAAATTTAAACCGTAATCGGATTGGATTTATAGCTGACGAGATTAAGGAAATATTCCCCGATTTGGTTGAAGAAGATTCTGAGGGCTATTTGCATGTTGATTATCTTGGTTTAATTCCGGTACTTGTTGAATCCATTAAGGAACAACAAAATCAAATTGCAACACTACAATCCATATTAAACGTAAAACAATAATTATAATCCCTTTAAAACTATATTATTATGAAAAAGAGTATATTTCCAATTTATGTAATCCTGTTTTTAGTATTTTCAATTTCGAGTCAGGCGCAAATAAAAGTGAACAGCGATGGACAAGTTAAAATTTTTGGCGACATCGAAAGTGATGATGCAAACAAAGATTTATCGATGCAAATTTATGGTTCGTACGGCCAGTACCTTGCCAATGGCAAGCTGGGATTTGGCGACTATGGCCGTGTGGAATTGAATGGTTCTAATGTTTTTATTGGCGAGTTAGGTACAAACTGGGATTCTGACAGATTGGAATTACATGGAAAGAAGGGTATTTATTTAACTTATGGCTATGGGTATAATAACGGCGATATTATTGGCAAGTGGGATATCTCCCAACCCGACCGGTTTAGTTTTGAAACCGATGTGTATGCCAAAGGGGTATTGTTAAGTTCCGACTCACGTTTTAAAGAAAATATTAAACCACTGGGTAAAGAACTTTATAAATTAAAACAGTTAAAAGGTGTAAGTTATAACCTTAAAAATGAAAAAAGGACATACCCGGAAGCAAAAGGCAATTTAACTGAAAAAGAACAAAACGATTTGGCTTTAATGAATAACCTGGAATATAAAGAACGGACAAGACTGGGATTTGTGGCACAGGAAGTGCAGAAGCTGTTTCCTGAACTTGTTCAGGCGGATAAAGAAGGTTATTTGTATGTGGATTATGTTGGTTTGATACCCATTTTGGTGGAATCGGTAAAAGAACAGCAGGAACAAATTGATGCACTGCTGGAATTGGCTGTTAAAAAAGGATTGTTAACAACTGAAAAATAAAGACTGATGAAAAAAATATATTTAATATTATTTGTGGTGCTGGCCGTACTGCAGTTAAAAGCACAGTATATTAGGGATGAATCGGGAGAGATTGTCCCTTTTTCTCTAACTGAAAAATATAAAGATGTTATTAAAACTCAGGAGATTCACTCACTAGTTCTGCCTTCTTATGACAATGATTCACTATTTTTTCATTATAATGATGTTAATTCTTATAGTGAAGTGGGGACTACATTTAGTTATGGTTTTACAATAGATTCACTAATAAATTTTGAAGATTACGCAAAAAAAATTGAAATTGAAGAAGGTACACTATGGATAATGACCATTGAGGGTCCGACAGTTCAATCCATTGGAATTGAAATAGATGATTTTGATATCCCGGAAAAAGCTTATTTCTCCATTTATCCGGGAACCATTCCTAATGTTATTCAGGATGCTGAGGTTGGATTTAAAGAGGATATTACTGAAACGATGAAAGAGAATGGATTGGATTTTATAATCACCGATAAAAAAGCAGTTATAGAATTTTTTGTACTAAAGGCGGTAATGTCAGAACCGATGTATTTAATTAATAAAGTCATATATGGATTTCATGGCTTAGGCAAGCCTGGAAATATGGTTGATTTTGAAAGATACAAGGAACAGAATAGAGAAGGGCCTTCTGGAATGCTGAAAAATGGGGGTCTGACTGACACGATGGCTTTACCGTGTCAAAAAGATGTGGTGTGTTTGGAAAAATGCGACAATCTTAGTTAATGCTAACTTTAGGTATAAAATCTAAAAATTTGTTAACATGAAAAAAATATATTTGATATTATTTATTGTGTTTGTTGTGTTGCAGCTTAAGGCACAATTTGTATATAATGAATGGGACGAAATAATCCCTTTTACTCTCACCGAAGAATATGGACACTTTATCGATACTTCTAAAATAAATACGGTAATGTTACCCAGCTTTAATAATGACTCACTTTTTTGGGCCAAGAACCCAAAGGATATTTTTAAAAAGTGGAATGCGGCTATTGCAAATAGGTTTGATATTGATTCCATTGTGGATTTTTTCTCGGCAGCGACAAAATTTGAAATCCCTATAGGAACTATTTGGTTGTTGAAAATTGAAAGTCCTACTGCGGAAGAAATTGGATTAGACTTCCCCATTCCAAATCTTCCGGAAGGTGCTTTATTTTCATATTTTACATTCAATCTGGAAAAGTATGGAGACTACCCTGAAACTTATGATAAAGGAAAAATAGAAAGAGAAAAAAAGCAAAAAAATCGAATAATGCCTTTTAACGGGATATACGCCAGAGGAAATGGAAATCATTTACTTATCGAATATTTTCAACCCAAAGGTGTAAAACAACGGCCAATATTGAAATCAAAAAACATCGTATATTATTACGACAATGGTTTTAATACCAAAGAAAAAAAAGGTAGTTATAATAAAGAAATCAAAACAGATACAACCTCGCAAAATCTAAAAAGTGGCTATTTTGGAAATGCGTCTTTTAGCTGCCAAAACGATGTGGCATGCACAACTACATGGGATGACATGAAAAAAGCGGTGGTATATATCCAGTTTGATTTTATTACTCCGGATCTACGAAAATATGAAGCGAAGGGAACCGGGGTTTTGATCAATAAGTCAGGTGACGGTTATGCAATGACAGACAAACCCTTTTTGATTACCTGTGGACATCTTTTTTCTACTGACTATAACGGACAAAGAATAGATATTCGCAATACAATTAGTAATTTAAGGTATTATGTCTTTTACGAGAATAAATCATGCAATGAATCGACAAAAAGAGGAGGAAAGCTACTTTCAGGAAGCTCGAATTTTAATATAGTTGAAATCGGATCTTCATTTGCAACAGCCCCTAATAATTCTAACTATAATCCGAGCGAAGATTTTGCAATTATAGAAGCTTCAAAAACAGTGGAAAGATATTCAAAACTGAATGTAGAGTATGCAGGATGGGATGCCTATTATGATTTATCCAATAGTAATAATACTACCTATGTTGCCATTGGGCATCCGGGCGGGGATACTAAAATGGTCAATGTTGATTATGACAGAGCCTACGTGAATTCAAACGGGGAGGAATTTGGACTTTATTTTGACGAAGGAGTTTCTGAAGAGGGTTTTTCGGGATCACCAATTTTTAATGACGAGGCAAAAGTTGTTGGATGGTTATGTGCAGCAAGTGATTCGGCTGATTGTTTTTATGTTGGTACTGAAGTAAGTCAAAACAAAACAAGGTGCGGGAGGTTGGATAATCTTCACTATTATTTGAGTTCTTATGTAGACCCAACCTACTACGGAGAGGCATCTAGTGATTTGCCTAGTCAACCACAACCAACCGCACATTGCAGCGACTGTATTCAAAATTACGGCGAAACTGCTATCGACTGCGGAGGTCCCGATTGCTACCCCTGTGGCATGCAGGATGTGATAACTTTAAAAACACCCATGGATATACCGGGAAATACGGCAAAAAGCCGGTATGAATTGTTTGCCGAACCTGATCCCAATACCCTGCTGGCCTTAAAAAGCGGTTCATATACATTTGAAGCCGGGTTGAATGTACATCTGAACGGGGGCTTTGAAGTGGAAAAAGGCGCTGAGTTTTATGCCGGCATCGACGCTGAACTGATGAGCGAGCCTGACAGGGGGTGTGGCGGATATTGTGCAAACGCACCAAGTATCCAGATTTCACCCAACGGAGATGGAGTGAATGATTATTGGGCGTTTAGTCAGGCATTTGCGGTTGAGTATGATTTGAGAATATTTGATAGGAATAATCATACATACTATTCCTCTATTAATCAGCCAATCTTTGAAAATGGCTGGGTGTCGGCGTGGGATGGTTCAGGGGCAATCCCAAGTGTGCAAACTTACTTCGGAACATTAACACTCACAGATTGTAATGGTAATACACATCAGGAAGAGTTTTATGTTGAAATTTGGGGGCTAAAATCTGCAACAATACAAGATGTTGAAATAACAGATGTCGGTGATATTGAAATGAATGCAGAAAAGATAAAAATTTATCCAAATCCGTTTTCAGATAAATTTACCATTAACTTTTCAGGAGATAGTTCTATCTTGGAATATAAGGTAATGGATTTAAATGGGAAAGTAGTCCTACATAACAAAATTTTATCAACCTGCGAAGTAATTAATTTGAGTGGCATTGCGGCTGGTACGTATGTGATTAGTGCAAAAGCGGGAGAATATAATCTTGTACAAAAATTAGTAAAAAAATGAATATTGTGAAAGATCCTAATCTCGCCTTTTATTTTTTCTAAAAGAGGCTCTAATTATTTCCTGATACAATTAACTCTATGGATAAAAGCAACCCAGTCCTTATAAGAGAACCGGGTTGCAAGACTTATTTATTAACCAGGGGCAAGGAGTTGCTGCTCCCCAACCCATAAACCTTACAAAGAAATGAAAAAATTTATTTTGTTATGTATGTCAATGGTTCTGTTAAGCATTTTTAATAGGTGCCAGAAAGATGAGCTTGAAGTTGGTCGATTGGCTAACGAAGCGCAACCATAGGCAGTGGTTAAGTCCAATGTGTATGTCGAGAGGATATTTAGTATTTGAAACGAAAGAAGCCTTTGATAGTACGAGGTTTGTAATTGAGAAACTCAATTTTAAAGAATGTATTGAATGGGAAAAATCCATGGATTTCACTTCTGCAAAAACAGAAAAATACCTTGCGGAGGAAGAAGAACTAAAAATTATAGATGAAAACGGTGTCCATAATTTTAAATTAAAATATAGTCAGAGGTTTGATATTAATGATGATTTGGATATTAATACCAATTTGAGTATATAGTGCTGCTTTATTATCTTTGAAGCATGGGAAGACAAAGCAAATTCAATATAAAAGAGGATTTAAAAGAACTTGA
>NZ_JAIKLE010000085.1 GCF_022267315.1 Maribellus maritimus
AAAAAAATGGTTGAAAAAGTTTTGGAGATATGAAAAAGGTGTTTACATTTGCGCTCGCTTTTGAGGCAAAGTTCACTGAAAGTATTTAAAGAAAAGGATTGTTTGAACAATGAGCGTTTGTTTGTTGTTTGATAAGTCCCGAGGGAAGAAAAAAAACTTTTAAAATTTTTGAGGTTTTTTTTGGCAGGAATAAAAAAGTGATTACCTTTGCCGCCCCGAAAGGGAAAAACGTTCCGACGGATAGAGAGGTAGATAGGAAGTGATAGTGAGAGATGAAGTCGGGGAAAAATATTGAGAAACATAGATGTCAGCATTTGGTTAAGGAAGAAAAGATTGGGTGCTGATTTTTTATGGGAAGTTCTTTCAAATTTTGAAGCACAAAAAAGCAAGGTGTACCAACTTTGTTAATTTCTAAGAGGATTTAACCTGAGCGAAAGATATTTAAACTTTTTATATATACAACGGAGAGTTTGATCCTGGCTCAGGATGAACGCTAGCGGGAGGCTTAACACATGCAAGTCGAGGGGCAGCACGGACTTCGGTCTGGTGGCGACCGGCGCACGGGTGCGTAACGCGTATGCAACCTGCCTTATACAGGAGGATAGCCCATGGAAACGTGGATTAATACTCCATAGTATTGTTTTTTCGCATGGAAAAATAATTAAAACTTCGGTGGTATAAGATGGGCATGCGTAAGATTAGCTAGTAGGTGAGGTAAAGGCTCACCTAGGCGACGATCTTTAGGGGTTCTGAGAGGATTATCCCCCACACTGGTACTGAGACACGGACCAGACTCCTACGGGAGGCAGCAGTGAGGAATATTGGTCAATGGGCGCGAGCCTGAACCAGCCATCCCGCGTGCAGGATGACGGCCCTATGGGTTGTAAACTGCTTTTCTATGCCAAGAAACCACTCTACGTGTAGGGTGTTGCCGGTAGCATAGGAATAAGCATCGGCTAACTCCGTGCCAGCAGCCGCGGTAATACGGAGGATGCAAGCGTTATCCGGATTCATTGGGTTTAAAGGGTGCGCAGGTGGGCTTGTAAGTCAGTGGTGAAATACTGCCGCTTAACGGTAGAATTGCCATTGATACTGCTGGTCTTGAGTATGGTTGAGGTAGGCGGAATGTGTTGTGTAGCGGTGAAATGCATAGATATGACACAGAACGCCGATTGCGAAGGCAGCTTACTAAACCATTACTGACACTGAGGCACGAAAGCGTGGGGAGCGAACAGGATTAGATACCCTGGTAGTCCACGCTGTAAACGATGTTCACTCGCTGTTTGCGATACACAGTAAGCGGCTGAGCGAAAGCATTAAGTGAACCACCTGGGGAGTACGATCGCAAGGTTGAAACTCAAAGGAATTGACGGGGGCCCGCACAAGCGGAGGAACATGTGGTTTAATTCGATGATACGCGAGGAACCTTACCTGGGCTTAAATGTAGATTGCATAGATTGGAAACAGTCTTTCCCTTCGGGGCTATTTACAAGGTGCTGCATGGTTGTCGTCAGCTCGTGCCGTGAGGTGTCGGGTTAAGTCCCATAACGAGCGCAACCCTTACCGTTAGTTGCCATCGGGTCAAGCCGGGGACTCTAGCGGGACTGCCACCGTAAGGTGAGAGGAAGGTGGGGATGACGTCAAATCAGCACGGCCCTTATGTCCAGGGCTACACACGTGTTACAATGGTCGGTACAAAGGGCAGCTACACAGCGATGTGATGCTAATCCCAAAAGCCGATCCCAGTTCGGATTGGAGTCTGCAACCCGACTCCATGAAGTTGGATTCGCTAGTAATCGCGCATCAGCCATGGCGCGGTGAATACGTTCCCGGGCCTTGTACACACCGCCCGTCAAACCATGGGAGCTGGGGGTGCCTGAAGTCTGTGACCGAGAGGAGCGGCCTAGGGTAAAACCAGTGACTGGGGTTAAGTCGTAACAAGGTAGCCGTACCGGAAGGTGTGGCTGGAACACCTCCTTTCTGGAGTTTAGGTTAAAACGAAAGAGGTTAACAATTTGGCCCTTGCTTTTTTAAAGATATAAAAGCCCCTCCCGGCCTCCCCGAAAGGGAGGAGAGGAACAGGGAGAAAGTTCCCGGGTTTTCCCCCTTTGGGGGAACGGAAAGGGGGCTTAGGGGCTATGATTAAATAGTCCCGTAGCTCAGCTGGTTAGAGTACTACACTGATAATGTAGGGGTCCCCAGTTCAAGTCTGGGCGGGACTACAAAAGGTAAGTTCCAACTATCAAAAGCCAGATAAGGAAATTGTTTGAGAATTGAATTTTTTGGTTTTTGGGATTAACAGACGGGGGATTAGCTCAGTTGGCTAGAGCGCTAGATTTGCATTCTAGAGGTCAAGGGTTCGACTCCCTTATTCTCCACGGAGGCTGAAAAAGTCGGAAAAAAAGGAAGTCCACGGAAGTGGCAAGCGTTCAAAAAAAATGAAATACTGAACAAAGCAGGACAAGTTTATATAAAAGCACAAACTGAAACATGGAGGTGCAACTTGAAACTGTACAGGATAAGGCTGGTGCCTGATGTTAGGGTTCGATTCCCTGGTTATCTGCGTTTAGCGGTAGAAAAGTAAAGGTACTTTGTACATTACATACTACTAGCTGATAAAGTTCTTTGGCATGTTGGGAAAATGAGTCAAATCACAATGAGACGACACAAAGAAAAATAAAGACGAATCAATACGAGGATTCAAAAAGAAAGTTACAAAGGGCGTACGGAGGATGCCTAGGCTCTCAGAGGCGATGAAGGGCGTGACAAGCTGCGAAAAGCTGCGGGGATTGGCAAATATGAATCGATCCGCAGATACCCGAATGGGGCAACCCATCCATTAGGATATCCGGGGTAACCTGGAGGCGAACGTGGGGAACTGAAACATCTAAGTACCCACAGGAAGAGAAAACAATAGTGATTCCCAGAGTAGTGGCGAGCGAAATGGGATTAGCCCAAACCGGTTTTGTTTCGGCATGACCGGGGTTGTAGGGCTGCGATATGGAGACATATTTTGAAGTAGAATGGTTTTGGAAAAGCCAACCAAAGGAGGTGACAGTCCTGTATACGTAAGAAATATTATCCTAGCAGTACCCTGAGTAGGGCGGGGCACGAGAAACCCTGTCTGAAACTGCCAGGACCATCTGGTAAGGCTAAATACTCCTGAGAGACCGATAGCGAACAAGTACCGTGAGGGAAAGGTGAAAAGCACCCCGAACAGGGGAGTGAAATAGTACCTGAAACCGTACGCTTACAAGCGGTAGGAGTCTGTATTTATACGGATGACTGCGTGCCTTTTGCATAATGAGCCTACGAGTTAGTCGTCACTAGCGAGGCTAAGCCTTTAAGAGGTGTACCCGAAGCGAAAGCGAGTCTGAACAGGGCGTAAAGTTAGTGGCGCTAGACGCGAAACCTTGTGATCTACCCATGGCCAGGTTGAAGTGATGGTAACACATCATGGAGGACCGAACCAGGAAGCGTTGAAAAGCTTTTGGATGAGCTGTGGGTAGGGGTGAAAGGCCAATCAAACTGGGAAATAGCTCGTACTCCCCGAAATGCATTTAGGTGCAGCCTTGTAATAGTTTTGCAGAGGTAGAGCTACTGATTGGATGCGAGGGCTTCGCCGCCTATCAAATCCAGACAAACTCCGAATGCTGTAAAATGATTTACAGGAGTGAGGGCATGGGTGCTAAGGTCCGTGTCCGAAAGGGAAAGAACCCGGACCATCAGCTAAGGTCCCCAAGTGTATGCTAAGTTGAACAAACGAGGTCCGGCTGCAGAGACAGCTAGGATGTTGGCTTGGAAGCAGCCATTCATTTAAAGAGTGCGTAACAGCTCACTAGTCGAGCGGCTGGGCATGGATGATAATCGGGCATAAGCATACCACCGAAGCTATGGATTTGTAGTAATACAAGTGGTAGGGGAGCATTCCAGGTGTGTTGAAGATGTAATGTGAGTTATGTTGGAACGCCTGGAAAAGCAAATGTAGGCATAAGTAACGATAAAGGGGGTGGGAAACCCCCTCGCCGATAGACTAAGGTTTCCTGATCAACGCTAATCGGATCAGGGTAAGCCGGGACCTAAGGTGTACCCGAATGGGAAAGCCGATGGACAGCAGGTTAATATTCCTGCGCCGGCCATGCATTAAAAGTGACGGAGGGAAGTAGTTGCTAGGTACTGACGGAATAGTACGTTGAGCCTAGCCTTCGGGCGAAGCGAAGTAATGAATTCCCTTCCAAGAAAAGCGAGCATGGACGCCCGTACCGTAAACCGACACAGGTAGTCAAGGAGAGAATCCTGAGGCGCTCGAGTGATTCGCGGCTAAGGAACTAGGCAAAATGACCCCGTAACTTCGGGAGAAGGGGAGCCAACCGAATGGTTGGCCGCAGAGAAATGGCCCAGGCGACTGTTTATCAAAAACACAGGGCTCTGCTAAATCGAAAGATGACGTATAGGGCCTGACACCTGCCCGGTGCCGGAAGGTTAAGAGGGGATGTTATCGTAAGAGAAGCATTGAATCGAAGCCCCGGTAAACGGCGGCCGTAACTATAACGGTCCTAAGGTAGCGAAATTCCTTGTCGGGTAAGTTCCGACCTGCACGAATGGTGTAACGATCTGGGCACTGTCTCGGCCGCGAGCTCGGTGAAATTGTAGTAACGGTGAAGATGCCGTTTACCCGCAACGGGACGGAAAGACCCCGTGAACCTTTACTGCAGCTTCGCATTGACTCTGGGTAAGTGATGTGTAGGATAGGACGGAGGCTATGAACCGGTTTCGCCAGGAATCGGGGAGCCATCCTTGAAATACGTCCCTTTGCTTACTTGGCGCCTAACTCCTCACGGAGGACATTGCGTGGTGGGTAGTTTGACTGGGGTGGTCGCCTCCAAAAGCGTAACGGAGGCTTCTAAAGGTACCCTCAGGCCGATTGGTAACCGGTCGTAGAGTATAATGGTATAAGGGTGCTTGACTGTGAGACCGACGGGTCGATCAGGTAGGAAACTAGAGCATAGTGATCCGGTGGTTCCGTATGGAAGGGCCATCGCTCAAAGGATAAAAGGTACTCCGGGGATAACAGGCTGATCGCTCCCAAGAGCTCATATCGACGGAGCGGTTTGGCACCTCGATGTCGGCTCGTCACATCCTGGGGCTGGAGAAGGTCCCAAGGGTTGGGCTGTTCGCCCATTAAAGTGGCACGCGAGCTGGGTTCAGAACGTCGTGAGACAGTTCGGTCCCTATCTGTTGTGGGCGTAGGAGATTTGAGAGGACCTGACACTAGTACGAGAGGACCGCGTTGGACATACCGCTAGTGTACCTGTTGTGGCGCCAGCTGCATTGCAGGGTAGCTATGTGTGGACGAGATAAGCGCTGAAAGCATCTAAGCGCGAAGCTCACCTCAAGATGAGATCTCCCTTAAGGGCCGTAGGAGACGACTACGTTGATAGGCTGCAGGTGTAAAGTCAGTAATGGCAAAGCCGAGCAGTACTAATTGCCCGAGAACTTTTTTAAGAATTGGTCCTTGTATTGACAAATTTATTTTTCTTTTCCCAACTGCCTTAAGATATTAAATTGGTATCTCTTTACAAGAGGAGATGTAAGCCATAAAGATTTTAGGTGGCTATAGCGGCGGGGCACCACCTCTTCCCATTCCGAACAGAGAAGTTAAGCCCGCCAGCGCCGATGGTACTGCGTAAAAGTGGGAGAGTAGGTCGCTGCCAAATTTATTGAAGCCCGTGTTCTTACTTGAGCACGGGCTTTATTGTGT
>NZ_JAIKLE010000086.1 GCF_022267315.1 Maribellus maritimus
TAGAAATGCAACCCGAAACCATAATGTCAATAACAGGAAACAAACACTACCTAAAAATTTTCAATGCGGCATTTTGTATTTAAAATGGTATAATTAAAAATTCTATTCTACTGGGTTGGAAGATATTCTGAATATTAACGGACTCGTAAAAATTGAGAATTCGTTGTATAAATTCAGCGAAGACAAAGAATATATTGTTTTAAATGGTGATTATACAATCATTTCGGGTATTGAATCCGGGCTGAAGTCCGGAGTTGTTGAAAGTGAGAACGTAGTAATATTCGATCCGGCTTCCACAAATAGTAAATTGAAATCAACAGACGTATTGGATGAAGGGATAAAAACTGTAGGTATAAGAAGGCTTATTTGGTCAGTAGAGAAATATGTTTTTAGTACAATTGTTAATTTTGATCCATATACAGGCCTGCCAACTTATAAAGTAGGATATGAGTTAAATTTGGTTATGAATCAGGAGAAATACAGGGGAATTCCCAAAAAATGGCGAAATAATGAGGCTTCTTATAATTTGGAAAACCAATATATTGATTGGAGTGAAATTGGAGTTGCCCCTACCCCCGGATATACCGGCTGGTTTCAGGATGATTATATTGGAACAACAAGGAGCACAGTTAAGGTGCACTATATAAGCAAATTATATTATTCTTCACAAGCCTTTTATAAAGATTTTGCACTTAGGGATTTCAGAGTAACTTTTTGGTCGAGTGGAATTTTAGAGGAAAATAAAATTAGTGTTGATTTATAGTGTCCACTTTTCCCGTATAAGATTACTTATCCGGGAAATTTTTACACGAATATTCCGTTTTGGTAACACACTTATCGATTAAAGGTATTTATGAAACAGTTAAAGCTCCTCGGTACATTACTATTCCTTTTGTCTATTTTGCAAATTGAAGTATTTTCCCAACATATTGTAAGTGGTTTTGTATATGACAGTCGTAGTGGAGAAGCGCTCATCAATGCCCATGTGTATAATAAAATCACAGGAAAAGGCACCCTTACTAATCCTTATGGTTTCTTTAGCTTTAAAACAAATAATGGAGATACTCTGCAACTTACAGTTTCGTATGTTGGGTATAAAAAAATAACCAAGCCCGTATTTTGTGAAAACGACACTACTTTAACAATGTTACTAGAGCCTGGACAAAGCTTGGATGACGTTATTGTTAAAGCGATAAAAATCGCTGACGAAGATTTTACCCCTGCCGGAAGAATATCGTTTACAGCGAAACAACTGGAAAAAATACCGGGTTTGCTGGGTGAAAAAGATGTAATAAAATCGTTGCAATTAATGCCGGGAATAGATATGGGAAAAGAAGGGAGTTCCGGAATATATGTCAGGGGCGGGGACCGCGGACAAAACCTGATGTTGTTGGATGGAATGCCCGTTTATAATGTTAACCATCTTTTTGGATTTTTTTCAGTGTTTACCCCCGAAATAGTCAAAAGTGTCGATGTTTATAAAGGAGGGTTTCCGGCCAGGTATTCAGGCAGGTTATCTTCAGTAATTGATATCCGGCTGAAGGAAGGGAATCTTTATAAAAGAAAATTGGATTTTACAGTTGGCACAATTTCTTCAAAACTGATTTACGAAAGCCCCATAAAAAAAGGTAAATCCTCGTTTATCCTTGCGATGAGAAGGACTTATGCTGATTTGCTTTACACCCCTTTAAACGCTATTAAACAAGAGGACATGTATAAGACAACCAAAACATGGTCGGGCTACAATTTTTACGATATTAATTTAAAATCGAATTTTATTCTCTCCTCCAAAGACCGGTTATATTTCAGCATTTACGCAGGAAGAGATAAACTATTTTTATCAGAAAAAGAAAAGTATAACCAAAGGGGGCTCTCACACCAGTCGATTGAATATGAAAAGCTTGAAAACCGTTCAGATTTTACTAACCAGTGGGGAAATCTCACCCTGTCGTCGCGTTGGAACCACCTGTTTAACGAAAAACTTTTCTCCAATACCACCATTTCATATTCTACTTACAAATACGAAACTTTGATAGGTAACAAATATTTTCAGAAATCGGCTGCCGATACTCTAAACGAACACACATCTTTCGTGAATTTATCAGAGATTGAAGACATTGGTTTAGCATCGGATTTTGATTATTTTGCTTCCCCATGGTTGAAAATACTTACGGGAGGGCGGGTAAATTGGCGCAGTTTTGTTCCGGGGAAACTCAATTTGAATTATGAATCGGAATCAAATCCCTCCGAAAACTTTTCCCGTAATGTTCACGAAACTACCGAAAGGTTGTTTGAAGGTACCTGCTATATCGAGAATCATTTGAATTTTTTTAATAAGCTATTTGTTAATGCCGGTTTGGCATTTTTAGTTACATACAATAATGGAGATAGTTTTCTTTCGTTGCAACCACGCATTATGGCGAACTATAAACTGAGTGACAATTTTGCCATGTACGGAAGCTGGACAAAAATGGCCCAGCCGTTACACCTGCTTGTTGACAATGGAAGCACGTTTCCTGTTGATATGTGGGTGCCATCTGTCAGCAGTTTAAAACCTGCCCGGTCAAATCAGTTTGACTTTGGAATAAAATATAATTTCAACAGTATATATGAATTCACGGCAGAAATGTATCACAAAAACATGAAAAATGTTGTTAACTATAAAAACGGAGAATCCTTTTTTTCCCTGGATGAAACATGGTATGAAAAAGTAACCCAGGGGAAAGGAGATTCCAAAGGAATAGAGTTTCTGATTTCGAAAGTTTCAGGAAAGCTAAATGGTTGGGTTGCCTATTCTCTTTCTGAATCAAAACGACAGTTTGATAATCTTAATAATGGGAAACCTTTCCCATTTAAATACGACAGCAGGCACCAGCTTAAAGTGGTTGGGATGTACAGCCCGAACAAAAAGATTGATTTAACAGGTTCATGGGTGTATGCAACAGGAATGCCCATTACCTTATCAATGTCCGGATATAACGGAGACCAGGGATATGCCCGTTCACCATTATATGGAATGATGAACGATCTTGGTTTTTACGACCAAATAATTTACAAGCCTGAGAACGTAACCTACTACAATGACATAAACCAGGAACATTTACCTGCCTATCATCGTTTGGATATTGGGATAAATTTTATTAAACAAAAGCGCAGGGGGGTACGCATCTGGAACTTTTCTGTTTATAATGTTTATGCTCGGAATAATCCCATGATGATTTTCTCAGAAACAGGGGATGACGGGAAAGTTGTTTATAAAAGTTTTTCGGTTTTTACTTTTGTGCCTTCTGTTAGTTACCGATTTAGTTTCAATACATTTTAATTAACACTTATGAGCCAAAAAATAGTCAGTTTATCAAAACGCATACTTGTATTATCTTCATTCATAATGCTGACAGGTTGCATGAAAGAAATCGAACTTGAAACATCGGGAGATGCGCAGGAGATAGTAGTTACCGGTTTTTTTACCGATACTTTGCCTTGGAACATAAAAATTTATAAAACGTTTAATCTAAATAAAAACGAATCTATCGACCCGGTGACAAATGCACAGGTATCGATAACGGGAAACAATACAACAATCTTTTTACAACATACCGGGAACGGGATTTATGAAGCGGATTCCTACCCACAGGCAGATGTTAATTATAATCTGATGGTTGAGATAGAAGGCCGGGCAGATATAAGTGCTCAAAGTTCGGTTCCTTTTAAAAGCGGCTTCTCGGGAATAAGTACAGACCTGACTTTACGAACGGTTGTGTCTAATTACAATGCTTATTCAGAAATGGTTTCTGCCGGATTTACAATTACACCACCTGATAATTCCAATTCCCTTTGCCGGGTAAGGGTGTTAAAGTTTGATTCAATTGCAGGATACAAACGATATTATTTTAACGAAAATAGTTTTGATAAAATGTTTGAAAATGGAATTGAACAACAAATAGTAAGTAATCTTAAAGTATTAGACGGGCAAATTGTTTTTGGTCCGTTGTGGAAAACTCTTGCACCAATAATTGGAGAAACAAGGGCATTTGAAAACTCAGGAGAAATAGAAAAGGCAACTTTTTTAGATCAGGTTGATTATCGCGCCCCTGCTGCGTTTTCAATGGAAACATGTATTTCTCCGGTTGGTGTGTTTTACCAGGCACCTTACGAGACTTATACTTTGCTCGGTGACTTTTCAGAAAAAAAATCAGTCGATATCTATACTTCTTATTTTTACGAGGGAGAATATTGGATTGAATTCATGGATTTAAGTAACGAATATTACAAATTTCAAAAAGATTATTCGCTTCAAATTTCTAACCGGGGAGATATAAGTGGAACTCCGGTTTTAGTTTACAGTAACATCATTAATGGCGTTGGAATTTTTGCCGGGTACCAAAAACAAATAGTTAGGATAGATAACTTGTCGACCAAGAAATAGAGATAATAAATTTGTGTATTTTCATTCTATAACTAATAGTTAATCTTATGAGAGATAGACGGTGGTAGAATTTATAAAAATCCATGGTCAATGAATGGATGAAGGTAATAGAACTCTATTCCCTTGAAAACTCTGATTGAAGCTTTTCTGAATTTTGATGAGGAAAAGACTGTAAATATCATTTCAAACACTTTTAATATTAGGTCTATCTTGAATACAATAAATTTAATTCTACTTTCCATCTTATTGAGCAAGTAATGCAAATTCACAAATGGAATGCTCTTTATAAACACATGTTAAAGGAGAAGGATGAATTGATGGAGAGACTAAAGAAATTGATATAGGCAAAATAGATTCCACTTTCCTATGATTTATTAACAGCGTTTTGGAGAATTATATTTTTTAAACAATAAGGTTCAAATTCTATTAAGGCAACTACGTTTTCAACAAAATAGGTTCTCCGTGTTTTTCAAAAGACCATGGATAAAGCCATTCGCTCCAAAACCGTAAGAGTTGACACTTTCCGCCGCACAAGACAGTTTCAAAAAGATATGATTTTTGTAAACTGCAATTAACCCATTTTTGAAACGGCACATCAACACATGCAATTCCTATACTCTCTATTTCTTTTTCCTTTTGAAAATTTTCCGAAAATGTTTAATACGGTGTTTACGGGTTTGAATCTTTGATTCCATAATTGCGGGTGCATGACATAGTCAAAAAGAGGAATTATTAGTTGAGTAGAACGTTTGAACATTCAAACGTTTAAACAAGCCGTTGATTGGTCAATCAAACAATCATTCAAGCGGGTTATTCTAAAAAATTGATTGAAAAATTATATTTCTGAGTCAACGAACTTACATGCAAATTACATGCAAATAGAAAGAGGCTACAAATTGTGCTTTTGTAACCTCTTTATTTTCAGTAGCGAGAGGCGGGCTTGAACCGCCGACCTCATGATTATGAAACAACAAAAGGGACGAACAATCATATGTATATATTATCAATGTACTCTTAAAAAATACTATCTTGGTTTGAAAACCTGATTTCAAGAGAGTATTTTCAGACAAAAAACTGATTGCTCTTAAAATCCATAAAATCCTTTATGAGACTGTGTGCAAATTGTGTGCAAATAAAAAAAATGAAGCAACTTCGTAAAATACACTAAGTGCTTCATTTTTAATTTGTGGGCCCACCTGGGCTTGAACCAGGGACCCCCTGATTATGAGTCAGGTGCTCTAACCAACTGAGCTATAGGCCCGGAATGATATTATTTTATAAATATCAGATTTCGGAGTGCAAGTTTACAACTTT
>NZ_JAIKLE010000087.1 GCF_022267315.1 Maribellus maritimus
TGAGCTAACTGCGAACGAGTAGAAAATCGATTTTCTTTTGTGAAAATCAAACATTTTACCCGTTTTTCTCCTGATAAACTTGTTTGTTTTTTTAATAAGCTCTCAAGTTCTTTTAAATCCTCTTTTATCTTGAATTTGCTTTGTCTTCCCATGCTTCAAAGATAATACAGCGACACTATATACTCAAATTGGTATAAATCTAATGAAATACTCAATTAAAAAAGACAAAAGGCGAAAGAGGTTTCATTCGTCACGATTGGTGGTTTTAAATGTTTAACAAATTATTTAATGAATTGTCAGATTAAGTCTTGACTATTTCAAATAAATTCAATAAATGTAGATTTCATATAATCGATTTTGAGATTAGTTAATATCATTTTTTATTCTGAATAAACTCTCATGGTACCACAAAAAGTGAGCCAATAACGGTAGTGTGTTTAAAAAGTATAATTAAGCCGCTTAAGTTTCAATATTTTAATCTTTTTAAACCAGCTATCTAAATCATTCTTTCATGGAAAAGAGGTCACAAAATAACCGTTAACGGGAGCGATAGAATTTTTTTGTTTTATTTAGTCTTTCGACATTTTCTCCATTTACAAATATCTCTGCTGCAACAATTGTTTTCGTTTCATCATAGATAAACCTTACTTCACGGGGCGAATTTTCAACTAAGTAGAAACCCGATGATTTTGGAAGTAACTTAAACCTCTCTCCAGATGGTTCAATTGCAACCAGAGTGTTATCTGCAATCTCAATTTTTATGGTCTCCTCTGCGTTTATTTCGTATTCGCCGACCACATCTCTCATACTTATCTCAGTGCTGCTTTGTGTCTTTTCATTATTGGTTGTTAATGATGGCAAAATATAATCCCTCATTATTTCATCCTGCCTTTGAGGTGTTTGAAAATAATTTCCTGCTGTCATAACAAAAACAGTATTTGCGTTGGGTATTGCCATTATTAGCTGTTCGCCGTGTCCCAAAGCATAATAAGTATTGAATGTTTGTTGATTGATATTGTAGCTTTTAATCCACCAATTATAACCATATTCCTGATTATTTGAATGAACTTGATTTTCGGTTGAAGATTTAATCCATTCTGGCGAGATTACTTGTTTCCCTTGCCATTCGCCATGATTTAAATACATCAATCCAAATTTCATCATATCTCTGGGTAATAGTTTTAACCCACCACCTGTTTCTGTTATCCCATTATCATAAACTTCCCATTTATGATATTTTATTCCTAATTCGTTAAATAAATATTTAGTAGCAAAACTATCAACAGAAAGCCCAGAAGATTCTTCTATTATGTGTCCCTGAAGAAACATGAGCCGATTATTATAAAAGAATTTGTCACCAGGCTTGTCTTTTAAGTCTTTATTCAAAATGTATTTAATCCAATCGGGCGACGTATAAATATTCACATCATCATTAAACTTATTTGGCGTAAACGGCTTCCAGTCAAGCCCGGCAGTCATTGTCAGTAAATTCTTTATTTTTATATCATATTTTTTTTTAAACCACTGCGTCGAATCCCATTTTTCAAAATAATGCCAGACAGGTTCGTTTACATCAGGAATAAATTTTTTGTCAATGGCTATGCCTATTAATGACGAAGTGAAACTTTTGGTTACCGATTCCAATGAATGAAGCTTATTGTTATCGTAATTGTGAAAATATTCTTCAAGTACAAGTTTATTGTCTTTTACAATCAAAAGACTATGTATCGTCGCCATTTTACCTTTCAGAATATTTTCAATGAGTTTGTAGATATAAGTTGAATCGATGCCTGCTTCTGACAGTGTTGAACATTCAAGTCCATCATCTTTCTGCAATGGTTTATGATAGGAATAGTTATAAATCCTTTCTCCGTTGAAGTTAACTCTGGGAATCTTATATAAAAGTTTTTTTTCTGATATGCTTCTCATTACAAACGGTGTTGGATAACCATCGTTTACTACTCTAATACCATGAATTAGTGAATCACCGGAAACAAATTTGCCATCATATTTGAATAAGCCCCACATTGATTCAAAGTGTAAGCTGTCGTTTGCGAAAAAAGGTTTCTCTCCCGGCACCCCAAGAGTTCCATCTAATGGCTCATCTATTGTGAGCTTTAAAGTTCCTCTGTCCTTCTCGAAATGAAGTATCTGTTTAGTGTAACTAATTGAATCGGTATAAGTAACTTCCCAATATCCGGTAATTTTTCCAAGTTTATTGTCACAGGAGCATGTTACCAAAATTGATATTAATAAAATAAATTGGATGCGTGTTTTCATTATTACTTATTTTTTTACTAATCACACGTTGTTTATTATAATGATATTATCAATTAATACGGTATTATAAAACCCCAATAAGCAAAAAGAAATATCAAAATAATCAATAGTCCTGAATAAATCGAAAAATAGATTCTTGAAAACAAATTAAATATCCGTTTTCGCCAATGAATTATGGAAACTAAAATCATTACTATTCCAATTAGTATCAATAGCTTTGGAATATGTAAGATTATTTTAGCTGTTTGAGAATAATAACGCATTGCTGGGGGTAAAATTCCTATTTGAAAAGATTCAGGGTAGGAAAGAAATCTTAACAAATCTATCAGAGAAACAGCTGGGGCTAGTCCTAATGATAATTTTGTGATGAAAGCAATTCGTTTAGTTATTTTGTTATCAGTTTTTGGTACTCTCATCATAAACATAACAATATATGATATAAGTGGTGATATGCCAAAAAGTCCCAGAAATATTCTTATTAACCAATTGTTTTGTGGAACTTGTCTTTTTATATAAATATCATTGTAAGCCTTATTGTTAGAAAACAAATCTGGCAATAAGTAAAAGTGTTCACCTTTCTGAAATTCATCTTTTAAGATAAAGATTTTTTGGTTGTTGTAATCTCGAAAGAAGTATAAGTAAATTACTCCTTTTTTTAAATCATAAATTACCGAATATTGTGTGAAAACAGGGTTTTGAGCTGAGCTTAACGCTTCTTTAATAAGTTTGATTAATAAATTCGTATTTCTTTTAAGCGTTTCTTCTACATTTCTGTAACGCCAGCAAGGAGCATTGGACCTGTCGTGTACGGATTGATAAAAATTGGTACATATTTGATAATCTCCTTTTCGTGTGATAATAGTATCACCTTCAATAATTATAGAACTGCCGAATTTATCCCCAAAAGCAATATTCTGATTAAAAAAGAAAAATTGTGTATATTTTTTTAATGTATCAGTTACATTTTGAATTGTTATACATTCAGACATAATTTTATCTATAAGATTTCCTTTAAAAATAATTTTACCCTTGGTATTATCCATTTGTTTTGGAAATTCGCCTTGATGATATTCAAACCATAATCCTTCGCTATTAATCCCACCTGTCGGAAAAACTCCTTTTCCACCGAAATATGCTTTACCAAAGTATCCGATTTTGGAGGTGTAAAACCTAAAACAGTTCTCCATTCTCCAAGATCTTGGTTTTTACCAGTAAATATCAGTGAATTCCGAACAAAATAAATACTTGTACAAGAATACGAAGGAGCATAAATTGACAAGACAAACATGAAACTAATAATTACATGTAATTTATTTTTCATCGTAATGGCTAATAGCAGCTGTAAATAAAATGGAATGAATAATTGTTTTTCATAAGGCTATTTTTTATAATTATATTTACATAATTTTTGATATTCGAGATAGATTATGAAAATCATTAAGATATATAAAGGTATATTCATCCAGCAACCAACTATATTCAAAGTTTCGATAGGCGTAATAAAAAACGGGGCAGTAAGAAGCGCCATAATTCCAGTGCTTTTATAGAGAGCTGTCAAACTGGATTTTGTGTTAAGTAAGCCAAAGCCAAAAAGTATACAATTAATACCCAGTATGCTAATTACTAACTGATTAATAGTATCACCTGCACTGATATTCAATACACCGATAACTGTTGTAATGATAAAATATACTGTGCTACCTATCATAAAGAAAAATGAAGCAAATGCCAACAATTTGTTTTCAAGATATTTGCCCACCAAATAAAATCCGTAATAAAAAAATACTACAGTAATTGCATTAACAATGGAGGATATCCAGTTATAAGAATAATAAATAACATCTTTAATAAATAACGGGGCATAAAAAAACCAATTAATTAGATAAATTATTCCGGCAATCATTGTAACCAATAGGAGTATTCGAAAATTTTCTGAAATGCTTATTTCATTTCCATTCAACTCATAAGAATCTAACTCAAATGCATCTGCAATTAATTTAATAGTTGATGCTCTGGGAAATACTTCCCCTGATTCAATTCGCTGAATTGTACGAATGTCAATATTGCATTTCTCCGATAAGTCTTTTTGAGTTATTCCTTTTTGATTTCGGATTTCATTGATTTTTTTACCAAGTTCCGGTTGATTCATCGTTTTAATAAATATTTATCTCAAAAGTATTGGAATCTAATTTTAAACTCGAATCATTAAGGATTTTTTTGCACGGCATTTATACGGCATTTTGTATAATTATCAGGATAAGAGCATTTATTATTGTTGGTTGTTTTTTTCATGTTTATACATTGTTAGCTATCGTTATTGTTTTTTAATTATTAATCTCTCACTGGGATAGTCAATAGTCAAATTGAATTGTTTCATGACTTCAAGTCCTATCTTTCCGTTTCTAGCACTTTCAGAATAGATGTTATTTGGTAAAAAGGCAGTTGGAATACTGTCAACCTCGATATCCCCAATTAGGAGTTTTTCTATTATTCCATTATAAATTTCATATTTTCCAGATATTCCATACCCTTCTTTTTTCTCAGCATTTTCAGGGATATCAAAACTAGTTATCGTAGAGGGTATTAGCTCCAATGTACCCAGATTCCCTAAATCAAGCTGGAGTTTTATTATTTCAATCGAATTTTTATTAGACTTTATTTTACAATTTATGTAAGGCTTATTATCATGAAAACTTAATGCTAACAAATTACCTGACTTATCATCATTAATAGCATTGGAATTCTTATAAACTGTACCTCTGCCTGATTCAAAATCCAACTGTAATGGGAAACTTTTAAGAATATCATACCCAATCATACCATCTATTCCCATTTGTTTTATATATGAGTTAAATTCTGCTGGAAAGCGTTCCATGTCTGTCATTATCCCCGAAACATTTTCAAAGTTTATCGATTCGAAATGAAAGTTTAAATTATGGATGAATCGTCCGTCAATGTTATGAATACCTTCCTTTGAATTTAACGGTTTTCCTTTGATATACTTTAGTTTATTTGTTTGTTCGTTTGGAAAAATCAAAATCTGATTTGCTCCTGTGTCAAATATAAATTGTAACGTATCCTTTTCAGCTACAATTGGAATTAGTATAAAGCTCTTCGATAAATCAATTTCAAATTCATTCGTCAACTCCGTTTCATTTTCAAACCAATAGATTCGTTCCTCTTTGATTTTTTTATACCAACCACCTAAGAATATTAGTAGTATACCAAAAGCAAGAAATCTTGTCATATGATTTGTTTTAATGTCTAGTCCTAGAATACGGCTACAGGTTAAACATTATTAAGCTACATCATTAAACACCGTATTTGGTGTTTTATACCTTAAAGATAGATGAAGCCTTTTATTATTGTAAACTTTAATTGCACTTTTTGTTGCCCGTTT
>NZ_JAIKLE010000088.1 GCF_022267315.1 Maribellus maritimus
GATATTCGTGTTAAACAAAATATTACAAGGCTGAGTACGAATTTAGTGTAACTTATGTGACTTTAACTTTGTTAACCATCTGCCTTAACGAACATGCTAAAAAAAAGAATGCCAACCCACAAACAGCACATTTGCAAATCGCACAAACCGACTCATGACCAAAATTTGCAAAAGAGTTGTTTTTTGCTTTCGCACAACTTGACAAAACTGGCAAGAATTATTACCTTTGACAAAGCTGTCAAGACAAATATTTCAAGATAATGAAAGAAACATTTGGAGAATATATACACAGACTAAGAGTTGACGCTTCAATGACGTTAACAAAATTAGCTGCCGCATTGGATATTGACCAATCAACGTTATCAAAAATTGAGAATGGAAAGAGATTAGTTCCAGAGAATATTTTACCAAAACTTGCTAACGTATTTGAACTTAAGCTGGAAAAACTTCAGAAAGAATATTATAGTGAAAAAATAGCTGAGATTATTTATCCTCAGTCAAACACAACTGAACTTTTAAAATTAGCTGAAGAAAAAGCGGAATATTTTAGAACCAGGCAACTAAAGCAGGGCAAACTAGATTTTGATAAGCAATGAACATAAAAGAATTAGTTGAAAAATATGAATCCGACAGGGATAATTGCTTAAAGTCTGGATATAATGAAACCCAGGTTAGAAATGACTTTATTGACCCTTTATTAAAGTGTTTCGGTTGGGATGTTGACAATACCAAAGGAAAAACACATTTTTTACGTGATGTAATTCAGGAAGAATACATTGAAGTTGAAGATTCAAAAACAAAGAAGAATCCAGACTATACACTTCGTGTCAATGGAACACGTAAACTTTTTGTAGAGGTTAAAAAACCTTCTGTAAACATTAACAATTCTTCTAAAGCAGCTTTTCAAACAAGAAGATATGGATGGAATGCAAATCTTGGAATTTCAATCTTAACAAATTTTGAGAATTTAATTATATACGACTGTAGATTAAAGCCAAATTCCACAGATAATGAACACGTTGCTAAAGTAAAAGTATTCCACTACTCAGAATATGAAAGTGCATTTAAAGAATTAAATCAAATAATCTCTTTTGATTCTGCACACTCAGGAACACTCGACAATTTATTTTCAACATACGAAAGACGCGGAGAAACTTTTGATGATTATTTTCTATCTCAAATCGAAGATTGGAGACAGCGATTAGCAATTTCAGCTGTAAACAACAATGAAGACCTGGAAAGTCAAGATATCAATTTTCTAATCCAAAGACTTCTTAATAGAATAATTTTCCTTCGAATTTGCGAAGATAGGACTATTGAAAAATTCGAGACATTGAAAAGTATTTCGAATTATGATGAACTAAAAGCTTTATTTGAGCAGTCCGATAAAAAGTTTAATTCAGGTCTATTTGATTTTATTGAGGACACATTATCGCAAACAATAAATATTGATGCAGAAACGCTTATCTCTGTTTTTAATGAATTGTATTACCCTCTGAGTCCTTATGATTTCTCAGTTGTAGACCCAGCAATCTTAAGCCAGATATATGAACGTTTTCTGGGAAGCAGAGTTATAATTGATGATGAACGCCAGTTGTCAATTGTCATGGAACCAGAAGTTTCTGCTTCAAATGGTGTTGTTCCTACTCCGAAACTTATTGTTGAACAGATTATTAAAGACACGCTGACACCTTTAGTGTCAGAAAAGACTTTTAAAGAACTTAAAAACCTCAAAGTTGCTGACATTTGCTGTGGTTCGGGTACTTTTTTGATTTCAGCATACGATTTTCTTCTTGAAAAGTATTTGGTAACAATTTCTAATGAAAAAATAGACGATAAAGATATTGTATATCTAACGGAAGATTCAACTTATGTTCTAACACTAAAAGGAAAACGTAATATCCTTGAAAGTAATATTTATGGTGTTGACATAAATCCTTATGCAAAAGAAGTTAGTGAGTTTAGTTTGTTGCTGAAATTACTCGAAGGTGAAAATGAAGCTACTGTCAATGACTATTTAAATCAATTTACTGATAAGTTGCTTCCTAATTTAAGTAAGAACATTAAATGTGGAAATTCTTTAGTTGACTCAAAATTTTATGAGTTCATGCCAGAAACTGTGGATGATGATGACATTTTGTTTCGCATTAATCCTTTCGATTGGGAAACTGAATATCCATTTCTAAATGAAACACATGGATTTGATGCAATCATTGGAAATCCACCCTATGTAAGAATTCAGAATCTCGTAAAATATTCACCTGAAGAAGTATTGTATTACCAGTCAACTATCTCTGGATTTGATGTGGCTAAAAATGATACAATTGACAAGTACTATGTATTTATTCAAAAAGCAATTACATTATTAAACGATAGCGGATATCTTGGATATATTATACCTCATAAATTCTTTTTAATCAAAGGCGGTAAAGCTCTTAGAAATTACATTACAGACAATTGCAATATTTCCAAAATAACTCATTTTGGAGTGTCGCAGATTTTTCCAGGGAAATCTACTTATACCGCGATAATTGTATTAAAAGTAGAAAAGCACGAAAAGTTTTCATTCAAAAGAATTAAGTCAATTTCAGCAAAAACACTTGAGGATGAAAGTAATTCTGTTGAGTATAAGAATGAAAACTACACATCAGAACCTTGGGTTTTTCTTAATCCCGAAACCGAACAAGTTTTTGATAAGCTTAGGAGTCCACAAACAAGACCATTAAAAGACTTAGCCGAAATTTGCGTTGGCTTGCAAACTAGTGCTGATAAAGTATATATTTTCCAACCAGAAGGAGAAACAGAAGAAACTTTTATTTTCACTAAACAAGGTAAACGTTGGGAAATTGAGAAAGGAATATGTTTACCGGCATTATATGATTTGTCGTTTGGATTATTCGACGCATTAAGCGGAAATGCTCAGTTAATTTTTCCCTACAATATCAACAAAGATGAAGCAGATGTATTTAGTGAAGACTATTTGACGGCTCACTTTCCTTTAGCTCTTACATACTTGAAAGAATATAAGGAATCATTAGAAAAAAGAAGCTTACAAGGTAATGAACCAATTTGGTATCAATTCGGGCGGTCTCAAAGCTTGACTAAATTCCATAATACAGAGAAACTAATTTGGTCAGTATTATCAACGGAACCACCGTACACAATTGATAAAAATAATTTGCAGTTTACAGGTGGAGGTAACGGTCCTTACTACGGATTAATAAATAACTCTGATTATTCTTTATACTACTTCTTAGGAATTCTTTCGCATCCATTAATTGAAAATATGGTTAAATCGGGGGCAAGTGAATTTAGAGGCTCTTATTACTCTCATGGTAAGCAGTTTATAGAAAACCTACCTATTAGAATCATTGATATGTCTGTGGATTCGGAAAAGGAAATCTATCTGCAGATTATTAAAATAGTCAAAAACCAAGTCAGTACTAAAGAAAAAATCAAATCTGCCAGTTATGGCACAAAGAGAAACGTCTTGCAACGAAAAATAGATACTCTACAAAATCAGTTGATTCTATTAATTAACAAGTTGTATGGAATTTCAAATGATGAATTTAATGCTGTTATGCAAGATGAAATGTTTACAAAATCTTCAACTGCAGAGTGATGGGATTAGTTAAAGATAAATTATCAGCTGAAAAGTTAAGAGGTGGCTATTACACACCAAAGGCTATTACCGACTTTTTATGTCGTTGGAGTATAGATGATAAAACACAAACTGTATTAGAGCCTAGTTGTGGTGATGGAAATTTTATTGAATCTGCAATTTTGCGTTTTAATGAACTAGGTTTAAAGGGAAAAGAACTTAAAGGAAAAATAAAAGGTATTGAACTTTTAGAAGAAGAGTCGCTTAAAGCAAAACAACGTGCTGCGAACTTAGGTCTCAATTCGAATACTATAGAAAATCAAGATTTTTTTAACTTCATAAAAAACAATAACACAGTAAAATATGATACGATAATTGGGAATCCACCATTTATTAGATATCAGAACTTTCCAGAAGAGCATCGCAGTATTGCTATTGAGATGATGCAGTCTCTTGGGTTAAATCCCAATAAACTTACCAATATTTGGGTTCCATTCCTTGTTGTCTCTTCATCATTACTAAGTAATAATGGGAAAATGGCAATGGTAATTCCTGCTGAATTATTTCAAGTTAAATATGCAGCTGAAACAAGAATTTATTTATCCAAATTTTTCGAAAGAATTACCATCTTAACTTTTAAAAAACTAGTATTTGAAAATATTCAGCAAGAAGTTGTATTACTTCTGTGTGAGAAAAAAGTAACGCATGGACTTGGAATAAGGGTTATTGAATGTGAAAATTTAGATGGTTTAAGGACTATTGACTTTGAAAAAATAAATGGCTCAAATGTTAAACCAATTGACCATAGCTCAGAAAAGTGGACAAAGTATTTTTTGACAGAAAAGGAAATTAATCTTCTAAAGAATCTTAAATCGGATGATAGAATAGTATCATGTGGTGATATTCTTGATGTTGATGTTGGACTAGTTACTGGTAGGAACGAATTTTTTATGCTTAAAGAAGAGCAAGTTAAAGAGTGGAACTTAGAGAAATATACAATTCCAGTAGCCAGTAAGTCAAATCAGTTAAAAGGAATTACTTTTTCTAAAAATGATTTTTCTAAAAACTCGAAAGCACAAAATTCAATTCATTTATTTATACCTCCGAATGTAGAATTTGATGAGTTGCCTGAGGCTTGCCAAAAATACATACGATATGGTGAAGAAATGCAATTCAATACAGGGTATAAAACTAGGATTCGTAAGCGTTGGTACATAACACCTTCTTTATGGGCTCCAGATGCATTCGCATTACGTCAAGTAGGTGATTATCCGAAACTTATTCTTAACGAAACTGGAGCATCGTCAACAGATACAATTCATCGTGTTAGATTTAAGACTAATGTAAATCGCCAATCTCTCGTTATATCATTTATAAATTCTCTTTCATTCGCTTTCTCTGAAATTACTGGACGTAGTTATGGAGGTGGTGTATTGACATTTGAACCTACTGAAATTGAAGAAATAAAAATACCAAAACCGATTGATTTGAATTTTGATTTTCAATTAATTGATTCTTTAATTAGAAAACGGAAAATTGAAGAGGTGTTGGATATTGTAGACAAAGAGCTACTTATAAAACAATATGGATTTGATGAAAAAGAAGTAAAACAACTTCGTGAAATTTGGAGAAAATTGTCTAATAGAAGGATAAATAGAAAGAAATAAATTGCATATGCTTCGCATCCATACACATTGTCAAGTCGCACAAAAAAGCTTACGCACAGACCAAAACTTGCCAAAGAGTATGGCTGCTCCAACACACAGACAGACTAAGGAAAAAAGCACGAAAACACAACAAATTGTAAATTGCATTGCGGGGGTTCGTGTGGTATCGTTCGCTGGATTCTCGTTTCGCAGTTCCGTGTCCTCCGGACAGGAACGCTCTTCGAAATCCGCAACGACAACTTACAAGTGACCGTTGTGTGCCATTCCCCACATAAGCACATCCAGAATAGAGTTCAAATAAATTACTCTATTCTTTCCGAGCCAATTAACTACTGTTGCTAACGCGTATTTCTCT
>NZ_JAIKLE010000089.1 GCF_022267315.1 Maribellus maritimus
GAAGTTGAGATTTGCGATTGCCCTGATTCTTTTAATTGTTGTTCCAGCTTTTTGTATCCTTTCTTGCGCCGGTTTTGTTTTTTGATTTCTTTCTTGATTTCCTCTTTATCTCCATCGTTTTCAGCCAGGGCCTTTTCATATTCAGCCAGTTTGTTTTCGATATACGCCACGTGACGGTCTATTTTCTTTTGGTTCCTCCAATCAATACCTCGAATTTTTCCCATATATCGATAAAACATGGTTTGGAGAAGGTTTCAATTTCGATATTATGCCAGCCGATTTCTGGCTGACGGAGGTAAGTGGAATCCCCTTTGGGATCAACAATGATATGCTTTTACACATGGCCGGATCACAGGGGAATGTTGTTTGGTATGAATAAAAGAGGTTACTGGCCCATGTGGAAACTGTGGGACGGTTTTGGGATTGCCGATGCAAAAATGGCAGGGTTTTGGGAAGACAATCCGGTGGTTTCCACTAACCAGAAAAATGTATATGCAACTACTTATATATTTCATTATAAGGTGCTTGTGGCGATTGGGAGTTGGGTCGATGAGCCGGTGGAGGTGAATTTAAATATCGACTGGGAACGCTTGGGACTCTCCCCTGACGGCGTTACTATTGAAGCACCAGAGATAAAAGATTATCAGAATAAAAGATTATTTAAAGTAAACGGGTCAATTCCCATTGCAGCTAAAAGGGATTTGCTGCTGGTGATTTCGAAAAAGTAGAATAGAATATAAGCAAAAAAGAATTGGGATATTTTTTTCAGTGCAAGGACAAAATGAATGGTTATACTGATTTGACCTGAATTGCTTGGTTCTTGAAAAAAAACGAATCATTTTGGTGCAATTTATTCAAATCAAATTTTAAGATAATTAGGATTATGCGAAACAAATTATATCAACTAGCAAAACACATATTGATATTTATTCTTCCTGGAATTTTATTTTTCTGCACCCTAAATTGGGGAATAAAAGAAAATGGCGGTAAAGGCCACAATCTGGAATTCAACAGCCTTCCAAAAGTGTGGGATGAGGGAATGCCATTAGGAAACGGTTTTATAGGGGCGCTTGTCTGGCAAAAAGACAGCAACCTGCGTTTTTCTCTTGATCGTTCTGATTTATGGGATCTCCGCCCGATGAAAAACCTGACCGGACCTGAGTTTAGTTTCAGGTGGGTACAGGAACAGGTGAAGAATAACACGTATAAGGAAGTGCAGGACTTGTTTGATACTCCTTATAATGATTCGCTTACACCGACAAAATTGCCTGGTGCAGCCCTTGAATTTCCAATAGAAAGCCTTGGAGACGTGAAAAATGTAACACTAGATATTAACAAAGCTATATGCAAAGTGTGTTGGGACAAAGGGGCAAGCCTTGAAACTTTTGTCACCGCAGAAGGGCAATCGGGCTGGTTCAGGTTTGATAATGTACCGGGGGAATTTGTCCCTGTATTGCTCCCTCCCGATTATCAGGGTTCTTATAAAATCAGTAAAAGCAATGTTGCCAGCGAGCAACGGCTGGAACGTCTTGGATACAAAACAGGTCTGGTCAGAAACTCCCCGGGCAAAATAGTATATCGTCAAAAGGGATGGGGAGGTTTTGAGTATGAAGTAGCTGTTTCTTGGAAATATTCAAGAAATATCCTTACAGGAGTTTGGTCGGTTTCTTCAACTATTTCCGAAAAAGGCGGAGAACCGGCGGACTGCATGGTTTCTGACTTAATTAAAAATTCAAAATTTAGCAAAGAATTGATAAAACATACCCTCTGGTGGAAAGAATATTGGGCAAAATCGGGCATTACCCTCCCTGATAAAATTCTTGAAAAACAATGGTACCTTGAACAATATAAATTTGGCTCGGTAGCCAGGAAGGGTGCACCACCTGTGTCGTTGCAGGCAGTATGGACTGCTGATAACGGCAAACTCCCGCCGTGGAAAGGTGATTTCCACCACGACCTGAACACCCAGTTGAGCTACTGGCCTGCATATTCATCGAACCACCTTGATTTGGAAAAAGGATTTTTAGATTGGCTTTGGAAACATAGGGAAACATTTAAGCGTTACACCCAAACCTATTTTGATTCTCCCGGGCTTAATGTGCCATGGGTAACAACCTTAACCGGAGAACCTATAGGCGGCTGGATTCAATATTCATTCGGACCAACAGTTTCGGGTTGGCTTGCCCAGCATTTTTACCTTCATTGGAAATATTCAATGGACAAAGTTTTCCTTGAAAACCGTACATATCCCTGGATAAAAGATGTAGCTGTTTTTTTTGACCATATTTCGGATAAAGGGATTGATGGGATGCGCAAACTGCCTATAAGTTCCAGTCCGGAGATACACGAAAATTCAATAAATGCCTGGTTTGACGAAACAACTAACTTTGACCTCGCATTTATCCGGTGGACTTATGAAAAAGCAGCAGAATTAGCGCGGGAATTGGGCAGAAACGAGGAAGCCGCTCAATGGGAATCAAACTTACAGGAATGGCCTGTGTTCGCTCTGGATAGTACAGGTGGCCTGGCTATTGCACCCGGCCATCCTTATAATGAATCGCACCGTCATTTTTCACATCTTGTTGCATGGCACCCGTTGGGGATAGTTGATTGGAATAATGATAAAGAACAACAAAAAATAATTCGCTCCAGCCTTGATAAGCTCGAAGAAAAAGGATCCTCGAAATGGGTTGGTTTTTCGTTCAGCTGGCTTGGGAATCTATATGCAAGAGCTAAAAATGGTGATAAAGCAGCAGAAACACTACGTATATTTTCAGAAAATTTTTGCCTTTCAAATAGTTTTAATGCCAATGGGGAACAGCATAACCGGGGATATTCTGATTATAAATACCGTCCGCTCACGCTTGAAGCGAATTTTGCCTTTGCTGCAGGAATACAGGAAATGCTCATCCAAAGCCATACCGGAATAATCGAAATTTTTCCGGCAATTCCTACTTCCTGGAAAGATGTTTTATTTTCAACTCTTCGCACGCAAGGAGCATTTTTCGTTTCTGCTGTAATGCAGACTGGCGAAGTAAAGCAAGTGGTTGTTACCTCTGAGAATGGAGGAGAGATGGTGTTGGAAAATCCATTTGGGAATGCGAAATTTTCGTGTACTAAAGAATATAAATTGATAGATAAAACGATTTACATAAAGCTTGAAAAGGAAGAAAATGTTGTTTTAGAACGTATTTAATTTTTGAATTTGAATGAAGATATAAAAGCAAGCAGACGATGGGATTTCTGAACTCTGGGACTGGATTTGGTAGACATCCGTGATAAAAGTGGACGGTGATATGTATCAAAAGGTCGCATGACGCTGGACAAAATATTTCCGGTAAATAATCATACTGATTGTATGAAAAATTAAAATTGGTAATTATAGTTTATATCTTCTTTTCAAAAGTATTAATCTTTAGTATGCCTAATTATAAATTTCAAATATGAACCAAACGAATTATATCTTAATCTTTATGTTAGTGTTAATATTCAATTTTGTTGAAGCAAAAGAAAAACATGTTTATACAAATAAATTAACCTGTGAGTACAAAAAAGCCCCCATTGGTATCGGTACGCCCAAACCACGCTTATCATGGAAAATTTATTCAGAGGAAAACAACCAGATACAAACGGCTTACCAGGTTCTTGTGGCAAGTTCCCCGAAGCTATTAAAGCCTGGCCGGGCAGATTTATGGGATAGTCAGAAGGTACGTTCCTACCAAAGTGTATTGGTAGAATATGCCGGGAAAATTTAGTATCAAGACAAGGATGTTTTTGGACTGTCAGGATTTGGGATAAGGATAATAAGGCAACGGCTTGGTCTGAACCTGCATATTTTGAAATGGGGTTACTCAGCTTGTCCGACTGGCAGGCCGACTGGATCAAAACGGCGATCATTTTTGACAAATACAGTTATCCCTCGCCGCTATTCCGTAAAGAGTTCACCGTGCCCCAAAAAGTAAAGTCAGCCCGGTTGTACTGTACCAGTCGCGGATTATATGAGTTCTATTTGAATGGTACAAAAGTAGGAGACCAGCATTTTACCCCAGGCTGGACCAGTTTTGAAAAACGGCTCCAGTATCAGGTGTATGATGTTACCGAAATGTTCAAACCTGGAGAAAATGCAGCAGGTATTATGCTTGGAAACGGATGGTACAGGGCTTTCTTGCCTAATTCAGACCAAGCCAGGATTGTCAATGATCTGGAAGTTTTGGCACAACTTGAAATTGAATTTACAAATGGCACGAAACAAATCATAAAAACGGACAGTTCATGGAAATCTTCTACGGGTGCAGTTTTAAAATCAGAAATATATAATGGTGAGATATATGATGCCAGACTTGAACAGGCAGGCTGGTGCGATAGCGGGTTTGATGATTCTGCCTGGAAAGGGGTAGTAAGTAGCCAAAGGGATAAAAAAAATCTTGTCAGTTCAGTATCCGAACCGGTAAGGAGTGTGGTAGAGCTTGACCCAATTGCCATAATCTACACGCCGGAAGGAGATACAGTAATCGATATGGGGCAAAATATGGTAGGGTGGTGCCGCCTTCAGATTGATTGTCCGGAAGGGACAACAATAAAACTGCGGCATGCCGAGGTACTCGATCAAAAGGGTAATTTTTATATGGCTAACCTGCGTGCAGCCAGGCAGGAAATTATTTATACCTGCAGGGGCGGTGGCCCCGAAATTTATGAACCTCATTTTACATTTCAGGGCTTTCGTTATGTCTCCATTTCCGGTTATCCAAAACTTATAACAAGAGATATAGTAAAGGGTGTAGTTGTTCACAGCGATTTGGAATGTACCGGGACTTTTCGCTGCAATAACGAATTAATAAACCAGCTGCAACACAATATTGTATGGGGGCAGAGAGGTAACTTTCTGGATGTCCCCACCGATTGTCCGCAACGCGATGAAAGGCTGGGATGGACCGGCGATGCGCAGGTATTTGCTTCTACATCTTGTTTCAACATGCAAAGTGCCGGGTTCTGGGCTAAATGGCTTTACGACCTGGATGCAGACCAGCACGAAGACGGTGTCGTGCCGCACGTTATTCCAAATGCTATGCCTTCGGAAAAAGGCGGCTCCAGTGGTTGGTGCGATGCGGCGGTTATTGTGCCATGGACCCTCTATCAGTCGTATGGCGACACGCGCATATTGGAAGAGCAATACAGCAGCATGAAGCTATGGGTCGAGTATATGAGAAAAGAAGCGGGCGAGAGCAACCTTTACATGCCTAAGGTTGGGCAATTTGGCGACTGGCTTTGTCACTCGAACCCCAAAAGCGCAAATATCCCCGGTGCATTCACCGATATGGAATTTATTTCTGTGGTTTATTATTTCCAAGCGGTTGACATTATGCAACAAACTGCCGGGATACTTGGCAAAAAATCAGAAGCTGCCGATTATAATACCATTTTAAATACAAAATGCCGCATTGAAAATTTTTAGATAGTGTTTGTTTCCGGTTATTGACATTATGGTTTCGGGTTGCATTTCTATT
>NZ_JAIKLE010000008.1 GCF_022267315.1 Maribellus maritimus
GGCCAACTGTCAGTACCGGCGGGGAAATTACAGGCTTTTCATCCGGACAGCCGTACACCGTTTCCGCAACAAGTACCGGCGGATGTACTTCGGAAATTTCGGCTCAGTTTACGGTTGAAGGCCCCCCGGATGCACCTTCTGCTCCAAACCTAAACCTTACACAGCCTACCTGTGATGTGCCAACCGGAACTATTATGATATCCTCACCAACAGGAGCAGGGTTCACTTACAGTATCAACGGTACAGACTTCCAATCCTCGGCAACATTCAGCGGGGTGGTTCCCGGGACTTATGATGTTATCGTAAAAAATGCAGATGAATGTGTTTCCACAGCAACACAGGCGGTTATAGAAGAACAGTTAGTACCAAATGCACCAACCATCAATGTTTCAAATGAATGCGGCCAAACAGTTTTAACTGCTTCAAATTATACTGGTTCTCTTGCATGGAGTACGGGAGAAACCACCGAAAGTATTATGGTAACAGAAGCCGGAGATTATTCAGTTACTCAAACTGTGGGTGATTGCACCAGCGACCCTGCTAATGCCACGGCTGCTCCCAAAGCTATACCTATCATATCAGTAGTAGAAAACGACCCATTGTTTTGTCTGTTACCGGGTTCACTTGATTTTACATTTATAAATGTACCAAACGGAATATCCTATACAATCAATTATGATGCAGGAAGTTTTTCACCAGTTCTTGTTCTGAATAACGAGGCCAGCGTAGTTACTTCTGCAGGAACATACAATAATTTAAGAATTACAATCGATGGGTGTACTTCTGCTAACGGTGTAAACGCAACATTAAATGATCCCAATGCTCCGAATGCACCAGAAATTGATATTACAGATGAATGCGGAGAGTCTTTGTTGACTGCAATAAATTATGAAGAAGGCGCAACATTGGAATGGAGTACAGGAGAAACAACAGAAAGTATTACTGTCAACGAATCAAAAACATATTCTTTAACGCAAGAATTAAATGGTTGTATTAGTGACGCGGCTACTGCGATGGCCGTTCCAAAAACAATACCTGCCAAACCTGATTTTTTAGTTACCAATAACTGCGACGGGACTTCAATTCTGGAAGCAATCGACTTTGATGAATCTGCTGATTTGAAATGGAGTACAAATGAAACAACAAACATCATAACAGTAAATGAAGCAAAAAATTATTCGCTAATCCAATTGATTGACGGATGTGCAAGTGATACTGCATTCCACAGTGCAGCGCCAAAAACAGCGCCCACTATTACGGCATTTGAAAATAATCCGGAGGAATGCGGAAGTTTTGGAAGCATTGATTTTCTTTTCACCGATGTGCCCGATGGAATTTATACCATCTCGTATGATGAAGGCATTTTTGAAAATGTAGAAATATCTGACGATACTGCTTCGGTTGAAACTTCTGCGGGCTCGTACAGTAACCTGACCATCACGGTTGACGATTGTATATCTGCTCTGGGAATTAGTGCTATTCTTTCAGAACCCAATGCGCCAGAAACTCCAGGTGTAGTTATAGACGACAGATGCGGTGAATCACTGCTGACTGTTACCACTTTCAATCCAAACGCCTCATTACTTTGGAGCACAGGCGATACTACACAAACGATCACAGTAGAAAATGCCGGAACCTATTCGGTTGTTCAGACACTTGCCGGATGCACAAGTGATGCTCGTTCAGTTACCGCGTTACCTAAACCGATTCCCGAAACTCCGAACTTTACCATAACAGATAACTGTGACGGGACTTCAACATTGTCTGTGACAGACTTTGCTAATAACACAACATTATTATGGAGTACAGGAGAAACAAGTGAATTGATAAGCGTCACCGAACCGGGAAATTATTCACTTACTCAGGTTTTAGATGGCTGTGAAAGTAATTCTGTAACCAAAACGGCTGCGCCCAAAACCGCTCCGACGATTGTAGCCGAAGCTATTTCTCCGGAAAATTGTGGAGGAAAAGGAAGTATTGCTTTTACTTTCACCGGCGTTCCGGATGGAATATACAATATTTTATATGACAATGGCAGCTTCCCCGACGTCACGATTTCAGGTAATAAAACGACGGTTGAAACCACCGTAGGAACCTACAACAATCTTAAAATTAGTATAAATGAATGCATCTCGGCTGAAGGTATTAATGTTACGCTGTCTGAGCCAAATGCACCTAATCCTCCAACCATAACTGTAGAAAACGACTGCAATAATTCTATATTAACAGTTTCCAACTATGACGAATCGGCTACATTACTTTGGAGTACCGGAAATACAACCCCTGTCCTGACTGTTTCCTCCCCCGGTACATATTCTGTTACACAAAAATTGAACGGATGTACAAGCGATGCAGCATCAGCTGTTGCTGAGCCCAAAATTACTAAAGGTGAACCAGAGATTGAAGTATACGACAATTGCGGAGAATCGATAATAAAAATGAATAATTTACCATCCGAGACGTGGTTTACCTGGCAATACAATAATGTTGCAGACAGCACCCGGGAAGATAGTATTATAGTAAATGAACCCGGAGAATATACGATATACCAGCAGGTCGGTCAATGTATTGGCGAAACTACTACAGTTTCGGCCAATCCAATGGAAATTCCTATTCCTCCGATTAGCCACGGTGATGTTTTGGTTTGTATGGAAGAAAACACCGAAGTAACTGCAGAAGCCAGTGTTGTTGATGAAAATACAATTTTAGTGTGGTACGATGCAGAAACAGGGGGCCAGATAGTACAATCGCCTGTGTTAAATTCATTCGGATCGGTAACCTATTATGCAGAATCTGAGAATATAAACACCGGATGTAAAAGTTTAAACAGAACGCCCGTTACTTTAACCGTCTTACAATCAGCCGAATCATTTATTTTGGACTCTGCCATTATTGGGAAACCGGAAAATAATGTTGCTGTACTCATATTTCCTGAAAATGTAGCCAGATACCAGTGGTATCTCAATAATACACAGATAGACGGAGCGACAGGGCAGTATTATTATGTTCCTGATTCTGAACGAAAAAATGAAAATATATTTTCAGTAGAAGTTGAGATATCAAATGGATGTAAAGCAAAATACAGTTACTCCTATGCTGATATTTTGAGCAGCGCAATACTTACCGGAACAAATGATTTTAAACATATAAACGCTCCGGCTTTTACCATTTATCCAAACCCGGCAAACGAAAAATTGCATATATCGCTCGATGTGTCAATGATAATAAACGAACCCAAAATAAAAGGTAAAATTTTCTCAGGCAACGGAATTTGTGTATCTGAATTTATCGTAAACAACCCAATTGAAACAATTAATACACAAAAACTTAGTCCTGGAATATATTCCGTCGTTTTGTATGGAGAACAAGGTAATTTTTATACCAAAAAGCTCATTGTTTCTCATTAATTGATTTACCCATTGTGGAAATATCGAAAACATATATAGTAGAAATTAAATGATTACATGTTCTGAAAAAATATTTATATGAAAAAAACAATAACTTTAATTTGGCTGTTGTTTGCTTATTTTGTTGCATTTCCCATAACGCCAGAGAAAAAAGAAAAAGAAAAACCAATTGAAATTTCCTCCAATCTGTCGCCGGGAGATTTAAGCTTGGATAACAGATTTATTTATCCTGCATGGGGATTTTATTTTGAGGCTTCCCCGGGCTTAACCAATATAAAAAACAACAATTTATCTTCTGAAATATGGGATTCAAAAAAAGGACTGGGGTATACATTTAACGTTGGATATTTCCAATCGCTTGGACCTTGGTTCAAAATAAAAACCGGTATTGGTATATCAAGTTATAATAATACATTAAACGCTAATGGCGATCTTCCCACGCAAACTTTAAGCGACATAGACAATGATACCTATACCGAAACACTTACCCTGACAAATGTTGAAAAAACAACAAATCCAATGTATTTATCTGTTCCGTTAATTTTTGAATTTGGAAATCCGAACATTGAAAGAATAGGATTTTATGCTGACCTTGGTTTGAAATACTCCTTTCTTTTAAACGAAAGCTACACTTCATCCGGCACTTATTCAACAAAAGGAAGATACGAACAGTGGGAAGTAACCCTGGAAAATGTTCCTGAGCTGGGATTTTATAACAACAAAAACCTGGCAACAAATGCTGCTTTAAAAAACAGTAATATATCAATAGTAGCCGGAGCAGGAATTTTTGTTCCCCTTTCAACTGTTGTCATCTTTAAAGGAGGAGTAGTTACCAATTTTGGGGTTGCTGATATTGGAAATAACAAAACTGAAAATACAAATTCGAACGTTATAAACAACCAGGTGCATGAATACCGATCGCCATACATAGACAACAGTTTGGCTGTTGTAAAAGGAAGCCGCACTTTTCATTTGGGTCTTGAATTTGGATTATACATAAGTCATCGTTTGAAATAATAAATTTTAAATGCAATAGTTTCATTTTTAATTGATTTACAAAAAATTTAAAATCTATTTTATACATTGCACATTACTAAATTAAATAGCATTAAGGGAATAGTAAGAATGAATAAAGTATTATATATCTTTTTGATTTTGTCTCTTTCTTTTCATTCACTAGTTTTAAAGGGAAAAGAAAAACCGGGTAAGTCAATTCTTTTTGAAAAAATAGCAATAAGCTCTTCAAAAACGGTTACCCAAAACATTCAACAAGAGGTGAAAGACAATGAATCAGACAATATTCTTTCAGAATTTAAAACATATACCATTGGAAAAGATGCACTGAAAGGGACAATAACGGTTGAAGATTCAATTGTAGAAATTATTGCCAGTGGAAAAGATATTTGGGGGACAGAAGACGAAGGATATTTTGTTTTTAAACAAATAAAAGGGGATTTTGAAGTAAGCGTCAGATTTCATAATCTCTCCCCCAGCGATTTGTACACTAAAGCGGGAATAATGGCACGAAACGATTTGAGTGACAATGCAAAACACGTATTTTTTCTTGTTTTTCCCGATAACCAGGAAAGAAATAATAACAACGGGGGATGCGAGTTTCAGTATCGGAAAAAAAGAGGACGTGAATCAAAAGCAATATATCCCAACCAGCAAACCGAGGGAGAAGCGTTCGACGTAAATTTTCCCGATACATGGATAAAGCTCAAACGGGAGAAAAATACGTTTTCCGCATTTATCAGCAGCAATGCAGAGAACTGGTATCAATATTCTTCATACGAACAGAAAATGCCCCGAAAACTGCTTATTGGATTAGCGGTTACGTCGCATAATCCGCAAGGGTATACCAGGGCCGAATTTTCTGAACTTCAAATTAAAACCTATTAGCTACATAAACCATATTTTCCAAAATTCATTTCTATCCTCTTATTTTTGTTAAGTTCCTCATGCTGGTAATTCATTCATTTTGTTGATAATCTGATATTTATTATACCAAATTATTTTTAATTTTGTAAAATAAGTAAAACTAAAAGCATTCAATTTCGACAAGCTTTGTGCTTGCTGTTTGAATATTGCTTATATCAACAACCATGTCAAAAGTTTTAATGCTCGGGTTTGCAATTTCTCTGTTATTCCTACCGGATATGCAGATAATCTTTGGACAGAAGTTTCTGGGAGTGGAAAATATGTCTGCCAAAACGTATCAAACTTATCTCGATTCAATCATGTCTGGAGATTGGGAAACTGCCCCCGAAAAAGAATATTATCAATGGCTGGAAGACAATAGTGAATCTATTCTGAACACTAAAAATATTTTTTTAAGATCGTTTTTTTGGGTTGAAAAAGCGATGGCTGCGGAAGCTACCAATAACGATTCTGTAGCCTATAAATGCGTCAACGAAGCTTTTACAGTATTATCCAAAACCAATCATCCAAACATCAAGCTTAGTATATTAAAAATAGGGGTATTACTATCAACCCGGGGGTTCGATTATTTTACAAAAATTCATTTTTTAAAAAAAATTGAAAACTCCGGAATCTTAATATCTGATTCGACTGAACTTACAGATATAATGCTTCAAATTGCAGATTTATACTGGCACTTGCATCAATACGACCACTCAATCGAGTATTGTAAAAAAGCGCTACACCTATCCGGATTACAAAATTACAAAAAGGGAAAAATCAGAGCCCTTCTTACAATGTATACAAACTCCCATTTTATTTCAACCGACAAATCGTATCAGTTTTATCTTGAGGAAGCACTCCGGAATGCACTTTCTTTAGGTGATTCGTCGCTGATTGCAGAAGTTTATTTTAATACCGGGCTTTCATTTTACAGAAATGAAAATCAGCAGGAAGCAATTAAATATTACCAGCTCTCGCGCTCGTTTGAAAAAGAAAGAGGTTCTCAGTCCGATTTATACACCTGTGCACATCTGCAATTGAGTTATACGATTGCAGATAGTATTGAAGCAGTCGGAAAAATTGCAGATTTTTTTATGCGTGAATCTGTCAAACAAAATTTTTATTCCTACCTGAGTAACGCATATCGGGGAAAAGCTTGGTATTTTGCCAAAACAGGCAAGCGTGACTCTTCTGTTTTTTATCTCGACAAGGCCTTTGAAAACAGGCAATCGCTTCCCGAAAAAAAAAATGCATCGCCGGGGTTTTACTACAATTTGTATGTTGTTGCTGATATGTTAAGTGATAAAAACAGAGGCTTAAAATACTTAAGCCTTGCTCATGAACAATATGTAAAGGCAAACAGGGAATCAAACAAAGAACAGTTAAACAGTATTCGGGCCAGTTTCGATTATGAACTTCAGGAAGAAAAGATAAACAACCTAAGCCTTCAGAATGAACTTACTAAGGAAAAAAATACCAGACAAAAAATATTTATCAGCGCCGTTACTGCTCTGCTCATTCTCACATTATCATTTATTGTTTATATGAGAAAAAAATACAGGCAATTGCGGGATTCATACAAAGAACTGATTCGAAAAAATCTGGAACTTGATAAACTCCACTCACGAATTTCTAAAACAGAGGAAAAAGTTAACCATCAAAAAAACGGAAATGGAATAAAAAACGAAGATGAAATCTACAAGCGTATAAAGGAACTATTTGAAAAAGAAAAAATTTATAAACAGGCAGACATTTCAATCATAAATCTGGCTAAAATATTAAATACAAATACTTCCTATTTATCTTCAATTATTAACAATCATTTTGAAGAACCTTTTAAAACCATAGTTAATAAATACAGGATAGATGAAGCGCGGAGGTTACTTGGCTCTTCAGAATACACAAATTACAGCATTGAAGGGATTGCTGAAGAAGTAGGATACAAATCAAGGTCAACATTTTATCAATCGTTTAAACAAATTACCGGATTAACTCCCACTCAATACATAGAAAATGTGCGGCTTCTTTCTGATTCAAATTCAAATAAGGACAAATCTGATTGAAGTAAAAAAAACAGTTTATGCTGTCCTGTTTTATAAAACAGTACAAGCAAATTTTGTTGAAAAAATACGATTGTACTTATTTTATTCTTAGCCAAAAACTATTTCTTTTATTCTTAACCAAAAACTATCTCTATGAAAACCTTTTTAGCGCTGTTACTGTCACTTATGCTGATAAACTCATCGTCAGCTCAGAAAATTAATCTTCCCTTTTTTGATGATTTTAGTAACAATTATGAAAATTGGATATCTTATTCTTTAACCGGCGACGAGCAATGGCATTTAAGTGGCGACGATGGGATTGATGGCGGAAAATGTGCCCGCTTTTATATCATGACTGATCCGCCACAAGCGAATGACGACTGGTTGGTTTCAAAAGCTTTCAACACGGAAGGCGTTTCAAATATTGCCATCGAATTCAAATTTTTATTTCATGGAGAAGGGATCAAACCAGAATTTTACTATTCAACTTCTTTTAACGGCGACGTTTCGGCAACTGACTGGACAGAACTTGACAATCATTTCTGGAAAAATGAATGGTCATGGAGCGATGCCAGAATAGAAATCGAAACCCCTGGAAATTCTTTAATATTTGCGATCCGATATCAGTCTGCTACTGAAAATTCAAACTATATTTTGATTGACAATTTCAGGATTAAAGCTTTTGAACCGGTTGTTGTTGAAAAAGCCGGCGAAACCAACCATTTTGAATTCTACAGCGACACCCCGGAAAATACTGATTACTGGATTGTGATAAAAGATGAGCTTGAAGAACAATATGAAAAATATGCCAGTTACTGGAATATTCCCGGGCTAAATGATTTTATCGCGGAGAATACAAAAACCAAAATTTATCTATTTGACCGGGAGAATATTAAACTCATCAATGAAGATACACCAGACTGGAAAATGGGGTTTTTTGACTATGAATCAAAAAGTATTTATCTCGACAATTCGATCATGCAGACTTTTTCTGCCGATAACAATCGGTATTATGACGGGCTTAAGGGATTAGCAATTCATTCTTACGCTGGTTATGCTATTCAGTTGCGACTGGATCGCGATGGTTCTGGGAATAGTTTACCGGATTATTTTGCTGAAGGATTTGGACTTTATGAACAAGGGTATCGTCCTAACCGTGATTCAATAATCGCATTTAAAGAAAAACATCCGGAACCGTTAAATGGCAATAAACTTTCAGCTTTTAACAGCCTTACAAATACATCGGAAAAAGATATATCTGTAGCGTATATCGAATATCAGATTCTTTTATGTGGAGGCTACCGCAATTGTAACATGTGGTACTACGGCCCGCTGTCAGATACATGGAAAAATTTCCTCATATACTTTTATACTACTGACAACGAAGATGTTCAAATAAAAAAGTACGATGAAAGTGAAAATTTCGATATTTATTGTTCTTCGCGGGATACAATGTTTATCGACAGTATGAAAATCTGGCTTGAAAGGACACGAACTTTTTATATTGATTCCTTTGAAATGGACATCAATGTGAAGTTTCCATTAGTTGTTGTTTATGACGAAAAAACCGGAATGGATTTAACGGGCTATGATGATTTTAACGGTGGCTCAGGGGGAATAAATATTTCTCCGCATCACTTTTGGGGCGGATTTGACGATGGCTACGATTGGCTTCTAGGGCATGAATTCGGGCATGTCTTTAACGAATTAATGTATTCTGCCATGCCTTCAGGGTTTTATCACGAAGGGATGGCAAATTTTTCCGGATATAATGTTGCAGGTGGCGAACATCTGGATGATCTGTGGAAAATTGAATATGTATTTAATTATTACCAGAATAATTACAAGCGAACACCTACGTTAGAAGAAATTATTACAAATCCGGACGTAGGGAAAACGGGACTTGAATATGGAATTGACTGTTACTTTTTTGGTTTTGAATTTTTCAGGTACCTAAAAAAGGAAGAAGGTTATCCGAAAATCAAGGAATTTTTTGCTAACGGAATGGACTTTTCCGTTTTTAATAATTCCTATGGCAACCTGGAAGAAGGATATATTGAGTACCTCAAATATCTGCATTCCTTAAGAGATTACAATGAACCATCGTTAACGGTAAATAACGGAATAAGTCTCGATCGCGGAGGTTCTTCTGTAATATACTCATCAAATCTGGATGCAACAGATCAGGAAGTTTCTGATGATAAATTATATTTCAAAATCACAACAAAACCAACCTACGGGCATCTTGAAAATATTGAAAATCCAGGTTTTGCTATTTCAAAATTTACCGAGAAGGATATTAAATCCGGCGTTATCAAATATACAAACGACAGTACTTTTGCCACGTCGGATTGTTTCATCTTCACCTTAACAGATGAAACATGGTTTGTCGACAATAAGCGGTTCAATATTACATTATCAACACCAACTGCAATAAATGAATTTCAATCAGATACACAAAACAAGTTCAGTATTTACCCAAATCCATTGACGAGCGAATCCGTCATTTCTTTCCAAACTAAAACCAGTGGAAAAGTAAACTTGTCAATTTTTGATTTACAGGGAAGAAAAATAGCCACTTTACTCAACAAAAACCTTAATTCAGGAATACACTTGGTTTCCGTTTCAAATTCGCTACCGGCCTGTGGCGTATATTTCTGTAAACTGCAAACGAAGGCAGGTATATTAACTGAAAAAGTAATTATTGGCATTAATAAAAACTAAAATGAGAAAATATTTACCTGTACTAATCGCATTTCTGCTTATAAATGTAATAAATGCGCAGGAACTTCCTTTTTCTGACAATTTTGAAAATGATATTGACGGCTGGACCTTACAAAATACAATTTCTAATACACAGTGGTACTGGAATAACGAAGAAGGTTTCGAAGGCACGAACAGTGCAAGTTTTACCTTAAATTTAATAAAACCATACGACGTTAATGATGCTTGGTTTGTGACATCTGAAATAAATACTGATGCAAGTTCACACGTAAAAATTAAATTCAAATATATGCGTTGGGGCGATTATTTAAGCCCTCAACTTTATTATACCTATAATTTTACCGGTGATGTGGAAACAACTGAATGGAATGAAATTCAGGGTATTCCATGGGGGACCGATGTGCTTGATTATTATGATATTCCGGCGCTGGAAATTGAGACGCCCGGAAACAAATTCTGGTTTGCCTTCCGATATCAGACAACTGAAGATAAGGCGGCAGCATTTTATGTCGATAATTTTAGCATTGGCAGTTACATTCCTCCGGCACCTTTCATTTTGGTGGGTGAAGCAGAACATTTTGAGTTTTACACAAATATTTCAGGTGAGGAAGATTTCTATTTAACGATTCAGGACAATCTTGAAGAACAATATGATAAGCTAAGTTCTCTTTGGAACAGGCCTGGTATTGAGGACATTTTTAAAGAATCTGACAAAATCAAGGTATATTATTCAGCAAAAAATGATATTTATTTAGCAGAAGAAGAAACTCCCGGTTGGAAAAGCGGTTTTCATAACCCCGAAAATCTTGAGCTCTTTTTATCGCCGTTAACAAATTCAAGTCAGTTAGATTATTACAGTACTCTTGCAGGTCTGGCTGTAAATGAATTTTCGCAATTAGCCGTATCAAAAAAACTTCTAAGAGATAATTGGTCAGACCTGCCCTCTTATTTTTTAGAAGGATTTGGGTTGTACGAAACAGGCTTTCGTCCACGAAGGGACTCGATTACAAAATACATCGACGAAAACCCAGCAACAAACTTTGATTTCGCAACAGATACTTCTGGTATAAGTAATACTCTCAAAAAGGATTTTATTGTCAGCTGTGTTGAGGGGCCCTTACTTTCAGGGGGGAGTTATCTGGGTATTGGTCCGGTGCATTCATCCTGGCTTCATAATCAACTTTCCATATACCTAAAATATTTTTATACCGAACCAGAGAATCAAAGAATAAAGTTACAGCTCACTACACCCGATTTCGATTTTTACGGTGCAACATCGGATTCCAGTCATTTTTCCGAGCTTGTATCTTATTTTGAAGATGCATATTCATTTTATATTACCAATTACAATTTTAAACCCAAACATCGTTTCAAAGTAGTCATTGTACCAACAGAACCAATTGGAATGGATATACTGAATTACGACGACTATTTTAACGGTGGCGTAGGTTGCGGAGGAGATTTAGTCATTCAGCTTTCTCCTAATTATAATTTCGATCAGGAAACATATGATAAGTATTACGCCAATACCAGTTCTCATGAGTTTTTTCATGTTTATTACAATCATTTTATGTGGGAAATCCCCGGTGGTTTTTGGGCTGAAGGAAGTGCTGATTTTAGTGCAAGACATGCTCTGGAGGCAGATATACACCGCGAGCGTTTTTGGATGATTGAATGGACATTCGATAAATATGCAAAAAAATACAATGTTGAACTCGATCTGGAACATATTAGTACAAATCCGAACCTTGAACTTGATATTTATTATTTAGGAGACTTGTTTTTTGAGTTTCTATACCAAAACTATGGAGGATATGAAAATATTAAAAAATTCTTTAATCAGGGAATGGATTATTCAGTTTTTGGCACTACTTATGAGGAAATCGATACCGGATATATTAACTATTTAAAATCGCTGGCCGGAATTGCAACAAAGACAGATTTAGCCAAAAATTCATCTTCAAACAATCTCAGCTTAATTTTAACAGATGAATTTCACCTATCCTTTCAAATCCCAACAAGTGGAAGGGTTAATCTCTCCGTTTTTGATATTCAGGGGCGAAAAATTTGTACTTTAATTGATAAAAAACTCAGTGCAGGAAAACATATCGTATCGCCCAACAACCCAATGATTGTCAATGGAACATATATATACAAACTAACAACTTCGAAAAACAGTTCGGTATTAAAATTTATAAAAAACTAACTTTTAACAAAAAGGCCCGGAACCATCTCTTTGGTTCCGGGCCTTTTGTTGGCATTAAGTACTATCCAATTATCGATCATTGCCAGATCTCCATGAACTTCCAGAGTGGCTATGACTATTATTATTCTTTTGGTCAGATTTCCATGGTCCCTTTGACCGTTGTTGATTTTGGTGGTAATACTGTTGCTGATAATTGTTACTGGTCCGCCCTCTTTTGGCAGAAGGGGAACAAGCCTGCGCTTTTTGACTATTCATTAAAATCATCATTGTTGTTGCAGACGCGGCAATTAATCCTGTTTTTTTGATGGCTTCCTTTCGAGAAATCTTTTTTCCCTCCAAAAGTTCGCCTTCATTTTCTACTAAACCTTCATTTTTCTCTTTCATAATTTTTACGTTTTTAAATTAACATTTATAAACTGATAATACTAAGTACGAAGTATTTTGATATATTTATATCGTTGCGAATTCCGTTAGAATCTCTGAGTTAACTCTTCTTTCTACTATAGAAGAAGCTATATTGCATCCAAAATATTTGTAATTAAACAAAACTGCGGTTTGTATCGGTCCACACCAAATAAAAATTCGCTGTTAAAAACTGATTGGGTTAGCTTGCATAAAAAAGGAAAAAATAGGATTGATGAGAGTAGAGGTATCCCCTTAGTCACCCACATAAATGTGACGATAACAGATTCTAAAATTCCAATGCCGAAAATTTACAAATAATTAAGTTTTCTCACAAAAGAAAAAGAAGTATATTTAACAATAATCAACAGGAGCCAATCATTTACAACGTCAAAATACTACTGTTTTACAACAACTTACCATTCAAAATAAAACATCTATTTTTTTAAACATATTCTCAATTTGAGAAAAATTTTCCACAAACAGGACAGTGTTTCTAAATAAAAAATTAATGGGAGATATTTTCAAAAAATATAAATAAAGCCACTGTGTTTTAAAAAAAAAGCCTCTAATCCGTTAAGTATTTCTGAAAAGTAAATGAAAAGTCCTAAAACGTCAACGAGCCATACAAACCATAAATAACTCCAAAATTCTAATTATAGAAATAGAAATAAATATTTTTCTGAAATGCACAAATATTCCATTTAAATTCTGTATACGAAATCAAACCCGGAATTCGACAGAACAAAAATACCGTCTTTCTGGTTTTATTTATTTAACAAAAGCCTTTGGCTAAATTAGGATCTGACAAATAATTTATATATTTAATAAATCTGTTTTTTGTAATTACTTAGAATACCTTCAATGACCAACGTTCAGTTTGTAAAAAAGAAAATCGGGACATCCTATCTTATATGGTTTAAAGAAAGCAACTTGTACTACCAATTTGAAGAACCGGTCTGGTATGTTTTTGAAAGGTTGGTAAAAAATAATACAACCCGGGAAATTGCAAGCGGATTCTCAGAACAATATGATTTAAACTTTGAAGAAAGTTTAACTTTTGTAAACGATGTGCAAACTAAAATCAGCGAACTCAACCAAAAAGATATTTCGCTGGAAAACAACTTACCCCTGCTGCCGAACTTAAACGGATTCAAATATAAAGCTTACGTAACACACAATTATATAATAGGAGATAAACCGCTTCGGTTTTCTTTCGAGACCGACTGGCTCGAAAATTATGTACACCCGCTAATAGAACATCTAAAAGAGGAAACAGGGGAAGCTTATTCGAATCATTTTGAACTTTTCACGTTCGACGACCGAGTTGTATTCCGTCACAATGGGATAGTAAAAGGAAATTGGAATGATAATGAAAGTCATTTAACAAAAGGAAAAGTTTTTATGACCTTGGTAAACACCATTTATGACAAAACGGATACTGACTGGCTAATGACAGTTCACGCATCAGCCCTGACCAATGGAAAAAAAACGATATTGTTTTCAGCACCTCCCAACAGTGGCAAAACTACGATAGCAGCCTTGCTGCATACAAGAGGTCTGAAGTTAATTTCTGACGATTTTGTTGCAGTAGACCGGGATTCCTTCAACGCATATCCATTTCCTTCGGCCATGTCCGTTAAAGAGAAATCAACCGATTTATTAAAACCCTTTTTCCCGTTGTTGGAAGACAAAAAACTCAACTATATTACCGAGGAAAAAAGTGTCAGGTATCTGCCACTGGAAAATAATACTTCGATGATATTTCCGGTAAAAGAATTTGTATTTGTGAAATACGACAAGGAAGTTGAATTCGAATGGAATAAAATGGATACACTGGATGCAATAAAACTGTTGCTTGAACAAACCTGGGTAGCTCCAACATTTCGAAATGCAGAAATACTTTTTGACAGGGTAGAAAAATCTTCTTTTTTTCAGCTTACATACAGTAACAATGAAAAAGCGCTTCAAACCATAAAACAACTATTTGATTATGAACAATAAAGAGTTGTTTTATTTTGCAGGACGATGTTTAGCTCTTGACAAAAATCCGGAATCGAGGCAATACATTATTAACAAATGCACCGATGAGCACTTCGACTGGCAGGCATTTATACATCTCTGCAGTGACCAATTAATACTTCCTCCTGTGTGGGTAAAGTTTCAAAATCATAAAATAATCGAATATGTACCTGATGAAGTAAAAGATCATCTTTTTGAGATTTATAAATTAAACAGGCTGCGGAATGAGAATATTATTCATCAAATTATAGAAATAACAAGGGTACTAAATGAAAACGGAATTCAACCTTTGTTTTTAAAAGGTGCAGCAAATTTACTCGATAACATTTACATGGATATTGGAGAACGGATTTTGGCTGACATTGATTTTTTAATTCATGAAAAAGAATTTCTAACCGCTGCAAAAATTTTGGAAGAGGCAGGTTACTCGATTGTAGAAGATACCACTGATTATTCAGAATATGAAGAAATTACCGAATTAAAACATTATCCCAAGCTTCTGCACCCGGATTTTGATGCTGTCATTGAAATCCATCGCATACCTGTTGAAGAAAAATATTCAGACTGGTTTAATTCCGGGATGATATTTAAAAAGAAAAAAAAGCAGGAAAGTGCAGCAGGTTATTTTGTACCTTCTGACGATCACAAAATCATACATAATTTTATCCACAGTCAACTTTCCGACGAAGGTTATTTGTACGGGATCATATCTCTTCGGGAAAGTTACGATTTACTCCTGCTCTCCAATAGATGTCCTGTTGATACTACTTTATCAGAAATAAAAAAGAAAAAAACCGCAACTGCGTATTTCACGATGGCTTTTATCATTCTGGGGATAAACCAATCATTTTCATTTCCCTCAAAAAGAGATATTGCATTTTGGTTACTTTGGTGTAAACACACCTTGAATCTAAAATCTGCAACATTCTACCATATTCTCAGAAGTTCCATTTTTATAGGCCAGAGAATATTTAAAGGTTATCTCGGCCGACCTGTCAGAGCAATATATAGTAAAAGTGAAAGAAAGGCTTTTACAAATCGTTTACGGAGTCCTCAATGGCTGCAAAATCATTTGTCGTTATACACCCATTTTTTTAAAATTGGGAAAAAAAATTCGAAGATCAACTAATACGCCCTGAAAACACCGTTTACCTAACTGTAATTTTATTCATTCTACAATTTCCATTTCTTCAAGCAGATAACCTGCTCCGGCAAATTTTTCGATAATAAAAAGTGCATAACGAATGTCAAGTGTAATGTTGCGACACATTTCCGGATCATACATAATATCACTCATTGTTCCCTCCCAGCAACGATCGAAATTTAAACCAATCAGCTCTCCCTTTGCATTAATAACAGGGCTTCCTGAATTTCCGCCTGATGTATGATTGGAAGCCGTAAAACAAACGGGCACATCGCCATTTACTTCGTATTTGCCAAAATCTTTCTCCCTAAATAATTCTTTTAGTCTCTCAGGGACATCGTAGTCATAAATCTCCGGATTATCTTTTTTCATAATCCCGGAAAGTGTTGTGCAATATTTGTATTTAACTCCATCGAAAGGTTCGTAACCTTCTACTTTTCCGTAAGTAACCCGCAATGTAAGATTAGCATCCGGATACAAAGGTTTGTTACTTTGCATTTCCATAATGCCAGCCATATAAATTTTCATATTCCTGTCGATGTTCTCCTTCAGCGTATCGACAATAGGTTTTATTTTGACATTATAATAAAAATTCAGCGTTCTTGCCATCGTTATCAGAGGGTCTTTCCGCAGTTTTAACAGCTGTTTTTCGTTTCCTGTGGCAAGTAACTCTGCCAACGTTTCCTTTTCAGTAAGTATTGATTTCCGGTATACCTTTTTAAGCAATTTTTCTTTGTCATTTTTATTCATCAATTTCTGAAAATCATAAGGCAGGAATTCCGGATCCAATTCGTCTTTTAAAAGTGGTAGTAATTCACTAAACAATTTTTCATCAACAGTCTGATTAAAATCTTTGAAAAAAGAATCGAGACTCTTCTCCATATCCAATTTCAAACTTTCAACACGTTCAGGTTGGTCACTTTCAATGTTATTAACAATAGCGTTTGCCATTGTTGCCAGTTTAAAAATGTCGGGACCGCGCAAAACAATTTCAGAATAATAATCCGACGCTTTTATAAACCGTTGATACTGATCATAAAGCACCTCGAAATCATTAAAAACAGGCTGATACATCGTTTGCCATGTTGAATTTTTCTCAGCCCAGTTTTTAAATTCTTCTTCAAATTCCATTTTTTTATGTACAGCATCCAAACGTTGCAGTCCTTTTATTTCTCCCTGCCATTTTTTCCATGCATTACTAATACCCTGATATTTGGCTGAATACTGAATTCGAACTTTGGGGTCCTTTTCCATGGCTGCCCCTATAATTTGCAGCTTTATATCTCTCAACTTTATTCGATCGGGGTCCCGCTGATTCATAATAATATCAACTTCCTGATGCGGAACGTATTGCTGCGTGCTTCCGGGATTTCCAAAAACCATGGTAAAATCACCGGGCTGAATTCCTTTTATCGAAATCGGCAAAAACTTTTTAGGCTTGAAAGGAACATTATCCTGAGAGTATTCTGCCGGTTCGTTGTTCGCGTCGGCATAAATCCGGAACACAGAAAAATCGCCGGTATGGCGAGGCCACATCCAATTGTCGGTATCACCTCCAAATTTGCCAATAGCCGAAGGTGGTGCGCCTACCAAACGAACATCAGTGTAAGTTTTGTATACGTACAAAAAATACTGATTGCCATAGAAAAGAGGTTTTACCTGTGCACGGTACTTGTTTTCCCCGGAAGCATCTGTTTCGATTCGGCCACAATTTCGCTGAATAACTTCAACTTTTTTTTCTTCAGAAAGGCCTTCTGTATTTTCTAATACTTCGTCAGTAACATCTTTCATATATTCCAGAAAACGAACAGTCAACCCAGGATTGGGCAGTTCTTCGCCTTTGTTCATAGCCCAAAAACCGTTGGTTAAAATATCATTTTCCACGGAACTGTGTGATTGAATTTGACGGTATCCGCAGTGATGATTGGTAATTAGCAAACCTTCCTCCGAGATTAATTCGCCAGTACAACCACTGCCAAAAATAACTACAGCATCTTTCATGCTGGCATGGTTCACATCGTATATATCCTGTGCAGTGAGTTTAAATCCCATTTGCTGCATTTCTTCAATATTGTACTTTCCGAGCAATGTAGGAATCCACATTCCTTCTTTTGCTGAACCAATCAGGGAGATAAAAAGAAATAAGAAAACAAAACCGAATAACTTCCTCATAAATAAAACTGTTGATTTTAACGGTTTACAAATTGAAAAAAATCCTAAATAATAAACTATGATTTTAAACAAGATCCTGAACCTTATTTTAAATAGGATGATGTCAGTTGATTAAATAACTCAATACTCCCCCACTCCTTATTTGGTTTTTGTCCCATTTCCAGTTTAAGCTCGCCGCCATTTACAACGTCATCATGAGTAATCCACGGACCTTCCAGTGGTTTTCCGTTTAACCACGCTTTTTGAATATAAATGTGGTTTTCAGCATAATTTTCGGTTACAACTTTGAAATCATTTCCATTATCGAGGTGGATGGTTACTTTCTCAAAAACGGGGCTGCCAATAGTATAAATAGGCAAACCGGGAACAACCGGATAAAATCCCATAAAAGAAAACACGACAAATGCGGTCATTCCACCACCATCTTCATCACCGGGAATTCCAAAAATATTGTCAGGATACCAGGCATTCAGCAACATTCGAATTTTTTTCTGGGTTTTCCAGGGTGAATCCGTAAAATTATAAAGGTACGGAATGTGAAAACTGGGTTCATTGCCCATGGAAAACTGACCTACAATTCCGGTAAAATCGGGAAATTTCGCCCAATTGGCGTATTTACTTCGCCCTAAATCTTCCCGAAAAAGCTGGTCGAGGCGAGCTTCAAATATTTCCCTTCCCCCCATTAAATTCATCAATCCATCTACGTCGTGTTGTACCTGCCACAAATAGGTCCAGCCATTGTTTTCATCGTAATAATCACGGCCGCCCATACCACCTGCCCATTTAGGGTCGATGTCAATCCATTTTCCGGAAGCATCTTTGGGCATAAAAAATCCTTTTTCTTCCCAATACAAATTTTTATAATTGTTGGCTTTTTCTGAAAACAACCTATAATCATCTTCCTTCCCCAACTCTTTTGCCAACTGGCCCAGTGCCCAGTCATCATAACTATGCCCCAGAGTAACAGCAACTGCCTGTCGTTTTTCAAAGGAATGAACCATGGGTTCCGTTTCTTCTTCGTCCGGGTGCAGGGCTGGATAATACCCGTTCTCGTGATAAAATGTATCCAGCGAACAGGCCGCACCATTTCGCCAGGGTAACATGGTTCCTTCCAAAGCATTTTTTTTCATCCCTTCATAGGCTTTTTCAAGGTCGAAATCCAGTACGTTTTTCCGAAAACCATCCAGGAAAGATACTGTTGAGTGAAAGCCATTCATACAGGGATTCTCTCCCCACAGCAAACAAAACTGAGGTAACCAGCCACTTTGCTCATACATTCTAACGTACGAACTCATCATATCATTTTCAATATCCGGGTCAAGCAAAGCACGCAAAGGATGATGTGCCAGATAAGTATCCCAAATCCAGTCGTCAATATAAAAAGCCTGCTCGTCCTCATGTACTTTACCGTCGTAATTGCTGTAATATTTCCCGTCTTCGGTGATATTAACCATACGTTCGTATGTGCGATAAAAAGCGGTATAAAAGGTTCTCTTTTGCGCTTCTGTTCCGCCTTCCACTTCTATCTGGCTTAAACTTTCCGCCCAGGCCAAACGAGCATTTTCTTTTAATTTGTCAAAATCCCAGGCTGCAATTTCATTCTGAAGATTCTTTTTTGCCTGCTCCAAACTGATATAGGAAATCGCATATTTAAAATTTAAAGATTGATTATTTTCCGAAAATGCAAGAACAAGCTGTTTTCCATCTTCCAAAGTTTCCGAGGAATTTATTTTAGCATTAAATTCTCCGTAAACAAAGGCACTCATTCCATTAAAAGATTCTACTCCGGAAACAGCATTTCCACCTTCAAGTTTGAATGTTCCATTGTTGGCTATTGTATAATTTATCTTTGCTATTTCTGAATCCGGAAATTTTATTCTGAAAAAACCTGCTTTGGCTCCCGGCACAAACTCAAGTGTTGTGTTGTAATCCATCAACCAAACCGAATAATAATAAGGAGTTGCAGTTTCGTTTTGTTTTCCCCATTCTGACACCGGATTTGTTGTTTCTCCGGTAAACGGCATCAACCTGAAAAGTTGCCCGTTCCGGTGAGAAATCATCGATAAAGGGAATGAAGTTATCTGGTCATCCAAATAATCTTCCCGGTTTGGATACATACGAATGGGCTGGTTTGGCAACTGCACGGTTGGCCGGGTTGGCTGTAAAATATGTCCTACTCCGCCAATATTCGGATCTACATATTTGACAGGATCAAAATGTTCTCCTGTTTGTTTTGTACACGAAAAAACAGAAAAAAGAATCATCAGAACAATTAAGAATTGTCCTGACTTAACATTCAATTGGTTCATTGTATTTTTAATTTATAAGCTTTCCAATTCAGGCCTATAAATCTAATACAAAAACATGAAATGATTCGGCTTCGATACTAATTTTCGGTGATTTTGAATCTAATGCAACTTCCTTTTCAACCGGTTTTACCAAAAACGGCTCGTCCAGTGTATTCTCATCATCAAGATTCGCTTTTAATGTAATCTGTTTTCCTTTTAAAACACTCGGTAGTTCTTTTAATTTGAAATCAAGTTCGACTTCCTTTTCCGATTTTCCCGTATTTGAAATTTTTAGAATGAGCTGGTCATTATCTTTATCAGTAACCACACTGGCATAAATTCCATCCTGGCCAACTACATTTTCTCCATTCATTTTTACGTTTTGTACCGTTGTACCTTTGTATTTGCTATACAACTGCTGGACATAATAATTGGCTGATTTTACCGAACGCAGATTATCAAACCAAATCATGTCGGGTTTCCATTGCCATGCATCAACATGTGCAAAAAGCGGAGCGTAAGTTGCTAAACGTACCACATCTGAATTTCTTTCAATTCCAGTTAAAAAGGAAGCTTCACAAAGCGCTGCATAGAATGAATTTTTCTTTTCGGGCTGAACATGGCAAGCATATTCCCCGGCAAAAACTTTTGGTCCTTTACGGCTATAATCATCATAGCGATCTGCGTTTTGCAAAAACCAGTCTGGGTCTTTATAGTAATGCTCATCTACCAAATCAACGTCCATTTTTTTCATTTCGCCCCATAAATAATCAAATTGCTCACCATCGGCAGAGGGCCCTGAAGAGCCAATAATTTGGATTTCCGGGTATTTCTCGTCCAATGCTTTTTGAAAAGCTTCAAGATGTTTTGGAAAAACCTCGCCCCATTGTTCATTTCCAATTCCGATGTATCTTAATCCGAAAGATTCCGGGTGTCCCATTTCTGCTCTCACTTTTCCCCATTTTGATGTTACCGGGCCATTGGCGAATTCGACTAAATCCAACGCGTCCTGAATATAAGGATCCAAATCGTCGACTGGGACACATTCATCGGTTATAAACTGGCATGCCATTCCGCAACTCACTACCGGAAGTGCATCGGCCCCAAAATCTTCGCAAAGCTGAAAATATTCAAAAAATCCCAAACCGTAAGACTGAAAATAATCAGGCGTAAAACGATGTTGAAATACGTAATTCCAACGATTTTCGTTCACCGGACGATTTTCAACCGGACCAACTGAATTTTTCCATTGATAACGGGTTTCCAGATTATTGCCTTCGATAATGCAACCCCCGGGAAACCGAAAAACTCCGGGTTTTAATTCGGCCAAAGCCTGTGCCAAATCCTTTCGCATACCATTTTCACGGTTCCTCCATGTTTCCGCCGGAAATAATGAAACATGTTCAATATCCAGTTCTCCCTGCGAAATCAAATCAACTCGCAGTTTAGCGTGTGCACATGTCTCCTTTGCTTGCAGTTCCAGTTTGTATTTTTCCCAGTTTCCTGAATTTATCTCTACTTCGCCACTTGCAATAATCTCATTGGCTGCTGAAATAATCTCGATTTTCAATTTATTTTCATCCTTATTCACATTTTTAGCGTATAAACTCAGGTTATATTTCTTGTTTTTCTCAACTCCAATTCCACGAAAACCTTCATTTAACAATCCTGTTCCGGTAAGCAAACCGTCATTCAATAAGCGTGCATAATGCGGATTGCGGGAAAAAGGAGCTCCTTCAGTTTGAACAGATACTTTTCCATAAGTGAGCCACCCCATAAAGGGTGAGTTTGGGAAATCGAACGAACGGTTTTTAATCAATTCGGCGTACAAACCTCCATCGGCAGCAAAATTTATATCTTCAAAGAAAATACCATACATATTCGGTGCAACCGTTGTTTCAGCCTTTTGTTGTTCGACTGTAATTTTTGCAGGTACCTGAGCAACCGACCAAATAGAAAAAAATAGAAAAGCAGGAATTAGGAATGATTTAGTTTTCATAATGAAATATTTTTTTTCTTCACTTTAAAGTCTGTTAAGTTAAAATGCTTTTTTCAAAAATATCGGATTATTTTTATTTTCCAACTGGTTTAATGTAAAAAGTACACTTTATATAAAACGATATTTAAAATCTCCAAGTATCATCGCTCTATTCGTAACAATCATTAGACAACTTTTAATCCACCTTCTACATAAATTGATTTGTAAGCGGTAAAATATTTTCGGTTAAAATTCATACGGATACAAAAAAGCGAAAAGAGTCCAAACTCTTTTCGCTAAATCTCAATCAATCAATTAAGCAATTTTGAAATCACTATCTTAAATTTTTATAAGGATCTTCCTTCATACACTCTTGAATTTTCTGCAGTAACAAGGTCTCCGTCGAAAGTTAATCGCCCCGAACGCAATCCGGTCAATCTTGCCAGAGTTCCTCCTGAAGGGCCGATTGTCATGTTAACGTCGTAAATACCGATTGGCGTCATAACGTTCATGCTTAGATAAAAAGCATTTCTCTTTTTATCTTCTTTTAAAACCCATTTGGTAATTTTTCCTTTTGCCGTTACACCACCAACTCCGTTTGGCCCGTAGCCCCAGGGCGAACCAATTTGTATAATTGCCGTTGAGGAATCCACTTTAACAAAATTCAAATTTGAACTAACAGGATAAGTCACGCCTCGTCTACTTTTCAGAAAATCCGATTCCAAAACAAAGTTCTTATTTTCAAGTAATTTTTTTGTCTCTTTGTACTGCTGCTCAGTTTTGGCTTTACGCTTTTCTTTTTTGGTCATTGTTGGCGCATCATTTTCAACCTGGGCAAAAACTAAATTTGAAAAAACCGCTAAAAAAACTATCAAAACATACTTTTTCATCTTTTTATCTCCTTTCAATAAAAAGATAACAAGTACTGTTCCATTTTTTATTTCAAAAGAACACTTTAAAATACATTAGCACGATTTAACAGATTTTAAATATACACCATAACAAAATGGCAACCAGATGCTTCTCCATTAATATCCGGGAGATGTTTGAAAAAAAGTAAAAAATTAACCGGTAAAATTTCCAATTAAAAACTAATTATAAACTACAGCACCCACAAACTAATAAGCCAAACTGCAGTTGCAGACATAATCCCCATGGCCAGTGTGCCAAGGGTTTGAAGCTTGTATCCCTGTCTGACATTCATCCCGGTCATTTGAGTAACAACCCAGAAGTAACTGTCGTTGGCATGACTGGCAATAATTGAACCGGCTCCGATTGCTGTAACAACCAGGGCTCTTGCTGTTGGAGAATCCATTCCCAGCGAAGCTAAAAGCGGCGCCATTAAACTGGCAGTTGTAATAATGGCAACGGTACTCGATCCCTGTGCTATTTTAAGCGACAAGGCGATTATTACCGGTAACCAAATTCCTAAAGTCTGTGCACCTGAAAGATTGTTTTGGATAACCTCAGCAATTCCGGATGCCTGCAAAACTTTACCAAACGCACCACCACTGCCGGTAACAATAATAATACTTGCGGCTGCAATTATCCCCTGTCCCAACCAACCGGTTGTTGACAGCATTTCTTTTGTAAGTTTTTTAGGAAGTAAAAAGGATAAGCCCACTCCTATGAGCAGGGCTACAGACGGCTGACCAATAAAATTTAAAATTTCAAACAAGTTCCCTTCTCCAAACGGAATTGAAGGCAAGATGCTGACGGACCGAATTACGATTAAAATAATGGGGACAAAAACCGGCAATAACGATTTTACCAGCGAAGGGCTGTTTTTATCATCAAATACTTGTTCTTTTTCGTCTTGTCCGCTATCCGTTTCTATTTGATGTTTTGAAGCTATTTTCAACGAAAACAGCCAGCCTGTGACTAACCCAATTAAACTAACCGGCAAACCGTAGAAAATAACCATTCCCAAATCGGCCTGTAAAATTCCAGCTGCTGCTACCGGACCGGGTGTAGGAGGAATCAACGAGTGAGTTACATACAAGCCCAGACTCAGGGCGATGGCAAGCATGGCAAGTGATATTTTTAATTTTTTTGAAATTGCTTTTGCCAGTGGAGAAAGAACAATAAACGCCGAATCGCAAAAAACCGGGATACTCACAATATAGCCTACAATACTCATTGCCAAAGGAACTTTTTTCTTTCCAACCAGTTTTAGTGCGCCACCCGCCAGCTTAAAGGCGCCCCCCGACATTTCCAAAAATTTTCCGATAATTGAGCCGGCCAGGATAACAATTCCGATGTAGCCAATTGTGCTTCCAAAACCATCATTTACTGTTTCAACAACTTCTGTTAATGTCATTTTCCCCGACAAAACTCCAAAGCCAAAAGCTACTAAAATCAGAGATAAAAACGGGTGCCATTTCAAAACGGAGGTTGAAATAATGATAAAAACAATAGACAAAAGCAAAAGAATAATCAGCCACATAACAAAGAAATTTGGTTTAGCAATTTTTGAACTGTTCAAATATACGTTAAACCAAAGGTTTTATGCTATCTTGACGAGACAAATACACTTCCAGATTACTAAAATGCTTCCCTGTTTTCATAAATTTTTGTAACGGCATTTACAATATCATCCATATCGTGTTTATTGCCAAGCAACATTCTCTGAGAAAAAATTACTGCCTCATCTGCCAGTTGGTCATTCCCGGGCAAAACATTTTCTTCCCGCCACTGTTTCAGTCGCTGTTCAGAGAACAAGCGTTTGTAGCCCTTTGAATTGAATGCTTCTTCAATGAGCCCGTCGTAATTTTGTCTGCCATAGCCCACTGAACAATGTACTCCCTCGGCACGTAATGCTTTAATAAATTGGTCGCGCGATACTTTTCCAAATTCTTCAGAAACAAAACGAAATGGATAAAGGTGATAAGCAGAACGGGCATCTTCAGTAACCAGTTTATACGGAACAATACCGGGAATTTCAGCCAGTCTCTCATCCAGATATTTTGCATTCTCCAGGCGGATGTCGGCATCTCTTTTAATACGTTTCATCTGCGACAATAACATCAATGCCTGAATTTGCTGCATTCTGCGATTACTACCCCGAATCGGATAATCGGAAGTACGTTCCACTCGTCCAAATGGTCGTCCACAGTTGTGGAATGAATAACACCGATCCATAATTTCATCGTCGTTTCCAACAATGGCACCACCTTCTCCGGTGGGTAGATTTTTAGAATTTTGAAAACTAAAGCAGCCTAAATCACCTAAAGTCCCTAGTTTTTTTCCTTTATACTCTCCCAGCCAGGCCTGGCACGCGTCTTCTATTACCTTTAAATCGTTTTTTTGAGCCACTTTATTTACTTCATCCATGTCAACCGGCAAACCATAGATATGAACCGGTAGAATGGCAGAAGTTCGATCAGTTATCTTCTCCTCAATCTTCGAAGGGTCTATCAGGAAAGTTTGCGGATCGGTGTCAACAAATACCGGAAGTGCTTTATTCATAAAAATAACATTATACGTGGCAATAAAAGTATAAGGAGAAACAAGCACTTCATCTCCGGCATCTACACCCAAAACATGGGTAGCTACTAAAAGTGCTGTGGTACCACTTGCTGTAGCCAAACAACGTTTTGTCCCCATCATCTGGGCATATTTTTGTTCAAACTCCTCAACATGTTCGCCACTACCGCGCCACCAACGCCCGCTTCGCAACATCTCGACGATACCATCTTCAGCAGTTTTATCCCATACGGGCCACTCCGACCAGGCTCCTTTTCTTGCTTTTTCTCCGCCATACAGCGCAAGCTTCTTTGAACTTTCAAAACCATAAGAAGAAAATGGAGCCGACAACATTCCCAGCGTGCCGGCAGATGCTGTTACTATCGCTTTCCGGCGGCTAATTCTGTAGTTTTTCATAAGGCTCGATTATTGAGATTCCTATTTTTCTCAAGTTACGGAAAATTTAGGATCAAGCAAATGCGAGAAAAAAACAAACCTTAGTATTTCCAAACTACATTTATTTTCAAACAAATAAATCTAATTTACATAAATAGAGAAACAACCACCAGGATTTGTATTTCAAGGTAAATAATAAGAAATTTAAAAAGAAAAAACAGTGATGAATAATTGGTGCGACCAGAAAAAAACAAAATTTTTTCCATTGTTGATTTTTGCAGCTTCTATGGGATTTTTAGAGGCAATTGTAGTGGTTTACCTGAGGGAGTTATATTACCCGGATGGTTTCAAATTTCCTTTACAAATTTTTCCTCAATGGCTGATGGGAGTCGAAATTGTGCGCGAGTTCAGTACCCTTTTTATGCTTTTTGCTTTAGCCTGGGTAGCTGGCAAAAACTTTTTACAGCGACTTTCTGTATTTCTTTTTATTTTTGGAATTTGGGATATCTTTTATTACGTGGCGTTAAAATTATTTCTTAACTGGCCTGAATCATTGCTAACCTGGGATATACTTTTTTTAATTCCGATAACCTGGCTCGGACCTGTACTTGCGCCAGTTATTTGTTCGACAACAATGATTTTAATGACCTTTATTTTTGAATATTTCAGGCTGAAAAATAATTCGCACAAAATTAACCGGAGTGAATTGGGATTGATGATTGCAGGGGCGACAATTATTTTTTTCACTTTTATATATGACCTTGGAAAAATAATTTTAAAGGATGATTATTTTCATTCTTTATTAAACGTAACAAAAAATGAAAATTTTATTCAAGAATTTTCAGAATATGTCCCGGTCAATTTCCTATGGGGCATTTTTACTGCCGGATTACTGGTTATTTTTGCAGGAATATTTATATATATAAAACGAAATTTATACGCTAAATATTAAGGATTCGAAGGTAATACCAAACGAATATTAAAGAATCGAATTATATCGATATATATAACTTCCAAATTATTAACACAAATTAAACAAGGCATTTTTATTTTTCTGCTAAATTTGCATCTTACTGAATAAGTCGGACGAAGTTGTGCGTTATTTTTAAGTGATGGTTTATCATTTTACAATAGACAGTTTAATTGAATTTATGACTGCTGTAGCAGCAGTGATTGCAATAATATTTCTTTGGGAAAAACGCAAATCACAAGAAGTAAAATATATCATATTACTTGAAATATTAGTTGCGGTCTGGGCCATTACTTATGCTTTTGAATTTGCAACCTACGATCTTCAAACCAAAATTATGTGGTCGAAATTATCGTATTTTGGCATTGCATTTCTACCTGTGTTGTATTTTTTATTCACGACAGCGTTTAGCCAAAAAACAAAAATAATTACCAAACGGAACATTTTTCTTTTGTCGATAATACCTGCCATTACAATCGGATTAATTCTGACCAACGATACCCACAAATTAGTCTGGACCGATGTAACCCAGGATCCGATTTTAAATGTAGCCCACTATCACCATGGAGTCTGGTTTTGGATATACTGGGGTTATGCGATGCTACTATTTGTGTCAGGACTTTATAATTTGGTATATTCTATTTACAAGTTTACAGCATATTACAAGTCTCAAATCACTGTGCTTCTCCTGGCATCTGTTATTCCCATTTTGGGGAACCTGATGTATGTTACCGGTATAAATCCTTTCCCGGGCTTTGACTGGACTCCTGTTTCTTTTGTACTTACCGGCTTAATTATTGCTTTTGGTATAGCAAGATATAAAATGTTTGATCTGGTCCCCTTTGCCCGGAATAAACTCATCGATACAATGGATGACGGCGCCATTGTTGTTAATCCTGATGGTTATATAGAAGATTGTAATTCTTCGGTTTACAAGATTTTTTCGCTCAATAAAACTTCAATAATCAACAAAAGTTTTAAAGACATTTTTTTCGACTATAAAACGCTTTCTTTAGCATTGTACAGCAAGGGAGTAGAAAGAGTTCAGGTTGAAATTGACAAAAGATATTATCAGGTGCAAATTTCTCCCATTTATTATAGAAAAAGAGATTACTCAGGAAGTCTTTTATTGTTACATGATATTACCAGTATTAAACATGCAGAGGACGAGTTAAAGGAAGCAAACAAAAAATTAATGGCTGAAATTGAGATTCGTGAGAAACTAATTGAAGATTTGGATTCGTTTGCACATACGGTTGCTCATGATTTAAAAAATACTCTTGGCACGATCGTCGCTTCAAGCGAAATTCTGGAAGAAAGTGTAAATATTAAAGACACAAAACATTCTGCAAGACTGGCCTCTTTAATAAAAAATTCAGCAGACAAATCAATGCGAATTACGCAGGAGCTTCTAATCCTGGCTCGTTCAAGCCGAACTGATATTGAAAAAAGCAGCCTGGATATGAAAACTATTTTTGCTGAAGCCACCGAACAACTAAACGAACTGATTCAAAAGGAAAAGGCTGAAATTAAATTTCCTTCTAAGTGGCTAACTTCCAGCGGATATGCCCCTTGGGTGGAAGAAGTTTGGGTAAATTATCTCAGCAATGCGATTAAATATGGTGGCCATCCGCCCAAAATTGAAGTTGGTTCGGAACTAACCGAGGAAAATATGGTAAAATACTGGATAAAAGATAATGGCAAAGGACTAACAGAAGAAGAACAATCACAACTATTTCACAAATACGTACGCCTTTCTTCAGGAAGTATTGATGGACAAGGGCTTGGCCTTAGTATTGTAAAACGGATTATTGATAAGCTGGGAGGCAATGTTGGCGTTGAGCCCGCAAAGAACTTCAACGAAGGCTCTGTTTTCTATTTTACATTACCGGCAATTTAAACTTCTGGAATAATTACAATCCCGCCATCTTTTGCGGATCTACCCATTTTTCAAAATCTTCAGCCGTCAAAAACCCAAGAGAAACTCCCGCCTCTTTAAGTGTTATATTTTCGGCATAGGCTTTTTTAGCAATTTCAGCCGCTTTGTTATATCCGATATGTGCATTCAGGCTCGTAACCAGCATCAATGAATTTTCAAGATGCTTTTGAATCACCTGAATATTGGGTTCTATACCTGCCAGACAATTGGTACTAAAACTAAAACAAGCATCACCAATCAACTGTGCACTTTGTAAAATATTGGCAGCTATTAGCGGTTTAAAAACATTCAGTTCAAACTGACCGTTGCTGCCCCCTACTCCAACCGCAACATCATTTCCCATAACCTGTGCCGCTACCATTGTCAGTGCTTCAGCTTGCGTAGGATTTACTTTACCCGGCATAATACTTGAACCAGGTTCGTTTGCAGGTAATTTCAACTCGCCAATTCCGCACCGAGGCCCACTGCCCAGCATACGAATATCGTTACCAATTTTCATCAGGCTAACCGCCACACGTCTAAAGGCGCCACTAAGTTCAACCATTGCATCGTGAGCTGCCAGCGCCTCAAATTTATTCGGTGCTGAAATAAAAGGAAAACCAGTTAATTTGGCAATTTTTTGAGCAACGGCTTTTGAATATCCTTTGGGACTGTTTAGCCCGGTGCCTACTGCTGTTCCTCCTAAAGCAATTTCCCCTACTCCTTTTAACGCATTTTTTATGGCAAAAATTCCTTTATCAAGTTGTTGCACATAAGCACTAAATTCCTGACCAAGTGTCAGCGGCGTAGCATCCATAAAATGAGTCCGGCCTGTTTTTACAATGTTTTCGAATTTATTTGCTTTTTCGGAAAGTGTATCCCTTAATCCAGTTATTCCCGGAATGGTAATTTCCATCGTCATCTTAAAAGCGGCGATGTGCATCGCTGTGGGGAATGTATCGTTACTACTTTGGCTTTTGTTCACATCATCATTCGGATGAAGATTTTTTTTTTCATCCTTTAAACTACCGCCCTTTAACTCATGAGCCCGGTTGGTAATTACTTCGTTTATATTCATATTACTTTGCGTACCACTACCGGTTTGCCACACAACCAGCGGAAACTGGTTGTCGTGCCTGCCGGTGAGAATCTCATCGCAAACAGTGGCAATTAATTCGGCTTTTTCTTTTTCAAGCACACCCAAATCGTAATTGGTGAGTGCTGCCGCTTTTTTCAAAATAGCAAAAGCATGAATAATTTCGATGGGCATACTTGCCTGTGGCCCAATTTTAAAATTATTACGGCTGCGTTCGGTTTGGGCCCCCCAGTATTTATCGGCAGGGACTTTTATTTCGCCCATGGTATCTTTTTCGATCCGGAATTCCATAGTTCGTTATTTAAATCTGCAAAATCAACTGTTCTATAATCGATAACAAAATCAAGGAAAATTTGATTAAGAAAATTCGTATAACTTATCTTCAATCTAAATTTCTATATTTATAATTCTACAAAAGTTTATTTTAGCAAAAACGAAATTTATGGAAACTATTCTAACTAAAACAATCATTTCCGGCGTTCTCTTTTTACTGTTAATTATTAGCGGAGTTTGGCTAAGGAAGAATGGCGAGCCTTATAGAACAGCGATTTTCACCATTCATAAATTCACAATTGTTGCCCTGACAATTTTTGTGATGTTAATTTATATCAACCATTTAAAAACATTCAGTTTTAACAGAACGGGCTTTATTCTTTTTATCACTTCCGACGTTATTTTCCTTGTAGCATTTATTAGCGGAGCTCTGCTAAGCTTTGAAAAAATAGTTTCCTATCAGTTAAAAATTGTTCACAGGCTTGTATCCTGGATAACCATTTTGTTTGTTCCCACTATTTGGTTGGTCTGCCATTAAAAGGTGAAAATGATTTCAAATTTTTTTAATTCGATTTTTTCCTACCTTTATGAGCCTGCTAAATCAACAAAAAATTACGAACGAATGAAAAATAGTTTTACCATTTTATTTATATTCTTATTTGCCGGAAGTATAGGTGCGCAAAACTCATACAGACCAGGCCTCTTTTTTCGTGAAGACTGGAAAGAAACACCGGCTGAAATACCACTTTCGCAAAAACACGTTGACAATTCTGATTTGATTGTGCAATTATACGGACCGGGACAGGACAGTCTGAAAAAAAGTAACCACGAGCAACCGGTTGATGATCCGTATTATGTATGGTCAGGACTGTGTCTTGAAAACTGGATGGTAACCTTAAAACACAAAACGCAGAATGTGGATTTAACCGGATTTGCAAAAATTCGGTGGCGTACAAAACAGTATGGATTCAGGTTGTTACGCATCACTTTAAAACTCGCCGATGAAACCTGGCTGGTAAGCAACCTGTTTGACGGGCCATCCAACGACTGGCGAATAAAAGAATTCAACCTGCAGGATATTGAATGGCATATTTTGGATGCTCAACGAATCGCAGAAGTTGGCGTGGCAAAAAATCCTGACCTTTCAAATGTGGAAGAAATTGGTTTTACCGATTTAATGCCAGGTGGAAAATCAGCTGCTTGCTCCCGGCTCGACTGGATTGAAGTGGACGGAAAGCCTGTAATACGTTAAAAAAAAATACTACCGGGAATTAAATTTCCGATGTGTTAGGGTACGACAACCTCGCTTGTTTCTTCAAGCCCAAACAAATCAAATGGCGGTTGAACAAATGTGTCGTTAAATAAAATTACAGTTAAAACAATAAAACCCACAAATGCCAGAACTACCAACAATTGGGAAAATGAAGTCTTCTGGATGTCGTGTCTTGATTTTACGTCGCATACCTCGCCAGGGCAATATTGTACTTTATCTTTAAAAAACAAAGGGTAGAACTTACAACCGAGGCAAATTCCAAAAGCCGATTCAAAGAATAGAAAAATCAGGCAAACAAAACATATTAAACCGGTTACAGGACTATATGAATTGACCACGACAACAAGTGTAAACATTGTTATAGCGAGGGCAAAACCAATTTTCCATGCAAACTTTTTTTGCCGTGCACCAACATACTCGGGTGTTTGGTTGCGCACAACCAAACGTCCTAAAATAAGTGTTGGTGCAAACTTTGGATTGATAAAAACACGAATGGAGATATCGGTTAAAAAAACGATAATGGCATATTTCAACAAGGTAAAATCACCCTTCATTATTACCGTTAAAATGGCAGTAAACATAAAAAGAAAAAGCATTCCTGCCGCTGCTCTGATTTCACGTTCGTTTAAAACAGGAATTGTATAACCCTCAACGTCTTCCCCAAATTTTACTATTTTGCTCATTGTTTAATAGTTTTTATAATGATTTTTTTGATAAAGAAATAACAATAAAAAGCGGTGCCGGTTTACACAAAATTGTTAAATATTTCAATTTTACGGTCAGGACTTTCTTTTCTTTTTTGCCGCTACATTAACTGGTTCATATGAAAATACATCTTGTAAAGGCGTATGAAACACCAAAGCAATTTTAAAAGCGAGTTCAAGCGAAGGTGAATAGTTTCCTTTTTCAATAGCAACAATGGTTTGCCGTGAAACTCCAACTTTGTCTGCCAATTGTTGCTGGGTCATTTCATCCGCGTCAAAACGTAATCTTCTTATGTTGTTCTGAATATTTCTGGTTGGCATTTTAAACTCCTTTCCGGTAATAATAAATTTGCGAACCGTTATCAATCAGCTCCGAAACAACACCGCTAACAACAAATACAATAAAAATGGAATAACTTGGTAATCCAACTGCCAGTGCAATTATAGCAAGCATAAAACCGCCCACAAACGAATAATGGGAATTCCTAAGCGCTTTCAATTTAATGAGTTTGTCCCTTTCATCTTCCGGAGGGATTTCTCTGTTATGGGTTGCTTCTGTATTATGCGTTACAATGGCATTAATAATGTGAAAAACGATGTAAATAATGATACGGGCTACAACAGAAATTCCAGCATAAACCAAAAACAGTTTTCCCCAGGCCTGGAAGTCATCGACTAAATCGATTCTTCCTTCAAGGTGGCGTTGATAAACAAACCAGGCATAAATTGCAGTGATTATCAAACCACTAAAGATGTTAATAATGTTTTCTTTTTCTCTGTACGACATGACTTCTTAGTTTTTGTATAAATAATTTTACAATTAGTTAAAAATACATGACACAAAGATAATTATTTTTTACACAATGTAAAATATTTTTTACATCAAGTGTGTTTTTTTTTACTAAATAGTTTAACCAGGTATATTAAACTCATTGATTTTAGAGGTAACGCAAAAAGATTTACATTTGAAATATTATTGCAGTTGGAAAACTAAATTTTATGGAAACAGCTTCACTCAGCGAAATTAAAAAGGAACTAAAAGTACTTTCCCCTCAGCAATTGCAGGAAATTCTTTTACGATTGGCCAAATACAAAAAAGAAAATAAGGAATTGCTGAGTTACCTTCTTTTTGAGGCGTTTAATCAGCAAGCATATATTGAAAATGTGAAAGGGGAAATTGATGAACAATTTAAAAACCTTAACCAAAGCAGTTTTTACCTCGCTAAAAAAACATTACGAAAAGTCCTTCGCACAACAAAAAAGTATATTCGTTTTTCAGGTTCAAAGGAAGTTGAAATTGAATTGCTGATTTATTTCTGCCTGAAAATACGAAAATCCGGACTTCGAATAAATTCGAGTCGTGTAGTTATGAATATGTATATCAATCAGGTAAAACGAATCAGAAAAGTGCTGTCCATGCTGCATGAGGATATCCGGCTTGACTACGAAGAGGCGCTGAACAGATTGTAATTGGTTTCGCTCAATAAAAAATACATCAAAATTTATTATTTTCACTTTTCGTTCTATCGACCAGCGCAAAAAACTGATAATAATGAATTTAGTTGAAAAAATAAAAAAGTTTTACAAGCTCACGGAAAAAGAATTGGAGGCATCGGCACATGCTTTTAAACCGGCTGCCATTCCGGCAAAAACCTATTTTATGGAAGAAGGGAAAGTGGCCAACCATGTTGGTTTTATTGAACGCGGTTTATTTCGCTCTTTTTTCTACGACGACAATGCCAATGACATAACAACCCATTTTTTTCAGCCCGGAACGGTACTTATTTCCATGAAAAGTTTTAATGACCAGGTTCCGGCCCGGGAAAACATCGTCGCTTTGGAAGATTCAGAAATTTATGTAATCAACCACGAAGAAATGATGGAGCTATATAAAAGAGTACCTGCCTGGCGTCAAATTACAAAGGATGTAGACGAGATGAAATACAACGATTTAATGAATCGGTCCATTCAGCTCCAGACTTTAACTGCAAAAGAAAGATACGAATTGTTTTGCCAAAATTATCCTGAGATTATCAAAAGGGTTGCCCTGCGTCATATTGCCTCTTACCTGGGCATTGACATTGCCACATTAAGCAGAATAAGAAAAAAATTGTAGTTCTTTTTTTGACTTTTGTCAAACAATCCAATCGGAGGATTGATTCATATTTGCATCAGAAACAACAGTCAAAAACTAATTCAATGAAAGTAATAGCAATTATAGGCAGTGCAAGAAAAAAGCACACTTATGAAAGCACCGAAGGATTTCTAAAAAAACTTCAGGCCTGTGGAAATATTGACTACGAAATGGTCAGATTGAGTGAATATCAACTCGGTGTTTGTAATGGCTGCAAACTTTGCCTGGATAAAGGTGAAGAATTGTGCCCGATAAAAGACGACAGAAACCTGTTGCTGGAAAAAATTAAAAATTCAGATGGTGTTGTTTTTGCATCACCTAATTATTCCTTTCATGTTTCGGCGCTGATGAAACAATTCCTCGATCGTTTGGCTTTTATTTTTCACCGCCCGCAATTCTTTGGAAAAACCTGTACATGTATTGTAACACAAGGTGTTTACGGCGGAGCCAAAATTGTAAAATATTTCAATTTTATCGGCAAGGCGCTCGGTTTTAACGTAGTTAAAGGCATTTGTGTTACCAACCTGGAGCCGGTTTCTGAAAAAGCTGTGGCAAAAAACGAACAGAAAATCGAAAAGCTTGCCGACAGGTTTTACAAACAGCTCATAAAAAATGAGTTACCGCAACCTTCGTTGTTTGATTTGTTTATTTTCAGAATGTCGAGAACCAGTATGAAAATGAAACTGGATGAAAATTTTAAAGATTTTAAATATTATACTCAAAAAGGCTGGTTCAACTCCGACTTTTTCTACCCGGTAAAATTATCTCCTGCGAAAAAAATTCTGGGCAGATTATTTGACAAACTGGCCATAAAAACAGTTTGAACCAACTCTCCGAACTTTATTCAATTTAAGCCGATTACCGGATTATTGTATTAAACAGCAATTTAAAAGTAGCGTCGGTTTGGTTTCGGTGTTGTGTACGAAAACCGATCAGCACAACTTCACCCTCGCCGTATTTGACACTCAGCATGGCCTGTTTTTTTGCTACAGTCTTCTCCCCGATCAACCATCCGCTTTTCAGCAAACTTTTATCTTTATAGCGCACAATGGTAGTATAATCATCATTATGTCTTCCGGGAACTACTTCAAATGCCGGACTTGAGAAATTAAGAACCACTCCTTCATCGGGCATTCCATATGCCAGAGGCTGCGTATTATCAAAATCTACTTTTAAAGTTGAGCCAGGGCAAAACCACTCTATTGATTTTAAACCGTTTGTAACATCCGTAACTTTTAAATTAAACGCGTCAGCGGCAAACTCAAACGAATTCCCAAAAGCAACAAGAGTTCCTCCGTTTTTTACATACTCCTTCAAAGCCTCGGTACCTTCTTTATCAATTCCGCTTCTGTATTTTTCGGGATATTCCTCTGCCTCCTGTTTATTTTGTCCTTTCAAATCTCCGGTAATGGCTTCTGCCCTGTCGTTGGGCAAAACAATTACATCGTACTTTTTATTCAGGCTACCTTCTTTAATCTCTTCGCTCATCAATGTTGTGTAGTCAAACCCAAAATTTTCAAAACACAAACGGGTCCAGCCTTCATCCATATTTCCGCCGTAATAACGTTGAAATAAGCCTGTTCTTCCCCGCTTCACCGTATGTATCTTTTCCTGTTCAATTTTGTTAAGCGGTAAAAAGCTAAGACCTGCTTTTTCTGCTATTTCATTTAATTTTTCTGCGGGTGCTTTTTCAATAATAAAATCTCCGGGATGCAATCCTTCAAATGCTTTATCTACTCTTTTTATCTGAATTTTTTCGTTTTGTAATAAGTTAACTACCAGAAAAGCCGCATTTTGTTTCCCGTCAATCCAGTATCCTGAATTTCCTTTTTCCACTGTCCCAGGAACATTTTCCAGTTCCTGCAAAATGGGAAAATCTGATATTAAATCGGAATGCAAGCCCTCTACATTTACCCCCATAAATTCGTACATGGTATGTGTGGCCAAATCGTATGGCCGGTAAGGAACTCCATTTTCACTTCGTGTCCATGAGTTATCAGCGTAATGTGTTTCGGTCAACAGATTTTTGATAAGTCCCATCTTTGGTTGTGCCAGTGAAATAACATAAGATCCCGCTCCAAAAACACGATTTTCGGCTACAAATTGTTTGTTTGCCTTTTTTATCTCCAAACCGGATTGTAGCAATTTGTTGATCATTTTCGTTGCCGTCAGATAATCATGTTGTTCAGCCGGAATCACCAGGGTTTTGACATTATCTTCAGCCCCTCGTTTTGTTTGATTCTGCGCTTTTATAACTGCCGTTTTTAATACGGTTTCTTTGTTTCTCGCCGCTAAATCAAGAATAGACCAGGCCGATGATTTTTGTTGCGCAACAATATTACGCAAATGCCACCAGCCACCGGGCCATGGGTTTGGAAAAGTAGACTGGGCTTCATATTCAGGGAATCCGCGTGTATTGGCTCTCAACTGCTCAGGATGCACATAAACAGGTGTAGCATAATTTGCTGTCGCCGATTCAGTAAGCATTCCGGCGATATTATGAAACGGAGTTATCCAGTGCCAGCCAAAATGTCCCCAGCCTGCGTACTGTGCAGCGTTCAACACTCCCTGAAAACCATCCTCTTCCAGTTTGTAAGCAATGTGCGCGCCATACCAGCTTAATTCCCTCCAAACCAGCGGATCAGCATAAGGACGAATCGGGTCGCAATAAGGCGGCACATAAAACCGTGCCCCGTATGAACCCATATGATGATGATCCACATATGCCTGCGGTTGCCAGTCGACATACATAGCCTTTGCCATATACCTTGATTCCTGCAGGTTTAAATAGTCTCCGTCGCGGTTATTATCATGGCCGCAATATTTGTGATAAAGATAAGGCATACTCAACCCTTCATACTCCGTTCCCACGGTTTCATTGTACCAGTCGGTAATCATCACCTGTCCGTCGGGGTTAAAACAGGGAACCATAAAAAACAACACATTATCTAAAATCCGTTGGGTTTCTTCATCATCCTTTGTAAGCAAATCATAAGCCAGTTCAGGACTCATTTGCGTCCCTCCCACTTCGCTGGCATGTAAACTCATCGATTCAAAAATAACAGCCTTCCCTTCTTTTATATATGTTTTCAGCGAATCCTCAGAAACACCTCGCGGATCGCTTATCTTTTTGTTGATGGTTTGCAGTCTGTCAAGGTTTGTCATGTTTTTAGATGAAGAGATCAGCAAAAGTAAAAACGGGTGTCCTTCGGAAGATGGCCCTAGATTTGTCACTTTTATTTTGTCGCTCTGTTTCTCCAGCTCGTAAAAATAATTCACAATTTTATCCCAACGGGCCAGCTTATAATCAGCTCCCATCTGAAAGCCAAAAAATTCCTCTGGCGAAGTAATTTTATTTTGCGCAATTGCACTAAAAGTATTCAGCACAAAAACAAAAATTAGAAATAAAAAGACTGGCGTTTTTAAATGATTTTTCATAATGATGGATTTTAGAGAAGCTGATTTGGTATAAAAATAAACATATTTCTGAAAACCTTGTAAAATCCTTTCTTTCTTTAATAAGCTGTTAACATCGTTTAAAATCAATATTCAGCTTCGAAAAAAAATCGTAACTTACTGACAACTAATAAAAATACAATGAAGAGTATTTTCCTAACATTTTATATCCTATCCATTTATTCAATATCTGTTTGCGGTCAACAATCCCGCAACAATTCCGGAAAAACCTTTAATAACACGGTCAACTCAAGCTATAACGGAATTAATGATTCGGTCAACTATAAATCGGCTCATTTTAAAAATAACAGCTATTTTACTTCAACAAAATTCAATGCCCCTGTAGATTTCTCTTTTTCTAATTTTGATTCAATCGCAAATTTTGAAAAAGCTGAATTTTATTCACCTGTAACTTTTCGTAGCATTGACTTTCACTCAATCGTCAAATTCAATCAGGCCAAATTTTATAAAACAACGGCTGAATTCACCTTTTCAGATTTTAGGAAAACGGCTTATTTTACGGGTGTCACATTCAATTCTCCTGCTAAATTTAGCAGTGCAATATTTCATTCTGATGTCCATTTTGATTACACTGATTTTAATTCAACAGCTGATTTTTCTGATACAAAATTCGACTCAACCCTAAATTTTATTAACGTCAACTTTGATTCAATTGCAAATTTTAATCAGGCCGTTTTTGGCTCAGTCGTCAATTTTTCAAATGCAAGGTTACCATCAATGCTGTATTTAAATGATGTAAAATATATAAATGATGAAATTGATTTAACCTATTCATTAACCAACAACAAATTTAAGGTCTGCAAAATATGCCTGAATAACTCGGACATAGATAAAATCAAATTCAGGTATTCGAGATTTGAACTCTACTTTCCCGACACTACTGATGTTGACATCAAAACCAGTGTTTATGAAAAACTCCTGGCGAAACAAAAAAAAGAAGGATTTATTTCAAGCGTGGAAAAACTAGATAAGGAATATATGGAATTCAAATATTTAAAAAATGGTGATTACAGTAAAATTTGGGGGTATTTTTTAAACTTCATTGACAAAATTTGGTGGGGATATGGCTATAACAAGGAATATATTATTAGAAACACCTTGGCAGTTTTTTTATTTTTCCTGCTACTTAACGGACTACTGATTAAATACTTAAGCACACACATATATATAATCGACAAACTTGAGCCATTAAAAGCCAGAGGCAAAATCTTCTATTTCTATTTCACCGTTCTTTACACCGGCCTTATATTTTTTGGTTTAAAAATATCGTTACAAAACTTGCAACTGAAAGATATGCCAGCATCCAGAGTATTTGGTTTTATTTATTTCTTTCTAATGTATTTATCAGGATTGATTTGTCTGGCATACTCGGCCAATTATATAATAACAAATTAAGCGTCTTTAATTGATATTTCGTCCTCTTTTTGTTTAGTACCCCAAATGATTTTTAAGGCAGCACCCTTAAGCTGCTACTCCCACTATTTTAGATTCCGCTTACCTTCATCAATAGAGTCAGTTTACTTGCCGGCTGATTAACAGTAAGTATATATACGCCGTTGTATTATATTACATTCTGTAAGCTTATATTTCTTAGTATATCATAAATCTGTAGTATTTTTGCAAAAAAATAAAACACTTTACAAATGAACGACGATAAAAAGATTATTTTTTCAATGTATAAGGTGAGTAAAATTTACCCACCCAACAAAACTGTTATAAAAGATATCTCCCTTTCATTTTTTCTGGGTGCCAAAATTGGCATCATCGGGTTAAACGGTTCAGGTAAATCAACGCTGTTACGAATTATTGCCGGACAAGACAAAGCCTTTAACGGTGAACTGGTTTTTGCTCCCGGCTATTCGGTAGGTCTGCTGGAACAAGAGCCCAGGTTGGATGAATCAAAAACCGTAATTGATGTGGTAAAAGAAGGAATGCAGGAAACGGTGGATGTTCTGAACCGCTACGAGGAAATCAACCAGCTTTTTGGCTTACCGGAGGTATACGAAAATCCGGATGAAATGGATAAGTTGATGGGAGAACAGGCACAACTTCAGGAAAAAATTGACCAGTTGGATGCCTGGAACCTCGACAGCAAACTGGAACGCGCTATGGATGCATTGCAATGTCCTCCGGATGATCAGCCCATAGGCGAACTTTCCGGTGGAGAACGTCGGCGGGTAGCGCTGTGCCGGTTGTTGCTGAAAGAACCTGATGTATTGCTCCTCGATGAACCCACTAACCACCTGGATGCCGAGAGTATTCAGTGGCTGGAAATGCACCTTGCACAATATTCAGGAACAGTGATCTGCATCACCCACGATCGGTATTTTCTGGATAATGTAGCCGGATGGATACTCGAACTCGACCGCGGACAGGGAATTCCATGGAAAGGAAATTATACTTCGTGGCTGGAACAAAAATCAAAACGTTTGGAACAGGAAGAAAAGGGCAGCCAAAAACGAAAAAAGACGCTGGAACGTGAACTGGAATGGGTACGCATGGCACCGAAGGCACGTCATGCAAAATCAAAAGCCCGTTTAAGTGCTTATGATAAAATGTTAAATGAAGATGTAAAACAAAAAGAGGAAAAGCTTGAAATCTTTATTCCCAACGGGCCACGACTGGGAGATAAAGTTATTGAAATGGAAGGCGTAAAAAAAGGTTATGGCAACCGCATTTTGTTTGACGATCTGAATTTCAAACTGCCGCCTGCAGGAATTATCGGAATAATTGGGCCCAATGGAGCGGGAAAAACTACGCTGTTTAAACTGATTATGAAACAACTGGAAGCCGATGCCGGAAAAATTGAGATTGGCGACACCGTCAAAATCAGCTATGTAGACCAGACACATGCAGCCATTGATCCAAACAAATCGGTTTTTGAAGTTATCTCCGGAGGAACTGAAACCATGATGCTGGGGACCCGGCAGGTCAATTCACGGGCCTATGTTGCACGCTTCAATTTTACAGGTTCCGACCAGGAAAAAAAATGCGGTGTACTTTCCGGTGGAGAAAGAAACCGACTGCATCTGGCTCTGGCGCTTAAAGCCGAAGGAAATGTGCTGCTGCTTGACGAACCAACCAACGATATTGATGTAAATACTTTGCGTGCACTGGAAGAAGGTTTGGATAATTTTGCAGGCTGTGCCGTTGTGGTTTCCCACGACCGCTGGTTTCTCGATAGAATTGCTACTCACATTCTGGCTTTTGAAGGGGATGGAAATGTGTATTATTTTGAAGGTTCATATACGGAATACGAAGAAAACCGCAAAAAACGCCTCGGCGATGAAGGCCCCAAACGGATAAAATATAAAAAACTAAAAGAGTAGTTAAAAAAAGCAGAGGAGTAGCTGAGAAAAGACTTTAAAATAAATAACTCACGATAGATTATAAAAATGCGTCTGGAAATATACATCTTCCGGGCACATTTTTACCAGCAACTTTTCATGATCGGTTCACTCCTCTGTACCACTAAATAGCGAGGTAATCAAAAACAAAAATTTTCTCTTTACAAAGAGAATCACGAATTATTCTTTCACTTAAATTTGCGCGTTATTTTTAACTCACATAAATGAATGTTTTAAGCAAAGTACGTGCTGTTGAAAGGTTATATAAAGTGCTTGAAAAAGATATTCGGGAACTGCAGGCACAAACAGGAATCAATTGCGTGGTAAACTGCATAAAATGTTGCACTACTTCGCATATTATGGCAACGGCTCTCGAATTTTATCCAATGGCCTATCATTTATACCAAACCGGTGAGGCCGATAATTTTCTGGAAAAAATAACGCAAATAAATAACTCAGGCATTTGCCCTGCATTAAACTATTTTAATACGGAGAATACTCGTCCTGGGTGCACACAATATCCATACAGAGGGCTCATTTGCCGTTTATTTACGTACAACTACAGTACTGATAAATACGGTGTACGAAGACTTGCTGCCTGCAAAACCATTCGGCTCACACAAGCCGAAGAGCTGGAAAAAGCAAACCACTTGTTAAAGTTAAAACCTATCGGTCCCAAAGCAACCGATTTTTACTCGCGTTTGCAGGTTATCGATTTTAACGAGGCACAACGGTTGTACCCCATCGGCGATGCCATTCGAATTGCTATCGAAACCATCATTACGAATCAGCATTACCGGGGAAAACGAGCCATGTAGTTTATTGCTTCATTAGAAAGTGGCAACTATTGTAAAGAATCAATTTCGATTATTTTTAATAATTTTCACAAATCAGTTTCTATTCTTTGCCCGATACACATATCTAAAATTCAATTATTTCGGCTGGTTTAAAGAACTGCAGTTACATACCATCATTTTTCACCTGTTTACATTTTCATTTATCTTTAAGGTGAAAATACCAAATACAACGTTTTAGATTATGAGTTAACAATGTTTCACCTGTAGTCACATTTCGATGAAAATCATAAAAAAACCAAATAAGATCAATGAAAATAGAATTCTGTTTGGATAAAATTGATGGTTTTTTACCATCGATTGCCCGGCAGCTAGGGCTTCAAATTAAAAACAATTCGTTCGCTTTGCCCGATAAACTGGGAAAAGGTTTCTTTAGTCAGGCAGTATTTAACTGTAATCTGGCTATCACCTATTACGAAATTAATTTAGACATTCCGAGCACTATAATACGGCACAAAAGCGCCAACAGTGATATTTTACCAATTGTATTCTGGTTGTCAAATGCCGGCGTTACACAGGAATTAAATACAGAAACAAAAATAATAGGCAAAAATACGCCAAACGGTATCTTTTTCCCGTCAAATAATATAGAGACCAATTACACTTTTCCGGCTGGAATCCCGATTAAAAATATTGCTGTGTATATTCACAAAACATGGTTTAAAAAATTCCTAAATCCCCAAAATGATTACATCAATAATTACATTTTAAGGCAAAACAAATATTTTCTGTTTGAAGAGATAAACTTTGCCATGGAAGAAGTAATAACAGATATAGAGGCCATTTTCAAAACAAAAATAAATGATACGCTTGCACCACTCAACCTTTATATAGATACTTTAAAACTTTCCAATCTGTTCTTTGAAAAAATTTTACAACGAAAATCAGAAAATACTTTTGTAAATATCAAACCGTACGATATTCAAAACTTATTCAAGATAAAGGGGATCATCAGTGATAACTATATCGATTTTCCCACGATGGATTTTCTTTCAAAAGAATCGCACATGAACGAAAGAAAATTGCAAAAGTTATTTAAGCAGGTGTTTGGAAAAAGCATATATCAGTTTGCTTTATCACTGAAAATGAGAGAAGCAAAACGTTTGCTGCAAAGTAAAAGTCATTCTGTTTCCGAGGTTGGGTATCTGGTTGGATATTCCAACCTCAGTCATTTTAGCCAAAAATTTAGAGAACATGTTGGTATTACCCCCAAACAATATCTGACATCGCTGTAGTTCATAGTTCAGGCCTCCTGAAAAACGAGTTTTCATCAACCCAAAAGTCGGTTTTCGGGTATTTATTATCGTTTTACGGTTATTTTTTCTTCTTAAGACACAATACTTTTGTTTCATAATTAAAAACTTAAAAATGAAACAATTATGAATCTTTTAAAAAACATTCTGCTGGCCCCCGTTTTAAAGCAGGGTTACAAAAGAAACCTGGTATCAGGTCCTGAGGTAATTAATTTGGAGAAAAAAAGCTGTATCGGATATTCAATCACGACTTCGCTTAAAAGAAACCGAAAAAAAAAGGAAATTCCTCCCTTTTTTCACGACATTTATGACAATAATAAACTAAACAGTTTATGGGAGCAAAATGAACAAAATATGTATTGTATTTTTGATATGCATCCAAACAGCCAGAATTTTGATTATTACATTGCTACTGACAAAAAAGCGATGCACCACAGTATGAAATACGCTGAAATCACTCTTCCAAAAGGGAAATATGTAAGGGTAGAATTAATGAAAAGAAATCATTCGGCAGTTAGTAATATAATGATGTACCTGCGCGCAATTTGGCTTGAAGCAAATGGCTACAAAGCTGCAAACAGCCCGGCTTTTATTTTATACGACGAAAGATTCCATTCAAATTACAAACAACACGGCTGCATTGATGGAAATTATCCGGGGAAACCAATTGCTTCATTTTTTATACCACTGGAAGATGAAAAAACTATTTCTGCATAAATAAAAACATGAAAGATTATAGTATAAAACCTTTTAAGCAGGGAAACGAGAAAGCTGTTCATCAACTCGTAAAAGCAGTTTACGATGAGTTTGTTCGACATGAAAATACAGAAGAAGGCAACTTGCTTTTTTATGATTGGATAATGCCTCAAAAGATAGCCGCCCGGCAAAAACAGCAAAATAACTTATGGTTGGCTTGGAGCAGCAATAAAATTATTGGTATGATAGAAATAAGAGACAATCAAAATATCACCTTGCTTTTTATAGATAAAAATTACCAAAAGCGAGGAATAGCGAGGAACCTGTTTCAAACTGCGTTAAACGAATATAAAAAAAGAGAATTTAATTTGGATAAATTCTATGTCCACGCTTCGTTGTCATCGGTACCGGTATATAAAAGTTTGGGATTTTATGTTGTCAGTAAAGCACGAAAAGAAAACGGTATTTATTATGTACCAATGGAAACAGACATTTTATAAAAACGAATTAACTCGAGCAAAAATCGATAAACAAAACATGATGCTTTCTAAAAATAAATCAATTATTGTTTTTATCAGAAAAAAGAATGTGACAAGTTTTGTATAGCTTTACCGGCAAAAATCAATGAAAGAACGATGGCCTTTTATTACCGGATTTATTCTTTTGACTTTGGGAATACTGGCTAAAGTGCTAACAGAAATTCGTATTGTCCCAATTGTTTTAATACTTTCAGGAGTATCGCTCAAAATTTATTTTATATTTCAAAAAGCAAAAAAAACAAAATACCATCCGGGAATTGAAATCTCCTTTCTTTTGGCGGGATTAGCACTCTTCTTTTTCGGAATGTATTTTCTGCCAGAGGATACATTTGTCTCTCCCGATTTATTTATTGGAGCGGGGATTGGATTGAAGATAATTTTTATTATTATGTTTATAAAAAAAACAGGAAAAAAGTAAAGCTATACATTTGCTTTAATGAACAATTTCAAAAATCAAAAGGCTGAAAAAATACATACCAGGATTATCCGATAATGAATAGTTAAAATATTTTTTTCTTTTGTAAGCCGGCTGCCAACAATTGCATAAGAAGTAAAATACTTACAAACAAAAAAATACGGGCTATAAAGTCGCCATACTTTACATAAAAAGTAATTTTATTATTGGTATTTAGTCGTCCGGCAACCGAAGCCGGCTCCCACCACTGTGTATGCAGAACAACATCGCCCCGCTGGTTTATAAATCCGGAAATACCTGTATTTGCAGTTCTCGCGATGCTCCTCCTGGTTTCAATCGCTCGTAGTCGGGCAAACGAAAAATGTTGTTTATATCCCGGAGAATTTCGCCACCAACCGTCGTTGGTAATAATAAAAATCAGCTCTGCACCTTTTTTTACAAACTGCGTTAAGTAATCTCCAAAAACCGATTCATAACAAATAACGGGAGCAAGCTTTGTGCTGTCCTTTGCAAAAAAAAGCGAAGGCTCGTCCTGGCTTCCCAAATTTCCGCTGGTACCTCCCAAATCAATAAATACATTTTTTAAAAATCCGAAATATTTAAGAAAAGGCACCTTTTCTACTCCACTTACTAAAATTGATTTGTGGTAAAGCTGGTAGTCACCACTTTTCTGAAGAAAAACGGCTGTGTTAAAAACATCAAAATATTTTCCTTCTCGGTATCTTGCTGTTTCTGAAGCTTCTTGTTCTTTATAAATTTTACTTGAGGAGACTCCAAACATCAATTCAGTATTCGGATAATGATTTTGAAAGCTTTTAAGCATCTTATATTGCTGACTATTCTGTATCCTATCAACATTCCAGTTTTTATAGTTTTCTACAATCGTTTCCGGGCCAACAATAAAATCGGTTTGCCGGTTTGCCTTTTCACCGGCAAGTTGTATAAATTTCTCCAACTTCGCATTTTCAGCCTTCCGGCTATAATCTTCCAAATAAGGATCTATATTGGGTTGAACAAGAATAATATTTTTAGGATTGTTTACTTCCTTATAGTTGTTGTACATTTTTAAGGATATTAATACCGGAGCAGCAATCAAAAAAAGGATAAAAAATGCCGGTTTAATCACATGGGACAAAACCTTTTCTCTAATTCCTTCAAAAAACTTTAGCACCAATATATTAATAAGCAAAACCCATAAAGTACCACCAAAAACACCCGTAAATTCATACCATTGAATGATTTTTACATTATTGGCAAACCCATTTCCCAAAGTTAGCCACGGCCATTCAATATCCCAATGAAAATGAAAATATTCAAACGAAATCCAAAGCCCAGCCAGGGCAATATAGCCAAGTGCATGTTTTAAATTTCGGCGGGCAAAATGTGCTAACCACAAAACCAGCGACATTACAAATGAATTTACGGCGATAGCCATTAAAGCTCCGGCAAAAGTTGCATAAGCAATCCACCAGGTAGTAACTCCATTCCAGACGAAAGTTACAATAAAAGCATGCCCCCAAAATGAAACACCGGGGTATTGTTCCTTGTTTTCAACAAAATATTTATCAAGAATGAACAGCGGAAATAAAGCGAAAAAGAGTATCCATCCGGGCAACCCAAGCCAGGGAAGACTTAATAATAATCCCGAGAAAACCGACAACAGAATCCTTTGGGTCCGTTTCATTTTTATGTATCCTGATTGTTGGTAAATATTGCTTTTTTCTTTTTACTTGAACGCTCAAAAACAAAATCAATTTTCCCAATTACCAAACCACCCCACCATGCCTGGTTGATAATCACTTCGTTTCCCATTTTATTCCTTTTTACAATGGGTTCTTCCAGATAAATACTGTGATTATGTCCACCAAGTATCAAGTCAGTCATCGATGTATATTCCACCAGTTTGGTATCACATATTTTATCATCCTCACCTTCGTACATCACCCCGAGATGAGACAAACAAACCACCAGGTCGCACTTCTGTTCCTGTTTTAAAAATTGTTCCATTTCTACTGCAACTTTCACAGGATCCAGGAATTTTGTATTCCCATAGTTTTGTTTACCGACAAGCCCTTCCAATTCAATACCTAAACCATAAACGCCAATTTTGATTCCGTCACGGTCAAAAATTTTAAATCGTGGAAATTTACCGGCAAGAATCGTATCAGAAAAGTCGTAGTTTGAACATATAATAGGAAATGTAGCATTGGGCAGCGGTTCCAAAATACCTTCCAGTCCGTTATCAAATTCATGATTTCCAATTGTTCCTGCATCATAACCGGCCTGGCTCATAACTTTCAATATCAGTTCGCCTTTAAAATAATTAAAATATGGTGTTCCCTGGAACATATCTCCGGCATCGAAAAGAAACGTATTAGGATTTTTCTTTTTTTGCTCTTTTACAAATTCCGAAATTCTGGCCATTCCTCCTTTTCCATTATACTTCTCATCTGAGCCGGTAAACGGTTCGATATGGCAATGTAAATCATTGGTGTGCAAAATTGTAATTGTAACAAAATCGTTGTTGGCCAAAAGTCCTTTGGGAAATATTCCAAAACTTATACCAAGTGTCCCGGCAGAAATATTTCGTAAAAAAATTCTCCTATTCATAACTTATCCTCCCATCAGTTTTTGCCGTAAGTTTTTCACCTATTTCCTGCTTATCTTCAAGATGTTTGATAATTACATTCCGAATCTTTTTGTGGGTGTTTATCATTTTTAACCGTTGAGTAAAAACTTGCATGCTACTTCCACCGTTGGCCACATAATCATTGGTTACCAACCAATATTTTTCATTTAAATTTAAAGGTTTTCCTGCCACTAAAATTCTCTCAGCTTTTCCTTCTGATATTTTAAACCGCACACCTCCAACACTATCACCTCCGCTCGACGCAACAATATCGAGGAATATTTTTATCTGTTCGCCCGTTAACTGAAGGAAAACCATTTCGTTTTCAAAAGGCATCAGTTCAAATATATTTTCAACTGTTATTTTACCTTCAGGAATATTAGAAAGAATCCCAAAATAATTATAAAATGAAATTTCAGGCTGAAAATCCAATCCTTCAAGAATAGCTTCTTTTTTACCTTCTTCAATTAACAAATCAGCAAGAAAATTGGTTAAAATACTCTCAGGTTTATCTTTTTCCATTTCAATATTTGAAACTGAAATCACCCGGTTCATATCTTTTTCAAGAATATTCTTATATGGTAAATATAACTGAACAACCTCATTGTCAAGACTGTTCAAACTTTCAGAAACTGTTAAGTTTTCAGTTTCATAAGAAACTTTAGAATAATGCGTTTTACATGAACCAAGGAGTAAAACACAAGTTATCAACAACGTATAGGTGATAGTTTGTTGCATAGATAAAAAATAGTTTTAAAACTTACTCTTATTTTAGCATGAATAAGGTTAAAATGAAAACGATTTCAATAACAATATGTTCGATTCAAACTTACATATAAAAAATTTGACGAAGGTAATTTTGGTGCTATTTCTGGTATTGAATTTTCACCCAATCCATATTAAGGCGCAAACAAAGGAGGTGATAGCACAAAAGGGAGATGGTATTTATCGTTTGTTGACAAGAAACGGGCTTCCTGTTTCAGACTACATGACAGCATTTATCGAGTTGAATAAGAATTTATTGGGAAAGAACAACACACTCGTTGCGGGAGTAAAATACAAATTGCCCGATAGCGGGCTTGTTAATGAGTCTCCAGCAGGTTCCGGAGGAGCTTTTAGCACGTATTCTATTTTTGGGAAAGACTACGAGAGAGTTGAAATTTTGGATAATACACTCAAAGGAGCAGTTTATTATCTGGTTGCGGGTCATGGTGGCCCCGACCCCGGAGCAGTTGGGAAATACGGAAATCATAGTTTATGTGAAGATGAATACGCGTATGATGTAACATTGCGACTTGCCAGAAGGTTGATTGAACATGGCGCTTCAGTTTATATGATAACCCGCGACCCGAACGACGGAATCAGGAATGACAGCTATCTCAAAGCAGATAAAGATGAACGTTGCTACCCCAACCAAAGCATTCCGCTTAACCAGGTAAAAAGATTAAGGCAACGCACCGATGCGGTTAATAACTTGTATCTCAAAAATAAAACGGCCTTTCAGCGGATGATTGCTATCCATGTTGATTCCAGGAGCCGGGGCGAAAACATTGATGTTTTCTTCTACCATGACAAGCGAAGCGATACCGGAAACAAAGCGGCCGATATTCTTTTAAAAACATTTCAGGATAAATACAACCAGCACCAACCAGGGAGAGGTTATAAGGGAAGTGTATCTTCAAGAAATTTATATGTGGTAAAAAACACCTATCCGGTAGCGGTTTATATAGAACTTGGAAACATTAACCATACCCGTGATCAACAGCGTTTTATCCGGGTTGACAACCGACAGGCAGTTGCAAACTGGCTTGCTGAAGGATTAATTACCGATTTCAAAACAAATAAATAACAAATATCGCCGATTATTGAAGCAATATAGAATTTCAATTATATGAATGGTTTTATTTTCACTGGGCAAATTTAAAAAACCACTAAATTCTCATGTATCCTTCCCGAAACAATTTTAATCTAGTGGTAGAAGCAAGTAAAATGTACTTCCCTTCCCGAGTGTACTTTCTACTTGAATAGTCCCTCCCTGAAGCTCAGCAAACTCTTTACACAAAATCAGTCCCAATCCATTTCCTTTCTCAGCCCCGGTCCCCGGTGTTGATTGATTTTTACCAGGCTCAAACAGCGAATTCATTTTCCCGGCAGAAATTCCAATTCCTGAATCCCTGACTCCTATTTTTACAAAATCGCCACTTTCGTTCTTTTCAACTTCCGAAGTAATCGAGATCTCTCCTCCCGTATTGGTAAATTTTACAGCATTCGACAAAAGGTTCCTAAAAACAACTTCGGTAAGATTTGCATCAGTCTTTATCATCAGCCGGGGCTGTAATAAATTTTTAAACCTTATATTTTTAATCTCAGCCTGCATACTGAAATTTTTCAGTACCCCGGCAAATCGTTTTCCAAAATCGATTTCTTCCGGCTTTACCTCTATCCTGCCCGACTGTGCCATCGACCATTTCAGTAAATTTTCCAAAAGAATATAAACATGATGTGAAGACTCTTTTAAACTCACCAACAGTTCTTTTTTTTCTTCTGTTGAAATATTATCGTATTCCTGCAGGATAAGATCAACCAGACTCTTCTGACTTGCTAAAGGACTGCGCAAATCATGCGCAATAATTGAAAAGAATCTGTCTTTTGTCTCATTCAATTTTTTTAACTGATTTTCAGACTCTTCAACACACTTCTCCTTTCGCTTTGAAGCGGTAATATCATAAGCATTGTAAATGATAGTGTTTTCGCTTTTGTAACTAATTCTTGCAGAAAACCAATGCTCTTCTCCATCAATTTCAAGGTTGTAATCTATAACGACCAATTTTTTTGTATCCAGACATTTTTTTATGGCCTTCTTAAAAAAGTCAGATTTTTCTTTATCAAAAATATCTTCAAGGCTTTTGCCAATTAATTCTTCGGCAGGGAGGTAAAGTAACTCCCTGTTTTGAGAAGCAACTTTGAGATACTTTCCTTCTCTGCTAAATTCAATAATTAAACTATCAAGAGAAGCAAAAATAGCTTTTAATTCTCTTTCACTTTGCCTCAACTGGATTAAAGCCCGTGAGAACATGGCGACCAGAATACTAATGATTAGCGCACTGACCGTAAGCAGAAGAAACAACACTTTATCCTGATCCCCGTATGATTTCCATCCCTTTTCCGGCACAGCTGCCAGTACCCATGTTCCATTTGGCAAATCGATATTAACTTTTACCGGATTTTCCTCAAAAATTGTATCATTACCCCAAAAGACTTCCCCATTTTCTCCGGTGCCGTTATACCCTTTTAATGCAAAAACATAATCTTTATCGTACAATTCCAATTTCGCCTCATTGAACAGTGCATTCATTTTGATAACAATATCAGTTACTCCCCAGAATTTTTCATTACCGGGGCTCGTTTTATCAAATATGGGCGTGTAACTAATAAATGCAATTCCTCCTTCCACCAGTTCCGTCGGGCCTGCAACAAAAGTCTTGTGTGTTTCTATGGTTTTTTCAACAATGATTTTTCTTTCAGGGTGTTCGAGCAAATTTAATCCTAAAGCAGCCTCGTGTTCTTCCAGAGGATAGATAGCGTTTAAAATGCAGTTTTTTGAAAGAGCCATAGAGCTGATAACGGTATCATTCCGAATATATTCCTTGGCTAGTTCGTAATAATCGTCGTTACTAATCCCCGGATTTAAAGCTACATAAGCTGCCACTCCACGTGTATAATAAATCCTTGAGTACAAAGCTTTTTCAAGCTTCGATTTTTTACTGGTCATATAATCCAGCATTCGCGCGCGAATGTCTTTCTCCCATTGCCCTGTCTTAAAACGGGTATAGCCGACTGTTGCGCCAACTAAAATAAAAAGTACAATCAGGCCAACAAAAGCAGGCTTCAATTTTTTTAATAATGGTTCGTTTGGTTCCATAAGCAACTAAACATAAAATGAAGAATTTGGGAAATCAAAAATTCGTAAATATTAAGTTTTACGAGCTACAAAAATAGTAGAATTATAAAATATAAAAAAGACAGAAAACTAAATTTATTTAAAAACAATAACAAGAAGAGATAGCCCAATAAAATATAAAACATATGTGAAAAATAAGTATTTATCAAGTAACACAAAAAAAGGAAATAACTACCTTTGCCCGGAAACAAAACAACTCCTTTTAAAATATGATATCGCCTTTATTCAGTCAATTGTTAATACCGTTCATCATTGCCATGTTTTTGGCTATAACAATGGGTGGAAGCGGCACAGCACCTGCTTTTTCTGCCGCATACGGCGCAAATGCAGTACGTAAAAGTATTATTCCCGGCCTTTTTGGAATTATGGTTTTCGTGGGAGCAATTGTAGCAGGCAAAGGTACGGCCACAACAATGGGTAAAGGTTTACTTGCTCCGGAAATGATGACTTTCTCAACCGTTTCGATTATTCTTTTTTCAGTAGCAATTTCTCTGTTAATAGCCAATCTTGCCGGAATTCCTCAGTCAACAAGCCAGGCAACGGTACTGGCAGTAGTTGCCCCGGCACTGTACTACCAGGAGCTTAACACCGAAAAATTGTTTATGGAAATCATCCCAACCTGGTTTATCCTGCCTGTGATTTCATTCTTTATAAGCCTTTTTCTCGGAAAATATATTTACCGCCCAATGCGCAGAAGAGGATACACAATGTCGAGAGCTTATAATCAAAACCTCAAACCGGTATGGAATGGTATTATTTTAATCATGTCGATGTATGTTGCATTTTCTATCGGAGCAAACAATGTAGCTAATGCTGCTGGCCCGATTGCTTCAATGACAGCCAATGAATTAAACATATCGATTGACACAAACTTTACTTTAATAATGATTTTATCGACCTTAATTGTAGCACCAAGTTTTGGTATTGGAAGCTCAATTTTCGGGCACAAAGTTGTTCAGAATACAGGAAAGGAAATTGTTTTATTTGGAAAATTTGAAGCTGTAATTATAGCTTTTGTTTCTTCAAGTTTATTACTTTCGGCGTCGTTAATTAAAGGAATTCCGACGTCGCTGGTTCAACTCAATGTAGCTTCTATCCTCGGAATTGGAGTTGCAAAACTGGGGCCAAAAAACATATTCAAAAAAACAGAAGTAAAAAAATTCTTTTTGATGTGGATTATTGCTCCAACCATTGCATTTTTACTTTCATTGCTGCTTATCTGGTTGACAGATATTTACCTGAACTAAAAAATTTTTATTCAACTTTTACCGGCGGTGCAATTTCTACGGGTTGGCACCATGAATCTCTCCCGTTATAAACCCCGTTGTATAGATGTGTAATATGTTGATTATCGATTAGTAATTGAGGCCGTTCCCGCCTTATACAAAACAAGGTATCTCCGTTTTCAAAAATTATATCGTGATCATAAACCACAACCGGTTCAAATTTTTGCCAGTTATCCACACCATTTTCCGATACTAAATGAGCTCCCCATCTTTCGTGCCCGGTTAATTGTCCAACATTGTCTTCACAAATCATATGATATTTCCCATCTTTCTTATAAAAATAAAAATCTTCGATTTTTGCTGTAGGCCAAACATTTTTATTAACAACTTTATATGGCCCCCGAAAATTATCGGCGCTCGCAATTTTAACCAGTAATTCCGCATCCCGGTACATTAATTTTACACTTCCGTCATTTTCTACAAACAAGGCAGGATTGTTTGATTCTTCATCTAATACAGGAAGCTCGCTTCTTTTCCACGGACCGTTAATATTTTTTGCAGTGGCATACCCCACCCGGCGTATTAAACGATTACTTTCTTCCCGCAATGTAGTAAAATCAGAACCAATATAAAACAAAACAAACTCGTCGCCAATTTTATGAATAGTTGGATTATGAGCCATATTCGAATCCCAGAAAATACTGTCTCTTTCGCCGATCACAACACGCTGGAAATCAAAAGGCCCCTTTGCTGAATTTGATGTTGCATGTACAATTTCTGATTCGACAAAATAATCATCCGGAAATTTATTCTTCCTGGGCCACCGGGAGGCAAACATATGAAATGTAGAGTCAACTTTTACAACTGAACCTCCCCAAACCCAGTAGGCATCCATTTTGAAACCACTATTCTCCGGGACTGGCTGCAGAGAATCAAAAAATGTCTTTTCCTTTTCCACGCAGGAAAAAAAGTAAAAAACAAAAACAAACAGGGATAAACGTAAAATTCTTGTAACCATTCTTTTGTAGTTTAGCTTCGTATTCAATAAAACTAATGATTAAATTCATTTAATATGTAAAAAATGAGGTGGAAAATTTTTTCCAAATTCTGGCAGCAATTCAGGCTTTTTGATAAAAAGAAACAAAATTCAGGTTTTGATAAATAAAAAAAATGTATTTTCCAACCAAATTTAATTACAACTTGGAACAAAAACATCAAATTAAATAACATAATGCAACTAAAACACACCAAATTTATTCTTTAAATATTTTTAATATAATGAAAAAACTACGCTATTTTTGTATCGCCTGTTGTTTGTGGATACTGGGGATGCCGCTTTTTGCACAACCCCTCATCTCGTTTGACAAATACCACACGACGACAGAAGTTCAGCAAATGCTGAAAAAATTGCAGCAATCGGAGCCGGTAAAAACCCAACTTCATACGATTGCCACCAGTCCGGGGGGTACACCAGTTTCCGTTTTAGAAATAGGAAAAAATCTGGAAGATGTTCCGGCAATTTTTGTTGGAGCTAATTTTGAAGGAAATGTGCCAATCTCTACCGAAGGAGCGCTTGCTTTTGCAAAAATGCTGCTTGACTCCGCAAAATACACCGAAAAAATAAAATGGTATGTAATGCCGCTTCCTAATCCGGATGCTGCCAAAGGATATTTTGAAGGAATAAAGTTTGGGCGATCGGTTAACGATTTTGAAGTAAACAACGATATGGACGATCTACCCAACGAAGATGGGCCGGATGATTTAAATGGCGATGGTATTATTACTCAAATGCGTTATAAGGATCTGGAAGGTTCGTTTGTTATTTCCGGCAAGGATTCGCGAATAATGACCAAAGCCGACAAAGAAAAAGGTGAACGCGGCGAGTACAAAATTATGGAAGAAGGAATTGACAACGATGGAGATGGAAAATATAATGAAGACGGAATTGGCGGAATCAATATTGGAATATCATTCCCTCATCTATTTCCTTTTGAGAAAAAAGAAGCGGGGAAATGGGCAGGACAATCACCGGAATCATATGAAATAATGCGATTTATTTTTGATCGTCCAAACATTGCAATGGTTTATACGCTTGGAAGCTCAGGCTTTTGTATCGTTCCGCCCAAAGGCGGACGAAAAGGTGGAGCCAATCTGAGTAATATAAAAATTCCCGGCCGTTATGCCAGAATGTTAAATGCGGATCCTCAGAAATCTTATAGTATGGACGAAGTGATTGCTCTGGTAAAAGAAAATTTTGGAGGAGAGATGGAAATCACCCCATCAATGATTGCAGGAATGCTCGGACTGGGTGCCGCTGTTAATCCACTGGATGAAGATTTAAAATTTTACACCAAATTTTCAGAAGACTACAAAGAATATTTAAAAGGAAAAAACTTTAATACAGAACGGCTGGACCCGACACCAGCAAAAGATGGCTCATTTGAATTGTGGGCCTATTACCACCTTGGAGTTCCTTCATTTAGTATGAATTTGTTTACGGTTCCAAAAGTAAAAGAGGAAAAGAAAGCTGTGGAAGGAGAGCTTTCGCTGGACGATGTTGAAAAAATGAGCGCCAAAGAGTTTACGGCATTGGGAGAAGAAAAAATCAATGCTTTCTTAAAAGCAAACAACGCACCCGACAGATTTTCAGCTAAAGGTATTTCGGATATGATGAGTTCGGGAAAATTTACACCTAAACAAATGGTGGAAATGATGAAAAAAATGCCAAAACCAAAGAAGGAAGGAGAACTTAGCGAGAAAGACAAAGCATTACTGGCCTGGTCGGACAGCGAATGGGACGGTAAAGGTTTTGTTGCATGGGAGACTGTAAAACATCCCGAATATGGAGAAATTGAAGTAGGCGGTTTTGTGCCTTATATAGAATCAACACCAAAACCCGAAGCTATCGACTCATTACTTCAAAAACAACTCCCATGGCTACTGCAATTGTCTGAAAAAATTCCTTCTGTTTTATTTGCTGATGAAAAAATTACCGATTTAGGAGGAGGTGTTTATAAACTGGAAATATACATTGAGAATAAAGGGTATTTGTCCTACCCAATTGCAATGGGGGAAAGAAATAGCCAACCTGCACCTGTTGTAATTACTCTCGACGGAGAGGTTGATTTTCTGGAAGGAATCAGCAGAACTCCGCTTGGAAGCATTGGAGGAAATCAGGTAAAAAAACTTACCTGGCTGATAAAAACAGACAAAAAACCAACCATCACTGCCAAAATTGAGTCGGCAGTTTTTGGAACGGATGTAAAACAAATTAAGATTGGAGGTTAATTATGAAACGATATATATTTTTTATACTGTTCACTGCAATTTTCCAGTTAGGTTATGCCAGTGGAGTAAAAAGTAAAATTGAAGTTCCTTTACGTTTCGACAGGTACTACAATTACGAAGAAGTAACAGAAGCATTAAAAGTTTTACACAATGCCTATCCGGAAATGACACACCTGGATGTGATTGGAAAAAGTGAAGAAGGCCGCGAAATTTACGCATTGACTATCAACAACAAAAAAACAGGAGAAGAACTCAGTAAACCCGGCGTTTATGTCGATGGAAATATTCATGGAAATGAAATTCAGGCTGGAGAAGTTTGTTTGTATTATGCGAACATGCTGTTAACCAAGTATGGAGAAAATGAAAAAATAAGCAAAATCGTTGACAAAAATGTACATTATATCATTCCTGTGGTAAACGTTGACGGGCGTGCACATTTTTTTGACGATGCACATACGATGCACTCAAGTCGCAGTATTCGCGTTCCCAAGGATGATGATAACGATGGACTATTTGATGAAGATGCCCCCAACGATTTAGATGGTGACGGAAGTATTACTCAGATGAGGATAAAAGATCCATACGGCCAATATAAACTTGATCCGGACGACAGCCGAATACTGGTTCGTTGCAAACCGGGTGAAAAAGGAGAATATTCGTTGATTGGATCCGAAGGGATTGACGACGACGGAGATGGAAGATTAAACGAAGATGCTGAAGGCTATCTTGATCCAAACAGAAACTGGGGATACGACTGGGAACCTCCCTATGTACAAAGAGGTGCCGGAAATTTCCCGTTTTCCGGAGTAGGGTTGAAAGCCATCAATGAATGGATTACAAAAAGACCAAATATTATCATTGGTTTTGCCTTTCATAACAACGGTGGAATGTGGCTCCGTCCACCGGCAGACAATAAAACACGAATCCCGGCAGCCGATATTGCAGCGTTTGATGTTATTGGAAAAAATGCAAAAAAAATAACCCCCGGATATGTTTATATGCCTTCGGTTGATTTGTATCCAACTTTCGGAGATTTTGATTCCCACCTCTATTTTATTCATGGCATATTTTCATTTGTAGGTGAACTTTATCCTGATGGAGCAGAAACTTATCACGATGACGAAACCAAACCTAAAAAGGAAAGTGAAGGTTCCGGCTACAGAGGAGATAATACTGAAGAAACACGTGAACGTCTGAAATTCAACGACAATATCACACAAGGAGAACTATACAAAGATTGGAAACCCTATAAACACCCTGTTTACGGAGATATTGAAATTGGAGGTTGGGTAAAAATGAGTTCAAGACTCCCCCACCCTTTTATGTTAAACGAACTGGTTCACAGAAACGCATCAGTTGTGCTGCTGGCCGCTGAAAACACGCCGGAAATTTCGATGGAAATTATAGACGTAAAAAAAGTGGGTAATAATTTAAATCGCATTCGTGTAAGGCTAGTTAACAAAAACGGGCTACCATCGATGGCCAAAGAATCAGAAATTAACAAAACACACCGTCAGGATATTTTGAAAATAACTGGTGGAAAAGTTGTTGCGGGAGGAAAAATTAACGATATTCGTCTGGATAAAGTAAGTTATAAAGAGAAAAAACCAGAGATTCAATTCCTTTCTATTCCAAGTTACGGGAATGTTGAATATCAATTTTTGGTTGAAGGAAAAGGCGAGATAAAAATTAACTATGAATCGTTAAAGGCAAACAACCTGGAAACGTCTGTTAAACTATAAATGCTGTTTAATTATTATTTAAAAGAGATGCAAGGTTTTGTATCTCTTTTTTTATCTCTGAATAAAACGGACAAAACGATACGTGGCTGGAAGTCAGCAAAAAAGCCGGAACAGTTCTGAAACCGGGTATTCAAAATACTTCCGGAGCAGGGCCTAAAGTTGGTATATAATGGTGCTGGCTGACGTATTGGAAGTACTTTCTGAAATCATCAAAAAACCGAGCTACTCCCAGAGAAGGAAAATACATTGAAGCGTCGGAAAGTGTCATGATTATTTGTACTTTTACCAAAGCAGTAAAGACCGGGAAGGTAATTATTACGATTCCCCATGCGATAAACGATTAACAATGATTCCAAAGATGTTGCTTCGTTTGTTTTTTGCAGCCATTGAACTGGAAAAATAAAATAACAAAATAATGAAAAACCTGATTTTATCTTTTTTGCTTCTTCTTGCGATTTCCGTTCATGTAAACAGCCAAAATTCAAAAAATTTCAATACACAAGCCTATCTTGGAATTAAAGAAGGCGGCGAATGGACATGGGTTACTAAAAGTAGTGGAAAACAGCAATACGAATATCAGGGCGGAAAATTTAAAGCCGTTACTGAACTTACGGTTGATGAAAAACACACCGACCATTCTTTTGATATTCAATTTGAAGGTCCCGGATGGGAATCAGATAAAATCGGTTACCGGCTTTATCTCGACTGGCGAAATGCCATCGATATATTTGGAAAAAAAACTAATAAGATGGTTTTACACCATGTTGGTCTTGACGGATTTGATTCGTATCACGAAATGCAGGACTGGGGTGTTGATGTACTAAAAGTGGGAGATGCGCTGGGAATAGGCTCCATTGCATTTTGGGACGGCAAAAAAGCCATCCGCGTTGAAAAAACCGATAATATTTTTTGTGCGGTAAAATCAGGAAAAAAAAGCTCGGAAGTAAAGATAAACTATCAGGGATGGGAAATCGATAATAAAAAAACGGATTTAACAACCACCCTGAAAATAGAGGCAGGAAGTTATCTTACTCAATACTCCATTGATTTAACAAATGAGCTTTCCAACCTGGCAACGGGAATTGTTAAACTTCCTGATACGGAAATCAAAATTATCAACGAAATTAAACCGGGATGGAGTTGCATGATAACTTTTGGCAGGCAAACGTTACAAAACGACAACCTGGGAATGTGTATATTCTACAAAACCAACCAGCTACTCAAACAAACTGAAGACCCAAACAGCCATGTCCTGGTTTTAAAACCCAAAAATAACAAACTGACCTACTATTTTGGAGCTGCATGGGAACAAGATGCTTCCGGGATAAAAACGATGGACGATTTTGTAGTTTTACTTCAATCTCAAATAAAATATTTAAAATAAAGTATTGGAAAATTGCAGTTGCCTTAAACTCTGGCAATTTCATATAGAGCAGGATTATCTTCAAAGAAATTTATCAACTATTTTCAAATCTATTCCATTTCTTACAAAAATGGCTTCTACTCCCAACCCCGAAACATCTTGAATATTTCTGTACTCATCATCAAAAAACACCATGTGTTGATAGGGAACATCAAAAAAACGCCGGATTTTTTTGAAATGCGAAATTTTTGACGCCGGGTAAATTTCTTTTGTATCAAAATATTTATCGATGTCAAATAGTTTCAATAAATCCTGCGCCCATTCCGGCTCATAAGTCCGCGAAGCAGCTGCAATGAACTTATTCTGTTTTTTCAACTCTTCCAAAACCGCAATTACATCCGGATACAAACGTATCCATCTTCCGGATCGATCCAATAATTTGTTATTCCTCCAAACATAGGGTGGATTTGTGGCATCGCACCAGGTTCCGCCGGCATCCCAAAGTGTAAAATCCAAATCGAAAACAAAAACGTCAAAACTCATCTTCAAAAATTTCAAAAAAATAAGGGAGTAAGAATTACTCCCTTAAATATGTAATTAATTTATCAGGTTAGAATCCTAAACTTTTGGGTAACCAAAGCGAAATGTCCGGAATATAAGTTACCAACAACAAAACGATTACCATTGCAATAAACATTGGCAAAAGTGGTTTGATTACCTTGTCTATACTTAAACCGGCGACACTACAACCAATAAACAATACTGAACCAACCGGTGGAGTACAAAGACCAACGCTCAGGTTCAATACCATAATAATCCCGAAATGAATCGGGTCAACTCCCATTGCTGTAACAATTGGAAGAAATATTGGAGTAAAAATCAAAACTGCCGGAGTCATATCCATAAACACTCCCACAAAAAGCAAAATCATGTTAATGATAAGCAAAATCATAAACGGATTGCTTGTAACTGAAAGTAAACCTTCACTAACATTTTGCGGAATATTTTCATACGCCATAATCCACGACAAGCCCAAACAGGTAGCAACTAAAAGCATTACAACACCTGTAGTTTTTACAGAACGAAGAAAAATATCAGGCAAATCTTTGATTTTTATCTGACGATAGATAAACGACAAGACTAAGGCATATAAAACTGCAATTGCCGAAGCTTCAGTTGCTGTAAAAAATCCGGCAACAATACCACCGATCACAATTACCAACATCAACAAACTTGGTATAGCGTCGAGGAATTTTTTCGTGCCAACCTTTGCTTTTTCCTTGTTCCGAATGGTTTTTATAACGGCCCAAACTGCAAAAGCAGCCACTACCAAATACAGTAAAACCCGGTTTAACCCTACTGAGAAATTAGCACGTGAAAATGAAACGCCTTTATATACAGCGACGATCCCAACAGCAATTAAAGTAACAATCCCCAAAGCCCTCATTGCTGCTTTTGTTCCACTTCTTTTATAAATCAGCATGGTAATGGCAGTAATTATAATTCCCAGTCCGGTAAGAATTCCAGGTAAATAACCAGCCAGGAAAAGTGCGGTAATTGAAACCCCTCCACTGGCCAAAGAATATACAATGAGAATATTACTCGGCGGAATTGATAAACCTGTAGTTGCAGAAGTAATATTTACTGCAGCGCTAAAATTGTCAGGGTAACCTTCTTTTTTCATTTCCGGTTGCATGATACTTCCGATTGCAGAAGCAGACGCAGCCGCAGAACCGGAAATTGCACCAAACAACATATTGGCCAAAACGTTAACCATGGCAACACCTCCGGGAATTCCACCCACTAAAATACGCGCAAAATCAATCAGACGAATCGCTATTCCTCCACTGTTCATTATGTTCCCCGCGAGTATAAAAAACGGAATGGCAAGTAGTGCAAAACTGTCAAGCCCGGTGGCCATTCGTTGCGAAAAAGTAGTAAGTGCAGGAATCATGTCGATGCTTACCAACATGGTTAAGATTCCGGATATACCAATACTAAATGCAATCGGAACTCCAATTACAAGTAAAATTATAAAGCTAAATACAAGTACAAATATTTCAAAAAATTCCATAGCAGTTAGTTTTTCCGGTTAGCTTTAACCATGTTATACATATTGTCAATATCAAAGTAAGCGATTAAAATTCCGCTCAAAGGCAACACCAGATAAACGGCTCCCAGCGGCATTCCCAAAGCAGCTGATTTTACTGAAAGATAAAAGCGTGTATAAACCAGCCAGCTTCCGCCAACTATCATCACGGTAATGGCAAAAAGAATAACCACAACGCTGATAAAAATTTCAAGCTTGAACTTCCTTTTAGGTGAGCTTTTCTGAAGAAGTAAATCAATTGCCAGGTGCTCTCTTTTCCCCGCAACATAAGCAGCTCCGAGAAGTCCAACCCAAATAAGGAGATATCCGGCCAACTCATCAGTATAACTACTTGGTGAATTTAGAATGTATCTGCTGGCCACCTGCCAGAGTACATCCAGAACAAGGACACTGAGTAAAAATACCAGCACCCATTCCAAAGCTTTATCAATAGTTTTTCGTATACTCATAATGTTAGGTTTTATTTAACGGCCTGAATTCTTTTTATATAAGAATAGATAACTTCATTGTCTTTATAACTCTCCAAAAGCGGCTGAACTTTTTCAATAAAAGGCTCTTTGTCGGGATAAATCACTTCAACTCCTGCTTTTTGCACTTCTTCCAACGACTCTTTTTCTGAATCTGCCCAAAGTTTACGTTCCAACACAGCAGACTCATCAGCAGCTTGTTGCAACCATTTTTGTTCCTGTTCACTCAATTTATCCCAAATAATTTTACTTACTACCAGTACATCAGGAATCGTTGTGTGTTCATCCAAAGAATAGTATTTACAAACTTCGTAATGGCGGGATGTATAAAGACTTGGCGGATTATTTTCAGCTCCGTCAACCACGCCACTTTGCAACGCGGTGTATAATTCTCCCCATGAAATTGGTGTAGCTGAACCTCCAAGTGCCCGAATCATTTCCACAGCAGTAATACTTCGCATCACTCTGATCTTCAACCCCGCCAAATCGTCCGGTGTATGAATGGGTTTATCGATAGTATAAAAACTGCGTGAACCTGCATCGTAATAAGTTAATCCGCGAATCCATTTATCTTCCGTACTCAACAACAAATCCTTCCCAATTTCTCCGTCCATAATTTTGAAGGAGTGTTCTTTTGATTTAAAAATATAGGGAAGCCCAAACACTTTGTACGCGTCAGTAAAACTTTCCATAACCGCGGCAGAGACCTTGGTTATTGCCAGACTTCCAATTTGCACCAGTTCCACACATTGCTGTTCCGAACCAAGTTGTTCCGCCGGATAAACTTCAATGGTTAATTGTCCGTCAGACAGTTCTGAGCATCGCTGAGCCATAAACATCATGGCCTTGTGTACCGGATGATCTGTTGGCAGGCCATGTGCAAGCTTTAGTTCTGTTTTTTCTGAATGTGTACTGCAGGAAGTCACAAAAAACAATAAAACGACTCCCGCAACAAGTACTATTCTGTTGTATTTCATCAGCTTATGATTAATTAGTTTTATATTTTTTTATAATTTGTAATGCTTCCTTACATTTATCGGTAATATAGTTATAATTTTTCTCTGCCAAAATTTCTTTTGGAAAAAGCTGAGAGCCCATTCCAACACATGTTGAGCCGGCTTCAATCCATGCCTTCAAATTGTCTTCAGTCGGGGTTACGCCGCCTGTTGGCATTATACTTGTCCACGGCATCGGGCCTTTTACTGCTTTTACAAACGAAGGTCCTCCAACTTGAGAACCAGGAAATATTTTTACAACTTCAGCACCCAATTCGTGGGCTTTGCCAATTTCTGTAACCGAACCACAACCAGGGCTCCAGGCAATTTTGCGTTTATTACAAACTTTCGCTGTTCCTTCATCAATGAGCGGAGAAACAATAAAATTAGTTCCGAGTGCAATATACATTGCAGCGGTTGCTTCATCAACAACTGATCCCACACCCATAATCATCTCGGGGCAATTTTCTATTGCCCATTTGTTCAGTTCGGCAAAAACCAGAGTCGCAAAATCTCCACGATTGGTAAATTCAAAAACACGCACTCCCCCATCGTAACATGCTTTTACAACTGCTTTACAAACTTCAGGGTCTTTATTATAGAAAACCGGAACCATACCGGTTTCATTCATTTTTAATGCTACTTCTATTCTGGAAAATCTGGCCATAACTTAGTTTAAAGTTCAATATTCAAAGTTAAAAGCTACCCAATATTCTTAAAGATCTGGCAGCTCCAATATATTTTATCTATTTTTTTGAGGCGAGCAAAAATTATCTACCTCGCAACTCTTCCTGATGCGTCTCCGCCCATTAATTTTTCGACTTCATCAACAGTAACCTGGTTAAAATCGCCGTAAATGGTATGTTTCAAACAAGAAGCGGCAACCGCAAAATTCAATGCTTTTTGGTCGTCATCAGTATATGTCAACAATCCGTAAATGAGACCTCCCATAAAAGAATCGCCACCACCTACGCGATCGACAATGTGTGTAATCTGATAAGTTGGTGCTTCATACAATTTCTCTCCATCCCAAAGTACGCCCGACCAACTGTTGTGATTCGCATTAACAGAACCTCGCAGGGTTGTGATTACCTTTTTACATCTCGGAAACTGCGCCATAATCTGTTTTGAAACCGATTCGTAAGCAGCTCCTTCCACATGACCCCCGGTTACGTCAATTCCTTCCGGTTTTATTCCAAGAACTTTCTCGGCATCTTCTTCATTTCCTAAAATAACATCTGTTCCGGCAACCAGTTCCGGCATAATTTCGCCTGCAGATTTACCATATTTCCAAAGATTTTTGCGATAATTCAAATCACAGGAAACGGTTACTCCCAATTCATTTGCTTTTTTAATGGCTTCCAAACAAACATCGGCAGCACTTTGTGAAATAGCAGGTGTAATCCCTGTCCAGTGAAACCAATTTGCTCCGTCAAAAACCTGCTCCCAGTCAATCATTCCTGATTGAACCTCAGAAACAGCTGAATGCGCACGGTCGTAAACCACTTTGCTACCACGACTTACAGCACCGGTTTCCAAAAAATAAATTCCGAGACGTTCACCGCCCCAAACAATTTTATCGGTTCCTACTCCGTATTTTCTTAAATCCATCATACAGGCCCGACCAATATCATTTTTTGGGAGACGGGTTACAAAATCAACAGGAATACCATAGTTTGCCAGAGAAACAGCAACATTCGCTTCTCCTCCTCCAAAAGTGGCTGTCAGCTGAGGGCTTTGTGAAAAACGCAGATAATCAGGTGTTGCCAAACGCAACATAATTTCGCCAAAGGTTATTACTTTATTACTCATTCTTTAGTTTTTTGACTTGGATAATTAATGCAATCGATTGCAAAGATACATTTATCCAAATAAAAAGGAACACCGTTTCCTATAAGTCAATATGTTCTTATTCAAATTTAAAATACTCTTTTGCATTATTGAAACAAATATTTTCAACCATTTGTCCTAACAATTCCATATCGTGAGGAATTTCACCATTTTCGACATCGTTGCCCAACAAATTACACAGAGTTCTCCTGAAATATTCGTGGCGGGTGTACGACAAAAAGCTTCTTGAATCGGTTAACATTCCAACAAAGCGACTTAACAAACCAAGGTTGGAAAGCGCATTTATTTGTTTTTCCATTCCGTCTTTTTGGTCGAGGAACCACCAGCCGGAACCAAATTGCATTTTCCCCGGAACTGAACCATCCTGAAAGTTTCCAATCATCGTACCGATAAGTTCATTATCACGCGGGTTTAAATTATACAACACTGTTTTCGAAAGTTTATTTTCCTTATCAAGTCTGTCCAAAAATTTAGAAAGCGATTTTGCAATTTCAAAGTCCCCAATCGAATCAAAACCAGTATCGGCTCCCAATTTTTTGAACAAGCGGGTGTTATTGTTCCGCAGTGCGCCCAAATGAAATTGCTGCGTCCATCCGCGAGAATGATCCATTATTCCGAATTCGTACAACATACACGATTTGAATTTCAAAATCTCATCCGTATTCAAATCATTTCCTTTTCTTATTTTATTGAAAATCGCATTTATTTCAGCTTCGGTATAATCTTCTGCCATTGCTGTTTCCAAACCGTGGTCTGACAAACGGCAACCACTGTCGTGGAAAAACTGGTGACGACTGTCAAGTGCATCCATCAAAGCAGCAAACGAGCCGATATTCTCGCCGGCAGCTTCTTCCAGGGTATCCAAATAAGCGTTAAACGTTTTTGTATTTTCAACCGTCATTGCTTTGTCTGGTCTCCACGCCGGGAGCACTGCCACTTCAAAATCGTCTTCCTTTATTGCCTGGTGATGTTCCAGTGAATCAACAGGATCGTCGGTAGTACAAATGGTATGTACATTTGCCTTGCGAATAATATTTCGAACAGAATAATCGGATGTTTGTAATTTTTCATTACACTCTTCCCAAATTTCTTTCGCAGTGGCCGGGCTCAACAATTTATCAATTCCAAAGAATTTTTTCAGCTCTAAATGAGTCCAATGATACAATGGATTACGCAAAGTTTGAGGAACCGTTTCTGCCCACTTTTCAAATTTCTCCCAATCGGAAGCATCACCCGTACAATAACGCTCATTTACTCCGTTCGAACGCATGGCTCTCCATTTATAATGATCGCCGTATAACCAAATTTGAGTGATATTTTTAAACTGTTTATCTTCTGCAACTTCCTGAGGCGGAATGTGACAGTGATAATCAAAAATCGGCATCTTTGCCGCGTGATTATGATATAGTTCCTGTGCCGTTTCTGTCTGCAACAGGAAATTTTCGTCCATGAATTTTTTCATTACGAGGAAATTTATTGGTTCTGTCAAAAAAGGAACCGTTGTTTTTGGTTTATTATAAATCGAATAAGCGTTTCAGGTGGCGTTCGTAAATATTCTCTTCTACACAAGAACCTACTACTTCTGCATTTTCCTTTAACAAATCAGTGTATTTTTCACCCATTTCGGCAGCCACTTTATAACCCACGTGAATAAGCTGTCGGAAATTAGAATTGTAATCAGCGTGCCCCGGAATATGACGCAAGGCATTTGCATATTTTTCACCATCCCAACTATCCACTTCTTCCGGTGTTGGTAATTTTGAATCATCAATATCGATTACATCGGCATACGGAGCACACAATTCGTCTTTTCTTTCGAGTGCTTTTTTATAAATTTCTTTTGCAGCTTCCAAACCGGTATCCCCCGAAATAGAAAGTCCGATAACTTCTTCCAACCAGGTCGTACCGGCTGTTTTTACGTGAATACCTTTATCGTGTTTTTTAATGATTTCGGCCATTATCGGATAAATGGTAAATTTATCAGAACCGGAATGCACACTCAATTTTAAATCTTCAGGAAGACCAAATTCCTTCACAGCGTGCTCAATTACCAAAACATCTTCTTCAAATTCTTTGGCAAATTGAACGGTGTCGCCAACATAATCAACACCCTTGTTAAAACGACCTGTAAATTTTGGAGCGATTGTTTGTGCCGGAATTTTTTCATCGGCAATCATTTTCAGGATAAAAAACATATCCACCGGCGTTTGCGGTTCTTCCACTTCATCCATAGAAACTTCGGTAACAAAATTTCCAACTCCTTTTGACGACTCAATGTGACGATAAATTTTCGCTGCTTCTTTTACAGCTGCCAGGTATTTACCTGCAACAACATCCAAAAGTTCATCGGTAATTACAATTGGTTCAGGAATTCCGGCTATGGAAACTTCCGTGCCCAAGGCTTCGCATGATTTTTTAAATTTGAAAACATCTTCTTCGGCCGAGTCGTTTCCAATATACATTGCAACATCGAGTGTAAAGAAATTACAATGTTCAATAAAACGATCTACATTGGAGAGATTAATATGATCGGCATCGACAAAATAAGGGCCTTCCCAACCCAGATTTTTAACGGCCGCGTCGGCTTCTTTTCGCGTTCCTTCTGGCTCTGAGTGAACAATATTATGTTCTCTGTTTGACTTATTCCAAACAGGCGTAACTTCCACTCCTTCAGAAGTAGCTGTTATCAAAGCGCTTAACTGAGCTTCTCCTTCATGGTTAAACCGGTCTCCGGTTCCAAAACTGTATTTACCTAACTCCATTTTATTTGTTTGATTTATTATTTTTTTTGCTGTAAAGAAATACTTCCGTGTACGAACACGAAAATATAGATATATTTCTTTGTGGCAAAAGCTTTTTTGATGTTATACAAATATATTCTAATTCTAAATTAGAGATATCGCTCCGTAAAAACCGACCAGGAATATAACCAAACAACTCATCCACAAAGAAATATCATAAAATTTTGAGGATTCGAGGCCAAATTGTTTTTGTTTATATCTAAAATGTAAACCGGCATAAACAATTATCAGCAACATAAAAAATGTAATAATTCCACCAATGGTTACCATAAATACCGGTGATTTTACCCACAAAAGTGCAATTACCCATAAAAACGGAAACACCCAGGCTAAAATTGCCACTGTTCTTTTGCGTTGTTTTAGGTTGAAAAAATCTATCCAACCAAGTTGTCCAAACAAATCAGAGAAAATTCGTGTGCGGGCTGCCAGTGCAGAAAATAAAGTTGAAAATAAAACCACAAAAGAGCCAAAAAGAAAAAAGTCTTTTGCCCAGGGGCCAAATGAATGCGTGTACATTTTTGAAAGTGTTTCAATCATTTCGAAACCACCCGGAATCTCTCTTCTTTTATAAAGTACAGCTGCACCGAGTAAATAAAAAGCTGCTGTTACCAGCGTGTAAACGACCATCGATAAAATTGCATCCAGGTTCATAACTTTAATCCAGCCCCTGGCTCGTTTCCGCCATTCATCTGATTCTTCAAACGGACCGGTAAACCTTGCATATCCTTTTTCCAGACACCAATAATTGTAAGCCACAATTTCGTCACCGCCAACTCCTGTGAGTCCAAAAGCAGCAATTGCAAATCCAACTGCTGCAGGCGGAAGCTGAAACCTCAAGCCTTCCAAAACTTCGCTTTGGGTAAAAGCAAAATCGGTGTATTGAAGCATAAAAACAGCGACAACTGTAAATGTTGTAAATAACAGCATCAAAACCACCGATACTTTTTCAATAAAAAAGTAGTAGCCTTTAAAAACCATAGTGGCCACAATAATGCCAACAATAATCGCAAAACTTATGATGTTTACCGACGGGAAAGCCATATTTAACGTAATTGCCACGCCTCCAATAATTCCACCTAACTGAAGCGGTTTAAAAAGCCAAAGAAAAAACCATGTCCAAAGACTCCAATTCGCGTTTTGTTTTCCAAAGCGGGGACCGCCAATTTTATTCAGCGAAGTAAACACCGTTTCCCCGGTGCGGATGGCTTGTTTTCCAAATTCAAGCTGAATGGCAACTTTCACAGCACAACTTACCAGAATAACCCAAAACGTAACAAAACCGGCTTTTGCACCTAAAGTTGTTGTAGAAATTAACTCGCCGGAGCCAACAACCGACGCCGATAAAATAAATCCGGGGCCTAAATATCTGAATTTTCCTAACAAAGAAGTGGGGGCACTTTTTATACTGTCCATGGAGAGAATATACGGATCGGTTTGCATTGGCGTTTATTTTAGGTTTAGAAAAGGCAGCTCTGTTCTAACTGCCAAAATCAAGCAAAACTTTCAAATAATTCTGGCTTTCATTTTGAACCAGTTCAAATGCCTGTTGAATTTGAGAACCGTGCATCACTTTTGAGATAAGCGCTTCAGGCTTTAAGTCACCGGCATTTAAATGTTCAATAACTTCTGCAAATTCGCCATGACTCACACGTGAGGCCACAATTTTTGCTTCTTTCCAAATCAACTCCTTAAAAACAATAGGTGCCGGATCATCTCCCAATCCAAGAACAACAACTTTACCTGCACCACGAATACTCTGAATACACGCTCGAACAGGAGTTGGCACACCTTCAAATTCATGCGCATGTCCGATGGCTTCAAAAGCGATATCCACACCTTTTCCGTCGGTGTGCTTTTTAATCACATCAACCGGATTTTCTTTCGTTGGATTTATAGTGATTACATTTTCAAAATGACTTGCAGCAATTTCCAGGCGTTTATCCAAAGGATCAACCATAAAAATGGTGTTCTGTGTTTTTGTGCGGGCAGCCTGTAAAATTACCTGACCTACCCTGCCTGCTCCCCAAATGGCGATACTATCTCCGTCTTTTGTTTCGGCGCGGTTATTTGCATGAAACCCAATCCCGTAAATTTCAACCAATGCAACATGCTCGTTGGGCAAATGAGAAGCCGTTTTAAAAACCATATGTTGAGGAACTGAAATATATTCAGCAAAACCACCGTCCAAATCAACCCCCAACAATTTAAGACTTGTGCATGCAGGATAATGTCCCCGTTCACAAGCCGGACATTTTCCACACCAAATAATCGGGTCGATAGCAACTTTATCTCCTGCTTCGAAACCGGAAACTCCCTCACCAATATCTTCAATAACTCCACCCATTTCGTGTCCTGGTGTAAAAGGAATAGGCGTACGGGGATGAAAATCTCCCGGAAAAATATGCATATCAGAACCACAAATGCTGGCAAATTTTATACGAATCAGCACTTCTCCCGGCTTTACTTCCGGAGTGGTAACTTCTTTCCAAACAAAATTATTATAAGTTTCTAAAACCGCCGCTTTCATTTATATGTTAATTTAGATTTGAAGTCGCAAAATACACTTAAAAAAAATGATTTCAAACTTTGCCTGAATTTCAGAAGTAAAATATATTACTTCTTTCGTTTCTTTTCAATATCATTTCGAAAATCAAAGATTTTTCTACTTTTGAAAAAAATTAAGAACTATATATTTAATTGAAGATAATTTCGAAAATAATGAAGAAACTATTTATCGTCTTTTCTGTTTTAACCTGTTTTCACTCAATAAATCAATCTGTTAAAGCTCAACCCAAACAAGATTGGGAGAATCCGCTCATATTTAACCATAATAAGGAGGAGCCGCATGTTACACTGATGCCTTTCCGGACAGTTGATGAAGCACTCACTCAAAAACGAAACCAGTCAGTGTTTTACAAAAGCCTGAACGGAATATGGAAATTCAACTGGGTTCGAAAACCTGTTGATCGGCCGGTGGAATTTTACAAACCGGATTATGACGTTTCTCAATGGGATAATATTCCGGTGCCATCCAATTGGGAAATGGAAGGTTACGGTGTACCCATTTACGTAAACCATCAATACGAATTTGCAGATTACAAACACCCTGTTTCAACTGAGATAAAATTCACAGATGATATTTACCCTGCAAATCCGGGAAAAGTTCCGCATGATTACAACCCTGTTGGTTCTTATCGCAGAAATTTTACTGTCCCTAAAAATTGGGACGAACGCGAAGTTTTTATTCAGTTTGGCGCTGTAAAATCGGCTTTTTACATATGGGTAAATGGAGAAAAAGTAGGTTATAGCCAGGGCAGCAAAACTCCCGCCGAATGGAATATCACCAGCTATCTGAAACCCGGAAAAAATACGCTGGCTTTGGAAGTTTACCGCTGGTCAGATGGTTCATACCTCGAAGCGCAGGATTTTTGGCGCATCAGCGGAATTGAGCGCGATGTTTATCTCTACTCTGCGCCCAAAGTTCGAATTCGTGATTTTTTTGCCAAAGCAGATTTGGATTCTGAATACAAAAACGGAATCCTGAAACTGGATGTTGACATCAAAAATGATGTAGAAAAATACCGTTCAGGAAATTATTCTGTTGAATTTGAGCTCTATGATAAAAATAATGAGTTGGTTAGCAAGGATTTACAGGAAGCAAAAATCAACCGGAAGAGCGATTTTAAACTGACATTTTCAAAAGAAATCTTGAACCCTGAAAAATGGACGGCTGAAACACCAAATTTATATTCATTGGTCATCATCCTGAAAAATGAAGAAGGTAAAATTGTTGAAACTGTATCACACAAAATCGGATTCAGAAAAGTAGAGTTGATTGATACACTGTTTTGCATCAACGGTGTTCCGGTAACCATAAAAGGCGTTAATCGACACGAACACGACCAGTACAAAGGCCACGTAATAAGTGAGGAAAACATGATTAAGGAAATAGCGTTAATGAAACAGTCCAATATTAACGCGGTGCGCACGAGCCATTATCCGAACGATGAACGGTTTTATGAATTGTGTGATGAATATGGTTTGTATGTAACCGATGAAGCCAACATTGAATCGCATGGTATGTATTACGGCGAGCACTCTCTGGCCAAAAAACCGGAATGGGAAGCTGCTCACGTGGACAGAATGATGCGTATGGTGGAACGCGATAAAAATCATGCTTGTGTCATAGTTTGGTCAATGGGGAACGAAGCCGGAGACGGAGTGAATTTTACCGCCGGTTACAAAGCCATAAAAGAGCGCGATCCTTCCCGCCCTATACACTACGAACGTGCAATCATGGGCGACAATACCGATATTTTTTGTCCGCAGTATCCGGGCGTTAAAACACTGGAACGATATGCAGAGAAATGGCAGCCAAAGACCTTTATTTCAAGTGAATATTCACACGCCATGGGAAACAGCAATGGCAACCTGATGGATTTGTGGGAAGTGTTTTACCGCAAGAGAAACGACCAGCTTCAGGGAGGTTATATCTGGGACTGGATTGATCAGGCTTTGGTAAAAACCGATGAAAATGGAAATAAATTCTGGGCTTACGGTGGTGACTATGGCGAAAACATGCCTACCGATTACAATTTTGTCTGCAACGGTGTGATTTCAGCGGATTATACTCCGCATCCCGGACTTCGTGAAGTGAAATACGCATACCAGTATGTCCGTTTTAGCAAAACCAACAAAGGTTATCTGGTAACAAATTTCCACGATTTTATTGATTTAAACGATTATGAAATTTCCTGGACTATTTCAGATAACGGTATTAAAAAATTCTCCGGAACAATTGAAAATGTAAACCTGAAGCCTGGAGAGAGCCAGTCTCTGGTTATACCACTTCCATCAACAACTCTGATGCCGGGAATAGAGCGTTACATTGATTTTTCGGTAACATTAAAAAAAGACCGCTCTTTTATGCCGGTTGGATTCGAAGTAGCACACGACCAGTTTAAAATGGAAGGTAAACATATCAACTCTTTTGAAAAAGATGAACTTCCTGCATTATCATATTCCGAAAAAAATGGAAGAATTACGATAACAGGAGAAAATTTTATCATCGGTTTTGATTTGAGTGGAGGAACTATTTCATCGTATGAAATTAACGGAATGGAACTGATACAAGAGGGCCCAAAAATTAATTTCTGGCGACCATCCAACGATAACGACAAAGGCAGTCAGATGTTGAACCGGTTGGGTATATGGCGCGAAGTTTCGCGGGAAGCCTCACCTTCAGACATAAAAGTTTCGCAACCTGAAGCAGAAAAAGTGATTGTTTCAGTGGATTATAACCTGGAAAAAGTAAACTCTGTACAGACAGTAACTTACACTTTTTATGGCAGCGGATTAATTGAAGTAAAAAGCAGTTTTACAACCAATGAAGAAAAACTGCCCGATATGCCACGCTTTGGTCTTCGCTGGGAAATTCCGGTAAATTTTGATAATCTCAGTTATTTTGGACGCGGCCCCCACGAAAACTATATCGACCGAAACAGCAGCGCGTTCGTAGGTATTTATTCAGGCAAAGTAACCGACCAATATTTTAAATATGTACGTCCACAGGAAAATGGTTATAAAACTGATGTCCGGTGGTTTGAACTGCGGAACGAAAACGGACTGGGAGTTCGTGTAACTGGTGAGCCACTGGTTGGATTTTCTGCTTTACATAATCCTATTGAAGATTTTGATATGGAAACGACAGAGGACTACCGGCATACCAACGACATTGTTAAAAAAAATGGTGTTTTTATTTGTACCGATTTAAAAATGATGGGAATTGCAGGCGACGATTCCTGGGGAGCACGTCCCTACCCGGAATATTCAATTCCTGTAAAAGATTATGAGTTTAGCTTTACAATCGAGCCGGTGTTTTAGAAGGTAGTTCCCAAAATTGGATGGAAGAACGGATTCTGTAATAGGAATCCGTTCTTTTTATCATGCGATAATTAAGTCTACCTTTTAAAATACTTATAATCCGCCGGAGTTTGTTTTCCGGTAGTGGTCATGGTTGTGGTTATTTCATTTGAAGGGCGCTGCCAATAATAGAAAACGCCGGTTTCAGTGCCTACCAACAAATCAGAAACACCATCTTTATTAAAATCGGAAACAACAGGACCGTCGGTGTGTCCCATCAAAGTACGGGAAAGTACGCGCCCCATGTATTGCAACACCATTTTTCCATCTTTCATTCCCCTGTTTTTCATCCAATCCACTGCGGGCTTTGATGAAAAAACAAGATCTTCCATTCCGTCGCCGTCCCAATCAGCAAAAGTAATTTTTAAACGTCCGTGACTTGAACCGGTACGCTGATTTAATAAAACCGGTTCGCCATCAGGATAAATAAAATTGCGCTGCGGATGCCCCAGCAACAATTTATCCCCCTCTTTCATTCGTGGAAAAACAGCCAGGTATCCTTCATAATCGAGCATCACCAAATCGTTTAAGCCGTCGTTGTTAAAATCCATAATAAACGGAGAAGTTCTCCAGGGAGCCAGCAATTCATTTTCTTCCGAAAAGCCCGGAGTCCAGTCCGGTTTTTGCGGTTCTCCCTCCCATTCTACATACAAAGGCTGCGGATCCGAAAGTTCAGGAGCTTTTCTTTTTCCCTTATTTTTTAACCAAACAATATTTCCGTTGTGTTCATTTACCAAAATATCGGGAAGTCCATCCATATCCCAATCACCAACATCTATAGTACTATAACCCCAATGCGGATCTTCCGTGTTTGGAAGCACTTCTGTTTGTATAAATCGAATCGGGTTACCATCAATTTCCAAAATTTCAGGTGCATCCCATTTCGGGGCCTCTCCACCCAAATTCTTTACAAAACACACATTCCCTACACTATTTCCACACAAAATATCATCCAATCCGTCGCCGTCCCAATCAAAAACACGCGGGGCTGCCAGTGCTCCCAAATCCACAAAATGAGCTTCCTGCCGGAGAAAAACCGGTGGCAAAAATTCCGGTTTCCCATCCAAAACTTTTCCCGTATTTTTTAAGAACGAAATTTTTCCATCTTCATCTCCGGCCAAAACATCAACAAATCCGTCTCTGTTAAAATCAATCGTTCGTAACTTAATGGAACCTCCGTGGCGACAAACAAATTGAATCTTTTCACCATTGTATGTTAATGTATCGCCTTCTGCATAATTGTATTTTTGAGGAGTTCCCGTGTTTTCAAAATAAACCAGATGAGAAAAACTACTTGCTGCGAGATAATCCAAATCACCGTCATTGTCATAATCACCAAAAGCAACATCCATGTTTAATTTCCGATCAAAAGGTTTGGAAGCTGTTAAGATACTTTCAGGAGCCTCATACACCGGATTTTCATTGCTTTCGGAATTCTTAAAAAATATCAAAGAAGCACCTTTGGAAGAATTTGAACCGCAAAGCAAATCGACTTTTGAATCTGCATCGAAATCAATTAATTTCCATGTATTTCCTTTTGTTCCTTTTACATATTTATTTAAATGCCCGGGCATGTTTACTTTCTTCCAAAACACATTTTGTGGAACATCTTCATAAATCAGTAAGGATTCGTTCACACGGTCGGGAGTTAAAACATGCACATGTCCATCAACTTCGGAAGCTTCAAAAAATTTCCCGTCGTTGCCTAAACGAAAACGTTCAGAATTAACGCGCATACCATACCGAAATACGGGCATTTCAATATTGCCGCTTATATTTTCAAAATAAAACACTCCCGATTCAGCATAACTTCCCGATTCAGAAATAAGTAAATCATAATCGCCGTCGCCATCGAAATCCATAGGCATAGGAACCGATTTAAATCCCACGTCTAAATCGACCAGCAGATTGGGATTATTATATTCAAACTTGTGTAATTTGTTGTCGGCGTATTGATTGTTCGATTTTTCCTGCTGTGGAACACATGATAAAAGAAAAATTCCCAATAACAATCCAATTAAAATCTTTGCATCCATAAAAAATAGTTTTAGTCACAAAATCTCAGAAAACCTTTCAAACCGGTTTACCTTTTTGGAGATTCTGATTTTTCAAAGTTCTAAAACCCAAGCGATGAAGACTAATATTTTTTTGTCTGGTTTTTCACATTATTTCACCGCAAAGTACTATTTCCACAATTGAATTGCTTTTTTCAACTCTGCCTCATAATTATTGTTTTCTTCACTAAAAACCTTATTATTCACCTTTTCTATATCTTCTTCGTTGGTTCGATTGTAACGAATTGGTGGATTTTCGTTCTCGCAAAACAGGTAATTGTCTTTTACTAAATTTGTTGTTGCCCGGTGAAAACGAAGTGGTGATTTTGCAATATTATAAATCAGATTGTTGGCCACAACTACATTGGTTGTTCCTTCATCAAGAAACATCCCGTTGCTTTCTGCACGACCGGCATTTACCGTCACATCATGAATATGGTTGTTGATAATTTTACTTCCGGGTTGCAGGCCTAACATATAAATTCCACCACCATCGCTCAATATTTTCATAATATGATGAATGTGATTTCCATCCATTACATTGTCGCGGCAAGGTGTTGGCTCGGGGCTCCACATCCAGCCAATGGAAATTCCGCTGTAAGGCAAATCAAAAATCTGGTTGTCTTTTATTGTAGTTTCGGCTGTTAGTCCGCACCAAATACCAACTGCTCCAAAATACTGTGCTCCAATTTTGGTAACTATACAATTTTTTATTGTATTATTTAATGCTACTTGTTCCGGCGCTGTTTTCCACCATTTGCCGCCGGCAACTTCCCGGTCGCGGCCTTCTCCAATCATAATTCCATTGCCTGAAACATCTGCTACAACAACACTAGAAAACAAGTTATTTTTACAGGCCGTTCCAAACCAAATTCCTGAACCACCCATATTCTCAACCGTACAATTTTTAAAACTGCAGTCTTCTGTCCATCTGGCTGAAATAGCAGCAGGAACTACCGCCCAGCCTAAGTTATCGGGGCGAGGATCAAAATTACAGGCTTGTACTCCACAATACCCCTCTTCCGGGATATTCCATAAAGAATAACGAAAGGTAATTCCGTCAAAATGAATATTTTTCACCGGAGAATTTTCTTCTCCCTGAAATCCAATCAGTCCTTCCGAAACCGGAATAACCGTTTCTATCTGATTTGGATTTACATTTTCAGGAAACCGGGCAATTAATTTATTCTCATTGGCAACAAAACACCATTCATAATTTTCATCTATAAATTCAATTGCATTTTCGAGAAAATAGCGGGGATTTGCTTCCCAATGATCAATGTAAAAAAAGTCGGGATTCCTTGCACCAATTGAATCTTTTGTTGTCAATCTGTTCTCTTCGCTATCAATTTTCAGAATTGGATTTCTGGAAATCGACCAGTCATGTAAAAACACCAACTCGGCATCTTCCGCTGCTTCAGGAATTGGAAAGTCATTTTCTTCAAAAAGAAAATTGGTTCTGCGATCTTCACCCACCTGTTTTACTCGCAAATAGCCTTTATTCGGGAAACGAGACCTTGTTGCCCGCCGTCCTTGAACAAAAAATTCCCTCGGGCTAATTTCCTTTCCTTCTATTTTAGGAACCGCAGCTTCCGACAACCCGCGTGCATTTTTTGTCCATTCTGAAAGCCGGACTCCTCCTGAAATAACAGGACTACTCCCGGTTACTGCTTGAAACGTTATTGAAAAAGAACTTTGCGTCGTTTGCAACGGTTCAAAAACAACCGGACTATTTATTTGGTAATTTCCATTTTCGAGGAAAACTGTAACATCTGAGAACCCACCATTCTCTATTAATTTATATGCTTTTTCTTTGGCTTCAGAAAGACTTGCTAAAGGTTGTATTTTTGTTCCTTCATTTTTGTCATTTCCCAAAGGCGAAACATAAATTTCCTGCGCATCCAAAAAAACAGGGGCATTGAAAAAAAGGAAAATTGAACACAAAAAGACGAATGTTTTTTTGGAAGAGGTAATTCTTAATTTCATAATAATTGATTTAGGTTTTTCAAAAATACATGATTTTCCCGGAAGTCAGGCAGGATTAAACAAATCGTTTGCTGGAATGTTATTTTAGTGCAAAACAGACTTAAGTGTCCTTAATAAAAACCGCATGTACTTGGAAAAATCTGAGATTATAGCCAACGATCAGTTTTCTACGGAAGAAATACTAAATGACTACTATATTGCCTATTTGAGTCGACAGTTGAGTTTGCTTGGTCGCCGGGAAGTACACAACGGCAGAGCGCATTTTGGTATTTTTGGCGACGGCAAAGAGATTGCACAAATTGCTTATGCCAAAACCTTTAAAAAAGGCGATTGGCGTTCGGGATATTATCGTGATCAGACGTTTATGCTGGCACTGAATTTATTGCAGCCGGAGGAGTTTTTTGCAATGATTTACGGCGATACAAATGAAGAGAAAAACCCATCAACTGTGGGGCGAAACTTCAACAATCATTTTAGTACACAAAACATTAACGACGAGGGAGAAATAAAAGATTTGCTTCTTCAATACAATTCAGCATCTGATATTTCATCAACCGGAGGACAAATGCCGCGCCTGCTGGGGCTGGCGCAAGCTTCAAAAATTGTACGGGAAAAACCGGAGATGAAAAAAGCAATGAACAATAATGTAAACGGAGATGAAGTTGCCTTTGGAAGCATTGGCGATGCAAGCACTTCAGAAGGCGTTTTTTGGGAAACCATAAATGCAGCAGGTGTAATGCAGGTTCCGCTGGCCGTTGCCGTTTTCGACGATGGTTTTGGAATCAGTGTGCCGGTTGAATTGCAGACCACAAAATCGAGCATTTCGGAAGCACTAAAAGGCTTTCAAAAAGAAAAAGGTTCAAATGGAATTAAAATATATAAATCGAAAGGTTGGGATTACCCGGGTCTGGTAAAAACATTTAAAGAAGGAATTGATTTTTGCAGAAAAACCCACACTCCTGTTGTTTTTCATATTGAAGAAGTTACACAGCCACAAGGACATTCAACATCGGGTTCGCACGAACGTTACAAAACCAAAGAACGCTTGCAGTGGGAAGATGATTTCGACGGTTTAAATCAAATGCGAAAATGGCTGCTGGAAACCGGAGTTGCCGATATGGATATGCTGGTTGAAATTGAAAAATCGGCAAAACAAAAAGCCAAAGAAGCACGAAATAAAGCCTGGCAAAATTTCACAAACGGATATCAGAAAGAACAAAATGGATTGCTGGAGATTCTTCGTAAAATAGATGCAAAAACTGATCTTCAAAACGAGCGTAAATTTGAATTGGTACGTAATAGAATCTTTCCGACGAGACGTTCGCATTTTAGTTTTGCGAAACGGTTAAACCTGGAAATTCATTTAAACCCTGATTTACAGGATGAACGGGCTGAACTACAAGACTGGATTGACCGTTTTAAAACAAGAACAATTGATTTTTACAACACAAGTTTACACCGAACAGGTCCTGATTCTGCGCTAAAAGTAGAAGGACATCCGGTAAAATACGGTTCAAACACGGAAGATGTAAACGGCTCCCAAATCGTCAACAAAAATTTTAATGTTTTATTTGAAAAATACCCGAATCTGGTCACATTTGGTGAAGACACCGGAAAAATGGGCGATGTCAATCAAGGCATGAAAGGAATGCAGGAAAAGTACGGAAAAGAACGTGTTTCCGACACCGGCATTCGCGAGGCCACCATAATCGGGCAGGGAATTGGCCTGGCGTTGAGAGGCTTTCGTCCGATTGCTGAAATTCAATATTTGGATTACCTTATTTATGCCCATTCGCAATTAAGCGACGATTTGGCGACATTACAATACAGAACGAAAGGGAAACAGGCGGCGCCACTCATTATTCGTACCCGCGGACATCAGTTGCAGGGAATCTGGCACGCCGGTTCGCCCATGCAAATGTTATTAGGTTCACTAAGAGGAATCTATTTGTGTGTTCCAAGAAATCTAACGCAGGCTGCAGGCTTTTACAATACATTGCTTGAAGCCAACGATCCGGCCATCGTAATTGAGCCATTAAAAGGTTACAACGTAAAAGAAAAACTTCCTGAAAACCACGGTGAATATAAAGTACCGCTGGGCATTCCGGAAATAATGAGGGAAGGAACTGATGTTACGGTTGTTACCTACGCATGGAACGTACACCACGCACTCAAGGCAGCCAGTTTACTTCAAAAATTTAAAGAAATATCCATCGAGGTGATTGATGTCCAGACTTTAATGCCGTTTGACGTAAACCACACTATTTTAGAATCGGTGAAAAAAACCAACAAAGTACTTTTTATGGACGAAGATGTACCCGGAGGTGCCACGGCTTATATGATGCAAAAAGTGTTGCAGGAACAAAAAGCGTTCGACTATTTAGACACTGCGCCACGTACTCTTTCAGGAATGGAACATCGACCGGCCTACGGAATTGACGGGGAATATTTCTCGAAACCTAATGTTGAGCTTCTTTTTAAAAATGTTTATGAAATGATGCGGGAAACGGATGAGAAAAAATATCCTAAACTGTAACGTTGATTCATGTCGTATAAAAATCAACGACATTAAGATAACTCAGCACTATCTCATAAACACTGTAAACAGTGTCAATAACTTCTTTTCACAAATGACAAGAATTACTCTTTATTAAACTGAACAGATAGGAGTTGCATAGCAAATGCAATTTCATAATTAACTTCCATACTATCAGATATTCGTCCGCATTTCCTCTTATTTTTGGAACAATATAAGGAAACTCTTGGGGAAAGCCGCGAGGAATTATTTGATTAAAATATATTTATGCAAGGTAATTCCCCACGTTTTCCGGGAGGGATCCCATCGTAAATAATATAGCTATGGGAACCTGTTTCCAATTCACCAAAAGGGCCGGGAAAAGATTCACTTCTCAGATCAAAACGAAGCTTGTAATTTTCATTCCACCTTGCATTTTTTCGTGGTTTCAATTCCTCAGGAATCGTCATTGTTACAGAGTGTTTTTCGGGGATGTAACAAACTTTCATATTTTCAATTTTGCGGGCATCCTGATCGAAATGCATTGAATGAAGTTCCCAAAACTTTTGCCACTGATTCAGACTCAATTCGACTCTTCCATCATTGCCAAAAACATCGGCACCTGTCTCTTTTGAGATTTTTTCTGCAAGATATGATTCATCTATTGGTTTAGGAATATCGGAAGCTGAATTTATATAAAAACCTTTTTGATATTCGGGATAAATATTTCCTAAAAATCGCTGCTCACCGCTCCTCCACATCGGGTAATTGATGTCGTAATTTATATCATTATCGATAAAAATATTGTTGTAAAATGAATGGTGGTAAGTTTTTGTCCGGGAACCAACCTGACGGATATAAACAGCCTGACCATAAGCTTCTTTAATTCTTCCCGGACCAGTTCCTCCGGTATTGCTCATTTTACGTGTTCCGGCAATCAAATTATTCACAAAAAGCCCACCTGACGCATCATGGATATAAATTTGATTTTCTTTATTGTCCATCAGGATATTGTAATCGACCAGCACTGTTCCGAAATCATAATCGCCCATTTCCAGAAAAAAACCACTTCGGAGGTTATTGACAATTACATTTTTTGATACCCTGGCATTTGGGTATTTATTGTCGAACCAGATTCCGTAGCTAAAATTATCAGAAACCAGATTTTCTGCAACAATACAATCTATATTGTTATGGAATTTGATCCCTGCTGATTCATAGCGTTTGTAACCACGGTACATTTGATTATTATTGTACATTACCACATTACCTTTCACAACCATCTCTTTCGACCCCCAACCAATGATTCCTGTACAACCATTGTCAAGGATATAATTATTCTCAATTCGGTTACCAATCACTTCTTCAGGATCATAAATTCTTTGATTGATTCGTTCATTATCAGGTCCTTCAGCGCCACAGTCCAGACCTATATTAGCTGCATACCTGACTACATTATTCATGACAGACCAGTGGTGTCCACTCCTTGTGCTTAGTGCCCCGGCCTGTGCATTTTCTTTTGTTTCCCAGAAATTACGAGGATACTGGTTGCCACAATGCTCCATTATAAAACCAATTACATGAATGTATCCCAACCCGCGCTGATGTGGAGCAAAAATTCGCCTTCTGGTAGTAAGTTCTATTTGAGATTTTTTGGGTTGATGCTTATTTGCAAAATGGATCAAAACAGCATTTTTTTCTTCGTTGTACCACCAGCTTGCCTCATGCTCTTTCATTTCATTTTTCAGAGGATATTGCCGGTACATTTCTCCATTAACGAAAACTTGTCCAAGCGTGAAAACAATTCCTTCTTTCCCTTCAGGTTCCCCATCCCGTTCCCATGGAGTGGAAGCTACCGGGACTTTAAACGGATTGGCATTATCAAAATAACAATCATCGGTAAATTCCATTGTCGAAAGACTGCATGAAAAAACCTTATTTCCTTCAGGTTTAAGCTTTCCTGTGTAAACATCCGATCCCTTGATGAAAACCCTTTTACCGGGTTCGGCAATATAAACAATTGGGGCTTGTTTTGATCCACCACGCACAGGGGAAACACGCTCGCGATAAACGCCTCCCATTACCAATACCGTATCGCCGGCTTGAGCCAAATCTGCACCCTTTTGTATGGTACGAAAGGGTGAATCCAAATTGCCTTTGTTTTGGTTATTACCGATTGTAGATACATAATACTTTTTGGCAATTGCACAATTAAAAACAAACAATGCCAAGCATAAAAGAAGAAGTTTTCTGAACATAAAAAATAGTCTTTATTTTCTTTTGGAATTTAGTGGTTTTACCATATTAAAGATCTCTAAATTGCTATTGGTACAGGCAAAAAACACATGAGTAGGTATTCCATTTTCCATCAGTATCTGGGGTCGTTCCAGTTTTTTCATTGTTTCGAAATCTCCATCTGTGTACGTAATATACCTGCTGTAAGCCTTTGGACTGTCAGGAATCTGCCAGTTTATTCCATCTTTTGAGCTTGCTACAAAACCTGCCCCGTCTTCTCCGGTAATGGATTCATTCATACACTTTGCCAACATCACATACCTGAATCCATCGTACCAAACATAGGGATCTTCCACATCAGTGTCGATTGGGGTTATTTTAATCTGGTTATTTTCTCCGTGACGCTTGTATTCTCCCAGATAATGGTCTGCAACTGCGACACCAAATCTCATTTCCCTGTTTTGGTTACGCTCCGGATATGGAACAGGAGCACTTTTATAGACAAGCAAAACACTGCCATCTTTGTGAATAACCGGAGCAGGATTACTTGTAATTGCCCCATCCCACTGCCCAGGTCTTGGCGAAATAATTGGATTGTCCATTCGTTCCCAGGGTCCCAGAGGAGAATCAGAGGTAGCAATTCCGATGCGCTTATGGTTCCAGGCCTCCTCGTACATCGCCCTTGTTGGAACAGAATCTGATGGTTGATCAAAATTATAAGTCACACCAATGTAATAGAGGATATATTTCCCATCATGATATTGGATATTTGGGTTATGGGTAGCCATACCAGTAACTTTTTCCACGAACAGGTAAAATAACCTGTTGAAATTTATAGGGTCCTTCTGGATTATCTGCCACAGCGAGCACGATTTCTGAATTGGTAACCCATGCACTCATCGAAAGCTTTTTAGGCCACCTGCTTGCAAACATGTAGTATTTCCCATCATCTGATTTAATTACAGATCCTCCCCAAACAATGTAATCTTCCATTCTAAATGCCCCCTCTCGCGGAGATTCCTTCCAGTTCTGAGAAAAAACATTAACAGGTCCCTGTGACGACTGGCATCCAAACAAGATGAGCAAAACAAAAAATAAACCGATATACCTCATAATTTAATTATCAATTTTATAAATTCAAGCAAATCCGATAGTAACTTAATGAACCTCACCTTTTAAGACCAGTCATATCTGATTCAGTATTAATATTACCTTTCCCTTTTTTAATGATGGCTTTAAAATTATTTGAAACCTCTATGTTATTAGATGTTTTTAAAATAATATTTTTCCCGGGGACTCTATTCTCCAAAAAAAGCATTTCGCCGTCTTTATTTAGAATGTTGCCGTAAAAATTTATTTGTGTGGTTCCATAATCTGGTACATAACCTTTTTTGCCATGAAAAAGTATTCCTGAATTCCTTAGGCTACAATTTGTAATGGTAAACACATCAACCGGAGTATTCACTTTTACAAAAGGAAGTTTCCCATCGTGCAATACTGTTACATTATCAAACAACAGTTTCTTTTGTTCAGGTATTTCGGCACCCGGGTAATACGAACGGCTCCAGCTGCTGTTATCAAAATGAATGGAAAAGGTACTACGTGGCTTTTCTAAAAATATGTCTCTGAAAACCACATTTCTTACTCCGGCAGTATATTGCACATCATCCTGCATCATCACCCATTTTATACCATCCAGAACAACAGTTCCTTCTTTATGTGCTGGACGCGTTTTGGTTACCCATTTTTTCTTTAAAGGTTTCCCATCATCTCCTATTCCATCTACCCGGTAGATTCTACCCCCGGAAACAACTGCATCTGCATTTTGAAGCTCCAGCCCCTCTTTCCAATCAACCCATCCTCCTGCAAGTATCCGGCAGAAATATCCGACTAAAGGCTGGCCTTCCAAACTTAAATCATAACAATTTTCAATTACTCCATTTTCAATCCAGCCAACTTCAGGATTGGATGTGGCATAATCATGCGCATTCAGCGCCAGTGCATCATCAAGTGTTTTAAAAACAGCGTTGGATATTTTAAAACGGTTTCCCCGGCCTAAATGAATCCCATCCTTATCTCCCTCAAGAATAGTGTCGTCAATCAGCAAATCTTCGAAAGTACAAACATGAATGCTAAATTGAACACCTTCAATATCGTAACACCTAAATCCTTCTATTCTCAAATCTTTCACATAAAAAAATGCCAGCTGCCCTCTTAGCCCAAAAATCTGGTCAAAGCGTTTCACAACGCCATTCACACTAATATGAAGACCTTTTATTGTAATGTGCTCATCCCAGGTTCGGGTAAGTGCACCTTTATTAAGGATTACATGGGAAAATGAACCAACTTCATCAACCTTTTGAAGAATAACTCCTTTGCCAAATTCCACAGAGGTATTGCTCCCAATATAGGTGGTCCCAGCTACTTTGTAGGTGCCAGGCTGATTCACGATGATTGTTCCGGTTTGGTCTACTGCTTTTTGCAATGCCTTTACATTCTCCACTCCGCTTGCATCTGGCGAAAAGCCAAATTCCGAAGCATTGGAAAAACCTTTGGACTGGGGCCGGGCATATATACCCAGACTGATTAATATTACGATTAAATAGAACTTTTTCATTTTTGTATTTGACTTTACAATCCACAATCGTTACCCGATTCAGAATAAGAATAGTAAGGAATAGAAAACCATGGATTCTCTGGTACTTTTGGTAAATTATAATTTTGTTCCAATGATGTATTTTGGGAAGAATAATTGTCGTTGACATTGATGTAGACACCAAACTGACCGGTATTCATAATGTTATTAAAAGCAAATGTATTTGCAGCATAACGAATATTCATTCCATTGGGGCCTGTACAATTATTACATACCAAAATATTGTTCTTGCATTGACCTCCTATAGAACTATACAGAGATATCGCATTCCCGCCTGATCCGGTCATTGTATTACCCAACAAAAAATTGTTCGACGCTTTTTCCTCAATAAAAATCCCGGTTCTTTTTTCATTTTCACACTGACTAAACAAAACAGAATTATAATTGGCTCCGGCATCAATATCAACAAAGTCAGCATAGTGATTGAGAGATGCACAATTAATTACATGGATGTTATCACAAAGATGCATCCATATTGCCCGGTTGGTTTCTCCATTTCCATCAAAATGACAGTCTCTGATAAATGCAGGTGTAGTAGCTCCGCTATGATAAAGTACCCCGATGTTATTGTATTCTGCATTTTTTACTGTTACTCCGTCAATTATGGCAACATTATTTCCGGGGGCATAAATACCGTATGCACTAAGATCTTTGGAGTCAAGTATACCTCCTGAAAACGATGCATATCCACCTGATTTCATTAGTACCAACTGGGTACCTCCGGTTGTAGGCTCTTTAACATTATGAGACTCATCACTATTTGCATCCATCCCACTCCCTTCCGGATATATAGTCCCATCAAGTATCACACATGTATTGGAAGGAACATCTAATCCTGTATGATCGCCTTTCGCAACAAAGCTTCCGTTAAGCCACACAACCAAAACATCTCCCGAATGTGTTTGACGTGCTTCATTTACAGCAACCTGCACTTCCGCCAAGTCTACATCCGGTTCCCCATCACCCTGGCTAATGGTAATATCGTATCGTCCCATACCATTAACAATCATAGGATCATCATGAGGATTATCCTTGGTTGGAGGATTGAAATATGACATATTGGCTCCCCCTGCAATCTCAGATCCTAATACTTTACGATGACCTGCAACCACATTTCCTGAACCGTTAATTTCAAACTGTTCGCCACCGGTAATATCATTATTGAAAATTTGGTTTTCCTGACCTCCGATGATCATTCCTTTGGTATTTTGTGAAAACTCATTCTCTGTAACCAGTATTTTTTTTGTATTGCTTCCAAGCTCCAGCCCAATATTGTTGTCCTTCATTACATTTCTGGCAACAACTCCACCTGGTCCATCAATTCCAGCAGTCACATTAACGAATATTCCTGTTTGATTATTAAGGCTGAAATTGCCAGCTACCGTGGCCGATTGAGAGATCAGATTAACACCAAAAGAACTATGATTTGCAACAATATTATCGATCAATACAAAACGAGCAGAACTTTTAACCAATATGCCATTCTCTCCTGTCCCGGATAGAATACACCGGGTGATAGAACCTGCATCATTTAACTGGTCGTTCCCCCTCCCCTGGTAAAAGATACCGTAGTTTTTATAACCCGAAATGTTTACATTGTCGATATTCACTTTCCCACTATTTGTTACTGAAATCCCCCTCTCAGCAATGCCTCCGCCATCCAGTTCGGCAATTGCAGTATTATTTACTGCTCCAATGGATACATATTCAGCATCTTTAATGTGGATCAGGGCAGGACAATTGCTGGTATTTTCTGCTACCATACTGCCGCAAGACTCAAAACTCAAACAGGTTTTATCTCCTAAAACAAGTGGCGTATCGCCTACTGTTATTTTTCCTCTTATATGAACAATAATTACAGACTCAGAATGAGAAGAACGCATATTATTGATCAAAACCTGCAACTCTTCAACAGCACCTCCGGGGAAAATAACTTCCTGGGTATTTTCATCAGTACTTGTTATAAAATGGGTTATTTGTCGTTGAAAAATCGGATCGGTTATCAGGTTTTCAGCTGTAAAAACAGGATCATTGTCATCTGATTTTAAATCATCCTTCCTACAGGAGATTAAGATCATTAATCCAATTAAAAAACAAATTAATTTGTCTGGTTTCATATTCAATCCCTTTTCTAGGAAAATCTATCTATGGATAATAAACTTACTTTGCTTGGTCTCACCTTCAGAAACTATTGAGATAAAATAAATCCCATTAACTAAGTCAACTACAGAAATATTATAATTTTCCATATTTCCGTTAAAAATCTTCTCTCTAACTAATTGTCCGTTTTGGTTGTACAACCTGGCTTTAGCCTGTTTGATTGGAACATTTTCAAATTTTAGTTTGATAACTGATTGGGCAGGGTTCGGAAATACAAATAAATCATCCATCTTTTTTTGCAAATCACCCACGGAAGTGGCATTCCCAGCATCATAAAGTGCGTTCCAAGGTTTTCCTTCATTTCCAATAGCATACAATTTCTCAATATCTACCGAATCCAAAGCAACTTTAAACATAGTCACCTCATCCAGATAACCTTTTAAAACGCGATCCCTATAATCTTCCTTGCCCAGCCACCAAAAGTTATGGGTTAAAAACTCCGTCACATTAGAGCTTCCTTCATTATCAAGTTTCCCATTCATATAAAGTTTTTTGTCACCTGTATTTTCCCACGTTATAGCAACATGATACCATTGAGCTGTAAGTAATTTAGTATTTGAATCAAGTTGATTATTATCCCAGCGTGCATCAACATGATCAGACTCAGCTGCAAATCCCCAATTCCTGCGCTCGGAAGAACCTTCATTATGGTTGCGGGTGGCGATCAAGCCCATATTCCCTCCCAGCTCATCCATCTTGAACCAGGCAGATATTGTAAATTCTGTGCAGCCGGCCAAAGGATCTCCTTCTACAAAAAAGTTATCATTCACACCGCCTTTGAACTGACAAGCTCCTCCTACTTTACCTGTCGTCCACGTCGGCGAACCAGATTCATCCTGCCATACTCCGTCTAAACCGCCAATCTGATCATTAACTGTTTTGCCCGATATTTCATCAAAGCCCCAGTAGACAACAGGACGGGCTTGTAAAGTATCAACCCCTACTTCCCTTGCATATAGATTATTCGCAAATAAAATTGCTAGTAAATAAATAAATAAAGTTTTAACATTCATAATGTATAGTTTTTTGATTTACAATATTTTAAACTTTTTAACACAAAAAAGATCAATAACAGGTAAGTGTTATTTGACTATTTTATTAATTCATTGAATCATTATTTATAATCAGATTCAATACAGATCAATATTAACTGCGTTATAAAAACTCATGAGGAGATATAAATGATTTAGAATCTACAGTTCAACTTTAGCCAAATAATATTTATCTAATTCTTAATCATGACCATCCTCAATAAAACAAACTGATTGAGGTACTTATTTCAAATGAGAATCAAAAAAACTCAACAAAGTGTTTTGCAATCAGTCAAATTGTTAACAGATTAGAGTTTAAAAAACCATTGGAATAAGTTTAATGGGAATTTTTAAACAACCTCCTAAAACCTTTTACATTAAAAAGTAAGGAGATAATGGAATCGAAATAAATTCCATTATCTCTAAAACAATTTAGTACCCTGGATTCTGTTCCAACTGAACTTCAGAGTTTGCTTCAATTTCTGCGCTTGGGATTGGTAATTTATTTAAATGATCACCTAATGCATATCCATTTTGAACAACTACCGGATTGTATCTCATGAGTCGCTCAACCAAGGTCCCGGTTCTAGTTAAAGTATTAAATCGGAATTCCTCCATATAGAGCTCGCGGGCGCGCTCATCCATGATTAAATCTATATCTACATCTCCATCTGTTACAGGCGTTGCCTGTGCCCGATTTCTCACCTCATTAATATCTTTTGCAGCATTTGCTTTGTCTCCCTTACGAAGGTAAGCTTCTGCCCTTAACAGAAAAGTTTCAGCAAGCCGCATGATGTACCAATCTTTATATATTCGTCCATTATCGTGCCCTTGCCCACTGCTTGAATCCTGAAATTGATTGTGATGTACTGCTGAAACCCCTTTCTTAAAAGAAGTTGAAATATGTCTATACAAATCACCTTTGTTACCACAATTATCAATGGTGATAGGTTGTCCATAGAACTCACTCGATGGGTTCGTCCAATAATAGGTCCGTTGAATGTTATACTTTGAATTTCGTATATCACGGTCCCAATCATCTTTGTATTCCCATATTTGTATATCTGCATAAGGAGTTACATACATTCCTCCATTAGGACGTCCACTTAAGGTATCCATTAACCAATTGGAGACACCATTTTTATCTTTTTGTCTCCACCAATCCGGGTGCCACCATCTTTCCAGTCCAAAATTACCTCCCCATTGTCCGACATTTCCACCTCCAATCATGGTTAAATCCATCTCAATATTCCAAATAGCCTCACGGTTTCCTTCCTGCCAGTTCATATTATTTTCCCTGAAAAGGTCCCAATACACATCTCCCCATGCTTCATATTCTCCCAGATAGTCATATCCATTAAACTGGAAATTAGTCCACTGTCCAAAACGTTCGGTCATCAGGTGATAATTTTGATCATCAATCACTTTACTTGCAGCAGCAATGGCCCCGTCATAATCTGCTAGAGAAATATTAACTTCAGCCAGCAAATGATATGCGGCAGCACGCGGTGCCCTTCCTCCAGGCAATTGATCTACTGTTGGCATCCACTGAACAGCAAATTCAAGATCTTCCTTACATTGCTGATAAACAGCTAATTGAGATACCTGAGTATAGTCAAATTTGGCAGCGGCAGTTTCTTCCAATACCAGTGGAACATCTCCCCACATATTTGCCAAAAAATGATAAGCAAATGCGCGCAGGAATTTTGCTTCCCCAACAATGGCATTTTTTTCTTCATCCGATTCCCAATTAACGCCATCCTCTTCTGCTCTTCCAATAATTACATTGGCGTGATAGACCCAGGCATAAAACCTTGTCCACCATTTATTCACAAATCCTTTATCCTCATTAAAAATATTCCATTGAAAATAATCTGTATATGCCGTATTATTAGCTCTATTACATGCAAGATCCAATCCCATGCCAAGCATATCAAAATTATCCCGGCTATCTGAATTTGCATACATATGTGTCCTTATTGTAAGGTAAATGTGAGCCAAAGCAGATTCAAAACCGGCTTTATCGGTAAATGAATTTTCCGGGCTTAAAAAATCCTTTGGCTGCTCTTCCAGGATTTCGTCCAGATCACAGGAAATTGTTCCTCCAATAAAAAAGAGGATAATTAATATATATTTATAGGTTTTCATCTTCATCTATTTTAAAAGTTTAATGCAATTGAAAATAACCATGTACGGATTGAAGGCGTCGCATTGTCTTTTAGTCCATTATTGGTTTCAGGATCCAAACCACTCCAATACGGAGCGAACGTTCCGATGTTATCAGCACTTAGTGAAAAGCTAAGACCATTAATGCCCCATGGTTTTACCATGCTGCTTGCATCATATGTTAGTGATACTTTTTGTAATTTAATAAAACTACGGTCGATGTACTTTGTTCCACCGTAAGCGGTAGGCCCGTTGTAGGGGGCAGGAAACTCAGCATCGGTATTGGTTGGTGTCCAGTAATCATAAACCGGACGGTTTATATTTTCAACAGAAGAATATGCATCCAAATAAGGCGTGTTATTACCTGACAAATACCATCCATTTCCTCCCCAAATAGAATATAGATAAAACATCAGGGAAAAGTTTTTATATTGGAGTGTATTCGTCCAGCTCCAACGGAAGTTCGGATTTGAATTCCCAATTATTTGTCTGTCCTTATCCTGGGACATAGCTCCATCTCCGTCAATATCCTCCAGTTTGTAATCACCAGGGAACAATCCGGTCATGATGGTGCCATTATCTGCATCTTCCTGCTGCCACATACCGATAACCTTATAACCATAAATGGTACCCAGTGACTCTCCAATAAAATAACCATCATTTACCAGGTCATCTTCTTTTCCGTCTCCATCATCATCTTTCCCCAAAATTGAAGCAACTTCATTTCTATTCAATGAAAAAGCAAAATCAGAATACCATTTGAAATTCTCGCTATCAATGTTCAATGTACTTAAGTTAAGTTCAATTCCCTTATTCCTAATCTCACCGATATTGGAGTTGATACTACTTTTACCAGATGCTCCAGGAAGCGAAAGATTAAAAATCAGATCGTTGGTTTTTGTCATGTAGCCATCAACTGATCCACTGATACGGTTATCCAAAAGGATAAAATCAATACCCATGTTTGTTCCGGTAGTTGTTTCCCAGCTCAAGTCATTATTTGCCAGAGAGGAAATGTATTGAGTAATGGTAAATGAATCATCCCCATAAAAGACATATTCACTTGAAGAAATACGAGCCAGAGTACTGTATGGATTAATGGATTGATTTCCGTTTTTTCCGTAGGAAATTCGCAGCGCCAGGTTATTAATCACATCAACATTTTCCATAAAACCTTCCCTGGAAATGTTCCAGTTAAAGCCGGCGGACGGAAACACTCCCCATTTTTTATTTTTACTGAAAGCAGAGTACCCATCCCGGCGAATCGTTCCCGTCAACGAATACCTGTTTTTGAATGTATAGGTTCCACGGGCCATCATACCAATTGCATCGCTTTCCCCACCACCTGTATCTACAGTTTGAGTAGTTCCCTGCTCAAGTGCATAATGTCCTAATGTTGTATTTTGAAAATCTTCAGCGTACGCTGTCATATTTTCCCAGGCAGCATGTTCCCTGGAAAAAAGTAGGGTAACGTCAACCCTGTGATCCTCTGTAAAAGCGTGATTGTATTTTAAGAAATTATCAAGTAACATATTATAATTACGGGTATAACGGCGCCTACCAATTCCATTCTTACCTTTTCCATCAATAGTATTCACATCGAAAAACTCACCCCGCTCATTCCAGCGCATCGAATTCGAAAACGTTGTATGAAATGACAGACCGTTGACCCAGGGAACCTTAATAACACTTGAAACCACACCTGTAAGGTTGTTTCGAATGTCGGTATCCTGCGTTGCCATTTCCCAGAAAGGACTGTTAAAACTGGTAGTTGTTTGAGGAAATTGTTTATACGTGCCATCTTCATTATATACAGAAGCATAAGGACTAAAGTGTGTTGCTCTGTACATCCCGGGTGAATCCCCTGAATAATCTTTCAGGCTATAAAAACTTTTTATCCCCAGATTAAACCAATCAGTCAGGTCACTATCGATATTTACACGTGCCGATATATGCTTGAAATCATCATTAATTACAACACCTTTTTGTTTTATTAGAGAAGTTGAAATATAATAATTCGTTTTTTCTGTACTGTTAGAAACGCTGACAGTTGTATTAAGTGTATGCCCCAACTGACTTACCAAACTAAAGGGATCTTCCAGTGTTGGTCTGTGATCTTCTGTGGCATCATAATTCTTTTGTTCTTCCTCTGTGAGGTAAAACCTTATTCGATCCGGATCTGCCTCCAGGTCTCTGCTTTGTCTAATATCCAGTAACCGTTTAATATATCCTTCGGCATCATAAACCTCAAGTGGTTTCAATTGATCACTGACTCCATAATTCATTTTTACATCAAACTTGGGCTTTCCGCTTATTCCTTTTCCTTTTTTTGTATCGATGATAATTACTCCATTAGCAGACCTTGAACCATAAACTGCAGCTGCACTGGCATCTTTTAATACGGTAAAGTTTTCAATATCATTGGGAGCGATGTCAGCAAGTGAACCAGAAAAAATTACACCATCAACAACGACTAATGGTGAATTACCGGCAGTTGAATTCTGCCCCCTGATAACCAGGGAAGGAACAGCACCAGCTGTATTGGTTCCACCAACATTTAACCCTGCTACCGTACCTTTAATTCGTTCGAGTACATTATTAACCGCTACCTTTTCGTAGGGTTCCATTTTTGCCTGAGCAACTGCCCCGGTAACTTCCTGTCTTTTCATTGTACCGTACCCAATTGCTATTACTTCCTCAATACCGATCGCATCTTCTTCTAATACCACATTAATAGAAGTTTTACCAGCAACAAGTATTTCCTGTGTTTTCATCCCCACAAAAGAAAAAACCAAAGTTGCATCTTCTTCTACATTTGAAAGAGAAAATTCTCCATCGGCGTTGGTGATTGTTCCTTTGGTAGTACCTTTTACTAATACAGTTACACCTGGTAAAGGAACATTATCATAGTCAGTAACCATGCCGGTTACTGTTTTCTGCTGTTGTCCAAAATCGGGCATAAGAATAATACTTGTGCCTAATTTCTTAAATGTAAAATTTGTATTCTTTAAAATATCCAGAAGAACTTCATCGACCGGTTGATTTGAAGCATGAATATTTACCTTTCGGTCCAGATTAATTTCTTCCTTATCATATACAAATAAATAGTCGGTTTGTGTTTCAATAGCATCAAGAACTTCTTTTACAGGAGCATTTTTAAAAGCAATATTAATTTTATCAACCTGCGATCTTGCGTTTATCGCATATAATGAAGAGCTAAATATCAAAAAAACCAGAAGTGTTATTTTCATTTTTCTTAATAATGGTTTCATTAAGTCAAAGTAGTCCTTTGACAAATAATTTTTCATAAATTTGTTTTTTATGTTAATACTTTAGTTTGTTTTAGCGAACACGATCAGTATTGACCATTAGCCGGAAAGTGTGAGCGCACTTACCGGCTTTTTTTAGAATTTCATTTTATCATAAGCCTTAGTTCTTTTAAAGTTTATTATTCGATTATTATTTTATTGGTTTTCTCGTCAATCCAATAGTTAAAATTTTCTTTTAATTGTACCACTTTCAAAATATGTTCAACACCATCTTTCATTCTGAATTTTCCTGAATAGCGTGAATTGAACTTTTGCGTATTTTTAACTTCTATAATTATATCAAAATACAATTCCAAATTATGGACCAGTTCAGTAAATGAAATATTGTCAAAACTGATGATTCCTTCACGCCATAGAAAATGATCCGGATTTTCAATCGCAGAAACAATCATTTTCCCGTCTCTTAATACGGCTTCCTTATTGGGAGATAAGCTCATTCCCGAACTTTCACCTTGTTTTATTATTTCAACTGCCCCCTCTAACAACGAAGTTTCAAATTCTTCTGTTTCAGAGTATGCAATCAAATTAAATTTTGTACCCAAAACCTTTACATCATATTTACTGGTGTTAACAACAAATGGCTTTTTCATTTTATGTGTTACCTCAAAAAAGCCCTCACCATCTAATTCAACATTACGTTCCTTATTGGCAAATTGGGAGGGAAACTTAAAAGTAGTTTTTGCATTGAGCCAAACTTTCGTACTATCTGCCAAAATAATTTCAGCCCGTTGTCCGGCCGGAACATGTATGGTTTGCATTTGGGAAGACAACCTGGAAAAGGAGTGAGTTGGGAAAACGAATCGAGCTACAAAAAAAGCAAAAACAAAAACAGCTGCAATTTTTGAAACTTCCCAATACCATTTGCTATTAAACGGTATCAGAAATTTCATTTTCTTTTGATTCGAGTTTATTTCAATATCTGAATGCCAAATTGAAATATCATTCAATTTCCTTAGTGCAAAATATTCTTGCATATTTTTGGGATCAGCATCAAGCCAATGGGTAATTTTTACCTTTTCTTCTTCTGTGACGTCCCCATTTATATATTTCAAAAGTAGATCGTTCATATCCCAGTTCATAAAAAAATAAAACCGAATTTTCCTTTATAACCAGAATACGATTTGAAATACCAGAGCCCTAGTATATTTTTTGATTTTTTTTACAATTTAAGAAGAACCAATGCTCCCAAAAGAGGAAGATAATCTTTCAAAGACACCCTTAATTCTCTCACTGCCTGACCGATATGATACTCTACTCCTTTATTGGAAATATTATAAAATTTTGCAATTTCTTTGTGCGATTTATGTTCAAACCTACTCATTATAAATATTTCTCTTGTTCTCGGCTGAAGTTTCTTAAGCGTTTCCTCAATTATAAAATGAATTTCTTTTGCAAAAACTTCCTGAGGATTGCTTGATTCGAGAGAAGCGGTTCTTATCGCCAGTTCCCGTTCCAGAGTTGTAACTATTTTATCGTGAACACCGCGTTTTACTGACTGGTGTTTTAAATAATCAAGCGCCCGATTTTTTAGGATTGAAAATAAATAGGGAGCTATCGGGTCGATGGTTTCCATTTTCAATTGTTGCCATAACTTTATTAATGAATCAGAAACAATATCTTCTGCAACCATGTCATCGTGCACATACGATTTTACAAATAGGTAGGATTTTTTGTAAAAAGCCGTATATATTTCGTTGAAACCATGTAAAAGAATATCTACTCCCATTTGGTAAAGTTTAACTTGGCGCCAAAATTAAAAAAATTATAATTCTGCAAAAACAGGATACAAACTCTTATTTTTCAGATGTTCAATTTGTTTCTCTGAAATTTTCAGGTTTCATCCTGTATATTCATTTTTTAATTTTAGAATCAACAAACGACATTTCGAAATCACCGTTTTCTTTTTTACTGTATAAACGATGATTTTCTGAAAACAAAGGGCAGTTCAAAATAATTTGACCAGTTTATTCCATATACAATTAAAATTATGTTTGTATATGTTGTAGTTATTTATAACGAAAGACTAACAAACTTTTTTCTCTACATTCATATTGAACAAACACGATGAAACAGGAGCGAGTTACTTTTATTACACTGAACATAAAAGAGTTGCATAGCAAAAATGGTTTCATATATAATTTCCATATTACTAGATATTCACCCGGTATTTCCGCTTATTTTCTGGAACAACGAAGGAAGCCTTTTGGTAAGCCACTAGGAATTATTTGATTAAAATATTATTCCACTGTTTTTTTAATAGTTACCGGGCCTAATAATCCGGAAGATTCCAAAGGAATTTCCGTTCTTGGTTTTCCCCTGTAGTCATTTATCAGCATAATATTAGTTTTTGTATATCGTTTTTTACCCGGAAACATTTCGTCTCCTGCCACGCGATTATACCATGAATTTACTACCTCAATTTCAAGATTATTTTGATCTTTCTTTAACTCACTGGTTATCTCGACCCGGAACGGTTTTGTCCAAAGTATTCCCTTGTCATTCCCATTTATTTTCACACGTACAATTCCCACATCTTTTACATTTTCCAATTGTAAAAAATATTCTTTATCCTTCTGAGGTTCAAAATCAACATTAAATGTTTTGCGATAAACGGCGCTGCCCGAATAATACCTGATACCGTCATCAGTCGATTTTGTCCAATCCATCAATCCAGGAAATGTAACTGAGGCAGGCCCTCCCCACAAGGTATCAAAATTTAATTCCCATTCACCGATAATATTTTGCACTGTTGTATAATCCGCATAATTACGCGGCGTTGTGCCCTGCCTGTTTTTATTGATTTTATTATTAAAAACAACCATAATAGAACCATAAGGCTCAAAAGTTAACGGAACGGTTGTTGTATTTTCGTTCTGAATAAAGGCTTTTGCTTCGCGTATTTCACCAGTCAGTGCATCCCATAACTCAGGTTGCAATCCTGTTACCCGGAACTCACAATTTACTTTTTGCCGTTGAGTTGTTTGATTGGTCACAAAATAAACATCGCTTTCATTAATGGTATAATGGATATAATCGAAATCTGTTTTACTATCGTTTTCTCTAACTTTAAAATCAGCCGGGATTTCTTTTGACAAAAGATGCTCGCGGGCTGAGACTCCCCAAGCAACCCTTCCGTTTCGATATTGCCTTTCTCCTTTCTCTGTTTCTGCATTCCCCCATATTTTGTCAGCCATTTCTGAAAATTCTTGGAGGGCTTGCCCGCCACCAACGAGACTTACTGTTTTTTCCGGTTTATAGCCTATAATTTCCGCTCCCTTTTGAAGCAATTCTTCTACTTTTTTCAAAACTGCAAACGATATTACTTTATGGTCGGGCAGTACCAATACACGATATTTTCTTCCTCCCGGAACAACAAATTTCCCGTCTTCCATATCCAACTGAAGAAAAATATCTTCATCGGTTACATCGTAATCAAAACCGGGCATAGTACCAGCCGGATCAGAATGTTTGTAAGGAAATACATTAGGAACATGGTCTCCATAATAGTATAAAACATCAGCAACAAATTTCCCGTTTTGAACCACTGATTGAACACGATGCATGTAATTTATAAAAGGCCCTGAATGGTCCCACCATGTTACCTGTGGGTTAACATGAGTGCCCGCAAAATATTCCTGCCCCGGCACTCCCATTTCTGGTGGTGAACTTGTGAACGTATGAAAATACAGACGATTTAAACCTGCACAAATTTCATGGTCGAAAGCCGATTTTTGGTCGTGCCACAATTCGTCATTCCAATGCGGACCAATTGTGGTAAATGATTCTGCACCAACAATCCTCTTCCCGTAAATATGTGCAGCGGAAGAAGCCTGTTTCAGAAAAAAACGATTTTCAGGCATGGGACGGTGAGGTGACGGTGACCAGAATTCACTCATTACGATATCACTAAATCCATAATTTTTTATTCCGTCCAGCGGGCCTGCATGAGGTCCGGCTGATTCTGGCTGAATCCCAATATTATACTTATGGGCTAATTCTGCAAAACGGGCATAATGATTATAAGCCACCAAATCACCCAGTGTTTTTCTAAAATCAGCCAAAAAAGCATTTGAGGTTTCAATATCTTCAATCACATAACCTGCAACTATTGGCAGGTATTTTAGTAAATTATACCCCCTGTATGTTTCAAATTCTTCTGAAAAGCCATCAGTCCAGTTCATTCCTCCGCACTCCCAACTATCCGTCTCCATGTATTTTAGTGTAGTCCCCACATGATCGCCTGCTGCTTTAAATATCGGAACAACAACATCGTTCCAGTAAAAATCAAAAGCGTCCTTACTCATATAATCCAGAACATTTCCCTGCCAATCACCACTGGAAGTAGAAACATAGGAATCTGTACAAGTGTATCCGATTCGCAATATTGACCATTCTCCGCCCGGGACTTCCCAGGTTAGGTTTCCCTCGCTATCCATCAGGGATGTAAGGTTTTGAATATCTTCTTTTTTTACTGCAAAACCAGGGGCATTTTGCATTCGCCTGTTGTTTTCTGGTAAATTGGATAACAGAAACCGGGTATCGGGAGCCGAGCCACCAAGTTCATGGTACCCCAATTTCAAATCTAAATCAGAAATAAACTCCCCTGTCTTTTGTTCAGGTTTTAACGGAAAGGCAAGTAATGCAATATCTTTGTAAAAATCATCTCTAAACTCAGGAGTTTTCAATCTCATTTTAACTTTTTCACCTCCCAAAATTTTTGTTTCGGAATAAACAATTTGCTTGGCAGTATACTGAGGAGTTACCCTTGGGCCACCTAAATTCCAACCACTTTGAATATTGAAACCAATCTGCAAATCCAATCTTTTTGCTTCGTCCAGAGCAAAAACAAATAATTGATTCCACTCATCTGAACCAAAGAGAGGTCCTGCGGGAATATCTTTGTTTCCGCGTTGATTATGACCACCGGCATCAAAAACCATTGCACCCTGAAAATTTTTGGTTTTCATCGCTTCCAAATCTTTGGTAATAGCTGCCTTGTTTACATTTCCGTTAAGCCACCACCACCAGCAATTTACTCCATACTCAACAGGAGGATTCTGAAAATTTACTTTCAGGGAATCATAACTTATTGATTGCTGGTCATCTTGGGCTTTATTTCGATGATTTGTACATGAAAATAAAAACAGCAAAAAAATTAAAAACAGAATGATATTTATCTTCATCGCTAAATTGTTATTGGCTTCAAATTCAATTAATTTACAGGAAGGTACTTGCATAACAAAGAAAAATGTTACCATAAATAATTTAGAAAAAATTCATGGTAACATTTTATTAGGGTGTAATGATTATCTATTTTCCCATCCTGAATTCTGGTCTATATTAACATCCTTATTGGTATCAATTATTGTTTGTGGAATAGGCCACAAATTGTAATTAAATGTTAAAGTAGCTTTTGTTTCAGGCCAGTGAGCATATTCCCTGATACGTTCTACAGCAATTGTTCCGCCCATTCGGAGAAGCGTATTCCAGCGACATTCCTCATAGACCAACTCACGGGCACGTTCGTCGAGGATCGTATTAAAACTATCGTCCATATCAGCGGCTGTTACCATGTAGCTGCATTGTGCGCGTTCCCGAAGTAAATTTACATCTGCAGCAGCTCCTGCTTTATCACCTAGTCGTTGTTTTGCCTCGGCTCTAAGCAGAATAGTTTCCGGAAGGCGAATAATGTAGTCATCACGGAAAAGATTACTACGGTTTTCACCATCTTCAACTCCGGTATAATTGTCAGTTGCAATTTTACATGAAACAGGATAAATTTCACTACGATTATTGAGATTTGTTGTTGCATCGAGATTTGTACCATACATCTCATCCCATGGAACTATTTGCTTATAATATGGCGAAGATTCGACATTTCCTTTGTACCTTCTGCGTAAAACAATTTCAGAGTTACGCATATCATCCCCCCATTTATCAGCATAAATAAGATCGCGGGCATACATCGTAATATTAACCTGAGAAATTCCTCTTCCTCCTACATTTTCCAATGTACCTGTAAGGTGTTTACTTGCAATGTCGCGAAAAACAGGTCCGTAAGTACGCGAATAATTTAGTTTTGACTTTCCGTCTTCAGCCCTGTAAGTATCATAATCAACCTGCAAAGCCCATATACATTCCGGATTTCCATCCTGATAATTCACGTTTTCCTCCTGAAATAAATCCCAATAATAGTTAGGTGTAAATTGCACTGTATCAATTTTTTCACTTTCGCTAAAAACACCACTTTTATACACGTCAATTACAACACTTTGTTCATCGGTACGTGCACCAAATCGTGAATTTACAAGGCCATACGTTCCGCCATCAATAACTTTATTTCCATAACTCACTGATTCATTAAATGCTGCCTGTGCCTCACCTGTATTCCCATCTTCAGCAAGTTGCGTTCCCAAAGCAAGATATAATTCACAAAGATTATGCTGAGCAACTCCACGAACTAACCGGCCACCTGAAGATGTTGTTTCCGGCAGGTCGTTTTCAATAGCTTCCATTTCATCAATTGCAAACTGGTAAGTTTCGGAGCGGCTGGCAGGTTCAAAATCATACCTCGGTGTCGTGGATATATCAGTAACGAGCGGTACTCCACCAAAAAGTTCAGCTAAATTCCGATATGCAAATGCCCTGAAAAAACGAGCCTGGGCCAACACATATGCTTTTTCTTCTTCTGACCCCCATGATATTTCGGGTAATTCTGCTGCATAAATGGCGAGATTAGCCCTGGAAATAACATAATACCACGTTGAATAAACCTGATAAAATGTTTCATGATCAGGATTAATAATACTGTAATCACTAAAAGTATTTCCTCTCCTAATTACGGGAACGTCATACATATCCGTTCCTTTACCTTTAAAATTAAATATCCATCCTGTTTCATCCGGATTAGCCCACAAATCCCTTATGTGAGAATAAATAGATACCAATACCTGGTCAACCTGGGCAGATGTGGAAAATGCATTATCAGTTGTATAAAAAGTAACTGGTTTTTCCTTGAGGAACACATCATCTGATTCACAGCCAGACAGAGTGACAAATATTATCAAAAGTGCTACACTTATATATTTAATCTTTTTCATTATGTTAACTCTTTAAAATTGAAACTAAAAACTAATAGCTGCCCCAATTGAATATGTCGAAAGAACAGGGAATGTATTTGACATATAAGTCGCACCTGTTTCAGGATCTCCTCCATCCCAATTGGTGATAGTGAACACATTTTTCGCAGCAAGAAAAACTTTGAGCGAATTTATATTTGCATCTTTCATCCATTGCTGGCTAAAAGTATATGATACAGTTATATCCTGCAGACGAACAAACCCACGAGATTGTAAACCTCTAAACCGTCCATCTCCTGAGAAAGGAGCTGACGGGTATACGTTGCTCTTGTTTTCAGGTGTCCAATAGGGTTTATAAGTCATGTTCGCATTAAACAACCCTGTACCTGACGTGAGATAGGCTTGTGTATTATCCAGTAGATAATTGTTATTTCCTCCAAATACTCCTGTTAACAGTGCATAAAATTCAAAGTTCTTGTAGGTTACACTGTTGCTCATATTTAAGCGGAAATTCTCTTTTTTGTAACCTAAGATAACACGATCTTCTGCAGTAATCCCATCTACTCCGTCTGTATCTACATACTTGGGAGCACCGGGAGCTGCTCCGGTTAAAGAGATATATTCAGTATCATCTTCCTGGACAATGCCATCTTGTTTATACCCGTAAATTGCATCTAACGATTTCCCTATAAACAGGCTATTTGCTATATCATCATCTTCAACTCCGTCTCCGTCGTTATCTTCACCATAAAGTTTCACCAGTTTATTTTTGTTTTTCCAAAAAGTTATTTGTGTCGTCCAATTTAGGTTGTCTCTCTGCATATTAATACTTCGCACTGTCATTTCAATTCCTGCGTTGTTTACTTGTCCCATCGAAGCAAACACAGTTTTAAAGCCTGTCATAACCGGAATATTTCTCTCAAAGATCTGATCAGTCGTTTTCGAAAAATAAAGGTCAACATCAACATACAAACGATTTTTCAACCATGCTGATTCAAATCCTGTATTCCACGATTCCGTGCTTTCCCATCCAAGGGATTGATTTCCAAGAGAACTCTGTATTAGGCCATAATAAATAATACCTGGTTTATCAGAAAATTCATAACGAATACCTCCTGAAGAACCATTGGCAACTTGCGAGAGAGTAGTGTACGGGGCAATTCCCTGGTTTCCATTTTGTCCCCAGGAAACCTTTAATTTTAGTTCATCCAAAGAAGTTACTCCCGACATAAAATCTTCTTTTGAGATCCTCCAGGCTAAACCTGCCGCCGCAAAATCTGCCCATTTATTTTCTGATCCAAATACAGAGGCTCCATCACGACGATAAGAACCCGTAACATAATATTTATCAGCAAAAGAATAGCTTGCCCGACCTAAATAACCAATATTTGCTTGTTCGTAAGCATCCAAATTCACCTTCTGTACCGTAGCTTTGGAAAGTCCCCATTTTCCAAGGGTAGTACTTCCGTTGGCAGCAAAATCACTTCCTGTACTATTAATCTCTTCATATCGCAAGAAATCACGCGTAGCAACCAATGTTCCTTCAATGCTATGCTTGTCAAATTTGTTTTTATAGGTAATTATATTGTCCCAAACGTAACTGTACCTGCGGCTATTAAAAAGATTTCCGTTAGCATTTGAAAGAAATCCGACCAGAACGGAAGGTTCATAACGATATAAACCTTCACCTTCGGCTACAAAATAATCTTCATAATAAAATTCTCCTGAGCGGTTCTGGTCGAGATTTAACGAATAATTGATCCGATAATTTAATCCTTTTACCCAGGGAACCTCGACCACAGCATAAGAATTTAAACGATAGCTATGAAGAATGTCCATATTATCACGAGTATTATCATTTACCCCCCACAAAGGGTTTACCCCCGATTGTGTGTAAGGATATTTCTCCAGGTTCCCGTTATCATCCCTATACATTACACCATAAGGCGACATCATCTGGGCAGTGCCAATATCTGCCGCAAAACCAGAATAATCTCTCCGGGAATAACCTGCATCAACACCAATCTTTAACCAGCTGGTAATATCGGTATTAATTTTTCCTAAGATAGAAATCCGATTAAATTCATCGCCAAGTACTACTCCTTTATTGTCATTATACGAGCTTGACAAATAATAATTTAATCCTTTGGCCGCGCCTGAAACTGACAGTTGGTAATCCTGCACTACTCCAGTTTGCGTAACTGCATCCAGCCAATTGGTTTCCCTTCCGGCAGCCAAATTCTCCAGTTCACCGGTTTTCATCCAGGTTGTAGAACCTTCAGGGTATTGGTTACGGGCATTGACCACTTCAATCCACTGTTCGCCTTTCATCATAACAGGGCGATTTTGCCAGGTTTGAATCCCGGCAGAAGTATTAAATGTAATTACTGGTTTGGAAGAACTTCCTCTTTTTGTTGTTATGGCTATTACACCATTCGCAGACCTCGACCCATAAACAGCCGCTGAAACTGCATCTTTTAAGATATCATAACTTGCAATATCATTGGGATTAATATCGCTTAGACTTCCCATATAAATAACACCATCCAAAACAATTAACGGGTCATTATCACCATTAATTGAATTTTGTCCGCGTATTATCATACTTGGTTGACCTCCCGCTGAGTTGGAGGCGCCAATATTCAATCCTGAAATATTTCCCTTTAAAGATTCCAGCGCATTTAAGTTTGGCAAATTAGAAACAGGTGAATTTTCCATTTTAATAGAACTAACCGAGCCGGTAAAGTCTTGTCGTCTGGCTGTTCCATAGCCAATAACAATCACTTCATCCAGGCCTAAACTTTGTTCTATTAATGTTACATCAATATTCTGCCTTCCTGATACCGAAATCTCCTGTGTTTGTAATCCTACAAACGAAAATACCAGTACCGCGTCATCTGAAATGTTATTTAAAGTATAATCACCATCTGCATTTGTGATGGTGCCTCCTGATGTTCCTTTTACTGCAACAGTCACACCAGGCAATGGTAGTCCTGACTCATCAACAATTTTCCCGGTAACAGTTTTATTCTGTTGCTGAATATTAAACAAGTCTCCTCTTCCTGAATCCGAATTTTCACCTTTTGTTATTACAATATCTTTGTTTAAAACACGATAGATTAAACCTGTTCCGTCCAGAACATTATCCAAAACTATATCAACTCTTTCGTTGACAAAAGACTCATTATAAATTTTGGTTGCCGGAAGGTGTTCGTTTTTATAAAAGAAATCGAAATCAGTTTGATTCTGAATATCCTGAAAAACCTCTTCTAGAGTAGCATTTTTTAAATCCAGGTTTACCCTCACGGCTTGCGAATAAACACTGGCTGCAGTACTTAAAAAGGTTGCAAAAATTAAAATTAATGATAACCTCATAATAAGTAATAATTTTTTACATTTTCTTCCTAAAGGAAAAAAATACGTAATTGATTTTTTTTTCATAGTTTAGCTACGATTTTAATTAATAAATCAAATTTTTAATAAGAATTTAAGCGGGGAATGTGTGGTGCGTTTCCCGTTTTTTAGTTAATCAGAGTTTATGTTTCATTGGCAATTTATTTTTCAAAAGTTTTAGATTAAAATTTTATTGTTCAGTTATTGTTATTTCATCGGAATCAATCTCATAATCTATTGGTAACAACTGCTCTATTAACTCAAAATGTTGCTCCAAAGGTTTGTATCTTCGTAATACACCCGATATTCTTTCATTTTTTAACTTTTCGGGGTAATCTATTCTTACGTCCCACCAACGTTCAACAATCTGAAAAATCTTACTCAAAGGTTCATTTCTAAATTCATACCTGCCTTCTTTCCAAGTAGTAAATATCTCAAGGTCGGCTTCGCCTATTCTCACCTTTGAGGTTTCAGTATTAAAACTTGATTGTTCTCCGGGGAGTAAATCATGAACGATATTCCCTGTAATAATTTTCACTTTCCCCTCCTCAAGTGTGGTTTCGATGATATGGCTTTCAGGATACTCACAAACATTAAATCGGGTTCCCACCACTTTTACTGTATGACTTTTTGTTTTCACGTAAAAAGGCTTCTCCTCGTTGGCTTTAACTTCAAAATAGGCTTCGCCGGTGAGTTCAACTCTTCTGTTACTGGCATCGAAACGGGAAGGAAAAGAAAGCTCTGAATCGGAATTTATCCAAACATGTGTACCATCAGCCAGGAAAACTTCTTTCAGCTGTCCTTTTGTAGCTTCAACCGTTTTCATTTCAACCGTTTTGTATATAAGCGATTGCTGTGCATACAAATACCTGCCAAACCATCCTAATCCCAGTGAGATTACTATAATGGCTGCAACTTTCAAAAAATCCGCTATTCCTGAAAACCGCAATTTTCGTGAAATAGTTCGTTCCTGAAGCGACAACCACTGGTCCAGTTCCAAATCATTCATCTGTTTTGTTCCCAACTTAGCACTTTCCCAAATATCTTTTTCCTGAAACAAACGTTTACGGTTTCCTGGATCTTCTTTAATCCAGCTATAGAGCAATTTTTCGTCTTCAACAGAAGCTTGCCCCTGCACGAAACGTTGAATTACCAACTCAATATTTGAAAATTTTTGACTTTCCATTTTTAATACGAGTATTTACGGAGATAGAAACCCTACCTCCATATTTATTTATTTTTAAAATTTATTGAATAAAAGAATAAAGAGAATTGACAACATATCTTTAAATTCCTCTCTGAACAGCTGTAACGCTTTGGAAATATGTTTTTCAACGGCTTTCACTGAAATATTAAAAACGTCGGCAATTTCTTTATTAGTGAGTCCTTCCCGGCGGCTTTTTTCGAATACCTGGCGACACTTTTCAGGCAACTGATCGATCACCTTTTCAATTCTGTCTTTTGTGGCAAACTCCAGAATACTTTTTTCGGATTGAGTATAATATAGCAACTCTTCCTGTTTTAACAGTAAACCAAAATTGTCATGATGTATTCTTTTTTTCTGTTCATTTTTTAAATATTTGAAGCACCGGTTTTTAACAATCGTAAAAAGATAGGCAGATACTGAAGTTGTAATTTCTGTTTTTCTTCTATTTTGCCATAATTCATAAAAACAATCCTGAACAATATCTTTTGCCTGCTCTTCGTCGACAAATTTAGAGGCAAAAAGAAAAAGTGACTGAAAATATTTTTGAAACAAAATCCGGAAGGCTAAACGATCGCCGTTCTTTACTTTGTGAATGATAGTATTTTCAGCAAGGTTGTTCATGTTAAAAAGGCCGTTTAATCGAACCTCATTTTTTTAAAGATGAAATAGAATTAAATGGTGAAAAAATTATGTAAAAGTAATATTTCGATTTTTACATAAAATGAAAAGTAATAAATAACATAAAATTCTTTCCTGATTTAAATTCGAAAAGAGAGCTACCACTTATTTCTATAACTACCGTTAATTCACAGCTTATTCAGAAGCAAATTCATCAGCAAGCTGATTTATTTTGTCAATTGACAATTGCTCTCCGGAATTAATAATAACCCGGTACCCGAAAGTTGACGACTGACCGGCCGGAATGAAAAAATCAAATGTTTCTGCACCGTTTGTAAAATCTTTCACACCAAAAGGATTTGCGGCAAACAATCCATAACCACGGGCATGCCAGTAAGTAGGATAGTTTGGGTTCTGAGGATGATCGCAGATGATTACAGAAATATTTTCACCATCTGTTTTGCCCTGTAATCTTACCCACCGGGCCCGGGTTCCCCAAACTTCCAAACCAGTTATCCCCTCGCTGCTTGTGTAATTACCTGTAATATTAATATTTAGTGTGTCTCTCGTCCTTGTTGTTGTTCCGTCTTCGTTGTACAAAAGAATGCTTCCATTATCAGGCAACTCAAGCGAGCGTGCTACCCTGATTCCAAACATTCCCTCTTTCGTGTCCGGCATTTGAACGTCGTTTTCGCCGGCAGTTAACGTGGTCATCCTATCGATTATCCGATTTTCTCCCTGCGCAATAAAATGATATTTAGTCTTTTCAAGCAATATTTCTACTCCGGTGGTGTCTTGCCAGCTTTCTTCCGAAATAAAAGAACCTTCTCCTTTTCCTTCTTTTAGTTCACTGGTTTCGACGTGTTTTATAATTCCGCCATTCGGATTGGTGGTTCCCAAGCCCTGTGAACCATTTCCCCAGAAATCGAGACCATTCACATTTCCATACGTAAACCACATTCCTATCTGATGGGGATGATCGGCTCTTTCTCCTGCCCTTGGTTCAAGGGGAAATCCTCGGGTAACGTCGTAACAATCTGCTGTGAGAATAGGATAAAATACAGGTTTTGTTAAATTCTCTGACCAGCGAAATGTAGTCAGCAGTTGCTTATCAACCCATACTTCCAACGTTTTTGCATCTGCGTCTTTTTCAAAGGTAACACCCGGTTTTTCCGACTCATTTTGTTTTGCTGATTTACTGTTACAGGAATACGCAAAAACGATAACAACGATGAATAAACAATATCTCATTTTTTCCATTTTTAATTAATATTTACCAAACTCCTTCCAGGCAGAATGCATTGCCATGATATTTTCAGGCGGGACTTCAGCCTGAATGTTATGCACTGCACTAAAAACAAAGCCTCCGCCAGGTGCAAGTGCATCAATATTTCTTTTTACATCATCTTTTACTTCCTGAATCAATCCCGAGGGCAAAACTTTTTGAGTATCGACACCGCCACCCCAAAAAACAATTTCTTGTCCAAAATCTTTTTTCAGTTGAAACGGTTCCATCCCGGCAGCTGTGACATGCACCGGATTCAGAATATCCACTCCCATTTCAATCAAATCGGGAATAATTGAACGCACATTTCCACAAGAATGAAACATCAGTTTTACATGAGGCGCTTTCTTTTTTATTAACTTTAAAACCCGAATAAAATGTGGTTTGTAGTGCTCCCGAAAATGTTCGGGGCTGATGAGTTGCGATTGTTGTGTTCCATAATCATCACCTTCACCCACAATATCAACAACATCACCAACTTCATCCAGCAAAGCGTCCCAAAATTCAATTTTTAAATCAGCCAATTTTCCTACTAATTTATCAGAGTTTACCGGAAACAGAAACGGATCAACCATCGCATTTTCCATTCCCCGCACACGTTGATGCATTTCAAATAGCCCGGCACAAAAACCTTTGGTTATAACAACTTTATCCAATTCCCGAATCTTTATTGCTTTTTCCCGCAACCCGGCAAACCGCTCTGAATTTGAAGGACAGGGCCAGTTAAAATCCGCTACAATATCTTCTTCCTCAAAATTTACCTCTTTCATTGGATTTTTAACCAGCGAAAACCAATATCCGTTTTTTGGAAAGTGGTGAGTAAAGCTCCATTCATCAACATATTCAAAATATTTTCCACGATCATTTAATTTTGAATACACATCCCAATTGTGACTTGTAAGTGGAAAAACACCGCGTGTGTCCACTCCCAGTTTATCCAGAATTTCTTCAGGAGGAACAACAATTTGCTGAATTACATCCGACCATTCCGGCGATGTTTCATCCTTTCCTAAATATTTTCGCAAATTTTGACAGGCCGTATTTGTTATCCCCGTCCATGTAGTGCCTGCCAAATCAAATGGCACGTGGTCGGGTTCCTCGTGGTTTAAAGTTTTTAATATTCGTTCTCTTGAGTTCATTTCAGATTTGTTAAAGGTTCCATTTTAGGTGCCAGTATATGAATGACAGCGATTGCAATTAAATAACCAAATGAAGCCACGGCAAACGCTACTTTGTAACCATCGGTTCCGGATTCGTTTAAAACATATCCCACCAGCAAAGCCATAAGCATACCTCCCAAAGTACTAATGGTTGTGGCAAAACCCGTAACGGTTGCAACCACATTTTTTGGAAAAAGGTCGGAAGCAACGGTAAAAATATTTGCCGACCACGAACAGTGAGCTGCTGCCGCCAATGCAATAAAACCAACACTCGCAACGATTGAAGAATAGTTTGGAACTGTCATAACCGGAAGAACCAGCAGTGCAGAACCAAACATGGTGATTTTCCTCGAAAAATTTATTGACTTTCCCTTTTTAATCAGTAAGGATGAGATTGCGCCGCCGGCAATTCCCCCCAAATCGGCAATAACATAAATGGTTACCAGTGGTAGTGCCAATTCCTTTAAATCAACTCCAAATTTAGAGTTTAAAAATTTGGCGCCCCAATACAGGTAAAACCACCAAACCGGGTCGGCAAATAATTTCCCGAGTGCTACTGCCCAGGTTTGCCGGTATTTTATTAATTGATACCAACTCATTTTTATTTTCCCTGAGTCGGTCTCTCCGTCTTTAATAAAATCAATTTCAGCCTGGTTTACATACCTGCTTTTTTCGGGAACCCGGTATAAAATCAACCAAAAAACCAACCAAAAAACACCGAGGAAACCAGACAAAATAAACACCCACTTCCATGAGCCAAATTGGGCAATAATTAATGGTATTAAGATTGGAGCCAAAATAGCCCCCACATTTGAACCACCGTTAAAAAGTCCGGTTGCAAAAGCCCTTTCTTTTTTTGGAAACCATTCAGCTACCGTTTTTATAGCTGCCGGGAAATTACCTGCTTCACTCAAACCTAACCCTACACGGGCCATTGCAAATCCCAACCAAGTTCGGGCTGCGGAGTGTAACATACTGGCTATACTCCACAATCCAACCGCAAGGGTAAAGCCCCACCGTGTGCCAAGTCGGTCGATAACATAACCTGCCAACAACGTACCGGCAGCATATGCAAACTGAAATGAAGAAACGATATAACCGTACTGTAATTCTGTCCAGCCAATTTCCTTTTCCAGTAAAGGAGCTAAAATTCCCATCAAAAACCGGTCGAAATAATTTACGGTGGTGGCGAAAAACAAAAGTGCAACAATTGCCCATCGAAAATTTGTTTTTCCCTTAGAACAAGCGGAATCAGTCATTTAGTTTAGCTTTTGGTTGGTTGTTAAAAATAAGGAAATAAAACTGTATATACATCAATTTTACAAATAAACCAACGAGCATTGAAAACACACAGGGTTAGAGATCGCAAATAAAATTCAAAAAGAAATACTAGATATTTGCCCGGAAGGCCAACAACGGCAGTCTGAAATAACTACTTTCTCCAGTTTTCTAACTTCATACTTTTTATTGAAACTCAAGTATCTGTAATGAAACCAATAAGGTTTAACCTCCAACTGAATAAAAACTACAAACTATTGATTTCATAATGGATTCCTGTAAAAAAAACTACTTTTGTGAACGAAAGCCAAAAGAATTGCAGCAACCGATGTAAGAACGTAAGAAAACGTTTGATAATAAATAATAAAAAACGTTTTATGGATTCACCACAAAATTTCAACACCAACTGGAGAAAAGTAGCTTCAACTATTTACAGAAAACCTGTTGATTCAAAAATATACGGCTCAGTGGAACTCGATGTTACTGAGCTAGAAAAATATATTTCTTCCAAAAGAAAAGAGGGAATCAAAATAACCTTAACACATGTTATTACACTTATTATTGGTCGTGCAATTAAGCTCGAAGTGCCGGAACTAAACACATTTGTAAAAAGAGGAAAAATTGTAAACCGACCGCAAATTGACGCGATGGTGAGCGTTTTGCTTCAGGGGGGGGAGATGGGCTCAGTAAAAATTGAAAATATAGACACGCTGAATATTACTGAGCTGTCAGAAGAAATAGCAAAAAAAATAAAAGCATCAAGAAAGGGGAATGAAAACAACACGATGCAATCCAAAGATTCTCTTTCAAAAATTCCCTGGCCATTCCGTTCCTGGGTATTCTATTTATACCGCCTTTTCACCATTCACTGGGGTTTTTCGTTTCCGGTAATTAAACTCTCTGCAAATAGTTTTGGCTCTTACGTTGTATCCAACATTGGGACCCTGGGGTTAGACAGCGGCTATGGAGCGCTGCTACCCTCTGCAAATGTTTCTATCGTAATGATTTTGGGTGGTGTAAACAAAAAACCGACTGTTGTTAACGATAAAATCGTTCCGCGAAAAATACTTTCTTTATCTGCTACCCTTGACCACCGTGTAGTAGATGGCTCACACGGCGGAAAACTTTTCAGGGTTATTAAACAGATGATAAAAAATCCATATTTACTCGACGAACATATTTAATCTGTCGTCACGAATATCATCATAAAATGTTCTGAAACATTTTATAAAATATTTCTCCGTGTACGAACACGAAAAATCAAAAAAAACTGTAATTTTGTAGCGCAAACTAATTAATCACCTATAAATCAAAATACTATCAAAGGGAAAGACCAAATACGGATTAAAGATATCGCAGAAAAAGCAAAAGTATCTATTGGGACAGTAGATCGGGTATTGCATAACCGGGGAGAAGTAGCTGAATCTACCAAGAAAAAAATTCTTAAAATAATTGAAGAGCTAGACTACCAGCCCAATTTTCTTGCAAGTACCCTGGCATCAAAAAAATCGGCTGTTTTTGCCACGCTTTTTCCTGAACCTCCGTCAGCAGAAGGATATTGGAACAAACCTTTTATTGGAGTAAAAAAAAGAATTAGCGAACTTAAACCTTACGGGATTCAAATTAAACATTTTACGTTTAATCAGCCTGATTCTAAAAGCTTTGAGACGGAAGCAAAAAGGATTCTTAAACTCCAGCCCGATGGTGTTGTTCTCGCTCCGTTTTTTAAAAAAGAATCAATACGTTTTATTGAACAACTCAAAGAGAACAACATTCCATTTGTTTTCATCGATTCTGAAATTAAAAACGCGGGACATTTAAGTTATATTGGGCAAAACTCTTACCAGAGTGGATTCGTGTCGGCAAAACTTCTAGATCTTTCACTCCGAACAGGAAACATTCTTGTCATTCATTTTGCCAAAGAAATGGATAACCAGAACCACCTTGTTCAACGTGAAAGAGGATTTTATGACTGGTTTCAGGTTAGCAACAAAGAAAACCACGAGATTTTCACCACTGAAATAGCGGATACTGACACCGACCAGTGGATGCAAAAAGTCAAAAAAGAAATAACCGAAAAAAATATCCGGGGAATTTTTGTTACCAATTCCAAAGTGTTTTATGTAGGTCGGATGGTGGAAAAATATAAACTTTCCGATTTAAAAATCATCGGTCATGATTTATTAAAAGAAAATACCGACTTTCTGAAAAAAGGTATTGTTCAATTCTTAATTTGTCAAAGACCTGAAGAACAGGGATATAACGCAATCAATAAACTATTTCGCAACGTAGTGCAAAAAAGAAAAGTATCTGAGGAGAACTATACTTCAATTGATATCGTAATTAGAGAAAATATAGAATATTACAAAGAATTTAAGTAGAAATTATGAAAACAATGTCGTTTGATGACTTGAGTGGAAAAGTATGTGTAATTACTGGTGGTGCAGGTGTTTTGGGAAGTGCAATGGTAAAAGCCATGGCATCTGTTGGTATGAAAATAGCAATTGCCGACATTAACAAACAAGTTGCTGAAAAAGTAGCTGCTGAAATAGCTACCGAATTTAACACTGAAGTAATTGGTGTTGAAGCCAACGTTTTGGACAAACCATCACTTGAAGAAGCAAAAAAAGAAATCAATCAAAAACTTGGTGAAATTAGTATTTTAGTGAATGGAGCTGGTGGAAACAGTCCGCAGGCTACCACCAAAGTTGAACAAATGACCGAAAATGATTTGGATAAACTGGAAGATACATTTTATGGTCTTGAAATGGAAGGTTTTGATAAAGTTTATGCACTAAATTTTAAAGGAACTTTGCTCCCGACAATGGTTTTTACAAAAGACATGTTAAAAAACAAAAGTGGGGTTGTATTAAATATTTCATCGATGAATTCATACAAACCATTGACAAAAATACCTGCTTACTCTGCCGCAAAAGCATCAGTAAATAACTTTACAGAATGGCTTTCCGTACACCTCGCTAAAGTTGGGATTCGGGTCAATGCAATTGCTCCGGGCTTTTTTATTACACATCAAAATCGTTTTTTGGTTATGGATGAAAAAACCGGAAACTATTCACCACGCGGACAAAAAATTGTTGACAATACTCCCATGGGAAAATTTGGAGAACCGGAAGATTTACAGGGAGCTACACTTTTCCTTCTTTCAAATGTTTCCTCTTTTATTACAGGGATAGTTATTCCGGTTGACGGCGGATATAGTGCCTTTGGTGGAGTTTAATCTTGAAATAAAATCAACAAATATAAACATGGAACTAAAAAAGAATTGTAAATACGCATTACTGGTTCCCACAAGTATGGGAATAAGAATTACTCCTGTTAACGGTCAGCCGGTACACAGCAGCGACACGTATAAAATGCAGGCAACAAGCGCTGAAACAAACGTAGCAAGCATTTCTTCGTACCTGGGTTTACCGGTAAAAGTGCTCACAACATTTGTTAAAGGAAGCCCGATTGCTCAATTTATAAAAAGCAATCTGAAAGCCCGTCATATGGATTATGAAGGCCCGGAAGTGGAACAGGGTACTCCGTGGGGATTTCGTCACCAGATAAATATAGCCGACAGTGGATTCGGTTCGCGGGGGCCACGGGTATTTAATGATCGCGCAGGTGAAGTGGGGCGAACGCTTAATGTAAAAGATTTTGATTTAGAACGAATTTTTGGAGAAGAAGGCGTTCAGGTAGTTCATCTTTCAGGTTTAATTGGAGCGCTTTCGCCGGAAACCTCGGAATTTTGTCTTGAGATAGCAAGAGCTGCAAAAAAACATGGGACAAAAATCTCATTCGATTTAAACCACCGCGCTTCGTTTTGGAAAGGAAGAGAAAAAGAACTGCGTGAAAACTTTACCGAAATTGCTTCTGTTTCTGACGTTTTAATTGGAAACGAAGAAGATTTCCAACTATGTTTTGGAATTGAAGGTCCGGAAGCTGGTGGTGAGGGTATAAAAGCCAAAATTGATGGGTTTAAAGGATTGATAAAAAGAGTAAAGGAAACATTTCCCAATGCATCTGTTTTTGCTACTACTCTTCGTGAAGTTGTGAGTGTTAACGAACATCTTTGGGGGGCAATTATGTTGGAAGGTGAAAACTGGCATGTAATTGAGCCGCGTACCATTAATGTGCTTGACAGAATTGGTGGTGGTGACGGATTTGTAGGTGGAATGCTATACGGCGTTTTACGTGGTTGGGAACCGGAGAAATGGCCGCAGTTTGGCTGGGCAACCGGTGCAATGGCAGCAACTTTCCTCACCGATTATGCCCAACCTGCTGATGAAGAAATGGTATGGAGTATTTGGAAAGGAAATGCAAGAGTAAAAAGATAATTCAATATTAAAAACCTTTTGCAAAGATTTAAATTTTGAGCACTAATCCCCGGCTTTTGGTCGGGGACTTTTTCTCTACAAATGTATTTCTGATTTTTTAGAAACTACTTTTATTAAAACGATGATTTATTACGAAAAAGGCACTACTGATGCAGCACTTTCGGCTGAAGATTTAAAAAAGGGACTTTTTGAGGCCCTGGAGAAAATGGGACAAAAACAAAAAGTGCTGGCTGTTCCTCCCGATTATACAAGACTTCCGTCGCGGGCCGGCGAATTAACTGAATTTGTATGGGAATATTTTGGGGAACGATTAACTGATATTCTGCCTGCACTGGGGACGCATACTCCAATGACAGAAAAACAGATTAGCCATATGTTTGGAGCAACACCAAAACATCTGTTTCGTGAACACGATTGGAGAAACGATGTGGTTACACTGGGAACAGTCCCCGCAGAATTTGTAAAAGAAGTATCAGATGGAGCGGTTAATTACGATTGGCCGGTACAGGTTAACAAATTACTGGTTGAAGGCGGTTTCGATCTTATACTGTCCATTGGTCAGGTTGTACCTCACGAGGTAGTCGGCATGGCCAACTATAACAAAAACATCTTTGTTGGAACAGGTGGTTCCGAAGGAATAAACAAAAGTCATTTTATAGGCGCTGCTTACGGAATGGAAAAAATGATGGGCCGGGCAGATACCCCGGTTCGAAAAATCTTTAACTACGCGTCAGAAAAAGTAAGCGCCGATCTCCCGATTGTTTATGTACAAACGGTAGTTGGTTTAAATAAACAAGGCAGGCTGCAAACTTACGGGCTTTTTGTCGGCGATGATTACAGTGTTTTTGACAAAGCAGCAAAACTTTCTTTGCTTGTGAATTTTGAAATGGTAAATAAACCGCTAAAAAAAGTAGTGGTTTGGTTAGACCCCACAGAATTTAAAAGTACATGGCTTGGAAACAAAAGCGTTTACAGAACACGAATGGCACTGGCCGACGATGGTGAATTAATTGTTTTGGCCCCTGCTTTAAAAGAATTTGGAGAAGATGCCCAAATTGATGCATTGATTAGAAAATACGGATATCATGGAACGCCACATACCTTAAAAATGGTAAAAGAAAACGAAGACCTTCAAAAAAATCTTGGAGCTGCGGCGCATCTCATCCATGGTTCATCTGAAGGAAGATTCAGCATCACTTATTGCCCGGGAAAAGAAAAAGAGAATTTAACACGCAGGGAAATTGAAAGTGTCGGTTTTATTTACGGCGACTTTGATGAGATTACCGCTCGTTATAATCCCGAAACACTAAAAGACGGATTTAACACTTTGCCCGACGGTGAAGAAATATTCTATATTTCTAATCCTGCGATAGGTTTGTGGGCATACAAAGATCGATTTGAATTTTGATGAAAAATAAGAATACGATACACTGGGGAATAATTGGAGTAGGCGACGTTACGGAAGTAAAAAGCGGACCGGCTTTTAATAAAAGTAAAAACTCGGGGCTGATTGCTGTTATGCGAAGAAATCCAGAAAAAGCAGCCGACTATGCCCGTCGTCATAATGTTCCAAAATGGTACTCAAACGCCAGTGAGTTAATAAATGACCTGGAAGTTGATGCCGTTTACATAGCCACCCCACCCGATTCTCATGCTCAATATGCTATTGAAACAATGCGGGCCGGCAAACCGGTTTATGTTGAAAAACCGATGGCCAGAAATCACAGGGAATGTATGGAAATGTTAAAAGTATCGGAGGAAACAGGCATGCCGCTATGTGTTGCATACTACAGAAGAACTTTGCCTGCATTTTTAAAAGTAAAAGAGCTTGTTGAAAAAAAAGCTATCGGCAAACCGTTACTCGTAAACATTAAACTATATAAACAAGCAGCCGAAAAAAATCAAAAGAGAGAGGAAATGCATTGGCATGTTTTTCCTGAAATAGCTGGTGCAGGTCATTTTTTTGATTTGGCTTCTCACCAGTTCGATTATCTTGATTTTGTTTTCGGCCCCGTCAAAGAAGTTTCAGGAAAGGCGGAAAATAAAGCTGGTCTGTATCCCGCAGAAGATACTGTTACCGGAACCTGGAAACACGAATCGGGCATCACCGGAACAGGAAGCTGGTGTTTTGTAGCAGATGCATCATCAGAAAAAGATGAAATAGAAATTATCGGAGAAAAAGGCCGTATAGTCCTTCCTTGTTTTTCACCGGGAAATGTTATTCTGCAAAACGAAAATGGCACCAGGGAATATGAATTTACCAACCCAAAACATATTTCTCAAAATCTCGTTCAACAGGTTTCCAATGAATTCCTTGGCCAGGGAAAATCAGTGAGTACAGGAATTTCGGCTGCCCGCACAAGCTGGGTTCTTGATGAAATGGTCAAAAACTACTACCCGGAAAAACAATGAAAATTATTATCGACGATAAAATACCGTATATTAAAGGCGCTCTCGAGCCTTTTGCTGAGGTTGTCTACCTTCCGGGGAAAGCAACCAATGCAGAAGTTGTAAAAGATGCCGACGCACTGATTACCCGGACCCGGACCATCTGTAACAAAAAATTACTTGAAGGTTCGCTTGTGAAATTCATTGCTACGGCAACCATTGGTTATGACCATATTGATACAAATTACTGCAAATCAGCGGGAATTCACTGGACAAATGCTCCCGGTTGTAATGCCGAGAGTGTAAACCAATACATTACATCAGCATTATTCTCCTGGTCGATGCGAAAAAGAGAAGATCTGGCCGGAAAAACCATTGGAATTGTCGGAGTAGGAAATGTAGGCACGAAAGTAGCAAGAACTTGTGAAATACTGGGAATGAAAGTTTTGCTAAACGATCCGCCACGTGAAAGAAATGAAGGTTCTGAAAAATTTGTGTCGATTGAAACCATTCAGAAAGAAGCAGACATTATTACTTTCCATGTTCCTTTAAATTTAGCAGGAAATGATGCCACCTTTCATATGGCAAATGAAAAGTTTTTACAGAATCTTTCAAAACAACCGCTTCTGATCAATTCTTGTCGGGGTGAAGTTTTTGAAACTGAGTCGGTTTACAACGCACTGGAAGCCAACGATATTTCAGGAGTAATTTTAGATTGCTGGGAAAATGAACCCGAAATTGATTTAGAGTTACTAAACCTTGCTGATTATGGAACTCCTCATATTGCAGGATATTCAAAAGACGGAAAAGCCAACGGGACAAAAATGAGCGTTCAGGCTGTCAGCCGATATTTTAATCTTGGAATCGATGATTGGGAACCGGAAGGTGTTGAACTTCCTCAAAATACATTTATTGAGATTGACGGGAATCAACGACGTGAATATTCAATTCTGGCGGAAGCTGTACTTTCAACTTATGATATTGAAAACGATGATGAAAGCTTGCGCGAAACTCCGCATCTTTTTGAAAAGCAGAGGGGAGATTATCCGGTAAGAAGAGAATTTGATAGCTTTACTGTTAAAGCAAAAAATATTAAAAAAGATACACTAGAAAAATTGAAAAAATTAGGATTTAAAATTATTGAAATATAAAAATCAAAATAAAATGAAAAAATTAGCTGATATTGGATTGATAGGGTTAGCTGTAATGGGCGAAAACCTTGTATTAAACATGGAAAGCAAAGGTTACACTGTAGCAGTGTACAACCGCACTGTAGAAAAGGTGGACAAATTTGTAAATGGACGCGGAGCCGGAAAAAACTTTATTGGTGCGCAGTCCATTGAAGAATTTGTTGCTTCTCTCGAAAAACCAAGAAAAGTGATGATGCTGGTAAAAGCGGGAAAACCGGTTGATGCGCTGATAGAGCAAATTATTCCGCATCTTGAGGAGGGCGACATTATTATTGACGGGGGTAACTCACACTTCCCCGACACAATAAGAAGAACAGAATATGTGGAAAGCAAAGGTTTGCTTTACGTAGGAACCGGTGTATCGGGTGGTGAAGAGGGTGCGTTGAAAGGCCCTTCGATGATGCCGGGTGGATCTCCGGATGCATGGCCGCATGTTAAAGAAATATTCCAGGCAGTAGCAGCTAAAGTGGAAGATGGTTCTCCCTGTTGCGACTGGGTAGGAGAAGGCGGCGCCGGACACTTTGTAAAAATGGTGCACAACGGAATTGAATATGGTGATATGCAAATTATTACCGAAGCATACCAGCTAATGAAAGACCTGCTGGGAATGAGCAACGATGAAATGCACGAAGTTTTTAAAGCATGGAATGATCAGGAACTGGATAGTTATCTTATTGAGATTACACGCGATATTTTGGGTTATAAGGATGAGAATGGTGAAGAAACTGTTGACTTTATCCTTGACACAGCGGGTCAGAAAGGAACCGGAAAATGGACAGGTATTTCTGCTCTCGACCTTGGTATTCCTTTAACATTGATTGGAGAATCAGTTTTTGCACGTTGTCTTTCCGCTCAAAAGGATCTAAGAGTTCAGGCGTCAAAAGCAATTTCGGGCCCGGCTCCAAAATTCGACGGAGAAAAGGCGCAGCTGATTGATGATCTGAAAATGGCTCTGTATGGTGCAAAAATCATCTCATATGCACAGGGTTATAACCTGATGATGGAAGCAGCCCGGGAATATGGATGGAACCTAAACTATGGCGGAATCGCTTTGATGTGGCGCGGTGGTTGTATCATCCGTTCAGTATTTTTAGCTGACATCAAAGCGGCATTCGATAACAACCCTGATTTACCAAACTTACTTCTGGATCCGTTCTTTAAGGAAAAAATTGAATCAGCGCAGGAAGGTTGGAGAAGAGTTTGTGCAACAGCTCTTTCAAACGGAATTCCGGTACCGGCACTTACTTCTGCACTTTGTTATTTCGATGGATTCAGAACAGAGAGATTGCCGGCAAACTTATTGCAGGCTCAACGCGACTATTTTGGAGCACATACATATGAAAGAACAGACAAACCACGTGGCGAGTTTTTCCATACCAACTGGACTGGTCGTGGTGGCGATACTGCTTCTTCAACTTACAATGTGTAGCTTAAACCAACTTAATTTTAATGTAAAATCCGGGGAATTTTCTCCGGATTTTCTATTTAAGAAAAGATTACAAATTAATCATTGCCTTTATTGCGCCGTCTTTATACCCTTCCACAATATCAAAAGCTACAGCTGTTTCGTCAAAGGAAAAGTTGTGTGTCACCATTTTTTCAATATCTATTTTGCCCGAAACGACCAAATCAATTGCTTCTTCTACACAGTGATTCTGACGGCGCACGTTAATGACGGTTAATTCCTTACGACGCATTAAATCCATATTAAACGTGTACTCAGCAGAAGGAGGAATTCCGACTAAAACAAGTTTGCCTCCGGGTTTTAATATTTTAATTGCATTGGTTACAGCCTCCTGTTCGCCACTTGCCTCAAAAACGACATCGAGCAACAATTCTTCTCTTTTTTGAACTTCTGTTTCCACTACCTCTTTTTCAGGATTGATCAAATAGGAAGCGCCAATCTCACTTGCTTTTTTCAGCCTGTATTCAAGAGGTTCAATTATTCCAACATTCGAAATCTCCTCAGCCAGAAGTTTCATAAGAATACTCATCCCTATAGGACCTGCCCCGAAAACACCTACAGAAGTTTTATTATTCGAAATATTTGCCAGATTTACCGCATAAACCCCAATCGTAAGCGGTTCGATTAAAGCCGCCTGTGTTTTATTGAGTTTTCCTGTTACCGGGAAACACGTAAACTCAGGCATTACAATTGACTCAGCCAAACATCCATCCAACTGCCCCGGGCAACCTAAAAATTTATTATTCCGGCAGGTATGTGGTCTTCCTCCCCGGCACTGGTCACACTCTCCACAATGTACAGAAGGATCAATCACAACCAGGTCTCCCACTTTTACACGGCTTACCTCCTCGCCTATTTCTTCTATTATTCCGGAACATTCGTGCCCAACCGGGAAAGGATATTGCACAACTTGAGAACCTATTTTCCCTTCAGAATAATAATGAATATCTGAACCGCAAACCCCAACTACCGACACTTTAATTTTAACTTCAGTCGGTTTTACAATTTTAGGTTCATCGCAAACAGTTGGTTCCATTTTCCGAATATTTGTCAAAACAATTTTTTTCATTATGATAAGTCTAAAAAGATTATTTTTTAAAAGTAGACATTTATGCACACACTGCCTTATACGACCTGCTCATAAAACAATTGAAAAATGATTTTTGTCACATTTTATATTTCACAGACCCTATTGAATAAACAAAAAAATCAACAAAAAAAAAGTGTTTATATTTTACAACATGCCCCCCTTTTATTAACGACTGAAAATCAATATTTTAAAAAAATAGGCATTTGAAATTTTAACAAATATTAATAAATTTTTAAAAATCGTTAACGATTGAAACAATTTTGTACTATATTAGCAATGCTTAAAAATGAAAGATTAAGAAAATTATTGAAAACTACCTTTTCTCTATTAGACCAATAAAGTTTTCTTATCTAACTAAACTAGACTATGAACAATCGGGTTATCCAATAAAAGATAACCCGTTTTTTTATACTCTTTTTCTGATATTATGTTTAAAACGAAAATAAAACAGCAACCCGGCAACCCCAAGTCCAACGAGGTATCCATACCAAATTCCCTGCGGGCCGATATTAGCAACAAAAGTTAGCAAATAACTTGTTGGTATTCCGATTAGAAGATAGGCAACAAAAGCAATAAACATTGGAACTTTTACATCTGCCATTCCTCTCAAAGTACTTAGCATAACCACCTGTAATCCGTCAAAAATCTGAAATACTGCTGCAACAACCAGTAAACTGGCTGCAATAATAACGACATGTGAATCGGTGGTGAAAAGATAGGGAAGATAGTTTTTTCCAAAAACAAATACCAGTGCCATAAACGACATAAAGGCTAAAACAAGGTGAGTAGAACCAAATGCTGCCATTTTTAAAGCTTTTAAATCGTTATTTCCCATCTGATGGCTGATTCTAATTGTATTGGCCTGAGAAATTCCTAACGAAATCATGTAAGTAAAAGAGGCCAATCCAAGCGCAACCTGATGCGCTGCGAGAGGCTTTTCTCCTAACCAGCCCATCATTATTGCTCCAATACCAAAAGCTGTAACCTCTACAATAATTTGTAATGCTATAGGAATTCCGATTTTTAGAATTTTTTTAATACGACTTAGTTCCAACGGATGGATCCGCGCACTACGAAAATGAATTCTATGTTGTTTTCTCTTCCAGATAAAAAGTATAAAAAGGCACGGCATCACTAGTCTTGAGACCAAGGTGCCGATTCCGGCACCAACCAGCCCCATGGCAGGAAAACCAAATTTTCCAAAAATTAAAACATAATTGAGCAATATATTTACAACATTAGACATCAGGGTAATTTGCATAGCCATTTTTGTATTTCCCAAACCTTCAAAAAACTGCTTAAAGGAAAAAAATAAAATAAAGGGTAAATAGGATGCACACAATAAAAGATAGTAAGGTTTTGCCAGATCCAAAACATCTTTTGGTTGTCCCATTAGTGGTAAAAAGAAATAAACCCCGCTCATGATTGCAGTTAAAACAAGGGCTGCCACAATATGTGTAAACATGCCGTTTTTAAGCCAAACTGTAACTTCCGATTTTTCATTGTTTCCGAAAGCATTACCAACCAACGGAGTTAGCCCCAAAGTAAGCCCCATGCCAAAATTCATCCCTATCATGAATATATTATTCACAAAAGCCGATGCAGCAAGCTCAGTAGTCCCTACATGACCAACCATCATTACATCAATAAGCTGTACGCTTACCTGCCCAACTTGCGAGAGTACAACTGGTAAAGCCAGCCTCAGATTACGCTTGTAATATGGGAAATAATGTGCCAGTTTCATTCCAAACATTGAATAATTGGGCACCAAAGTTATGATTTTGAATTAAAGTGAGAACCAGTAGCTCAGTTTTATCATAAAAGCATTTTGAGCAGCCACTTTTGAAATTCCTTTTAAACTGTTGCCGATTGACGGGTTGTATACATTTTCGTAACGAGACCTGTAGTTTGTCCAAACAAAATAAAATGTTGAACCGGTTTTGTATTCCCAGCGTAAAACCAGATTGGAATTAAATTCCTGAAAATTAAAATCCTGATTATCCTCGGTAAGATTAAGAACTAAATTTGAATTTTCATCTACCAGTAAACGCTCATCTCCTTCTTCAATATTTAAGAAGGTATACCTGCTGTTTAAATCTTTAGATTTAGAATCAGCAACTTTTCTAAAGTCAAGAAATTTTCCGGTAGAAGCATAGGGGCTCCCGTAATACTGAAGCGATAATTCCGGAGTAACAAACAGTTCTGCCCGTAAGGTCGTATACAAGGTTTTTCGATCCAGTTTTCCAACAATATATTCCTAATTATCGGTTATTGATTTTTGCATAACATACTGGCTGTTGTCAACCTCGTTGGTATATGTCGTACGCGCCGCTACCGTAAACCGGTTGCTAATTAACCATTGAATATAAAACTGAGAATAATTTTCCTGACTTATTTTATCATCAAAACGTGCCCAATAACCGGAGAATCCCAAAATAACATCTTTTCCCGGGTCGGTTTGTAAATTAACCCGGCCCATTGTTCTGTTGTCAATTCTCAAAGAAGGACCGCCCCATAATTGTCGGGTATCAATTGTATTAAACTTACGATCAAAAACCAAATCCAATCGCCAGCGGTTTTTAAATTGGATACGCGAATTTATATTTATCTCATCTCCTATATTTTCACCGCCATAACTCCAATGATGCATCTGTTCCACCCCGATATGGTAACTTCGGAGAATTCCTTTCGGTTTATTTATCCAATATAAAAAATCAAGATTCTGATCGATGTAGTCGGCTTGTCTTAAATATCCCAAATCATTTAATTCAACTCCCGGAGACCGCCAGTCAAAGCCACCGGTCAACCTAACCTTACCACTTCTTTTTCCTCCACTAATTTCACCTCCCCAACCTTCCAAAGTAGTCAACTCAGGATCATATTTCAAATGACCAGCATCAGGTCTTTGAAAATAGTGCCTTGAATTATTTTGCAAACTCGATATTGCAGTTGTACTTCCATTCACCTGTGAATAAAAGCTCTTAAAATTCACAAAATATTTTCGGTTTTTCCAGTTGTGCTCAAAGTCAACCCCGCCTACGGTCGAATTGTCGGCCAAAAAATCAAGATGGTCATCTTTTATATTTCTGATGGTTGAAGTTACCAATCCGCCCAGCACGGTGTTTCCTTTATTAAAATCCTTTTTAACCCGACCAATAAAATAATTGGTAAATGGCTCAACGGCTTCTTTTGAACTTCCATTATTTGAGAAAAGCGTTGCCTGTTCGTTTGCCGTCATACTATTGATAATCCCCAGCGAAAGCCCCTTTTTGTTTTTTCCAGTCAGCTTCAGGGCATTTATGATTGATGTATTATCCGGAACTGAAATTGAATTTATACCCTCGGTGTAACCCGGCGCATAGCTTGGCGCATGTCCAATTCGTCTTGAATAAAACAGCAAATCAGAGCCTGCTCCATACTCCAGAATATTGTTTCCTTCCAGAAAAAAAGGTCGTTTTTCATCATAAAAAACTTCATACGAAGTTAAATTCAAAACAGAGGGATCCGCTTCAACCTGCCCAAAATCCGGGTTAATTGTATAATCAAGAGTAAAGTCGGAAGTAACTGCAATTTTCCCGTCCAGGCCTCCGCCAAAGTTGAATTTGTCGTGAGCATCAGAAATGTATTTTGATTTTACATAGGGCAAGACCTCAAAATTTCTTTTAAAAGGGATATCTTTTATTCCTCTCAATTCTCCAAATATATAAACCATGGCAGGTGCATCAACAGGAATTAATTTCCACTGGTCTTCTTCACTCAATCTGTGTATCCACCGCCAGATGTGCATTCCCCAAACATGTTCTTCATTGTTTGCAAAACGCAACTGCGTAAAAGGCACCCTCATTTCAGCATACCAGGCCGAGTCTCCAACCGAGGATTTCCCATCCCAAACGGCATCCCAGTTAAAATCCCAGCCATATTCTCCCAAATGCATCAGATCCACTTTTTGGCCGGCAGCAGTTACATTAAACTCAAAGGCCGTTTGTTTATCGTTGTATGAGTCAAGCGCTATTCCTGCCATATCACCGTTATTTTCATCACGACGGCCTAAAATCGGACTTATTTTATCCGGCTCATCGTCATGACAAACAATTGCAAAATACAAATAGGTGTCATCATAAAGTATTTTTATTTCAGTTTGCTGAGACGGAGCGTTTGCCTGATGTGGTTGCTGCTGGATAAATCCTCCATCCCACTTTCCTACAACTTTCCAGCATTCGTCATCCAGCTTACCGTCTACTTTGGGTTTTAGGTTAGTTCGTGTTGCATAATATACCCTTTTAATGCTTGCATGATGATTCACCAATGAATCATCGGAAAGCGTATAATTAAAATCCTGAGATTCAGCTACCAGAGATTCAGATAAAAAAGATATACTAAAAAAAAGTATTAAGAGGTAATTCCTATACATAACGCATATTTAAATAAGTGGCCTAAAATTAGTTGTTTGCGAAAATACAAAACTTTTTTCTAAGAAAATCTATTTCAACCTTAGAACAAGTTCTTTTGTTTTTCGAATTTAATGGTCGCGATTAACAATCCTATATCTCAAATTTACATTTATTAACACATTTTGATTTGTAGATTAAACCACAAAAGGTAATTTCAAATGGTTTTCTGAACTAAACAATTTTGGATTTGTACAGTTATACTTGATTGTATTTATAAAACAGATAATTTTTATCGATTTATAAAATCAAAATGAGTCAAATAAATAAAATTTTAGTTGCAAATCGTGGCGAGATTGCAATTCGTGTAATGCGCACCTGCCGGGAGTTAGATATAGAAACTGTAGCTGTTTACTCTGAGGCGGATCGCACTTCACTTCATGTAAGATATGCACACGAAGCATATCTCATCGGAAAAGCGCCTTCAAACGAAAGTTATTTAAACATTGAAAAAATATTAGAAGTTGCCAAAAACTGCGGAGCCGATGCTATTCATCCAGGTTATGGCTTTCTTTCTGAAAATGCAAAATTTGCACAACGGTGTTTGGAAGAAGGCATCATCTTTATCGGACCAAATCCGGATGTAATTGTAAAAATGGGTGACAAAATACAAGCCCGTGAAGTTATGAGCAAAGCCGGCATTCCGGTTGTTCCCGGTACTGATGGTGCGATTACAAGCGAGGAAGAAGCACTTTCCATTATAAAAGAAATTGGCGTACCTGTAATGATAAAAGCTTCTGCCGGAGGTGGTGGAAAGGGAATGCGGCTGGTAAAAAATGAATCGGAAGTTGTTTCAGCTGTTCGCGCTGCCCGCTCAGAGGCAAAATCATCGTTTGGCGACGATTCCGTTTATATTGAAAAATATATTACATCGCCGCACCATATTGAATTTCAAATATTGGCCGATCAGCATGGAAATGCCGTTCATCTTTTTGAAAGAGAGTGTTCTGTTCAGCGAAGACATCAAAAAATGATTGAGGAAACTCCTTCTCCGCTGATGACAGAGGAATTACGTGAAACAATGGGAAAAGCAGCTGTTGAAGCAGCCAAGGCGGTTAAATATACGGGGGCAGGTACTATCGAATTTTTAGTGGATAATGACCTGAACTACTATTTCCTTGAAATGAATACAAGGCTTCAGGTTGAACATCCAATAACTGAAAGAGTCACCGGAGTTGATTTGGTAAAACAGCAAATAAAAATCGCTGAAGGACAGGAATTGGAATTTACACAAGATGACCTTATTCAAAAAGGGCATGCTATTGAGTGCCGGATTTATGCTGAAGATTCTGACAATAATTTTATGCCCAGTGCCGGAAAAATCTATAAAATTTCAGAACCTCTGGGGTTAGGTGTCAGAACCGATGGGTATGTGTACGAAGGCTACGAGATTCCAATTTTTTACGATTCAATGATCTCAAAACTTATCGTTTGGGGAAAAACACGGGATGAAGCAATTCGCAGAATGCGGCGGGCACTCTATGAATACAAAATTACCGGGGTTAAAACATCCATAAAGTTCCTGGAAAGAATCATGAATAATAAAAACTTTATTGATGGAAACTACGACACACATTTTATTGAAAAGAACCAGGAACAGCTACTGAATAACGATTCGTGTGAAGACTGTGACGACATGGTAATTATCGCCGCGTTTATTGATTATCTTGATAAACTGGGAAATTCAGAAAAAAACCAAAAGGAATTTACCGCTGCACAAAGCAGATGGAAGAAAATCCAGTTTATTAATCATTTCTAAAAAATTAGTTATGCCAGTTGAAATAAAACTAAACAACAGAGTTGCATGGGTAAATCTGTTAAATCAAAATGGAAATCTTCTTGAAGTTGAGGTTGACGGAAAGCTCTACAAGGTAGATTTAATGCATACAGCCGACGGAACCTTTTCAATTTTGGAAGGAGGACATTCCTATAACATTGAGCTCGTGCCTCATGAACAACCAAAAAAATACACTGCTTACACGCTTTATAAAGAATTTGAGCTTGAAGTTATTGACGCAGAAGCTCGTTATCTCTTAAACAGAGGAGCCAATGGTTTTAGCTCAAACGAAAATACAATTTCGTCGCCAATGCCGGGAAAAGTAGTTGAGATACTGGTTAACGAAGGTGATGAAATAAAAGAAGGCGAGAATGCGATTATTATTTCTGCCATGAAAATGGAAAGCGAATACAAATCGCCCCGCGACGGGAAGGTAAAAAAGATAAATGTTAAAGCGGGCGATACAATCGAAGGAAATCAGATTTTAATTGAACTGGAATAAAACCTGGAAATATATGGATTTAAAAGAAAAGTATAACCAGCTCGAAGAATTGAATGAAAAAGCCGAGTTGGGTGGAGGAATTGAACGTATCGAAAAACAACATGCTGCCGGAAAAAAATCGGCTCGCGAACGGATTTTACAATTGCTCGACCCCGGTACATTTAACGAAATAGACAAATTGGTTACCCACCGCAGTTATGACTTTGGAATGGAAACCAAAAAAATACTTGGCGATGGTTTAATTTCGGGATATGGAAAAATGAATGGCAGACTTGTTTATGTTTTTGCCCAGGATTTTACAGTTTTTGGAGGTTCACTGAGCCGGGCAAATGCCGACAAGATTGTCAAAATTCAGGAATTGGCACTTAAAATGGGAGCGCCTATTATTGGTTTAAACGACTCAGGTGGAGCAAGAATTCAGGAAGGAGTGGAAAGTCTTGCAGGATACGCCGATATCTTCTATAACAATGTTATAGCATCGGGAGTTATTCCGCAAATTTCAGCTATCTTAGGTCCTTGTGCCGGTGGAGCAGTTTACTCTCCTGCCCTTACCGATTTTATTTTTATGGTGAATGAAAAAAGCCACATGTTTGTTACCGGACCAGATGTAATTAAAACTGTTACACACGAAGAAGTTAGCAAAGAAGAACTGGGTGGAGCCTCAACACATAATACAAAAAGCGGCGTTGCTCATTTTAATGGAGCTGATGAAGACCAGACTTTAATGATGATAAGGGAACTACTTAGTTTTCTTCCCTCAAATAACCTGGAAGATCCTCCCGTAAAAACAACAATCGATCCTTCTGACCGTGTGGAAGAAAGTTTGCAGGATCTGGTACCGGCCGACCCCAACAAACCTTACGACATGCACGAGATTATTCAAAAGGTAATCGACAACAAACACTTTTTGGAAGTCCAGGCACAATACGCAAAAAATATAGTTATTGGATTTGCCCGCTTTGGAGGCAAGCCTGTTGGGATTGTTGCAAACCAACCGGCTCACCTGGCGGGAGTACTCGATATAAATTCATCGGTAAAAGCTGCTCGGTTTGTTCGTTTCTGCGATGCCTTCAATTTACCCTTGGTAACTTTTGTTGATGTCCCGGGATTTTTGCCCGGAACCGGCCAGGAGTTTGGCGGTATCATTAAACACGGTGCAAAACTTCTGTATGCTTTCTCGGAAGCAACGGTTCCAAAGATTACGATTATCACGCGAAAAGCTTATGGCGGAGCGTATGATGTAATGTCGAGCAAACACATTGGCGCTGATGTAAATTTTGCTTATCCTACAGCTGAAATTGCTGTTATGGGCCCCGAAGGAGCCATAAATATTATTCACCGGAATAAACTAAATGACGATGAAAAAGTAAACGCGGTGCAGGAATACCGGGAAAAATTTGCCAATCCGTACAAGGCGGCATCACTGGGTTACGTCGATGAAATCATTAATCCCAGGGACACCCGTAAAAAAATTATTGATGCGTTGGATATGACTCAAAATAAACGAAAGTCAAATCCACCCAAAAAGCATGGAAATATTCCGTTATAAATCAGAATTATATTAAAATATTGGGCAAAAAGGCGTACAATTGTACGCCTTTCTATTTTTAAATACATTTCTCTTTTAAAAAGGACCGAAAGTATTTGATAAATAACATATTATTTCTATTTTTGCGCGTCCAAAAAATTGGATATTTAATATTAATTAAAAATTAGATGTTTATGTTGAATCAGTATGAAACCGTTTTCATTTGTACTCCCGTTTTATCTGAGCCACAGGTAAAGGAAGCGGTAAAAAAATTCAAGGAACTCATCGCTGAAAATGGAGGCGAGATGATCCATGAAGAAGATTGGGGAATGAAAAAACTGGCTTACCCAATCCAGAAAAAATCGACAGGCTTTTATCATTTATTTGAATTTAAAGCTGATCCTTCTTTTATTTCAAAGTATGAAACTGAATTCCGTCGCGACGAAAGAGTAATCAGGTTTATGACCGTTAAACTCGATAAGTACGCAATTGAATACAGCAATAAAAGAAAAAAATTACAAAAAGCTAAAACAGAACAGGAGGGATAAAAATGGCACAGAATTCAAGTGAAATCAGATATCTGACTCCACCGTCAGTTGAAATCAAAAAGAAAAAATATTGCCGTTTCAAAAAGAACGGAATTAAATATGTAGATTACAAAGACCCGGAATTCCTGAAAAAATTCTTAAACGAACAAGGTAAAATTTTACCTCGCCGAATTACCGGAACTTCTTTGAAATATCAGCGTAAAGTTGGTCAGGCTATCAAACGTGCCCGCCAAATTGCTTTATTGCCATTTGTAACCGACATGTTAAAATAGTAAGGAGGACACGAAATGGAAATTATATTAACACAAGACGTTGAACGTTTAGGAAGTAAAGACGACATTGTATCTGTAAAAGATGGTTTTGCACGTAACTTCCTTATTCCGCAAAAAATGGCGATTGCCGCTACGGAAACCGCAAAAAAAGTTTTGGCGGAAAACATAAAACAACGTGCGCATAAAGAAGCAAAACTAAAAGACGCTGCAGCTGAAATCGCAGAAAAAATTGTAAACAAAAAGATTACCATTGGAGCAAAAACCAGCTCATCAGGCAAAATTTTTGGTTCGGTAAATACAATTCAGCTGGCAGAAGCAATCAATAAGAAAGGTTTTGAAATCGACCGCAAACAAATCATTCTTCCTGAAGACAGTATTAAGGAAGTTGGTTCGTACACAGCAAAAATTAAACTACACAAAGAAGTAGTTGTGGAAGTTGAATTCGAAGTTGTTGCTGAATAAGAAAATAACTTATAAATAAAAAGAGGCTGCTTTTATGTTTTTCATACACAAGGCAGCCTCTTTTATTTTTTTGACTATTCTTCTTACCTTGTATAAGTATCTCCCGATATACAGACGTAACTATTTATACCTTTATACCTGACCAGTTATTATTTATGTCAAGAGTAGTGACATCCGTTGCACATCCTTTGGCAACACTATTGGGTGAATCATCAATAATAAGATCATAATATTCTTTTGAATAATTCTCGTACGGACAATGATTTGGTGCATGACGAACTAATACTGCAGATCCCCATTTTGACCAAACATAGCTCAAATCCGCAGTATCTGCTCTTGCTGAATGCGCTGCACCATTGTAATATATTTTACTGTAATAGTTCATATGATCTACTTCTTCATATGTAGCCCTATCTCCGCTAAAATATTTCTCAACATCGGAAACATTTGGTATTCTAACCGTATCTCCCCCATCAGACATATGCCATGCATACGCATGGCAATTATATTTATATGAACCATTAGCTTTAATGTCGGCATTCCATCCATTTACATTAATCATAGAGTCATAATATGCCCAGCAAGCAGCACGTTCTCCAGCATCCATAATGGTATTATCCACCTCATAATAAATATCTACTCCTGTCGGAGTTTTAATATCAATTTGACTCAATGAGTATAATGGTATAACTAATAATATTGTTGATAAATTAAGATATTTCATTTTGGGTTTACATTTAATTCAATTAAATAGTTTTCAGTATAATAAATAATTGTATCGGCAAGCTCAATACTTAATTGGTAAGTACCTGTTCCATCAATAAACCGGCCAAGCGCATCATTCCTGTCTATTGAAAATAAAAACGGTTCGTTTTCATCAAAGGCCATAAGACGTCCCATAAATACCGGAGTTCCATCCCAATGAATAACACTGTCATTAAAAATATTTCTTCTTTCTTCAAAATAATCCAATTGCAGATTTAACATTTCAATTTTTTGTTCTTTTGAAAACCGGTTTAAAACGCTATCCTGAGCAGAAGCTACTTCAAGAGCATACAAATTATAATCTATCGTATTTTTAAGCTCAATGGTTTTAAAATAGGAAATAAAAGCAGCAGGAGCGTCAAGCCGTTTTTCCAGTTCATCAAATCCACGGCACCAATTTTTCATTAGATTGTATCCCGATTGATATCCGTTTGAAGCTTCTATTAAACGTCCATAAAATGTCGTGTAACAACTTTTTATTAATCCTTCAGTTGTTAGACAGGGAAGCACACTTTCGGGAATATTCATGTATTCCTTTCTTTCTTCACTGGTTAACGATGAATCCGGAATACTGCTCGCACAAACATAAACTCCGTCAATAAGTAAACTGCAAGGATCCACTTCTTCCTCAACCGGAATCTCTTCATTGTTACAACCCCAAGCAATTATTATAATTGACAAAAAAATTAATAATTTTCTCATGGTAATAATTTTTTGTAATAAAGGTCTGCCATATTGTTTATACAAATCAACATCTTTCTGTTATCCGTAATTCCTTCTTTTATAAAATCTTCACACTGTAAGAATCTATTCTTAATATCCGAAAATTCCACGTTTTGATTTTTCTCTAAAATTCTACCAAGTACTAATCCTGTAGAAGACAAACTCAATAAAGAATAATTAATTTCCGGATTATTTTTGTCCTGAAAAACAGAAATTGCTGCACCCAAAAGTTGTGTTAAATCTTGTTTAGATAAACTTCTTAGAATATTTGGCTGAGATAATACTATCTCAATAAAAATAAATTGATAGCTAAAATTACCTTTTTCAATACTTGTTTTTAATCCCAATCGTTTTTGAGGATCCATTTTTTCGTACTCTTTAAAAACTCCTTTCCTGCATCTTTTCGATTTTCTAATTCTCTAAATCCATTAAATACAGATTTTAAATAATCGTATCCAGCCTGATTATTATCGCGGCTGGTAATTAAAATCCACCAGGGATAAGCGAGGCAGGTTTCAACCAGATTCTCAGTTGTCATTTCCGTTAAAATATCGCCCGGAATATTAAAGGCGTTAAGTCTTTCAGAGAACGAATTGAGCGTATTCCATTCTTCTGTCCCCGGATGAACCGGATAATTCCATGTTACTTCTTCTGTTTGCGCAAATGAAATAAATGGAACGAAAAAAATTAAAATAATAAATTTAAAATTCATAATTTTTGGGTTTAGTAATTGTTGGTTTTAATTTAAACTTAGGCTAATAAAAAATTAGTGAAACTTTTCTTCATATTCAGGATAATCGTAGTTACCGTGCGAGAGAGCAATTGAGAACGAGGTTCATTTGGAGGAGCGGGCTATTCAACCTTGTTGCTGCCCGGGAATGTTTTAAAAGATTTGGTTTACGGGGCATGTTTCATTTTTTAGGTTTTTTTGTAGTTATGAATTTCAGATGAGTTTAATTACCAGAAGATTGCGTTGAAAAGCGGGCCAAGAAATATTCGCACCTTCCGGCGTGTAAGTAAAGGTTTTTTGAGTGGCGGGTTCATAATTTTCAGTTTTACTTGTTTGTGAATTTCAGGTTTATTTCTGTAAGTACATTCCTTAAAACCCGAAAAAGGAACCTGGTAAACAATATGTTTCGTAACACAAAGCTAAAACTTACCTTTCCCAAAGGTTGGGATTTTTGGCGTTTACAAGCCACGCGAAGAAACCGCGCGCGAGTAGAACCATGCTTTCAGATTTTAAAGAAACTGAAAGATACGTCCGACTTCGAAGCTCTAAAAAATCTTTTGTGTATTTGAACTGTTAAGGTAAATCAAAAACGAAAACCAATGGAGATTTTTTATTAAAAAAATATATAAGCAATTTATTCTGAGACAACTGCTTTTATTTTACCGCAATAGTTTCAATTTCAATAAGTACATTCAGCGGTAACTCTTTTACCGCAAATGCTGCCCGGGCTGGTTGATTCTCAGTATAAAACTGTCCGTACACCTCATTCATGTCTTTAAAGTCTTCCATATTTGCCAAAAGACAGGTCGATTTCACAACGTCCTTATATGAATATCCTGCAGCTTCCAAAATGGCACCAATATTCTTTAATACCTGAACTGTTTGTTCCTTAATACCACCATACACAACCTTTATTGTTTCAGGGTCTAACGGAATCTGTCCTGATATATACAGTGTGTCCCCCACCTCAACAGCCTGGCTGTATGGTCCAATCGCTTTCGGAGCATTTGAGGTTTCAATAACTCTTTTCATTTTTTGTATTATTAATAATTGTCGAAATAACTTCTGTTTTTTGTCAGTTTTAAATCTTTTAACAACGAAGATCTTGCATTAATTGTAAAACTGTAACTCCGTCTCTGCCCAAAAGGAATAAAATTAAACACCATTTGCCAGCAATGCAAATCACGTGTTATATTAAAAGTAGTAAATGAAAATTCCCGGGCCATAATGTCAAAATTTGTTGTCATACTCATACGCCACTTTTCCGTGAGGTTTAGGTTTCCCCTGAACCCCAGGGTCTGAGTAACAATATTATCTCCTCCTAAATAGTTAGGCCCCCGATAATTAATACTATAATCAATATTAAAATCCCAGGGCACGTTAAAATCGGCATAATTTGAATAATCACCGGGCAATATATTTTCCTCTTCAATAGCTTCCTTATTTGCCTGAGCCTGCTCTTCTCCTTTTTTCGATTTAAATTGCAAACCAAATGAAAGGTTGGCCTGAGTAAATCTACCAAATTTTGAAAATCCTTTCTTTTCACTCCAGGCGTATTTATTTACTCTTCCATCTTCATCAAGAATATATGGATCGAGCGTTGTTCCAGCATTTATACTAACGCCGGCAATAGTTGTCCTGGCCCGAATGGCTACAGGCGACAAATTAAATGAGTCGGCAACCAGATTATACGATGTACTAAAACTTAAATTGTCAATCAATTTTACTTTTCTATACTTCTGCTCTTCATCCGACTTCGTTGTATCTCTCACATCCAGAACCTTCATCTCCAAACTGTTGTTTAAAGAAAAAGAAACAGCACCTGAAGCTCCCTGGCCTGGAGAACCTCCGTAAATTCCACCATAGTTTACATCATAATATCTTATTGTTCCGGCAGAATCGACTTGAACAGGCTGATAATAGCCAAACTTCTCCTGCCCGAAATCGGGAGTATAACTAAGGCTAACAGAGGGAGTCATTTTATGCCGGATAGCCTGCACTTTCGAGTCTGGATTTAAGGGCGAAAACATTCCGTAAATATTTGTTGAGGCACTCACGCTATATGAATAATCATATACACGGTTTAAACCCGTTAATGTATCAATTCTAACCGTATTTGCAATTCTGTCAGGATTGTCTTCAAAATCAGCGCCCGGAACATAGGTATATTTCATTTTTTTGAAGTACCACTTTTCATTGTAACTAAAACTCGGGCTAAAGTTGACATAGTTAAACAAATTAAAACTGGGCAATGAAATTGGAAGGTTGTGTTTTATCCCATTTTTCCAGTCTTTTGTAAAAGATGAACTCATGACCTCCCATTCTTTTGCATTCTGAAGCGCATTTCTGAGATTACCGGAGTAATTGACTCCAAACTTCTCATACCACCTTACCGGACCCGCCCGGTTTTTTTTCCTAAAAGGATATACTTTGGCCATGCTAAAAGTCATCTCCGGTAATGTGAGAGAAATGGTGGAATCGGTAGAATTTTGCGAGTGCCTCAAGTTTACCGACATATTAAATGGTGTATTTTCAAACTTTTTGGTGTATGATACACTCGACTGTTTTTGCGTACGCAAGTAGGTATCAGCGGTTAACGAATTTTGCTTATCGTATCCGCTGGTTGAAAAATTTACACTTGCCGAAAAGGTTTGGTTCGGATTCGCTTTTGCATCCTGCGAATGTCTCCATGAAATAGCAAATTGATTCGATTTTCCATAGGTGTCGGTTCCTCTTTCGCCTGTTGTATTTACATTATATTTAAAATCGAAATTTCCGTTAAACTTGTATCGCTTTCTGTAGTTGGTATTTAGTTTTCCGGCCCATGAGCCTTTTGAATAAATATCTCCACGCAAGGCTAAATCGAAATACTGGCCGGCAGCCCAATAATAACCACCATCGCGAAGATAAAATCCACGATTGGCTTCCTCTCCGTATGTAGGAACAATAATTCCCGAAGAATAAGTTGGTGTGCTCGGAAAATATCCAAAAGGAAGAAAAGGGAAATAAATTGGAAAATCTTCCAAAACCATATATGCAGGGCCCGTTATAATTTTGTTATTGGAAATAACTTTTGCCTTTGAAAGGTGCAAATAGAAGTGCGGGTGATCAGCATCGCAGGTTGTATATTTTCCGTCTGTTGCAAGAAATGCGTCATCCGATATCTTCTTGGTTCGCTCACTGTGAAAATAGCCTTCGCCTTGCTCGGTAACAACCTGAGTAATTATTCCTTTTTTTGTTTCGAAATTGTATCTCAGTGTTTTTGATTCAAATTCTTCATCACCGTCTCTAAAAACCGGTTTCTGAATAAGTGTTTCAGTTGAATCTAAAAGACCTTCAGCATAAACTTCTTTGGTTTCCAAATCGAGTTCAATATAATAGGCTGTTAATTCAATTTGCTGATAAGTAACATGAGCATTGTTGTACAAAAATACTTTTTGCCCGTCAAAGGATACAATTATAGAATCTTCTGCGTTATAATCAATAGGTGCTTCAATTACAGGAGGTACAATTGAGTCAATCTCAATTGTATCTACAGCTAAAGTATCCTGCACGGGAGTTTCGGTGAAAGTAGTGTCCTGCTGATTTAAATTTGTTAAACGAACATTTTTATCTGTTTCCTGGCCAAAAACAAATAGTGACAAGACTATGAAAAGATATGTTAAACCTATTTTGTACAAATTGTTTTCTGAATTAAAACCTTTATTACCCGGCTTGCCGTGCAAAAATAAAAATAAGGGTTATACAAAAGCCCTAATAAATGCAAAATAATTCTAATATTTCTATTTTTGTTACCGAAATGAATTTTGTTATGAGACAAAGCTTATTCATATTTCTTATCATTTTTTCTTATTTGTCGCCGAAGTGCGCTGAAATACAGGGAGAAAACCCGAGCCCATCTTTTCAGGATGAATCGAAAGTTTCAATAATCGTAATTGATGCAGGACATGGAGGAAAAGATCCGGGGGCAGTTGTAGGTACAGCCCGTGAAAAAGATATTGTCTTGGATATCTCATTAAAACTCGGAGCCTATATCAAAAGTAGTTTCCCTGATGCCAAAGTAATTTATACGCGAGATAAAGATATTTTTGTTCCATTGTACCGGCGTGCCGAAATTGCAAATCGCAACGACGCCGACCTGTTTATCTCAATCCATGCCAACTATGTATCGGCAAGGTCGGTTCAGGGAGCCGAAACTTTTGTTCTCGGACAACACCGAAGCGAGGACAATCTGGAGGTAGCAAAAAAGGAAAATTCGGTGATTTTACTCGAAGACAACTATTCAACCACTTACGAAGACTTTGATCCCAACTCTTCCGAATCCTACATTATGTTTGAAATGATTCAGGATGAATACCTTGAACAGAGCGTTATGCTGGCTTCCGTTATCCAGGATCAATTTCGGGAAGTAGCCAAAAGATATGACAGAAGTGTTAAACAAGCCGGTTTTTTGGTTTTAAGGGAAACGACAATGCCAAGCGTTCTTGTTGAGGCTGGTTTTCTAAGTCATCAATCGGAAAGAAATTACCTTCTGAGTGAATCGGGACGTGATAATATTGCAAACTCCATTTTTAAAGCTTTTAAAGAATACAAACACCGAATAGAAGAAAAAAGCAGCTTCAATCTGGTTACCGAACCGGAAGAAAAACAAGTGGTTCGCAATGAAAAGAAAGAAAATTCAAATCCGATTTTAAACTCCTATTATTCGGTTCAGGTTGCAGCCACGAGAAGATCTCTCGATACAAAACCTTCAAACTTCAAGGGAGAGAAAAACATTTTTAAAATAAATACCGGAAAAATTTACAAATATTATTCAGGGAAATTTGAATCGTACGACGACGCGGTAGCGGAGAGAAAAAGGCTACAAGGAAAATTCAAAGACGCATTTATTGTGGTTTTTGAAGACGATAAGTTGGTTTCCGTTAAAAAGATTCGGTGAAAAATGTAATTCCTGTTCTAAATCCCTAATTTTACATTATCAAAAACTGAAAAGCTGATCAAAAAAAAATAAAATTTGGGTTGATACATTTTATTGTTGAAAAAATACACGCATGAAAATAAAAATTTCGAAATACGCGCGATTAGGCATTTTAATTGTTACATCAATAACCATATTGATTTGGGGGCTAAGTTACCTGAAAGGGAATGACATATTTAAACAAAACAAATATTACCACGTAATCTACGAACGCATTGACGGACTTGATGTTTCAAACAAAGTTACATTAAACGGATACCAGGTGGGGCAAGTCAAAGAAATTTCATTTACTCCCGACAACAGCGGAAAACTTATAGTAACCTTAATGATAGATGCCGATTTCAGAATTCCCGTAAATTCAGTTGCCCAAATCATAAGCGCCGATATAATGGGAACACGATCGGTTAAATTAGTTCTAAGCAAAGAGACCGAAATTTATTCATCAAATGATACTATTCCGGGTGCTGTTGAAGCTGACTTAAAAGAACAGGTTAGCATGCAGGTTTTACCAATAAAAAATAAGGCAGAAGAGCTGCTTGGTACCCTTGATTCTGCAATAACAGTACTAACGGTTATTTTTAACGAAGATGCCAGGCAGAATCTTTCTGAAAGTTTTGAGAACATCAACCAAACCATCGAAAATCTTGAAAAAACCACGGCCGATTTAAATGAAATTGTCTCCACTGAAAAAGGAAGTATTCAAAGAATAATTGTAAATGTTGATGAAATCACAACAACATTTAAAGAAAATACAGGTGAACTTGAAAAAACAATCCAAAACCTCTCTGCATTTAGCGATACGCTTGCACAGGTTTCCGTTTCTCCTGTTCTAACCAACCTGCAAAATGCCTCAAACCAACTTTTAGCTACTATCGAAAAATTAAACAGCGACGATAATTCTGCCGGGCTTTTGCTAAACGACGATGAACTTTATTATTCCATAAACACCCTCTCCGAAGACTTGAGTTCACTGATCAGTGATATTCAAACCAACCCGAAAAGATATCTTCACTTTTCCGCGCTGGATTTAGGCAAAGAAGTATATATTACCGCAGCCGGAGATGCTGCATCAAAAAATATTATTTTTAAAGTGCATCTGATATCAACCGAAAATCAAATTCCGTTAAATTCAAAAATATTTGACGGACTGGGAACCGAGGTTGAGGAATATTCAACAAGTGGTGCTTATTCCTACCTTACTGGTGCAACCAATTCTTACAATGAAATTATCGAGTTACAAAAAAAAGTAAAAAGAAATTTTCCGGATGCAACTGTCGTAGCATTTAAAAACGGACGGTTAATAAAATTAAAAAAAGCACTAAAATCCTTACGATAATAAACCAGCTAGTGTTGATATAAATTGTTATGACAACAAAAACCCAACTACTACCAACCAGATATACTATTAGCTATCAACGCATTACACATAACATACTCAATATCAAAATCTTAACAGAGCTCGTAAATAATTAAATTTTAAACCACTGATAGAGAAAACAATATAATTATCACGAAAAAATCAATAGCAATTTCATTTTTTTTTTAACTTTTTTTTCGCAAATTTTGTTTCCGGGAATACTGAGAATTATAAAGAATTATTTTGTAGAACCTCATTAACTTGCGTTTTTAAATGAGCAACGAATACCAAGCTGCGTGGGAAAAATGTCTTCACGTTATTAAAGACAATGTACCTACCAGTAGTTATAAAACATGGTTTGAACCAATAGTACCGGTTAAACTTGACAACAAAGTGTTAACAATACAAGTTCCGAGTGCATTCTTTTATGAATACCTTGAAGAACAGTTTATTGACATCTTGCGAAAAACACTTCGTATGGTGCTTGGCACCGGTGCCAAACTTGAATATAACGTTGTTATGGGAAATGCTTCGGATAATGGAAATACACCGTTCACAGTAAGCTACCCAACCAACAACAATAATAAAATTCAGAACAAACCACTGACCATTCCGTTGCGTTCAGAAGAAAAAGCCTCAATAAAAAATCCATTTATTATCCCTGGCATTCAAAAGCTTCAAATCGATCCTCAACTTAAACCGGATAATACTTTTGATAATTTTGTTGAAGGTGATTGCAACCGCCTGGCCAGAAGTGCAGGTTTTGCCGTTGCTCAAAACCCCGGAGGGACAGCCTTCAATCCTTTAATGATATACGGAAATTCAGGTTTGGGAAAAACTCACCTGGCGCAAGCAATTGGAATTGAAGTAAAAGAGCGTTTTCCGGACAAAGTTGTTTTATATGTAAATGCCAATAAATTTCAAACCCAGTTTACCGAAGCCACAAGAAACAACAACAGGAACGATTTTCTTCATTTTTATCAAATGATTGATGTTCTGATTCTGGACGATGTTCATGAATTTGCAGGAAAAGAAAAGACCCAGGAAACTTTTTTCCATATTTTTAATCATCTCCATCAAATGGGTAAACAGTTGGTTTTGACATCAGACAAACCGCCAATTGAATTAAAAGGGATGGAACAAAGGCTACTTTCGAGATTTAAGTGGGGATTAACAGCAGATTTACAGACGCCCGACTTTGAAACCCGAATGGAAATTTTAAAAAGAAAAGTATACAAAGACGGGATTTCACTTTCCGACGAAGTGCTGGAATATATTGCATCTCATGTTTCAAATAATGTTCGTGAACTGGAGGGAGCATTGGTTTCGCTGCTTGCTCAGTCAATGTTGAACAAACGGGAAATTACGCTTGAGTTGGCAGCCAAACTCATAAACAAACTGGTTAAAAATTCCAAACGAGAGCTTTCTATCGAATACATTTCAAAAGTGGTTTGCGATTATTTCAACATGCCGGTTGACGCATTACAGACAAAAACAAGAAAACGTGAAATTGTACAAGCCAGACAAATTGCAATGTATTTTTCAAAAAGCCTCACAAAATATTCACTGGCGAGCATTGGAGCACAAATTGGAAGTAAAGACCATGCCACTGTACTTCATGCATGCAAAACGGTAAATAATCTGAAAGATACAGATAAAAACTTCAGACAGTTTGTAGAAGACATTGAAAAGAAATTAAAAATGTAATTAAAAGCATCCAAAACCGGATGCTTTTTTATCATACAAATGATATATCTATTTGCCAGTATAATTTCCTCAACTTCTATCTATATAATTTTTCGTTGGGCAAAAAATTATTCTTGCAACCTCACTCATTTAATTACAGTAAACTACTTTACAGCAACTATTTTTGGTACTGTACTGTTTTCACCATCTGAATCTATTTTTACAGATCAAACAAAAAACTGGTTCCCTTTTGCCTTACTTTTGGGTATATTATTTACCGGATTGTTCTTTTTAATCGGAAACTCTTCTCAAAAAGCGGGGATTACGGTTACTACATTGGCAAACAAATTGTCATTGGTATTTCCTGTCCTTTTTTCTATTTCATTTTTCAACGAAGGAATTTCCACCCTAGAATATATCGGATTAACAGGCTCATTCGCAGCCATAGTACTAACCGTTTATAAAAAGGAAATCAAAAAAACCAATATCATATTTATTCTCTTTCCTGTTTCTATTTTTATAGGTAGCGGCTTTGCTGATTCACTAGTTAAATATGTTCAAACACTAAAAACATCTCCCGAACAGATACCGATATTTACTACCTATGTATTTTTTGTAGCATTTGTTTTTGCCCTTCTATTCTCGATCCGAAATGGAAAGAAAATATTGAATGTATTGATTCCTACTGTACTTTTGGGTATTCTTCTGGGAATTGCGAATTTTGGGTCACTTTATTTTCTGATGAATGCTTTAAGCAGCAACTATTTGGAAAGCTCTCTGATTTTTGCCGTTAACAATATGTCCATTGTTGCACTCTCAGCATTTGTTGGATATATTATTTTTAACGAAAAGCTAAACAAAATAAATTATGCCGGGTTGGCTCTGGCATTTGTGAGTTTATATTTATTAACGTAATGGAAGACACATATAAAACAATCGGGAATTCCAATGAAGGCTATTTTAAAGACAAAGGCAGTAAATTTTTATCATATGCTTTTCCTGTACATTCCGAAGAAGAAATTAAAGAGCACCTGAATCGACTAAAAAAAGAACACCATAGTGCCCGCCACCATTGTTACGCCTGGCGCCTGGGCACAGAAGAAATTACTTTCCGGGCCAACGACGACGGAGAACCTTCGTCAACAGCAGGAAAACCAATCTTAGGTCAGCTCCAGAGTTTTGAAGTAACTAACATTTTAATCGTAGTTGTTCGTTATTTCGGGGGTACTTTACTTGGTGTAAGTGGTCTGATAAATGCCTACAAAAGCGCTGCCGCCGATGTTCTTTCAAAAACAAAAATTGTTACAAAAACCATAGAAAGACGCTACCAGCTTCATTTTAACTATCCGGTTTTAAATGATGTAATGAATATAATCAAGCAGGAAAATTTTACGATTTTGAATACAAAATTTGAAATCGATTGTCTGTTGGATTTTTCCGTCAGGAAGTCGGAAGCAGAAAAGGCAGAACAAATTTTCAGAAATTTTTATGGTGTAGAAATAAAAAAAACAGAGTGAATTCTGTTGATAAAATAATAAAAAAAACTTGCATTAATCATTATTTCTGAAAATAAAACCCGCTAATTTTGAATCATGATGAAACGCCTAAATTTTAATTCAAAAAAAGGAACCCTAAAACGCTATAAAAAAATAATTCTTTATTCTCAGAGTTTCATCACAAATCCATTAAATCATATTTTCGATTTTCTACATAAGAAAGGATATTTCCTTTTCAACCTACAGAAAACCAACATTTCTTTTTTTCAGAATGTTGGTTTTCTTTTTTTTATGAACAGATTAAACACATTAGTTAAGGCATATTATGAAAAAGGATTTAATTTCAATTACAGACTATTCAAAGGATGAATATCTGAAAATTATGAAACTGGCGGCGGAATTTGAAGAAAACCCGAATCAGGAACTACTAAAGGGGAAAGTTGTTGCTTCCCTTTTTTTTGAGCCTTCAACCCGCACTCGTTTGAGCTTTGAGACCGCTATCAGCCGGTTGGGGGGCCGGATAGTTGGGTTTGCCGATCCAGGGAGTTCAAGCGCAACAAAAGGCGAAACGTTACATGACACCATAAAAATGGTAAGTAATTATGCCGATTTGATAGTTATGCGACACCCACTGGAAGGAGCAGCCAGATATGCCGCAGAAATCTCGCCTGTTCCGGTAATAAATGCAGGAGACGGAGCAAACCAACACCCAACCCAGACATTGCTCGATATGTATTCAATTTTGAAAACACAAGGAACACTCGATAATATGAATATTTTTATGGTCGGGGATCTGAAATTCGGAAGAACCGTACACTCGCTTCTCATGGCCATGTCAGAGTTCGGGAGTCCAATTTTTAACTTTATCGCACCGGAAGAGCTTCAAATGCCAAAAGTGTATAAGCTGTTTTTAAAAGAAAAAGGAATTCGCTTTTTTGAACATACCGAGTTTACCGATATTATAAGTGAAGCTGATATTATATACATGACAAGGGTTCAAAAGGAGCGTTTTTCAGATCCTATCGAATATGAAAAAGTAAAAAACATTTACATTCTGAATAATGCAATGTTAAAAAATACAAAACCAAATGTAAAAATTTTACACCCTCTCCCCAGGGTTAATGAAATTCATACCGATGTAGACAGCAACGAAAAAGCATATTATTTTACACAAGCGTTAAATGGTGTTTTTACACGCGAAGCCATAATTGCCCACACCATGAACCTAAAATAAAAAGAAATGAACAACGATATGAAAAAGAAGCTGAAACTAAAAGTAAGCGCAATAAAAGACGGAACGGTAATCGATCATATTCCGGCCAAAAACCTTTTTACAGTAATTACCATACTGGGCTTAGATAAAATTGAAAACCAAATTACTTTTGGGACAAATCTGGATAGTGGGAAATTGGGAACAAAAGCCATTATAAAAGTTTCGGACAAGTTTTTTGAAAACGATGAAATAAATAAAATTGCATTAATAGCGCCACATGCCAAATTGAATATTATCAGAGATTATGAGGTTGTTGAAAAGAAGATTGTTAAAATTCCGGAAGTAATAAAAGGTATTGTAAAGTGTTTTAATCCCAAATGCATCACCAATCATGAAAAAATATCAACGTGCTTTACAGTTATATCAAAAGAATCACTGGAGCTGAAATGTAAATACTGCGAAAAGATTACATCACAGGATCAAATAAAAATGTATTAAAATGTTAGATTGAAATTTACCTTTGGTCTGCATAAAAAGAAATACTGTTTTTTAACAAACACCAACAGGATTTTTTTTATATTTGCAGCGCTCAAAGCCCAGTTGGCGGAATTGGTAGACGCGCTAGTTTCAGGGACTAGTGTCCAATTGGACGTGAAGGTTCGAGTCCTTTACTGGGCACGATTAAAGAATCAAAAAAAATAAAAAGCACTTAAGATATTGATTTTAAGTGCTTTTTGTTTTTACAAGGAAGTCAAAAAGCACAAAAAAGGTCAAGATAAACGAGACTTTACCGAGAACAAACAATTTTAAAAGATATGTTCTTGATATAGTCTCAGAAATTCTCGCGATACTCTCTTTTACAAACATTTAAATTGACATGAATTGATTCGATTTGGTATTGAAAATCATGCTCTAAACGGGTATTTTTAGGCAACAATCGAGAACAATTTTTCGATTACCTTAAAAAGAAGAAATTATAAGATTTGAAGACTGCTTTTTTTGTACACTTGATTCAAAAAAAACGCCAATTTTTATAAGAGGTTATGAAAATTTCTTTAGGTTTTGTCGTTGTAATTGTTTGAAACAAGGTTTAAACTACCAAGAAAGTCCATGCAGGCAGCTTTTACATTGTAGCTTCTGTCTGGCATCTCACGTACTTTTTTTACAGCCTCAATAAAAGGCGTTTTGTTATTGGTATACATCAAAAAGTTTATAGCCAACAGTGCAATGTCCATGTTCTCAGACAGGCAATTTTCAATAAGAATCTGCTGAGCCCTTTTATTCTCCCACAATCGAAAAGAAATAGCTGCAGCACCAAGCGAAACCAATGGATAGGTATCATCCATACTTTTTACAATCTGCTTCTGAAATTCATTTAACATCTCCTGTTCCTGGCTTCGCAATCCCATAATTCCCCAGTACCTGACGATTTTATTTTTATTCCGAAGATATTCAACTTGTTTTGCAGCAACGTTTCTCCCTCTTTTTCCAGAAACTGAAGCGGCTTTATAAATTTTTTTGAAAGGATATTTTTGTTTATCCAAACGATATTCGTAAGCAGTTTGATATTTTGAAAGCAACCTAATTTCATATTCAGGCAAAAACATTACATCCCTGGCTTTCAATACGTCTTCATCCAATTGTTTTCTCATTTTTTGCAACACATCACTATAAGTCGGATTGTTAATCAGGTTATTAGTTTCCCAAAGGTCATTCTCAATGTCAAAAAGATATTCAGCCGTGCGCGGTTCAAAATAGCTTTTCTGAAGAGAATCAAGCAGCTGGATATTGTAATCGCTTCGCATCTGCTGTACAATTTCAGAAATGTACATATAACGAATATATCTTCCCTGAGGAATGAATGGTAAATAATTTCGGGAATATATAAACCGTCCATCTGTAATAGTGCGCACCATATCAATTCCGTTATCTGCCCGGTCTGCCGACAAAATAAGATGATTAACAGGTTCTGAACGATATTTGCCCATCAAAATCCGGCCCTCGAGGTATTTCGGTATTTCTCCATCAGTCAGGCTGATCAAGGTTGGAGCCAAATCTTCAAAACTTATTAGCTCCTCGGTAACTGCTCCGGCCGTTCCCCAAGGCGAAAGATGTTTGTACATTTCCGGAAACCACACAACAAAAGGTACACGGTAGCCATAATTTATACCATTGGTTTTTCCACGAGGTTCTCCTTCGCCATGATCGGCAAAAAAGAAAATAATTGTGCTATCTCTCAAATTGTCAGCATCCAGCTGTTCAAGCAGTTCTCCGATGCGTTTATCAGTTAGAGAGATCGAATTATAAACCCGTGCAAAATGTTTTCGCATCTCGTCGCTTTCACGATAAATAGGTGGCATTTCAAAAGCATCTTCTGAAATTCGCTCGTCTTCATCCAGCTTTTCCCACACATTTTCGATATACCAGTCATAAGGCATTGTCATTGTTCTCGACTGGTGCGATTCCTTAAAATTAAAAACAGCAAAAAAAGGTTGTCCTGGCTTTCTGTTCCACCACCCGGCTTTCCCGGAGCTTTCGTTCCATGTTTCGCGAATAAAAAAATTTGCATTGGCAATATTGTAATCGGTTTTCGAATTATTGGAAACGTAATATCCCTGTTTTTGCAAATAATAAGGGAAACCTTTAATAGACTCAGGAATCGGATAATTGCTCCGATGATTGCCTGTACCTGCTTTAAAAGTACGAACTCCTGTTATTATTGTACTTCGACTCGGAGAACATACTGTTCCAGTTGAAAAAGCGTTAGTGAATCGAACACCTTCCTGAGCAAGTTTATCGATAACAGGTGTATTGGCATTACTATTACCGTAGCACCCAAAAAATTGCGGAGAAGAGTCCTCAATGGTAATCCACAAAATATTAGGTTTGTTTTGTGCTGAACAATAAAAACCAACCATTAACAGGAAGCACAATAAGTATTCTTTATAGTTCTTCATAGTCTTTATATATTTGTAAATCCCTGTCTTCTATTTAAGGTCTCTTATATCAATTTTATCATCACCGTCTTTGTCTAACCTGTCAAACAATTCATTTGTTCCTCCAAATTCCTTATGTGTAATAATTTCATCATTGTTTAAATCGAATTGTTTAATATCATTGAAAGAAAAACTACCTAATTTCTTTTTAGTTCTCATGTATTTCTGTGAAAGTCTTATTTCATTGAGCAGTTTATCCTTTTTACTACCAATGGTTTTATCAAAGAATGCTAAAACAGAAGGCCACAATAAACTCTCATGTGTAAGCATTGGTGTATGTCCTAAATCATCTACTAAAATTAGATTAATATTTTCAGCCCCAACTTTTCTCAGCTCTGAAGCCAGCCGTATTGACTGACTGGCAGGAACGGTCTTGTCTTTGGTACCATGAATCAACAAAAACGGCGGAGACATTTTATTAACATAGCTAATCGGAGAAGCTTTTTGTGCTCGTTCCATTAATGTCCCTTTCGAACTATCGAGAAATTCAACTGACTGAACCGAATCATAATTTTCCCAATTTGAAAAATCAGTAGGAGCCGAAACTGCACATACTGCGTTTACAACACTGGAAAATTCCATATTGGCTCCATCATCAAATCCCATATCGACTGGAACTAGACCAAGCATAGATGCAAGATGGGCTCCAGCTGAGTTACCATAAGCTCCAATTCTATCCGGGTCGACGTTATATCTGTCTGCATTTGCCCTGAGAAAACGGATAGCTGATTTTACATCCTGAAGACAAGCAGGAAAGGGGGCTTCCCCGGAGAGACGATACCTAACAGCCATAGCAACGTACCCATTTTGAGCAAACCGAACAATTAATCCCCTTTGTCCGTTTTTATCGCCTTTTTTCCATCCGCCTCCATGAATTGTTGCTACAGCTGGTAAATTTTCTCCTACATTCTCCGGAACGGCAATATCTACCAGCCAGGCATTATTCCCTTCTTTATAAGGAATATCAGAATAAAATTTTACTCCTGCAGGAGGACTGAAACACGCTTTCTTCTTTTGAGCCCCTGAGAACAAAGGAACGACTATCAAGAGAAGAAAACAGGCAAGTGGTGATATCAAACTTGAAATATTTCGTTTTAATGTTTTAAATTCAATTCTATTTTTCATAATGGTATCAACTATTTATCTTCATTCAAGATTTCTTCTGATAAGAAAGGGAATGTTTTTGAGGAGATTCGTGCCTCTCTCATTAACCGTTTTAATTCGCCGACAACTTCGGGAAAATCTTTTGCAACATTATTCCTCTCCTCTTTATCATTTGACAGATTATATAGTTCGAATTGACCATTCTCCACAAATAGAACAGCTTTCCAATCTCCTTTCCTAACAGCCTGAGTACCTCCTCTTTCATGAAATTCCCAATACAAAAAATCGTGTTGTTGTTGTTCTTTTTGCCCTAGTAGTGTCGGAAGAAAAGAAATCCCATCAATATTTTTCGGCGTTTCAATTTCCACAAGTTCAGCAATTGTAGGCATTACATCCCAAAAAGCAGAAACATGATCGCTGGTTGTTCCTGCTTTTATTTTACCCGGATACCAGGCAATCATTGGTTCACGGATACCACCTTCATATAAATCTCTTTTATACCCTCTCAATGGTCCGTTGCTGTCAAAATAGTCAGGATCGGCACCAGCTTCGAGATGAGGACCATTATCAGAACTAAAAATAACTAAAGTATTATCGTCTATTCCCAGCTCTTTTAGTTTTGTAAAAATATCTCCCACCTGTTTGTCGAGCAAGGTAACCATCGCCGCAAATGCGGCATGGCCTTCAGGTTGTGTTCCGTATGATCCATCTCTGAAACCTTTTTCATCAGGTTCTGTTCCATCGAAACTTTTTTCCGGCAGGAATTTACCTCTGAATTTTTTAATTAATGTTTCCGGTGGTAACAACTCAGCATGAGGAATTATATTTGGGTAATACATGAAAAAAGGTTTGTTCCTGTTCTGTTCAATAAACTGAAGAGCCTCATGATGAATAAGCTCCGGAGCATATTTTATCAGCTTGTCTCCATTGTTTTCATTCAGTATAACTTTATTTTGGTTATGCCATAAATAAGCAGGGTAATAATTATGAGCCTTGCGTTGACAATTATATCCATAAAATTCATCAAATCCCTGCATGTTTGGGTCTCCTTTTGAGCCGGGATAACCCAATCCCCATTTCCCAAATGCACCGGTTACATAACCCTCTTTTTTAAGCATTTCTGCTATTGTAAAAGTTGAATCAGGAATTGGCCACTGCCCTTCAGGCTTTGCTGCTTTATTCCCTCTTACTGGTGTGTGACCAGTTGTTTGCCCCGTCATTAAAGATGAGCGGGACGGCGCACAAACCGTGGCACCGGCATAATGTTGTGTGAAAAGCATACCTTCACTGGCCATCTTGTCGATATTTGGGGTGCTAAAAAGCTTTTGTCCGTAGCAACTTAAATCACCATATCCCAAATCGTCTGCTAAAATATATATAATATTGGGTTTGCTATTTTCCTTCTTCTTTTGAGTGATACACGAATAAAAAAGAAATACCGTTACAAATAAAAGATAAGCTGAATATTTTAATTTCATTTTTTTACTTTTTGGTTGTTAATGACTTAGTACAACGGAGATAAAACAAAACTAAATGAGGTTTGCTGAGGATGTATCCAAAAGGCTTCCAGCGGTTTCACATTTCCGCAACTCATGTTTCCCAATGGTGCATTTAATGCATCCACATGAAGAATTCCACAGGCTTGTTTATTCAACTCAAAAGGGTGCATTGCCTCAGTAATATTTCTATTTTCGAAATGGCTGACGGAAGCCTGAAACATTGAACTTTGACCGGATATCATAATTCCTTCACCCCTATTATTTGAAAGTTTTAACCAGCGCACATCTGTTTTATTCCCGTTCTCCTGCGGCACGGGATAGTTTACCCACTGGTCATCAATAGTTCCTGACCAGATTCCGGGATAAACACCTGCCCGGTGATCTGCATAAGATTCATAAGGACCATTCCCATACCACTCAAATTGCTCAAAACCTTCAGGCGTTTTCATTTGTATTCCAATACGAGGCAACATTTCGGGTAATTCTCCAAATGGTTCCACTTGCAATGTAACTTTAATTTTCCCATCAGGGAAAATCACATATTTCATACTGGTATTAAAACCAGAGGATTCTTTTGCCTGTGACTGAAATCCAACAGATACAACGATTGTACTGTCATTGTTTTCCATCTGAATATTTTTCAGCACGTTATTTATATCTCCCAATCCTGAATCAAGCCATCTGGCTGATAATCTGCGAGCATCGTTTCTTGTAGGCGGCCTCCAGAAACAAGAAGTAGGACCTTCTTCTAAAAGAGGTTTCCCGGCAAATACATAGGAAATAATTTCTCCATTCTTTTTACTGAATTTCATTGAGAAAAGGTTGTTTTTTATCGAGATTAGCTCCGCCGTTTCATCGCTCTCTATCTTATCATACCGGGAATTTGTATTTGACAAAATGGCCCCGCTCCAATCAGACAGTGAAAAATGCCCCCTTGCAATAGAAAGTCCAGCGCCGGCCCAGGGAACTTCCTCCTTTAGACGAACTTCAACAATCAATATTTGCTCCTTTTCTGAATTTAACCGGTGCTCAGAGAATAACTCAAATTCTTTCTTTTGCCCTGGCTTTATTTTTATGTTATCGATAGTCCCTTGCCAAACCTGATATCCATCCTCAAGCAACCTCCATGCTAAAATACAGCTACTTAAATCATCGAAATAATTTTTGTTAAGCAGTTCAACAGTAATATTTTTTCTATCTGTTAATTTGAACGCTATATTCTGATATGCTGCTTTTACTTCAACAAGTTTGCTGTCACCAGTCCTGTCAGGGAAAATAATACCGTTTAAACAAAAGTCGTTGTCTCCAACCTTATCTCCAAAATCTCCGCCATACCCCCAATAAGGTGTTCCGTCGTTGGTGTATGTGAGTAGCCCCTGATCAACCCAGTCCCAAATGCATCCACCGCTAAGTTGTGGATACTTCTCAAACATAGCGACATACTCTGGTAGGTTTCCAATTGAATTTCCCATTGCATGTGCGTATTCGTTCATTAAGAAAGGTCTGTTGTCATCAAGATGAGCTATAGCTTCCAGTGCTTCCAATGGCAAATACCGATTAACACCTTCAATTTTACCATCCACAGCTATACTGCGATTTATTCCGCCAAGAACGTCACAGGACACAGGATTTCCGGCAGCATGATAATGTGTTGGCCGTGTAGGATCTAACCGGTGAGCCAGTTTGTTCATTGCCACGAAATTTGAGCCATTACCTGCTTCGTTTCCGTGAGACCACATTACAACCGAAGGATGATTTTTATCACGTTCAATCATTGCTTCTGCCCTGTCGAGAAATGCCTGTTTCCAGCTATCATCATCTGCCAGGCTGTTTTGTTTTACACCAAAACCGTGACTTTCCAAATTCGCTTCGTCAATAACATAAATACCAAAGCGGTCGCATAAATTATAAAATTCCGGATCCTGTGGATAATGAGCCGTACGAACGCAATTAATATTGTTCTGTTTCATTAACTGAATATCCTTTCTAAGTAATTCAGGACGAACATTTTTCCCATTCACTGGATCTCCTTCAACTCTGTTTACTCCTTTAAAAATTACGGCTTGTCCGTTAACCAATACTGTTCTGTCTTTTATTTTAATTTCTCTTATTCCAAACTGACTTCCAGCCATTGACAGCGTCTTTCCATTTTGGTCCTTTAATTTAAAAGTTATATAATACAGATTAGGAATTTCTGCTGACCACAGTTCCGGATTTTTAATTTCTAAATTAAATTGGGTTGACAGCGACGATTTTTGTTCAACGGTCTCAACTGAAAACGTTTTATAAAGAATTACTTCTTGAAATGAATTGTAAATTGTCGTCTCAACAGTTGACGAGACTTGCTTTTTAGATTGGGTATTTGTGAGTTCTAAACCTACTGTTAAGTTAGCATTTGAGAAATTATCGTTTAGTTGGGTTTGTATAAAGAAGTCGTGAATATGAAAAGTCGACTTTGCAACCATGTAAACATCACGAAAAATACCTGACATTCGCCATCCATCCTGATCTTCGAGGTAGATACCATCACTTAACCTGTACACTTCAACAGCTAGTGTATTTTCTCCACTTTTCAAATAAGGAGTAATATTAAATTCAGATGTAGTCCGGCTATCTTCACTGTACCCGACAACCTCTCCGTTAACCCATACATAAAAAGCTGATTCTACTCCGTTAAAGTTAAGATATACATTTTTTCCTGTCCACTCTTCGGGTATGACAAAATTTCTACGGTATGAACCGACCGGACGTCCTTTTATATCTTTGGGAATAACGTAAGGTGGATTCTTTTCGATAAGGAAACCAATGTTTCTGTAAACCGGCATTCCATATCCGCGCATTTGCCAGCTACAAGGAACATCAATAAAATCCCATTCGGAAACATCAAAATCCGTTTTATAAAAGTCTGCTGGACGTTTGTCCACATCCTCCGACCAGTGGAAACGCCATTTTCCGTCCAGAGACAAATAAAAGTCTGATTCCTTTTGGTTAAAAAATACTTGTGCTGGTTTTGAAAGAGGAATAAATGTTGAGCGCCAAGGCTCTTCATTTACCTGGTTGATTTTTTGATTTTCCCAATTTTGTTTCGTTGCTTTATTTTGGGCAAAAGACCATGAAAACAACAAAACGAAAACAACAAGAGATATTATATTCTTATTCATTATATTTAATGTTTAAAGTGAACAAATTTTATTTTGCTGGAAAGGCAACCCTGCGGAGAACAGTACATCCTTCGGGTATAAGTTGTACATTTCTCTTATTCCCTTTTTCATCAATAAGTTTTCCCTTTAAATACAAGGGTGATTCTTCCCATGGGCTCAGTTTGTTCGCTTTTTTATTTTCTGTTATTGAAAATTTACTGTCACTGTCAATAAGATAATTCCATCCGGTACTGTCCATCGTATTTACCTCGTAACGATAAAACCCCGTATTATTATATTCGTAGCTTTCAACTAATTCGTATGAAAATGGTAATGCATAAACCAACGGGCCACGTTGTACAAAAAATCCAGGAGAAGGCACCGTTTCTGAAACGGGATGAGGAATAAGTTTGGAATTCATAACAAATTTTATCTCCAAAGTATCTCCTGTCTGCCACTTTTTCGTAATAATAATTTGCTCTTGCTTCCTGACAATATTTGCATCTTTGAGTTCTTTTACTTCAACATTGCTTACTCCTTCCGGAATTCGGAAACAGAGAGCAAAAGAAACTGATTTTTCCGGTTCTACGCTGAAATTTATTAGATCGGAAAAAGGATAATCTGTTCTTTCACTGATTTTTACTTTTACTCCATTAATGTCCGTATTTAGTTCTACAGGCCCATAGAACATTGCTGTTAATCCCGGGGCATCCGTATTTTTCATCCACATTCCATCGATAAAGTAAGGTAATAAACGAGGCCCGCTTGTAACACAGCAAATAGCCTGTTGTTTATACGAATTCGAATCGAACACTCCTTTCTTACACGAAAAACGGTTGGAATCGTATGCAAGCCTGCCTCCATGGTCGCAGGAATTAATTGTAACCCGGTTGTCGCTGGATAAATATTCCAGTGCTTTTAACACCGGGAGACGAGCTCCCTGACCGGCATTAAAAACTGTTCTTTCCACAAAATCCCCTAATTGTAAATTACCGCTGATACTAATTAAACGATTTAATGAAAACACCATTTCCGTCATTCCGCAATATTCCCTATATGCATCAGCTGTTCCCGGGCGTCCTTTAACGGATTCATCGCCAACAACGCCACCTCCGGGAGTAATATGTTCTTTTAATTTACGAACGCTCATGTCAGCGGCTTTCTGAATTTCACTATCTTGGGTTATACTTGCAACTAGTTCAGCCATATAAAGTCCTTCCATAATGTGCGGAGTATGCTTTTCCCACTTTTTGTTTTTAGCCAAAAGATTTGTCATTGTCAAATCATCATCTCTAACCGGGCCTTTATTGAAATCATTGTAAAATTTAACTGCAAAATCCAGGTATAACTTTTCTTTTGTAAGACGGTACATCCATTCGAGAATATCGAAAAATCCAACAGCATGACTAATTCCACCACCTTGTTTTTCTCCTTCGGGTGGACTTTGAAAATAACTTCTGTCGGTATATTGGAGAACAGAAAGTTTGGCTGCTCGGTTCACCGCTTCCAAATAACGTATGTCTCCGGTATATTCGTACCAGGCAAGCATTGCCGACATAATGCGGCTTTGCACCCACAGTTCTCCGTTTTCATAGGTGTGGTTAAACCGGGTATTGGGTTCATCTCCTGCCACGTACATACCGATGTAGCCATCTTCTCCCTGAAATTTCAAAAGGCGTTCCATCCACTCATTGGCTCTTAGTATAAATGCTGTATCTCCTGATTGTATTGCCATTCGAATAATCCCGTCTTTTAAATACCCCTCTGGCTCAGCCCCCCACCAACCAAGTAAATGCGGATATTCAGAAAAACGTTCAGTACTTTTCATCCGGTTTGTGTTAAAAACGTCCTGGTTAACAAAGGGACATATTTTTTCAAAACACGATAAATATCCTTCATTTAAATCTCTCTTCATTTGTTCCTTTATCCAGCCACGGGCAGTTACCTCTCCTACTTTCAAAATTTTATACTTTGGATGATAAGAGGGTTCGGGCTTGTTATCTCCACATATACCTTTTCCGACAAGTAGTAACAGGCAAAATATAATAATATTAATTTGTTTCATTATTTTTTAATTTTTTGTCGAACCAACTTCCACCTTCCTCGATCATTTGGATGCGAAGAGTTAACATTTCTTTCCGCATTTTTTCCACTATTCCAGGATATTGGTCGGCTACATTGTATCTTTGTTCTTTATCTGTTTTTATGTTATATAGTGCAAAATGTGAGGGTTCATTTTCAAGCATAAAATTGTAGTGTTCCAGCCTAAAAGCCCACTGAGAGTATCTGTCCTCACCTTTTCCTGGTTTAATATTTGCAGTTTCAAATTTATTATAGAACGGAGCGTAGGGAGGGATATCGTTCAAATACCCCAAGAGGCACCATTCTCCTTCGCGTAACATGCTAACAGGGTCATGAGTATACTTAAAGAAGAAAAGTGGTTTATTACGTTTTATCTCTTTCTTTTTTCCCTTGATTACCGGTAAGATTGAAATACCATCCAATTTTCTTTCATTCGATTTTAATGGCACCCCAATAATATCAGCCAACGTTAGAAAAACATCTGTAAAACAAGCAGGGAAGTGAGATACTTTGCCTGGGTATATTTTTTTATCCCACTTTATAATAAAAGGAACCCGAAGTCCCCCCTCGTAATTAAAAACTTTCGCACCACGAAGTGGATCATTGGAATGATTCATTTTTGAGCCATTATCAGAGGAAAAAATGATAACTGTTTCTTTGTCCAGCCCTGTCTGGTTTAAATAATCCAATAATCGTCCGATAGCATTATCCATATTCTCAATGCACCCGTAATATTCGGCATTGTAATCATGTCTTTTTACTAAACTATCGGGAGCGGCAACTTTGTCGTGTGGTTCATTAAACCAAACATTCATATAAAACGGAGTTTCAGACTTATGCCTATCTTTCAACCAGTTAATTGCCTCATCAACTACTAGTTGGCATGCATAACCTTTTGTCTGCCCCACAGGTTTCCCATTTCTGAAATAGTTAACAGGATTTTTGTGCGATGGTTGGGCATTGTTATAAGTGTAAAAGCTATAATCAAACCCCTGGTCGGAGGGTAAGTGGCTTTTACTGTTATCGGTAACCAGATGCCATTTACCCAAATGGACTGTTTGATACCCCTTTTTTTTCACCATTTCTGCAATAGTAATTTCACTGTCTCTCAAATGCATAGGTGATTCGGGAGGAATATAATTATAAATGCCAAGACGTGTTGCATTACGTCCGGTGAGCAGGGCCGCTCTTGATGGAGAGCATACGGCAGCACCTGCATAAAAATCGGTAAACAATACTCCATCTTTAGCAAGGTGATCAATGTTTGGTGTAACGCATGTTGGAGACCTTTCTGTTTGCATATTTGACATTGCCCGGTAACAGGAGATATCGTTATACCCCAAATCGTCAGCCAACAGTATTATGATATTGGGGTTATTTGCTTTGCAACTGATAATTCCGATAATAAGCAGTGACAATAAAATTAAATTTTTAGAGCCTTTCATTTTGGAATTTATTTTTAGGTATTTTAAATAATTTTGCTAATAATAATCTTCGGGGATCAAATTCTTCTTACAGGGATATTCTCGGATGAATCTCATAACCGGATCATAAAATCTTTCACCATATAACTCTTTTGCCTTTGAGATATTTCTGTTCGGATAAAAATCAAAAATTTCTCCTTTGCCCATTATTCTCGGGTCATGTTGCAGGGTAAGTTCTTTTTTTAATTTCTTCCACAGTTGACGTTTTATCTTTGCATATTGTCTATTTCCTGCCAGATTTACAATACAATCGGGATCTGAGTTTACATCATATAATTCTTCTTCCGGACGTTTCCCAAAACAAAGCTCAAAGTTTCTCATATCTTCTGCACTTGAGTTATGTTTTAAAATGTATGTTTTTGTAGGAGAATTATCACAGTTCATAAAGCCAAATTCAGGATCCCCTGCAGGCCATCGATCGGTTTTGAAGTTCCTGATGTAAAGAAACTGAGCGTTCCGAATTGCCCTTACAGGATAACTTACTGAAATTAATTCACCATCAGTACGTCCTAAATCATGGCGTTCTTTTCCAACCAGAGTATAATCCCGTGAATCCTTTTCCTGCTCCTCTTTCTTTGATAAAAGGATATCCAAAAAACTTTTGCCTGTCATGGATTGAGGTATGGGAACTCCTGCCGCCTCAGTAATTGTTGGAGCAATATCTGCGAAATTGATAAAATCAGAAATTACACAGTTTTTTTTGATGCCAGCTCTCCAGCTTATAACCAAGGGAACATGAAATCCTTCATCATAGATTTGTCCTTTTATACGCGGAAAAGGCATTCCGTGATCAGACGTAACCACTATTAGTGTATTTTCAAGAAATCCATTTTCTTCTAAAAGTTTAATACTTTGTCCAATTTGTTTGTCAAACCATTCTACCTCTACCGCATAATCAGAAAGATCTCCCCGGACTATTTCATTATCACCGAGAAAAGATTGAGGGATTATTTCTGTTAGAACTTTCCCCTCTTTTGCGCCTGAACCGGATTCGTATCCCCGGTGAGGTTCCTTTACTCCCATCCAGAAACAAAATGGTTTATCATCCGCTTTTTCCTTAAGAAAGGTTCTAAAATTCTCAACGTAATCAATATTACTAATCCCGTTGTAAGGAGGCTTTAAGGTTTTATTGTTAAATGCGTGCCCCGCCGGGTTATGTTGAACCCGAAAATCTCCTCCCTGGAGTTCATTTTTATAGATTCCGGGCCCCCAGCCTTTTCCTGTAAAACCGACAAAGTATCCATCTTTCTCCAGCAGCGAAGGATAAAACAGCCACCTATCGGATAAAAAAGGATTGTGATTACATGCTTCTTCCAGTTGCCATGAATAACGTCCCGTAAGTAAGCTAGCCCGCGATGGCGAACATTTGGGATTTGACGTGAAAGCGTTGGTAAACAATATTCCTTTATTTGCCAGCCTATCAAAATTTGGAGTTTCAACAAAATTACTTCCGTATGCGCCGAAACTCGTTCTGGATGCGTCGTCTGCTATAATTAACAGAATATTGGGTCTTTCATTTTGTGCCTGTAAAATTTGAGTTACAAACAAAAATACACCTAATAAAAAGACACTACTTTTCTTTTTATGATTCATTCTCTTTGGATTAGGAGGAATACCTGTAATAACGAAGGTGGAAACAAAAGGATAATCTCACAATTACCTGCTAAAGTTACTTTTGAGAATGATTATCCTTTTGTATATGTTTCAAGAATTTTAACTTTATTAATACCCGGGATTGTTCGGCAGCAGGTTTGGATTTTTCTCCAATTCGACATCAGGTATAGGAAATAAGATATGGTGTACTTTAACATTTGCAGCACCTATGGGATTCGCGTCAGCAGATGACTGAACCGCTTCCACAAGTTTTCCCCAGCGATTAAGATCCCATCTGCGATAACCTTCTCCTCCAAGTTCCCATTTTCTTTCGTCCATAATGGCTTCACGGAATGTTTCTTTATCAAGCCCACTCAAATTATGCAGGTCATCTCCAAATGCCCTTTGCCTTACTCTGTTTATCATACTGTAAGCTTCTTGCGTTGGCCCGTTTAGTTCATTTTCTGCTTCTGCGTAAACAAGATAAAAATCAGCTAATCGGAAAATGATAATGTCCCGGTCGCCGTTATTTTTGGGCTCGCCAAGTATGTTCCATTTATAATAATATATAAATTTCAAATCATAGATAGTTCCATCGTCTGCTTCGGCAGTGCTAAAGTTCGACATGTATTTTCTTGAATCATCATCAGCAAAACTATTTACATAAGAAGGTTGAGCACACAGCATTCCCCACCCGTTAAAATAATGATCGCTTCCTGAAAATTTGGGCTCGTCTTTTGGTCTGGGCGAGGCATTGGTATGAATCTGACTACCGGCAATGTCCTGTATCTGATCTAAACAAAAAATAATCTCTTTATTTCGTTCATTTTCAACATCAAAAATATCATTGTAACTACTGAGTAATGAATGAGGAGATTCATTTATAATTTCAGCTGCTTTATCTCTTGCATTTTCCCACTCTTCATTAAATAGATAAACTTTTGATAGTAGTGCTTTTGCTACCCATTTGGTAGGTAGGCCTGTTTCGTCGCTGTTACGGACAGAGGGCAGGATTTCTTCCCCATCCTTCAAATCCTGAATAATTTGACTTCTTACTTCTGATACCGATGAGCGCCCTAAAATAGAAACTTCATCAACATCAAGTTCGTCAAGCCACAATGGTACTGCACCAAAATAATTGCTCAAATTAAAATAGTAATAGGCTCTGAAAAATTTTGCACTAGCCACGATATCAGCCTTTTCGTCTTCGTCTATTTCTGCTTTCCCCACACGGTTAACAACCATATTTGCAGAGCCTATAGCTTTATAAAAAGCTAACCAGCTTTCATTTAACCAATCATAATTTACTTCCAGATTATAATTCTGACAAGTCCATTGATCCAGTTCCCGCATATAACTGACATCTGTTCCCAATTCAGAAGTCAAAATAAAAACCTTTTCATTGATGTATTGGTTTGAAAGATAATTTTTTACACCAAACAAAGCCGCTTTACATTCATCAACAGTGTTAAAATATTCTGAGGGAGAAATAAAGCTTGTAGGTTCTTCCGTTAACAAATCAGAACATGAAACAAGCAATGTTGCGACTAAAAAAAATATATATATTTTAAATTTCATTTTCTAAATAATTTTAAATTCAAAAAGTTGCCTTAATCCCAAAAATATATGTTCTTGCCTGTGGATATACATTATTGTCATATCCTCTTAAAGTAGAATCAGTTCCTTCGCTGTTCACATCCGGGTCATACCCATCATATCCAGTAATGGTCAAGAGGTTGTTACCGGTAAAGTATACGGATAGCATTTTAAATAAGTCTGAATGTTTTATAAAAGGCAGTTGATAACTAATGTTTAAACTTTTTACTTTTAAGTAAGAACCATCTTCAACATAATAATCATAAGAACGGTCAGCCAATACTGCACCTGCTGCCGGAAAGTTAGAATCAGAATTTTCCTCTGTCCAGCGATCACGGTATTTGCCAACAACATTTGTACTATTTCCTGTATAAAGCGCAGAGGAATTCAATAAATTATAAACAGAATTTCCGTAGCTTCCCTGAAGAAAAAAACTTAGCGTTAGATTTTTATAAATGAAATTTGTTTGAATTCCTCCAAAAAATAGTGGTTCGGCATTACCAAGTATCACTTCATCTTCTATCTCATCAATTGTTCCGTTTTCGCTGGCATCAAACACTTTTATATCTCCGGGGGAAATATCGCTTCCTTCGGGAATCTCACCTTCTTTCCAGGTTCCTAGTGTTTTTAATCCTACAAAGGTTCCAACCGGTTCCCCCACCATCAGTTTTCCTATCGGTAGTCCGGTGGTTCCTCCAGATGTTTTAGTAATGATAAACTCTTCTCCTCCCAAATCAATTACCTTGTTCCAGTTTTTTGAAATATTAGCTGAAATATCCCACGAAAAATCGTTCTTTTTAACCGATTGGTATTTTATCATAAATTCGATACCCTGATTTTCTATTTCTCCAATATTCTCCAACTTCGATGTGTATCCTGTTTGATTGGAAATATCTCTGTTTAAAAGAAGATCATGCGTACGTTTATAGTAATAATCAGCCTCAAAATAAACACGGTTATTTTTTAGTCCGCCATCAAGGCCGATATCAAATTGATCTGTCGTTTCCCATTTCAAATTTGGATTTGCTATTCTACCGGGAACGTAAGTAAGGACTTCATTTAAGCCAATAATTGTTGTTCCCGCATTCAGTTTTGAAAGAGTTGAATAAGCACCAATACCCTGGTTACCAGTCCTCCCATAGCTTGTTCTGAATTTTAATGTACTAAAAAGATCCAAATTTTTAAAAAAGGGTTCGTTAGTTACTTTCCATGCAAAGGCGGCAGAAGGAAAAAATGCGTATTTGTTATTCTCTCCCAGTCTAGACGAACCATCATAACGACCTGTCACTGTAAATAAATATTTGTTTTTTAGAGTATAATTAAATCTTGCAAGGCCCGAAATAATGGTCCATTCTGTAAAATCTGATTCAATGTCGCGCAAAAGGGGATCACCTGACTCCAAACTATTGTATTTTGTTACATCATTTGTAAAGCCTGATGCTGATAAAGTGTGCGACTCCTGTTCATAGTGTTGGTATGTTAGCCCAAGCATTGCGCTGATTTTATGAACTTCGGACAAGCTTTTTATATAATTCAAAACGTTATCGCTCTGAATTGTATTAGGAAACGCAGAGTAAATGGAACCATTCCCCCCTTTCTCGGAGGCAACCAAGGTTGGCAGGGTACTATATTCATAACGATTTCGTTGATCCGAGTTTATATCAAAACCTAAAGTAGTTTTAAAATTAAGTTCATTATTAAAATCAAGTTGAGCATATATATTTCCAAGAGCCCGATTTTTTAAGTTTTGTGAAATCTTTAGTTCATTCTGCGCTAACGGGTTATCATAAATACTTCCGTGTACCGAGTTTACCGACCAATAATTACCGACTTCGTCGTATATAGGGTCAGTTGGAAGTAACTTACCAAGAGCTGTAACCCCAACTTTATTGTTATCTGTATTTGTTCTTGAAAAATTTAACGTTGCCCCTATTTTTACCGTATTACCAAGCTTTTGATCTATATTAAATCGTAATTGATATTTTTTTAATCCCGAGCCTATTACTATTCCTCTTTGATCAGAGTGGTGTATTGACAAAAAATAGTTTGATTTTTCCGTTCCAGCGCTTATGTTTGCATCTGCACTGTAAACTCCCGCTGTCTCGAAGCCTACATCCTGCCAGTCTGTATCTGCCAGTCCGTCATATTGTTCATAAGGAATTTCGCCTCCGTTCCATTTTGCATAATCTATTGCATATTCATAATATTCAGGCCCGTCTAATAAATCAATTCTTTTAGGTAAGGTTTGTATACCATAATACGTATTTACATTCACAACAGGGATTCCGTTTTTTCCTCTTTTGGTTGTAACCAAAATTACACCATTAGCTCCCCGGGCTCCATAAATAGCTGTGGAAGACGCATCTTTCAAAATCTCAATAGATTCAATATCGTTTGGATTAATCAAATTAAGGTCTCCCCCGCCAATTACACCATCAATTACATAAAGTGGCTCATTCCCTGCATTTATTGAGTTCCCACCCCTAATTCGTATTGATGAAGTTGCCCCCGGCATTCCATTCGATGTTGTTACCAGCACACCAGAAGCTCTTCCTTGTATCGCCTGGTCGAGACGTGTTACATTTTGTTTTTCAATCAATTCAGATTTTACAGATGAAACTGAACCTGTAAGGTCTGTCTTTTTTACAATTCCATAACCAATGGCAATAACTTCTTCCAGTCCAACTGTCTCTTCTTCTAAAATCACATTAACTGAGTTTTTCCCACTTACCACAATTTCCTGGGTTTTCATTCCAACAAACGAAAATTGTAATATAGCATCATTAGGAATATTATTCAATGTAAATTTCCCTTCTGTATCAGTGGTTGTTCCTTGAGTGCTACCTTTTATAATTACTGTTACGCCAGGAAGAGGGAAACCAGTGAAATCAGTTACTTTGCCGGAAATAGACTTTTGCTGTTGAATGACTGAAAACTCCGGACTAATAACAATCTGATTGTTAATTCGGTGAAAAATTACATTTTCATTGAGAAATAACTCGCTCAAAATTTCATCAATGGTTGCGTTCTCCATATTAATATCAACCTTACGTCCCACATCTACAAGGTCTTTATTATACATAAAGCCCAGTTCAAAATGATTTTCGAGCTCTGATAAGATTTTTTCAATAGTTACGTTTCTGTATTCCACAGAAATCTTTCCCTGAGCAAGGGAATTTTCTGCAAATGACTGAAAAACAACCAATAAAACAACTAGAAAGGTTAATTTCATTTTCAAAAATAGTTTTAGCGGTACAGGATAAAACAATCCTTTACCTTTTAGACATTTTTTCATAAATTTGTAATTGATTAATTTAAATGATTAATAAAAAACATTAGTTTTAATGTGGGTAATGTTGGAGCATTACTCACATTTTTTTAGATGTTTCGATCTTGCATAGGCAAATAATATTTATTGGTTCACAATTCTTTTAGTATCTTTTGTAATAATTACGCATGCTTGCGTATAAGAAAAGTCTTCTTTTTGTTTTGGTTTAACATAGTTATATTTAATAGGTGCTGAAAGAGTTAGCAAATCGAGCATCTGTTCAAGCCCCCCGCCCCTCAATATAGCATTGTACTTATAATTTGCGATATCATCATCATCAATGGAGATTGAAACATTATAGTGCCTTTCCAGAGTTCTAGCAATTGTTGCCAGTGTTGCATCTCGGAATATAAGTACTCCATCTTTCCAGTTAACATACTGACTGATATCGCTCTCAAGGATTTCAAACGAGTGTGCCTGTTTATTAAATTTTGAAATCTCTCCTGGTTTCATAAAAATTTCTTTGTTATTTACGTCCAAAGATACTTTCCCTTCAGCAAGCGCAACAATTACATTCTCTTCATTGTCATATGCACTTACACTAAATGCTGTGCCATATACTTTAATAAGTGGTCCAGCATTCTTAACATAAAAGGGCACATTTCGTTTTTTTATTTCAAAATAAGCCTGTCCAGTAAGGGTTACTTCACGTTTATCACTATTGAAATATGCAGGGTAAGTAATTTCTGAACCTGCATCTAGCCATACCTTTGAACCATCGGGCAATTGTAAATTAACCAATCCACCTAACGGCGTACTAACAGTTACCGTCTTTTGCGGTAACTGATTGGTTAATTCTGCAAAATTATTCTTGATTGACAAATTGTTTTGATACAACCAAATTACAGAAATAATTAAAGGAATGACTAAAATAGCCGCCACTCTCGACATCCACGATAAAAAGATTTTAGAAGAAAGGGGGCGCCTGAGCGTATTTAGACGTTTATCAGTTTTATCCCAAATATATTCTATTTCCCGATTTGAAATATCTGGAGATTGAAATTGAAGTAATTGAACGGTTTTAATTGCATCTTCAAATTCTAATTGAAATTCAGGATGACGCTTTTTCCAGTCTTCCCAATATTCAGAATCGAATTTATCTTTGCCCGATGCCCAGTTAATAAACCGATTATCTGCTAGTAACTTTTCATATATGTCATTTTTAAAATGATTCATTCTTCCAACTCTATTAAAAAGAGGAGAAAAAATGATTTTATACTCAATTAATTACTACTTTTTTTTGAAAAGAGCGAAAAAAGAATTAGTTCAATGTTTTCTGCATCATGAAATCCAATGTCTTTCAAATCGTTTCGAACCTTTTCCAAGGCCCGGAATAACAGGTTTCGAACAGATTGAACATTCATCTTTAAAACCTCTCCAAGCTCTTCAAAAGTCAAATTATGATAAAACCTCAACAGTATAACCTCACGTTGTCGTTCTGAAAGCTTATTTAAACTGATAACCAGTCTTTCGTTCAACTGCCTTGAATCTTCTTCACTAATCAGAAAATCCTCTATCGTTAACGTAAATGGTTCAATGTTTATATGCTCTTCCTCTGAAATGCGATTTTTCTTTGAAGCGTGAATAAGTTCGTTTCGTAAAGCAACCAAAAGATACGATTTTACTTTAGTTACATGTCCGACATTATCCTTATTCTCCCACAACCGCACAAAAACTTCCTGAATAACGTCTTTAACAAACTCGGGAACTGAAACAATTTTTAGCCCATAGAAATATAATTCCTTGTAGTAAGTTTGAAAAATCTTACCCAAAGCCTCCTTATCACCTTCCTTAAAACGAGCCCAATATGACATGTTAGTCAACACTATGTTCCTAAATAAATTTGATTCTTTATAAAACACAAATATAACAACTCTTTTTACCGAGAAAAGAAGGATTTACCAGATTTTGTAATCCATAAATTTTTGTCAGCGAATCCCTATTTTATATTTTTCTAGAAATGTAAACGAATGCGATTACGATACAATAAAGTCACAAAAATTAAAATAAAGACTTTATCAAACTATAGTGATTCCAGTAGATTATTAATTTAAAAAGCAAAATAAACTATATCATCGCCATTTACCGGGCACAGATAAATTTTTACTATCCGATGCAATCGATTGATAATATATTTTGCCCCCCTGTTTATTGCTGCCACTGCAACAAGCCAGAGATTTGCGCTAAGATGTATTTGTGTCTTGTAGCAAGGACAACTCAAAACACAACGCATTCATAAAAAATGTTTTTTATCTAAAAAATAAATATCTTATTTTAAATTATGACTCACGCTCCAGAAAAACCTTATTTAAACCAGAAAACTTGTGCTACTGCGACAAAGAGCCTATGAATTTTGTTTTACAGCTCTTTGAGTGCGCACGAATTTTAGTTAAAATACGTCTCCAACACTGATTAACTTTATACTTGAAATCCAAAGAAATTATATTTTTTTTTATCTATATTTAATTCAAAATATAGTCTATCATGAAACAAATATTTTTGCTCCTGACAATTTTAACAATTTTATTTCACGAAGGATTTTCGCAAAATATTGTTGTGCACGATCCGGTTATGATTCAACAAAATGATACCTATTACCTTTTCTGCACCGGTCGCGGTATCAGTGTCTGGTCATCTGCTGACATGAAGGAGTGGAAACGCGAGAAATCTGTTTTTTCGGAAGCACCGGAATGGGCCATTGAGGCTGTCAAGGGTTTCAGAGGGCACATTTGGGCACCCGACATTTCTTTTTATAACGGAGAATATTACCTCTATTACTCCGTATCAGCCTTTGGTAAGAATACTTCCTGTATAGGACTTGCAACCAACCAAACGCTGGATCCAAACGATCCTGATTTTAAATGGGTTGACCACGGAAAAGTAATACAATCGTTTCCGGGAGAAACCAACTGGAATGCCATTGATCCAAACCTGATTGTTGCTGAAGACGGTACACCATATCTAACCTTTGGATCATTTTGGGATGGGCTGAAACTGATAAAACTGAATCCGAATGGCACTGAAACTGCTGAAGATTTAAATAGCATTCCAACCATTGCCTCGCGAAAAAAATCATCAGATGCCCCTAATCCTCCGTCTGTTGATGACAATCCTGTAGATGCCGGAGGCAATGCCATAGAGGCTCCATTTATCTTTAAGAAAGGGAAGTACTATTATCTTTTTGCATCTATCGATTATTGCTGTAAAGGAGTGAACAGTACATATAAAATGATTGTTGGACGGTCGGAAAAAATACCTGGCCCATACCTCGATAAAAATGGAAAATCAATGGCAACCGGAGGCGGGACAATCCTGTTAAAAGGGGATGAAAACTGGCATGGAGTAGGACACAATGCAACTTATACATTTAACGGAGCCGATTATATTATTTTTCATGGCTACGATGCCAACGATGAAGGGAGGCCAAAACTTATCATTAAAAAGCTCGATTGGGATAAAAACGGATGGCCGGTAATTACTAATATCTAAAAACGCTAAAACATGAAAATGAACAACTTTATGCAAAGATTTATTTTGCTGGTAATGCTGTCGGGAATTTTTTCGGCGCTGACAACGACGGCACAAAATGCTAGAATAAAAATTGATGTCGACCGGAAGATCGGCGAGATAAACAAAAACCTTTATGGAAATTTTGTGGAACACCTTGGGCGTTGCGTCTACGGTGGCATTTACGATCCTGATTCTCCGCTTTCAGATGATAAAGGAATTAGGCTGGATGTACTTGACGCAGTAAAAGGGTTAAATATTCCATTAACACGGTATCCGGGAGGAAACTTTGTTTCCAATTATCATTGGAAGGATGGAATTGGGCCCAAGGACCAGCGACCAACAAGAATGGAACTGGCCTGGGCAAGATTGGAAACCAACCAATTTGGCACAGATGAATTTATTGAATATGCGCGTAGAATTGGCACCGATCCATATTTTGCAGTTAATTTAGGTACAGGAACAATTGAAGAAGCTCAGCAGTGGGTGGAATATTGTAACGTGAAAGAAGGTCCGTATTATGCTGAACTTAGAAAAAAATACGGTCATCCTGCCCCCTATAACATTAAATATTGGAGCCTTGGAAACGAAATGGATGGATTCTGGCAAATGGGTCATCTTAATGCGGAAGATTATAGCAAAAAAGCCCATGAAGCAGCCAAATTGATGCGGCTTACTGATCCATCGATTAAACTGGTAGCTGCCGGCGCCTCCAACTTCAGACCGGATAATGATCCGCACGAATGGAATGCTACGGTACTTTCTGAGTTAAAAGATGTGGTTGATTATATTGCTCTCCATATGTATGTTGGCAATCATCAGGATAATTACTACAATTTTGTTTCGTCGCCGTTGGTTTTGGAAGAGCGGACCAAAGTTGTAAAAGGAATGATTTTACGGGAAATGGAAAAAGCGGACCGTGGAGATCGAGACCCTATTTATATCGCATGGGATGAGTACAATATTTGGTATCGCTGGCGAGCAGAGGAAACCATGACAGGTGACCGTGCTCTTGAGGAACGCTACAACCTTGAAGATGCTTTGGTAATTGCTGGTTTCTTAAACGCATTTATCCGAAATGCCGATATCGTAAAAATGGCAAATATGGCGCAGTTGGTGAATGTTATCGCTCCTATTTTTGCCGAAAAAGATGGAATGTTTAAACAAACCATTTATTACCCGCTACAGCTTTTTGCCAATAACATGTTCGGAACTTCGCTTGACGTTTTTGTGGATTGTGAAACATACGATACTGACGAATTTTACCTCGGACTGGCAGAACAGGCAACTCAACAAAACAATGTACCCTATCTTGACGTGTCAGCAGCGTACAATGGTGGAGAAGTTGTGGTGTGTGTTATTAACCGACATAAAGACAATACAATTGAAACAGATATTATTTCGCAGGAAGGATTATTTGACGGGGAATTTGAGGTATATGAAATAAATGGTCCGGATATTAAGGCCGAAAACGACTTTGACAAAACCAATGTTCAAACGGTTCAAAAAGAATCAGTAAAAGTCAAAAAAACCGGAAATTTTTCTTACACATTTCCTCCTCATTCATTTACTATGTTAAAAGGAAAAATTGTTAAATAAGATCTATATGGCCTGATTTTTAGAAAAAATATTCCAACACATAATTGAAATTGCTTTAAAATGAACTGCCCCCGCCGCTCTGCGGCGGAGAACTAACCCCAAAGCGATTAGAAGTTTAATTGTTACTTAATTTCATTTGTTCGTTAAGCGACTAAAAAGTAAAGGAGGTTCAATTTATTACAAATTTACCACCCCGGTATTTTCGTGTTTCGTTGAATTTCTAATATTCTCCGGGCGATATTCCCGCCTGACTTTTAATATGTGTACAGTGTATCACGGAGGTTATAAGTAATTTTGCTAATAATGCACAAACAACTATGTTATTCAATTTTAACTAATTGATTAATTTCAACAGAACAAGTAGTTAAGCCAATGAAAGAAATGAATATTGTGATTACCCAATCTGGTCAATTACAAAGACAGCAATGGAAGTTTTAAGTTGATTTTAATTTACAAAATAATATTCCAAACTTTTATTAAACTGAATTGTTTTTGTTTTGAGATAACCAATAATTTTCAACATGAAAAAAATTGTTTTGCTTCTTACAGTCGCATTATTTTTAGGCTTAGGTGTAGATGCACAAAATACTATTCACAAATTTAAAGTTAAAGATATTGATGGCAATAGTTTTGATTTGTCATCCTTAAAAGGGAAAAAAGTATTAGTAGTTAATACCGCCTCAAAGTGTGGACTTACACCGCAATACGAACAACTTCAGGAATTATACGAAACCTATGGAGATGAAAACTTTGTTATCATCGGGTTTCCGGCAAATAACTTTGCAAATCAGGAACCTGGTTCAAATGAAGAAATTGAAGAATTCTGTCAGAAAAATTATGGAGTAACATTTCCTATGATGTCCAAAATCAGTGTTAAAGGAGATGATATACACCCGGTTTATCAATGGCTGACTCAAAAAAGTAAAAATGGAGTTATGGATTCCGAAGTAAGCTGGAATTTTCAAAAATACTTAATCAATGAAAAAGGAGAATGGGTTGAAATGATTGACCCAAAAACCAAGCCAAACGATGAAAAAATAATAAACTGGATTAAAGGGACACAACCATAAAAATGATTATGCAGAAGCTGACTTCCTGTTTGACTCTTCATTGTCTGCATCAACTTCAATATGTTTCTCCTGGATATTGTTGTTTTTTAAAATCTTTTTTGCCTTTTCATTGAGATGTTCAAAAGCCTCCGCAAAAGATTTTATACTTCGGAATACGTTGATTATTTTAATTTTTGGATTTGGCTTATCAACAGTTTCAGAATAAACATGAATTTTATTCATTGAAGAATCATATTGAATAAGTTGTCCTTTTTCATAGTCAAAAGAAAACTCTTCATGCTCAGCAATAACAAACTCCAAACCCGACTTTTCATAACCTACCTTGAAAAATTTAGCATACAAAATATACACCTTCCCGTCTGGCAATCCATAAAACTGAACAGGCATTTTAGTAGGCAAATATGTCATGTATGATTTGTGGATTAACCTCGCAAATGACTCCATAACACAAACTAATGATTATAAATGACCCTCTTAACTTAAAAAGTTTCTGAAGATAGTACTTTTTTCAAGAGAAAAACAAATATTTTCTACACTAAAAACTGAAAATTTAAAAATCTTAATAGTTGAAAAGAGGAGATTTTTGTTCATCCATAAAACATCAATCAAAAAGAAAGGGCAGCTCAATAGCTACCCTTTTAAATGTTAACCCCCAAACACACAATATGGGAAGAACCCCATATGCATATCTAAGATACAAATATTTTTTTAATTGGTCAATATAATTTTATTAACAATAATTCTCAATACAGAAAAATAAAATGGAGTGAGTTACCTTTTATTTTACATAAATTCATCAGAATAACAGACCACTTTTCGCGAACACGTAATAACGGTAAAATTTCGAACTGGTTTACATTTTAACGTGAAAACCGTCAAATTTCAGCAAAAAAAGAAAATCTGCCAAAATGTAACAATCTGGTTTACAGAGCGGGAAACGGGGATCGAACCCGCGACCCTCAGCTTGGGAAGCTGATGCTCTACCACTGAGCTACTCCCGCTTTTCTCAATGCGAAAATATAAATTATTTTGATTGATTAATCTTCATACAGCCATAATAATTGAAGGAAAAAACAAATATTCTGTTCTTCTATACAAATGACTAAAAATTAATTTTTAATCTGCCTCAATTATTATTAAACAGTAAAAAAACTTTTATTTGACCTTTGCTACTGTAATAATTCTATCCTCAAAATTAGACCTTTGGCAATTGCCACTGATCACGATAAGAAACCTTCATAAGTTTGTTAGCTTCTTCATCATCAAATTTTTTGGCTGCATCGTCCCAATGGATAACTTTTCCTACACGGTAAGCAATATTCCCCATCTCGGAAACCGTTGCAGTTTTGGCACCAATTTCAACAGAGGCATTTGGAGTTCCACCTTCGCGAATACATTGTAAGAAATTTTTCACATGTTCGTCCTGTCCGTCTCCATAATTATTTTGCACAAGCCCCTCAAAAAATGGTTCTCTTTTTTCATTATTAAAATCCGGAATAAGTTCATACCCCCCACGATCAACGACTAAAGTTCCTTTATTTCCAACAAATGCGACACCGTGAGAATTTCTTTTGTAAAGCCCTATTCCAGGATTCAGGCCGCATTCCCATATCATCGTATGCTCAGGATAACCATATAAAGCCTGTTCGATATCCGGCGTATCCATTGCTCCGGGTTTATTGTAAAACATACCTCCCCCGGGAGAAATTTTCTGCGGCATACCGGCATCCATTGCAAATAGAGCAAAGTCAAGCAAGTGAACTCCCCAGTCAGTCATTGCACCTCCTGCATAATCCCACCACCAGCGGAAATTATAATGAAAACGATTCAAGTTGAAAGGTCTTTTAGGTGCAGGCCCCAACCACATATCGTAATCTACATAGTCAGGAGCCTCTTCTTTATCTGGCATTACCGGATATGGATTATCATATCCTTTGTAAATCCATGCACGAACCAAATGAACATCTCCTAATTCTCCCGACTTAACAATGTCAGAGGCTTCAAACCAATGTTTTGAACTCCGCTGCCACATATTTACCTGAACAACTAATTCCGGATGTTTTTTAGCGGCTTTTACCATTGCATCACATTCTTCAATACTATGGCCCATTGGTTTTTCAACATACACATGTTTTCCGGCCTCTAATGCCATCATCATCATAATTGCGTGCCAATGGTCTGGTGTGCCAATAATTACAGCATCAACATCGGGGTTATCTAAAACTTCACGAAAATCAGAATAGGTGAGTGGTTTCGTTTCTGTAATTTTTTCAACTTCTGCAGCGCGTTCTTCAAGAATATTGGAATCAACGTCGCATATTGCAACACAATCAACATTGTTCTTTTTGTCTGTTATAAAACTTTTTAAGTCGCTAAATCCCTGGCTTCTGCAACCAATTAAAGCTACTCTAATTTTCTCTGCAGGAGAAGCACAAGCATTCATAATAGTTGGAAAAGTACTTATTGCTGCTGTGGCAATTGCCGAAGTTTTAATAAAGTTTCTTCTGTCTGAATTCATCTTAGTGGTTTTTGAACGTTTAAATTGGACTGGTAAATATAGCAGTTCTGACTTTTAAATAGAATTTTTTAATATACTTTAAACAGATATTTTGAATAAACCATAAACAAAAATCTAAAAAGAACTTTTCCGGTTTTTAGGAGAACATCGAACAAAGCCCCAAAATTAGCAGGAAAGCAATCTTTCAGCTATTTTTGTAAAAAAACTAAAAATGTTTGTTTGGGAATGGCCTCAGTTGCAAAATAAAAACCACTCATTTCAAAAAAGCAAAGAGAATTTGGTTGTTTATGCCAAAAGCTGTGGAAACTTTTATTACCCCAAACACAGATCGCCTTATCTTTTTCTGACCAACTTTTTAAATCCCGGAAATTATTATTTAAACGAAAGTCAAACACAGGTCAGGGAAAAGAGTTTCTATTTTCTGAATGCAGACGATTCCATTGCAATCGATTATTCCAAACCGGTAAAGCTGCAAACACTTCTTATTTTGTTTGACGATGAATTTATAAAAAACAGTATCAAAAATCTTCTCTCGACACAAGAGCAACTACTCGATTTTAATGCAAAAAGAACAGATTTTCATATTCCTACAGTCCCCTTCGAGCTAAACGAAAGAGTTCAAAAAATCCTTTGTTTTCTGTTAAACAATTCATCTTATAAAGAAAATGTTGATTTTTATTTGTACGAGTTGGTTTCGGAATTTGTTAAAATGAACAACAAAACATCAAAACAGATTCAAAAAATTGATGCAGTAAAAACTTCCACAAAAACAGAACTGTACAAACGACTTTTTATCGCCCGGGAGTTTATCCGGGAAAATGTCTCAAAAAAAATAACCCTTGATGAGATTGCATTGGAAGCAGGTTTAAATAAATACCACCTGCAATCAAATTTTAAACAGCTGTTTCAATCTACCCCTCACCAGTTTTCGACCCAACTAAAATTGAGTAAGGCTTATCAACTGTTAAAACATAAAAAGGGCTCTGTAACGGAAATATGTGAATCAGTAGGTTTTGACAGTATAGGTTCCTTTAGTCATCTGTTTAAAAATCATTTTCACATCTCACCTTCCACCTTGCTCAAAAACTAAAATTCCCAATTTTCGATAAATTGAATTGCTCTCTTTTATTCATTTTTGCCTGAAACAATAAACAGAAAGAAAATGAAGAAACCCATTAAGTCCAAAAGAATTTCAAAACAAGCTGTCATTAAATTGAACGGTAACATCGAAAATATTTTTCCTCTTTTTGGAGCTTTTGAAGAACGCAAATGGGCAGAGGGCTGGAATCCTGAACTTATTTATCCGGAAACTGAAAAAATAGAGGAAGGAACAACTTTTAAAACAAACCCTACATTTGACGGAGAAAGTGATTATTTGTGGATTGTAACAAAATATTCCACTGAAACGAAGCTCGTCCGGTATCTGGTAATAACTGACGACCGTTTCTGGACAATTACTGTTCAGTGTTTTCAGATAGATGAGAATAACACCAAAGCCCAAATTACCTATTCATTTACAGGCTTAAATAAAAACGGAAACATACAAAACAAAAAAGCCCTGAATAACATATTTTCTGAAAATCTTAAAGACTGGGAAAATGAAATTAACCAATATTTAAAATGCAATAATGTAAAAACATGACGCTCAAAATCAGCGAACATATTATTCACCGGAAAAAAGGAGACTATGTAACGGCACGGCACATGAAACTGTGGGGGACAAGCCGTGAGATTGGATTTCAATTGGGTAAAATAGCTCGCAAACAATACTCTGTTTTAGCCGTGACAAACCCAAATCCGACAAAAAATGAATGTCAGAAAAAATATATTCAGCAAAATTATCCGGTTCATTTCGAACGAATGAAAGGCTTTGCGGAAGCGTTTGGTGAAAGTCTGGTGGCTACGGATAAAGATTTCACTTGTTTTGGTCATCTTAACGGAACGATTGCATGTTCAGCCGTTTTTTATCCCGCTGAATTTACACAAACAAAAACCGGTATTTTAAGCAGAAATGCAGATTTACCGTTGATTGCATTTCAGGAAATAATGGGTCAAAAACCTTCACCTGATTCAAAATCGGTATTGTCCAATCCGTATGTTATTGAAATTTATCCAGACAAAGGATATGCATCACTGTCAACTTTTTCTTTCGAATTGTACGGGCTTGCTTTAGACGGAATCAATTCGGAAGGTCTGGTCGTTTCCCATTTACACGCCGACAGTGTAAACACCAGCTTTTACAAGCCAACAAAGGGTTTTGGCGTTGGAATAAATGAAATGCTTGCCGTTCAGCTCCTGCTCGACAATTGCAAAAATGCAGAAGAAGCAAAAAAATTACTTCTGCTGAATAAACATTTTTATATGTTTTTGCCAACCCATTTGATTGTTGCCGATAAAGACGGGAATTCTTTTATTTGGGAATATTCACCTAATCACAACGAGGAGTTTATTATCAGCGGAAATCAAAAAATTCAAATCATTACAAATTTCCCTGTTCATCAGTTCCTTCACTCAAAAAATTTCCCTACCAGTATCGATGATTCTTGTCCGTTTGCAAGATTCAAAACGCTTGAAAAGGCAATCAAGGACAACAGCAAAAGCCTTTCGATACAACAAATAAAAAATATAAACTCCACGGTTTTTATACAAGATAAAATGTGTACAAAACCTCTTGTTCCACCAGTCAGAACTGTGTATCACAACCTATACGACACAGGCAATAGTTCGATGGAGATTTCTTTTTACAGAAAAGATGATGCAGACCATCAGTTAAGGACAAAATATTACAAATTTCAATTGAAATGATTCTCTTTTCGCTTTTTTTTATCATTTATTTCTAATTTTGAAAAGAAATGAAAAGGAAGGGAGGAAAATCGTGAGAAACATAATTATTTTTTTTCTGATTTTTATTTGCTGGAGTGCCACTGCACAGGAAAAATTAATGCCGGTAATGCCTCTTGAGAAAGACTCCTCACAGATTGAACTTGAGCGTCAGATTCTTTACCGTCAAATGTTATCCGGTACTTTGCAGAGTGGTGGTTTGGTGCCCGATTTGGAAATTCCGGAATTTGATGTCGGCGCACTAATCGCACAACAGCGATATCAGTTTAATATGCAGGATTTTTTTAATCTCAACGAACTGAGTACTTTTTCATTCAATCGTCCCGGTTTAATATTTTCGCCTTTTTTGAGAAACGGAGCCATTTTCAGTGGTGCTACCTATAAATTAAATGACAAAATTAAACTGGGGGGCTACAGCTTTGGGGCCAATTCCATTTTCTCAGCTCCTTTACCAAACCAAAACATGAATAATTTTGACATGAGGGGCGCAAGCATGTTCTTCCAGTACAAGGTTTCTGATAAATTTAAAATTGAAACCCGTGTTAGTGTTACACAAGGCAACGGGCCGGGATTTTAAAACAGGATTAAAAAATTCAAATAATTCTTCCTAACTTTTCACTCTTTACTTAATCTTTTTTTATGCTCACAATTTATAAAGCATCGGCAGGTTCCGGGAAAACTTTTCATCTGGTAGTTGAATACCTCAAACTGTTAATGCAAAATCCCTTTAACTACAAACATATTTTGGCGGTTACTTTTACCAACAAAGCAACCAACGAGATGAAAAGCCGAATTCTGGAACAATTGCATTTACTCGCCGAAGGAGAAGAATCAAAATACCTGGAAACATTACAAAACGAACTAAATTTCAAAGAAGAAAATATCCGGCAAAAATCAAGGCTGGTTTTGAAAAATATTCTACACGACTACAACCGTTTTTCCATCAACACCATCGATTCTTTTACCCAACGGGTTATCAAAGCGTTTAACCGGGAATTGGGAATTTCACCCAATTTTGCGCTGGAACTCGATGATAGTTTGGTCTTGGAAGAAGCAGTTGACCAAATGTTGTCAAAAATTGATCAGGATAAAAAACTGCTTGACTGGCTGGTAAAATTCAGCGAAGAAAAAATCACCGAAAACCAGAGTCAGCGCATTGAAGAAGATATAAAAGCTCTGGGTAAAGAACTGTTTAATGAGAAGTTTCAACTGTTTTTTCCTGACACAAAAGATTCTGCAACTTATACTCGCGAAAATCTTGACGCTTTCAAAAAAGAGCTGGGAAAAATTATTGCTGTTTTTGAATCCACATTACAAAAAAAAGGTTACGAAGCGATTTCTTCAATCGAAAATCATGGTTTTTCAGTTGATGATTTTTCCTATAAAAGAACGGGGGTTGCCGGATACTTTTTGAATCTTTCCGAAGGAAAAATAAAAGAACCTGGCGCACGAATTTTAACTGCGGAAGAATCTTCAGAGAAATGGTTTGCCAAAAGCCACAAACAAAAAGCAGAACTTCAGGCTTTGGTTGAAAGCAAATTGCAACCTTTACTTTCCGACATTCTCGATTTCTTCCGAAAACAATCTATTCCTTATTATTCGGCAGTTGCAGTAAACAACCAGTTGCGAATGCTGGGGATTTTGACCGATTTAAAAGAGGAAATCAGAAAACTGTTGCAGGAAAAAGGAATGTTGCAACTTTCCGATTCCAACTTGCTGCTTAACAAAATAATTGGAGAGAGCGATTCACCTTTCATTTATGAAAAAGTAGGGAATTTTTTCAAGTATTTTATGCTTGATGAGTTCCAGGACACATCGTCGTTGCAATGGAGAAACTTTAAACCACTTATTTCCAACTCGCTTTCCGAAGGCAACAAAAACCTGCTGGTGGGCGACGTAAAACAATCGATTTACCGCTGGCGAAACAGCGACTGGAATATTTTGGCTGAACAGGTCGATACCGATTTTCCTGCGTTTATTCCGGAAACGAAAGCACTCACAAAAAACTGGCGAAGCGATAAAAATATTATTGCCTTTAACAATTCAAGTATCGAACATCTAAAATCGGCTTTGGAAACAAACCTTTTTTCTGGATCCGACGATAAAGAATGGGAAATTCTGAAAGAAAAATTCACCCATATTTACAGCGATTTTAAACAGGAACCTGGAAATACATCGGTTGAAAATAAAGGTTTTGTTCAGGTTAATTTTCTGGAAGAAGATGAATTTCAGGAAAACTCGACCCAACTTTTAATTGAACAGGTAAAAAAGCTGCAAGACAACGGTTTTAAAGCATCAGATATTTCCATTTTAATTCGAACAAATAAAGAAGGAACGCAAATTATTGAGGAATTTTTATCCGCTGCTAAACAGCAGGAAAATACAAAATACAACCTTTCTGTTTTGTCCAACGAATCGCTGTTTTTACATGCTTCCCGCTCGGTTCTGTTTGTTATGCTGATGATTGAATGGCTCATCGATCCGGAAAATAAAATCACGCAGGCATCTCTTTTACAACTTTGGGAATCGTCGATAAAACCCGAACTGGCAAGAAAAGGCATTTCTTTTTCAGTGGCGCAACAAACACTTGATTTTTCAGGAAAAGACAAAGAGAACTGGCAATTGGAAAATGATTTCGATGCCGCTTTTGGGCAGGAATTGGGCAGCCGTTTGCAGGAAATGCAACAAAAAGTTTTACTTACTTCGCTTGACGAAACGTTGACCGAAATTTGCAGCCATTTTCAGCTTTTTAAACTGGAAAGCGAACTTCCTTTCCTGCAAACCTTAATTGACAAAGCAGGGGAAATAAAAACCTCGATTGCCAATGACCTTTCCAACTTTTTATACTGGTGGAACGAAAAAGGATTCAGGACATCGGTAAATGTAAACGATGAAATTGATTCCATCCGCTTAATAACCGTTCACAAATCGAAAGGACTGGAGTTTAAAGCCGTGCTGATTCCTTATTTAAACTGGAAAACATCGTGGAGTGGCAACTTCGCTCCCACCCTTTGGTGCAGCACCGAAACGGAGCCGTTTAATCGTTTTCCGCTGCTTCCGGTAAAAGCAACTTCTGGCCTGGAAAATACGCTTTTCAAAAAGGACTATTTTGAGGAAAAAGCAAATACATTTATCGACACAATGAACCTAATTTATGTAGCTTTTACACGTGCAGAGTCGGTTTTGATGATAAATTCAATTAATGTTCAAAAAACAGGGAAAAGTGTAAATGGGTTATTTAAAGAGTCTTTGCAAATGATGAGTTCAAAAGCACCTTTTGAAGATTGCTGGAACGAAGATGAAACAATTTTCGAATTTGGAGAACTCCATCCAATTCAACAAGAAGAAAAGGAATCGAACCTGGTTTTGATAAAAAATTATGAGTTCAATAAATTCCGCGATAAAATAAAATTGCGTTTAAACGGTGAAGATTTCCTGGTTCCCGGAAAAGAAAATAAATCGGTAAAAAACAGGGGAAAAATTATACACGAAATTCTTTCTGCTGTTCAAACCAAAAACGATTTAGAAACAGCTTGCAAACAAGCTTTACTGGAAGGCAGAATTGATGAAGATGAGCGCATTTCAATTCAGCAGGAATTGCTCGAAAATATCGATAAACCGGAAGTAAAACATTGGTTCGATGGGAGCTGGAAAATACTAAACGAAAGAGATTTATTAACATCAGTAAAAATTCTTCGCCCCGACCGAATTATGTTTTCAGGAAAGACAGCCATTGTCGTCGATTACAAAACCGGCGAACAAAAACAGGACAAATACAAAACCCAGGTAAAACGTTACGCCAAAACACTAAAAGAAACCGGATTTGAGAAAGTGGAAGGATTTCTTTGGTATGTTGCATTAAACGAAGTAGAAAAAGTGGGGGAATTTTAACGGCACCCCGCGAAAAAATTTATTTTTGCAAAAAAATTATTATTATGATTCAACGAATTCAAACTGCATATTTATTGGTTGCCGGATTACTGGTAGCCTCGCTTTACAAACTAAAATTTGCTGAACTGGCCGTAAACGGTGAGCTTTACACCTTTTCAGCAAAAGGAATTTTTAATGGAGAAACGCTTGTTTTTAACGGACTGCCCATTTTAATTTTTATTGGTGTTATAGCCTTGCTACATATTGTCATTATCAAGATGTACAAAAAACGCTTCCGTCAAATTCGAATGACCGTGTTTACGATTGTTCTTTTACTCGGGCTTTTTGGCATGTTTTTCTATTTTGCTTATGCAAGTTTCGACGGTGCAAAAATTGCATTTAAAGTTCCGGTTGCCTTTCCGATAGTTGCTGTTATTTTAGATTTCCTTGCTATCCGTGCTATTGGGAAAGACGAAGCGCTGGTTCGAAGTCTCGACAGAATACGATAAACACTAAAATCAGTCTATGAAAGCAATGGTTTTTGCCGCCGGGCTTGGTACGCGTTTAAAAAACGAAACAGCTGACAAACCCAAAGCACTGGTGGAAATTGGAGGGAAAACACTTCTGCAACGAACCATTGAAAAGCTAAAAAAAGAAGGCATTGATGAAATTGTGGTCAACGTTCATCATTTTTCAGAAAAAGTAAAAAAATTTATCGCAACCAACGATTTTGGAATTCCAATTGTCATTTCCGATGAAAGTGACAAACTACTCGACACCGGCGGCGGGCTGAAAAAAGCAGCTCCACTTTTAAAAGCCTCTAATCCAATTTTAATCTACAATGTTGATATTTTAAGCACGGTTGATCTGAAGAATTTGGTAAATTACCATAAAGAATCAGGCGCTTTGGCAACCTTAACCGTACGCGACAGAAAAACAGAACGCTACTTAAAATTCGACAAGCAAAACAAACTGGTGGGCTGGTTAAATAAAAAGACAGGCGAGACAAAAATATCGGTTCCGGAGACTTTCGAAAGTAGTATTGAAAAAACGTTCAGTGGAATTCACGTGGTAAGTCCTGAAATATTTGAATATTTCCCGGAAGACGATCGATTTTCAATTATCGATTTTTATCTCAGACTTTCCAAAACACAACTCATTAAAGGTTATTTCGACGACTCTGATTTGTGGATGGATGTAGGGAAACCTCATCAACTGGAAGAAGCAAGAAGATTGTTTTCGTAAAATACCAGGAAATAAATCCAAAATAATCCCTACTTCAGTATTCGATAATTCCGATACTCAAACAAACGAACTCCAAACCACTTTTCAATCCGATACAAAATCCGGTATTTTAGTTTCATATGCGTCTGAGATAAATCGACATTTACCTGCCAATTTAATCGTTTTATTCGCTCTTCCATAACTTTTGGATGTGTGCCTTTAAAACGGACAAGCGCATCATATTTTTGGCTGTAATTAAACTCAGCGGCAGTTGCTTTTTGTTGTGCTTCTGCTTCCGAAATACCATCATAAAAACGCCGGACAGCATCAATTTTTTCCTGCATAAATTTGGGATGCCGCACCCAACCGTAATGATAAACTTCAGCATCGACCGGAACTACATTCAATTTTTCGCCGTCTTTTCGAAAACCTTGCGCATCGCGGTACGAACGTATATCTTTATTGTTGCGGACAACCCTAATTTCCCTGCGGTACCATTTTCTGGAATTGCCTACATAATTAAAAGTTCCGTAAAAATGTTTGTAACGAAACAACAAACCGTCCACTTCTTTTCGTTCTAGATTCTCCTGCATCGCGACCTTTATTACGGGCAAATATTTCTCGTACACTACCTCATCACCCTGAATATAAAAACACCAGTCAAATTCCGGCGGAACAGCGTCAAAAGCCTTGTCGGTTTCTGCAGCGTAAACCACTCCCCCTTTTTTTAAAGATTCGTCCCAAATCGTATCCTCAATTTGAATTTTATCGGGAGCAATTTTTTCAATGATTTCACGCGTATTGTCTTCCGATTCTCCAATGGCAACCACAAATTTATCGCACAGCGGTAAAACCGAAGTTATGGCTTCAACAATCGGGAAATCAAACTTCGCCGCATTTCGGATAAATGTAAAACCGCAGACTTTCATAGCTTAAGAAGTTGGAAGACAGGAATCAGAAGCCGATAGTTTTTGTTTGCTTATAAAATAGAGCAAAAATTCAATCGCTCCAATAAACATAATCGTATCGCCCAGCAGTTCGATACTTTCTTCGGTAGCTGCTTTTGCCAAACGATATTCCTCTCCGGCGTACAACAATCGCCAAAATTTTGAACGCCCCATCAAACGGCTAAAAACGTAAGTAGTGAGCAGCCCCGAGAGCAACCACGATGAAGCCGGCACACTAAAAAACTGAATGCTTGCTTCTTTTATCTTTTTAAAATCGCGAATAAACAACCAAATAAAAACCAGGAAAACAATCAATGCCGGATAGCTCCAATCAATGCTTAAAAAATTAAATTCACGAATAAACGAAATGAGAAAAAATAAACCGATGAGATTGGAAACCGGCTGAATCGTTTTCCATTTAAACCCAATAAAAATGAAAAAGACAGAAAGCAAAAACAACAACACTTCCTGTGTTATTTCAACAAAAGTAGCTTCACCGAAAAAACTGTCACCAAGCGGGTGTGCCGCATCAAAAAAAGCACCTTCGGCCATCCCAAAAACCAGCGTGGCATAAACTATAATCCGCAACGCTATAAACAAAGGTGAATAAATCTTCATATTCAGATTATTGAAATTCAAAAATACATTTTTCAGGGCAAAAAAAAGCCGGAATTTATAATAAACTCCGGCTCTGCAATCATAGATTTGGTTATTCAGCGGGCGCCAATGCCACGCTTATGTAATTGTCAAAGTTAAAATATCTTTGGAACGCATTTTTTAGCGAATCGATTGTCATAGCATCCACCAACTCTTTGTACGTTCCGTATTTTGTGAAATCACCGTCTTTCAAATAGTAGGTATTGCTTAAAATACTTAACCAAAAACTATTTTCTTTCTCGGCGGTTTCACGTTCACGTAACATTTTTTCTTTTGCCTTATCCAATTCTTCTTTAGACGGACCGTTTTCAGCAAATTTTTTAATCTCATCAAAAACGGCCTGTTTTAATTCAGGAAGTTTTTCCGGATCGGTACCGTAATAAATAGCTACGCTGTACTCTTCGTCCGGATATTTTGAAGAAGAGGGACTGGCTCCGATAGAATATACACTACTTTTTTCTTCGCGAATAACTTCCAGTAAACGTGTTGAGAGAATCCTTCCCATGGCGTCCAGTTCCACCCGATTTTTTGAGTTATAATCAAAATCACCGTGAAAAACAATATACTGGATGCTTTTCTGATCCTGTCCTTTTTTAACCACTTTTTCAATTACTCCGTCAGGAGTTTCAATATGCAGGTTCTTCCATTTTTCTATCTCTCCCGAAGCCGGAATTCCGCCGATATATTTCTCTGCCAAAGGTTTAAACGTTTCAGGATTAATGTTTCCCACAAAAAAGAAAACAAAGTCAGATGCGTTTTTAAAACGTTCTTTTCCTATTTCTTTTATACGCTCAAAGTCAGCCTCCTTTAACAGCTCCGTTGTCATTGGGCGGGCACGCTTATTATATCCGGCCATAGTAACCTGTAAAGTATCCTGAAACGCCGACTCCGGCGAAGCGGATTTATTTTCCAAAACACCGGCAAGACGTGTCAAATAGGATTTATATGAAGTTTCGTCAAAACGGGGTTGAGTAAAATAAAGATAAACCATTTGCAACAATGTTTCCACATCTTTTACTGAAGAACTGCCGTTAAAGCCCTCGCGCAACTGGTTTACAAAAGGAGAAATGGAAAAAACTTTATCCGACAGCATTTTATCAAGCGTAATATTATCAAAATCAGCTATTCCACTCATTCCAAGAATATCGGCTGTAAAATCGGCTGAGATATCATCTTTTAATCCGTACAATGAATTTCCCCCGGGGCTCCAGGCGTTAAACAGAATTTCATCATCTTTAAAATCTGTCGGTTTAATGATTACCCTGGCTCCGTTTTGAAGTGTCCACTCCACTGCGTCAACATTTTCCAGTTGTTTTTCAGCTACCACAGGATTTCCTGCCGGCTCTTCCGCCAGCAACGGAACGTCGGCAACGGCATCATCATACTCCTCTATTTCAGTCTTCTCCACTTCGTCGAGCAGCGCAAAAATATCTTCTTCTGTTGGAACGTCAACTCCTTCTATCTCGGGTGCAGTTACAATTACTACACGGTTTTCCTTTTTGATCCACTGGTTTGCCAGTTCATTTACTTCCTCCAGGGTAATTCCCGGCATAAAAGTTTTAAAATATTCAAACTCTTTTTCAATTCCCGGAAAGGGTTCTTTTGTCAACAGAAAATTACGTTTATATTCTTCTGCGTAATTGATTGATTTCTGATTCTCCCTTTCGTTATATGACTTTTCGATATAATTTAACAAAGCTGTTTTTTGCCGTTCGAGTTCAGTTTGTGTAAAACCAAATTTTTTAACCCTTTCGTTTTCCAAAAGAACAGCCTTGATGCCATCTTCAATCTTACCGTTTTGAGTAACTGCAATCGACAAATAAGCACTTTTAGGGCCTATCAATTCGTCGTACGACGATTGTCCCATAATAAAAGGCGGATCGGCCTGTTGTGTTTTTTCAGCCAGGCGGTTATTTATCATTGCATTATACAGATTCTCCAGAATCATGTTTCGGTAATCGCCAACCGTATTAGAAATTTCCAGATCGTGTTTATACATTACATAGGCAAGTGGGTAACGCGCTTCTTTGTCGGTAACAACTTTCACCAAAGTCTCTTTATGATCAGGAATTTCATAATATTCCTTCTCTCGCGGATTTTCAGGCATTTGAATTTGCGAAAACTTTTGTTTCACCTTCTGCACCATTTCGTCCTGGTCAAAATCACCAACAACAATTACTGCCTGCAAATCGGGCCTGTACCAGTCGTTTCGGTAGCGGCGCAAAGCCTCCGGCGGGCAATTGTCTACGATTTCCATTTTACCAATAGGGAAACGTTCTGCATATTTCGAGTCTTTTAAAAATACGGGCCACCACTGTTTTTGCATCCGTTCTTCAGCACTTTTGCTCCCCCTCCATTCTTCATGAATGATTCCCCGCTCATTATTTATTTCTTCATCTGAATCGGTAATCTGACTTGCCCAGTCGTATAAAACCTGCAATCCCTGTTCCATGTATTCCATTGTGTCAAGCGGTACTTTCAACATATACACGGTTTCATCAAAACTGGTGTAGGCATTAATTTCGGGGCCAAACTCCATCCCGATGGATTCAAAATAATTAATCAGCTCATGTTTAGGGAAATTTTCTGTCCCGTTAAATGCCATGTGTTCTGCAAAATGCGCCAATCCCTGCTGGTCATCGTCTTCATCAACCGAACCGGCCCGCACAACCAGAAACAACTCGGCCCGGTTTTCCGGATTATCATTGGCACGTACATAATATGTCATTCCGTTTTCGAGAACTCCTTTACTTACTTGTGGATCCTCAGGAAGAGGAGCGTTTAAATCAACATCATTTTGAGCGGTAACAAAAAATACACTCAACAAAAAAATCAAACTTGTTATAATTCTCATATCTCTATTTTGTTTCAACTATTTGTATTCCGACTAAGGCCAAAGTTACATTTCCCGGGTTCTAAATTTGTTTAAAACCTTTTACATATCGTTAACCAATACATAACAATTCATAAAACAATCGGTTGAATAACATGTGCAAATGCATCGTTTTCGTTTGAAGGGGCATGTGGATATATTTCTTTTAACTCGGATGGCGCATTCTCTGTAAAAAAAGAATGTTGTGTAAATCCCAGCAGGTCCAGATCATTAAAATCATTTCCAATGCCCAGGGTTTGTTTTTGCCCGATTCCCAGCAGGTCACAAATATGTTTCACGCCGTTTCCTTTTGAGACTGACTGATGAAATATTTCAATCCAGATGTAACCGGCTGTGATGGGAGACGACGTGCGAATCACCCGGATATGTTCACAAATAGCCTCAATTTCTATCTTTAATTTTTCAAAATGGTATTTGTCTTCCTTAATAATAACCAGAAACTGACATAATTCCGTTTCCGGTAATTTAGTGGGTTTTAATTCATAGGAATAGGCCTTGTTAAAATCAAAATACTTTTCAAACTCCCGGCACGAATTGTCGCCGCGAAAATACCAGTGATTGTGATTCCCGGGAGCGGGAAAAAAGGCATGAAAACTAATGTCTCTCTGTATAAAGTATTTTAGTAATTTTTGGGCTGAACTTTGAATGATATTCCGGTGAAACATCTCCTTTTGTTCTTTCCAGTTAAAAACACCCGCCCCCGAAGAATAGACAATATAATCAAAAGGTGTATCGGGCGGAATTACTTCATGAACTTTTTTTAAATTTCGTCCGGTTGCCACCACACGTACAATATCTTTTTGGCCCAGAAGTCGCAGCGCTTCCAGATTTTTTTTGCTAATCGTACGATCGTTTTTTAGAAATGTACCATCCAAATCAGTGGCAACCAATTTTACATTGTTCATAGATAAATCTTCTTAGGGCTAAAATTAAACATTAATGTTGATTGAAAAAAACAAAGCCCGTGAACCTGTTAACAATCTTCCTCCTCAAAATTGGCTCTCCTCATCCGCCAATGCAGTATTTTCATTTGATTGCGCCGCCAATAAAAACGCTTAATATTACCGGCTTAATTTTTTCCAGTTTGAATAAGTCATTTCAAACTGGATTTCACCGTTTCCGCGGATTCCGGTTTCGGCCCAGCCTGATTTTCTGTAAAAAACTTCAGCCCTTGTTTCGGGTGCGGTTCCCAACCAAACTGTTTCGGTAGTTTGTCCGAAATACCAATCCAACATAATGTTGTGCAGTTGTCTTCCGATTCCTTTTTTCTCATAGGCCGGATGTACAAATAACGCCCATATGTTATTTTCTTTCAGATCGGCTATCGAAAAGCCAATAATTTGATTGTCTGCAATACCAACCCAACCTTTTCCTCTTTTTGTTATAAAATCCAAACAATCTTTATCGCTTATTGAACCGGGGACTGAGAGAACATTTTCGTTTACAGCGTTTCTTACCATTTGAATTTGTTTAATATCCTCTGGTTTTGCCTCTCTGAAAACGACTTTGGCTGTAAATTTATCTTTCATCTGACTAATATAATTGAAATTCAGCTATTCCCCACAGCTGGCGGAATGTACAATTTGCGCCGCTACTGCTTTGTCCATTTACAATGAAACAAATGATTAATAGGACGAATGTTAATTTGGTTTTCATTTTATTATGTTTTAGAATTAAATTACTCATTTACTATTTTGCCTAAAAAGTAAAATATGCCCCTGAAATTTTAATATTTTATTTTTTAAAATTCAGCCCCCTGCTTCTGCGCGATTGTATCGCTTAGTTCGTATACCAACATACCAGGCAATACAATTTGTATAAGCTAAACTATGGGGTATATTTCGTTAATTTATATTTCAATCGCCCTTTTACTAACCGATAACCGTTTATTGTTTCTTCCTTTATCTCAGATAGCTTCAAAGTGTCTGAGTCAAATTCAAAAGAAAAGCGATTGTCAAAATTTTCCGTTGCAGAATAATATTTTCCGGGGATAGGAGATTCTGAGAATTCTATGTAGTTGTTTTGAAACAACGAAAAGTCAAAAGAATAGATAATACCAATACGAAATGACTTGTAATCATTAAATACCAAAACCTTTCCATCGTCGGTAAATGCTATGATTTTATTGTCGAAGATATATGTATCAGATAACAGAATTTGATTAATTAATCTTGTCAGGTTATCCATATACTTATCCTTTTCGAATTCCGGAATTCTTTTGTACCGGGTTACCATACCTGAATGTGTTGTTACAATTAATAAATCCCCGGTTTTATCATATCTTATTTTGTGTGCTTCACTTTTATTGTATTCAATGTCTGATGGCTTCCAAAAACTGTATCCAACATAATTTAAAGAACTGTCTGTTGTAATTTTGTAAAAACTAAATCCAGAAAATTCAGAACGTCTGGCTTCATCAAAACTTATCTTTATGGTATCCCCTGATTGAATCTCCGGGTTAAGAATCAGTATTTTATAAGGATTATTTTTGATTGTAATAAAAGGGTCGCGTGTTTTTTCTATTTCCTGAAGGCAATCATTGGTAATCCAGTAACCATAAATATCAGGATCTAAAGATTTCACTCCTTGTGAATAACAGGTGAGTTCTGTAAATAATGCTATTAAAATCAGCGGAATCAATTGTTTCATCTTGTCAGTTTATTTGTCTCATAACAGCCAAGTATATATATATATAAACATCTTTAAAGTTTGTCTGTCAATTTGCCAGGCCCTTCAAATGAATTACCTTTCCATTCCAATGCTGTTCCTCCGGGAATAGATATTTGAATACTGTCATTTTCAACATCGACAATAATATTACCGTATTTTGTAGGTAAACAAACACTTGCCCATTTCAGGTTTCCTAAATTTGGTTGCAGGGAGAAACGTTTCCAGCCATCTTCTAAAGGTTTTAATCCAAAGAGCTCAGATGGTAAGAAAGCTGCCGGACCTGAACTCCAGGCGTGACATAAACTTTTGGCATATGGTCGTCCATAAAAAGCGTATTGTTTTTCGTTGGATTCTTTGGTATCGTATGCTTCCCAAAAAGTGGTTGCTCCCTCCGCCAGCATTGCTCCCCAATAATTTCTAACGAGGTCTAACATATAACCGGTATTGCCAAGTTGGGCTAAAGCCATAACCTCGAAGCCTGCCATATAAGGTGAAACGTTTTTTAATCTATTATTACTAGGTTGGTATTATAATTTAAAGTCGTTTTCATTTGTAATCCTCCCTGTAATTTCAAACTGTAAAGAATCATTCGTGGGTACTGCTGAAAACTTAAAATGATGAGATTCAGGTGATAATTCATTTATGTTTAATTCCTTTGTCTCTCCCATGTAGTCAAGAAATAGTAAAATGTCATTTACTTTACTACCTGCCGGATGTTCTTTGTTAAATTCATAAATTGTAAAGACATTTATAGAATCAATCGAATTTGTATATACAATTTGATGTGGGTTTTCCATAGCATATGCGCCATTTATAATTGAATTTGATTGAGCCACTTCATACCTTTCAAATATTGAGTCTGGATATACACCAATCCCCAACTCATTTATATTAATGGTTTCCAAATGCGGAAAAATTCCATTCTCATTAAATGAAAACAGCAAAACATTGGCTGATTTAATCGTATTGTAAGTCGTGGAGAAATCTCCGGGACAACTTGTGAATAAACAAGCAAATCCAAATACGATGAATAATGCGAGTGCTTTTTTCATTGTTGTTTTAAAATTGAATTATGTATCTGATTTAGGTTAAGTAAGTATGTCATTATTTATGCGAGTCTTAAAATCTACTGCAACGGTCATTTAATTTTTCAACAGAAATCCTTTCAGCCACGCCTGTCATATTACAATTTGTTCGGTGTAGTTTTTTTAAGTTCATCCAATATCAATCTTTTACCTTTTTGACTGTTTCCATAAATTAATTGTAGTGAAAAACATTTCGGGCAACAATAATAATTTTGCTTTTTCAGTTCTTTCCAACTCCATTTTGATTTTATTAAGGGAGTTTCAATCAAACCGCATTTTTCGCATTTAGCTTTATTCCTTAAATCTTCGTCTTTCAATTCTCTTGTCTCGAGAAATAATTTGAATTCATTGATTATAAACTCGTCAATATTTTTTTAGTTAGTCCGGAATTAAAGAGTGGTTGACCGGAATACTTCACATAATCAATATCTTCGTCTAAATCCGCAAAAGCTAAAAATTCTCCGGAATAATTATTTGCATAAACCAATTCTGTCATTTTCCTAAGTCCAATTTGCGGAGAAATTTTTCCTGTAACAACTTTGTTTGCCAAACTGTTCGAGTAAAAACTTCTCAACTCCTTTTCGTTGTCAGGATAGTCAATTTTTAAATCGTCCAGTGATTCCCGAAAATACTTTTCTCGTTCCTCTGTATCTGAGTTATCAAGCCCGGCAAGAATTAAGATGTTTTCTGTATCATACCCGTTTTGAATCATGTCAACTGCCCAGTCAACATAAATCTTAGAGTCAGATTTCCCTAAAATTCTGTCTGCAATTAAAAAATATGTCTGCTCCTTGATATTCATTTAAAATTACCCCTATCTGTACTGCATTTATAAGCGTTTACAATCCGGAAAACCACTATCTGTTGTCTGAAAACCTGGGGCGGCATTTCTGCACTTCGAATCTTTTACATTAGCGGCCGGGTTTTGGAGGATTAAAATTATGCGAACGGAGGGAATTTAACAATAAGAAAATGAAGTTTGGAAGAGGTCTAAATAACGGAGGTGTATGCAAATGGGTGAGCAAATGCTACCTGATTAGAAAAAGTAACGTTTGATGTAATAATCATTGTAGATATTAGTGAAAATGCAGCCAGATCTGCCATTGCACACTGCTGACGAAGCGGTCATTTTTTTTTCTTCATCCATACCGGAGTTGTGTCCGAATCGTGGTTTCGGCCAACGATCTCCCTGTACAGTTCGGGGCGCCGGGCATTTTTATATCTCCAACCTCCCGAAAGTTCAATCTTTTCTTTTGTAATTTTTGAAATCGTAATGTCGTCTTCAAAGGATTTTATTTCGGTTAAAACTTCGCCAAATGGATCTATGATCATCGAATTGCCATTTTTCAGATGTTCGCCGTCATAACCAATCGGGTTTGTAAACGCATAATACACTCCGTTATCGTAAGCTCTGGCGGGCAGCCAACGCATTAGCCAGCGTCTGCCTTTAGGCCCGTCAAATTCCATTCGTAATGAAACAGGATCGTTTTCCCGGTTCTGCCAATATTTATCTTCAACATAACCCCGGTGTGGCATTGCGGATGGTGTACAACCCGTAACGTGGGGGGCAAAAATTAATTCCGCTCCCAGGAGGCTTGTTGCCCGAACATTTTCTATGACATTATTGTCATAACAAATTAAAATTCCGCATTTCCAACCAAGTAGGTCGAACACGCAATATTCGTTTCCGGCCGACATGTGCTTGCTGATAAACGGATGTATTTTTCTATATTTTGCGACCAATCCTTCTCCTGTAACACAGATATAGGTGTTGTATATTTTATTACCCGATTTTTCCACCAACCCCGCCAAAACCGGAATGTCCAATTCTCTGGAAATCGTTATTAATTCTCCGGTACTTTTTCCGTTTGGCACTTCCTCCGCCAGGTCAGTTATCTGTTCCAGGCTTAAATCTTTGGTAAAAGTGTAGGCCGTAATTGACATTTCGTGAAAACTAACCACATCCGCTCCTTTAGATTTTGCCTTTTCTGCAAGCTTACGAATTACCGACAAATTGTATGTTTTATCTCCGTCTTTCGGTTGAAACTGGGCTACTGCTACTTTCATTTTTGTTCTTTTTCGTTGTAACTATGAATATCTGCGTATATGTAAAAATTATATTTAAATTCCCAAAAATTCAGTCTCTCCAGATATGTCTTTTAAAAACGCTTTCAGTATGTCTGTTCCCAAAATCCTAAATACTGAAATGTCAAAAAGGATGCGCTAACGGGTATAGGCTTCATTGTAATCCCGCTTTTTCTGCTCGTCGTCAAACCACTGTGTCATTTCTCCTTTTCCTGTCTGGTTATTCAATAATTCAGCGTATGAAAATCCTTTAACATCAATACAATATTGAACCATAAGCCAATCCGAATAATAGTTTACAGGTGAAACTGTACCGTCAGAAAATTTTATAGCCCAAGCCTTTTCCGGGTCTACTTTCAAAAATTGATAAATGTTTTCATATAAATCGATCTGGTCTGTATTTTGACTTGAAATATATTCCGGATACCCTTCCCATTTCCAATCCGGAATATTTGCAATTGGGTTTGATTTCCAAAAACCAAATTTGTTGTTTTGATAGCAATGGACTGCTTCGTGAGCCAGAAGCTGTTCCTGGTTCCAATTGTATCCGTTTAATTCAACACGGTTACTTTGATAATCTGCACTACCCTGAAACACTACCTTGTTGTAAAATCCCCGGGCAAATGCCTTTCCCTGAATTTTTCCCAAAAGAATGGGATAAAAAGAACCATCGTTTAAACAGAGAGCAATTTAAAATACTGAATCAAATAACTCACTTTCTTTAAGCATCATTGTTGCTCCCTCTATTTGGTGAAAAAAACTTTTATCAATCTGTGTGTTGTGATAAACAATGTAATTCCAGATTTTTATCTGGCTGGCATAAAGCAAAGCAGGATTCAGCACGATTCCTGCCAACATTGTAAAAAGCAAAATGCCTGTCGCAGATAGCCTTATTGTCCATTTTTTCATTTTATTCATTATCGGATTATCCGTTTTTTGACTTTAGTTTTACGATTACCTCTTTAAATATTAATATTATAAAAAGAACAATTAGAATTAACGTAATCTCCCGAATAGTTTTTAAAAGATCGTACTTTTTATATTCCTCTATAAACTTCCTTGGCGGCAATAGTGATATTTTACCTAAATGATATTGATTACTTATTGATTCCATATCCTTAAAACCTTGAACTTCTGCATCACCGGTTATTATACAATATTCTTTTGTTGAATTTGAATAATAAATAATTAAATCGGCAATTTTATTGATTAACGTAATTGAAACATCTATAGTCTCGTAATCACCGTTTGATTTTCTTAACAGTTTATAGTTTGAAAAATAATCGACTTTTTCTAAAAACACAGCATCAGATAATTGATACAAGTCTTGTGGCAAATCATTCGTTTTTTTCATGATGAGCAAAACGAAAGCCAGAAGTAGTGAACTTACAGTGTAAGAAATTAACCTTTTCATCTTATTTTTTTGAAGTCAGCCATCCAAATCATTCTTTCAAACAATCAGGTTTTCAGACAATCCGTTGAGCACTGGTAAGCGTATTGCGATATTTATTGCATCCAAGGTTCAAATTGTAATACTTTTATCATACAATTACACTGCGATTACCCTTTTATTTGCATTGGTTTATCATCTCTTATCCTTCTTTTCTCTTCATACTTTTAAGGTCCATCCAAATTCATCATTTATTTTTCCCTGCTGAATACCAGTCAAAGTATCAAATAGTTGTAAAGAAACGCCACCAACTTTTCCTTCATTAATTTTAAAATCGGTTCCATTAAAACTTATTTCTCCAACGGGCGAAATAATTGCTGCTGTTCCGGTCCCAAAAACTTCTTCAAGCTGTCCGTTTAAAAGTGCTTTAAATATTTCATCTATAGATATTCGTTTTTCTGTTACCTTAAGTCCATTCTTTCTCAACAGTTGAATTATTGAGTCTCTTGTGATTCCATCAAGAATGCTTCCATTAAGTTCAGGAGTTAAAATCTCGTCGTTTATTTTAAAGAACACATTCATCGTTCCTACTTCTTCGATGTACTTTTGCTCCACGCCATCCAACCATAAAACTTGAGCACAACCTTTCTTTTTTGCTTCAGTCTGAGCTTTTATACTGGCAGCATAATTTCCTGCCGTTTTTGCTTCACCAATTCCTCCGCGAACAGCTCTAACATATTTTTGTTCTACAAATATCTTTACAGGGTTAAAACCTTCGGGATAATATGCACCAACCGGTGAAGCAATAATCATAAACTTATACCTTTCTGCTGATCTTACTCCCACACTTGCATCCATGGCAAAAATAAAAGGGCGGATGTATAAACTACTTCCTGTTTCTTTTGGAATCCAGTCTTTATTCGCTTTTACAAGTTCAACAATGGCTTTCAGTGCAAACTTTTCATCCAGTGCCGGTATACATAAACGTTCACTCGACTTGTTTAAACGTTTAATGTTTTTCTCCGGTCTGAAAAGCAAAATCTCATCGTTGTCGGAAAAATATGCTTTTAATCCTTCGAATACTGATTGACCGTAATGAAAAACCATGGTTGATGGTTCAATACAAATTTTATCGTAAGGCTTAATTTGCGGATTTTCCCAACCATTTTTCGAATAATCCATTTCGAACATATATTCAGCAAAATATTTTCCAAAGCCCAAATTTTTAAAATCGGGCTTCGGCCTTTCTCTATTAGCCTTTGTAAAAACTATATTCATTATTAACTTTTTTATTGTACAACGATTTTCTCAACTCGCAGCTTAGCTAGTGTATCCAAAAAGAGTAAAATCAAGCCGTTGAAATTAAAATATTTTATTCTTTTGAGGCTAATTTTCTTTCTAATTATTTTTAATATCCTCCGGTATATCGTCTTTGGCAGATTCCAGTTGTAACCTTTAAAATGTACAGTGTTTATGAATTGAACGACAACTGCATCTATGTATTGTGATATTTAGCTATACTCTGATATATGTTTATATTTATAAATCGGGGAATAAATCTCTTGTCTCCTTTTATCTTCGGATACTGCCGCATCATCCAGAGCCCCAATGGAAAGCAGTGCTCGACAATTGATACTAAAAATGATCAAAAAGGAATGATTACCTTTCGAAAAAAAGAACCCTCCCCAAAACCTCATTCACAAAAACGGGGCAAAACACTGTTTTGTCCGCGTTCATAAATCATTGGTCGAAATATGTATTACTTTTAAATCATACTGGCTACATTAGCGTAATATTTTATCTTTGTCACTTATTTTAAAATTAAGCAGATAAATTAATATGAAAATTGCTTTAATCGGTTACGGGAAAATGGGGAAAGAAATTGAAAAAATCGCTGTTTCCCGGGGACATGAGATAGGTTTAAAAATTGACATCGATAATCCTCAGGACTTAACACCCGAAAATTTAAAAAAATGTGATGTAGCCATTGAGTTTACCATCCCTGCATCGGCTGTAAAAAACTACTATACCTGTTTTGAAGCCGGAACTCCGGTGGTAAGCGGTACAACCGGCTGGCTTGGTAACAAAGAAGAAGTTTACAATAAATGCAGCGAAACAAACGGTACATTTTTTTACGCAAGCAATTTCTCGATTGGAGTAAACCTGTTTTTCGAATTAAATAAAAAACTGGCTGAACTTATTGCTCCCTACCCAAACTATGACGTTGAAATGACCGAGGTTCATCACATACATAAGCTGGATGCACCAAGTGGTACTGCCATTAGTCTGGCGGAAGACATTCTGGAAAAGATTTCGCATAAAAATGCCTGGGTGAATGATACTTCACCTGCCCAAAATGAATTCAATATAAAATCGGAACGCCGTGGAGAAGTACCAGGAATTCATTCGGTAAAATACGAATCGGAAGTAGATTTTATTGAAATTACACACAGCGTAAAAAGCAGGAGTGGTTTAGCTTTTGGTGCTGTTTTGGCAGCCGAATACTGCAAGGATAACAAGGGTATTCTTACCATGAAAGATTTACTGAATATTTAAAAATTTATAATAGATATAATGAGGAATTTATTATCAAATAAATGGTTTAAATTTATTTCCGTTGGCTTGTTGTACAGCCTGTGGGTACTATGGCTAGGCAGTTACTGGTGGTTTATCGGGCTAGCCATAATTTTCGATATTTATATTACAGAAAAAGTACATTGGGCATTCTGGAAAAAGAAAAATCCGCCCAACGGGAAACAAACCAAATTTGTTGAATGGGTTGATGCCATTATTTTTGCAGTTATTGCAGCAACTTTTATCCGTATGTTTTTTATTGAAGCATACACCATTCCTACTTCATCGATGGAGAAGTCTTTGCTGGTGGGCGATTACCTTTTTGTAAGCAAAACGGCTTACGGGCCCAAAACACCCAATACACCGCTCTCCTTTCCCTTTGTTCATAACAAACTGCCACTTACGCACCATACAAAATCGTATGTGGAATGGATTAAACGTCCATACAAACGTTTAAAAGGATTTGGGGACATAAAAAACAACGATGTAGTGGTTTTCCATTTCCCGGAGGGGGACACGGTAGCCACCAACATTCCTACAGCAAGTTATTATCAACTTATTCGGGAATATGGCCGGGAACGTGTTTGGAGTGACACACGTAACTTTGGCGAAATTATCGCTCATCCGGTTGACAAATGCGAAAATTACATTAAACGCTGTGTAGGAATTCCGGGCGATGAGATAAAAGTAGTAAACTCGCAACTTTTTGTAAACGGCGAACCACAAAAACATTACGAAGGAATGCAGTATGATTATGTGGTAAAAACCAACGGAACATCAATAAATTCAAAAAGACTGGATCAACTGCACATTGCCAACGACGACCGGACAGTTTCAGGAACTGGATATATCTTCCCGCTTACCGAAGAAAATGTAAACAAACTAAAGGAGTTTAACAATATCACTTCGGTTACAAAAATCGTTGAAGAACCCGGCGACTGGGACAGAAACGCTTTCCCGTCGGATGAAAATTATCCCTGGAACCGGGATAATTACGGGCCGCTGACGATCCCGGCAAGAGGAGCGACAATCTCGCTCACCACCGACAATCTGCCTTTATACCAAAGAATTATCGATGTATACGAAAACAACGATTTGGAAGTAAATGGCGGACAAATACTAATCAATGGAGAAGCAGCAGACAGCTATACCTTTAAAATGGATTATTACTGGATGATGGGTGACAACCGCGATAATTCTGCCGACTCACGTTTCTGGGGTTTTGTTCCGGAAGATCATGTGGTAGGAAAAGCCAAATTTATATGGCTGTCATTGGATAAAGACAAAGGTTTTCCCAAAAATATCCGTATAAGAAGGATGTTCCAAACGATAAAATAAAATAAAAAATATAAATTATTCGTTTAAAGGATGATAGGAAACTATTGTCCTTTTTTTATATTCACAAATAAAAAGAAAAATGCAGGCTATAATCATTATTCTACTTATTTTGGCTGTTCTTCTGGTAATTTTTACTTTGCAAAATTCCTTGGAAATCACCATCAATGTTTTCTTTTGGGAAATAAAAGAGGCGCCCCTTGTTTTGGTATTGATCGGATGTATCGTAATCGGATACATTTTAGCCATTATTTATTTTTATCCCAAAATCTGGAAATTAAAAAAGGAATACAACAAACTCATCAAGTTTAATTCTGAACTCAAAGAGCTGCACGAAATGAACCAGAAAAAAAGAAAAGTGGCCGAAGAGGAAATCGATCCGGAGGGAATTGAACTGGATGACGACGACGACGATGATTCTTTTTTTAAAGATTAAACACTCTTATTTTCTATTCTCAAATACGACTTTCAATAAAATAAATTCCGAATGAATTTATACATTTGCGTCCGGGCATCGAAATGATGCTGAAAACTAAAATGCAAACTAAACCTGAAATGAGATTTTTTTCTTCTATATCAGTATCCTTTTTTATTTATCTTATTTTCTTCAATTCTCTAAAAATCAAAGCTCAAAATACTGATTTCTCAACCGACTTACCCCTCATCATTATTAATACCAACGGCCAGGAAATCGTTGATGAGCCCAAAATAACAGCCACGCTAAAAATTATTTCAAATGCCAACGGAATAAACCGGGCAACGGACGCCCCAACCGGTTATAATGGCCGGATTGGAATTGAAGTCAGGGGAAGCAGTTCCCAATATTATCCTCAGCGTCCTTTTTTATTCGAAACGCGCGATGAAAACGGAGAAAACCTGAATGTTTCTATCCTGGGCCTTCCCGAAGAAAACGACTGGATTTTACTATCGAACTATAATGACAAATCCTTTATGCGAAACATTCTTGGCTATAAACTTTTTGAACTGAGCGGGCATTATGCTCCCCGGGCCAAACTGGTTGACGTCATCATCAACAACACCTACGAAGGAATTTATGTACTTACCGAAAAAATAAAACAGGATAAAAACCGTGTCGATATTGCCAAATTAAAACCCAGTGATAATGCCGGAGATGAAGTGACAGGTGGCTATATTTTTAAAATTGACTACTGGAATGAAAACGACAGTTGGAAATCGCCCTACTCTCCCATCGACCATCCGGCGTTTGAAGTTCATTTTGTTTACCACGACCCCGATTGGGAGGAACTGAGTTTTCAGCAAAAAGATTATATAAAAAATTATGTCACTTCTTTTGAGACAGCTTTGTACGGGCCAGATTTTAAAAATCTGCAAAAAGGCTATCCCAATTTTATCGATGAAGAAAGTTTTATCGATTATTTTATTGTGAGTGAAATCTCGCGAAATAATGATGGTTTTAAAAAGAGCCGCTATTTTCACAAAGATAAAAATGGGAAGATCGCTGCCGGACCGGTGTGGGATTTTGACTGGGCGTGGAAAAATATCAACGAGTGTTTCATTTTTAAAGCTACTAATGGCTCCGGATGGTCATACAAAATAAATGATTGTAATCCATGGGTAAAATCACCAGGTTGGATGATTCAGCTATTTGATGACTTTTATTTCAGACAGAAAACCAACTGCCGGTATTTCCACTTGCGTGAAACGGTGCTGAGCAACGAAAATATTCTGGGAATGGTCGATTCATTATACAACGTGGTAAAAAATGCGCAGCTCCGGCATTTCGGGAAATACCAGATACTGGGAATAAATGTTGGGGCTCCCGAGGTGGATGAGCAGCCGCAAACATTTGAAGGTGAAGTTGAAAAACTGAAACGCTGGATCACTTTGCGGCTCAACTGGCTCGACAACAACATGCTGGGAGATTGCAACGGGGAACCACCTGTTGAACTGGCTTTGGGCGAAACATTTATGGTTTATCCCAATCCTGCCACTTCTGAAATAAATATATTGGCAAAAGACCTTATCAAACAAATGCAACTTTTCGATTTTACCGGAAGACAAATTTATACATCCCCTTCTGTATTTAATAAGTCGTTCCAAATAAATGCTTCTGCTTTATCCAAGGGAGTTTATATATTGAAAATAAAAGGAGTTGACGGAAAAACATCCACTCAAAAGGTGATTCTAAAATAGCATACAACTAGCTGCCTTCCGGTTTTACAGTTGATGCCGGCAAACTTTGAGGCCAGTAAAAATCAGCAAAATTATCGGGTTTTGCAGGATCATATACAGGCAAATCATCAATCAGGAATTTTACCAAATCTATTTGCTGCTCTTTTATTCCCTGAACAATACATTTTGCCAGCTGGTAAGCTCCATACGGATTAAAATGTGTGTTGTCAGCCAGCGGCTTTTCCTGTGCAGGAAAAGTTCCCGCCGGGTAATGTACAAATGCCTTTTTTGAGTCCTCCGGTCCCAAAGCTTCATAAAATTCTTTGCTCATGCCATTCAAATCGATAAGTGGTACGTTTTCCTCTTTTGCAGTTTGCCGCATCGCTTCAGGGTATTGGTCAAGAGTATTTATAATTTTGCCGTTTTCGTCAAAATTACGTCGGTGCATGGACGTTACCAACACAGGCTTTCCGCCTTTTTCTCTTGCTCCGTTTATAAAATATTTGAGCTCATCTTTGTAGGTGGTAAATGGTTCTACATGCGCACCACCCGGTTTCTGATCATTGTGGGCAAATTCAATAAACAAATAATCCCCTACATTCATCTCGCTTAAAATCTTTGTCAAACGATTTTCAGCTTTAAAACTCCGCAAAGTCTCCCCTGATTCGGCAAAATTAGCGACCACAATTTCGGGTTTTAAAAACCGCGGAAGCATCTGTCCCCACGAAGCCCACGGTTCGTATTCCTGATCAGTTACAGTTGAATTTCCGGCCAGAAAAATTACCGGCACATCTTCCATTTCTGTTATACTGACCGATGAGACACAAGGCTTCCTGCCATTAAATTCCAGGTTCAACTTGTTGTCCCAGTTATTAAAAACCATTTCCCGGGGCTTTCGTTTTATTCTTTCAGTAGCACTAATTTGCGGAGAACGAACATCAAGCAAGAACGTTTTTTTTACAACTTCTCCTGCCGTAGTATGAATATCCTCCAACATTAAGCGGCGGGATTCTGCTTTTACCGTCGTCGCTGAACCATCATTTGAAGCGCCCAGTGTAAGTGTAACCTCATACCGTCCTTCCGGCACTTTAACATTAAAATAAATGGGCTGATCCGATGTGATAAAATCGCCGGTAAGTGCATCGTCCGAACTTTGTTTATCAACAATAGCCGAAGTGTTTGTAAATCCAAATCCCCGTGCATCTGTATACAATATATTGGAATTTACTTTTTGGTATCCTTCTTTTTCAGTTCCGTTTCCAAAGTCAAACCTCCACTCACGGGCTTTTTTTTTTCGGAATAAAACATAATGGCGCTGTCGTTAATTTCAATTTTGTGCGTTTTTACAAGCTGAATCATTTCAGCACCGGCCAGCAAAACCGGTCCGTAACCATGCGCTGCATACACATTTACCGGGCGGTAATAATAAAAGGCGGGGTCAAATCCCATTCCTGTTCCCACACAGGTTCCTTCCACCTGACCTATTTTATTCACTTGGGTTGTAACGGCATTCCATGCCAGACAAATTTTTGGCCCGTAAACTTTGGCATCAATGTAGCCCCGGTTAATGGCGCGTGCAATAGAATAGGTATAAATGGCTGTTGCCGATGTTTCCAAATAGGAGTCATTTCGGTCGATTAACTGATGCCAGAATCCCTTTCCTGATTGGTAATTGCACAAACCGCGGATATGTCGTTGTAATAAATCCAGAATTTTCGGGTATTCCGCATGATTTTCCGGCAACACTTCGAGTAGTTCCACCAGGGTCATTACTGCCCAACCATTAGCCCGTGCCCAGTGAAACTGTGGATGTTCTTCCATATCCTGCACCCAGCCGTGCATAAACAAACCTTTTTCGTAATTAAACATACGTTTGGCAAAAAGCAAAACCTGATGCGCCGCTTCATCGAAGTATTTTGAATCGCCCGAGTATTTCCCCATTTGTGCCAGCGCCGGAATACTCATAAACAAATCATCGAGCCACAGGGTATTGGGTTGTGGTCGGTTACGAGCCAATGTTCCATCTTCGAGGCGAAATTGTTTATTCATGATGTAGTCCACATAATTTTTTATCATTGGATCCAAATCCGCTTCCCAATCGGGCTGTTGTGTTTTTATCATCGCTGCACACATTGCTCCGGCATCATCAAGCGCATGCGGATACAGGACGGAATGTAATGCAGTGCGGACTTCCGGATTCTTTTTGTATAGTTCCGCAAAATAAGGTCGCAACTTTGCGATAAACTCCAGCCGCTCTTTTGTATATCCTGCGTATTTTAAATCCCCTGAGGTTTCGGTAGCCAACAGCATACCTGCATAAGTAACCCCCCACTCATAACTGATTAATCGAAAATCGCCGGGTTGAAAAATTGTATTTTCATCAATTTTGGAAAAATCGGTAATTTTAACTTTAGAAGCTTTCTCGATGAGTTCCATTGGCGTATTCTCATTCAGATAGTTGTAAATACGGTCTAATACCTCAACTATTTTTTCAACTTCGGGCTTCCCGTAGGGCGTATCATAATCCGGCTGAAGCAAATGCAGCGGAGTATTTGAGTCATTAATCTTTTGAGAAAACGTGGAATTTGACAAAATAAAAAGGGCAACAAAAATAATAATCAGTTTAGTTTGATTTTTCATAACAAAGGTTTAAATCTTGACTTAAATCAGAACAATGATACAAAAATATAAAAATACAATTGTACACTTATTCCAAAAAACTATTAGAAATTAACAAACTACGCCCCTCTTTAAAAGCAAAAAACAAATCTCTAAAATTGATAATTCCAATAGCAAGCCACGGGAAATTAGTCGATTAAATATTACTTTCGCCATTTAAACAATTAATACATGCAGGACAATAACGCCATACTATTAAGCACAGCCTACTTCGCCCCGGTTCAATATTATTCAATGTGTTTAAAATATCCGCTAGTTTATATCGAACGATTTGAAAATTTCACCAAACAAACCTACAGGAACCGGTGTGTTATTTTAGGTGCGAATGGTCCGATTCCACTTGTTATTCCAGTAGTAAAAGGCCGCGGGCCAAAAACACTGATAAAAGATTTAAAAATTTCTTACGATGTTGACTGGCAACGAAACCACTGGCGAACTATCTTTTCGGCTTACAACTCCTCTCCCTTTTTTGAATTTTTCAAAGATGATATTTTCCCGTTTTTTGAAAAAAAAGAAAAATACCTGCTTGAGTTAAATATGAAAGTCCATGAAACACTTCGTGAACTTCTGGACATTGAAAATGAAACTGTTTTGACTAGCGATTTTGAAAGTGTTCCCGAAACAGCGTTGAACTACCGGGAAATAATTTCACCCAAAAACAAGCGACTCGATGTAAGGTTCCAACCGCAAAAATACACACAGGTATTTTCTGAAAAATTTGATTTTTCTCCCAACCTTAGCATTATAGATTTACTTTTTAATGAGGGGCCTAACAGTTTCACTGTTCTGGAAGAAAGTTGGGTATAGCTTTATTGGTTGGAACTTTTTGTTTAACTTGGGTGACATAATCCAAACCTTACATTGGTATGAAAAAGATTTTGTTCTTCCCCTCAGTTTTACTTTTTGTTACTTTACTCTCGTGCGCTCAGGAAAACCAGCAGAAATTTGAGAACGCAGCACATATTCTTGTGTTTTCAAAAACTGAAGGTTTCCGGCATGAATCTATCTCATCTGGTTTAAAAATGCTGGTTGACCAGAGCAAATCACAAAACTGGGTTATCACTGCCACTGAAAATGCCGGATTGTTAAGCGATCCGGTTTTAAAAGATTTTGATGTGATTGTGTTTTTGAATCCTTCGGGAGATGCACTTAGTGAACAGGCACAGGATGCTTTCAAAAAATTTATGGATAAGGGAAAAGGATTTGTCGGTATTCACGCTGCCGCTGATTGCGAACATGATTGGTTGTATTACGGCAATCTGATTGGCGCATATTTTAAAACACATCCGCCGGCACAGGAAGCAACAATTAATTTTGAAAATAACAACCACCCGGCAATGTTACCATTTAGTGGAATAAAATCGTACACCACGTTTGATGAATGGTATTCGTTTAAAGAAAATCCAAGAGAAAATGTACATGTGCTTGCCACCTTGGATGAAAGTACAATCAAAAAATCAAATAACAACGACTGGAAAATGGGAGACCACCCGATTATCTGGTGGCAGGAGAATAATGGTGTTCGTTCATTTTATACCGGTTTTGGGCATACGCATGAAGCCTTCCAGGATAAAAAAATTATTGAACATATTACAAATGCAGTAAATTGGGCTGCCAAACGAATCGACTAACACAACCAAAATCGTTGGTCAAAAAAACAATTTGCCGGTTTATTGGTTTTGAATGACAGAAGTTTTCATTCAACATGAAGAAAAAAAACTGGCAAATTAAACTTGGAATTTTCCTGATGATATTCTCCGGAGCATTTTTCGGAGCCACTTTTATTATCCCCTTATTTAAATTACCAACAAAAACAAAAGTTATACTTTCAACCACAAGTATAGTGCTAATGGAAGTTGTGTTTTGGAGCGGAGGATTATTGGTTGGAAAAGAATTATTTGCCAAATACAAAAAACAATTGAATCCCAAAAACTGGTTCAAAACTAAAACAACAACAAAATGAAAGGCAAATTTTTGTTTTTGGCGTTATCTGTACTTTTACTATTTCAATTTTGCGGACAAAAGAAAAATAATTCAAAAACTGAAAAAAATAATCAATTGTCTGTGGAAACAAATTCGGCAGATAGTATTGAAGACTGTTGTATAAATGTTCCCGACAGATTTTCTCTTCCAAATACAATGGCGGAATCTCAAATCAATATTGATTCAATAATTGAAAAAAATCCCAATCTTGAAGGAATGTTGTTTATTCCCGGAGGAGAATTTAACATGGGAGCGCGTGATGCACGCTTTGCCCGGGAGGACGAATATCCTGTTCATCCGGTAAAAATTTCATCATTCTTTATGGATCCTCACCCGGTTACAAATGCACAGTTTAAACAATTTGTGGATGAAACAGGATACATTACTACGGCAGAAAAAAATATCGACTGGGGAAAAATGAAAAAACAACTTCCGCCCGGAACTCCCAAACCGGATGATGAGCAGTTAAAAGCTGCTTCTTTGGTTTTTACACCTCCGGGCCACAGGGTAAACTTAAATGATGTTTCCAACTGGTGGAGCTGGATTAAAGGTGCAGACTGGAAACATCCACATGGTCCGGATAGCAACTTGAAGGGTCTTGAGAACTACCCTGTTGTTCACGTGAGCTGGGAAGATGCAAATGCTTATGCAAGATGGGCCGGCAAACGATTGCCCACCGAGGCCGAATGGGAATATGCAGCCCGTGGTGGTCACGATGACTATGTATATACCTGGGGTTTTGAATTGGTTTCGGAAGGAACACCAAAAGCCAACAGCTGGGATGGTGAGTTCCCGGTTTTAAACACACAATTTGACGGCTTTGAAAACCTCGCTCCCGTAAAACAATACCAGCCTAACGATTTTGGCTTGTACGACATGGCTGGAAATGTATGGGAATGGTGCCACGATTTGTACCATCATGAGTACTACAAAACTTTTGATGCCGGGAAAGTTGCCAATAATCCGGACGGGCCAAAAACAAGCTATGATCCGATGGAGCCCAATGCTAAAAAAAGAGTTATCAGAGGAGGTTCTTTTTTGTGTAACGACTCTTATTGCTCGGGATATCGTGCTGCCGCCCGGATGAAAAGTACAGAAGATTCAGGAATGTCGCATTTGGGATTCAGATGTGTTGTTTCGGTCAAATAAAAAACACCTCCGCAAGCGAAAGTGTTTTTTCAAAATTGTCTTTCAAGCTATTTTCAGAATATCTTGTATCCCACTGAAATCATAAATGTCTGATTTTTTGCATTCAAATCGGAATCCATATGTTTATACATATTCGAACTGTTTTCCATACGGAAATCCAGCGTGAAGCCAAAAATATCAGCTCCAATACCATACTGTAGGCCGATATACTGATCTTTGTAATATTCAGGATCCCAAAGCTCGTCGCCGTCTACATCTTTAGAGGTTAAAAAACTAAAGACCGGACCTCCCATCAAACGCACATTTGCTTTTTCACCATCAATTACTTTAATTCCAAGCAGCAAAGGGACATCTACGGTATTAAAATCAAACTCTGAAGCTACATCAAATACGTTGCCGCCTTCCAATTCCCCGCCTTTTGCACTAAAATATGCTTCCGGCTGAACAAAAATCTTTCCGGCACCAACACGCCCAAAAGCACCAATATGATACTTGGTAATCGTTTCAGAATTAATTTCACTCTTTTTAAAAGTAAGCTTCGAATTATTTAGTCCTGCTTTCAATCCCAAATTAAAAATAGGTTGAGCAGAAACCGAAATAACAAAAAGTAATAATAAACTTAAAACTGTTAATTTTTTCATGACTTGTAATTTTTATTATAAACGACATTATTATCTTTTAAGTATTCAAGTTCTTCGGTAAAGAGAAAATCAAAACTTGTACCACTAATTTAATTTGTCATTTCCTTCCATGTAAAGCGGACAAACATTTCAAGAAATATAAGAACCACTCTTTCCAAATATTTGTATTTTTAAAACCAAAAATAAGCCACAATGACCAGAAAACTAAAATCAGTTTCTATTATTTTATCTTTCCTTGTTCTTTTTACTTCATGTACATCGCAGAAGTATTTTTTTGATACGGAAAGCAGTGAACGCCAAAAAGAGCTGAAAAAACACCGCTCGGGAAATGTATTTGGCGACATAGGTTTGATGATTGCCTCATTATTTGTAATGGCAACATTAGAAGTTGACGCTGGATTTTACCCGGAAGGACAGGAATTTAAAAAGCTAAAACTGATAAACCCAACAAAGGACACCATCTATGTGAATATGCTCACTGATGTATACTGGGATGAACAAAATTTTTGTGACTTTATGGATATCCGTATCCCGCCACACCAAAAATGTACGATGCTCGTACCGGTAAATGCAGATTATAATGTGTATTTTAGCAACACTCCGGAAGAGGAAGACGATGAAATGCTGGAAATCAATACGGATGCCTTTAAAAGGCTTTCTCTTTATCCCGGATTAACCGTAATTGAAGACTAAAACCTAAATCAATAAAATATGAAAAGAAGATCGTTTCTTAAAAGCTCGGCTCTGGCTGCCGGAGCTACTTTTACTGCAACAAGTGTAAACGCCACGCCAATTTTAGGAGAGGAAAAAGATTTTTACGAACTAAAAGTATTTCAGCTAACTGGCGGAGGTGCGAGAAACCAGTTAAAAAAATACTACACCGACGCCGTAATTCCTTTTTTAAATAAACGCGGTGCCAAGGTTGGTGCTTTTAACGAATATAGTTTGGAAGATCCGCCGGTGATGTATATTTTGCATGCTCACAAAAGCCCGATGGACTATTATGAAGCCGTGCAGTCAATGAAATCAGATGCTGCTTTTTTAGAAGCGGCAAAAGAATACAGTCAGTTGCCGGCCGACAACCCGATTTTTGTGCGTTACGAAACATTTTTAATGGAAGCATTTGATGCTATTCCAAGGATAAAACAGCCTGACAGCAGCCGTGGACTTCTTGAACTTAGAACCTATGAAAGTTACAACGAGGACGCCGGAATCCGAAAAGTAAAAATGTTTAACGATGAAGAGTTACCTCTGTTTGAAAAAGTTGGACTTCACCCTGTTTTTTTTGGTCAGTTAATAGCCGGACAGTACATGCCTGCTCTTACTTACATGCTCTGGTTTAAAGACATGGACGAAAGAACTGCAAACTGGGCAAAGTTCTCAGGATCTCCGGAATGGAACACCATGAAGAACAAACCGGAATACGCCAATACAGTAAGCAAAGTGAAAAAGAAATTTCTGATACCGGCTGATTTTAGCCAGTTATAATAAAATATTAAAGGGGGTAATTGCTCCCTTTTTTATTTTTACAGAAATACATCAACCATAGATTCATTGTTAACTTTATCAAACTTAACTTTCAATTATACTTCTCCTTTCTGATTCCTGACTACTTTTGAGCAAAATCAAGATTAAAACAGTATTTTAAATGAAACCTTTTATTTCACTACAGAAAGTTTTGCCACTTCATACTGAGAATTCTTTTTCATCGCCCGTAAACTGGGAAATCAACACCGGTGAAACATGGACAGTTCTTGGAAACAACGGAAGTGGAAAATCTTTGCTCACCAATATTTTGTCGGGTAAAAAAAGGATTAAAGAAGGAAATATTGATTACCATTATTTTAAAGAAATAAAAAGAAATAACAAGGATGATTTTTTGTGGCCGGGCAAATACATCAGTCATATTAGTTTTGAAACCATAAACGCTGTCACCAATTTTAGAGGAAGATATTATCAGCAACGATTTAACAGCCAGGATGCCGATTTGGCGCCATTTGTATCTGAGCTTTTTGACTTAAATAAAGTGGAAACAAAAGAAGCAGTTGAAATGCTGGGCATTGGCAATCTTCTGGATCGAAGGATAATTAGCTTATCAAACGGCGAACAGCGTAAACTGGTTATTGCAAAAATTCTTTCTGAAAAGCCACGGATGATAATTTTTGAAAATCCGTTTATCGGGCTTGACAAAAATGCACGAAATCAAATCAACACAGTTTTCCCCCTTCTAAAGAAAAATGGTATCCAGTTGATTTTTCTGGTCCCGTCGGTTGAAAAAATGCCAGCCTGTACCACAAATATTCTGGAGATAAATACAGAGGGAATTATCAACACTCAAAAAATCGAAGATTTTAAACCGGGCAGCAAAAATCAATTCCCGCCTGAAAAAACGCCCCACATAAACTGGGAAAAAATTCCGCAGACAAAATCCCCAAAATATGAGCAGGTTGTACAAATGGATGATATTGAGATTTCCTATGGTGATGTTCACATTAACTCCGATATTAACTGGGAAATAAAAGTTGGTGAGAAATGGGCTTTGCTTGGGCCGAACGGGTCGGGAAAGTCAACATTGCTGAGTTATATTTTTGCCGATAACCCGCAAGCTTATGCAAAGAAGCTGGCACTGTTTGACCGGAAACGCGGAAGCGGCGAAAGTATCTGGGACATCAAAAAACACATCGGATATATCTCGTTTGAAATGGCGCTCTATTATCCTAAGAATGTACAGTGTATAAAAATCGTCGAATCCGGATTTTATGACAGCATCGGTCTTTACCAAAAATGTAGTAAAAAACAGGAGCAGGCAGCACTTCATGTATTGGAGGAGCTTTCTTTAAGCGAGTTAGCCCATCGTAATCTGGGGGAAATTTCATCTGGAGAACAACAAATGATTTTGTTTGCCCGCGCACTGGTAAAAAATCCGGCTCTGCTTATTCTTGACGAACCCTTTAACGGGCTCGATGAAAAAAACAAACAAAAATGTACAGCGGTTATTGATTCATTTTGTAAACAACCTGGTAAAACATTAATTTTTGTCACTCATTACCGCGATGAGATTCCGTTGTGTGTTGACAAATTTCTGGAGTTAAAAAGCAAAAACTAAAAAGAAAGAATTCAATCCGAAAGTTTTCTGCAATAAATAAAATCTCTAAAACTGACGTGGCCGTAGCAAGCAAAAAAAATTGTCAAAACTAAATATTTGTTTTCAGAATGACCGCTCAGCACGATCTACGTTCTCAAAACAATACTCTTTTATCAATATGATAAACTTTTAGCGAATAAAACGTCTGAATTCCTGATAGTTTTTTACCACTTTAATATTGCGCGGTAATTTCGGATTATGATTATTAACCTGACCTCCCGTGATAAATATCTTTTGTTTTGCAAAAGGCTGTTTTAACCTTTCAAGGTAGTCTTCCATCTCTTCTTTTGGAATTGAATTGATAAAAGCCGTAAAAACATAATCAATTTCCATTTGCCCGGCAATTTTACTCAGGTCATCAAAAGGAACTGATTGCCCTAAATAAATGGTATTGTAACCGATTTGTTTGGCAAAGTAATAATAAAAAAGAAGGCTTAATTCGTGAAGCTCATTTTCAGGAAGATAGAGTAAAATAGTAGCATCTTTAGTGTAATTACCTTCAAGGCGGTCAATCTCTACAATTAACTTTTGCCTAATTATCTGGGATACAAAATGTTCCTGTGCGGGGAAAATTGTTCCTACCTGCCAGTAGGTCCCAATCCTCATAAAAAGATTAAAAAAGACTTTTACAACGGCTTCTTCAAATCCAAGCGTCTGGATGATTTCATTTGTTAATTTTACGAAGCCGCGATTGTCAAAATTCAACATGTAGATTATCAGTTGGTCGATGTAATCCGATTCCGAAATTTTTACTTCTGCCACCTGCAACACTGTACTTTTTACCTGCTCATTATTCCAGCCGGCAACTTTCGATATCTTGTAACCATTTCGCACCAGCATCGAAACATTTAGTATTTTCCGTAAATCTTCATCGGAATAATACCTGATATTTGTATCTGTACGCTCCGGCTCCAGTAAATTGTATCGCTTTTCCCAGATCCGGATTGTGTGCGCTTTTATTCCCGAAAGAACTTCCAAATCTTTTATCGAATAGCCCGATGTATTCATTTTTCCTGTCTTTTTATGTAAGCTGAAATTTACCGTTCAAACACACTAAAACCTTTTTTGTTTAAAGTTTTATAAATAAAATATAAACAAAACTAATATTTATAGTTCTATTGTGTACATTTTAAAAAGAAAAACACCTAGATAGAAGTTGAAACTTAAAGGGGGCGGTTAAAAAGAATTTTAATTATTTTATCTCCATTTCAACATATTATTTCATTTTTGTATACTCAAAAGAAAATACCGATGAAAACATACAAGTTTTTAATTTTAGTCCTTTCATTATGTATAAACACAACCATTTTTTCACAGGAAAAATATGCCATTGTTATTCATGGCGGAGCAGGTGTAATGGGGAGTTTAAAAGGCAATGATGAAGCACAAAAAAAATACTTCGAGAAACTGGAAGAGGCACTAAACTTAGGAGAACAACTTTTGAAGGAAGGAAAAGCAGCGCAGGATGTGGTTGTTGAAGTTATTCAGATAATGGAAAACTCACCTCTATTTAATGCCGGAAAAGGTGCCGTTTTTACTTCGGAAGGGAAAAATGAACTCGACGCCTCGATTATGGACGGTGCAACTTTAAACGCCGGTGCAGTTGCGGGTGTTCAGGATATAAAAAATCCAATTCTGGCAGCACGCGAAGTGATGAACAATTCGGTGCATGTTTTTTTGAGTGGAAAAGGTGCCTCAGAGTTTGCAAAGAAACAAGGTTTGGAAATGGTTGACAACAAGTATTTTTACACTGAATCACGGTACAAGTCATTGGAACAATTGCAAAAACGCGAACGCGAACGTTCGGAGAATGACAACCACGGAACCGTTGGCTGCGCTGTTCTTGATATCTACGGAAATATTTGTGCCGGAACCTCAACCGGCGGAATGACAAACAAAAAATATGGCCGCATTGGAGATTCACCAGTTATTGGTGCCGGAACCTATGCCAACAACAAAACATGTGCGATTTCCTGTACAGGGCATGGTGAATATTATATCCGACTCGCCTTTGCACGTGATATTTCAGCACTGATGGAATATAAAAAATTGAGCGTGGACAAAGCCTGCCGCGAAGAAATCAAAAAGTTATCTGAACTTCAGGGAACCGGCGGTGTTATTGCTTTGGATGCCAAAGGAAACATTGCGATGGAATTTAACACCGAAGGAATGTTTCGTGGCTATATAAAGTCGTCGGGTGAAAAAGAAATTGCAATTTTCAGGGACTAAAAAAACGATTAAACGGGTATGAACTTTCTTTTCCCAACATTCTTATTTTCACTGCTGGCCGTTGCCATTCCCATTATCATTCACCTGTTTAGTTTCAGGCGATACAAAACAGTATATTTTAGTAATGTTGGCTTTCTAAAAAATGTAAAAAAAGAATCGCAGAAAAAGTCAAAAATAAAACAACTGCTTATTTTACTGGCGCGAATTCTCACTATTGTTTTCCTTGTATTTGCATTTGCACAACCCTACATTCCGAATAACCAGGAGGTAAAAAGGCAAACGAGCCAGCTGGTAGCAGTTTATGTAGACAATTCGTTTAGTATGAACGCACTTTCGGAGCAGGGACAATTGCTGGAAGTAGCAAGAAACAAAGCTCTTGAAATCGTCCTTGCTTACCCGCCCGGAACAAAATTCAGATTATTTACCAACGATTTGGAACCGAAACACCAACACATTTTTAACCGTGAACAATTTATCCGGGAAGTTTCAGGCATTCATTCATCGCCTAATCTTGTCCCACTTTCACAGATTTATAACCGCTTTTCGAATCAAAGCCAGGACGACAATGAAAACAGCGACAAAAATTTGTATTTTATTTCCGATTTCCAGCGGAGTATTACCGATGTTGAGAACTTCAGAGATGAAAATATTTTTAGTTATTTTCTTCCGCTGGTTCCTAACGAAGTGGCGAATCTATATATCGATTCCTGCTGGGTTGAAATTCCTGCTCACCGCTTAAATCAGGAAGAGACCATTTATGTCAAAATTAAAAACAGTTCAAACCAGGATTATCAAAATCTCCCATTAAGAATCTTTCTGAATGACTCAGTAAAGTCGATAACCAACTTCTCAGTTGCTGCACAAAATGAAATTACAACCAGTTTGATTTTCACCAACAACTCAGCAGGGGCGCAGCGAGGGAAAGTTGAAATTACCGACTATCCGTTTACCTACGACAACAACTGGTTTTTAAGCTATTATGTAGAACCAGAGCTCAAAGCACTGGCCATATACAGTGACGACATAAAGTCACAGGAAGGATTAAATTATATTACTGCGTTGTTTAATGACGATGATTACGTGCAGCTTGACGAGATGAATGTGCAAAATATGCAAATGAGTCGGCTGCCGGAATACAATGCCATTTTCCTGATTAACCTCGATAATTTTACAAGCGGTTTTATGAACGAACTGACAACAGTGACAAGGAATGGTGTTTCGGTTGTGTTATTTCCCGGACTCGACGCTCTGAATACGAATAACGATCTGTTATCGCGGTTTAACAGCAAATTGATTACAGGAAAAGATACTACGACTCAAAAAATATCAGGGATTGACTTTGACAATAAATTCTATGAAAATGTATTTCAAAAAAGAGAGGAAAACGCCATTTTCCCGGAAATTGACGGGCATCTGAAATTTGAAGAAAATATACGTAGCGCTGCAACCCGTTTACTTTGGTTCCCCAACGGAGACAATGCTCTTTTTTCAGAACCGGTGGAGAATGGAAAATTGTGGGTATTTGGTTTTCCTTTAAACAGTTTAAACGACGCTTTTGCCCGCGATGCGCTGTTTGTACCCACCATTTACAATATCGTTCTGAACAGCATGCCCGACCAGGCGATTTCTTACACAATCGGAGAAAACAACTCCTACAATATTCCGCGAAATAAAAAAATTGATCTCAACTCAACCATCGAAATTGAAAACCGGGATTCAGGCGAAAAATTTATCCCGGAAAAAAAAGTAACCAGTGTGGGTACCCGAATTGATTTTAATGATTTGATCAGCAATGCCGGTCACTATTTGATTCAAAACGATGGAGAAACCATTTCAACCATTGCGTTTAATTATAATCGCAACGAATCTGATTTGAGGTATTTTACACCAAACGAACTGGAAAACCTATCGGAAACAAGTGGTTTAAACACAAGCGTTGTTAAAGATGTTACAAGTAATTTTTCTGATATTTTTGATGAAGTTCAGAATGGCAAACAATTATGGAAATGGTGCATTTTACTGGCTCTGTTTTTTATTGCTGCCGAGATTTTAATAATACGATTCTGGAAATAAAATCAAACACCTGTAGTTTCAACATTTCATAAAGAACAAAAAATGATAAAACATAGCCGTTTCAGTGCTTTTTAACACCACAGGATGTTTTGAAAATGAGAACGAAAATAGTAATTCTGTAAAAAATAAAACAAAAGACATGACAGCATTAACTTCACAGGATTTTATTAAAAAGGAAGACAAATTTGGTGCCCACAATTATCATCCGCTGCCAGTGGTTTTAGCCCGGGGAGAAGGTGTTTTTGTATGGGATGTGGAAGGTAAAAAATATTACGATTTTCTGGCCGCATACTCGGCAGTAAACCAAGGGCATTGTCATCCGAAAATTACGGAGGCCCTGATTGAACAGTCAAAAACACTCGCACTTACATCGAGAGCATTTTACAACAATGTTTTAGGCGAATGGGAAGAGTACATGACGCAACTGTTTGGCTACGATAAAATGCTTCCAATGAACTCAGGTGCGGAGGCCGATGAAACCGCGCTAAAACTGGTTCGCAAATGGGCTTACAAAGTAAAAGGAGTCCCGGCAAACGAAGCTAAAATTGTAGTTTGCGATGGTAATTTCCACGGGCGTACGATTACCATTATTTCCATGTCATCAGATCCGGATGCATACAACCACTACGGTCCCTACACTCCCGGATTTGTAAATATACCTTATAACGATATTGAGCGTCTCGAAAAGGAATTGCAAGACCCAAATGTTGCAGGTTTTTTAGTGGAACCCATACAAGCCGAAGCAGGTGTTTATGTTCCGGAAGACGGTTATCTGCAAAAAGCTGCCGAGCTATGTAAAAAATACAACGTACTGTTTGTGGCCGACGAAGTTCAGACAGGATTGGCACGTACGGGAAAAATGCTGGCCTGTAATCATGAAGATGTACGCCCTGACATTCTGGTGCTGGGAAAAGCACTTTCAGGAGGAATGTATCCGGTTTCCTGTGTGCTGGCCGATGACGAAATTATGCTGACCATCAAACCGGGCGAACACGGAAGTACCTACGGAGGAAACCCGGTTGCTGCAAAAGTTGCCATGACTGCGCTTGATGTGCTGCAGGATGAAAAACTGGCTGAAAATGCGGAACGACTGGGAGAAATATTCAGAGCAGAAATGAAAGCAATTAACTCGCCGCTGATTGAGATGGTGCGCGGAAAAGGATTATTGAATGCTGTGGCAATTAGACCAACCAATGGAAAAACAGCCTGGGATGTGTGCCTTGGGTTAAAAGAAAACGGACTGATTGCCAAACCTACACACGAGCATATTATCCGTTTTACTCCGCCATTGGTTATTACTGAAGAACAACTAATGGACGCCATCGGTATCATAAAAGAAACTTTTAAAGAATTTGGAATATAAAATCCACGTCATTCTGAACTTATTTTAGAAACTGATTAATTAGCAAAGAAACCAGATTCAGTAAGACAAAGACAAAAAAATAACCGCACAGAAGCAGTGCGGTTATTTTTTGAGACACTGTTTCACAAAGTGTGTAAATTAAAAATACCGAGGGTTTAGCTATTTATAGCTGGACCCTTTTTTCAAATATGACTAAGAACTGATTTA
>NZ_JAIKLE010000090.1 GCF_022267315.1 Maribellus maritimus
GGATTCGACAAGTCGAATCTCGTCCCAACCTCAGTTTCGGTCGGACTGGTCAGACTCTCGTCTGACCGCCACGACCTCATACCACCACCGTTATGGGCAAGCAAAAAAAACGACAGTGCATAACCAAACATGATTAATATGAAAATTAAACGACTGGATTACATTTTGATTGGGATTTCAGCGATTGCGGTGATTGGTTTGATATTGTCTTGCCTGAATATGTTTTTACCTGAACATGAATATGGTTCAAAAGGATTCGACCCATTTAGAGAATATTATACCAACAAAGGGATTGTATTGATTTTTATTGCAAGACTAATATTTTGGTTGACCGTTTGTATTTTAGGAATTAACTGGATTAAAAATAAAACGATTAGACTATTATATTTCAATTTCTTACTGTTGTCAATTCTAATAATTGCTTTGCTTCAGTGGTTTGAGTTATGGTACGGTTCTACATTTTATTACGGAGAGGTATGTGATAAGCAAGGACTTGGTGTTCCGATTTTGAGTATAGTTTTACAGATTTATATTTTTCTTCGATTGGGAATTAAAAAAAGGACTTTGTTAATTGGATTAATCACATTGTTAATAATTATGAATTACGGAATTTACAGCTTAGTATGTGAAAACTGGAGATTGTATCATGATTTCTATTTTCCAGGCACGAATATTCCGATTTTGTAAAATTTATTGTATGAAAAAAAACTTATTGATAGCATTCGGACTATTAGACTTAATATCTTTCCTCCAGTCATATAAAATTGGGATTAATATGCTTAATAGTATTGGACAGATTCCGATATTAAGTATTCTTGAAATTCTATTGATAGTTTCATTAATTGCGTCAGGAATATTCTCAATTATGAGGAAAAAAATCTCATTGATTATTTATTATATTCAATTTCCATTAAAGCTCGGATTTGTAATTTTAACATTTGCATTTTTATTCAAACTGTTTGGATTACAGTACAATTCTAACGGATATAGAATATTATTGTGGATTATCGTTTTATTGGAAATAGCTAGATTAATATTTTCGATAATGATTCATAAAAGAGAATTTAGAAATAAATAATGCCAGCCCATAACAATGTATATACAAAATAGGCGATATAGTAGTAAATTCAACGGTTGTAGCCCGCTTCAACTTCTCTACGGTTTGATAGGTTTGAAGCCCGCAATCGCCTACTTTGCATATACTCAACGTTATGGTGTATTTGACTAAAACTAACTGACGTAAATGAAACGAATATTCAATTTGATATTAATTACGCTATTCCCAATCTTGCTCTTAGGATGCAAGTTCAGTTTAGATGTCTATCAGGCAAATGAAGATTATCAAAAGGATGTTATCAATAAATATGATTCACGTTTCATCAATCATTTTCCCAAGAAAATTGAACGGCTTCCATATAGCATTGGGAAAAGGTTACTCGACTCTAAAAACAATCAAGAAAACGCTTTATTCTTTGTCTCAAAATATCCTCAAAAAATAATTGACACTCTCTATCAATACTTTGATTCTTGTGCAGTTCGAAAGTATGTTCCTAGTCAAAAAGATTTATTGATAGTAAACAGATTCACGAATAATGAAAATTGGGGGTTAAAAAGAAAAGCCAAGCTCAGTGAGATAAGGCATTACACAGATGAAGTAGATTATGGGGATAAATTACCTATTCCTAATTTTTACAATGATAGATATATTAACGGGTCGACTGAATGCCACTTATCTCCCGATTTTAAACTTTTTGTAATTGAAGCCAAATCAGGGAAATTTTTTCCAGACAGTTTACTTACTACTGGAAAATACATGCCCAAAGACTGGGAAAATGGATTCTCCAGGGGAATTGGTATTAGTAAAGAAAGTCGCAAAGTTGTGTACTGGTTTTTAAGTTGGTAATTAAATTGATATGAATAAAAAAAAAGAAATAAAAACACACCATAACAATGTGTCATATTGCATACCGGGGCCTCTGGTTCCCGGTCCCCGGTTTTTTACAGTTGTTTTCCCAGTCCTGTCGGACGGAAAACCACATTGAAAACCGGTACGCAACATACACTTACCGTTAGCAGCAAGTGTAAAAATGACATCGCATAGATAAAAACAATACTAAAAATGGACGAAACACCAAACATAAATCGCGACGAAATATTAGACAACGCAAAGATAGAATCTGAACTATCTGACTTGAAGCAACACGCAGACAAGATGATAAGAGGTTTTGAAAATTTCAACAACTTCTCATCAAATCGCGCGGTGTGGGAATTAGTTCAAAATGCTTGCGATTTGACGACAAATTGTGAGGTAATTATAGATTACGTAAATGGATTTTCATTCACTCACAACGGTAAACCGTTTACGACAAAATCATTTATTTCTCTGATAAAGCAAGTAAGCGGAAAATATGGAGAAGAATCTGATATTCCAGAGGTTGGAAAATATGGAACAGGTTTTTTGACAACACATACATTTGGGCGCAAATTTCGTATTAATTCGATTCTTGAAGCAAATAATACTTTTTTTGAAATCAAAGATTTTTTAATTGACAGAAGTCCTAAAGAATGGAAAGCGTTAAGCGAAAACATCAGAACACAAAAAGAAAACGTTTATCAACTTATACGAGATGGCGAAATTCTATCAAATCCTGAAATAAAAACAACTTTCACTTTTTTACCTGAAACCGACCAAGAACGAAGCTATATATCGGAATCAAGTATTGACCTAGAAGATTACATTCCTATTGTTTTAACAATAAACAACCGCCTCAAAACAGTAAAAATCATTTTAAATGATTCCGAAACTTTGTTTGAACGAGTAGAAAAAGTAAAAGTAGAAAATGATAAAGGAATAGAATTGTACAAAACATCCATTTCTAAAAACGGAACAAATAAGGTGCTCTATTCAATCATTGAAAAAGATGACCAAATTGAAGTAATTCTTCCTATAAATGAAAACCTTGAGTTATTTCAATTTTCTGAAAGAGTTGCACGACTATTTTTGTATTATCCTTTAATCGGTTCAGAAAATTTTGGATTAAACTTCATTATTAACTGTAATCAGTTTTTACCAACCGAACCAAGAGATGGAATCCACTTACAAAGCAATAAAGACCAGGTAAAAGAGCAAGAAGAAGCAAATCGAAAAATAATAGAAAAGGCTTCACAACTGATTTTTGACTTTTTAAAAAGTAATGTATTAAACGTTTTAAATCCGCTTTTATATGCTAAAATAAATTTCAAAAGAAATACGGACAATAATTTATTGAACAAGTATTTTGAAACTTTACAAAAAACTTGGATAGAAGAATATAAATTGTTGCCTATCGTTGAAACAGTTGACGGTTTTAAACCCGTTAATGAAGTTTGTTTTTTTGATGGAGAACTTTTAAACAACATAGAATATTTTGATGACATTTATACTTTGGTCTCCACTTTCTACAGTAATATTCCGACAAAAGACAAAGTTATTTTGTGGAGCAAATTTGCAAGTGAATGGACGAACGAAAAGGAAAGTGAAAGAGCTGGATTTATTGGACATAAAGATTTAGTTGAGAAAATATCAAAAGAGCATTTATCAAAGTTTGACAAAGATTGCTTAATCAATTATTACAAAAATCTAGTCATAGAAGAAAAATTAAATTATTTCTCAGAACACACTTTATTACCAAATTTAGACGGAAAATTATGTTTCCTTTCGTTGCTTCTTACTCCTGAAAATCTAAATGAGTCACTAATAGAAATTGGAAAATCATTAATTCCAAATTCTATTGAGCGACTGATTCATAAAGATTTTTGTTTCAATTTTCATTTCGAAAAGTTTAATAGAAAAGATTTTTCCAACAGCGTCAAAACAAAATTAGACGAGATACAGGCTTCTACTTGCATTTATTTTCCGGAAACAGTCAATAAAGAAAATTATAATCTTCAAGTCTTTGAGAAAACTCAAAGACTTGAAGATATTTTCTTTGAAAACCTATTGAAGTATTGCAAGCTTAACAACAATTTAAATTCACAAAGTAAGCCTTCATCTTTAGTAAAAATCATAAGTAAATATTATTCTTTTGACGAAAAATTGATTTTATTATCTAACCTCGAAAACCAAGATGAAAATTTAGACATTCGCTCGTCAAGAAAGATATTGGTTCAAGTTTTCTTCAATTTACTTCAATATCACAATGATAATTGGGTAAAAGAAAACATTGGATTGTTGCTCGAAATTGCAAACTGCAATGAAGACAGCTTTAAAGAAGTTTATTCAACTTCAAAAATTTATCCTAACCAAATAAACCAACTAAAAAGTATTAGTGACCTAAAAAGAGATATTGACATTATTCCAGAAATCAAAGACTTATACAACAAAGTAAAGAAGGACGAAATCAGAAAAGATTTAGTTTACAATGAATTCAATGAATTTGTTGCAGAAGACAGATTTATCAATAGTAAATATCTAACTAATCATATTGAAGATATTTTTTTCAATTCAGACATTCACAACATCAACGAACACCCTTTTAAGGATGATATATTGAAAATTATATCATTGTTGCGAGACAAAAAATATGCTGAACTATTTCCTCGTCTTGACGACAAAAAAGCCAATTTAATGCTGGATGTGGTTACTAATGAAAATACTAAGGACGAAATCTTTTCAATTGTAACACTAAAGGAATCTGAATTAAAAAAACTTGGGAAACTTGTTCAAGAGGACAACTTTTCTGCGATTTTAAACGCTGCAACAATCTTACTTCAACAACAAAGAGAAGCAGAAGCAGACTTTCATCACAAGCACGAAATAGGAACATACATTGAAAGTTTAATTAGGGAGAAGTTATCTAAAGAATTGCAAGTTCGAGTTTCTTTTGGAGACAAAGAAACAGAGACTACAAACATACAAGGCGGACAAGACATAGTTATTTTTCTTGATGAAAACCCAGTTTACTTCATAGAAGTTAAATCAAGGTGGAACTCTCAAAATTCCGTTTCTATGAGTAAATTACAATTACAACGAGCTGTCGAAGAAAACGAACATTATGCTTTGTGTGCGGTGGATATAACACGCTATGTAGGAGAAAACGACAGATACAAACTTTCAACAGACGAAATTTTACCACTTACAAAATTTGTAACAAACATTGGTAAAACAATAAAACCATTGATTGAAGACAACTTAGAAGCTGAAAAACAACAAGACAAGTCAATACACTTAATAGATTACAGAGGTATAATTCCTCAGGACATAATTCAAAGTGGAAATGACTTTGACAGATACATTGATTTGCTTTCAGAGATTATTATTAGAGCGGCAGAAACGGAAAAAGTATGATAAGAAGAATAACACCAGCTGCTAACAAGTGGTATAAGGCATGGCTGAGTTCGTGCGGATTCGACAAGTCGAATCTCGTCCCAACCTCAGTTTCGGTCGGACACTCAGACTCTCGTCTGACCGCCACGACCTCATACCACCACCG
>NZ_JAIKLE010000091.1 GCF_022267315.1 Maribellus maritimus
TTATCGATGTTTTTCATCAGAGTATTGTACGCGATAATACTCAGGTCATCGAACTTAAAATCGTAGATATACATGCCAAACCCTTTTCGGATTTGTTGTTTGATATAATTATTGATAATGGCATAAGACTTTCCACTCCCCGGAGTTCCCAAAACAATGCTTGCCCGGAACGGATTAACCACATTAATCCATCCGTTATAGTTTTTCCCTTTATGCTCAAACCGGGTTGGAAGGTTCACGGAATATTCATTCTCCATCAACCGGACTTCCTGCATAAAAGATTCATTCTCCAGGTTAAAAACATCTTCCATCAGGTTGTGTTTTATCAGGCGGCTCATCCATAACCCAGCTTTTAAGAGAAAAACATATCCAATTGCAAGAAAAAGCATATAAACAGAGCATTTCAGGATTAACGGATAATGGAGTTTCATAATAAAACCATTGAAAAAGAAAAAGCTCAATCCCAAAATCAGAAAGGCTAATATTTTACCCCAGGTTATTTTTTCGGCTTTAATGCCCCTGATTCCCAAACAAGAAATGGCAAGCAATCCAAAACTCACCAGTTTTGTCCAGATTGGTTTTGAAAACAGCCCGGTATATTTCTGGAAATTCAGCAGGATTTTGTCGATGATTACTACTGTTGCATTTTGCTCGGCAAGAAATTCATAACAAAACCAATAAACGTGAATAATAAGAACCAGGATACTTACACCCCTTATCAGTTCAATTATTTTAGCAAGGCTCCTTACATCGTCTTCGTTCTGCATAACTTAATAATTTGTGATAAGTAACTCCTGAATATTTCCCCGGCTTTTAACACTGGCCCCAATTGAACGTCTTGCCTTAATTTGTCGGATTTTGTAACCGGTATAATGTTCGTTGAAAAAATTATCATCCATCGGACATGAATTACTCAGCATCCATTTACTGTCAAAATCAAGTAAGCGACAAAAACAGGCAAGCCTTTTCTGTTGTGTCTCATCAAAACCTTCGGAACTGTATGTAGTAAAGTTGGATGTTTGCGAAATTGGACGATAAGGCGGGTCAAAATAGACAAAAGTATTACCCCTGAAATTTGCAATAGTATGAGCATAATCGCCGTTCAAAATTGTTACTTTCTGAAGCAGTTTACTCAATTCGATAATTAATTCGGGGTTGCAAATCAGAGGCTTTTGATATTGCCCGAACGGGACATTGAACTTTCCATTTTTATTTACACGGTACAGTCCGTTAAAACAGGTCCTATTCAAAAAGAGAAACAACGCCGCTGCTTCAACAGGCTTCGTATTGACGGAATTAAAGCGCTCTCTTTTTTCAAGATAAAACTGTTTTTGCTCTAGCGGGCTTAAGCTCCAAAACCGGGTTTGATACTTATCCAATATTGAAATTAAATCACGTGGACTTTCTTTCAATATGACATAGGTATTCATCAGCCGGGCGTTAATATCATTGATAACTACATTTTTGATATTGGGATAATAACTGAGAATGTGAAATAAGACAGCACCACCACCTACAAAAGGTTCTATAAATGTGTCAAATTTCTCCAGCTCTTTCGGAAATAGCCCTGTCATTTGGGGAAGCAAATTTGATTTTCCCCCAGCCCATTTCAAGAATGGTTTAACAGTGGTTTTCATAGCTTATAGTTTTCGTTTTCTTCGTTTCTTTCTTTTCATTCTTCGGATGAAGGCTTCCTCATCTGGATTCTCTCCCCGACTGTCGATAGCCAATAATCCAGATAAATTTTCAAATGTTGAATCAGGAATTGAGGTGGATTGCAGCGGTACAAATTCCGGTAACTTTTCCTGTTCTGAACCGTGTTTTTCCTCACTGAATTTTTGTTGGAAGACATTGGCAGAAAAGTCTTTTCCCAGACGTGAGCCATTGAAAACAAACTTCTGCTGATGGTCGATAAAGGTTGCGCCATAAATACGCCCTAATTCGTTTTCACGAAACAAAACTGAAATCTGGTTTTTCGAAAGTTGCTTTTCAAAATCCTTCCTGTTTTTGCACGAAGCCAACGCTTTTGAAATAACTTCCTTTGGACTTTCTTTGAGGTTTCTGGTTCGAACAGCTTCTTTTGATTTTTCAATCCGTTTTTGAATCGTATCACTTCCGGTCTGTTTGCCAAACTTTGAAGATTTAATAGGTGTACCATAAACCTCCCCTTTATCGTTTATGGCAGCGTAAACAATTCCGTTATAGGATTGTCCTTTATGTTTTCCTTTTACTTCTGCAACCTGAACATTATAAACAGAAAGTAAAGCTTTGTACTCGTTGAAGGATTGAAAATGCCACGACCGTGATACAGGGCGGACAACATTGGCAATCTGCTGCTTGATATTGCCTTTTTGGGGGTCAACTGGTTTTAGTGAATAACCTTCTGTTTTTTGTTTTTCATTGGCTGGGACCAATCCGTATTTCTGTTCCAAATCACGGCAAATCCGCATGGACAAACGGTGCTGAAAATTGTCCCGAATCATTTTCCCAGTTTCATCAACCTTTACTGAAACAATGTGGATATGATGACGGTCGATGTCTTCATGTTTGTAAACAACGAAAGGCTGGTTCCCGTAACCCAGCTTTTTCATGTACTCTTCTGCAATTTGGGCGAACTGTTCATCGTTCAATTTATCCTTTGGGTCTGGATTTAGTGAGATATGGATAACCGGGTTTTCCGTTTTTTTGTTGGCCAGCAAGTAAGGCTCAAATGAGTATGTACAAATCCCGATACTGAAATTTCCATCCTTTGTCTCAACCATGTTATTGGTGAAAATCACTTTTGCTTCACCGGCATTTACCTTCTGATGGTTGTATGCCAGGGCACTGTACAACGAACTTCCTGAACTTATTTTTGCAACCATTTTTCTTCAAACTCACGGGTTAAATCCATCACTTGTTTGTTGATTGCAACCAGTTCCAGTGTCGCTTTTTCCAGTTGGCTCAAAAATGCCAGTGCTTTTTTCTCCGAAAAATTGTTTTTAATGGCTTTAGTTACCTGGTTATAATTCACCCCGATTGCCCGGAATTGGCCATAAAAATTGGTCAGGCGCATGTAAAAATCCATCGTCCCTTTGTCAATTTTTACCACTTTCACCGGTTTTTCAAATATGCAGGCTGTGATAAAATGGGCTTTCACTTCCATCCCAGATGCTTCAACCAGCGATAAAAACCAGGCATTGTCCTTATCATTCAAGCTAATCGCATAGCGGTGTTTGCATGGGTCCGGTTTGAGTTTCCGGCCTCCTTTGTGTTTTATTCCTTTTTTTATTGTCATTATAATCCTGCTTTTATCGCGTTAAACTTTATCTGTTTCTTTTTTCAAAAATCCCCGACTTTGGAGGGTGATTTTCCCCCATCGGGGCAAGTGGTTCCGAGTTACCCGGAACGTTTTGAGTTACTCAAAACACAACTTGCCGTGTGCCAATGCACACCCTTTTAGCGTTGGTAATTTTTAATGCTTGTCGTTCCATAATTCAAGGTCATTTTCTCGGTATAATTTTCTAATGAGGGCAAAGGTATAGGGAGTGTTTTGATTCGTAGTTACCCCGAAAGACGCCAAAAGCAGACAGTTAAAGCCAAACAATTCCAGCCACTTTTAAAACCGGATTTTCGATGGTTTTTATCCGTTCATTTGCGGGTATAAAAGCCTGATTAGTGAAATGAAACAACGAACGATAGAAGGAATATTCGGTCGGACAACTAAGGAGCTATTTACTCTTTCAAATGGAGAATTAAAAATTCAGGTATTCATTGGTTCAGTTGTTCCATGACAAGAATAATGAAAGGTTGTGTGGAGTGTTTAAACGTTCGAACGCTTAAACATTTAAATGTTCAAACAGGCATTTACCCGGTTGTTCAAACATCCATTTGATTAGGTAAAAGGAAGATTAATTGAAAAAACAATAGAATCATTAACCGACAAAATAAATGATATGGAAAAGGAAACATTTTTTATTGCTTTCAGCACCCAAAAAGGGGGTGTGGGCAAAACTGCGTTTACTGTTTTAATGTCGAGCTATCTGCATTATGTGCAAGGTTTTGAAATTGCAGTTGTGGACTGTGATTACCCCCAACACAGTATTGTTGAAATGCGCCAGCGCGACATGGAGCAGGTAATGAAGGACAACTATTACAAACAAATGGCCTATACCCAGTTTACTGCTCTGAAACGAAAAGCTTACCCGGTTGAAAAAAGTTTACCGGAAGATGCAATTGCAACTGCCGAAAAGCTTATCGACATTGCTGCCTCTCAGCCTGACATTATTTTTTTTGACCTTCCCGGAACACTGAATAGTAAGGGCGTGGTAAAGACATTGGCAGGAATGGATTATATCTTTTCCCCGGTCAGTGCGGACAGGGTTGTTCTGGAGAGTACCCTGAAATTTGCCACCATGCTCAACGAAAACCTGATAAGCGTAGGGAAAAGTAATATCAAAGGCCTCTACCTTATCTGGAATATGGTGGATGGACGAGAGAAAAACGAACTCTACGAGGTTTATGAAAATGTGATTGGTGAATTGGGTCTGAACATCCTGAAAACCTTTGTGCCTGATTCGAAACGTTTCCGGCGTGAGCTTACTACAGCGCATAAACCTGTCTTCCGTTCTACCCTGTTCCCAGCCCATAATACGCTATTAAAAGGCAGCAACCTTGATGTATTGGCAACGGAAATTCTTCAAACAGTTAAACAGTAAGATTATGGCACGAAAACAATACAATCCCGAAGAAATAGACGAAGACTTTTTAATCTCGACTATCCAAAATGAAAAGCAGGTGTCAGGGCAAAAGGATGAAAAGATTGTCAAAAAATCAAAGGTAAAGAAGAACGAGACAGCGTCTGATTATCTGTCCCTGTTTATTAGGCAATCTGACGGCAAAGCACGATTTGGCAAGCATGTCCCCATCCGGCAGGAATACCACGAAAGGATTCAAAAGATTGTGCGCATTATTGGCAACGATGAAATCTCA
>NZ_JAIKLE010000092.1 GCF_022267315.1 Maribellus maritimus
TGAGATTTCATCGTTGCCAATAATGCGCACAATCTTTTGAATCCTTTCGTGGTATTCCTGCCGGATGGGGACATGCTTGCCAAATCGTGCTTTGCTGTCAGATTGCCTAATAAACAGGGACAGATAATCAGACACACTCTCGTTCTTCCTCACCTTTGGTTTTTTAACTGTCTTTTCATCCTTTTGCCCTGATACCTGTTTCTCATTTTGGATAGTCGAGATTAAAAAATCTTCGTCTATTTCTTCAGGATTGTATTGCTTTCGTGCCATAATCTTACTGTTTAACTGTTTGAAGAATCTCAGTTGCCAACACATCAAGGTTACTGCCTTTTAATAACGTATTATGGGCGGGGAACAGTGTAGAACGGAAGACAGGTTTATGCGCCGTAGTAAGTTCACGTCGGAATCGTTTCGAATCAGGAACAAAGGTTCTCAGGATATTCAGGCCCAGTTCACCAATCACATTTTCATAAACCTCATAGAGTTCGTTTTTCTCCCGGCCATCCACCATATTCCAGATAAGGTACAGGCCTTTTATATTACTTTTCCCAACACTTATCAGGTTTTCGTTGAGCATGGTGGCGAACTTTAGGGTACTCTCCAGAACAACCCTGTCTGCACTAACCGGAGAAAAGATATAATCCATCCCCGCTAGTGTTTTTACAACCCCTTTACTGTTTAATGTGCCAGGAAGGTCAAAGAAAATAATGTCGGGCTGAGAGGCAGTATTGTCAATAAGCTTTTCGGCTGTTGTAATGGCATCCTCCGGTAAGCTTTTTTCAACCGGGTAAGCTTTTCGTTTCAGGGCGGTAAACTGGGTATAGGCCAGTTGCTTGTAATAGTTGTCTTTCATTACCTGCTCCATATCTCGCTGACGCATTTCAACAATACTGTGTTGTGGATAATCACAATCCACAACTGCGATTTCCAAACCTTGCACATAGTGCAGATAGCTCGACATTAAAACAGTAAACGCGGTTTTGCCTACACCTCCCTTTTGAGTGCTGAAAGCAATAAATAATGTTTCCTTTTCCATCTTATTTAATTTATTGGTTAATGATGTAATTGTTTTATCGTTTGTTTTTTCAATTAATCTCTTCGGTAGCCAATCCAATGAATGCCTGTTTGAACATTTAAATGTTTAAGCGTTCCAACGTTTAAGCACTCTCCCAAACCAACTTTTAATTATTGCCTGATTGGAATAAATGAATTGATGAATACCTGAATTTTTAATTCTCTATTTGAAAAAGCAAATAGCTCCTTAATTATCCATTCGAATATTCCTTTTATAGTTTGTTTTTTCATTTCTCTAATCAGGTTTTCATACCCGCAAATGAACGGATAAAAACCATCGAAAATTTGGTTTTAAAAGTGGCTGGAATTGTTTGGCTTTAACTGTCTGCTTTTGGCGTCTTTCGAGGTAACTACGAATCAAAACTCTCCCTATACCTTTGCCCTCAATAGAAAATTGTACGAAAAAATAATCTTGAATTATGGGACGACAAGCATTAAAAATTACCAACGCTAAAAGGGTGTGCATTGGCACACGGCAAGTTGTGTTTTGAGGTCCTCAAAACGTTTTCAGGACCTGAAAACCACTTGCCCCGATGAGGGAAAATCGCCCTCCGAAGTCGGGGATTTTTGATAAGCATTTCATAAACGAATAAAGCAACAATAACAGAAGCCAATGACTAAAGAAAATGGGAAAAAGCACAGAGGTGGACGAAAACAAAAAGTAAATCCGTGTAACCATCGTCACTCTTTTAACCTGAACGATGACGATAACGCACGTTTTTTATCACTGTTTGAAGCTTCGGGAATGGAGGTGAAAGCCCATTTTATCACAGCCTGCATATTTGAAAAGCCGGTGAAAGTGGTAAAAATTGACAAAGGGACGATGGATTTTTACATGCGCCTGACCAATTTTTATGGCCAATTCCGAGCCATCGGGGTGAATTATAACCAGGTAACCAAAGCCATCAAGAACAATTTTTCGGAGAAAAAAGCACTGGCATTTTTGAATCAACTGGAGAAAGCAACACTGGAACTGGTTGCAATCAACAAACAGGTAATGGATTTAACCCGCAAATTTGAAGACAAATGGTAGCAAAAATAAGTTCAGGAAGTTCGTTGTACAGTGCCCTGGCATACAACCATCAGAAGATAAATGCCGGTGAAGCAAAAGTAATTTTTGCCAATAATATGGTTGAGCCGAAGGATGGAAATTTCAGTATCGGGACTTGTAAATACTCTTTTGAGCCTTACTTGCTGGCCAACAAAAAAACAGAAAACCCGGTTATCCATATCTCACTAAATCCTGACCCAAATGATAAACTAAATGATGAACAGTTTGCCCAAATTGCAGAAGAGTACATGCAAAAGCTGGGTTATGGGAACCAGCCTTTTGTTGTTTACATACATGAAGACATCGACCGTCATCATATTCATATAGTTTCAGTCAAGGTAGATGAAACGGGCAAAATGATTCGGGACAATTTCCAGCATCGATTGTCCATGCGGATTTGCCGCGATTTGGAACAGAAGTACGGACTGACTCCCGCCAATGAAAAACAAAAAGCAGAAGGTTATTCATTAAAACCAGTTGACCCGAAGAAAGGCGATATCAAGCGGCAAATTGCCAATGTAGTCCGACCTGTATCACGGTTGTGGCATTTTCAATCCTTCAACGAGTACAAGGCTTTACTTTCTGTTTATAATGTTCAGGTTGTAGAAGTAAAAGGAGAACACAAAGGACAATTGTATAATGGAATTATTTATGCAGCCCAAAACGATAAAGGCGAAGTTTACGGAACACCTATTAAATCTTCAAAGTTTGGCAAACAGGCTGGAAATGATGCGATTCAGAAACGAATTGAAAAATCAATAGAAGCTGTTAGAACCAGAAACCTCAAAGAAAGTCCAAAGGCAGTTATTTCAAAAGCATTGGCCTCGTGCAAAAACAGAAAGGATTTTGAAAAACAACTTTCAAAAAACCAGATTTCCGTTTTGTTTCGCGAAAATGAATCGGGACGTATTTATGGCGTAACCTTTATTGACCACAGGCACAAGTTTGTTTTTAACGGTTCCCGTCTGGGAAAGGATTTTTCAGCCAATGCTTTCCAGCAAAAATTCAGTGAGGAAAAACACGGTTCTGAACCGGAAAAGTCACCGGAATTTGTACCGCCAAAATTCCCTTCAACTCCTGAATCCACATTTGAAAATTTATCGGGATTATTGGCAATTGACAGCCATGGAGAGAATCCCGAAGAGGAAGCCTTTATTCGAAGAATGAAGAGAAAGAAACGAAGAAAACGAAAACTATAAGCTATGCAAAACACCGTAAAACCATTCCTGAAATGGGCAGGGGGAAAGTCACATTTACTTCCCCAAATAACAGGGCTATTTCCGAACGGCCTGGAGAAATTTGACACATTTATAGAGCCTTTTGTGGGTGGAGGAGCTGTCTTATTTCATATTCTCAGCCATTATCCTAATATCAAGAATGTGGTAATAAACGATATTAATGTCCGGCTGATAAATGCCTATTTATTTCTGAAAGAAAGTCCGCGTGAATTAATTTCAATATTGGATAAGTATCAAACCCGGTTTTGGAGTTTAAGCCCGCTAGAGCAAAAACAATTTTATCTCCATAAACGGAAATATTTTAATTCTTCCGGTACAAAGACAATTGAATCAGCGGCGCTGTTTATCTTTCTGAATAAGACCTGTTTTAACGGACTGTACCGTGTAAATAAAAACGGAAAGTTTAATGTTCCGTTTGGGCAATATCAAAAGCCTCTGATTTGCAACCCCAAATTAATTATCGGATTGAGCAAACTGCTTCAGAAAGTAACAATTTTGAACGGCGATTATGCTCATATCATTGCAAATTTCAGGGGTAATACTTTTGTCTATTTTGACCCGCCTTATCGTCCGGTTTCACAAACATCCAACTTTACTACATACAGTTCCGAAGGTTTTGATGAGACACAACAAAAAAGGCTTGCCTGTTTTTGCCGCTTACTTGATTTTGACAGTAAGTGGATGTTAAGTAATTCATGTCCGATGGATGATAATTTTTTCAACGAACATTATACCGGTTATAAAATCCGACAAATTAAGGCAAGACGTTCAATTGGGGCCAGTGTTAAAAGCCGGGGAAATATTCAGGAGTTACTTATCACAAATTATTAGGATATGCAAAACGAAGACGATGTAAGGAGCCTTGCTAAAATAATTGAACTGATAAGGGGGGTAAGTATCCTGGTTCTTATCATTCATATCTACTGGTTTTGTTATGAATTTTTAGTTGAGGCAGATGCAACAGTCGCAATTATTGACAAGATTCTGCTGAATTTCCAGAAATATACCGGGCTGTTTTCAAAACCAATCTGGACAAAATTGGTGAGTTTTGGGTTGCTTGCCATCTCTTGTTTGGGAATCAGGGGCGTTAAAGCAGAAAAGATAAGCTGGGGTAAAATATCGGTCTTTCTGACCTTGGGCTTAGTTCTATTTTTTTCCAGTGGTTTTATTGTAAAGCTTCACTCTCCGTTAATCCTGAAATGTTCTGTTTATATGCTTTCCCTTGCTGCCGGATATATTTTCCTGTTAAAAGCCGGGTTATGGATGAGCCGCCTGATAAAACATAACCTGATGGAGGATGTCTTTAACATGGAAAATGAATCTTTTATGCAGGAAATGCGGCTGATGGAGAATGAATACTCTGTAAACCTGCCAACACGGTTTGAGCATAAAGGGAAAACCTATAGCGGATGGATTAACGTGGTTAACCCGTTCCGGGCTAGCATTGTTTTGGGAACTCCGGGGAGTGGAAAGTCCTACGCCATCATCAACAATTACATCAAACAGCAAATCCGAAAAGGGTTTGGCATGTATATCTACGATTTTAAGTTCGATGACCTGAGTATTATCGCGTACAATACTCTGATGAAAAACATCGATAA
>NZ_JAIKLE010000093.1 GCF_022267315.1 Maribellus maritimus
AGGCATGGCAATCTGATTTTTATGTCAAATTACAAACTTTGAAAAGTGTAAACTATGTCCCTTTAACTTTGTAACGGATGTCCCTTTATCGTACCTACTTGCGCATAACGGTTGGTACATGTTGTCGGGGCGGATTTCGAAGAGCGTTCCTGTCCGAAGGACAAGGAACTGCGAAACGAGAATCCGCAGTTGGCGTACCACCAAACCCCGCCCTGCAATATGTACTTTGTTATGGGCTGGTTTTTCATTTTATTTCTTCTTTTTTCCAATTATCACCACCATATTCTTTGTATTGAAAATCTTGATATGGATACCAAGAAAAATCATTGGGCATCTCGAAAGATGACAAAGCAATAAAGTGGTCAGCAAGTTTTATATATTCGCTTTTGCTAAGTGGATATTTGTCGATTAGTGGAATTATTGATTTGTCATCGAACAGATTTATATTACAATCTTTCGTTGCGAAATTTTCCCTAAAACTGTCAAAGAAATAATTCAATGATTCGTTATCAATTTTTTTCCCTTTGTAAAATACGTTGAAATTCTTAGCTTTCGGATAGTGATTTGTACTTAGAATCTCATAAATTTTGGGGTCTAGTTTTTTTTGAATTATACGTTTATTTTCATGCACTAACCTTCGCCTAAGATTATACGAATTGTCTTCCATATACATTTCATAAAAGCGAATATCTCTGTTTGTCAACGAATTTATCAATTGTTGTTTTTTCTCTTGTGGAAACCTTGTCCCAAAGTAGATTCCTGTCAATGCAGAAGGATGATAATCTTTTAATTCAAAAGAGTCAAATATTAAACGAATTTCCTTCTCATAGCTCCATTTTAATGACTTAGTGGCAAATAGTTTTTTTAAAATTTTGTTTTTTTCTTTTATGTCTAAGTAAGTGAGAGTTTGAGGTTCTGGTTTATAGTCAACTTCAAGTTCTGTCACCATTTCTGGAGCTAAATATTTGTCTTTAAGTTTTGTAGTTTCATATTCTAAACAGAAGCCTTTATGAGAATTAGCATAATGAGCCCACATTAGTTCATCTGAAAATGTTGTTGATAATGAATATATTCCAAGTGTATTTTTAAAATCTTTAATTTTTTCTAGACTTTCTATAACTTCCGTAGAATCAACATTGAACGTTTTTCCTAAGACTTTTGCAAGGTGTGTAATTTCTTCATTATACATACCTTCAAAAGGGTCATTCAAGTCAATGAATGGCGGCGCATAAATTTGGTTTCTTAAGAGAGTCTCAAAATCTCTTTCAAAACATTCAATATCTCTGTATTTATATCCTTTCATTTGCGGTTTTCAAACTTGCCCATAACGGTAAATTGTATGAGTAGTGGCAGATTGCGTGGCACTTTCCTGTCAAACCGCTACGCTGTTTGAGCGGGCTACAAACCTTGATATTTACCACATCGCCTGCCATTACTTATACAAAATGTTGTACGCAGTTATTATATTAGTTTTATTGATTCTTTAAATTCGGCAAATTCTTTATCCGCTACTTGATTTTGAGAATAAGATTGATGGCAATTAAAATCATAGTAAAATCCATTATGCTCTGTTTTTAATGTTTTAAGCTCAACTTTTAAAGGTTTTGATATATCAACATGCTCAAACAAATATTCAGAGTCATACTCATAAAACTCACTACCTGAAATCATATATGGTTCATAGCGTTTAACTACTTTAAAATCTTTCAGTATCATGGAAACTCCTAATTCTGACATTTCCATTACCTCTTTAAAATTAGAACATTCTAAATCTGCAAGTTCCTCTTTAGGAGTAATATTCAAAGTAATTGTTGGCGAGAACACTCCCTTATATTTTGGCAGGTCCTCTGGGAATTTAGTGGCTATGCATATCGGGTCGCCTAAATCTTCCCATACCTCGTCTTTCATTTCTTCATAACCATTTCCAAGAATTTGCTCATCTTTTAGTTTCCCAAAATCTTTAACATTCAAAAATCCCCAAGAATCAGGTTTGTGAAATAAAATCCCAAGCTTTTTATTAATATATACATTATCGTTTGTTACTACGGCCTGAAGTGGATTTACTGCTATTCCAGCAAGGGCAACTCCAGCTAATTTTAAAAATTCTCTTCTTCCGATACCCATAAAATCAGTTTATAAATTTTCGAATGATAGTATATCCAAGCATAATAACAACTCCAGCGACTAGAATTTTATTAATAATGATATCAAATCGATACTTAGGTAATTCATGTTTGGGATAATCAATATTCCAAAAACCCTGATTAGCGCAAGTACACAGGAATTTAGGAGTAATTGGAATTCTATCCACTCTTTTATTTGGTGGTTTAAAAAACAATCCGCCAATATTTTGCCCTTCTTCGTCAGCATGAAAATACCATAAATAGGAATCAATTTTGACTTTATACTTTTCTGAGAATTCGCCAATTAGCTCATCAAAATCGTCACCAACAATCCCAAGTTCATAAATATCAGAATCACTCTCCAATGAATTTAATCCTGTTCGCTCCTTAATAAACATTAATATTTCATCAATCCTAACCATGGTGTAAAACTCTGTCCTCTAATTGCGTACAACGGTCACTTGTATGTGGTCGGGCGGGATTTCCAACAGAAATCCTGTCAGACCCGCAGGAAAGTGAGCAGAAGGTCTGACTTGTCAGACCGCTAAAACCCCCGCCTGCCATATACAAATTGTTAGCAGCTGCTTTTATTGTTTTGGCATAAAGGCATCAAGATACATTGTCAAAGTTTTAAATTGACTTTCATCCAATGGTTCTTTTTGTTTATTAATAGCTTTTACAGCTCTATACCTAGTATAAACTCCAATGCTGCTAGAAATTTTCCTTATTTTATCTTCTAAACTTTCCAGAGTTTTTGATAAAAACTCTGGCTTAATAAATTCAATTATACTTTGTGTTTGCTTATTTATATCCTCCGTGTCATGTGGAAATTCATTTTTTAAAGAGTTTGAATAGTTTGATAGCATATCAATTATCTTAAAAAATTCATTTTCTCCAAAAAGTTTATAAGCTGCAATTGGGTCTACTGATGATAAGTCTTCAAGAGACTTTTTATAATTTGCGTCTAATTCTATTATTCTTTCTGCTGTTTCTTTTTCTCTCAGGTTGCCAATTAGATGTTGGTATAAAGCCGCTAAATACCTTTTTGAATTTTCATCTTGTTCATCTTTTGGAAGTCGTTCCGAAATTTTTCCAGTCACAATGTCAATAAACGGTTTGATATCCAATTGCTTCAAAGTGAAATATAGTTCCAGTAAATAGAAAAGGACTTTCTTTTTTATTTTTTTGTCTTCCTTTCTTCCTCTTAAGAGTTGACTGATTTCACTTAAAAGCCATCCAAATCCAATGCTCAGAATAGCCGTAATGTAAGTCCAAATACCTTGTTCCATTTATTCGTTGTGTGTATTTAAAGTTGCTGCTAACGGTGGTGGTATGAGGTCGTGGCGGTCAGACGAGAGTCTGGCCAGTCCGACCGAAACTGAGGCTGGGACGAGATTCGACTTGTCGAATCCGCACAAACCCAGCCATGCCTTATACCACGTGTTAGCAGTAGTTTTTTATTCATTATGGTTCGATGAAATAGATTTTTGCACTTTCGTGTAGTTCTTCATCAACATCTTCATCAAATTGGAAATTGTACAAAATCCATTTGTCCTTTGGTTTATAAAATTTTAAAGTAAATCTTAATGGCTGTCTCTCATACTTAACAAGATAGCTTTCTAAAACCATTGATTCTCCAAGTTGTCTTTTTACAATCTTTTCATATCCACAATATTCTCCCATTAATCCAATGTTCAAGTTTAGCTTACTTTTTACAGATGCAATTCCATCCTCATTTTTCATTAACCATTCATTTGTCTTGAATATATCGTCAAGAGCTTGTTCTGGGTTTGTGGAATAAGTTTTAAAAAAGTCAGTAACCATTTTTTCATATCCCATTTGCGGATAGCAGTTTGTACTTAATAATGCGATAAATAGTAACAAGAAGTATTTTTTCATTTTTAGATTATTGATTGATTTATAAATTAAAGGCATCCACGAGTGATTTACTTTATTATCTATACTTTTTAAAATCATCTAATGTTGATTCTATTAAGACCGGAATTTTCCCCTCTTGAATATCTTTATAACTTACGTCTTGTCCGTTGTAAAGGTCAACTGCAATACAATACTTTGCATTGACAAAATACTCTTTAGCGTAATTTTTCTTCAAGTATCTGTAGAGTATATCCGCGAACATTGCTAATTCGCTTTTTTTGAATCCATCTAGTTGTGCGACAAACCAAATTCCGCCAATTTCCTCACTTTTGTCTATGGAAAAGGAGTAAATATGACAAGGTTTTGCTTCAATTGGAAGTCCTTTTATTGTAAGTAGACTTTGATACTTTTTTTGTTTCAGAATTTCTATTTCTGCTTCAGGTTTTAAATGCTCAAAGTCATATTCTTTAAAATTGCTGACTATTTCTAAATTTCTTCGAAATTGGTCTTTAATTCTTTTATCATCGTAAGTCTCTATTTTGCTTAATAGTAATTCAATTTTTTCGTCCAATAGGTTGATATCGTCATTTTTAAAAGTGTTTCGTATAGCACTTAAAGCACTAATCCAGTAATCACCCCCAGAATCATCATCTGATTTTGTTTTCTCTTGTTTCAAGTTATTTACAAAAGTGATTTTTGTTCGGTCATTCTTTCCTCGAAATTTGATTAGGTTTTTTACTGTCACTTTTTTCATAATGGTTTGAAGTTTAATGATTCTTTAGATGTTTATTCAATGCATGATGTTAAACGTTGGATTCGTTAAAATTACTGCTAACGGTTGGTACATGTTGTCGGGGCGGATTTCGGAGAGCGTTCCTGTCCGAAGGACACGGAACTGCGATGCGAGAATCCGCAGTTGGCGCACC
>NZ_JAIKLE010000094.1 GCF_022267315.1 Maribellus maritimus
TGGTACGCCAACTGCGGATTCTCGCATCGCAGTTCCGTGTCCTTCGGACAGGAACGCTCTCCGAAATCCGCCCCGACAACATGTACCAACCGTTAGGTTTAATTTTGGAAAAAGAATTGCAGCATAAACAATTATGACTATTTTTGATAATATCAAATGATAGTATCAAAGAAATAAACTATGAAACCACCATACGAAATAACAAATAAGATTTTAAACTTAATTGCTTCTATTTCAGAAAAAATTGGAGAAGTTAATGCTGCTCATTTAAATAAACCTCCAACAGAATTAAGAAAAAGAAATCGGATAAAAACGATTCAATCCTCACTCGAAATTGAAGGTAATACTTTGACAGTTGAGCAAATTACAGACTTACTAGAAAACAAAAGAATTCTTGCTCCTAAGAAAGATATTTTAGAAGTAAAAAATGCAATCAGCGTTTACAATCAGCTTAATAAATTTAAAGTGTACGAATTAAAATCGTTGTGTAAAGCACATGGGATTTTAATGAAAAACTTGATTGAGAATCCGGGAAAACTTCGAACCGGTTCAGTTGGAATTGTTAAAGGGAGTGATATCGCCCATATTGCACCTCCCGGAGAAATGGTTCATTCGTTAATGTCTGATTTGTTTAATTACCTAAAGAACGATGATGATTTAGTTCTAATTAAAAGTTGCGTGTTCCATTACGAATTTGAATTTATACATCCGTTTATTGATGGAAATGGCAGGATAGGACGACTTTGGCAAACCATGATTTTAAAAGAACACTCCCCTGTTTTTGAATTTCTTCCAATTGAAAGTTTGGTAAAACAAAAGCAACAGGAATACTACAATGTTTTAGGGAAATCGGACAAACAAGGAAATTCAACTTCTTTTATTGAGTTCATGCTCGAAATAATAAAAGATGCATTGGAAGATTTATTAAAAGTTCAAAATATCAGCCTGACCAACAATGACAGAATCCTGAATTTTAAAGAAATCATCGGAACAAGAATGTTTTCAAGACAAGACTACTTAAGGGCATTCAAGAATATATCTCAAGCAACTGCAAGTAGAGATTTAAAAGTTGCTGTTGACGATGGGATTATAGAAAAATATGGAGACAAAAGAACGACAAAATATAAATACAAATAAAAACTAAACCTAACACGTGGTATAAGGCATGGCTGGGTTTGTGCGGATTCGACACAGTCGAATCTCGTCTCAACCTCAGTTACGGTCGGACACTCAGACTCTAGTCTGACCGCCACGACCTCATACCACCACCGTTGGGCGTCATATTAAACGGACATAAAAAACTATAGATTTTAAATGAAATATGGAATTTTTATAATAGAATCACTAAAAAATGATGATGATAAAGACGGTAAAATTCTTCATGAAATTTTAGATGTCTGCCAAATCAAAAACAAATATCTTGAGATAGTTACAAAGCAAGAACTAATTACTGCTCTGAGTGATTTTAAGAAAAGTAATTATAGATATCTTCATCTATCATTTCATGCAAATGAATATGGATTTGAATTAACAGATTCCACTTTTATTACAAATTCAGACTTCTCTGAAATAATATCATTAGACTTCAAAAAAAGAAGAATATTTATGTCTTCTTGCAAATCAGGGAATATAAATTTTGCCGGAGAACTGATTACTAAAAACAAAATTTATTCAATAATCGGAAGTCCTGAACCTATCAGATTTGATAAATCTCTTTTATTCTATCCAACATTTTATCATTTAATGAATGAATATGATGAGAAAAAAATGTTGAAAAGAGATTTGAAGAAATCAATTAGAGCTGGTTCCAATTTATTTAAAATTCCAATTCATTATTATGCCTTTTTGAGAAAAAACAAAATATGGAATGAAGAAGAAGTAAGAGAATACAAATTTATACCTAACAATAAATTAGAAAATAATAGAATAAGAGTTAAAACATCATGAGAGAAAAAATATGGTATGAAATGATGCAAATTAAATTTGGTGAAAAGTATTTAGCCTTTTACCTCTCTCTCCAATACCGATTTAAAAAAATATTTAAAATACTTACTCTCGTGTTTTCAGGAAGCGGAATACTCGGTTGGAAACTTTGGCAACCTATTGCATGGATTGCTTTAGTATTAATTGCTAGTATTCAAATCCTAAGTTTAATTGAGAACCAAATAATTAGAAGTGACAAAGAAATTGGAGATATCGCTAAACTTAGAGAACTGTATTTAAAATACTTTAATAAGCTTGAAAAATTATGGGTAGATTTAGACACTTCAAAAATTACAGAGGATGAAGCATCTCAACTTTTTTTCAGGTTTCGTTCAAAAGACTTCCAGATAATAGAAAAACTTGACAACACACTAGGAATCAAAAAGTGGAAAAAAATAGAAAAAAAGGCAGACTTAGAAGCTAGACAATATTTTAATACTTATCATTCTTAAACTTTAAAGTTATGGCAAAGAAAACTTCATCACCTCCAAAATCAGTTCCCAAAAGTAATAGTAGACCGACAGGTAAAGTAAAGGGCAGTGTTCCTACAATGAGAAATCCTCCTCCTCCACCGAAAAAGAAATAAAATACGAACGCCCAACACGTGGTATAAGGCATGGCTGGGTTTGTGCGGATTCGACATAGTCGAATCTCGTCCCAACCTCAGTTTCGGTCGGACACTCAGACTCTCGTCTGACCGCCACGACCTCATACCACCACCGTTAGGTACAATATTGAAAAACCAAGAAACTGACAATGCCATACAAGGTTAAGAAATCGATACAGCAATATTCTCTCGTTGACTTATTAGAAATAATGAGAAACGAAAGACACCAGGAAAATCAATTGGCAAAAAATGAGTTTCAAAAAAGGAAACCATCGGATAAGGAATTGGAAATAGCAAAAAAGGGACTTGAAATCAGAATGAAATCAAGAAATAAACCATTATCTCTTGGAGACAAGATATATTGTTTTCTGATTCCTTTTACAGCTACCAAAGACCCTTTTGTTAATGACTCGAAAGAAATTAGCGATGAGTATGAAAGGCAATTGGACGAATTTGAAATGTATGGAGAAACTCGTAGAGTTGAAGAGTTAAAGAAATGGCAAACGTATGCCCGAATAACACATTTCAGTCTGTTTGGACTTTTAATTCTAATCGGAGTGATATTTTTCATTATCAGTGTAATCAGACAAGTTGAATAAAGCAAAATGGTTGAAAAACAAAGAATAAAATACAGTACCTAACAAATTGCAAATTGCATTGCGGGTGCAGTGGTGTGCGTTGCCTCTGCTCCTTTCTTGACCGTCTTCGTCCTGCGGACGCTGACGCTCTTCGAAATCCGCAACGACAACTTGCAAGTGACCGTTGGCAACAATGTTAAAAAAGACACCGCAATTCCAAAATGACTGATTTACAGAAAATACAAATTGAAAAAGCTAATCTTTCTGATTCCAAAATTTTGACAGAGATTGCATTCGCTGCAAAAAGACATTGGGATTATCCTGACAATTACTTTGAAATCTGGAAAGAAGAATTGACAATAACCGAGAGATATGTGAACGAAAATATTGTTTATCACGCCTCACTTGACAATTCAATTTTAGGATTTTATTCAATCGTTGAGAATAAATCCAACTTCTTTGCCGGAGAGATTTTTGTGCAGAAAGGGTTCTGGTTAGAGCATATTTTCATCAGACCTGATTTTCATAAATTTGGAATTGGAAGACAATTAATAAAACACGCAAAAATGATTTCAAAAGATATGAAAATCGATAATTTATTAATTTTTGTCGACCCGTTCGCCGCTGGATTTTACGATAAAATTGGAGCAAAATTCTTATATAACTCAAAATCATCAATTCCAGACAGATTGATTCCTGTTTATGACTTAAAAGTACAATGAGAATTTTGTTTGTCTGAGAGTTTAAAAACCATGTCGAGTTGATTTTAAACAAAATAATGACGAAAATAAAACACAGTTGCCAACAAATTGTAAATTGCATTGCGGGGTTCGTGGTGTGTCGTTCGCTGGATTCTCGCAACATCGTTCCGTCCTGCCGGACAGGAACGAGCTCCGAAATCCGCAACGACAACTTACAAGTGACCGT
>NZ_JAIKLE010000095.1 GCF_022267315.1 Maribellus maritimus
TTAATTTTACAGAACCAGAGAACAACTAATCCTCAACAGAAAAGTCAACAATATAAACCAGATAAAAAACGAGGATTCAGGTTATGAGAAAAAATCTATCACAACAAAAGTTGCTGGAAATTTTAGTCGCTGAGATTGAAATGCTTCAGCAAACCACAAAAAACATTAAAGAAGTTGCCCCTGAAATTGCCAGACAACTACATGAACTGAGAACTGCGAAAATGAAGGTTGATTTGAACACGGATAAGTTGGAAGAACTTCTTGAGAATCATAAGCAGGAATTAAAAAAAAGTGTGGCTATTCCAAGGTGGTTTTTGATAATAATTGCAACAGTAATATTCTGGTTAATCATTGAAAATATTTTCAAGTTATAATTTCTTTTATTAGTTTTAATATAATCTGTTGGAACAAAAGAAATATCTTCATGTATCACAAGATATCAATATTATTTCATACCTTCGCAGCCTTGACAATCAGGTTTTTTATTGAAATCGTCTAAAGCAATGCTTCGTTTCGCTTTTTTCAGCGAACCTTCCCATCGTCAATTCGACATCAAAATCAACTTACTTGTTTAGATTAACAAGTCGCGAAGTGTGCTTCACAATGTTCGTGACACACTTGTATTATATATGATAAAATCATTTTTCTTGGGAGATAAAAAAATTCGGCTCCCTGTTATTCAGGGGGGAATGGGTGTAGGTATCTCTCTATCGGGACTGGCTTCAGCAGTTGCTAACGAAGGTGGAATTGGCGTAATATCAAGCGCCGGCTTGGGATTGCTATACAAACAATCACCTGCTGACTATTTAAAAGATAGTATTTTGGGTTTAAAAGAAGAAATACGAAAAGCACGTGAATTAAGCAAAGGTATTATCGGTGTAAATATAATGGTTGCCTTATCGAATTTTACAGATATGGTACGAACCTCCATTGCAGAAAAAGCAGATGTAATATTCTCGGGAGCAGGTTTACCGCTAGACTTACCTTCCTATCTGACCGAAGGAAGCAAGACGTTACTCGTTCCGATTGTTTCGTCAGCCCGTGCGGCAAAAGTTATCTGTCAGAAATGGCAAACAAACTACGACTATCTTCCCGATGCGTTTGTTGTAGAAGGTCCTAAAGCAGGAGGACATCTTGGGTTTAAAAGAGAACAGATTGAAGACGAAAACTACGCACTCGAAAAATTGATTCCTGAGGTTGTATCAGTTACGTCAGCCTACAATCACAAGAAAGTAATTCCTGTTATTGCAGCAGGAGGAATCACAACAGGCGAGGATGTATTGCGTATCATGAAACTTGGAGCTGCCGGGGTGCAAATAGGCAGTTTGTTTGTTCCTACACAAGAGTGCGATGCGTCGCAATTATTCAAACAATCCTATGTAAGCTCATCGCAGAAAGATACAATGATTATCCAAAGTCCGGTAGGAATGCCCGGTCGCGCCCTGGATGGTAATTTTATCCGAAGTGTAAACGAAGGCAAAGAACGCCCAAAGAAATGCCCGTTTCAGTGCATAAAAACATGCGATTATACAAAAAGTCCTTATTGCATTATTATGGCCCTTTATAACGCAGCAAAAGGAAATATGAACAAAGGCTATGCATTTGCAGGAGCCAACGCTTACCTGGCAGAAAAGATCAGCAGTGTTAAGGAAGTGGTGCAACGACTTAAAGATGAATTTGCTGATGCGCAAAAAAGATTATCAGCAAAGGAAATATAACTTTATTGCTATATAATAATCTTAACGGGATTACTATTATAGATACCCCGCATACTTCTTCATTAGAATTATTAATTGATAAAAATGCTGTAGTAAAATAGCAAATTAAAGTATGACATTTAAAGAATTAAATATTTCAGAGCCGATATTAAAAGCTCTGGCAAATAAAAAATATGAAAATCCTACTCCAATCCAGGAGAAGGCCATTCCCACTGCCCTAAAGGGTAGCGACCTGCTTGGAATTGCTCAAACAGGTACTGGAAAAACAGCAGCTTTTGCAATTCCGATTATACAACAGTTGGAAGAAGCCCCGTTTAGCGGGCGAAGAAGAGAGATAAAAGCACTGATATTGACTCCGACCAGAGAGTTGGCGATACAAATTGGAGAAAGCTTTTGGGAATACTCCCAATACACAAATCTTCGGCAGGCGGTTATTTTTGGAGGGGTAAACCAAAAACTACAGGTAGAAAGACTAAAACGCGGAGTTGATATTTTGGTAGCTACCCCCGGACGGCTACTCGACCTGATCAACCAAAAGCACATTTCGCTCGATCATATCCGGCATTTTGTGTTGGATGAAGCCGACCGTATGCTTGACATGGGATTTATACATGATATAAAACGTTTGTTACCCATGTTGCCCAAACAGAAACAAACGCTGTTTTTTTCGGCCACAATGTCGTCGGTAATCAGCAAATTTTCGAGATCGATTTTGAAAAATCCAGTAACAGTGCGAATTGTTCCGGAATCTTCTGCCTCGGACATGATTGAGCAACATTTGTATTATGTGGAAAGACAGAAAAAGAACCAACTTTTGATTTCGCTGTTAAAACAGGATTTAAACAAGTCAGTTTTGATTTTTTCGCGCACCAAGCACGGTGCCGACAAAATTGCAAGAGTACTGAACAACAACTGGATTGGATGTGAATCCATACATGGAAATAAATCGCAGGTTGCGCGACAAAAAGCATTATCGAATTTTAAATTAGGACGAACACGCGTGATGGTTGCAACTGATATCGCTGCCCGTGGGATTGACATTGCTAACCTGGAACTCGTAATTAACTACGATTTGCCTGATGTGGCAGAAACATATGTACATAGAATTGGACGTACAGGGCGAGCAGGACAACATGGAACAGCACTTTCATTCTATTCTCAGGACGAACATATAATGGTTCGGAATATACAACGACTAACCGGGAAAAAATTAAACCCGGTATTGGCTTAATGAAAAATATAATAAAGAAGATGGTAACGTTGAAAGGTCGCGTAGAGAATTTTAATAAAGACAAAAATTACGGATTTATTAAAGACTCCATCAGTGGTGAAAAATACTTCTTTCATGTTACCGATGCTTTTCCAGAAATAAACGAAGGAATCATCGTTTATTTTGAACTGGATAGTGGAGATCGGGGTACGATTGCTATAACAATCAGACCGGTTCAATAATAGATTATTATTCACATTTAAATAAAATAAAATGAATATTTATGTTTCAAATTTAAGTTACAACACAACAAGTGAAAGCTTAAAAGAATTATTTGCGGAATCTGGAGAAGTAACATCCGCAAACGTTATTATGGACAAATACACCGGGAGTTCCCGTGGTTTTGGTTTCGTTGAAATGCCTGATGAAACTGAGGGACAAAAGGCCATTGAAGAATTGAACGATACCGAGTTTGAAGGTAAAACGATTGTTGTAAATGTTGCCCGTCCCAGAACCGATAGAAACAGTGGCGGTCAGAACAATCGAGGTGGCGGAGGCTTTAATAGAAGACGTTATTAATATTTTAAAAGAATAACATGAATAAAGGAACAATAAAGTTTTTTAATGAAACAAAAGGCTTTGGTTTTATCAAAGATGCAAATTCTGAAAAAGAGTATTTTGTCCATTCATCAGGACTGATAGATTTTGTAAAGGAAACTGATGAAGTAAACTTTGAGTTGCAACAGGGGCAAAGAGGTTTAAATGCCGTAAATGTTAAACGTGTTTAATTCGTTAAAACACATAGATTCAAATCCCGTGCTAAGCGGGATTTTTTTGTCTTCTTCAACTGTTTTGAGGTTGAATTAATGACAAATTTTGATCCCTTTTGAGTGGGAATACATGCTTGCACGTCAACCCGTTTTATGTCATATATCGATTTAAAAATAAATGAATTCAAAAACTATTACGATTCCAATCTGGAACTTTATAATTCGGCGTTGGCATTATTCACAAAGCTAATTGAACCAATTGTAAACGTTGAATATGTTTCCGGTCGGATAAAAGATTACGATGAATGCCTTAGCAAATTTGAGCGGAAGTATTTACCAGGAATCGAAACTTCGAACA
>NZ_JAIKLE010000096.1 GCF_022267315.1 Maribellus maritimus
GAAAGAAATACAGGTGTTGTTTCCCCTTCTTTGTATTGTGGATGGAGTATGCGACCTGCATTGCCGGTCTGTAAGAGGTTATTTTTGTCTTCGTCGGTTAGCGTAACACCAAAATAAGGCCTGTCCAGTTCAGGTTTATTCCGAACAGCATGGACTGCTACGTTAAAGTTTCCGTCTTCATCCTGCCGGAAGGCCAACCGTGCATCGGTACGGATGGTCATGTTATCGGTTTTAATGGTAATGGGGATTAAGTCCGGCGACTTCTGGAAGTTTAGCATAGGTTCCAGATTCCTTGTATTTTTCAGAAAATCTTTTGATACTCCAAGCTTTTCCAGTTGCGACCAGTCCACCTTATTTTCATCAATCAGGTTTGTTGGTCCTTCCTGTCTTTCTTCTTTTTGAAGATACTGTTCCGGTTTGACTTCATGTTTGTCTAGTGTTTCTTTGTTGGACGGCACATCGGGATTTTGCAGCATCTTATCCAGTACGATGACTGTTTTTTCAACCAAATTGGCTGGTACCCTGAAAAACCGGAATTCAGTTGGATTTTGATACTGCCGATGAAAATTGGTGAAAAAGTTTTCCAGCGGGTTACCGAACCTGTCGATTTTCAAAAAACTGGCAACATTGGCCTGGTTAGGCAGTTCGGTTTGCAGTTTACCGTTTTCATCAAAACCTTTTACGGCTTTTAATTTACTCTCGTTTTTTTCTTTGACCAGTAATACATCCTGGTCATTGATTTTTTGTTCCATGATACATTTCTTTTAATGATTTAAAAGCTAATGTATCAGTGATTTTACTGACTACAGGATAGGTGGCAGCGTTTGGCGTTGAGAGGATGGGTGTGGCGCTTGGTTCTAATTTTTAATTAAATTTTTCCTTTTGAGAAAACAACAATTCACACTATAATGTGATTTTCAAGAATTACATTAACAACGGCTCTAAAACTCACTACTAAATCACATTGTAATATGATTTTACTTGTTTATATCCGTCAAAACAGGTAATTTTACCTCAAAATCACATTATAATGACAACTTCAGAAATAGGAGTGCAAATAAAGGAAAGGAGAAAGGTACTTCGGATTACCCAGCCTGACCTTGCTGAAATGGCGGGTATTAGCATAAATACATTGTATAAAATTGAACGGGGACAGGCAAACCCAACAGTCCAGATACTCAATAAAATTGCAGATATCCTTGGGATGGAGTTAAAACTGGAAGTAAAACAACCAAAACTGTAAGCGATGCGAAAAGCGAATGTTTATAGAAATGGAGAACTCGTTGGGGTACTCTCCCAATTTTCTACTAACGATTACGAATTCAGGTACGATGATAGTTGGTTTGCCAATGGAGAACTTCCTCCAATCAGCCTTACCATGCCGAAAAGCCAACAGGTTTACAAGTCAGAATATTTGTTCCCGTTTTTCTTTAATATGCTGTCGGAAGGTGTGAACAGGCAGTTGCAAACCCGACATTTAAAGATTGACGAAAAAGACTATTTTGGGCTACTGCTGGCAACTGCAAAAACCGATACCATTGGAGCAATAACCATTTCAGAAATTAAAGAATGAGCTTACCAGAAATAAAATATTGTCCGGGAACACTAACAGAAGGGTTTGCTACTTACAGTACAACTTGTTTAAGACGGGTTTTTGATGGACGAAAAGTGAGCCACATATTGCCATATTCTCCTCCGCAAAGCAATGAAGAAGATGCTGAAAAATTTATAGAAAACCGGAAACGGATTTCAATTTCCGGCGTACAGGAAAAACTATCGCTTCTGCTTGACAAAAATAAATTACGCCTGACCGAAAAAGGAGAACAGGGAACTTACATATTAAAACCTATTCCCAGGGATGTAAAAAGTGTTGACCAGGTTCCGGCAAACGAACACCTAACCATGCAAATTGCCCGGCAGGTATATGGTTTACAAATTGCTGAAAATGCACTGATTTTTTTCAGTAACGGAGAACCTGCTTACATCACCAAGCGGTTCGATGTAAAAGAAAATGGCTCGAAATGGGGAAAGGAAGACTTTGCAACGCTCGCCGGGAAAACAGAAGAAAATGCAGGACATAACTTCAAATACGATTACAGCTATGAAGCTATGGGTGAACTACTGAAAAAATATGTTCCTGCATGGCGGGTGGAAATCGAAAAACTGTATTCTTTGATAGTTTTCAACTTCCTGTTTTCAAACGGGGATGCACACCTGAAAAATTTTTCACTCATTGAAACACCGAGCGGAGATTATGTGTTAAGTCCGGCCTACGACCTGCTTAATACAAGAATCCACGTAGATGATTCGGATTTTGCTTTGGATGGAGGATTATTCAGCGATGGTTTCAAATCGGAGGAAATGAAAAAAAACAATCATCCCGGATTGCACGATTTTCAGGAGTTGGCAAAAAGATTCGGAATAAATGAGAAACGAAGAGACAGAATCCTTGCCCCTTACCTGCAAAGACAACCGATGGTTGAAGAGTTAACTCATCGTTCTTTTCTAAATGATAAGACAAAACGTGCTTATTTATTGCATTATAAGACAAAAAGGAATCATTTGAATAAAGTATAACGCCGAATAATGAGGGATTTTCAATTACGAATTGCTACTAATCCGAGCCAATTCATCCATTACAATTTGTGCTGCTTCATCTTTTATTCGCCGATAGTTGTAGTCAATTTCCTCTTGTAAATGGTTTTTGCCATCCTCATCAGTAAAATCTGTAATTACAGGAATAGCCTGATACGCGGCTGCTTCTTTCGCTACTCTTTCATTATCAACTACAATTTCGGCATGAAAAATCTTTTGCTCGATGCGTTCTTCAAAATTGTCAGAAACAGCCCCGACAAAAACGCCCTGTGTGAGGTTACTGATTTTTGATGCAGGGATTAACGTGTCCATTTGAGTATTTATCGAAGTAGATTTGTCTTGCCGGTTAATGGTCATTGATTGCCGTTTTTGAAGGACTTTCCCAAAACGTTCTGACAAAGTTTTTGCTGTTTCGCCAACCACTTGTCCACTAAAAATATTTCCAACGGTGTTCATAACGACCTTGGCTTCTTTGTCGCCATAATCACGGTTTAACTGCGAAAAGTCTTGAAATCCCAGACAGACAGCCACCTTATTACTCCGGGCTGTGGCAATTAGGTTGTCCAGTCCCCGGAAATAAATGGTGGGAAGCTCATCAATAATCACGGAGCTTTTAAGCTGTCCTTTTTTGTTTATTAGTTTTACAATCCGCGAATTGTATAACCCAAGGGCTGCGGAATAGATGTTTTGTCTGTCAGGATTATTTCCCACGCAAAGGATTTTGGGTTCCTTCGGATTATTGATATCAAGAGTAAAATCATTTCCAGACATCACCCAGTACAGTTGCGGTGAAATCATTCTTGAAAGTGGGATTTTTGCGCTGGCAATCTGCCCCTGTAACTGGTCCTGTGCGCCGCCTTCCCAAGCATCGATAAACGGGGACAGATAATTTTCCAGTTCCCTGTACGATGTGAGGATGGTGAAAATGTCAGCGTATTTTTTATTCAGAAACTCGATGGCATGAGGGAAGGTGCAGTATTTCCCGTTTTTGTAAATTTTTAGATACCAGATAATAGCTGTAAGAAGGATAATGGGCGACTCCACAAAAAAGTCGCCCTGTTTCTGAATCCAGGTTTTGTTCAGGTTTAGCATGATAGTGTAGGCCGATTCGTAGGCATCTGCAATATCGGTCATAAATTCCGGGGCTATAGGATTACACCGATGGCTCCGTTCAGGATTATCAAAGTTTATCACGTAGAATTTAGGCGGATGTTCATACTTATCGATGTTTTTCATCAGAGTATTGTACGCGATAAT
>NZ_JAIKLE010000097.1 GCF_022267315.1 Maribellus maritimus
GAAAGAAATACAGGTGTTGTTTCCCCTTCTTTGTATTGTGGATGGAGTATGCGACCTGCATTGCCGGTCTGTAAGAGGTTATTTTTGTCTTCGTCAGTTAGCGTAATACCAAAATAAGGGCGGTCCAGTTCAGGTTTATTGCGAACAGCATGGACAGCAACGTTGAAGTTTCCGTCTTCATTCTGACGAAATGCCAACCGTGCATCGGTGCGGATGGTCATGTTATCGGTTTTAATGGTTATTGGGATTAAATCGGGTGATTTCTGGAAATTCAACATGGGCTCCAGGTTTTTCGTATTTTTCAGAAAATCTTTTGATACTCCAAGCTTTTCCAGTTGCGCCCAGTCCACCTTATTTTCATCAATCAGTTTCGCAGGCTTTTCCTGTTTTTCTTCTTTTTGAAGATACTGTTCCGGCTTGACTTCATGTTTGTCTAGTGTTTCTTTGTTGGACGGTACTTCGGGATTTTGCAGCATCTTATCCAGTACAATGGCTGTTTTTTCAACCAAATTGGCTGGTACCCTGAAAAATTGGAATTCAGTTGGGTTTTTATATTGCCTCTGGAAATTGGTGAAAAAGTTTTCCAGCGGGCTTCCAAACCTATCAATTTTTAAAAAGCTGGCGGCGTTGGCCTGATTGGGAAGTTCGGTTTGTAACTTGCCGTTTTCATCAAAACCTTTAACGACTTTTAATTTACTCTCGTTTTTTTCTTTGACCAGTAATACATCCTGGTCATTGATTTCTTGTTTCATGATACATTTCTTTTAATGATTTAAAAGCTAATGTATCAGTGTTTGCGCTTGATTCAGGACATGTGGCAGCATTTGGCGTTGAGAGGATGGGTGTGGCGTTTGGCTCTAATTTTTAATTAATTTTTCCCTTTTAAAAACAAAATATTCACACTATAATGTGATTTTCAATAATTACACTGATAACAACTCATGAATTCACTGCGAAATCACATTAAAATATGATTTATATTGTTTTTATCAGATAAAACACTTAATTTCACCTCAAAATCACATTATAATGACATCATCAGAAATAGGAGAGCAAATAAAGGAAAGAAGAAAGGTACTTAGGATTACCCAGCCAGACCTTGCTGAGATGGCAGGTATCAGCATAAATACATTGTATAAAATTGAACGGGGACAGGCAAATCCAACGGTTGAGATATTGAATAAAATCGCTGATATCCTGGGAATGGAATTAAAACTGGAAGTAAAACAACCAAAACTGTAAGCAATGCGAAAAGCGAATGTTTATAGAAATGGCAAACTGGTTGGGGCACTCTCCCAATTTTCTACCAATGATTACGAATTTAGGTACGATGACAACTGGTTTGCCAACGGAGAGCTTCCGGCAATTAGCCTTACCATGCCGAAAAGCCAACAGGTTTACAAGTCGGAATATTTGTTTCCATTCTTTTTTAATATGCTGTCGGAAGGTGTAAACAGGCAACTGCAAACCCGACATTTAAAGATTGACGAAAAAGATTATTTTGGTTTGTTACTGGCAACAGCTAAAACAGATACCATTGGAGCAATAACCATTTCAGAAATTAAAGAATGAGCTTACCAGAAATAAAATACTGTCCGGGGACATTAGCAGAAGGATTCTATAATTACAGTACAGCCTGTTTAAGACGGGTCTTTGAAGGACGAAAAGTGAGCCATGTATTGCCGTATGCACCTCCGCAAAGCAATGAAGAAGACGCTGAAAAATTTATAGAAAACCGGAAACGAATTTCCATATCCGGCGTACAGGAGAAGTTATCGCTCCTGCTTGACAAAAATAAATTACGCCTAACCGAAGAAGGAGAACAGGGAACTTACATATTAAAGCCTATCCCCAGGGATGTGAAAAGTGTTGACCAGGTTCCGGCAAACGAACATCTTACCATGCAGATTGCCCGGCAAATATATGATTTGCAAACAGCCGAAAATGCACTGATTTTTTTCAGCAACGGAGAACCTGCATACATCACCAAACGGTTCGATGTAAAAGAGGATGGCTCAAAATGGGGAAAGGAAGACTTTGCAACGCTCGCCGGGAAAACGGAAGAAAATGCAGGGCATAACTTCAAGTATGATTACAGCTATGAGGCTATGGGTGAGTTGCTGAAAAAATATGTTCCTGCCTGGCGGGTGGAAATCGAAAAATTGTATTCGTTAATTGTTTTCAACTTCCTGTTTTCAAACGGGGATGCACACTTGAAAAACTTTTCACTCATTGAAACACCCAGCGGAGACTATGTGTTAAGTCCGGCATATGACTTGCTTAATACAAGAATTCATGTAGATGATTCAGACTTTGCATTGGATGGAGGATTATTCAGCGATGGTTTCAAATCGGAGGAAATGAAAAAAAGCAGTCATCCCGGATTGCACGATTTTCAGGAACTGGCACGAAGATTCGGGATAAATGAAAAACGGAGGGATAAAATCCTTACCCCCTATTTGCAAAGACAACCTATGGTTGAGGAATTAACCCATCGTTCTTTTTTGAATGATAAAACAAAACGTGCTTATTTATTACATTATCAGACCAAAAGAAATTATTTGAATAAAGTATGACATTGAATCGTGATGCTTTCAGTTTAGGCGTCACTCTTAATTCGAGCCAGTTCATCTAAAACAATTTGTGCTGTTTCATCTTTTATCCGCCGATAGTTGTATTCAATTTCATCCTGTAAATGATTCTTGCCATCCTCATCAGTAAAATTTGTAATTACAGGGATGGGCTTATACGCGGCTGCTTCTTTCGCCACTCTTTCATTATCAACTACAATTTCTGCATGAAAAATCTTTTGCTCGATACGTTCATCAAAATTGTCAGAAACAGCCCCGACAAAAACTCCCTGTGTGAGGTTGCTGATTTTTGATGCAGGGATTAAAGTATCCATCTGGGTATTTATTGAAGTGGATTTATCCTGCCGGTTGATGGTCATTGATTGCCGTTTTTGAAGAACCTTCCCAAAGCGTTCCGATAATGTCTTGGCCGTTTCGCCAACTACCTGCCCACTAAAAATATTTCCGACTGTATTCATCACGACCTTGGCTTCCTTGTCGCCGTAATCGCGGTTTAACTGCGAAAAATCCTGAAATCCCAAACATACGGCTACCTTGTTACTCCGGGCAGTTGCAATCAGGTTGTCCAGTCCCCTGAAATAAATCGTTGGAAGTTCATCGATTATCACAGAACTTTTAAGCTGGCCCTTTTTATTTATCAGTTTTACAATCCGCGAATTGTATAATCCAAGGGCTGCGGAATAGATATTTTGTCTGTCGGGATTATTTCCCACGCAAAGGATTTTGGGTTCTTTCGGATTATTGATATCCAAAGTAAAATCATTTCCAGACATTATCCAGTATAACTGCGGAGAAATCATTCGTGAAAGCGGAATTTTTGCACTTGCAATCTGTCCCTGTAACTGGTCCTGCGCACCTCCTTCCCATGCATCGATAAAGGGAGAAAGATAATTTTCCAGTTCCCGGTACGACGTGAGAATGGTAAAAATATCCGCATACTTTTTATTCAGGAACTCGATGGCATGAGGAAAAGTACAGTATTTTCCATTCTTGTATATCTTCAGATACCAGATAATAGCTGTAAGAAGGATAATTGGAGACTCCACAAAAAAGTCGCCTTGTTTCTGAATCCATGTTTTGTTCAGGTTCAGCATGATAGTGTAGGCCGATTCGTAAGCATCGGCAATATCAGTCATAAATTCCGGGGCGATTGGATTACACCGGTGGCTCCGTTCAGGATTATCAAAGTTTATCACGTAGAATTTAGGCGGATGTTCATACTTATCGATGTTTTTCATCAGAGTATTGTACGCGATAAT
>NZ_JAIKLE010000098.1 GCF_022267315.1 Maribellus maritimus
CTCATCCCTGAATCTAAATTGTCGGCAATTTCTACTATCTGTTTATCAGTCGGTTTCATATATGCACTAACTTTTTTTAACTGGCATGTAACGGTAAATTGTATGAGTAGTGGCAGATTGCGGGCTTTTTGCCTGTCAAACCGCTACGCAGTTTGAGCGGGCTACAAACCTTGATATTTAGCACTTTGCCTGCCATTACTTATACAAAATGTTAGCCACTGGCATTATTTACTTTGTTTTCTGCATATAATCTGAATAAATCTTTGTGAAGGTTTGTTGTCAACATTCATTGAAGGTTCACTAATCTCTTCTGATTTAATCAATCCATAATCTCCAAATTCTTTTTTTACCGAATCCGCATCATAGAAAAATAAGTTAACACCATGTCCTGTCTTAAAAGTATCTTTGCTTATTTCTTCTCCATTTCCGTAGCGAGCATCCAATTTTGAAATCGCAATAAAGACCATGTATCCATTTGTATTTAGTTGATTATAACAATCATTAATCAGTTTTTCTCTTTCTGACTCATTAAGTAAATGAATCAATGCGTAACAATAAATCCCGTCATATAAGTATTGGTCAAACGGCATTTCAGAAACAGAACCATGATGAATTTTCAAGTCATCTCCGTAATGTTTTTTGGCCAAATCAATCGCAGTTTCTGAAATCTCAATTCCAGTTACATCAAATCCTTGGTCAATGAATATCTTAGCATTTCTTCCGTATCCAAATCCAGGTATTAATATTTTATTTAATCCGATATTTTTAAACAGCTCTGTAGTTGCAATGGCAGAATCAGCAGGTTCAAATCCCCACATTTCTTTTTTATCCTTAAAACTTTCTTCCCAAAATTCTGTCATAATTATCTTTTTATTCATTATCTGTTTGTTGTACTTGAGTCCTGCTTGTGGCTAACGGTTGGTACATGTTGTCGGGGCGGATTTCGGAGCGCGTTCCTGTCCGAAGGACACGGAACTGCGATGCGAGAATCCGCAGTTGGCGTACCACCGAACCCCGCCCTGCAATATGTACTGTGTTAGCACCAGTTTTTTAAAAATTTCTCGTCCAGTCATGTGTTTTTGCTCCTTTTTGATAACACTCTATTAAACAACTTCTTGCCTTTATATCTATTTCCATATAGAATCCTAAGATATATCCACAAACATGCTCGGGAAGAGTAACTCCGTCAAATGACCATATGTCATCGTAGCTGTCTTTTGTTAGTGCACGTAACCGTTTTTTGTCGCTAAGTTTTTCTTCTTCCGGTCGATTTGATTTTTTCATTTCGATTGCGATAAGGTTGTCTTGTGCAACAATTTTCCCTCTACTATGAAGTATAATGTCACAATTTATACTGACAACATTCATTTCATCATCTAATATCGTTTTGACTTGTCCGTTTTGTTTTCGATTGTATTCCGGGTCTGCGTAGTAACCTGAAATTTTATTTTGCTTCACTAAGTTTTCCATATAGATAGCAAGTCGCCCACATAAATTTCTTTCGTTAACATTATTAAGAATGTTGTCTAATTCATCGACAAAGAAAATGTCAGTTGAAGATTCAAAAATCTGATGTAAAAGAGCTTTCATATTGATTTAATAAGACCATTTATTTGGTTCTGATTTAACTCATAACATGGAGTATAATTAAAACCTATCGTATACATTTTCTCAATGGGAGCAATTATTGTCCCTTTCCCGTTACCAAACTTTTTTATTATTTGGTCTCTAAAAGTTGATGAAACATTTCCCAAATAGATAGTTCTGAAAATTGAGTTGTCGATAATTAGATTTGGAATTTCAACCCAACAATGACCATCCCAAATCTCATTGATTTCTTTTTTCTCAGAGGAATATGGAATCGGCGATTTGCAGTTGAAAATTCGTTTTTCGAAATAATCAAGATGACCAGAAATTACGGCAACAGGAATATCCGAATGGTCATAAATTACCGCCCCCAACAAAGCACTTAACTGAGCGCAATTAAAAGCCTTTTGAGGAATTTTTCTTAAGACATCTTCATTGACTTCTCGGATGAATTCGATATCCTTAGTTGTCAGGTTATAGGAATTGAAGGCTTCAATCCTTTCTTTATCTAATATGTTAATTAATCTATTTGTTTGGCTCATTTCAAAATTGGTGCTAACGGTTTGGCTATGTGGAGTGCGGGACTTTGAAATGCTTCACTGTCAGGCTGCCACTGAGCCAATTCGTTTATTCATATTTTAGTTTTTATAGCCAAATCGTCAAAGACGAATTGGCGTTGTTGATGCGAAGAACTGCGGTTGAATTACCCGCTGAACCCCGCATTACATATAGCTTTTGTTAGCCACTGGCTTTTATTCTTTTCTACTAATATTTTTAATATAGACATCTAAATTGGTGTTGTCATAAAAAACTCTCTTATCAAAATTCGTAATAATTCGATTCAATTTGTTTATATTAAAATTTGCTCTACGCCTTATTAATTTTTTAACAGTTTTTACTTCTTCCTTTTTAACGGTCATAAAATCTAACCTTACAAAATAGGATTCATAGATACTGAAAAGAGAAAGAAAATAAATGAAGGGCAGAAATAGAGTTGTCAAAACTATTGGAAAAATGAAAATTCTTAAAGTAGTAAATGAAAAGAAAGTTTCGAATCCTATTATCGTTTTGTAAATTGAGAACCCTAGAAATACAAATCCAATTATGCTTAAAATATTAGTCAACAATTTTGTTACTTGAATATTTGTCTTGTCTAATTCTGAAAATGCTTGTGTGGTTGCAATAAAAACTAATACTGGAAGCATTATAAACTCAGTAATTAAACTAAAACTGTAAAAGTTTATTATGAACTCAAATAACACCGTCCACTTTAAACTTTCTCGCAAGATATTCTTGAAATAGGTAAAGTTTTTTGCTTCTACTGATTTAAACATCAGCACAAACCCCACTGTGAATAACCATAGAAGTGAGTCTTTTAAATAGGCTAAATCCCAAAATTTTACTTTATACAGAGCATAAAACATTAGAAATAAATACATACCTAAAATTGCATATATCTTCAAAAAACTTTTTTGGAACAACATCTTAATTAGCCCCCAAATAGAAGTTCTCATCGACTTCATAAACAGCAAGGCGATTATGAAAAGTAAAATCCAACTAAAAAGCGAGATTTCTCTGGTACTAAATATTTCAAGTAAGTTATTCAAATCTAAAAATGTCTCAAAATGGCGGTTAACACCATATTTGCATTATCAAAATTTTCTTTCTGTTGGTCGATAAATTCCATTTGCTTTAAACCGTGAAAGAGATTGTTTCTAAATCGATAAACAATTATTGCCAACGCCAATATGTTTTCCGAATTATTATTGTTGTTTCCCAACAAAACATCAGCGACTAATTCTCTTCTATCGTTATTCCTAAAGTTCAAATGATTAAATCTTTCATTTGTTTCTCCGTCGCTGATATATCTATTTCTAAAATAATTCAAGTTGTTTTCAAATTCTGCGAGGTCAAAATCAATTGGATTTAGTCTTTCTGAAAGTCGATTAACAGAACAGTTGTTGTCGCAAACAATATTCTCAAAAACATTCCATAATAATGAGAAATCTTTAACGCTTGATAAGTCATTTTCTGAAAAGTTAGTTCCGAATCTATTATTAATCCATTCTCTCATATGTCTGGTTTTAAGCTTGTGGCTAACGGTTGGTGTAAGTTGCGGAGCGGATTTCGGTGAGCGTCAGCGTCCGGTAGGACGTGACGTTCATGCGAGAATCCGCGGCTCGAAAACCACCG
>NZ_JAIKLE010000099.1 GCF_022267315.1 Maribellus maritimus
TAAATCAGTTCTTAGTCATATTTGAAAAAAGGGTCCAGCTATAAATAGCTAAACCCTCGGTATTTTTAATTTACACACTTTGTGAAACAGTGTCTTTTTTCTAAAACAAGGATTGAAACGCATTATTCACACTTAACGTTGCTGTAGTTACTCCACTTCTAGACTACGATCCTGTGCTTTCGTTTTTAATTTACCCAATGTATCAATCAACCATTTCTCATTTACTTGTTGGGTCTTTTTATTTAGCTCAATTTGTTTTTCAAGCAATTCAATAAAATCAAAATCATTAAATACCTCAATACTTTCTAAAATAATTGAACCATTATCATCAATCTTTTTTAGTTCCTGTATTAATATGTCTTTTATCCGTTTGTCCTGTCTTTTTGCTAATCCAGCAATTGCTTCAAATCTTACTAATTCAGAACTGTCATTTATCTGTTTCCACAATAACTTTGTGATACTATCAGTATTGGTTTCAATTTGTGCCCCAAGCGAAAATGTTGCCCAATCTCTTATATCAGGGTCTTTGTCTGTGCTTAATTCAATTAAAGTTTCAATTGCGTCTTTTTGTTCTAATCCTGATAATGCTTGTACCAATCCGTAACGAACAATGCAGTATCTATGCGTTTTTAGTTTGATTAAAATCAAAATCTGGTCTTCTCTTAAAATTTCATTGTTGTGTGAAATTGCAAATAAAACAGATTCAAGAACTTTTGGAGTTTGTTCTTTCTCTAATAAACTAAAACAAATCTCAACTATTTCATTTTGTTTAAATCTTGGGTTGAATCCTAACTGTGCCAGAATATCAATTCCGATAATTATTTCCTTGTCACTGTTTGTTTTAATTAATCCAACTGTTCTATCGAACACGTATTGATTTGGACGCCTCCTCAATTCTCTTATATTTTCCCAATAAGTCTTTTTTGTCCTATTAGTCAATAATCTTTCAAATAACTTTTCGTCTGTCCAATCTTTTCTTTTCATTGTTGCATGATTTGGCTACTGCGGTCTCTTAAAATGAAGCACAACTAGTTTGTAAATGTACCTTAACAATTTTTACTTATTCTTGAGGTAAATGATTTATATCTAACAATATATGTATTTTTAAGTGTTTGTAAATGTTTATAATCATACTAATTTATTAAATATCAATATATTGTAGAACATTTTCTTGCAAAGAATCATTTAAAATAATGTTTTAATGTTTTAATGTTTTTTTAACTGGATTGGATGCTTTTATAATATCCTTGAGTAGGTACGTAGGTATGCTAAATCATCCAAGATTAGGGTTCTTAATAGTGCTTAATTTTCTTAGTTTCGTTGCCCATCTGTAATATTGAATAGAAAACGAAGAAATCGAATCATAAGCCATATCCTAAAGAACTTATCACCTACGATGACCACATTAGAAAGAAAAGACTTGATTTGAATCTATTTCAATCAGATGTTGCAAAAATAATTGAAGTTACACCGGACTGTATTACCAATTGGGAATTGAATCGAGCGAAACTACAATTAAAATATATTTCAAGAATTATTACATTTCTTGGATATTTGCCGGAAATAGAAAGAGTCAAAATAAAACTGTACTGAATCAAACGATCAATGGTGTTGTGCCGTCGTGCATTATTTTTATCTTTTTACATAATTTATATTAAAATAATTTCCGTTTTTAAAAACCTATTCATTCGTAGTCAACAAAGTGTCATTGGTTAAAATATAGTTATCAAAATATATAGTCATCGGTTCTGAATATTGGTCCCGATACATCCCGATTTTATGATAGAATTGATTCCTCCCTTTTTTGGAAGCTGTTGGCCCAATAAAAGAAACAACTTTCTTTCCATCCATCCACATATTGATATAACCATCAGTTGAATCAGAATAATAAATCTGAAGAATAAAATCATGCCATTTTCCCTTTGTGAGTTCAGGAAGCTCATATCGGGCAGCTTGCTCTTTTTTAGAACTGGTCATATTGTATATTGTCAGATAATGATTACCATTCCTATACCTCTGGGCATAAAGTTGCAATGGATTTTTAAGTAAAACAGTTTGTTTTACTTGTGAAATTACTAAGCGATTATCTATGATTGGAAAATCTTCAAGTATGAGAATTGAAAATTTATACCACATTTTCTGATGTAGTGTAGGATGCGTTCCTGAATCTAATTCAGTTCGCTCAGTAAAATTGCCATCACCACCATCTTGTCTGATGTAACCTTTTTTAAATTCAAGTTTTACACAATGGTTCCCCGTCCGATGAAATTGATCGGTAATGGAAACGGCGCCTTTTTCATATCGACCGCTTCCTTTGTCTCCCGGGCGTCAGAAATCAGCTAGACAACCATTTTCAAAATCGTCAGTTAGCATTATTATAGTTCCTGTTTTTTTCTGACATCCCGCCACAAATGACATTAAAAATAAAATCACCCAGAAATAAATTTTAATGGATTTGTTATTTCTCATTTTCAATCATGTTTAAAAAATATTTGAGTGTTATTTCGCATGAGGTACAACGGGAATCTGTGTAAAAACTATATTTAGCTTTCTTGGATTTCATTTTTTCATGGGTACCCTTCCGAATAATCTTTATTTTTTGCACAGTCTGACGGTTGGTACATGATGTCGGGGCGGATTTCGGAGAGCGTTCCTGTCCGAAGGACACGGAACTGCGAAACGAGAATCCACAGTTGGCGTACCACCGAACCCGCCCTGCAATATGTACGGTGTTAGCGGTTCGGGCTTTTTCTTTCTTCGTTGTTTTTAAGTTTTATTCATTATCAATTTCTCAATGTTATTCCAAGTCGGTCAGCAAGTCCTTTCACGTATTCTTTATGTCCGTTTTTAATTTCAATGTTGTGATAGTAGTCTTGAAATAATTTCTCTGCTTTTGCTCGGTTTCTATGAAGTTCAATAAGTGCTACGTCTAATTTTGCTCTTGGCGAACCGCCTTCAACGTTACCTAAATTCCTACAAATTTTATCTCGGGTTTCAAATTTGTTAAGCCAATCAAGTCCGTGTGAATTCAGTCCGTCAACAACTTCTCTTGCTGTTTTAATACTGTCGTCTGAAAGTGCCCACCAATGGTCTTGTTTAATTGTCAAATGCGGTAGTCGCTCTCTTATTTGGCAGTCATAGTCTTGATAAATGTCTTTGGGTTTATTGTGGCCTTCAAGTTCATAAATCTCTTTTACCATTACTCCTAAATTGACTGTAAACTTCCCATAAAAGTTTTCCCTAATTCCTGGGATTACATATTTGTCACCAAATTCATATCTACCGCTTTGGATATTTATTACTTGGTAAATTCCGTCTTCTGTTTGTCTGTTGAAGGTTCGTCCTTTTTTCTTAAATCCTAATGGCTTTAAAAACTGAAAGATTTCTTTTTGTATGTTATCCAAATTAGTTTTTAGTTCTTCCTTATTGAGAATATTCTGTTTTTCTGATTCCTTGTCAGTCAATTTCGATTTATTTTTTAAGAAGTCAAAAATTCCCATTTTATATTCATTTAAGTATGGAGTCGTCTTTTCAGCCTGTCTAGTCCTAGAATACGGCTACAGGTTAAACATTGTATTAAGCAACATCATTAAACACCGTATTTGGTGTTTTATACCTTAAAGATAGATGAA
>NZ_JAIKLE010000009.1 GCF_022267315.1 Maribellus maritimus
TTAATTTTACAGAACCAGAGAACAACTAATCCTCAACAGAAAAGTCAACAATATAAACCAGATAAAAAACGAGGATTCAGGTTATGAGAAAAAATTTGTCACAACAAAAGTTGCTGGAAATTTTGGTCGCTGAGATTGAACTTCTTCAGCAAACCACAAAAAACATTAAAGAAGTTGCTCCTGAAATTGCCAGGCAACTGCATGAACTACAAACTACAAAAATGAAGGTTGACCTAAATACAGACGAACTGGAACAGCTTTTGGAAGACTATAAAAAAGAGTTGAAAAAAAGTGCGGTTATTTCGAAGTGGTTTTTAGTGTTGGTTGGTATTATAGCTTTTTTGTCCGCAGTAATAAGTATTAAAATGTTTATTCCATATATTGATTAAACACATTTCAACAAGCAGTTTTCATTTTCGAATTTTTAAAATGAACTACCTCGGGGCGGAGCCCCGAGGTAGCAAACTCCATATGCTATACAAATATATTAGTCTCCTATCCAGAGGGGTGGGGTATTAAACCACATTATGAATAAAAAAATCTTAGTACATGACAAAAAATTAAATATCCGCCCTCTAAAGAAGGTGGACTTGATTAGCCCCTAAAAGGGGCCAGTTTACAGCAGAGCATAAAAACAAGATTAATATGAGTTTAACAAAAATAGATAGACAAAAACATTTCAAGCAAACCCAATTGAACATGACCACCCCCAAAGGAGGTGGTTTTAACAATTATAATAAAAAAGGGACTTTAAAAAAAATACAATTCAACCCATGATAAAAACTGTTCAAACAGAAAATAGTTCCATTCATCAAAAGAGTAACAAATATGTGCTTCCAAACTTAATTTAAGAGAGGTAGATTTGAGAAAAATAACCTTTAAAATTATTTTATATGAAAAAATTGTTGTTGACCATTTCTGTAATACTTGGAGTTTTACATCTTTGTATTGCACAAGATTTAATCACAAAAATAACAGGAGAAGACATTCAGGCAAAAGTTTTGGAAGTCAATCAAGGAGAGATCAAATACAAACGGTTTTCTAACCTTGATGGACCTGTTTTTACCCTCTCAAAAGCAGATATATTAATGATACGGTACGAAAATGGAACAAAAGACATTTTTTCAGTGCAGCCAACAAGACAGGCTACACAAAGAACTGTTCAAAAGACGAGTACAAATTCTCTATCTCTGAACCGTGGTACAGGATTAAAATCAGGGTATACGTCAAATGTAGAGATTGGTTATTGTTTTGGCGCAGGCGATTACCCGTATAGCAGATTTAAATTAAATGTAGTCGGTAATTACCAGATAAATCCACATTTCTCACTTGGTGCAGGAAGCGGATTGAGAGCTTATTCTGATATTGAAACACTACTAATGCCAATTTTTACACAAATAAGAGGTTATATCTTTGATAATAATATAAGCCCCTATGGCTCAGTTGATATTGGCTATTCAGTCAGTTTAACCGGAGACGGCATTGATGGAGGATTCTATTTTTCACCCTCATTGGGCGCAATTTTTAATGTCGCAAATAATTTGTGGTTTAGTTGTGGTTTGGGGTATGAAATGCAAAAGATAACCGAGCAGTGGCGATATGGTACTAATATATACGAAGATGATTATAAACTCGGAGCAATTACATTAAACGTTGGGTTAGTTTTTTAATAGATAACAGTGATTACAATGAAAACAAAATTATTACTTATAACAGGTGTAATTTGCCTGACAATAGCATCATGCGATTGGTGGGAGGCAGAGTCAAATAATGACGAAGACCTAATTCAAAAAGTAACCGACTTTGATGGCAACACATATAATGCTGTGAAAGTTGGAGAGCAAGTCTGGATGGCAGAGAACCTAAAAGTAACCCATTATCCTGATGGCAGGGAAATTCCATTGATAACGAACAATTATATATGGGCAAATCAAACAAACAATAATACATCTGATGCTTACTGTATTTATTTTAATGATATGAGCGGAGAAAAGGATATTTATGGCGCTTTATATACCTGGGCTGCTGCAATGGGGGACAATGCTGTTGCCAGCAGTCAAAATCCAAGTGGGGTACAAGGAGTTTGCCCCAGTGGTTGGCACCTGCCAAGCGAAAGTGAATGGGACGAATTAATTGACTTTGTCGGTGAAAATGGGTATGACGGCAAAGAGGCCGTTGTATTAAAAGCAACTGAAAAATGGACTTGGAATAATTTCGAAGATGCAACTGGTTGTGGAACGGATGACTATAACTTTGCAGCATTGCCCGGAGGTTCGAGGTTTGCGAGTACCGGAGAATCTCAAGGCATGGGATATAACGGGAATTGGTGGACAAGTACAAAAGGGAGCCGTAGTACCGACGCCATATGCTTCACAATGTATAACGCACGAATTGACGTGTCACGATTAGTTGGAAGTAAATCTCTTGGATTTAGTGTTCGTTGCGTTAAGGATTGATATTAAAAAAAATCCCAATTAATATTATATAGATAATGAAACGAATAATAAGACATAGTTCCCTTTTATTTATTTTATTATTATTCTTTTTTGGGTGTACCAAAGAAGAAAATGACAGAAATATCAGTCCAACTTGTGAGATTACTACACCGGTAAACGGAGAGGAGTACAAAAAAGGAAGCGTTGTGACGATATCTGCTGAAGCTCAGGATGAAGATGGCGAAATCGCAGAAATTAGGTTTTACATTGACGGCGTGGGAATGAGCAGTTCAACTTCTTTCCCTTATAAATACAACTGGGAGTCAGGAGAATCTGCACTTGGAAACCATACAATAAAAATAGTTGCCAGCGACGATTCGAATCTGGAGGCTTCAGATGAAATTATTATCACATTAATTTCCAAAACACTACCTGTGGTTTCAACAATAAATGCAACACAAACGAACCTCACAGAGGCCGCATGTGGAGGAAACGTTACTGACGAAGGCGATAGCCCGGTTATTATGCGAGGTGTTTGCTGGAGTATGGAAAACACACCAACCACTAATGATAGGAAAACTGAAAACGGGAGAGGTTTAGGAACCTTTTCCTCAGTATTAACAGCGCTCCAAGCGAACGCCGTTTATAAAATCAGGGCTTATGCAACAAGCGAAGTGGGAACAGCTTATGGAAACCTTATTACACTTGAACTAAAAGAAAATTTTGGGACACCAACCGTTGAAACAGGAATCAACTCTGAAGTTACAAGCAGCAATGCACAGTGTTATGGCAAGGTAATTAATCAGGGGAATAGTAGTATTATAGAACGCGGAATATGCTATAATAAAGAGGGAGATCCAACAACAAATGATCTAAAAGTCACAGTGTCTACAAACGGAGAAGGTGAATTTGTTTGTGAACTGCAAGAATTGAGTTCTGAAACAAAATATTACTACCGTGCTTTCGCTACAAATGAGCAGGGTACTGCCTATGGTGAAGTGAAAACATTCCAAACTGCTCAGGCTCCTCCTGCACAATGGGAGTTTATCGCTGATCTTGAATACGAAATAGATGGTGATTTATGGAATCAGGTTTCTTCTGACAGTATTTTGTTTTTACTGAACAACAGCCTTTATGTATTCGACCTTAAACAATTACAGCAATCAAAAATTTGTGATTTACCGTATTCTTTTAGAGAATTAACAGACAATGTCTGGGTGTCTCCGACCATGATTAATTATAATTCAGGCATTGTTCATATTGGACTTGGAGCAACACTGACAGGTTATATATATACATCAGATGGTATTTGGACTTATAATACTAATTCTGGCATATCCGAACAGGTATGGAGCCCGGATTACGCACATTATGTTGACCAGTTTTGTTTTAAAATTGGCCGAATTTTCTTTTTTGGTGGTGGTTATTGGGATCAAAATGGAACATTAACTACTGCAAAAAATGATTTTTATTGCTTTAATTATATGACAAATGAGGTATTAACGAGAACTTCTCTACCCAGCCAAATAGAATCAGTAACAAGAAATAATTGTATGACAATTTCATCTGAAAGAGACGTTGGTTACATATTCTTTAATAGCACAAGTGGATTAGGTGAAGGTCAGTTAGAAAATGAAAACGAGCTTTATTCTTACTCAGAATCAGACAGGATATGGAAGTACATAGGAGAAATTGACGAACGAATACAATACGGTAGGTATCTGGGGGGATTATTGAATTTCAAAAGCATAAAACTAACACATTTTGCTTTTAACGATGAAATTTATGTCATTGAAAACAATACGACTTATAGGTTTAACCTCGAAGAAAATGTTGTTACCCCTCTGATTGCATGCCCTGTGGACGATGATGACATAACCCTGATGTTTCAATGCGACAACATGTTGTATTTTATAAAAAATAAAGAATTGTGGGGATTAAAATTGAACTAAAGCTAGTCTTTTTGACAACATATAAACCAATATGATCATGGAGAATTATAAAATAAAAACATTGATTATTATCTTCCTATTGTTTACTTTCTTAAACGATTTAAAGGCACAAAACTTAATTATTAAAGACATTGATGGTACAACAAAAGCAATACAATTAAGTTGGATAAAAAAAATAGCCTTCTCCTCCGGGAAACTAAAAATACAAACCTTAAGTAATGAGAATCTAAATTTTACAACTAATCAAATAAAGCTCTTAAGTTTTAATGATAATATCTCTAATTCGATTTCGCGTACAACAAATTATAAATCACTTTTTGACTGCTACCCCAACCCAGCCATGAGTATTCTATATTTGAAAATTAATTCTCCCGTAAGAAAAAATGTAGAAGTAAAAATTATTGACCTTAATGGCATAAGACATTTCAATAAAGAATTTAGAATTCTGGAACCTTATATCAAAATTGATTTATCAAGCTTATTGGATGGAATATATTTCATTCAGGTTAACAATTATGAAATTATTGAATCAAAAACAATTATTAAACAATGAAGAGGATTTTATTTATATGTGCTCTACTTTTAATAGCCAAGTTTGGAGCTGCACAAGATACTATGTACGTTATGAGATCTGGTCAGGTGTTAGAAATGTATAGTACAGAAGAAATTGATAGTATAATTTTTTATAAACCTGAAATTTTAAATAGTGATAGATGGATTACATTATCTTCGCCAATAATTACAAATACAGGGGTACATCCTGCGGATTCGATGTGTTATGGTGGAGCATTTAATATCTATTACCTTTCCTTTACTCATAATGATACACAAGGAGTTATTGCATCAGATCTACATAATTTAATTATTCAATATGAGTTTGAAAACAATGGGTGTCTCTCAACATGGAACATTTCTAGAGCTGATACATACTTTGCAAATTATCCCATTACAAATTCTCAAAATACAATATCTATACCTTTCGGATGTAGTTTGGGGGATACAAACTCTAATTGGTGTAAAATATCTCTTATTGTTCGAGATATAGTTAATAATCAGGATACTTCGAATAAAATCTACTTTTTTATCAGAAGAGGAGTTAACTATTGATCAGAAATAATAGCCTTATACTCTTCTAAAGTTTGAAATACAAAAGAAAAACACTTTTTGAACTACTCTTAATCAATGTTTAAATTATAATTAATAAAAACGATAGAATCAGTTTAGGTAAACACTTGTGACATTTAATTTATACTTTCGAAACAGGTTAACAATAATAATTGTTGATAGTCAACCGAACCTTTAACTGATTTTAAATGGACCCTGTAATAAAAGCCATATGTATATTACTGCTGTTTTTTTTAACATCCTCATGTAAAAATAATGCTCAATACCAGCAATCAACTGGCGAAAAAATATCAGCCACCGATTCTATTTTAAACAATTTAGTAAGCCTGGCAAATTCTTATCCCGATTCTGCCCGAAGGGAAATACGTGAATACATGGATGACCCGTTTTTTTCTAAAGACAGTAACCTTTATTATCATCTGCTTAAATATTATGGAGGATTGGTACACAGTTATGGTGAGATCGACTCCAGTAATTACTATTTATTGAAAGCTTTAAAGTATTGGGAAAAACAAAAAACAGAAAAAGGACAATACACACATAGCGTTGTATTAAACAACTTAGCTTTCAATTATTTTACCTTGGGATTAATCGATTCCAGCTTGTATTATCATAATAAGGCTATTGAAATAGCAACAGCCGGCAGTTATAATGACATTCTGATTTCAACATTGCTCTCAAAATCCAACTTATCCAGGTCGAGTGATAAGTATGGAGAAGCAATAGAAAGCATTGAAAAAGCAATTACGGTTGCAGATATAGAAAAAGACAGTGCGGGGATGATTTCCAGTCTTCAGGCCTACGCCGATTTATATGTAGACTGTGGCTTTTATGAAGAAGCAGAACAGCAGTTTCGGGAAGCATTGAAATATAAAAAACATTTTACTCCTTATTCAAAATATGCTCATTTTAATAGTAAAGGACGCATGTATTATTTGCAAAATGAGTACGAAAAGGCTAAAAATGAATTCCTTAATGCATATAAACAATGGGATTTTATTGATTTATTTTCAAAACTTTTAATTTCAAACAATCTCGCTGAAAGCTATTTATATTGTAGCAAAATTGACTCGTCAAGAATTTACCTCAATTTTTTACAATCACAGCTACCGGTTTTTAAAGGAATACCTGATTTTGAATTTAATTATTATAGCCTGCGGGGGGAGTATTTTGAAAAAAAAGGAGATTTAAAGAAGGCGGCGGTATTATTTCTGAAGGCTGACTCTGTTGGGGTGTCAAACAGTATTGATGTGGTATTAAATAAACTTCATACTCAAAGAAATGCTGAGCATTACATAAAAATAAATAATTTCAAAAAGGCGTATGATGAAGTACAAAAATACAATCAGTTAAACCAGAATATTTTAAAAGAGAATAACCGAAAGCAAATATCTGCATTAAAGTATCGCTACCAAAGAGATACAACTTTAATCAAACAGCAGGAAACGATACTTCTTAAAGACGCTGAGGTCAGAAATTTGGCCGAAAGGCAAAAATTAATTGTTATTATCGTTTTGCTTCTTCTATTCATAACTGGAGGATTTATTTTTTGGAGGAGAAATTCCGAGAGAAAAAAAAGAGAAATGCTGGCTTTAAAATTTACAAATGATATTGCAGCTTTACGGATGGAAAGTACCCGAAACCGTATCAGCCCTCATTTTATGTTCAATGTATTAAATAGTATTGTAAAAAAGAAAGGCTCAATAGAAGAGGTGGAAACCAGTTTAAAAACTTTTATTGGTTTGTTACAATCTAACCTGATAAATATTGATTCGTTAGGAGTTCCTCTGAGTCAGGAGTTAAAATTTGTGAAAGACTTTGTTGCTCTGGATAACCTCAGATTTAATTCAGATGTTGAGTATATTGAGGAAATTGCAAAGGGAGTTAATCTGGAAATGTTGATTCCTTCCATGAGTATCCATATTCTGGTCGAAAATGCCATTAAACATGGATTAAGACCTCGGGAAGGAAAAAAAGTTTTAACTATTTCTGTAAAATCTGACGGACGAGGAACAACCATAGATGTGAAAGACAATGGCGTTGGAAGAAAAGCAAAATATAAGACACATGGTGCGGGAGTTGGTTCCAAAGTGTTGAATCAGTTTATTTCGATAATAAATCAAAACAATAAAGAGCAAATACAAATGGAGTATATTGATTTGATCGATGATCTCGGTGAAGCGATGGGGACCATTGCCCGACTATTTGTTCCGAACCATATAAATCTAAATTTTCTGAACCATGAATTATCAAAAAATAGCAATAATTGACGATTCTTCCGCCAATATTAAAGATTTAAAAGAAGAACTTGCCCGATATCAACATATTAAAATTGTAGGTAGTGCAACCCAACGGGAGCAAGCTATCAGATTAATAAAAAATGAAAAGCCCGATGTTGTTTTTCTTGATGTTCAGTTGGAATTGGACGGAATTACCGGCTTCGAACTTTTACAGGAATTAAAGGAATTGGAATTGGTAAACTTTGTCGTAATTTTCTATACTGCTTACGAAAAATATGCCATTGAAGCAATCCGGGCTTCTGCCTTCGATTTTTTATTAAAGCCAATTGACCCTATTCAATTATCTATTGTTATTTCACGCATTCAGGCAAACCCGGTTTTTAATACCAATATAAATGTCGAGAAATTGATCAATCAGTTAAGTCCTTCACCTAAAGTTGCCTTACAGACCATTAAGGGCACCCGCTTTGTCAAACACCAGTCAATTGTTTTTATTCAGTTGGAAAACAAAGGAAGAGTAGCCAAACAAGTCGTTGTAAATTTAATTGACGGAGAAAAAATAAAACTTGCCGGGAATATTACCATAAATGGCATGTTGAAAAAAATCGATAACAACGACTTTTTTAAAATCAGCAGACAAACAATTGTTAATATACATTATCTGGATGAAATTGAAAACTCTTCTGACATATGCAGAATGGCAAATCCTTACAGGGGAGTTGAATTAAAAGTTTCCCGGAACCATATGAGCGAATTAAGGAGAAAGTTTAGTTTATCTTAATTCGCTTTTACAGCCAATTTTCACATTAATGCAGCTTATTTATCAATCTGCAGTATTGGGAGAATGAATTGTTTTTACAAAAAAAAAAACAGAATTATATTTTATCTGGGAGAAGTTGTGAATTACACAGTAATCTAAATTTATTTAGAAATCACGAAGACATATACATTTTCTGGTAAGGTTGGCTATGACATACAGAGACTCTATCTTGTAAAAAAAAACTCAATTGCCAGATATAAAAAAGCGATCAAAAATCTCATTTTTTTCTTATTTATTTGAAAATTTCCGTAAATATTGGCCCATTCGTCGCTTTAATTTCACCGTTCAGGTACTCAAGGTTTCTTTTCAACCCTCAAAGACTAAAATCCGGCTTTTAACAAGGGCAGTTTTGGCTTAGTTTTAAGGTAATTAATAACCTTAAAAAACAAAAAATCATGAAAAAAAGAAATCTATTTTTTATTGGAATTACATTGGTTAGCAGTATCCTATTTCTCAGCTGTGGAAAAGATGACGAAAGTCTTATAGAAGAAAATGGCTTAAGCAAGGACATTAACGACTTTATGCCACAGGCTATCCTTGATACCATGGAATCGTTGGGGATGCCAATTTTTACAGGGGGCAATCCTCGAGATATTGAGGGCACTTATTTGGTCTCTCCTGGGATTCTTTATGCCAGCAATATAGAAGGCGATGAGATCGGTGAAAGATACGCGGATGAAAATCTATCTTTTTCATCTCAAAATAATAGCAACCTTTCCCTAACAATTAAAATAAATGATTGGTCATCTGAGGGCGAAGAGACAGGAAGTTATATTGTTGGTGACAATAACGAATTTTCAGTATTTACAAAAATGATGATGTACGATAACGAAGTTAACGACTCAGCGTTGATATCGTATACCTGTTCAGGAACAATTAGCGAAGATGGGATTGAAGACCTATTTGAATGTCTGGTAATGATAGACGATTTTGGCGATCCAAACGACCAATATATAGAAATAGGCGCAGCCAGGGTATTTTATGATGAAGATGGCTTGGCAGAAAGAATGGAAGAAACGAAATCCGCCGTTATTGGAGATGATATAAATTATAAAAAACTAAAATCTGCAACAGAGAACTAATTCCAATAATGTTGCATTTTGTCATATTTATCAATCATAAATTACTAACAAGAAACATTAAATTATCATGGAAGTAATAGGAATAATAATTGCAATTATTGTAGGTATTGTTATAGCTCAAGACGCAAATAAAAGAGGGATGAACGGAACCCTTTGGGGAGTATGTGTGGCTCTCTTAATGATTGTATTTTTGCCCATCTACTTCATCGTTCGTAAACCCAAAGTTTTATATTAAAAACATTATTATGATACGTGCAATACAATACCTGACCTTAAAAATATGGGAAGGGACATTTAACCCATGGATGCTAATTCTATTGGTGGTTGCCGGGATTATTTATCTAATAAATAGAAGGATATCGTCCAATGAGACTAAATAATGCAATAAAGATATTACTATCATTTATGGCAATTGCCATAAATGATAGTGCATGGGGGCAACAAAGCCCAATAAATGGAGAATTTATCGAATACAAGGAAAACGATGGAACGATAACAGCCCTTTTTCACGGTCAGGTAAAATCAAAAACAAATATTAACAAAATAGTTGTTGATTGTTTGAGAAAATCGGGAGAGGCAACAAAGAATGTGACCTTAAACAACCTGGGTTATGCCGATGAGTTTTTTATTGGTCCTGAAGAAGGGTGGGTTTGGGAATACGAAGACAAAATTAAGGTTACCTGTGATGATGGGAGAAGCCCTCCGGTTTTCAAAAGCTTCCGGCATAAAACCATTCATTCCAAAACCGAAAGAGTTGGTTTTCTCCACCACATATGCCAAATTCAAAAGATTCAACCTGCATAAACTCCGGTTAAAACTTTTTGAAATCCCGCACCAACACTTCTGTTTTTTTTTCATTCATTCTTTATTCCTTTTCCTTTTGAAAATTTTACGAAAATGTTAAAGGAAGTGTTTACGGGGTTGGATGAGAACACTCTCCCCCTACGAATATATACCGACACCCAAGGGACAGCAAAATAGAATAATCTGAATCTAAGATTGCTCTTTGCTTAACGTCTCAATTGCTTCAACAAAATCCAACTTAATGAGTTCCCAATATTTACCTTTTAAGCAAATTGGTTCGAAATCATTATCGGCTATTTCAAAATTGGTAAAGTTTCTGAATATTTCATCAGCATCATGCGAGTATGGGTAACGCTCTTCATGCAACTGGATCATTTGAGGGATTGAATAGAAATCTAACAACTCGTGTAAATCCCAAAAGTCTTTCTTCCGTGCTCCACGACTTACTACATCAATCTTCATTGCAGTTATGTCGTAGAGAGTTGCCAGCCTAATATTGTCAGTCTTTAAAGCAGGTTGTATGAAAGGATCGGTATAAAATAAATCAAGCTTGATACTTTCTTCAGCAGAATTACCTATAAAATACGACTTGCCCATTGCAACCGGTACATCAGGAGAATCAACGTATTCAAAATTATCTTTTAAATATTTATCAATAGCATCAAAATTTATTTCGCCATAAGGAGCCTCGGTAAATAAATCAATATCAACGGATTCACGATGTCCCAATTGCAAACTTAACGCAGTACCTCCAACCAATCGAAATGGATCAAAAATTTCTTGCTCCATCAACCATGATAAAATATTCTTCAGTTGAGGCTTTACCGTTTTGTATTTTAATTGGCTGATCATTTACTCATCGGAGATATTTCTCCATATTGCTTTCCATTACTGAGGATCGATTTGAGATATGAGCTAAAATAGTTTGAACTTCTTTTTTACCATAGAAACGAATTATCTCCATAATTTCCTGACTGTTGCCCCGCTCAAATATGCGTCTAATTACACTGGCTTTACTCTTTTCCCAATTAATCGAATTAAGGTCTGTATCCCAAAATAAAACAGGTCTCAATAGTCTTAAATTAGGGTGATATTTTTGGGCTTGCTTTTTCTTTTGTTGTTCAATATCGTAATAGGCTTGTAAAACAGAAAAGAAACTTTCGTCTATACCTAAAGCATCGCCAAGTCTAATGGATAGTGCCGGATTGATGCGACGTTTGCCTTTAGTAATATCTCCTAAAAGTTGAGGGTATTCTCCAATTGTCAAGGCAATACGTCTTTTGGGAAGTTTTCTCTTCTTTAACTCCCTATCAAGAATAATTCCCGGATGTATCCCCTTTAATAATGTGATATTTTCTTCTATGGTGCTCATGATAATAATAATTACAAATATAAACAAATTTGTTTACATTGAGGTGTATTTAATTTTGAGAATACTTTAATTCTATAGCAATACTTCCATGGCTTCATCGACAAGTGAATTATCAAGTTCTTTCAGGTAAGCCTGAGTAATTGCCAAATTTTGATGTCCCATCGATTCACTGATAATATCAGTAGAAATTCCTTTTTGCTTTAGGCTGTTGGCATAGCTATGCCTGGCAACATAGCTTGATACTGATTTATTTATCCCACATAATCCAGCAATTTCCTTTAAATCTTTATTGTATTGCTTTAATGTTTTTTTCTTCCTGTTTTCGATTTGAGTCGGGGTTAGTTTATCTTTTAGCAGTATTGGAAAAACATAACTCGTACTACTCTTCTTATTTCGGTAATATTCCAAGATCTTTTGTATAGGAGGCAGAATCTTGATATGAAAGTTTGTTTTAGTTTTTGATCTTATATAGTATATTCTGTCTTCTGATACATCTTTCCACTGAAGTTTCATCATATCTGCAAAGTTCATTCCTCGTGTATAAAAGCTGAAGACAAAATAATTTCTGGCATTTATGAGCCGCTGATGACTTGTCAGGTCTAGGTTTATCAACTTTTGAACTTCTTCAAATGAAAGAGCTTTTTTAAGTCCCCGCCCTTTTAATTTGGAAACCTTATATACTTTGAACGGATAAACGTTTGGCTTTATCAATTCCCGTTTTATTGCAGAATTAAAAACCGCCCTAATCGTACGCATTTGCACGCTTATTCCTCCGTCAGTCCCCTTTCTTGATCTTAAATAAGCCTCATATTTCTCCAGAAAAGCCGGGGTAATATCTTCAAACAAAAGTATTTTTCTATTCACATATTTTTTAACTGATTTAGACGTATCTCGATATATTCTCGCATTCCCAGTCCTCCCTGCTTTTTCCATTTCGGCAATGAGCTCTTCCCAGAACTTAAATATGTTTTGGTGAACTGGATTAGCACTTATGCGAATTTCTCTTTCAACTTCCGACAAAGTATAACTTCCCTTTCTCTGATGCAGTTCTGTAACAATACCCGTGGCCTGGTCAATAAGTTTGAGCAATAACCGATTTTTATTCAAATAATTTATTGAGTTTTGATTGAATACTCCCTTTTTTGCATTCCATTCCCTTATTTCTGCGGTATACGGAGTACGAAAAAAGATAGAATTTCTGTCCTTGGAAATACGTAAATAAATCGGATATTTACCGGTAGACAACTTCTTTTTCCTTAAAACAGCCTTAAAACTAATCATTTACATATATTTTGGGTACAACATAGGTACAACAAATGGGTATTTAAAGGTAAATAAATAATATTTCATAGCAAACTAAAAACACATTTTATATTGTTTTACAGATACATACAAACATATGACAATTTATGAAAAATGAATATTTCTGTCTGGGGGGCGAGGGGTCGCAAGTTCAAATCTTGTCATCCCGACAAAAGAAAAAGCCGGTTAATCCCGGCTTTTTCTTTTAACTTTCAACAAACGATTAAAATACTTTTTATTCAGAGGTTTCTAAAACTATTCGCAAATGTCTTTGATTATTTCTTTTAACTCACTGGCATGCCTTACCCCCACTCCAGTCCATTGCGGCATTCCGTTCTGAAATATAATCAATGTAGGAATACTTTTAATTTGGTATTTTGAAGCGATAAAAGGATTACGATCTACATTGACCTTTATTATACGTACTTTATCTTTCAAATCTTCCTTTACCTCTTTCAGAATTTGCGGAACCTGCTTGCAGGGGCCACACCAATCGGCATAAAAATCAACCAATACCGGCCGCTTTGATTTAATTATGCTCTGAAATTTTCCGTTCACTGTTTTCCTCCTTCTTTTTCTTTTTTTCTGACCAAAATGTCATTTACAAAATCCCCGGCCAGATATCCAACTGCCGTTCCCCATAAAGTACTCCAATACCACACCGAACGAATCGGGCAAGTACCATTTAAGCATCCAACAAATCTCCAGTACAAAAAACCGCCAACAGCACCTGCAAAAGCAAGAGCGAACTGGACTTTATATTTTTCAACTAAGTTTTTCATATTATGTAGTTAATAAAACAATAGAGAAAACTTTTGGTTTTTTAGCCCCCAATCAATAATAATTATTACGGATAGAGATTATTGAAAGCAAGAAAATATAAACGAATATTCAACGTTATGTTGGTATTAATTTTGTTAACTTCGTTATATTATCAACTTATCACCAGTTATGAAAAAAATCAGTATCTTTTTTGCAATTTCTTTATTAATCGGTCTGTTTTCTTGTACGACAACCGAAAAATCAGACGAAAAGCTAACGATTTCTTATGAGCAGTATGAGCTTGCAAACGGGCTCAATGTAGTTCTGCATCAGGATAAATCAGATCCTATTGTTGCTGTTGCTATTCAGTATCATGTCGGCTCCAATCGCGAAGTTCCCGGGAAAACAGGATTTGCGCATTTGTTTGAGCATATGATGTTTCAACAGTCGGAAAATGTAGGACAGGATGAGTTTTTTAAAAAGATTCAGGGAGCCGGAGGAACTCTGAACGGAGGAACAAACTACGACGGTACAATTTACTACGAGGTTGTTCCTAAGAATGCACTTGAAATGGCACTTTGGTTAGAGTCAGACCGAATGGGATACCTCGAAAATACGGTTACAAAATCGGCTTTTGCGAACCAACAGAACGTAGTTCAAAATGAAAAAAGACAATCTTATGACAACCGCCCATACGGATTTAATAATCTGTTGATTGGCAAAAATCTGTATCCGGAATCACACCCGTATAATTGGACTGTAATTGGAGAAATGGAGGATTTGTTTAATGCAACGGTTGAGGATGTAAAAGAATTTCACTCAAAATATTATGTGCCAAATAATACGACACTTGCTTTGGCCGGTGATTTTGAAATAAATGATGTAAAACCGCTTATTGAAAAATATTTTGGTGAGATTCCGGCAGGCGAAAAAGTTGTAGACATGGAACCGATGCCTGTTACTTTAAAGGAAACAAAAAAACTATATCATGAAGATAATTTTGCAAAAACTCCGCAGCTAACCATGGTTTGGCCAACTGTTGATGAGTATACTAAAGATTCGTATGCGTTGCAATTCCTTGGGCAAATATTAGCCGGCGACAAAAAATCACCTTTCTACAGGGTAATCGTAAAAGAAAAGAAACTTGCTCCGAGAGCAGGTGTTTATAACAGTTCACGAGAATTGGCGGGGCAATTTACAGTTTCGGTAAATGCGAATGTAAATACCAGTTTAGCGGATGTTGAAGATGCTGTTTTTGAGTCATTTAAACTATTTGAAGAAGAAGGAATTACTGAACGCGATTTAGAAAAACAAAAAGCAGGCTTGGAAACAAGTTTCTATAATAACATTAGTTCAGTATTGATGAAATCATTCCAGTTGGCCAGTTACAATGAATATGCCGGTTCTCCGGGGTTTATCGAACAAGATATTGCAAATATCAAAGCGGTTACAATTGATGACATATTAAATGTCTATGAAAAATACATAAAAGACAAACCTTTTGTTTCAACCAGCTTTGTACCCAAAGGACAGGTTGAGTTAGTGGCCTCAAACTCTTTGGATGCAGGCATTGTAGAAGAAAATATTCTGGAGGCTACGGAAGTGGACCAGTCTACAATTACGGAAGAAGAAAAAATCAAAAAAACGGTTACCAAATTCGATCGCACAGTTGAACCGGAAAAAGGTCCTCAACCTGAGCTGAAAACTCCGGAAGTATGGACAGACGAAATTACTAATGGAATAAAAATTTACGGAATTGAATATAATGAATTGCCTCTTGTTCAGTATTCTATTTCGATGGATGGTGGGCATATACTGGAACCAAAAGAAAAGGCAGGAGTTGCCAGTTTTCTTGCCAGCATGCTAATGGAGGGAACGGAAAATAAAACACCAGAAGAATTGGAGGAAGAAATAGATTTGCTTGGTGCCAGAGTAAATGTATACGCCGGAACCGAAGGAATGCAGGTATATGTAAATAGCTTAACCCGGAATTTTGAAAAAACACTCGCTTTGGTGGAAGAAATTTTGCTGAAACCACGATGGGATGAAGAGCAATTTGAACTTGTAAAATCAAGAATGATTAATAATGTAAAAAGAAACGAAGCCAATCCCGATTATCTTTCCTATGTTACTTTTAACAAGCTTGTATTTGGCGACGATAATATTCTCTCCGTTCCGTCAGAAGGAACTGCAGAAACTTTGGAGTCAATTACAATGGAAGATCTGAAAGAATTTTACAAACGCACATTTTCACCATCGGTTGCGCGAATGCATGTTGTTGGCAAAATTAGCCGGGACCGCGTAAAAGAAGGATTGCAGAGTCTTTCAACAAACTGGAAGCCTTTTAATGTTGAAATTCCAGAACTTGAGCAACCCAAACTTCCGGGAAAATCGAAGATTTATTTTGTTGATGTTCCGGGCGCAAAACAGTCTGTGATTAACATTGGGCACCCGTCAATTACACATACATCTATCGATTTTCAGCCTGCAACGGTAATGAATTATAAATTGGGAGGAAGTTTTAACGGAATCGTAAATATGATCCTGCGTGAGGAAAAAGGCTTCACTTATGGTGCACGCACTTATTTTCAGGGGGGAAAGAATTATGGTTATTTTGTCGCTGCTGCAAGTGTGCGTTCATCAGCCACTGAAGAATCGGTTCGGATTTTTAAAGAAGAAATAGAAAAATACAGAAATGGAATACCGTCTGAAGACCTCCAGTTTACAAAAAGTGCGCTCATAAAATCCAATGCTCGTGGTTTTGAAACATTGGGAGCACTTCATAATATGTTAACAGAAATAAGTAATTACAATTTGCCTTTTGATTACGTAAAACAAGAGGAAGAATTTATCAATTCGCTAACAGTTGATGGACATCAACAATTGGCGCAAAAACTTATACAACCTGAACACATGTATTATGTGGTTGTTGGAGACGCTGAAACTCAACTTGATGCTTTGAAAAATATAGGGTTAGGCGATCCGGTTTTGGTTGAATTGTAGAAAAATAGAGTAAAAATCAATAATAATGGCCCGGTATTTCCGGGCTTTTTTATCAATTAGCCACAATACGCAGAGCAATCATTTCTTTAAAAGGAGGAATTGATAATTCTCTTTTTTCGTTTTTATCTTGTTTGAAAAATCCTTTTTTAAACGTTTTTCCATTTAGCGGAGAAATAAGCTGGTAATTATAATTTCCTTTCGGGAGGTTTAATTTTATTTTTTCCAGCTCGTCGCCGGTGAAAACTACAGCATATTGTTTCCCCTGTTCTGATATACATTGACTTTCTGCGCCGGGAGAATGGTATACCGTCGTAAAATCAGGTGCCATTTTAACAAAATTGAACGATTCTATAAAATTTTTCAAAATCTTTAACTGGCTCCGCAAATTGGCGCCGCCTCCCCCAGGTGCAATATTTTGTCCGGTGCCATCCTCCTTTCCTACAAAAAATGAATAGTCAAGATTATTAAAAACTGCTCCCCCTGCTAAAATAAACTGCCAGGCTTGCCGTAAATAAGCTGTATCAGAACTACCTGCAAACCCCGATTCGTCAAAACTTACAGGCCGGTGCCATCCGTAATTTAACCAAACAGCTTCGGGCCAAACATAGTGGAAGTTAAGGATAGACACCTTCGCATCAACCTGCGCAAGAGAATGTTTGAAGTTTGTGTAATTCTGTGCAATTAAATGTTTTTTTGGTAGCTCGGATTCCGTCTCAACCACTACACTTGAAATTTCTTTTTGCCATTCCAATGACGCTTCGGAAGCCTTTTTAGCCCATTTAAACCAACCTCCCTGTTCCGGGTCTAATGTTCGCAATGTTCTCATTCCCTTCTCCGGATTATCAGCCCAGGGTTCATTTTGAATTTCATAAAAAACGTTGTCGAATGTGTTTAACTCAGTAACAATTTTTTTTACCAGTTCTTTTTGAAATTCAATCAATTTCCCGTTTTGTAAAGTATTGGATTCTCTTCTACCCAAATCTCCGGGGAGATTATTTATATTATTGCCCGGATTAAACGGATCCCTTGTCCAATTTGCATCCTGATACGTAGAACAAAAAAAGGTTACTTCAACAAAAATATTCAACCTGCTTGCCAACGAAATGAAATTTCGAAGTCTTGTAAAGTAGTCAGGATTCCACTGCGACAAATCAAACTTTTCTTCAGCTTCAAAAAGTCCGGGTTCGTTCACTCTTTTCCACGGCGCCAGAAATTTTCCTGTTTCCGGCGCAAGAGTATTATTTTGAATACCAAAACTACCAGGAATCTCAACATACGAACCGGTAAAAATTCTTGTATAATTCATTCCTGTTTTGTTCAGTTCGTGTAAATATTTTTCGTAATCGAAAGCAGAATTTAAAACAGCCCCGTAGTGTTCCGCTGATGTTATCAGAATAACCGGTTTACTTTTGTAAGTAAAATAATGAGGATTTTTAGGATGTAACGCAAGTGGTTGATTTTTAGCAGAGATAAATGTCAAAACTAAAACAAAAAATAAGACAATTCGTTTGTACATGGCATCAGGCTTTTCTAAATTTATGACATAAATGTAAAAAATATCAGGATAATAAATGAAAGAATTTCAAAACAAGAGAATAAAACTCCATAGAGGCGATATAACAAAGTTACAAACGGATGCAATTGTAAATGCTGCTAATAAGTCGTTGCTCGGTGGAGGAGGTGTAGATGGCGCTATTCATCGGGCAGCAGGAAAACAACTTTTGGAAGAATGTAGGGCATTAAATGGCTGTGAAACTGGTGATGCAAAAATTACCAAAGGATATAATCTTTCGGCTAAATTTGTCATCCACACAGTTGGTCCGGTATGGAACGGAGGAAAATACAATGAACCGGAAAAGCTTGCTTCCTGTTACCGGAGAAGTTTGGAAGTAGCTGAAGAAAACAATCTGATAACTATTGCCTTTCCAAACATTAGCACCGGCGTTTACGGATATCCAAAGAAAGATGCTGCAAAGATTGCTATTCTTGAGGTTTCCGGATTTTTATCAAATAAGGATACAATCAACGAGGTAATTTTTTGTGTATTCGATAGCGAAAACTTTGAGATTTATGAACAGATTTTAAATTCATAACTACAGGTGAAAACAATAAAAAATACTTTACTGTTTTTTGTAATTTTAGCAGTTTTCAGCTGTCATCAGGACGAAAAATCCAGCGTTGAAGAACTTTTCGAGGCTGACAGGCAATTTTCAAAAGCTGCTGAAACGATAGGCTTTAGAAAAGCGTTTGTAGAATTTGCGCGCGCTGATGCCGTTCTTTTACGCGAGAACAGCTTGCCTATTGTTGGGAAGATGGCAATTAAAGATTTGTTTAGCGGGGAAAGTCCCGAAAATATTCAATTTTTTTGGCAACCGCTAAACGGCGAGGTCGCAGTCTCAGGAGAATTAGGTTACACCTATGGAATCTACACGATTAAAAGTGATTCTGTCGTTCAGAAAGGAACTTATATCTCAGTTTGGAAAAAAGACAAAGACGGAAATTGGAAATATATTCTCGACTCTGGCAACGAAGGAATCGGTGAGTAAAATTAATTGATTTATCCGTTGGAAAGCGACTCTCAGTCTATCTGCACTCGGTTTGTGTTTCAAGTTTTAAGTTAGCTAAACTCAAAATAAAATATTACTTTTGTACGACATGCCAGATTTGAGAATTTGCGTTTTTACTAATTCCTGCTCATTATTAGTTTATTATCGCCCTTTTTAAAATCTAACATTTTTCACGCAAAGAGATTGTTTGAAAAGATTTTATCTTTCGGGTTTTGATTAAACAGGAAAAAATTTCAGACTGGAAAATTAGAATATTGAAATTTTAAATATTATATGGGAAGATCACAAGAGACATTTAACAAAAAAGAAGTAAGAAATAAAAAAGAGAAAAAAAGAAAAGAAAAAGCTGCAAAAAGACAGGCGAGAAGAGAGACGGAAAATAAATCGAGCCTTGATGATATGATTGCTTATGTGGACGAAAACGGGATGATTGTAGACACTCCGCCAGACGAAAGTGATAAAACGGAAGTTAAATTGGAAGATATAGAAGTTAGTGTTCCCAAAGGAGGTTCAATGGTAGATGAAGATCCTGTTAAAAAAGGAGTTGTTACTTTCTTTAACGAATCAAAAGGATATGGATTTATCAAAGAAAAAGAAACCCGGCAAGATGTTTTTGTCCATATTAACAACCTCACAGAACCGATAAAAGAAGGCAACATGGTTACCTTTGAAATTGAAAAGGGACAACGCGGGCCAACTGCCGTAAATGTGAAACTTAATAAATAGAAATACTTTGGGCTGTTAATAGCCCGTTTTTTCGCCTTTTTCAGTTGCTGGAACACCTTTCTCCATCCATTCAGGAATTGGTTCGCCTTTTAAATAATGATTAAAAAACTGGAACATTCTTTTGCTTAAATCGATGCGGTTTGCCCAACTCTCTTCTTTTAAGTTGTGCGGTTCATTATTATAAGATAACAACCAAGCCGGTTTGTTAAGCCTTCTCATAGCAACAAAAAGTTCAATTCCCTGGTACCACGGCACTGCTCCGTCATCGTCGTTATGCATCATCAACAAAGGTGTATTTATTTTTGGAACAGAAAACAATGGCGAATTTTCTAAATAAAGCAAGGGTTTATCCCACAATGTTCCTCCTATCCGACTTTGTGTATGTTCATATTGAAACATTCTGCTTTTCCCCGACTGCCATCGGATTCCACCATAAGCGCTTGTCATATTACTTACAGGTGCGCCAGCCATGGCTGCAGCAAACATATCTGTTTGCGTAACAAGATAAGCAGTTTGATAACCGCCCCAGCTTTGCCCTTGCAGGCCGATTTTATCCTTATTAATAAAATCATATTTATGAATTAAATATTGGGTTCCGCTAACAATTGAGTTAAATGCACTTTGCCCCGGATATCCTACTTTGTATGTTATATCAGGAACGAAAATAAGATAACCGTTACTTGCATAAAAGGTTTTGTTAATAACAGAACGACTGGGCGAAGGATGATAGTGTTGATTCAACGATTCAGAGCTTCGTTCATAAAAATATACGATCATCGGATATTTTCGGCCGGGATCAAGATTTTCAGGTTTGTAGAGCAAGCCTTTTAATTCTTCTCCTGAAAACGAATTCCATTTTACCAGTTCAACATTTGCCCAGTTGTATTTGTCTTGTTGCGGGTTGGCTTCCGATACTTTTTTTGAATGTTTAAACTCAAGATTACTTGTCCACAAATCGGGATAAGTTTCGATGTCCTGCTTTCTGAAAATTATTTTATCAGCCTTTTTAGCTTTTTTTAAATCAGAAAAAATATAATTATCCATTATAACATATTCAATATCTTTTAGAGAATTGAATTGAATGCCGAAAAAACCACGCGACATCGTTCTCTCATCAGTCGCACTTAATAAAACAGGTTCAGTTTGCGGAATATATTCCAAATCTTTATCGAGTTTTAAATAGCGGAGGCGCGTATTATTTCTGCGTCCGAAAGCTTTTGTAATATTAACAGGAACCCGCTCGCCGGACGGATCCAATTTCCAAATGTCGTAACGATCATAAATATAAACAAATCTGTCGTCCTGGCTCCATCCTGCAATTCCATATGGTGGTGGATCTGAAGGAGAATCATGCCATTCGTTATAAAACGATACCGGTAAAACTTTTGTAAGAGAAATAGTATCCTGAAGATTCGCATCGTTCGCTAACGAATAGTAACTGCTGTCAACAGGTTCATACCACAAAATATATTTGCCGTGGGGTGACAGGCGAACCCAGCTTTTTCCCTTTAAAACCAATCTTTTTATACCTGACTCTATGTCGATAACATAATAATCTTTCAGATTTTCACCTGTCCAACTGGAAGCACGTATGTACGGTGTGTCATCAACTCCGAGTCCAACATCACCGTTTCCCTTTTGAATAGTTGAAACCTCCCTGATTTTTATATCGGCCAATTGAATATATCGGTTTAAATTAACATGATAAACGCCCAGAAAAGTCCGTTTTTTTTCTTTCTCTGCTTCCACCTTTTGTTGTGGCTGAAGTCTTTCATCTCTCCAGTTCCAGACGTCCAGGTTGGGTTTATCTTCTTTAAGTAGAGTATCTTTAGGTGCCGGAACAGGACTTTCTGCAACTCCCAGATACAATTTTGAACCATCCTGCGAAAAATACAGATCTCCATTTTCACTGGGCGACCAGCCAACTGGAACGCCGCTCGTGTATTTATCCAGCACTTTAGATGGAGGCGTTAAATTTTCTCCATAATATAAAGAGTAAACTTTTTCTTTCACAGTATCCTGTGAACAAAGAAAAGCATACTTTTCTCCTGTTTCATTTGAAACGATTCTTTTTATCCACCCTTCTGTTGAAAAAAGTTTATGACTGATTCCGTTTTCAGTATCAAATACAAAAAAATCAGAGATAGTATGAATAGAATCATCCGCTTGCGTAGAAAAATAAATGGCATCACCCAGTTTTGAATAATGGTATTCAGTCACATTTTTATAAACAGAAGTATCACCATTTTGAATTTTGAAAAGAGTTAAATCATCTCCGGAGTTTTCTCTTTTGTTTGCATTTTTCTCGATGTCTGCTGTATCTTTCACTGTTTCTGACATAAATGCAACCCATTTTGAATTCTCTTCAGGAAGTTTATAAGAATTTAAATTAGGAAATTTATAAATCTTTTCTTTTTTTATGTCATAAATACCCAAGCTATCCTGTGGCATTTTATCCTTTTTAACCTTGTCTTTCTTTGCCTGGCGAATAGCTGACTCGGGTTGCTTTATTTTAAAAACAATAAAATCATTTTCGGCTCCAAATGTTGCAGCGTAACCACGGGGGATAGTATCCGATTTATTTCCGTCGTATATTATTAGATCTCCGTCGCCTTTCTGAGGCACCCTTTCATAGGAAATATAGTCACCATTGTATGAAATGTTTCCATTTGAAAGAACATTCCAGTCTTTGAAATCTTCTATTTGAAGCACCTTCTTAGGAGTTAACTGAGCAAATAAAAAGCCCGGGAATAACAGTAAAATCGAAAAAAATATCTTACTCTTCATTAGAGATGGCAAATAATTCTTATTAAATATAAACCGATTCATTCAAAAATAATGATTTAATTAAATCCCTCTATTCAAATGACAATTATTCCTGATAAAAGTTGAATATACAGCACATCAAGCCTGGTAGTGCTGCAAAACCTGTTGAAATTCTTCGGGTAAATCAGAAGTAAAAGACAATTCTTTGCCTAAAACAGGATGTTTTATTTTTAATTGCCCGGCATGGAGGAATAAACGTTTTACTCCTGTCTTTTCTGTTATTATTTTGTTTAATGTAAAATCGCCGTGATGGGTATCACCAAGTATATCGAAATGGTTTTGAGCAAAATGTTGCCGAATTTGATGCCAGCGTCCGGTTTCAGGTTGAATTTCAACCAAACTAAGGAGAACATTTTCCTTTTCTTTATATGATATGCCAGTCTGAACGGTTTGAAGTGTTTTAAAATTTGTAACAGCCGGCTTTTTAAATTTTGATTTCTTTTTTACAAGTACCTTCGATTCAAATTTTCCCTCGCCAGGATTTCCCTGAACAATAGCAAAGTAAGTTTTCTGAACTTCCTTTCGCTCAAACTGAAGTGTAAGTTCTTTTGCTATCTCCGACGAAAAAGCAAGTACAATTACGCCCGAGGTTTTAGAATCCAAGCGGTGGACATTATAAATCCACCGTTGAGTAATTTCTCCTAGTAATTTTGTGAGATAAGGGGCATCGTGCGGCATAAAATCATTTTTATGTACAGGCAGGTCTACCGGCTTTTCAACAGCGATGAATTGCTCATCCTGAAAAATTATAGGGATGCTGAAAGATTCGTTATTTGACATTTATTACTTACTGGTGGTTTATTTCTTTTATTTATTATTCGTTCAAAAATAGATGAATTATTGAGAATCTGACGTAAAATCTTTTGTTCATTTCGCGATATGTTGTAAAGTCAACTTTTTCAGAACGTTTATCTAGCCGAATAACATTTGATAATAAATACTTTGGTTTATTGATAACTGCTGTAATAGCAATAAAAATGAAGCTGAAAATGTTCAGAATAAACGGCAAGGTTGTTTTTTTATATTCAGTCTGTTTATAACCAGAGAAAACTTATTTAAAAGGAGAAACAAGTGAGGTAGTGCTAAAATCAATTGTTTTTCTGATTCTGATATAGTTTTTACCAGGTATTTCTTTTGGGTAACAACAAATTTGCATTGATAACTTTGTCTTTGGGAGGAGCGAGCTTATTCTCGCTACCAGTTAATAGAACAGAATGGTTTTTATTCTGTTTTTAAAATTTATTCCGAATACCGTAAAAACTCATTTATTAAAGCTTTAAGAATAATTAATTTTGAAGACGAAAGAATTCAGCTTGTTAAAAATCATCCTCGGTATTGGAATTCTTTCTAAAAAAGACAAAAAATTAATTAATTCAGTTGTAAAATGAGTTGCAACAGACGTAATTTTATAAAGAAATCAACAATAATTACTTTCGGAGGAATGGTATTCCCCGGGTTAACATATTCAAACATGAAGGGAAAATTACCGGCACACGGATTAAAGCTAAGTTTAGAGCCATATAATTTACAGCTAAAACATGTTTTTACAATAGCAAACAGTTCCCGGAAAACTACTCCGGTTATATTAACAAAACTGGAATGTAGCGGATACACAGGCTTGGGAGAGGCATCACTGCCGCCGTATCTTGGCGAATCGCAACAAACGGTCACCGAATTTCTGTCACGTTTAAATCTGGAACAATTTAGAGACCCTTTCAGAATGGATGAAATTCTGGAGTATATTGATGAAGCAGCTCCGGGAAACTATGCAGCAAAAGCGTCAGTTGATATTGCTTTGCACGATTTAGTCGGGAAAATTATGGGGCAACCCTGGTATAAAATATGGGGCTTTTCATCAGAAAACACTCCAAATACTTCATACACGATTGGCATCGATAAATCGGATGTTATAAAAGAGAAAGTAAATGAGGCGGCAGAATTTAAAATATTAAAGGTAAAACTCGGGCGTGAAAACGATAAGGAAATGATAGAAACCATACGTTCTGTTTCAGAAGTTCCTTTATGTGTGGATGTTAATCAGGGGTGGAAAGATAAAAAAATGGCGCTTGATATGGTAGTATGGCTAAAAGAAAAAGGTATTGAGTTTATTGAACAGCCCATGCCAAAAGATCGAACCGATGATATTGCCTGGCTGACAGAAAATTCACCGATTCCGATTATTGCCGATGAAGCGGTACAGCGACTTTGCGACGTAAAGAAAGCCGTTGGAATTTACTCAGGTATCAATATAAAACTGATGAAATGTACCGGTATGCGGGAAGCGCATAAAATGGTTAATCTGGCCAGGAATCACAAAATGAAAGTGATGATTGGTTGTATGACAGAAACCTCATGTGCAGTCTCTGCTGCTGCACAGCTTTCACCCAAAGTTGATTGGGCCGATCTGGATGGTAACCTTTTGATTGATAATGATCCTTATACAGGCGTTAAAATTGTTAACGGGAAAATTACACTTCAGGATACGCCGGGAATCGGAATTAGCAATTCTTAACTTTTCAGGGTAAACCAAAGTGAGGGTGAAATTGTCATTATTGTGTTATGAAGACTATAATTGTGATGATTTTATTAAGCGTTGGATTCTCTGCCTGCGGGCAGGTTTCGAAAAAGAATCAGAAACAGCCAACCGAAAAAAGTGATACTATGAAGTTTAACCAATTAACGGATTTTGAGGAATATGTAATTCTTGAAAAAGGAACTGAACGGCCTTTTACCGGGAAATACGACAAATTTTATGAGAAGGGAACCTACGTTTGCAAACGCTGCGGTGCTGCATTGTACCAATCAACAAGTAAGTTTAATTCAGGTTGCGGATGGCCCAGTTTTGACGATGAAATTGAAGGTGCTGTGAGAAGAACCCTTGATGCCGATGGCCGCAGGACTGAAATTACCTGCAACAATTGCGGGGGCCATTTAGGGCATGTTTTTTTGGGGGAAGGTTTTACCGACAAAAATACACGGCACTGCGTTAATTCAGTATCGCTTGAATTTATTCCGGCAGAAAAATAAAAAAGGAGAATTGTAAAACAGTTCTCCTTCGGTTTCAAATTTAGTTTAGTTATTTTTTATTCGTTGGCATCCAAATCGTCGATTACCCGAATCTTTTCTTTTAAAAACTCAATTTTTTGTTTTGTATTTTCAATTTTCTTTTTTACGTCTTCTATAAGCGACTCCGCATTTTTTGATTTGGCAAAGAACCCAATATTATTGTCAAGCAAAACGAGGTCGTTTTCAAGTTGTTTTAGTTTATTCATATACTTGTCGCGTTCCATTCTCATTTTACTCTGCCCCCTTCCCGATTCAGAGAAGGAAGACATTTTACTTCTGAATTTTAAAAGATTACGTTTCTCTTCATCCAGGTTTAATTCATCAAACAGGTCATCAATTGCCTTACGGAAACGATTTTGAACATCGTCTTTCTTTTTAATTGGAACGTGTCCAATTTCTGTCCATCTGCGCTGGAATGATTTTAATTTTTTCAGATTCTCATCAACGTCTTTTCCTGGTCTAAAATCTTCCACCTCACGAATCAATTCGTCTTTCAATTTCAGATTGTCAACCTGTTCCGAATCGATACCAGAGAAATGTTCAGATTTTTTATCAAAGAAATAGTCACATGCTGCGCGGAAACGTTTCCAAACTATGTCGGAGTGTTTTCGTGGTACAGGACCTATTTCTTTCCACTTTTTCTGAATATTAATAAAATCCTGGGTTGTTTTTTTCCAATCAGTACTATCTTTCATCGACTCTGCCTCGTTGCAGAGTTCAATTTTCATCTGAAGATTATTTTGCTGAAGTTCTTTATTTTTTGAATAGAATTCGCGCTTTGCATCAAAAAATTTGTCACATTCGGTACGGAAACGTTCGTAAATTTTATTATTGTCTTTTCGTGGGGCAAAACCAATTGTTCGCCATACTTTTTGAAGTTCAATTAACTCTTTCGATTTTTCGTCCCACTCCTTATGACTGGAAATTTCCAATTGGTTTATCTCTTCAACCTTTTCGCAAAGTGCTGTTTTGGCTTCAAGGTTTTTCTTCTGCTCGTGCTTCCTGTTTTCAAAAAACTCCTGATGCTTCTTATTTATTTTTGATGTTGCTGCTTTAAAACGTTCCCAAATATCATCTTTGTTTTCAATAGGAACCGGTCCAATTTCGCGCCAACGCTCGTGGTATTTCTGGAGCGTATTAAATGCCTTAATTATTGATGGTTCAACTAATAATTCTTCGGCTCTTTCGCAGAGTTTAATCTTAGCCTCAAGGTTCTTTTTTAAATCGAGATCGCGTAATTCCTTGTTGATTTTGATATAATCGTAGAAGTTTTCAACATGAAAATGATAAGTATCCCACAAATTTTTCATTTCCGACTGAGGTACCAATCCAATCTCACGCCATTTTCGCTGTAAATCCCTGAATTCCTGAAATGTTTTGTTTATCGATTCCTCATTGTTAATCAAAGCTTTTATTTCTTCAATTACTTCATATTTTAATTTCAGATTTTCCTCTTTTTCAACCTCAAGCTTTTTGTTGAATTCAATTCGAATTTGCCGGTATCGTTTGAGTAAATCTTTGATGTCCTGCTCATAGGGATCTTTTTCTGCTCTGAATTCTTCAATATTTCCACCTTCTTCCAGAAATTTCTTTTTTTGTTCCTCTAAATCGGTTTTCAAATTCCGGTAGAAAGTGGATTTAATAATATCAATTTCATCTTTTACGTCGTGACTCCCGTTGTTATCCAAAGCATCTCTCATCGCGTTTACCAATTCAACCTGAGAATATTTTGTATAATCCGGCTTTTCCTCTTTAATTTCTTTTATTTTCGCCTCGCTCTTTAGATGAGCAGTTGCTTTTGATTCGGTCTTATCTTTGTCGGGAGATTTATCATCTTCTGCGGCTTCATTTGTAACAGTTTCTTCCGCCTTTTCCTTTTCCTCTTTTTTCTCCTCTGTTTTGTTGTCTTCCTCTTGAGGAGCAATCTTTTCTTCTTTTGGTGAAGCAGCAGCAACAGGTTCACTTTGTTTTTCTGCTACTTGTTCTTCTTGCTCTTCCGAAATTTCTTCCTCAGTCAACTCCTCCGCTTTTTTATCCTGCGGAACTAATTCGTTCTTTTCATCAGTCTCCTCTTCCGTTTTCTCTTCCTGAATCTCTTTATTTGAGGATTCAGTAGTATCTGATGACATAACATTTTCTTCTTCAGAGGATAACTCATTTTTATTTGTTTCTTCCTCTGAAGGTAACACATTCTTTTCAGAATTTTCCAGATCAGCTTTTTCCGTATTTTTTAACTCTTCTGAGTTTTTTAGATCTTTAGGTTCCATTTACAAACTTTTTGTACCATTATAAAACGGTGTGCATACTATGTTTCAGCTACGAAAATAGACATTTACCACTTAATACTCAAAGTTTTTAGTTTAAAATCTATTATCTGTTTGTGGGGTTTTGGTCATTTTTTTTTAATAAAAATCTTAAAGGTTGTTTTAAATTGAAAATGTTAACTGAATTAATCTTTTCTTCCGATGAAGTAACAAACAGTAATTTTTTTAATGATGGTGATATTACAGAAAGAGGACACATGTTCTTAAACAATGTTGAATAACATTTGTAAAACATTAATTTTCAATGCATAATACATCAAAACTAATTTTATATAATTTTCTTTTTCCTTATATTGATCGCTCAATTAAACTATTTTTTTGACAACTAACTTCTCTATAAAACCAACACAAAATGGGATAAAAATCTTTTTTCTAAGCAATCAAAATTCGTGTAGAAGCCAGATGGCCGAAGCAGTTCTAAAAAGTTTTGATAAATTCCAAGAATTGGAGATTTATTCGGCAGGAATTGCTCCTGTAAATCATGTAAGCCCTGTAGCCATTGAAGTTATGGCTGAAATTGGAATTGATTTAAAACAAGGTGCTCCTGAACATTATTCAAAATTTTCTGATCTCGAATTTGATTATCTGATTACTGTAGGTGATGGTACAGCAGATCAGTTAAAACTACCACCGGTAAAATTCAAACGTAAAATGCATCTTGGTTTTCACAATCCTTATAAAAGTTTTCGCGACCGGGAAGAACTAAAGGAAAAATGCCGTGAAATAAGAGATGAGATTAAAATTGAAATGGACTATTTTTATCACAGGATACTGAAAAAAAAAGCAGCCTTTTAAAGCTGCTTTTTTGTTTATCTTATGAAACAATTGATTCAATCTCATCAGGTTCTATAGGTACCCGTTTCCCAAGAATACGACTCCCCTCTTTAGTAACCAGAAGGTCATCTTCAAGCCTAATTCCGCCAAAATCCCGGTACTCATTCGCTTTTTCAAAATTGATAAAATCAGCATTTATTTTTTCTTTTTGCCACTTGTCAATTAAAGCCGGAATAAAATAGATGCCAGGCTCGTTTGTGATTATAAAACCGGATTGTAGTTTTCTTCCCAAACGCAGATATCCTGTTCCAAACTGGTCAACTGGCCTTGTTTCATCATCGTAGCCCACATAAATTTGTCCTAGATCTTCCATGTCGTGAACATCAAGTCCCATCATATGTCCCAGCCCATGAGGAAAAAACATTGCATGAGCCCCATTTTTTACCGCCTCTTTTATATCTCCTTTCATCAAACCCAACTCTTTTAATCCAGATGCAATAGCTTCCGCAACCGCCAAATGAACAGAAAGATATGTTACTCCCGGCTTTGTGAGTTCCCGCGCTTTGTTGTTTGCAGCCAATACGATTTCATAAATTTCACGCTGTTTCTGCGTGAATTTCCCTCCAACCGGTACTGTTCGCGTAAAATCTGATGCATAATGCAAGGAGGATTCGGCTCCTGCATCGGTTAGCATTAACTTTCCCTCCTCCAGGTAGTTGTTGTGACTATGATTGTGTAATGTTTCGCCGTTTTGAGTGAGAATAACAGGAAAAGAAACCATTCCTCCTCCCGAGTTGGCTATGCCCTCGATAATTCCTGTAATCTTTTGCTCCCAAATTCCGGGTTGAGCCATTTTCATCGCAGTAACATGCATTTCGTAACCCGTCAAACACGCTTTCTCAATTTCATCAATTTCTACCTGTTCTTTTATCGAACGCAAATCAACGATAGCTTTTATTAATTCAACCGATGCATACTCATCAATTCTTAACGCCGAAATCCCCAATAATTTTTCAAGAAACAATTTGTTTTCTCCACGGTATGGAGGCGTATAATGAATTTTTCTTCCCTGTTTAATCGCCTGATTAATAAAATCGTATAATTTAGAAAGCGGTGCTGTATTTTCAATGCCAACTTTTTGGCCATTCTCATTTAGTGAAACCTGAGGTCCCATCCAAATGATATCTTCAATCTCTACATCATTTCCAAATAGATATTCTTTTCCGTTATCAAAATCGATTATACCGGTCAACCCGGGAAAATCGAGCCCGAAAAAGTAAAGAAATGTACTGTCCTGTCGGAAATGATAGGTATTGTCCAGACAATTCATTGGTGATTCAACATTTCCCGGGAGTAAAGCAATTCCTTTTAATTTTTTGTTTTTAAGCGCTTTTCTTCGATTTCTATAAATGTCTATCTCAAACATATTTGTTTTTTTATATGTTACGAATTTAAACTGTTTTCCGCTAATCCTTTTTATCTAGAATTAGTAAAAAATACGAGAATTTAAAATTAATCGGTTTCCCTGTGACTATCGATGACAGTTGTCATTTCAATAAAAATATTATCATAATATTTTAAATATCAAAACTTTAATATAGTATTATAAAACACGCAGCGTGCATGGTATCGAATTTGCATCAAAAATCCTACCCCTTTTTACAAAAAAAGTTATAACCAATTAAAACATTCAGCCGTAAAAACAAACAAAAAATATCATGGGCAATTCATTAATGATTTACTTAAACAAACGCCTTAAGGAAGAAGACTCCTATATGAAAAATCCCGCTACAACAGCTGGTCCAGTAATTACAATTTCGCGCGAGGTTGGATGTAACGGGCTAAAACTTGCCAATCTAATTAACGACCGTTTGAACAAAGAAAAAATGTGTTCAGTTTGGAAGGTTTTAAGCAAAGAGGTTTTTTCTCAAAGCGCAAAAGAGTTGAACTTAAAACCGGAAAGAGTGCGGAAAATATTCAAAGAGACAAATAAATATACCTTTGATGAAATCCTGAAAGCTTTCAGTGATAAACAGTTCAAGAGCGAAAAGAAAATCGTCAAAACGGTTTCAGATGTAGTACGAAGTTTTGCAATTGACGGACACTGCATAATTGTTGGACGCGCAGGCCATCTGATTGCAAATGACATAAAAAACGCTCTTCATCTGCGGCTTGTAGCTCCGCTTGAATACCGGATTAATGTTATAATGGAAAATAACAAACTAAACCGTGAAGAAGCAGCCCATTTTATTCAGCGTGTAGAAAAAGAAAGGATTGTATTTCGTAAAGCAATTTTGCAGGGACAAAACATAGAAGATACTTTCGATTTATTGATAAACAGGGCGTCATTTAGCGACGAAGAAATAGTCGATATTATAGAATATACCGTAAAAGAAAAAGGATTATTAAAAATGAACCAGCCTAAAATGGAATTTTACTAAAAAAGTGTTTTCTCTACATTGAATTTATTTTCCAGGTTGAAGCCCGTCCAGTCTATTTCATCTTTTAATTGTTCAAAACAATTGGTTTTTCCAAATAAAAAATCAGTATCCCTGTCGGTTTTATCATAGCACATCATTGGATGCTGACTTATAACTTTGCTTTCTATTTTTAAGTTTCGGGTAGCTTCCAATGCGTGTACTCCCCACAAAAACCATGTTATTTTTGTATGCTCTTCGCTCACAAATTTCAGCAACGTTGAAGTAAAGTTATGCCAAATCTCTTTATGACTTCCAGGTACTCCGGGCTCGCATGTAAATGAAGTGTTTAATAAAAGTACACCTTCACTCTCCCAGTGTTTAAAAAGTTTATCGGGTGAAAGAATTGGAAATTCATTGTCAAATTTCGTTTTAAGTTCATTGTATTTTAAAACTTTTCCTGAATAAGCCTTATACATTGCCCGTAGAATGTTTTTTAACGAAATATTTTTAAACGGTTCATTCCATGATTTCAGAGTCCCGACCTCAAAAGCACGACCCGTTGCTACCTCAGGCTGAGGATAAGGATCCTGACCTAAAACAATGACTTTTACAGAACTCAGGGGCAATTCGAAGAAACGCAGAACTTTTTCTTTTGAAGGTGTATAACTTTCCTTAGAAATCTGAGATTCAATATCTAAAAGAATTGCCTTGTTCTTTTTGTTCAAAAAAGATTTCCAATCATCATGGATATTCAAATTTTTAAGGAAGACAGATTGCATTTTTTGGTTTTGTCTTTATGGAAAATCAGCGGCCAACTTTTGGTCAACCGCTGAACAATATGATTAATAAATTTCTTTTTGGTTTATCCTGTAATTTTATCCGGCAAACCTTTTACATTTATTGGTTTCTTTGCGTCGGGTTTAATTTCAAACATATCGTTCGGAGTGAGTTTGCATTCTTCAATCATTTGAAGGCAATACTCCAATTCGCCTAAATCACGTCCTGTATTATTTGTTCCAAATGAAAATTTCAAACCGGCTTCTTTAGCCATTTTAATCATTTTTGCACTCGGAACTTTGTAACGCGCGTTAATTTCCAATGCGACATTATTGTCAGCTAAAACTTTTATCACCCGCTTCATTCTTTCTTCAGTCCATAAATCTTCATATTCGTCCATTATTTCGGCAGGAAGGACAGTCGGATTAACATAGATATCAACGGGTTCCTGAGAGAAAATAGACTCAATCTTACCTACCAGTTGTTCCATAAATTGTTGTTTGTCATCTACCCACACTTCTTCGGGAATCCAAATACGTGTACGTCGTCCTTTGTAGTCAGTAAATGTCATTGCATCGGTAAAAACATAGTCAAATTTTGCAACCGCTTCTGACGAGAATAAAGTGATCCATTCTCTTCCTTCTGCCTGCATCCCTTTAAACGTAGGACTATTTTTCACATCATTAATGTATTCGAACAAAGTAGAATCGTTGGTTACCGGAAAATGTAAACCACAGTTCGGAGCGATTCCGTAATTTATTCCCAGTTTCTGTGAGTTCGCAACTACTTCGTTCACCGTTAATCCTCCTTTTAAGTGTACGTGGAAATCAATAAAAGGAAATCCGGCTTTCATAAGTTTTGTTATAAGCGTGTCCCATTCTTTATCAACTTCCGGCTCTGTTTTCTCTCCTTCCGGAAGAGGTTTAACACGAATATTGCGGTAATACGTTGTACTGCCGGGATCGTGAGCTTGTAATGCAAAAGTCCCATGACTCAGTTTGCAACTTTCTCCACCTTCCCATCTCCAGGGATTTTCAGGCTCGACATATTCATTTACTTTAATATCGTTTACAAAAATCTCGACTTTATTTTCCACTGCTTTAATCCGCATTGTAAACCATTCGCTATCACCAGCCAGTGAAAAGTATACATTTCTAATGTTATAAATACTTCCGGTTTTTCTGCGTTCGGGATTAGTTTCTGAGCCTCTGTAAGTATTATTTACCTGGATTTCATACCCGTTTGCCGGCCAACCTTCTTTTTGATATTCTGTATGAATAAATATTCCTGAATTCGAATGTTCCATCGCTTTTACTTCCGCTTCAAACTCAAAGTTTTTAAGGTCACCATTGTAAAAAAGATGGGAACGCTCTCCGGCGCATTTAATCATCCCGTCTTCAACTGTAATACTTTCCTGATTTTCGCCGGCCTTTTTCCACCCGTCTAAATTTTCACCGTTAAAAATGGTATTCCACTCTCCCGTTTCTAACCTAGGTTGGCATGAAAATAATGTTGCAAGGAAAAAAAAGTAAGCAAAATAGATTGTTGTTTTTTTCATGATAATTTTAGCTTATGGTTATTTTATGTTGGCGAACCAAAACTAACTAAAATCTTGCACATTTGTATAGTTGTCCTGTGGATTATCTGCTTTATAAGCCAAAAACAGTGCTGCCAGAATTATCAATGCCAAAACGTAAAATCCGATAGAATAATTTTCGGTTTTCAAAAATGAAAAGCTTAAAAGCATAGGCCCCAGGGCACTTGCAAAAACAATCAGTGACATCACAAAACCTGTAATTCGACCCAGATTTTCGCGCCCGTAAAAACGTGGCCACGTTACAGCCATCAAAACATTGTATAAACCACTGGCAATTCCGTTACCCAAAATAAATCCAAAATAAAATATTCCTCCGTTTAAATTTGCAAGACAAACCAGTGCCAGAATCTCTCCAATAAATATCAGGTACAACAGGTATTTTAATTTTATGCGGTCGCTCACCCAACCGCCACCCAATGAAAGGGCAACAGAAATTACTGAAACAGGTATAAACACCGCCAGTGCTTTTTCGCGGCTTAACCCGGCATTTTCAAAAATAGAAACAAGGTGAAAAGTAAATCCGGTTATATATAGCGCATACATGGCAAGCGGAATAGAAAATAACCAGAAACTCATCGTCTTTTTTGCTTCGGATAATGTAAATTGTTTAAATGGTTTTATAATAACGTCGTGTTCTTTGTTTGCATGTTTTTCACCATCGGGGATCATGTCTAAATCCTCAGGGTTATCGCGAAAAAATAAAAATACAAACAGCACAAAGAAAATACCGATAAAAGCCGCCATTAACAGCCATGCCATTCTCCAGGAAGTTCCCTGAATCAACATGTCGAAGGTAAGTGGTGCAACAGAAAATCCAAGTGCCACAAAAATAGCGGAAATTCCGTTTACAAAACCTCTTCTGGCCACAAACCATTTCATCAACATATTCCGTGAAACCATCGTTAAAACTCCCTGTCCGGAAAAACGTAACATAAAAAACAGAATCATCAAAACAGCAACAGCAAATCCGATGTAAAAACCTGAATTGATATCGGAAACAAAGAAATTAATAATTCTGTCTGATTGACTAAGAAGTATGAGGATAAAGGCCAGGGCAACTGCCACAATCATTCCTACCCATCGTGCACCATATTTATCGTACATTTTACCTGCCCAGGTCAATACCAGCGAACTACCTATTGTACCAACCATATAGGCAGTACTTAACTGCGTGCGGCTAATTCCAATGGCATCAATCAAATAATCAGTAAATGTAGATACACCCGTTGTTTGCCCGGGGGCACTTGCTAACACACCAACTGTGGAAGCGAATAAAATAATCCAACCGTAAAAGAAAGGAATTTTATTTGGCGAAAAAGGGAAATTGTTAAGTTGCGTTTTTAACTTCATTCCAAAATTTTTTACAAAGCTAAAGTATGTTTGCCGCAAAAAAGGATTTGAAAGTCTTTTTAAACAAAAGGTAAGATTGCGTTAACTTTAATAGCTGACAAGCAGACTGCCAAAATTTGATTTCAAGAAACGATAGATTGTTACAAAAGATAAAAAAATACAAAAAATCATTCGAGGTTAAACCCGGCATGGCTAACAACGGCTCCCCAAACAGAGTTTGCTTTTCTTTTACAGATAAAAAATAAACGGCTAACGAAAAACATACCAACAACCCAAATCAGAGCCCCGAAGGAATAGGAAATTCCACTTTTCGTCAATAAAAACCAGCCCGAAATGAGATATGTGAATGAGTACAAAATCCACGCTGTCGGCCACCAAAGCTTTTTCCTTCGCCTACTGATTTGGCGAAGGCACCGCGAACTACATCTCGGAAAAACAGTTCCTCACCAACAGGACTAAAAATCATTATCATCTCGATGGAACTGTAACCTCCGGCTACATTAGCCTGCAAAACCAAAATAAACCGGGGAACACAAAGAAGCAAAATCAGGAGAATTCCAAATTTCCAGTTGAATTTGAAAATTTTGCTCCACGTTTGTCTCAGTTCTATTTTCATGATTCGATTAACACATGTTTTATGAAAATAATAAACTGAACCGGGGTAAAAATATAAAGCCGCCTGTAGTTACTGCAACAATAGCGGCGACTAAAACAGCTGCAGCTGCAATATCTTTTACTTTTCCAATTTTTTCATTTTGACCGGGAGAAACAAAATCGGCAAGGTTTTCTACTGCCGTGTTCAGAATTTCAGTAATAATCACAAAAGCTATCGCAAAAATAAGCGCCAGCCACTCAAAACAAGATAACTGTGCAAAAAGTCCCGAGACAATAACTAAAATAGTTGCCAGCAGATGAATGCGGAAATTGTGTTCCTCTTTTGCAAAAATTTTCAAACCGCGAAATGCATAAACAAAACTTTGGATTCGCCCGGGAAAGGAAAACTTTTTATGATTTTTCATTTTGAGGTTATTTTTTATAAACACAAATGTAAAAGAATAATAATGAATAATCATGTCAAATACAGCGCGTAACAATTTATTCGGTATTAAAATCCCTGGTATCCGTTCTGATCTCCCACTTTTCCTAATTCTTTTTTATCTTTATCCGCTTTCAAACAAATTATCAATCCATGATCATCGTTTTTGTAGCCTATATTATTGTATTAATCGGAATTGTTGCTTATTCAGCACGCCGTTCAAAAACCAATGACGACTTCGTTTTAGGTGGAAAAAAAATCTCAGGTTTTTCACTGGCATTGTCTGAGCGTGCAACCGGCGAATCGGCCTGGTTGCTGCTGGGATTGACCGGAATTGCCTATTCTGAAGGGATGGCAGCCATTTGGATTGCAATTGGATGCGTTTCGGGCATTCTTTTTTTGTGGACATTTTTGGCTGAGCCTTTGCAAAAACTAACGGCTGAAACAGGGGCACTAACTGTTCCCGGACTTTTTTCTAAAAAATTTAAAGGAACTCAACGCAGTTTTGGAATTTTGTCGTCGCTAATTATCATTTTCTTTTTTGTGCTCTATATTGCAGCTCAATTTAGTGGAGCGGGTAAAATATTTAACGACACCTTTAACATAGACCCTTTCTGGGGGATGGTTATTGGTTCGGCTCTGGTAACAGTTTATACAATGCTGGGCGGATTTATTACCGTCGTTGCTACGGACGCTTTTCAGGCTGTGTTGATGGTGGTAACCTGTGTTGTGCTTCCCATTGTTGCTTTAGGAATTGCCGCCACTTATAACATCAGTATCGCTGAGGCGATGGCTAATGCCGATTATTTTGTTCCGCTGAACAGCACCTCTGTAAAACAAGCTACAGGTGGATTACTGATTGTAAACGGATTGAGCTGGGCATTTGGTTATACCGGACAACCGCAACTACTCACCCGAATGATGGCAATGCGCAATAAAAAGGAAACTCGCCAGAGTCGCTGGCTTGCTGTTATCTGGACACTTCTGGCTTATATCGGTGCTTTTATGATTGGAATTATCGGTTATAAGTTAGTTGTGGCAGGCGCTTTGGGTGATGCTGCATCGAGTGTTGCCAACGATGCAGAGAAAATTCTGCCGGCGATGGTCATGACCTTGTTAAACCCGATTTTAGCCGGGATTTTACTTTCAGGCGCTGTGTCTGCTATGATGTCAACCGCTTCTTCACAATTGATGGTGGTTTCCTCGTCGATGACCGAAGATTTTTATCTCCATGTAACCCGGCGGAAAATTGAAGAAAAAAGAATGCTGGCGTTAAATAAGATCTTGACTCTTGTTGTTGGACTGGTTGGTTTTCTGTTGGCAATTACCATGGAGGATACGGTTTACGGATTGGTTTCGTATGCATGGAGCGGAATTGGTGCTTCATTCGGACCTGCGATTGTTTTGCTTATTTTTTGGAAAAAGTTTTCGCGGGCAGGTGTTTTTGCCAGCCTGATTACGGGCACGTTATCGGCAGTGATTTGGAAAACCTGGCTTGCTGATCCAACAGGAGTTTCCGAGCGTTTGGCAAGCTATCTGTTGGCGCTTTTTATGGCTATTTTGTTCAGTTTGCTTGTGCCAGAAAAAGCCCCCAGAAATGCTAGTCAAATTTCAACGAAATAACAGTCTTTACATCAAATCTTATATCAACTGGAATTCGATAATTCTATTCTGATTTTTTAGCAGAAACCATTTCACCCAGTTCATGCTTGTCAAAATTATTGTCAATAAGTTTAGGCTGAAGTCCATCGGGATGTATGTAAATAGCAGCCTTTTGAGTTCCGGCAGAATTCTTAAACGAATTTTTTTTCAATACCAAATCTTTGGCCGGAGAATTGACTGAAAATCCATAACCGCCACCATTTATTCCGTTGTTTTCAATTATGTTTTTTACAAAAGTATTTCGGTGCGGTGCATTGGCTTCCCGTTCGCCGCGCAAATGAACACCATCGCTTTTGTTGTCGAAAATATGATTATTTTCAAAAAGGACGTCGACATCTTTGTGCCCGGTGCAAATGCCAAAGCGTCCGTTACTATGAAATTGATTGCCTGTGACCTTACTTTGATAAACCCGCCAACAAATAAATAGTCCATCCTGATCGTTATTATGTACATCGTTATTAGCAATTACCGAAAACGGAGACCCGGTTCCGGGATGCAGCCCCGTATTTCCACTTCCCGAAATTTCGCTGTTTTTTATGGTAATATTTTCAGTGATCTGCCAACTTATTCCTTCTCCGTTAAAATCTTTAACATGCACATTGTCAACTGTTATCTTTTGAGATCTCAAAATAAGGATTCCGGCGCTATTGCAACCATCGGCAAAAAAGTTTTCATCACGGTTTCCATCAGCTGTTAAGTTTGATATTTCTGCATTTTCTGCATCTAACACCTCAATAACCGACGAAGCATTGGAAACCAATCCGTTCTTGTCAGATCGATAGTCGCGAATCAGTCCTTTATCGATATATATCACATTGTCAACAATGTCTGTAATATATGCCGTTGATACGTTCCAGCAACTGCTGTTGTCTGCATCAGTAACCTGAACTTTCATTCCAACTTCAAAATCATCTGCATTTTCTACTGTAATTTTTAATTCTCCATAATCGGCATCAACCGTGAAGTTTGTTTGCACACCTTCTGCTCTTTTTAAAATCGTCTCCTTTCCGGAACCGGTAAGTTTTACATTCGACTTTAACCGCACCGGTGCAACAATATTATACGTGCCGGAAGCAAGTTTTACCACTCCTCCGGTTTTAGCTACATAGTCAACAGCGAACTGAATGGATTGATTGTTGAATCCCTGAACATCAGCATCTTTTCCTCCGACAGTTATTTCACGACCGGCAATTTTTGGGGTTACCAGGGCATCCGCTTGAGGAGATTGAGCCCAGGCTGTTACAACCAAAGAAAAACTAAAAAGCGACAGGAAAAATATTGTTTTCATTTTTAAAAGGTTCTAGTAAGCTGGTTTAAAATTATTGGTTAGTTTTTACAAATTTGTAAAAGTTAAACCGTAACGGAAGATAAATGTTTAATTAGCTAAAAACAAGTGTTAATACAAAAACTATAATTTTACTCGATGAAAAAATGATAGATACAATTGCGGAATATCTGAAAACATAGGCCCTGAGACGAAAATCATTCAATAGAGTGTAAACCCTGTTTCGAGTACTTTTCAAAAGTTTAAGTTCTCTTTCTATTCTTGCCATTCCCGTTGGGTAAAGAGTTAAAAACGAACTAAAAAATTGGAAATCGGAAAAATTAAATCGATATAGAAATGAAAAAAATGCCTGGAAAATGCTTCAAAAAGATGGAGACAAAATAAGGCAAATGGTAAAGTTTAATTCAAGTAAAGCCCTTTAACGTTTCTTAAACTAAAATCGTCATGGTTCAAAAAAATATTATATTATCTTCGTACGCGCTGATTTTATACAATGCAATTTAATAAAAAAACTATTTGGATAACCGGGGCATCCTCTGGAATTGGAAAGGCTATTGCTTTAAAAATTTCGAAGGAAAAATCACATCTTATTCTCTCTGGAAGAAATAAGGAGGAGCTTGAAAATGTCGCACTTGTTTGTAAACAAAACGGTAGTGAAACGACTGTTTTACCTTTCGATTTAGGCGACGAAAAGTCGGTTGAAGAGGCAGTAAATAAAGTGTTTTCTAAAGATATTAATATCGATGCACTTTACCATTTCGGCGGAATCAGTCAACGTTCTTTTGTAAGTGAAACCCCTTTGTTTGTAGATCGTAGAATATTTGAAGTCAATTATTTTGGGACGATCGCGCTTACCAAAGCCATTCTTCCTAAAATGATTCAAAGCGGAGGAGGACATCTTGCGGTTACCTCAAGTATCGTAGGAAAATTTGGGTTTCCGTATCGTTCTTCCTATTCGGCGTCGAAACATGCTTTACATGGTTTTTTTGAAAGTTTGCGCGCCGAAAATGTGCAAAATAACATAAAGGTTTCAATCATTATTCCGGGACGCATAAAAACAAACATTTCAGTAAATGCCATAAATAAAGAGGGAAAAACACACGCAACAATGGATGACGGGCAGAATAAAGGAATGTCGGCAGAGAAATCAGCTAAAATTATCTGCAAGAAATTGAAACGCGAGAAAAAAGAAATACTGGTGGGAGGAAAAGAAATAATTATGGTTCATATAAGGAGATTCCTTCCAGTTTTATATTACAGGTTGTCGTCAAGAGTAAAACCTTTGTAATACGATTTTAAGAAAGTAAAACATGGTAGTAAAAATTAACGGAATACAACAGTTGGGGGTTGGAGTTGAAGATGTTCACGAAGCCTGGAAGTGGTACAGAGAACATTTTTCGATGGACATACGAATGTTTGAAGACGAAGCGGTGGCGGAGTTAATGCTGGCCCATACCGATGGTAAACCAAGAGCCAGACATGCTGTTCTTGCGCTTAATATGAGAGGTGGCGGAGGTTTTGAAATTTGGCAGCATAAAGGGAAAAAACCTAAAACTGCCGATTTTGAAATACAGCTGGGGGATTTGGGCATTAATGTGGGGAAGATAAAAACTGACAGTGTAAAATCCGCTTACAAGAAGTTTTCCGACGAAGGTTTGGATTTACTTACCAAAATAAAAAAAGATCCTGCAGGCAATGATCATTTCTACATGAAAGACATTTATGGCAATATGTGGGAAATAAAAAATCAAAAGGAAGTCTTCAGAAAAAAAGAGAAATCGGTTAGCGGAGGAGTTTTGGGCGCTGTTATCGGTGTGAAAGATATGGAAGAAAGTCTTCCCGTTTACCAGGATATTCTACAGTACGACAAAGTTGTTTATGATAAAACCGGGGTTTTCGAAGATTTTAAGGGTATTAAAGGTGGAGATAAAAAATTCAGAAGAGTATTGTTAAAACATTCTGATGTCAAAAGTGGTGCTTTTAGTCCGTTTTTTGGCCAATCGGTTATTGAATTAGTACAGGCTATTGAACGGGAACCAAAAGATATTTATGAAGGAAGAATATGGGGAGACCCGGGTTTTATTCATCTTTGTTTTGACATAAACGGAATGGACGCATTCAGAGAAAAAGTAAAGGGAATGGGACATCCGTTTACCGTTGACAGTGCAAAAGCTCTGGAGTCTTTTGATATGGGTGAAGCAGCAGGCAATTTTGCCTATATTCAGGCGCCGGAAGGAACGCTGATTGAATTTGTGGAAACCCATAGAATCCCTCTTATGAAAAAGCTGAACTGGTATCTCGATTTCAGAAAAAGAGGAAACCATCCCCTACCCAATTGGATGTTAAAATTGTTTCGCTTTAAACGTGTGAAAAAATAAAAAGTCCGGTAGAAATCATTCCGGACTTTACAATCTATTTTTATATTTTTTCTATTCCTTTACCGAGAATTTGTAAATCGTTGTAGAATTCAACTCCTCTCCTGGTTGTAACAAAGTAGAAGGAAAGTCAGGTTGATTCGGGCTATCGGGAAAATGTTGAGTTTCCAGACAAAAACCAGTACGTTTTGTATAAGCAACACCACTTTTGCCAATTTCAGTCCCTTTCAGATGATTGCCTGTATAAAGTTGAACTCCCGGTTCTGTAGTAAACACTTCCATATATCTCCCACTTTCCGGTTCAAAAGCACTGGCAGCAAAAGCAAGCTCGCCATCCTCTTTGTTGATTACATAGTTAAAATCGTAACCTGAACCATATTTTAGCATTTCATTGTCGGCGTCAATTCGCTCTCCAATAACATGCGGTGTTGTAAAATCAAGTGCTGTTCCGCGAATATCAACAATCTCGCCGGTTGGTATCATTCCGGCATCAGCAACCGGTGTTGATTGATTGGCATTAATAACCAAAACATGATCAAGAATATCGCCGTTCCCTTCACCTCGTAAATTAAAATAACTGTGGTTGGTTAAATTAAAATGGCAAGCTTTGTCTGTGGTTAACTTGTAATCTATTTTAAGCTCATTGTCGTCGGTCAACGTATAGGTCACACTTACTTTTTTGTTACCGGGAAAGCCAAATTCACCATCAGGACTTTCAAGACTAAAAACTGTAATGTTCCCGTTTTTTTCATAATCCCATACTTTGCGATACCAGCTATCGGGGCCAGAGTGCAAACACGCTTCTCCATTGTTTACAGGGAAATGATACGTTTCGTCTTCGATGGTAAATTGCGCATTTGCAATTCGGTTCGCGAACGGACCAACCACCGCTCCATGACTGGCTCCATACTGTTGGTAATCATCTACCGATTTAAAACCCAGCATAACATCAGCATAATTTCCGTTTTTATCGGGCACATAAATCGATACAATTTTAGCACCATAGTTGGTTAACACAACCACCATTCCATTGTCATTTTCCATTGTGAAAGCACGAGTTGTTTTTCCGTCAATAATACTTTCAAAATCAGATTTTTTGTAAGGCATTTCAATACTTTTTTGTTCTGAAGAATTACAGGCTGCAAAAAAGGCAATTAATAATATCAGGCTTAGGTTTTTCATAATCATTAAAAAATTTTGGATTAAAAATACAAAATAGCGTGAAATAGCCGGATAATTTCAAAAAAAGATCATTTTTTCATTCTTATTAAAAACGTTAATTAAACATACATTTAGCATAAATCTTTGATTGTTTCGCGGGAATGTTATTGATTTGTGTTTTAAAATTGAAATATGGAATCGATTCGGGAAATATACAAAATAGGTCATGGTCCTTCAAGCAGTCATACTATGGGGCCGAAAAAAGCGGCTGAACAATTTTTACAGAAAAATTCAGGCGCCAGTCGTTTTGCAATTACACTTTTCGGAAGTTTGGCTGCCACCGGGAAAGGCCATTTAACAGATAAAGTCATCCAGGAGACCTTTAAAAACGAAAATTTTGAAATACTTTGGGAACCCAAAGTATTTTTACCCAAACATCCGAATGCGTTAAAATTTGCGGCTTTTAACGAAGAGAGTACATTGTTAGATGAATGGACTGCATACAGCATCGGAGGTGGTGCCATAATCGATGATTTTTCAGAAACGGAAACAAAGGAAATATACCCACACAAAAATATGGATGAAATCCTAAAATGGTGTAATTCCAACGGAAAACAGTTTTGGGAGTATGTAATCGAATATGAAGGTGAAGAAATCTGGTCGTTTTTGGAAGAAGTGTGGGATGTAATGGAATCGAGTATAAAAAATGGTCTTGAAAAAGATGGTGTTCTTCCTGGTGTTTTAAAACTTCCCCGAAAAGCGCAGTCGTTTTATTTAAAAGGGCAAAATTTTGCTACTCCTTTTAAACGAAGGTCGCAACTGTTTTCCTATGCTTTGGCGGTTTCTGAAGAAAATGCCTCGGGCGGTAAAATAGTGGCGGCGCCAACCTGTGGCGGAAGTGGTGTGCTCCCTGCTGTTCTGAAATATTTCAAAAAAGTATATAAAATTGAAAAAAAGGCCATATTAAGAGCTTTGGCTACTGCTGGTTTATTTGGTAACCTGGTTAAAACCAACGCGTCAATCTCAGGCGCTGAAGTTGGTTGCCAGGGAGAAGTCGGAACAGCCTGTGCAATGGCATCGGCAGCAGCTACACAATTGATGGGAGGAACAATCTATCAAATTGAATATTCGGCTGAAATGGGACTGGAACATCACCTGGGACTGACCTGCGATCCTGTTGCCGGACTTGTTCAGATTCCTTGTATTGAAAGAAATGCGTTTGCTGCCGAACGTGCAGTTTCACACAATACCTATGCATTAATGTCAGATGGCCGCCATCGTATTAGTTTTGACGAGGTGGTTGAGACCATGTATACGACCGGAATAGATTTACAGAGCAATTATCGTGAGACTTCTTTGGGAGGACTGGCACGCTGGAGCGCTTCGCCAAAGTCATAATTCGGCAAAATTTTGGTTTTTATTGGGAAAATGAATTTTTATTTTGTCGCCTTCATGCCATTTTTTGGCAATAAATGCATAATCCCCCGCAGGAGCAGTATATTTAACACCTTCAACAGTGACTGTCGCTCCGTCGGCCCAGCTTGGAATTAGAACAAAAACTTCAATATACCGGTTTTTTTCCATACTAAAACTTACGGAAATATCCCCTGAATCAGGGAAGTTGGTTTCTTGTTTTATTTTTACTTTGCCGTGTAGTGTGTGTTCATATTGAAGTTCAGCCGGAACAAAAAGATTGATATGAACGTGGTCTACATTTTTTGTAAATATGTATGAAGCTACTAAGTTTTCAATTTCTTCGGATTCGTCTTCTGTATTTGTTTTAAAACCGTTAAGAACGATATTCTCCATTTCTTCTGCATATTTTGCTTTGCCCGTAATTTCCATCAAAGTTCCGTTTATTTTAAACCACAAAACCGCATCATTCAAATTTAATTTTGAATGATTCATGTTTGCAGCAACTTCGTTCCAGGCTTTTTCAAAATTTTTGAGGTTAAAATTTGAATCTTTGGAAAGATACATTTCCTGAAACCGGTTCAATTCTCTCAAATATTCGCCGGATCCCGCATATTCTTCGAAAGTTAAATTAGAATCTCTATTGGATAACGCTAACTGCCCGGATATTTTCACCTGATCTAAAGTTACCTTTTCAGAAACCGGCTCAGGAAAACGATTTTCTCTACCACACGAAAGGAGAAAAAAAATAACGGATAAATACAAAAATCGATTCATGACAACTCAATTGTTCTGTTTCAGCATTAGTAACGTTATTCTACTGAATCGGTTCATCCGGGTTTAAAAAATTGTTTTTTGAATATACGAAGCCAGTTTGGAAAAAGAATCACTGTCAACAAGCTTTTCGTAAAAACCTACATAAAATATTTGATTTGAATTAAGCAACGGAGTAGCATTTCTTCCTCTTCCGAAACCAAAAACAACCATACCATCTTCCGATTGCAATCCGCTTTCCGAGTCGCCTAAAAAACCAAAAGTGTCAGAATTCTTGTCTGCTCTTTTTTGTACCAAAAACAGAACTCTATTGAAATTCTGATGCCCAAAGAAAACCCAATCCCATTTTCCATATTCTTCTTCGCCCTTTAAATAATCAGGCATTGATGTTTTTAATCCCTTTTGTGTTCCCCAATATTGTTGTTCTGGATTAAACTCTCCTCCCGGGACGCCTTCATATAGGAACCAATAATTTCGTTCGGAGGCTGGAGTACTTAAAACCTGGATTTTCATATACTTTTGAAAAAACTCATATTGCCATTCCCATTTTCCACTCATACTTTTTATGCGAATCCGGTTTTCTCCATCGTTAAAACACATTACCTTTTCATATCCGGGATGGCCGGTTCCGTTATCATCGCCTCCGTAAACAAAATTTGGCATTCCCCTGAAATCACCCGCCGCTGATTCAGGATATTTTTCTTCAGCTAATCTTTTCCACTGAATCCAATCTTTCCCTTGTTTGTCAGTTAGCGATGAAATCCCTCCAGAATATTTATCAATAAGAAAAGTAGCATTTGATATTTCCACTTTGTAATGTAACCGTTTTTGAAATGTAATTTCTGAAATTTTAACCTGTGCCTGCGCCGTCGGCACAAAAAGAGAAACCCACAATGTCAGGATAATAAATCTTATTTGTATAAATTTATTCATTTTGGTATCACATCTGAATAAAAAGTTTTGCTGTATTTCCCATTTTTTAATGAACAACTAAAATTACAAAAAAATAATTCCATATATTTGCACCATTACTAATTAAAAAAAGCTACAATGAAACTCTCTATTTTCATTTCCGTCATGTCCACGCTGCCGTGCTAGAGCAGTTCAGAGAGATTTTTTAAGTAGTTTATTCACCTTTTTTCATAATTTTCACATATCATGTCAGGCAAAAAAATAAAAGTTTTGTCTTTAACGAGATTTAAAAAGTTAAATTTTAAAGTGATATGGCAGGATATAAAAGAAGCCATATCAGGAACCGAACGCGATTTTACCGAAACCAGCCTTGGACAAGCCATTTTTATCCTTGCTGTGCCAATGGTTTTGGAAATGATAATGGAGTCGGTTTTTGCAGTTGTTGATATTTTCTTTGTTTCAAAACTCGGCGCCGATGCCGTGGCAACCGTTGGAATTACAGAATCGGCAATGACAGTAGTTTATGCCATTGGAATGGGATTGAGTTTGGCTACAACTGCACTTGTTTCGAGACGGATTGGAGAAAAAAACAAAAAGCAGGCAGGAGTTGTTGCTTTTCAGGCAATAATGGTTGGTGTTATTATTTCAGTTTGTATTGCCATACCAGGCATTTTGTTTGCCGGTGAGTTTTTAAAATTAATGGGAGCTACCGACAGCATGGCTGACGAAGGATACATGTTCCCGGCAATTATGTTCGGAAGCAATATGGTAATCATGCTGCTTTTTATTATAAACGCAGTGTTCCGGAGTTCCGGCGATGCGGCAATTTCGATGCGCGTAATGTGGTTTGCCAATATTGTAAATATTATTCTCGACCCGCTGTTAATATTTGGTTACGGGCCATTCCCTGAACTTGGATTGGCAGGTGCAGCAGTGGCAACAACAATAGGAAGAGGTTTGGCCGTTATCTATCAGTTTTATTTGCTGTTTAGGGGAAGCCATCGTATCCGTTTGTATTGGCACAGTTTAAAAATACGGGCAAATGTGATGGCAAAACTTATCAGAATCTCCGGAGGCGGAATATTACAGAACTTAATAGCAACATCGAGCTGGATTTTACTGGTTCGTATCATTGCAGTTTCGGGCCCGGAAGCACTTGCGGGCTATACCATTGCCATCCGCATAATTATTTTTGCACTGTTGCCGGCCTGGGGGTTAAGTAATGCAGCGTCGACACTGGTAGGCCAGAATCTGGGAGCGAAACAACCGGAAAGAGCTGAACGTTCGGTGTGGATCACCGGCTATATAAACATGATTTTTATGGGCAGTTTGGGAGTATTCCTTGCAGCTTTCCCCGAGTTTTTTATTCGTCTGTTTATCGCAGATGCGGCTGTTGTTCAAAATGGTACAATGGCATTGCGAATCATCAGTTTCGGATTTCTCTTTTATGCACTGGGAATGGTTCTGGTACAAGGATTTAACGGTAGCGGAGATACCAACACACCTACCCGGATAAATCTGATAAGCTTCTGGCTGTTTGAAATTCCATTGGCTTATTTTCTGGCTATTGTTATGAAAATGGGATTAACCGGAGCCAGTATTTCCATTGTTGCTGCGGAAACACTGCTGGCTTTAATCGCCCTTTTTATGTTCAGAAAAGGCAAATGGAAATTGAGAGAAGTATAGGTGTTTAACCAAATCATATTGTTTATTTTCTTCGGACAGGGGATAAAAAAAGCCGGCTGTAAAAACCGGCTTTTTTTAAATATTCTTAAGTGCTCTGTTTTTAAAGCTCTTTTACTTTAACGCCTTCAATAAAATAGACAATTTCAGCTTTATCCTGAGACTCGGCTATAATTTTGTGCGCCTGTGCCACTTCAGCATTTTCTTCTGCTTCTGAATCAGCTTCATGTTCGCCCGGATTATGTGCATCAGCTTCCGTTTTAACTTCTTTCAATACGCCAACAATTTCAAGTTCGCTTCCCATTTGCTCCTGACTGAAAGCCCCGATTTTTTCTCCGGCCTCGATTCTGATGTTGATTTCTTCGTTACTTCCCATCAGAAAACAACGTTGTCCCCCGTGCTGACAAACATGCATAACTGTTCCTTTTACAACCACTTCTTTATCAACAACATCAGTGGCATTTTTATATAAATCATCAACGGAATAAACAACTGCTTCAACTTCCGGAGCTGCAGTTGTTGTTTGCTCCTGATTTTTCGGGCTGTTTCCACAACTAAAAAGAAACAGGGCAAATAAACTAAATAATGCTAATTTTCTCATTTACGTATAATTTTAAGGTTTACATGTACACAATTACAAAAAACAAAGGTACAACAATTCCAGCAATTGTTAACCACCATCCCCAGCGACTAAAACCTCTTTTCCCCTTCAATAGGAATAAGCCGGAAACAGCTACAAAAATTAAAACTGTTGCCATAATATCACTTACCCACTTCCAGAGTGTTCCAATAGATGCCTTATGCAATTTATTCATTTCGAATATTACCGGACGTTTCTGCAAATAGTGCATAGTACCCTTCCCTTTTTCCGGATTAATTACAATTTCACCATTTTCTATAAAAATCTTTATCATTCTCTGGTTGTTCAGATAATGCTTTTTGTAGACCACCTTTCTGTCGAGTGATTCTAAAACCGACTTGATTTCATCAGCGCTCGCATCGGCGTTCAAATTTCCGGTGATTTGAAAATCGGTAATAAATATTTTGTAATCAGGATTAAAATCATGCCTGTGATTTAAAAATATGCCTGATAAACCATACACCACTGTCATTGCTACAATAAAATAACCAAAATCACGATGTAAAATGCGCAATAATCTTCTAATTTTCATTTGGAAGAATTTTTTTGTTGCGAATATATTACTATTTGCAAAAACCTAAGGGAAAAGGATTAAATATTATTATTGATAAATATAGTTGTATAAAATTCAAAAAATAAAGTAAATCGGTTTAGCTAAAGTAGCCTGTTTTAACATCTTGTATAAATTTCAAAAAGGTAGCACAATAATCATTGGCACTAACATATTGTTAAAAAAAGCATATGTCAAGTTACTATTGTTAAAAACAAAATGGAATTATACTGGAAATTAACACCTTACAATATTGACAAAGTGCTGGTATTTTCATAACTTGTATATTCCTAGTATACTAGGGCTCTGGTTTTATCACAACTTAATTGGGTGCCACCGGCTATTGAGCCGGTGGTTTTTTTATATACTCATGCAAATTCAGGAAGTATAATATTCATTTAATGAAATAACATCTTCAGAGCTGCAAACGGGGCAACTAACTCCCTCTTCGGCATAATGATTAAAACTGGCCTGGCAGGAGTTACATTTAAACCAGTTTTTATCAAAATAAATATCACCACCTCTGAAAATTATGTCTCTTCCTTCCACAAACGCAGTAGCCACTTTATTTCGTGCCTCTTCATAAATACGCGTTAATGTTGGCCTCGAAATGTCCATATGAACCGCCGCCTCTTCCTGCGTAAGATTCTGGTAATCGAGTAAACGAATCGCTTCATATTCTTCCAGAAGAAGATGAACTTCGTTTGATTTTCTTCCCCGAACACCAAAAACCGACATTCCCTTAATCACAGGGGGTACCTGAATCCTTCTGTTACGTTTTCTTCTAGGCATATTAAATAGTGTTAAGTTTGCTCAATAAAAAATGATCTGCTAAAACCATAGCTGCCATAGCTTCCACAATGGGTACTGCACGTGGCAATACACACGGGTCATGTCTTCCTTTCGGATTTATCGTAATTTCATTGTTGCTCTTGTCAACTGTTTTTTGCTCTTTTAACAATGTTGCAATGGGTTTAAAAGCAACCCGGAAATAAACATCTTCTCCATTTGAAATTCCTCCCTGAATTCCTCCTGAATTGTTTGTTTTTGTTCGCACACCGTCCGCTGTTTTTATAAAAACATCGTTGTGCTGCGAGCCACTGAGTTTTGTTCCTTCAAAGCCGGAACCATATTCAAAACCCTTAACGGCATTTATTCCCAACATAGCAAAACCCAGGTCGGCGTGAAGTTTGTTAAAAACAGGCTCGCCCCACCCTGCCGGAACACCTTTTGCAACACCGGTAATTACACCGCCAACTGTATCACGATCTTTTGCAGCAGCCTCGATTCTTGTTATCATTTTTTCTGCTGTTTCAGAATCGGGGCAACGAACTATATTATCATCTGTTTTTGACAAATCAATTTCAGTATACGATTTTTTTAGCTGAATTTCTCCAACCTGCGATACAAAAGCCTGAATCGATATTCCCCGGCTTGCAAGAATTTGTTTGGCAATTGCGCCGGCTACTACACGGGCAATCGTTTCACGGGCAGAAGAACGGCCTCCTCCGCGATGATCACGCGTACCGTATTTTTTTGTATAGGTATAATCGGCGTGCGACGGACGATATATATCCTTTAAATCGTTATAATCTTTTGAGTGCTGGTCTTTATTCCAAATGGCAAAAGCAATGGGAGTTCCCTGTGTTTTTCCTTCAAAAACTCCTGAAAAAAATTCAACCTGATCAGCCTCTTTGCGTTGGGTAGTAATTTTAGACTGCCCAGGTTTTCTGCGGGCAAGGTCTTTTTGAATTAAATCAATATTCAGGTCCAGTCCTGCAGGACACCCGTCAATTATACCACCAATCCCTCTTCCGTGCGACTCGCCAAAAGATGTTAACCGAAAAATTTTTCCAAATGTATTCACTTATCAAAGTTAATTAAAAACTTCTGTTCACAGCTTTTTGTATAAAACCCTAAGGATACAATTTTCATGCAGAACCGCGTATTTTCCGGTAACTCCTTTCAACTTATGGGTTATAAAAAAGTTGTTCCAGAATATTAAAACAAAAACCTCGTTTCCTGGTTCAACAAGAAAACGAGGTTAATGTTAAATAAATTGAACTAATAATCAAAATATCTTATTAACAGCCACAACCACATCCACCATTAGAATGGTCAGAGCTGCATGAATCTTCCGTTCCGCAACCGCCGCTTCCACATCCGCAACCGCCTCCTGAAAGTACCTGAGAAAGCTCTTCTTCTGACGCTTCTCTTACTTCCAAAACTTTCCCGCTAAAATGTAAATCTTCTCCGGCAAGCGGGTGGTTAAAGTCCATTTTAACAGTATCATCATTTACTTCAAGCACAAGACCGTTCAAGCGCTGGCCATTACTGCTCATCATGGGAACCATATTTCCCTCTTTAATCAATTCTGAGTCAAAGTTACCATCCACTAAAAAAACCTGTTTGGGCAACTCCACAACAGCATCCTCGTTTACTTCACCGTAAGCATCGTTTTTTTTCAGCTTAATTGTAAATGGTTCTCCCTCAGTCAAACCAGCGAGGTGTGACTCAAACTTTGGCAGCATAACTCCGGCACCATATAAAAATTGTAATGGTTGCGCTTCTGTTGCCTGCTCAATTACCTCTCCCTTCTCGTCGTCGATTCGTAAATCGTACGTTAACGTAACCATCGAATATTTACCAACTTCTATGGATTGTTTTTCAACTTCTAACATATAAATGATCTTTTAAACTTTATTGCAAATAAACACTTTTTAAATCAATGAACAAAATACAAAACTGTCTTTTTATGTCATTATTAACAAATAAGTATTTTATGTCGCTTTTTGTTCAAAGAACGTAATATTGTTACAATTTTACAACTTTCTCAGTTCTATATTCTGAATTTGATTTTACTTTCAGAAAATAAATTCCGGCCGGTGAATTTTGCAAAGCTGAAATCTTTAAATTTTGATTTAAGATTGTTGTATTCCTATAAATAATTTTTCCCGAAATATCATATAAAACAACCTGTTCGGCATTCGAAGGAAGCTCAATACTGAAATCTGATTCAACAGGATTAGGATATACTTTTATTTCTTCGCCATTTTCAGAAATAAAATCAGATGAAACCGGAACTGAAACATACATTTCAAAAGTGTGGTAAACTTTTTTTCCGTTTGAAGTGGCCGAAATTGTAATGTTGGCAGTACCCGTCATGTTTTCAGTAATATTTAATGAAAGTAAGGTTTCCTGCGCATCTGGTGTTCCGCCCTGAACGATGGCTCCAATAAGCAAATCCTGATTGTCAATAGTTTCGAGCTGAATAGTCATTTCTGAATCGTCGTTATCGGGATCCGAAAAAACAGAATCAAGTGAAATATAATAAACATGATCGGGGTAAGTTGCATCGTCAATTGTTGCTACAGGATGTAAAATCTCTGGCGCCAAATCCTGGTGATTTAACTGGTCGATACAAAAATAAGCTGGCGTATTCATTCCCCAGTCACCAACATCGGAAGAAGAAAGGTTGAATTTTAACGCTGCAATATCTCCCAGCGATGATAAATCAAGCCATTTCCAATCGTTTATAATATAGTCTTCAGAGCTGTTTTCTGACCTGAAATCGGCCAGATAGTATTCTATTGTGCCCGTTGTGTCGCCTGCCTCAGAAATGCCAAAAATGTCAACTTTAAACCAGTCAGGATCAGTGCCATTTTCACCTCCAAATTTTTTTGAATAGGCATCACCGTTTTTCATCGATAAATATGCGTAAGTTGAATTGGTAATATATAATCCGGAAACAACTGTTTTTTCAAAGTTGATTTCAGAGTCCATCGAAGCATATGAAACTGCGTATGTTGGAGTTTCGAGAGCCCCGCTTCCATGCACAGCACTGTACTGGTTGCTCCATCCTTCGGTTTGATTATCAGTTATATTTGACGCTGCAAAACCACTCCAGCTGCCCCACTCTGTATTGTAATCATTCAGAAATGTAAACCCTCCGCTTGTAAAGTGCCCGGTTTCGTCGGAACCGTTATAAAAACTTTCTGCTCCCAGTTCCAGATTTTCAAAATCAGCTTCTGCAAGCATTTCCGGTGTGTCTGGTGAGGTTCCGTTAAAATCATCGATACAAAAATAGGCCGGAGTATTCATTCCCCAGTCGCCAACATCACTTGACTCCAACCCGATAGAGAGAGAAACAATTACACCTAAGCTACTCAAATCGAGCCATTCCCAGGTTTTTAAAATATAATCGTTCGCTGAATCATCAGACGTAAAATCAGCAAGATAAAAATCAACGGCTGTTTCATTTCCAAAAATGTCAGTCGCGGAAACCGTTAACTTAAAATAATCGGGATCTTTACCATCTTCTCCCCCAAATTTTTTGGAATAGGCATCTCCATCCTTCATTGAAAGATACGCGTACGTTGAATTGGTCACATAAAAACCGTTTAGTTGAAGGGGATTTTCAAAAACCATATCCAATCCTCCCGACGCGTAAATAACAGCATAATTCTTAGATTGATGGCCTGAAGCAGTTATCGCGCTGTACTGATTTCCCCAGCCGGCTGTTACAGAATCTTTCATGTTTGAAACAGAAAAGCCCGCCCAGCTTCCCCAATCGGCATTATAATCGTTTGGAAATACAAAACCGCCACTTTTAATTTCTCCGGAACCATCTGCTCCATTCCAATAGGAATCGGATTCCAGAACCACATCGTCGAAAGTTGCTACCTGCTGGGCATTTACAGAAAACAGGGTAACCCAAAACCCTACAAAAAAGTAAATTTTTTTCATTGTAAAATTTTTTAGTTCAACAAATCATTTTACAATACCAAAACCCATGGGAAAATTATAAGGTAAATTACCTCAAGCTTTTGGTCCCGAAAGCTTTTAATATTGTTTTAAATGGCAGGTCTTCTGGCTTGTCCCAATTGGTGGCTGCCTTCCCGCTCCGATAATACGGAACAGTGGCGAGGGTTGCTACCAACATGAAAGACTTACAGCTGCGGGTACAGCTCCGGAATTCTTGCCGGTTATTTTGGCAAGTCACCGGATTCCCTTTTCATCTCCAAAGAGAACCAATTCTTTATAAAAATAGATCTAAGTTTCCTAAACCTGATTCACCTGAACAAAAAATCAGACGGATTTACCCCAACCTTAAAAGAGTCGTTTAAAACTCCTGATTGAGAATACCGGTAAATAATTGCATCCTGAGTATAATCTATTGCATCGGAAACATAAATCTCGTTGTTATTAGGGTTCAGTCCCAGACTGTAAAAAAGTTTATCCGCACCTGAAATAAACGCAGAATCGGGCAAAGTTTTACTTTCAACAGCCATTTTACAAACTCCCTGGTTTATAAAATACAATGTGTCTTGGGTGTTATTCAGTTCCAAATCGTAAGGATTAGAGTCGTCTTCAAATCGAAGAATCTTTTCAACCGTAAAAGTCTCAGGATCGACCCTTGTTAATGCAGGCTGTTCATTTCCCGCTGATGAACCTTCAAAACCGCCATCAGAAAAAATCCATAGTTTCCCGTTTTTATCCACTTTTAAATCTTTGGGCTGAAGCGGTACCTCTATTTCGTCAATCAATTCATCTTTTTCAGAATCTATAACCAGAATTTTATTGTCGTACGACCAGCTGGAGATGTATACGTAATTTCCAACTTTTGCCATTTGTTCTGAAGTATGTTCCTCTGAAAGATCAATTTGCCCTGTTTTTTCTAATGTTGAAGGATTAAAAACAGTAATATGGTGAGCATACAAATCAGAAATATAAGCTTTCTCTTCCGTGATAAAAAGAATATAACGTGGTGAAGTCAATCCGGTTATTGCCCCTTTAAACGCTGCTGTTTTGGGATCTATCACATATATCTTTCCGGAATTATTGGCCACAAGAAACAACGAATTTCCGTTTAAATACATCGACTGTGCCACGTCACCCAGCGGGACATTATTGCGGGCATAAAATAAATCATTTTGAACGCTTTTTGTTTTATAATTGTAAAATGAAAGCGAAGCATTTCCGTACATAAAATTTCCTTCACAACTTATAAATACTCCGTTTTCAGTATCAAGATCAAAAAACACAGTTTCGACCGGCTCGTCAGTACACGCTGCCAGGAAAAGGATCGTAAATAATATGTAAGCTATTTTTCGAATCATTTTTTATAGTTCAAAGCCATTGAAAAAGAATAATACCGGCCAGGCATGGGGCGCCATAAAATACTTTGGTAGTCTTCATTAAAAAGATTTTCTGCTGTAAATTTTATATTCATACGAAAAGAATTTATTTCCAATATTTTATCCAACGAAACCTTGCTTAGCCAGTACGGATTTAAAACCCGCTCGAACTCAGACTCTTCATTGCTTGAATTGGTATATCTTTTTCCTGTGTATTCCACATCAAATTTTAATGTAAAATTTTTAACTGAAGCGGCGGCGAAAAGATTTCCTTTATGTTTGGGAATGTATATCAGCTGTTTTCCGCGCGATTTGTCAACCGAACGCATCGCATTTTGATTTGTAGTATGTGTGAAAGAATAGTTTCCTCCCGATTTTAATTTGAAGTGTCTCAAATTTTTGTCTGCTGAGAACCGGTACTCCGCCCCTCTCGACAAAACTTCTTTTACATTGTTTGCTTCCCAATAATATGCACCACTTTGCGAAGGTTGCCAAACAATCCAATTATCAATAAAAGAAACAAAACCGGTTATTTCATTATCAAATGAAAAGTGGCTGTTTTCTGTTTGCCAGGATAACGACAAGTCACCGGTGTAGCCGTCTTCCGGCAAAAGGTCGGGGTTTCCACCGGGCAACCAAAACAAATCATTTAAAGTGGGTTTGTGGTAATTTCGTGCTACATTTGATTTTAACAACAATGGCCATCTTTTTGTTACCTGCCACTCAAAACCAGCACTCGGAATAAAGGGTTCTACATGGTTGTCATAATTTTCAGAGCGCATCAACATAAAAGCAGCAAAACGATCGGATGGTTTCATGTGCCAATTAAAGAGAAGACTGGTTTCGAAACGTTCCTTTTTGTAGCCTTCGCCAGCTATTTTGTTATTAATTTGTACTTCGTAATAATTTATATCTGCACTAACTGTAGCATAGGTTTTCTCATTAAATTCTCTAAAAATCCTGAGATGATTTTGAAAGCCTTTTTCTTTACTTTTAGAATTTTCATTAACAAAATTAAATTCAGGCGTTGCCCGGTAATAATTGAGTATTGTCGAATTTAATCCTGTAAAAAAATGATAATTAAATTTATCAGTATACTTTTTTATATCGTACTGAACCCGAAGTTGATCGTCTTTTTGATATTCTTCCCTCTCGCTACCTTCGTATGACATTAATTGAGGCAAATTTCTGTCGCTTTTTTGAAACCATATGCGTAGAGACATTATTTCGCTGTTAAATGACCGGTAATAAAATTCCTGCAGAATACCGCCTTTTGAGTAATCCGCATTTTCTAAAGTGTCATTCCGTTGTGGAATAACGCCATGGTTATAATACGGGAAATTATTTTCAGAACCTTCGTAAAACAAGCGGGTACTTGATTTTAAACGACCACCGCCAAGCAAAACCTTTACGAATGTTTTTCGCGTTTGAAAAGAGCTTGTTTCAAACAATCCGGCCAATTCCAGGTTTGTATCCCAGTTTATTTGGTTGTTTAAATGAATACTTCCACCAAGCGCCCCGCTGCTTTCGGCCATAGAACTCCCTCCGTGAAGCAGGTAGACGTCATCGGCAAAAAAAACAGGCAGCAACGATAAATCTGCAATTCCGTTCATTGGAGAATTCAGGTTCATACCATTCCATAATACCTGTGTGTGTGTGGCGGCAGTTCCCCGAAAACTTGCTGTTGCTGATGAACCGCGCCCGTACGACTTTATAAAAACCGGAGTGTACTCCGAAATTAATTCAGAAAGAGAAGTAGTTAAAGTTGCGATCCTTGCCATCGAATCAGGACGAGTTAGTTTTAATCCGGCTTCTTCCACTTTTCGTTTGGCGAGTACTTTTACTTCTTCAATATGAATGGTATCGGTCAGATTCTGCGCTTCTACAGTTGTAAAAACCAATATTAAAAAACTGAATATCAGAAGTTTAATTCTCATTACTTTTTAATGAATTTAAATGTTTTAACCTTCGATTTTTTAACAATTTTCAACATATAAATTCCGGGATTAAAATACTGAACATCAATATTTTTGCTAGTTGTAAAAGCCGATTCTGACCATATATTTTTACCATTCATATCAAAGATATACATTTGTGCACCAGCCAAGTTTTTTCCATTGACAATCAATTTACTATCAACGGGATTTGGGAATATCTGTGTTTTCAAATCAGCAAAACTCCGGTTCGAAGTAATTATTTTCTCAGATATCAAAACTGCATCTGTTTCTGAATAAATCGTTAGCGGAGGCGAGGAAGAAATAAGAACAACTGCTTTTCCTGATTCATCTGAAAAATAGTTTGTTTCCCAAGTAAAAATTTCCTGGTTATAAACAGGAACCAATTCGGTTTCCGTAATCACCCCATCTGAAAATGTGCATGCGGCTTTTTGCAGTGTTACTTCAACTTCATCGTTTATACTGGCCGAGTCTTTATTCACATTCATTTGAGTAAAATTCCAGGGATTAATAATTTCTGAAATGTGATACAGCACAATGGTGTCACCATCTGCAATATCAACTTTATCAAAATCATTTAAATACTGGCTTCCTTTTACACGAGCAATCCAAGCCTTTGCAAAGGCAACCGGAGCTGTTTTTCCGCCCCAACCGTATGTAAATTCGCCTTCTTTCTCAACAGAATATAAATAAAGTTTGCCTCCAGAATTTTCATCATCGCGCAAATCAAAATTGACACCAGATTTCTGAAGCCCGGAAACTACTGCATGCGCCAATACATGATGTTCAATTCCTGAAAAATCATTGTTCCGGTTTTCAACAAAAGCATTTAAATCCGGAAGTCTCACCTCAATTTTTTGCAGCGGTATAATATTTTCTGTTTCGGTTTTTGCTGTAAAGTATACATGAATAATGTCGCTTTCTGATGATATCTTAAAACTGACTGATTTTTGAATAAACCCCTCCATCCGAAAAGTGATGGAACCATTTCCCTGTTGCGAAGCCACAAAGTAACTTTTTCCTTCGATTTCAATAATACTACCGACTCCCGGTGTTTCCAACTCAAATTGAATTTCAGCTTCCAGTTTATCTTTGTTATTATCGAAAACATTGGCAGCAAGTAGCACCGTATCACCAATATATACCGATGATAAATCGGATAAGATCTCAATCGAATCAGGAGCAACTACATTTATTTTGGTGGTTTTAGCCTTGCCGTTTGAGGAAACAAGAATCTCTGTCATTCCGATATTTTCAGCGTTTAAAACTCCTAGAGAGTTAACTGTAGCCACTTCCTGATTTTGTGATATAAACGAAAAAGTTGACTCTTCTAATTTCCCATTCTGAAAAAATGCAGCCTCAAGTTGTAATGTTTCGCCGACAACTATTTTTGATTTATGATGAAACACAACCAACAGTTCACTGTCACCCGACATTTCTGCATTTGCATCTACATCAACAAGGTAAGCCACATCAGTAGAAATTTCGCCCAGCCAGCCTACACTGGCAAGATTGCCTGTTGTTATTTTTACAAAATGAATGGAGTCCAAATCCACATAATTTCCATGGTCATCAACTGCCCACGAAATATCTATGGGGTCTCCACCAGCACCCTCAGTTTCATTTGTATACGGATTGTCCGGAATGCTTAAGTCTACTCCCTGTTTTCTTGCATGAACATCGGCATACCCAAAATCCAGAGCTTCTGTAACGTATTGTAGAGGATTTGAACTGTCAACTGCAGGTGCGAGTAATGTGCCTTTAAAAGTAACTGAATCCTGTGGATAACCTGGAAAAAAAATGCTTGTTGGGTAATATTCCTGCGTATTATAGCTATTTGCTTTCAAAGTTCCGGTATCACCCAGATTGTCCTTCCAAAAAATATTACGCGTTGTGGTTTTAAAATAAGTAATACCGTAATCAGTTCTGGTTCCCGAATGAAAATGCTGGCTGCCTTTTATTTCATACCAGGTGTCATCTGCTATTCCGTTTTTATTTTTATCTTTCATTACCCACACCACACCTGGCTCCGATGAACCGCTAAAAGCATTTCCAAAAATGGTAAAGTCAATTCCGTATGGATTTTCAGGATCATTTACACAGGCCTCTTTAAACCCCACCACAATAGTTCCGCCAAAGCTGCCCAACGAAACCATGTTGGTTCCTTCTGCAGGCATATTTTCAGCAGCCTGTGGTGTCCCGATAGACTCAATGTTAATGTGTTGTCCCGGCGCTGGTTTATATTCCATTACCCGGTTGACTACATTTTGCGAAATGGCAAAATAGGGTATCCCAAGAATTGCATACAATAATTTTATTTTTTTCATTCCCCTTTGTTTTTAAAACCATGGGGAAATAAAACTTCAGGTATTGAACCGTCGCTTTTATTCCCGAAAGCATTTTTTTGAAAATGGCAGGTCTTCTGGCTTACTCTTTTTTCCGCTCCTTCCCGTTCATTTGAGTTAAACAGTGGATAATGCCGAAAAATTATGAGCTTACAGCTGCGGGCACAGCTCCGGTTTTTCACCGGATTCCCTTTTTACATTTTTAATGAACCATTTTTCGTCTGCAAAGTTATATATAAATTATTAAGAATGATTCTAAATAATATGTATCTTTACAATTTTAAAATTAAATCAATCAAAATGAAAAAGAGTATACTCTATATTATCCTGATTACGTTACATATCAGCAGCACAGTTAAAGCGCAAGTAAACAGCGATGCGGTAATCACCGGCCACGTGGTATCGAATGGTGAGCATCTTCCTTTTGTAAATATTTATCTTGACCGAACAAACTACGGTACAACTACCGATGTTACAGGTCATTACATGATGGTAGACCTCCCGGTTGGAAAATATACATTGGTAGCCAAAATGGTTGGTTATAAAACCGCTCAAAAAGAAATTGAGTTAAAAGCCGACGAAACACTTGAAATAAAATTCGATCTGGAAGAGGAATTTATTCGTGTGGATGAAGTTGTAATCACCGGAACCAAAACATTTAAAAGACAGACTGATAACGCTGTAATTGTAAATGTATTGGATGCAAAATCTATTGAAAATATTGCAGCACAAACAGTTTCTGAGTCATTAAATTTCCAGCCGGGATTGCGTATGGAAACCGATTGTCAAACCTGTAACTATTCACAACTCAGAATGAATGGTCTGGGTGGTGCTTACAGCCAGATTCTGGTCAACAGTCGTGCCGTTTTCAGTCCTTTAACCGGTTTGTACGGATTGGAACAAATGCCATCAGAAATGGTAGAGCGAATAGAAGTCGTACGCGGTGGCGGCTCTGCGTTGTACGGTTCCAGCGCTATCGGCGGGACTGTAAATATCATTACACGGATGCCACAACGAAATTCATATGAAATAACCACCAATGCTTCTGTTGTGGGAGAAGATGCGGCTGATCTGTCGGTTCATGGAACACTAACTGCATTGTCGCAGAAAAGAAATGCCGGTGTTGCTCTTTACACATCTTACCGCAAAAGAGACATGTATGATCACAACGGGGACAATTTTTCTGAAATGCCCAAACTGGAGAATAATTCCTTTGGCTTAAATTCTTTTTTTAATTTGGATGAAAATCAAAAACTGGAGGCCAATTTTTCAAGTATGTACGAATACAGATACGGAGGTGAAATGGTGGATAAACCAGCTTACCTGGCAACACAATCCGAAGAGAGAACACATAACGTACTGATGGGAGGAATCAATTACGATTATATCAGCGATAACAACCAAACCAGTTTTTCACTTTATTCAGCCGGACAATATACGGGCCGTAAACATTTTACAGGAATAGCGCCAGATGACAGTGAGAAACTAACTAAATACAATTTTAATCCTCCTTACGGAAGTTCAATAAATTATACCGTACAATTTGGCGGACAGGTCAATCATTTGATACATAACTTTATAAAAGGTTCAAACAACATCACTTTTGGAGCGGAATACAAGGTAGATGATGTTTGGGACGAAATTGAGGCGTACAATTACCTTATTGACCAAAATGCCCGAAACTTTGGAAGCTTTCTACAAAGTGACTGGTCGCTCACAGCCAAAACAACATTGTTAACCGGTGTTCGTGCCGACAAACATAATTTTGTTAAAAATCTTATCCTGAATCCCCGGATTTCATTTTTATATAAACCAAATACAGATGCGCAGTTGAGACTTTCCTGGTCAACTGGCTTCCGTGCGCCGCAAGCATTTGATGCCGATATGCATATTGCTTTTGCCGGTGGTGGTATTCAAACGATTCAGCTTTCTGATGATTTAAAAGAAGAAAAATCACAAAGCTGGAGCGCTTCATTAAATTGGGACAAGCCAACGGAGAAACATATTTTTGGCTTTACTATAGAAGGTTTTTATACCCGCTTAAATGATGCTTTTATTCTGGAAGAAATTGGTACCACTGAAGATGGAAATTCAATAATGGAAAAACGAAACGGAGGACAAAGCAATGTTCGTGGTATTACGCTTGAGTTGCGTGCCAATTATAACCGTAAAATCCAGCTGGAAGGTGGTTTGACCCTACAGAAAAGTCAATACGAAGATATTGTAGCCTGGTCGGAAGAATTGCCGGGGACAAAAGACTATTTAAGAACTCCGGAAACCTATGGTTATTATACCTTTACCTGGACTCCAGGGGCTAAATTCAAAGCTTCTCTGGCCGGTATTTACACGGGAACCATGTTCGTTCCACATTATGGTTTGACTGACGACGCCGGAACGCCGGAGCAGGATATACTATTTAAGTCGCCCTCTTTTCTTGAAAACAACCTGAAAATTTCTTATACATTTAGTAGTATTCGTCTTGACTCTTCTATTGAGCTGTTTGCCGGAGCAGGAAATTTATTTGATCAATATCAGGATGATTTTGATTCGGGTAAAAACCGTGACAGTGGTTACATCTATGGCCCCGCGAAACCCAGAAACTTTTTTATAGGAATAAAAATTTATAATTAATCTGTTATTAACCGTTCTTAAATACTTTTTCGGGAAGTTTCATTGCCCTTACAATTAGGAATGCTCCAATCAATACAAAAGGAACACTTAGCCATTGCCCCATATTTAACGCCATTGTGGCTTCAAATGCTTCCTGATCTTCTTTTATAAACTCGATAAAGAAGCGGGCAATAAAAATCAGCACGAAAAATGCTCCAAGCAACAAACCCGGGCGATTTTTTGCGCTTGTTTTTTTATAGAGAAGTATCAAAACTATAAAGGAAATAACATAGGCCAACGCCTCATAAATTTGGGTAGGATGTTTAGCCACCAATTCGCCGTTACGTTCAAAAATAAATCCCCAGGGAAGCTCTGTCTGGACACCGTAGATTTCGGAATTCATCAAATTTCCTGTTCGGATAAATGCCCCTACAAGCGCAGTTGGAACGGCAATTCTGTCCAGTGTCCAAAGTACAGTTCGTTTTGTTACTAACCTTGAATGAATCCAAAGGGCAATAATTATTCCAAGTGCTCCCCCGTGACTGGCCAAACCACCATGCCATACCTTAATGATTTCTTCCGGATGTTGTGAATAGTAATCCCACCCGTAAAAGAATACATGACCCAAACGTGCACCAACAATGGTTGCGATTATAATGTAAAAGAACAGGCTCTCAATCCACTTTTGCGGTACTTTTTCCGATTTTAACATCCATTCTCCAATATAATACCCAATTAAAAGGCCAGAGGCAAATAACAATCCGTACCATCTTACTGAAAGTCCCCCGATATGAAAAATCTCCGGATTAGCATTCCAATGGATAAAACTTAAAATTTGAATCATTTTCTATATTTTGATTTTAGATTTTATGCACCTGTCCGGCCGTGACATTGTTTATATTTTTTTCCACTTCCACATGGGCACGGATCATTTCTCCCTACCCTCTTTTCGACTTTAACCGGCTGTGGTTTCGACTTTTCCTGAGTTTGAGTATTTGCTCCCTCCATCGGGTTATCCACATTCGGAAGGTCTGATTTTTGTGTTTTGTACCGGCTCATATCCGTTCGTTTTCTGGCTTCCGCTTCCCTCACCTGATCCGGACTTTGAATCGGAATCTGCCCCTTCATTAATGTGGAAACCACATCTTTATTGACCTTGTTAACCATTACTTTAAAAAGGTTAAACGATTCAAATTTGTATATTAAAAGTGGATCTTTTTGTTCATAGGTTGCGTTCTGAACCGACTGTTTTAAATCATCCATTTCTCGCAACTGTTCCTTCCAGGCCTCGTCGATGGTACTAAGCACAATCTGTTTCTGATATGATTTTACCAGTTCCTTCCCTTTGTTCTGATAGGCTTTTTCAAGGTTACAAATAATCTGGAATACCCGTTTCCCATCTGAAATTGGAACTACGATATTCTGATACTGTTGCGATTTGGTTTCATATACATTTTTAATTACCGGATATGCCTGTTTCGAAATGGCTTCAACCTTCCGGTTGTAACCCGCAATCATTTTTTCATAAATTGCTTCGGTAATCTCTGTGGTATTCATCTTTTTGAACTCGTCTTCAGTAACCGGAGATTCAATGGAAAGTAGCCTCAAAAGTTCCATATTAAAATCCTCAAACATATCGGAGCCAAAATATTCATTTACGAGCTCTTCTACTGAATCGTACATCATGTTCAAAACATCCACTTCCAAACGCTCACCGAAAAGTGCATGTTTTCGTTTTTTGTAAATCACTTCACGCTGCGAGTTCATCACATCGTCATATTCCAGCAACCGTTTACGGATTCCAAAGTTATTTTCTTCCACCTTACGCTGCGCCCGTTCAATCGACTTTGAGATCATGGAATGCTGAATCACCTCACCTTCCTTCAAACCCAAACGATCCATCACACCGGAAATCCGATCGGAACCAAACAAACGCATCAAATCATCTTCAAGTGAAACATAGAACTGCGAAGAGCCCGGGTCTCCCTGTCTTCCGGCGCGTCCTCGCAACTGCCTGTCAACCCTTCTGGAATCATGCCGCTCTGTGCCAATAATTGCCAGTCCACCGGCCTTTTTAACTTCCGGCGTTAGTTTGATATCGGTTCCACGACCTGCCATGTTTGTTGCAATTGTTACTGTACCTGAACGTCCGGCTTCAGCTACAATATCAGCTTCACGCGCATGCAATTTCGCGTTCAAAACGTTGTGCTTTATACCGCGTATTTTTAACATTCGGCTCAACAACTCCGAGATTTCAACTGATGTTGTACCAACCAAAGCAGGTCTTCCTTCTCCGTTCAGCTTTACAATCTCATCGATTACCGCATTGTATTTTTCACGTTTTGTTTTGTATACCAAATCTTCCCTGTCATCTCTGATAATTGGCCGGTTTGTAGGAATAACAACTACCTCCAGTTTGTAAATATCCCACAATTCTCCTGCTTCTGTTTCTGCTGTACCGGTCATACCGGCCAGTTTGTGGTACATTCTGAAATAGTTCTGAAGTGTAATTGTTGCAAAAGTTTGAGTTGCTGCCTCAACTTTAACCCTTTCTTTTGCCTCAATTGCCTGATGTAAACCGTCGGAATACCGACGTCCCTCCATTATACGACCTGTTTGCTCGTCTACAATTTTTACTTTATTGTCGATTACAACATACTCCACATCCTTTTCAAACATGGTATATGCTTTCAATAACTGATTTATTGTATGAACACGCTCAGATTTTACAGAATAATCCTGTAAAAGCTTGTCTTTTTTTTCCAGTAAATCATCTCTTTCCAACCCAGCATTTTCCAGTTCCGCCATTTTACCTCCCATATCGGGAAGAACAAAAAACTCCGGGTCATCAAAACCGGCCGAGATCAGATCAATACCTTTATCTGTCAATTCAACCGAATTTTGCTTTTCTTCAATGATAAAATAAAGAGGATCGGTAACAATATGCATATTTTTATTGTTCTCCTGCATATAGAAGTTTTCCGTTTTCTGGAGTATACCTTTTACACCCTCTTCGCTCAGAAATTTTATTATTGATTTGTTTTTAGGAAGACCTTTGTGTGCACGCAAAAGCAATAATCCCCCTTCTTTTTTCTCTTCGTCGCTGGCATTTTCTTTTGTGAGCAATTTTTTTGCATCAATAAAAATACGGCCTACTAAATCGCGCTGAGCTTTATAAAGTCTTTCTACGTAATCTTTTAATTCTTCAAACTGTTGATTTTCTCCTTTGGGAACAGGTCCGGAAATAATTAATGGTGTACGTGCATCATCAACCAAAACCGAGTCAACCTCGTCGACGATAGCATAATTGTGTTTTCGCTGAACCAGATCTTCAGGATTTATTGCCATATTGTCGCGCAGATAATCAAAACCAAACTCATTGTTGGTTCCAAAGGTTACATCAGCGTTATATGCTTTTCTTCGCGCTTCTGAGTTCGGCTGGTGTTTGTCGATACAATCTACACTTAAACCGTGGAATTCGTAAATTGGCCCCATCCACTCCGCATCACGTTTTGAGAGATAGTCATTTACAGTTACTACGTGAACTCCCCGACGTGCCAAAGCATTCAAAAAAACAGGCAAAGTTGCAACAAGTGTTTTACCTTCACCGGTTGCCATTTCAGCAATATTTCCCTGGTGAAGTACCACACCTCCGATTAACTGCACATCGTAGTGAACCATGTTCCAGGTAATCTCACTTCCTCCGGCAATCCATTTGTTATCCCAAATGGCTTTATCTCCTTTTATGTTTATACTGTTACGTGTAGCAGCCAGGTCTTTGTCAAAGTCGTTTGCTGTTACTTCAATTTGTTCATTATCGTTAAAACGGCTCGCTGTTTCTTTAATAACAGCAAAAGCAGTAGGAAGAATTTCATTTAAAACTTCCTCTATTTTTTCATCAATTTTTTCTTCGATCTTATCAATCTGCTCATATATCTTTTCACTTTCCTGAATATCAACCTCTTCAACTTTTTCTTTTAACGATGCGATTTCATTCTCTTCAGGTTTTATTCTCTCGTTAATTATTTGCTTCAGTTTGTCTGATTCTTTTCGTAAATCGTCGTTTGAAAGCTTTGTGATACGGTTGTATTCTTCTTTTATCTTTTCTACGATTGGCGAAACTTCCTTAATATCTCTTTCTGATTTATTTCCCAGTAATTTCCCCAAAACTTTGGTTACAAAAGCCATTTCTAAAATCGTTTAATCATTATAATATATGCCAGTGCAAATGTAGTTAATTGTAAAGGCTTAAAAAACTAATAAATTCAAAATAATAATAATTGTGCCAAAAAGATAAATTCCTTAAAACCGGTCATATTTTCCGTTTTTAGATTAAGATTGTGACAAAAAAGAGAGGTTCGGTGAATTGAGATTTATTCTCATACTCAAAATTTGTACTTTCGTAAAGCTTTAAAACCATGAGTGAAATAAAAAATATAAAAAATACCTGTTTTGTTTGTCATAGTGCAGTTACTTCTGAGAATTCAGAATTAAACAAAGAGGTTTTCCTTCCTGTATGTAATATGTGCAAAGGCAGCGATAAAGAAAAAAAGGCAGTGGAAGAACAACTCGACAGTTTGGCCGACGGCTTGGTATGCGGATGTATTTAAACAAAAAAAACCGCAGTTTCCTGCGGTTTCAAAAATGCTGTCTAATATTGCTTAATTTAAAAGATGAGTGTAGTCATCGTTTACCAACATAGGTAAGTAACTGGCAATTAGCCCTAATGCTGTTTCGTCAGTAACTTTGTTTGGTGTAATAATCTCCTGACGTTTCATTTCGTCGCTACTCAAAACTGCGTTGCTGATTTTTTTGGGAACATGCCTCCATGAATTTCTAATTTCTTTAGCTCCAAAACCATCTGAAGTACTGGCATAGCTTACATCAAAATATTTTGAATGAACCACATACTCAACCCCTTCCAACGTTTTGCGTTTCATAACTGTTACAGGCAACTCATTTGAATCGTAACTAATTGTCCAAACCTGCTGAATTTTTTTACTCATAAAAATGTCATCAACTGTTGAGATTTCATAATCACGGAACTCTTTTCTCATTCCTGTAGCATGTGCAGAAACTGATACAACAAATAGGCTAATAATTAGAAAGGATACTAAACTTAACTTTTTCATGACTTTAAAATTTAATTAATTATTGTTTTCTGTTTTGTTTCGTATCCATAAGACGATTAAGTCTCAAAGTCGTTTCACTTAATTATACTGCTAAATAACATGTTTACTTGTCGAAAAGATCTTGTATATTTTAATTCTTCATATTATTTAGATTTAATAAAAATAATTTAAACTCAAAAATGCCATTTAATAATAGATTGTAATTATTTTTGGCTTTTTGCTTACACTATAAAATTTAATAAAATACAAAAAAGTCTTAAAATGGAGTTTCAAAACCTGATAAAAAACCGTTTTTCTGTTCGAAGTTTAAAAAATACAGCCATTGAACCGGCAAAAATAAACATGATTTTAGAGGCTGGAAAATTGGCTCCTTCGGCTGTTAATTTTCAGCCCCGGCATTTTATAGTGGTTCAGCAAACCGAAAATTTAAAAAAGATAAAAGCTATTTATCCACGCGAGTGGATAACCTCCGCTCCGGTGCTTATAATTGCATGTTCTGACCACTCAAAATCATGGAAAAGAAGATTGGATGGAAAAGATTATGCTGATATTGATATTTCAATCGCTGTCGACCACATGACTTTGCAAGCTGTTGAAATTGGATTAGGAACCTGCTGGGTTTGTAATTTTGATGCAAAAAAATGCTCTGAGTTATTTAATATTCCTGAACATATTGAGCCTGTTGTGATATTACCGCTCGGATATCCCGATGTTTCAGCTCCCCAGAAAAAAAGAAAAACACTGGAAGAAATCACACACTGGGAAACTTTTTGATTTTTTAGATTCTAATTTTTAAATATTTCTCAAGCCGGTTACACCCCTCTTCTATATTTTCAATAGAATTGGCGTAAGAAAACCGAAGGAAACCTTCTCCGTTTTCACCAAAATCGACACCGGGTGTAACTCCAACATGTGCATTTTCGAGAATGTGGAAAGCCAGGTTGTAACTGTTGTTTGACAAATGTTTCGCATTTACAAAAACGTAAAATGCCCCAGTTGGTGGTACCAAAATATTAAATCCCATTTTCTGAAGCCTGTTAACAAGATATTTCCGACGCTTGTCATAGGTTTTTCTCATCTGCTCAACTTCTATCGCGGCATTTTTAAGGGCAGAAACTCCTGCTCGCTGAGCGGTTGAACTTGCACATATAAAAAGATTCTGTTGCAACTTTTGCATGGGGCGAATATATTCTTGTGGCGCAATTACATACCCCAGTCGCAAACCAGTCATAGCATATAACTTTGAAAATCCATTTAAAACAAAAGCATCCTTTGAATATTCTAAAATGGAATGAGCACGATTTTCGTAAACCAGTCCGTGATAAATTTCATCGGAAATAACAGGAACATCAAACTTAAGCAAATCCTGCATAACTTCCGGAGATAACAGATTTCCCGTTGGATTCATCGGACTGTTAATCAGAATAGCCTTTGTTTTTTCTGAAATTCTTTTACAAATTTCTTCCGGACGGTATTGAAAACCATCTTCTTCATAAACAGGAATCTTAACAGCTTTTGCCCCTATAAAACGAATAAAATTCTGATAACAAGCGTAGCCCGGATCGGAAAGTATCACTTCGTCATCAGCTTCACACAATACGCCCAGTGTTAATAAAATTGCAGGTGAACTTCCGGAAGTAACAATAATCTGTTCAGGAGAAACAGTAACATCATATTCCCGTTTGTATTTTTTTGCAATTTCTTCTCTTAATTCAGGATCTCCCAGACTGTGGGTGTAGTGGGTTCTTCCTTCAGTATAAGCCTGATTTACAGCTTCAGAAACACATTGAGGTACATTAAAATCGGGTTCTCCCACTTCGAGATGAATTACATTTATTCCTTTTCTCTCCATCTCTGCAGCTTTCTCCATCACCTCCATTACAATAAAAGGTTTTATCTCTTTTGCCTTTTGTGTTATCATTGCTCGTTTTTTGGTTTTGGGAGCTAAATTATGCAGAAATTGATGGTTCAGCAATACCATTTCTCATATTTACCTGATTTATTATATATAATAACGGGCAATCTGATATGCCTGGCTTTGGTATCCGCCTCCGAACAAATAATAATGATTCAACACATGGTACAACTGGTAAAGTTGATTTCTGTCTCGCCAGTCAGAAAACAACGGATTTACCGAATTGTAGGCATCGTAAAAACGCTGACTAAAACCACCAAACATTGTCATAATGGCAAACTCCATTTCCCGGTCGGCATAATATGCGGCCGGATCAATTAAGGCCGGACCTTTTTCTGTAATCATGTAATTGCCAGACCATAAATCGCCATGAATTAAAACCGGTGTTGATTCTTCAGGTACCAGCGCGGGAATTCTGGTCAATAGCTTTTCATAAGCCTGCATTTCAGAAGCGGGTAAAGGTCTTTCATCCTGAATCAATTCGAGCAAAAAACCTAAACGATTATCGCGAAAAAACTCAGCCCAGTTTTTGTTCCAACGATTATTTTGCTGCGTGGCCCCACAATAATTATCGTTGTAAAAACCATTATTTTTGTTGGTATATTTATGAATGACAGCCAACCCCGCTCCCAGTTTCTCGTCGTCACCCGCTTTTGAATATCTTGGCGGTAAAAATTCCTGTACCAAAAATCCAGGGGTATTATCCACCATTTTTGAGGCAAAAACTTCCGGAACAAGTATTTCCTCATTCGCCACTTTATTTAGCTCTTTTAGACTTTCAGCCTCGCGCAAAAAAATATCTGCAGCACAGTTTGCGTTCCACTTCAAAAAAAACTCACCCACATTTGTTTTTATTTTCGATGCATGATTGATACATCCTCCTCCCAAAGAGCCGGAAGATTGAATTTTAACATTCTTTTCAAATTTTTTACTTAGCGCTTTTTCTACTTCTTCCTCAATCCTCAAAGATTTGTTTTGAAACAAACTCATAACAACCTGTTAATATTATAAGGTTAAAAGATAAAATAAAAACAGGCAAAAACGGATCTTCTTATATCATTATTTCCTTATTATTTTCGGATAGCCGTTTGTTTTCTCTTTTTGTTGAGTAAACTATCTTATAATTTTTTTACAAACCCATAAAAGATAATTAGTTTTGAACAAAAACCTGTGAATGAAACTTTACGATTTAACACATCGATTGAATAATGAAAGTCCTGTCTATCCGGGAATCTCTTCACCTCAATTTACTGCCGCTGCAACTATTGAAAAAAATGGCTATCGTGAAACCCATTTCAGATTTCACTCGCATTTGGGAACGCATATTGATGCTCCTGCCCACATGTTAAAAGATGGCCTTTTTCTGAATGAAATGAATGTTGATTCTTTTTTAGGACAAGCATTGATTATTTCTGTTTCATCTGACGTTCAATTTATTGGGAAAGATATTCTGGTGAATTACAAAAAATCGATTTCCAAAACCGATTTTGTACTTTTCAAAACGGGATGGAGCCGCTATTGGGGCAAAGAGGAATATTTTGGCAGATTCCCTGTTTTGAATTCAGAAGCGACGGAATATTTGCTTTCTTTTAAATTAAAAGGTATTGGTTTTGATGTCATTTCCGTTGACCCGATGGAAAGCAACGATTACAAAAATCACTATTCCATTTTTGAAAAAGGTTTGATTATTATTGAAAACCTTGTTTTTCCTGAAAGCCTAAAAGAAGCTACAGGAGAATTTTCCTGCTTTCCTTTAAAATATGAAAAAGCAGATGGTTCTCCTGTTCGGGCAATATTCAGAGTTGATTAGACAGATATTTCTGTAACTCCCTTTTCTAGATTAAAACACAAAAGAGACTCAGAATTATCGGAATAAAATGAGTTTGTTTTTATTTCATTTTTTTTCGAAACCTGATTTAAAACGATCTGATTGTTGATTTTAACCTTACGAACCCGACCGTTTACTTTTATCGTAAAATCGTTGGCGGCAAAAGGTGCTTTTAAACGGATAGTCTTTTTGTCAGCCTCAATAGTTGTTAATTCTTTTGCTGCCCAATAACGCGAAATCTCCGCAAGTTTCATCCAAATTAAATGGTCGTATTTTTGATTCAACCGATGCACCACCTGTTTTAAAATATTAAATCCAACTTTTTCGCCATTGTAATAAATTCCGGGCCAGTGACAAACCATAACAGCGGGCTCTCCTGAATCAATAACCTCAACCATCCTTCCCTGTTGTAAATCGGGTGTAATAAATTTATTCACATCGCCGGGTACCAATCCATCCCAGCCGCCAAACCAGTCTCCGGTACACCCCAAAATTGAAACCACACATTTAGGATCGTCTGTATCTAAATCGGAAGGAAATCTTACTTGCGGGGCAACACTTTTATCCTTTTCTGTATACAAATCCCTAAAATAATGTGGAATTTCAGCGCTATAAACATCGCGAACTGCTTGTAAAGTTCCCAATGCGAGATTATCCTGATTCCGTCCGGCATACCCACCTGGAGTTGTTATTCCCTCACAAGGCAATCCTGCTTCCTTTAAAATATTTAACGCATATGCGTGATATGCTCCCAACTCATCAGCACTTTTATTTTGGCTCCACTCCCAGTTTTCCATGTATTCAGGCGTTGCATGCGGAAAAGGTTTTCCGGTTTTAATATCAATCACCCGGGTATGGCTAACCATTTCAGGGTGAATATCCCAATTGGGCATAATAATCTCGCGAACAAGATTAAGACTATTCTGCAGTTCTCTTTCGGTCCATCCTGGAATAAATCGACTCACCCACCCTGTACACGCCGGATAGGGAACGATGCTGTATTTTCCTTTCACGCCATTCTCTATCGCCCATTCACCGAACTCGCGAACAAAACTATCCGGAATTTCATGCGGCAGCTTTCTCCAGTTCTGTTTGTAATTTTCAGGGAAAACCTCAGCAAATTGCGGAATTCCGTAATAAGCCATGTTTACAAGTGTAGTAGAATCATCTATAATCAGACTTACTGGTACGCGATTTCTAGGATTAACAACTTCGATATTGACAGATTTTTGCTGCGAAAAGCTAATTCCGGGAACAACTGCCATCGCTGCCCCTGCTTTTACTGTAGTATTTAAAAAACTACGCCGACTGGTTTTCATAATTTCAAAAAGTTATGTTTTGTAAGTTAAATAAAAATGAGCTTGACTACAATCCTTGTTAAAAATATTTTTAAAAAAATATGCGCTGAAAACCTGAAAATATGGTTTAAAAGTTCAAAAAAAGAATACTGAAAGCAAATCACAAAAACCTTTCAAAAAACTTATTTTCAAACTTTTAGAATAAACATACAACAATATATCGTACCGGTAATTAAATCATGTCTAAATAATAATTGGTCAATTTCGCGCGATGATTACAATTATCTTTGCCAAATTCACATCAAAAACTAAAAATGAAAGTTTTAAATATTGGAGATTTAAGCATTAAACTTCCGATTATACAGGGAGGTATGGGAATTGGCATATCAATGTCAAAGCTTGCTGCAGCAGTCGCAAATGAAGGAGGAGTTGGCGTAATAGCTGCCGTTGGAATAGGAATGTTTGAAAAGGACTACGCTCGCGATTTTATTGAAGCAAATATCCGGGCATTAAAAAGAGAAATTCAAACGGCGAAGGAAAAAACAAATGGAATTATAGGTGTAAATATTATGGTAGCACTGACCAATTTTTCGGATATGGTAAAAACGGCTATTTCGGAAAAAGTGGATATTATTTTTTCCGGTGCAGGCTTGCCAATGAACTTACCGGAATTTTTGACAAAGGGTTCAAAAACCAAATTGGTTCCTATTGTTTCTTCCGGAAGAGCAGCCGAAATTTTATGTAAAAAGTGGAAACAACTTTATGATTATTTGCCTGATGCTTTTGTTGTTGAAGGTCCAAAAGCCGGCGGGCATTTAGGTTTCAAACGCGAACAACTGGATAATCCTGATTTTGCTCTTGAAAAACTGGTTCCTGAAGTTGTTAGTCATGTAAAACCCTTTGAGGAGAAATACAATAAAAATATACCGGTAATAGCTGCCGGTGGAATATATACCGGCTCCGACATCAAAAAAATTATGGATTTAGGTGCATCGGGGGTGCAAATGGGAACACGGTTTGTAACAACCGATGAATGCGACGCTTCACAGGCGTTTAAACAAACCTACATCGATTCAAAGGAAGAGGATATGGAAATCATTCAAAGTCCGGTTGGATTGCCGGGAAGAGCCATAAGGAATGAATTTATTGAAAAAATTAACCGCGGAGAAAAGAAACCGGTAAAATGCCCTTATAAATGTCTGAAAACCTGCAATTTTGAAAAAACACCCTATTGCATTTTCGCAGCTTTAATGAGTGCTATGAAAGGAAACTTTAACGGTGGATACGCTTTTGCAGGTTCGAATGCATTCAGATCATCCAAAATAATTTCCGTAAAAGAAACTTTTGATTCAATAATAAAAGAATTTAAAGAGGCGATATCGGTTAAATAAGAATAGGAAGACGGTAAAAGCCGTCTTTTTTATTTTCCTTTTCGGATGCGGCGGCGAACCGGTTTAGGATGATACACTCCGCGACTAACTGATTTTACATCCTCTATGGAATAAAAAGCATTTGGATTGGTTTCTTTTACAATCCGCTCTACCTTTTGAATTTCTGTTCGTTTAATGATGCTGTAAATAATGCTTACACTTTCAGAGCCTCCCTGTGCACTGTGATGTGTAATTCCGTACCCGGCTCCTTTTAAATTGCTTATTAAGCTGGCAGCTTCTTTTCGTGTTATAATCTGAATTTTTACAATTCCAACGGCAAGTTTCTCTTCAATTATCAAACCGATATAATTCCCGGTGGCAAAACCTCCCGCATAAGCAAAATAACAAGCCCAGTTGTCTAAATCCTGAAATATTTTAGAAATAGCAACCAGCCAAATAAATACTTCAAAAAAACCTAAAAAAGGTGCCCATGATTTCTGGCCTTTTGAAACCATAACAATACGAATGGTTCCAATTGTAACATCAAAAATTCGTGACAGGAAAATCAGAAAAGGAAGCACAAAATAAGTAAAAGTCGAACTGTCATAGAAAGTATCAAGAATGATCATTTTTTCTATCAAAGGTATTTAAAATTCTGATGTAAAATGAAATCTTATACCCTTAAACTCGTCCTGCGCCATTTGCAAAATAAAAGATGAATCGGCCATAAAAACATCTCTTCCCAATTTGTCTTTAGCCATTTTTTGGTGCTTTCGTTTTTTAAATTCCGTAAGAATTTTTGGGTCATCCGATTCAATCCAACAGGCTTTATACATTGATAGTGGTTCGAAACGGCATTTGGCATTGTATTCATGTTCCAAACGATATTGAATTACCTCAAACTGTAACTGTCCTACAGTACCAATAATTTTGCGACCGTTAAACTGGCTTGTAAATAACTGGGCAACTCCTTCATCCATTAGTTGGTCAATTCCTTTTGCCAATTGTTTTGATTTCATCGGGTCTGCATTTTCAATATACCGGAATAACTCAGGTGAAAAACTGGGAAGTCCCTTAAAATGAATCTCTTCGTTATTCGTAATTGTATCGCCGATTATAAAGTTGCCGTTATCGGGAACGCCGATTATATCGCCGGGAAAAGCCTCTTCAACTATTTCTTTCTGAGATGCCATAAAAGCTGTTGGGCTGGAAATACGCACTGTTTTCCCGGAACGGATGTGTTTATACATCTTATTTCGTTCAAATTTTCCGGAACAGATTTTTACAAAGGCAATTCTGCTGCGGTGATTCGGGTCAATATTGGCGTGAATTTTAAAAACAAATCCTGAGAAACCATTTTCATCAGGTTTTACTTCACGTTCCTCCGCAAAACTGGGTTTTGGCGACGGTGCAATTTGTAAAAATGCATCCAGTAATTCCTGAACACCAAAATTATATAATGCCGAGCCAAAAAATACCGGAGCCAAATCGCCGGCCAGATATTCTTCACTATTAAATTCAGGATAAACCCCTTCTACCAATTCCAGCTCTTCGCGCAGTGTTTCTGCATCTTCACCAATATGATCTTCCAGGTCGGGACTGGTGATGTCCTCAAATTTTATCCGCTCTTCAATTTCCTGAATATTTGGATTAAAAAGCTTTAAACTACGATTAAAAATATTATAAACACCTTTAAAATCGGGTCCATTGTTTATTGGCCAGCTTAAGGGGCGAACCTGAATTTTCAGCTGTTCTTCAATCTCATCCATCAGAGTAAACGAGTCACCCGCCGGACGGTCCATTTTATTTACAAAAACAATAACCGGCGTTTTACGCATCCGGCAAACATTCATTAGTTTTTCTGTCTGCGGTTCTACTCCTTTTGCCGCGTCAATAACAATAATAACACTATCAACCGCGGTGAGGGTGCGAAACGTGTCTTCCTGAAAATCCTGGTGACCGGGCGTGTCAAGAATGTTTACTTTGTAGCCATCGTATTCAAAACCCATAACAGAAGTAGCAACAGAAATACCACGCTGGCGTTCGATTTCCATAAAATCCGATGTAGCACCTTTTTTTATTTTATTGCTTTTCACCGCACCTGCAACACGAATAGCTCCGCCAAAAAGCAACAATTTTTCAGTAAGTGTTGTTTTCCCCGCATCCGGGTGGCTCACAATCCCAAAGGTTCTTCGTCGTTTTATTTCATCCAGAAATTTCATATAACACCCTATTATTTGAGGCCGCAAAAATAGTAAAGATGTTTGAAGTTTAATACTATATGCAAAAAGATTGTATCTGCCTGGTATTGGAAAATTCTTCTTAAGACAAATCTCACTTACAACAGCTGATACTTAGCCTTCGTTTTGTAAGGCTTTCACTTTGGCTACTAAAAGTGTAATCCCGATTCCAAAAATGCCAATAACCGCATAAGAATAACGCAATCCAAAAGCTTCTGCAACAAAACCGATAAGCGGCGGCCCCATCAGAAACCCCAGAAAACTTACACTTGAAACGGTTGCCAAAGCAATTCCTGGTGGAATTTTTTGTTGTTTGCCTGCTGTGCTGTAAACAGTAGGTACAATGCTGGAAACTCCCAGTCCTACTATCATAAATGCAATGGTAGAAGGAATAAGGTATGGAAAAATAACAGAGGTAAAAAGCCCGCCTGAAATCATAACTCCGCAAATTTGCATTAACCGTTTTCTACCTATTTGGGAAATCAGGTAGTCAGCCAGAAAGCGGCCTGTTGCCATCATGATCATAAAAGATGTATACCCCAGAATAACCAAAGAATCAGGTGCTTTTACTACGTCTTTAAAATAAACCCCACTCCAGTCAAACATAGCTCCCTCGCTGGCCATACTGAAAAAACCTATTATGCCGAGTTGCAGCAAAATCCCGTCGGGTTTCATAAAAAATTTCCGACGTGGTTCATTTTTCCCTTTGTGTGCCTCACTGCGCAACAAATAGGGATAATTAATTTTTACAATGCCCCAAACAATCAGAATTATTACGACAAAGTGCCACAATGGAGCCACTTTCAAATTTACCATTACCAAACCAATAAGCGCTCCTGTAAATCCGGCCAGACTCCAACCGCCATGAAATGAAGCCATAATTGGGCGGCCATAAAGGCGTTCAGCTGCAACTCCCTGAGTATTTACGGAGATATTACACATGTTTCCAAAAATACCAAAAAGAAAAAGTACAACCGCCAATTGCCAGCCAGCCTGCACTAATCCAATACTACTTAAAGCAAAAGTGTAGGCAGGTAAAGCAAATTTTAAAACATTATGACTACCAAAACGGGTAACAAGCTTTCCTGAAAAAGGCATCATCAAAAATTGCCCGACGGGAAGTGCAAACAGAATACTCCCAAAAACACCGTCGCTAAGTTGAAGCGTTGTTTTTATATCCGGTATACGACTTGCCCAGGAAGCAAAGGCAAGCCCCATACAAAAGTATACCAAAGAAACCGCCAGCCTCGCCCGCTTTTTATCAATCGTCAACTCCACGTTACCAAGTGCAATTCCCGTCATTTTCCAATTTTTGTAATAAGAGGGCAAAATTATGAAAAGCGGGATATCTGGTTATTACGGTGGATAAATATCGATGATACGTTAAGAAATTGAAAACGACTCTATCTTTTAGTCTTTGCTTTTCTGATGATTTTAGAGATGTGTTCCCAGTAACGTTCGTGAAACTTAACACTTTGTTTTCCAATAATGTCGTTATAACTCATCGCTTCATCTTCGGGATGAAACTTCCTCATATACAAATCTTCGTACAGCCCCGGAACTTCAGGGTGAAACTGAACAGCAAAAACATTGGGATAAACGCTGTGAACAATTCCTTCAACAATTTTTCCATCAGGAGAAAGAGCTGTTACTTCCAATCCTTTTCCAAGCTTTTCAGCAGCCTGATGATGACTGCTGTAAATACGCGGCTCCCAGCGTTTCGAAACCTTTACAACATCACCAAAAAAAGGATTATCAGTAAATCTTATCGTATGAAGATTTATTCCCATTAGTAACGTATCCTGAACAATCTCCTGCCAGTAGTTACGATGCAAATTTGCACGGCCTATTTTTAAAGCTGCTTCAGGATTTTCGGCACCAAAAATTTCAGCAGGGATATCCTGTATCAACGTCCCGCCAGTAGCTACATTCATTGTTTGCATTCCCAGACAAAAACCTGTAACCAAATACTTTGGTTTTTTATTTAAAAAAGGCTCATATTGCTCATTTCGGTAACTCCCCAGAAGATGAAAAAGAAAAGTAGTTTCAAAGTAATGACGGCCAGGGTCGGTTACAATCGACCGTGTATTTTCTTCCCCGTATACGCCGGGAGGAATATCAGGCCCGCCAAAAAAGAACACTCCCACTGAATTTTTAAAAATCAATTCCAAATCTGGTGTACACTCATTTTCCTTAAAAAGATTATCCTCAGTTAAATCTCCCTTTATTTCATGTAAATAAAAATTTTTCAGATTGTTTTCTTCAATATATGCTTTGGTTTGGTCGAAATCGTAGTTCTGTCCTTCAAAATAAACGCCTACAAACCGGGTTTTCCCTTTTTTTATATCAAGTAAACCGGCATTTTCAAGATAGCGAACTGTTTGTAAATTCCTGACTGTTGGATTAGTAAGAAGGACATACTTTTTACGGTTATTAAATTCCTGATGAAAAAAATCCTGGGCACTCGTTACAACAACAGTAAAAGCCAGAAATAACAGAAATATACTCTTTTTCATATTGTCGGGTATTTGAATTCAAATATAATAATCATAATCGTTACAAAACAGTTTTTACTTATTCAATGAATAAAGTGGTTTTATAATTTGCAGACTCCCCAAACTTTGTAAATTTGTGATTAAACAAAAAACTACTTATTATGAAATTCAATTTTAAGACTTCTTACATCGTTATTGCAGTTGTGGTTTTAATTGTGCTATTGCTGTTTAGCGGGCGTATGTTTTTGATAATAGAAGCCGGAGAACGAGGTGTAGTTTTCAGACCTTATACAACTGGTTTAGATAAAGAACATGTTTATGGTGAAGGTTTTCACATTATTGCACCATGGAATGACATGTACATTTACAATGTTCGTGAGCAGCAGCGTGAAGAAACCATGGATGTACTGGATAAAAACGGTTTATCAATTAATACAGATATTACCGTAAGGTTTAATCCTATTTATGATAAAATAGGATATTTACACGAACAATTTGGAGTCAATTATATCAACGTGTTGGTTGTTCCCGAAGTTCGTTCCGCTGTGCGTCAGGTTGCCGGACGTTATACCGCTGAAGAAATCTACTCAACCAAAAGAGCCGAAGTAGAACAAACGATAAAAGATGAAACACGCAAAGTTTTGGAAGAAAACCATATAAACATGCGCGCGTTACTTATTCGTTCTATTAATTTGCCCGAGCAAATAAAAGGAGCCATTGAAAGTAAACTGAAACAGGAACAAGAGGCATTGGCTTATGAATTCAGGTTACAACGTGAAGAATCGGAAGCAGAACGCCGCAGGATTGAAGCAGAAGGGATTGCCAACTATAACCGGATTATTAATGCCAGTTTAACAGACAAAATCCTGCAACAACGAGGCATTGAAGCAACCATTCAACTGTCCGAATCGCCAAATTCCAAAGTGGTCGTAATTGGAAGTGGCGAAGACGGTCTCCCGCTAATTTTGGGAAACAATTAAAAATGCAATAATTCAACAGGCTGGTTTCTCCAGCCTGTTTTTTTTAAATCAATTTTATGAAAAAAATCAAAAATCCTTTTACTGAAAAAGATTCGTCAAGAAAAGAATACAATTGTTTTGGCTGTTCGCCTTTTAATGAGATGGGATTAAAACTGGAATTTTGGGAAAACGGCGATGAAATAGTTGCCAAATGGACGCCGAGCAAATCGATGGAAGGATGGCTGGGGGTTTTACATGGTGGAATTCAGGCTACACTGGTTGACGAACTTGCCGGATGGATTGTTTTGCTTAAAAAAAATACTTCGGGAGTAACTTCTTCTTTAAATATTGATTATTTAAAACCAGTTTATATCTCTAAAGGTGAAGTAACTATAAAAGGTAAATTGACTTCTACTGAAGGAAGAATTGCCAAAATAGAATGCACTCTGCTCGACGGTGAAGGCAAAGAATGCCTGCATGCAAAGGCCGATTATTTTTGTTTTCCTGAAAAAATTGCAAAAGCAAAATACCACTATCCCGGCATCGAGGCATTTTACGAATAAAACAAACAGGAATAATCCTTTGTCGGAAGTCTGGGGTAAAAACTATATGTTGAAATTTTATCTCATTTTAATCTTGCGAAAAAAGTTGGAGACTGGAAAAGATTCGTCTATTTACGTTTCTTTTTGAATTTTTCGTAGTTCTGAAAATCATCATCTTCATCTTCGAAATCTTCATAAATTGACAATCTTTTTTTGGAGCTTTTGCTTTTGGAGCTACCTGCTTTTCTGTTTGAATTAAAATCGGAGTCATCTGCAAAACGATGATTACCTTTTTTAATAATCTTTTTCTTCATTTCTTTTGAAAGTTGCTTAAAATAAAAATAAAGTGTTTAAATAATTTAATTTCATACAGCCGAAAAATAAATATTTTTTACTTATCTGCACATTCTGTTCGAAAAAATTTTTACTTTTCTTTCTCATTGAAAACTAAACGTTTAATTTTTATAACGTTTGATTTGAATTTCTGGTTTATTCCCTTGATCGCTTTTTATGGGGAAATAGAACATTCTTTTAATCGTTTATCGAATAACAAGTTAATAAAAATGAAGCAAAATATGCTACTGAAAAAATTCCTGTTTCTCATTTTTATATTCTTTTTTATAACTCCCTTTTTTTCAGAAGGACAATCAAATCAAAGAATTCAAAAACAGTTTGATAATGCTTTGCTATATTATAAAAATCAGGATTTTTCGTCAGCTATTGGAGAGTTGAATAAAATCATAGAAAAAGATTCCGGCTTTCAGGATGCTTATCTTCTATTGTCAGATGTTTACAAGGAAATGAAAAACGCTGAACTGGAAATCAAAAATCTTATATTGGCTCAGAATATTGCAGAAAAACCACTCATAAACTTTTATCTGGCTGAAGCTTATTTTTCGTTGGCTAATTATAAAAACGCACTTCTTCATTATAAGATCTATTTTGAAAGCGGAAATATTTCAGAAGAAAGAAAATCTGAAATTGCAAGACAGATAGAAAACTGCAAGTTTGCAATAAATGCAAAAAAGAATCCTGTCGATTTTAATCCTCAAAGATTAAGCGACAATATAAACTCGAATAACGACGAATACTGGCCAGTCATTTCATTAGACCAAAAAAAGCTTGTTTTCACCCGCCTGATAAGAATCCCGGGACGGATTCCACAGGAAGATTTTTATTTTTCTGAGTTAAATTCTGCAGGCTGGAATAAGGCCCAACCAATAAGCGAAATAAACACCCATCAAAATGAAGGTGCTGAAATACTTTCTGCCGATGAGAAATTACTGTTTTTTACTGCCTGCAACCGATACGACGGTAAAGGAAGTTGTGATATTTATTATTCGCGTTTTACGAACCAGAAATGGACGCAGGCAAAAAATGCAGGAGTGCAGGTAAATACCGTAAATTGGGAGTCGCAGCCTGCTTTTTCCTCCGACAACCGCTTTTTATATTTTTCGAGCAACCGAAACGGTGGAATGGGAAATAAAGACATCTGGAAAATTGAGTTTAAAGGATTTGATCCGATTGGAAATATTATTTGGGGAGAACCTGAAAATTTAGGGAAGAATATAAATACAGAGGGAAATGAAATTTCGCCTTTTATTCATCCAAACAACAGGAATTTCTTTTTTGTTTCCGACTTCCATACCGGAATGGGCGGTTATGATATATTTACATCTAAATTATCTGCCGATTCTGTTTTTTCAAAGCCGGTGAACCTTGGATACCCCGTCAATACACAAAACGACGAACAGGGCTTGAATATCAGCGCCGATGGAAGAAACGCCTATTTTGCTTCTGCACGCAATGAAAATTCAGGACTGGATATTTACAGATTTGAACTCGACGAAAGCATCAGGCCAACTCCTGTTACATATGCCAAAACAAGTGTGATTGATGCTAAAACAAAGCAGGCAATCCGTGCAAGCATTAATTTAGTTGATCTTTCAGAAAGCAATAATGTGCGGGTAGAAAAAACCGATGATTCAGGAGAACTGCTGGTTTGTATTCCTTTAGGAACAAATTATGCCTTCAATGTTTCAAAAGAAGGATATTTGTTTTATTCGCAGGCTTTCCGCCTTGAAGATGTAAAAACACTTCGTGAACCATATATTTTTACTATTGAACTTCACCCCGTTGAATTGGGAGCCGAAATGAATTTGTATAATATCTATTTTGAAACCGATTCATTTTCTATTTTATCAAAATCAGAACCTGAGCTAAATAAGCTAATCGGCTTTTTGGAGAATAATCCTTCATTGTTGATAGAAATCCAGGGACATACAGACGATACAGGAAACCAGGATAAGAATGAGGAGCTTTCAGAAATGCGTGCAAAATCGGTGGCAGAATACCTGGTAGAAAACGGCATCAACAAATCTCGTCTTAGTTCAAAAGGATTTGGACAAAACCAGCCTGTTGCAAGCAACGAAACAGAGGAAGGGCGCCAGCTGAACCGGCGCACAACAATTAAAATCCTTGGAAAATAATGTTCTACTTTCTTAATTTTTGTACATCTTCCGGTAAAATCGGACCGGAATTATTTCCAAAGCTGCTTCTCACATAGCTTAAAACATCAGCAATTTGTTGATTGGAAAGATGCGCCTGGGGAGGCATAATACTATTGTATATTTCTCCCTTAACTTCTACTTTTCCTGACATACCTTCCAGGATAATTTTTATTAGCTGTTCGGGATCACTGTTTACAAAATCTGATTCATAAATCGGAGGATGCATTCCCGGCACTCCTGAGCCATCAGCCATGTGACAAACCAAACAAACAGAATCATACACTTTTTTTCCAGGATGTTCTTTTTGTGTGGCCGCTTTTTCAGTTACCTGAGCTGACTGGTCGGGTTGCGAAATAACTGATTTTTTATTTTTTTGATTATTCCCTCCGCAGGCAGCAAAAAGAACTGCAAACATCACTAAAACCGCAAACTTATATTTCATTGGTACCATTAATTAAATAAAATATTTTTGGTTAATTTTTTTGATCAATTTATGATGAATACATGATTTTCCATACTTTTCCATCAATGCTATCAACTACATACAAAGCGCCATCGGGGCCCTGTGCCAATCCACAAGGCCGGTGTTCCGCATCACGTGTACTCAATATGTTTTCTGTTCCTGCAAATCCGTCTGCAAAAATTTCCCAGTCTCCCGATGGTAAGGAGCCATCAAAAGGAATAAAAACTACAAAATACCCCTTTTGTGGTTCGGGCGCGCGATTCCATGAGCCGTGAAAAGCAATAAAAGCACCATTCTTGTATCTTTCCGGGAACATATCGCCGGTGTAGAACAGCAAATCGTTTGGAGCTAAATGCCCGGGAAAAGCCATTATCGGATCCGACTTTGTTTCACATCTGCCCTGTATTTCACCATCGCCGCCATATTCCGGTCCCAAAACCTTCTTTTTCTTGAGTTGATCATAATAACAATAAGGCCAACCAAAATCAGAACCTTCAGTAGCCAGGAATAATTCTTCGGCTGGTAATTCGGCATTATCTTCAGCGTCATACAACTCGGGAAAAAACTGGTCGAGCTGATCGCGGCCATGTTGAACCACGTATAGTTCGTCAACGGCGGTATTCCAAAAATTGGCCATTCCGTTTCTGATTCCGGTTACATAACGAACTCCATCAATCATTTGCTCCTGGTTCAAAACATCATCCTTAAATTTCCATGTGCCACCTGAGTTTTCAAGCAACGGACACGGATCCATTCCAGGCGAACCCTTTGTTCTTGATTGTTCCATGCAGGCATTCGACGGCGCTCCCACATTTACATACATATTTCCTTTTCCATCAAAAGCCATAGGTTTTGCTTCATGTTGACGTTCATTTGGAAAACCACGGGCAATCATCTGCCATTCATTTCCCGGAACAAGTTCTCCTGGTGTTATCGGGTAGCGGACAATAGCTGTATCAGCGCCAAAGTATAAATATCCTTTGTGCAGTTTTATTCCTGTACCTGTGTGCTCTCCGGTGTATTCAACAATATCTGCTTTTCCATCTCCGGCGGTATCTCTTAAACAAACAATACCTTTATTATCCGCTTGCTGTCTGAGAGAAACATAAATGTCACCATTGTCGTTTACTGTTATGTGCCTTCCATTTCCGATTTCGTCAGCAACTACCAGGGCTGAAAATCCCTCGGGTAAAGTTAAACCTCCATTGTCAGGATCGGGTACTTGAGTTGCTTTGTGTTCCTGTTGACCACAGGAAAAAATTAAAAACGAGATAAGAATTGCGGGAAATAAATTTTTCATGATTCGTTTTTTTAATTCTGTTTGTTTAACGCGATAATCACACAAAAGTTCAGAAATATTTAAGTTAAAAAATTTAATACCTGTTTTATAGTTTATCTCACAAACACTTTTATAATTTTGTCCTGAACTACTGAGAAATGAACAGGTATTTACGTATAAATCACGATTCCGAAATTCCAAAATATAAACAGGTTGTAAATATTATTATTTCCGATATCGAATCGGGGATTTTCAAAAAAGGACAACGTGTTCCGTCGATTAATGAGACAAGTGAAGATTTATTACTTTCGAGAGATACGGTTGAAAAAGCGTATGTTTTTTTAAAAAAGAAAGGTATTCTTTCATCCGTTCGTGGAAAAGGTTACTATGTTAATCAGGTCAGCGTATTCAAAAAATTGAAAGTGGCTCTTATTTTGAATAAGCTAAGTAACTATAAACGAAGTATTTATTATTCGTTGATTGAAACTTTAGGCACCAAGGCAAGTGTTGATGTTTTTATATACAATTACGATTTATCGCAATTTGAAGATATTATAAACGACCAGATTTCAAGCTACGACTATTTTATAATACTCCCACATTTTAAAAGTGATAATCAACAGGCTGTGAACATTATAAAAAAAATTCAAAAAGAGAAAGTTCTTTTAATCGACCGGAATATAGAATCTTTAAAAGAATATCCGGTTGTTTACCAGGAATATGAAAAAGACATTCAGTCTGCACTTGGAAATGGTATTGACCTGATTCGGAAATACAAAAAAATAAATCTTGTTTTTCCTTCAAATCAATATTATTCCCGATACATTGTTCGTGGGTTTCAAATATTTTGCCAGGTAAACGATTTGCCTTTTTCTATTATTGAAGAGTTTAGCGATAATAACGTGAAAAAGGATGAAGCGTTTGTTTTGGTTTCTGATGAAGATTTATACCAATTTATCAAAGTCTGCAAAAGCAATGATTGGAAGCTAGGGCGCGACGTGGGTGTTGTAGCATACAACGACAACTCAGTAAAAGAAATCTTGGAGGATGGAATTACCACCATCTCAACCAATCACGATGAAATGGGACGTATTGCGGCTGAAATGATAGTAAACAAGAATTTTTACCGGATTAAGAGCCCATTTACATTTATCAAGCGTAATTCACTCTAAAAATTATTCTCATTCATTCTTTTAGAAATATAGTGTGAGAATAGAAAAATAATCTGATTGTATTGTAGTAAATTTAATTTTCAAATATTTTAAGTTTGTTTTATTCTCAAAAAGTATATGTGTTTACGCATAAAAATTCGTCAGTAAAATAGACGAAAACCTAATATTTTTAGTTGTATAAATTATCTAAACCAATTAAAATGAAATTTTCAGGAATTGCTTTAATTGTTTTTTTACTTTTCACGGTTTCTTGCAAACAAAAACTTGAGTTTAAAACTGATTTCGATCAGATTAACGACAGAATCTGGGTTGGAAAAGATTTCTGGTCTGTTCCGTTGGAAGATTGGAAAGTGGAAGACGGGAAACTATATTGCGTGGGCGAGGTTCAAAATTCAAGGGTAAATCTGCTCACCCATGTAATTTCTGAGGAAATGGGCGATTTTAAATTGTCAGCAAAAGTAATGCTCGAAGACAAAGGAAGTGCGCCGGGTTCAGCAGGTTTTCTGGTTGGAATGAAAGACGATGAGGATCCTGACGTTCGGGCTGCCTGTTATTTTGGCGGCGGAATAAAAGCAGGTGTTAATTTGAACGGCTATGCTTTTTTGAAAGACAAAAAAGTAGATTTACCCGAAGGTTTTGATTTTGATGAATTTACAATTACTGTTACGGGGAGCACAACAAAGTTAAAACTCGATGTAGTTGATAAAAACGGAATAAAAACCGAAGAGCTCGTTGTGGATGGTGAAGGAATCCAGGGACTGGTGGCCATTGCCAATAACTTGCCGATGGGCGAAACAGAAAAATCGGGAAAATCAAAATTCTCTTTTGATGATTTTGAATTTTCAGGATCAAAAGTAATTGAAAAACAGGAAAATGCGTATGGTCCAATTCTTTGGACGATGTATACTCTGAGTAATAAAACGGTTAAACTGATGGCTTTACTCCCGCCTATAGGAAACAACGACAACCAGGAAGTGAGCCTTCAATTAAAAAAAGAAGAAAACTGGGAAACCATTGCAAGTAAAAGCATTGAACCAAATTCCAGAACTGCAGTTTTTAAACTCGAAAACTGGGATGACACAAAAGATACAGAGTACAGAATTGAATATATTGAAACCGATAAGACAGGCAAAAAAACTCCTGATTATTATGCCGGTACCATTCGTAAAGACCCGGTTGATAAACCTCTAAAATTTGGTGGTTTAACCTGTCAGTTTCATTTTGGGTTTCCATATACACCATTGGTAGAAAATCTCAAAAAATTAAATCCTGACATTCTTTATTTCTCCGGTGATCAGATTTATGAGGGAAATGGCGGGTATGGAATAAAAAGGGCGCCTGAAGATGTTGCGATAGTCAATTACCTTGGAAAATATTATATGTTTGGCTGGGCATTCAGAGATTTATTACGTGACATACCAGCCATATGCACCCCCGACGATCATGATGTTTTTCATGGAAATTTATGGGGCGAAAGTGGAGTTGCCAAACCGGGTGGTGCAGGAAGTTCTGACACGCGAGGTTTTATGCAGTCGGTGAAAATGGTAAATGTTGTTAATCGTACGCAATGCGGGCAGTTACCGGATCCGGTTGATCCTACGCCAATTGAGCAGGGAATGAGCGTTTGGTACACTGATTTAAACTACGGAAGAATTAGTTTTGCCATTGTAAGTGACCGCATTTTTAAAACCGGTCCGGAGGCCGTTTCCGATTGGGAAGGAAGACATGATCATATGGTTGAACCGCGCGAAGACCTTTCATTTCTGGATAAACCAGGCGTCAAACTATTAGGCGACAGGCAAATGAAATTTCTTAACAATTGGATTACCGACTGGAAGGATGTGGATATGAAAGTTTTGCTTTCTCAAACTGTTTTTGCTAATGCCGCTACACATCACGGCGGATTGGAAGGGTATTTATACGGTGATTTAGATTCAGGAGGCTGGCCAAAGTCGGGCCGGGATAAAATAATAAAACTAATGCGTAAAGGAGCTGTTTTTCATATTAACGGTGATCAACATTTGCCAACGCTGGTGCAATACGGGTTGGAAGATTATCGTGATGCCGGGTGGAGTTTCTGTACTCCCGCAATTGCTGTAATGTATTTACGCTGGTTTTTACCCGATGAAATCGGCTATCCGGTGCTCGATCGCCCGGAACATGGTTATCCGAACACAGGAAAATATACCGATGCATTTGGAAATAAAAATTATGTATATGCCGTTGGAAACCCCGGGAAAATTACAATCGATAGTGAAAGCCGGTATAACCACGCTCAGATTCGTTCTTCCGGTTTTGGCTTTGTGACCTTTGATAAAGATGAACGGTCAATAAAAATAGATGCATGGCGCTTTAAAGCAGACGTTGATAACCCTAATCCTGTACGTGACGAATTTCCCGGCTGGCCAATAAAATTGTCACAATTCGACAATTTCGGAATGGGTGCTGAAAATGTACTTCCTGAAATTGTGGTTGATAAACCCAACCAGATGATAGAAGTGAGAAAATCAAGTAGCAATGATTTGATTCGTATATTCAGAATGAAAGGAAATTCAGTACAGGTAAAACTGTTTCATCCAGGCACCTTTGATATTAAAATTGGTGAGGGCGATAATATAAAAGAGTTCAAAAATCTAAAAACAGAAGCAAAGAACAATAGTCAAAAAATAGCAGTAGAATTTTAAGTTTAGTTAGAAAAGAAAGCACACAAAAGTCCACCCAATTTTACCGGGTGGATTTTTTTATGCAATTTTAGCAGAATCAAAAATCAACTTTCACTATTTATGAAAATAATTGCTTTTACTTTTCTGTCTGTTTTTTCTATACAAACTCTGTTCTCTCAAAATAACTATTTAAACCAATGGCCCGGTTTCAGGGGCCCCTTTGCAAAAGGATTTATCGAAAATTCTGCAACGGTTGAAAACTGGAATCTTGGAACAGGGGAAAATATTTTGTGGCAAACTCCCATACCGGGTTTAGGACATTCATCTCCCGTTGTCTGGGACAACAAAATTTTTGTAACAACTGCTATCAGTGGCTCCGGGGAAAATTATCTAAAAGTCGGATTATATGGTGACGGAGATGCTGTAGATGATGATTCGGAACATGAATTCAAAATTTACTGTCTGGATAAGAATACTGGAAAAATTATCTGGGAGCGGTTGGCTTTTAAAGGCACTCCAGCTGTAAAACGACATACCAAGGCCTCCCACGCAGATTGTACTCCGGCCACCGACGGCAAACATGTTCTTGCTTTTTTTGGCTCGCAGGGATTGTATTGTTACGATTTTGAAGGAAATTTAGTCTGGGAAAAACAACTTGGAAAAATGAATTCCGGTCCATACAACGCTCCTGAATTGGAGTGGGGATTTTCAAGTTCACCAATCATATACAAGGGAAAGGTAATCGTTCAGTGCGATTTTCTTGGCGATGGTTTTCTGGCTTCATTTGATGTTGAAACCGGCAAACAAATATGGCGTACCTCTCGCGATGAAGTTTCGACTTGGAGTTCGCCAACTGTTTTTGAAAAAGGCGGAAAATCACAAATTGTTGTCAACGGATGGAAACATATGGGAGGCTACGATTTTGAAACCGGTCGGGAAATTTGGAGGATGAGCGGAGGTGGTGATATACCTGCTCCTACTCCAGTTTTTGAGAACGACCTCATTTTTATCAATAACGCGCACGGCAGATTTGCTCCTATTTACGCAATTACCCCTTCTGCAAAAGGCGACATCACACTTGCCGAAGATGAACTGTCAAACGATTATATTGTTTGGAGTGTCAAAAGAGGAGGTGCCTACATGCAAACGCCGCTGGTTTACCGCGGATATTTGTACAACCTGCAGGGAAATGGCTCGTTAACTGTTTACAAGGCAACAACGGGAGAAGAAATGTACAAACAAAGCCTGGGGGCAGTCGGAGGATTCTCCGCATCGGGAGTTGCATCAGGTGACAATTTATATTTTTGTGCAGAAAAGGGAGATGTTTTTGTCGTAAAAGCTGGCGAGGAGTTTAAAGAAATTCTACATACTACAATGAATGATGTTTTAATGGCGAGCCCTGCCATATCCGAGAATGTCATTTATTTTCGTGCTCAGAAATCGCTTATTGCTGTCGGCACAAAATAGAACCAGACTAAAAAGCAAAAAGGCTGTTGTTTTAGATCTCAACAGCCTCTTTATGCCTTTGGGGCTCTATTGTTGTCCACCAAAACCACCTGGTCTGCCCTGCCCTCTTCTGGCTCTCATTTCTTCCTGAAAAATTTCATATTTTCCCCATTGGTCGTCAGTTAAAATAGTTTTCATTTTTTTATTTTGTTCCTCACGTGCTTTTTGCATCTGTTCACGCATGGCCTCAAAATCACCGCCACCCTGCCCACGCATCTTACTCATATTTTCAAAATTTTCGATGGTAAGGTCGTAAACCTGTTTTTGCTGATCTTTACTAAGATCTAACTGCTCAGTTAACCTTTCAACCTGACGTTCAGCTATTTCTTCCGGATCAAAATTTCCCCGATCTCCAAAACCTCCGGGGCCAAACTGCTGCGAATTATTATTCCCCTGATTGCCGCAGCCAAAGGCAATTCCGATAAATAAAATCGTAACAAAAAATAATGTCTTGTTCATTTAGTTAAATTTTTTGAGTTAAGAATTCTGTTAATCACTTTTTGAATCCAACTTTGTGTTTTACTTTTTAAACGTTTTGATTCAATTTAAATACAAAAGTTTAATATGAGATTTTCTATTTTTTTGAATTAAAGCCAGAGGAATAAAAAAACCCTGCGAAAAATCTTCCGCAGGGTTTTTTTTACATATTGTAATTCTTCTTTTATTTCTTCGGCATCTGCATTCCTCGTTGTTTAGCCATGTCTTCCAAACGTTTTTGGAAATTTGACTTTTTAGTTGGCTTCTTTTTATTTGCCTGCAATTGTGCCCTGATTTTATCTTCATTAACAAACGAACGAATTAAATAAGTCTGTCCAATTGTTATCAGGTTTGCAAGGAAATAATAATAACTCAACCCGGCCGGATAGCTGTTCAGAATAAAAAGGAACATCACCGGCATCATGTACATCATTGTTTTCATACCAGGCATACCCTGAGTCGATGTAGTTTGCTGATTCAGTCTGGTATAAAAAATGGTTGTTACTGTCATTAACAGACAGAATAAACTCACATGGCTTCCGTATATAGGAATATCAAATGGCAACTGTACTATGGAATCGTAAGTAGACAAGTCGGTAGCCCACAGGAAACTTTCTCCTCTCAACTCAATTGAAGTCGGAAAGAAAAAGAACATCGCAATCAAAATAGGGAATTGAAGCACCATTGGCAAACACCCCCCCATCGGATTTACTCCAGCTTTTCGGTAGAGTGCCATTGTGGCCTGTTGTTTCTCCATTGCCTTGTCGGTACCGCTGCCAAATTTTGCATTAATCTCATCCACCTCAGGTTTTAAAGCTTTCATTTTAGCCTGAGACATATAAGATTTGTATGTAAACGGGAATAGAATCATTTTGATAAACACGGTCAGTAATAAAATGATAATCCCGAAATTTCCGATGTATTTACGCAGGAAATTAAATACAGGGATAATAACATATTTATTTACAGGACGAACAATGGCATATCCAAGATAAATCTGGCGTTCCAAATCAATATCATATTGTTTCAACGTTTGATAATGATTGGGACCAAAATAAAATTGCAGCCCTATATTTTCCTGAGAATTACCTTCATAAGGGAAAGCAATATCAGCTGAAAAATTCGCTAAATAATCCGGATTATCTTCGTATTTGTTTTGTCGTATTTGTGCATTTGGAAAAGCATCGTCAGCAATTATAGTCGAACTGAAAAACAATTGTTTAAAGCCAATCCATTTAACACGAGTACTCAAATCTTCATCGTCGTTTTTATTTTGCGACAGGTTATCAACTTCGTCTTCAAAAAATTTGTAAGTGATATAAGTATTTCTGTCTTCTCCAAAACGCGAAGCCCTCTCCTGGCGCGGTACATCAAACGACCAGGCAAAATTTAAATAAGACTGATTTGACGCAATATACTGGTCCATTCCATTCATATTTAAATCAAAATCAACCATATATGAATTGTAATTCAGCGTATAAACGTATTCCATGTACTTCCCGGGAGCGGGCTCAATCCTGAAAGCAATTGATTCTTTTCCTCCGGGATTTTCTTCATTAAATTTTATTCTGCCTTCGCTTCCGCGTTTTACAGAAGGCCCTGTTATGACTGTATTTTTTCTCTGCGTATTGGTTTTAAAATAAAGTTGTTCCGTTTGTATACTTCTGTTTTGTGCAAAAAAGTTTAATCCAAAAATTGTTTCCGGACCATCAAAAAGTATAAGCGAATCCCCTTGGTATGTTTTATAACCTTTTAGCAGAACAGAATAAATTCGACCACCTTTACTTGAAAAAGTAACCTTCATTAAATTATTTTCAAGCGTATAAAATTCTTCCTGCCCAACTGCACTATTCCCAAATGCGCCAAATTCATCCATTTTCTGTTGTGCCAAAATCCCGGCATCTTCAGTAGAATCTTTTTGAACTTTGTCCTGATTTTTCTGAACTTCAGCTTCCTGTTGAGCTTCGATCGCTCTTTGTGTTTCCACCTGTACAATCGAATCACGTTTTCTTTTGGCTGCTTCTATTTCTTCTTTTGATGGTTGATTTATAAGCGAAAAAACCACCAAGATGGCAAATATGAGAACAATCCCAATAATTGATTTTTTATCCATTTTTATTATCTTCTACTAAAGCGTTTTTTATAAAATCTACAAATAAAGGATGAGGATTCAGAACCGTACTTCGGTATTCCGGATGGAACTGCACACCAACAAACCACTTATGTTTGGGTATCTCCATTATTTCCACCAAATCAGTATCCGGGTTCACCCCAACAGGAATCATTCCCGCTTTTATATATTGTTCTTTGAATGTGTCGTTAAATTCGTAACGGTGACGATGCCGTTCAAAAACAGTCAGTTTATTGTACGCTTTACAAACGTTTGAATCTTTTTTGATTATCCTGCATTCATAAGCTCCCAAACGCATTGTTCCGCCGTAATCGGTAATCCCTTTTTGGTGTTCCATTAAATCAATTACCGGATATGGCGTTTTCGGATTCATTTCAGAAGAATCTGCTTCACTCAGTTTCAAAACGTTTTGAGCAAATTCAATAACAGCAACCTGCATTCCGAGACAAATTCCGAGGTAAGGAACATTTTTCTCCCTCGCAAATTTGGCAGCTAAAATCTTTCCTTTCATCCCTCTGTGGCCAAAACCCGGGGCCACGATAACACCATTGAGGTGAGAAAGCTTTTTAATGTAATTGTTTTGTTTTAATGTTTCGGAATGAATCCAGTTAATATTTATTTTACAGCGGTTAACAGCACCAGCATGAACCAGAGACTCTGCAATAGATTTATATGCATCATGTAATTCAACATATTTGCCGACCAACCCAATCTCAATGGTCTGCGTTGGATTTTTAAGCTGAACCAAAAAATTATTCCATGCAGAGAGATTAATATCTTCGTTTACAGGTAAATCCAGTTTCTTAAGAACAGTCAAATCCAGTTTCTCTTCCAACATTTTTAAAGGAACATCATAAATGGTTGGGACATTAACCGACTGAACCACAGCCTCAAGAGCTACATTACAAAACAATGCCACTTTTTCCCGAATTGAACTGTCGATATCATGTTCTGTTCTTAAAACAAGTACATCGGGCTGAACCCCAGCTTCAAGCAAAACTTTTACAGAGTGTTGAGTAGGTTTTGTTTTGAGCTCTCCTGTTGCTGCCAGATACGGAACCAGGGTAAGGTGAATTACCAATGCTTTTGATCCTAATTCCCATTTTAACTGGCGAACAGATTCGACGTATGGAAGCGACTCAATATCACCAACTGTACCACCAATTTCAGTAATTACAATATCGTATTTTCCTTTTGAACCAAGAATTTTAATTCTTCTTTTGATCTCATCGGTTATATGGGGAATAATCTGAACCGTTTTCCCTAAATAATCCCCCCGCCTTTCTTTACTTATTACTGACTGATATATTCTTCCGGTAGTTACGTTGTTTGCCTGAGATGTTGGTGTATTCAGGAAACGTTCGTAGTGTCCCAAATCCAGGTCGGTCTCAGCACCGTCCTCGGTAACAAAACATTCACCATGTTCATATGGATTTAAAGTTCCGGGATCAACATTAATATATGGATCCAATTTTTGAATTGTTACATTATAGCCACGCGATTGCAGCAATTTAGCCAGCGAAGCAGCTAAAATACCTTTACCAAGCGACGAGGTAACACCACCTGTCACGAATATGTATCTTGTATCAGCCAATTTTCAAGAATTTTTGGTTATTAAAAGGTGACAAAATTAATCAATAAATACGATTTGAAAACATAACTCCATGCAAATTGAAAATTTATAGGAATAAAATAATAACCTTTTATTGTTGATTACTTGTCTACTTAACAATAATAGACTTGATTTAAATACAATAATTAAGTTACCTGGCACCGTTGCACAAAATATTCAAACGTACTATTTAATACGCAAACAAAATCGCACCGTAATCCAATCATGACAGAATGACACTCCCTTGATTTACTTTTGTAAACAACACAAGAATAGCTAAATACATTTGTATAATTATTTTATTTTTAGGTAATTGTGGTTAAAAAAATCAGGTAATAACAAGAAATTTCTATTTCTTAATTTGAATTGAGTAAGAATAATTCTTTGTTTTGGATTTATTTTCAACGTTGTCATCTGTTTTTTTACCGGTAATCTTATAATGAATATTGTTCTCAGGCGGCAGTTTAAAATTTATTTTGAACCTTTTTTTTGTTTTTAGCCGTATTCCCTGATTTTTAACACCTCCAAAACGAATATTTTTAATTAACCGCGTGGCTTCTTCATCACACCCGTAACCCAACCCTTTTTGAATTTGTATTCCTTCAACATCGCCATTATCATTTATTTCAGCTACTAAATAAACAATACCTTCAACACGATGTGCAACCGCCTCTTCCGGGTAGGCTAAATTTTTTTCAATATACTTTTTTAACGCTTCTTTTCCTCCCGGGTATTCCGGGAGTTTAATAAATTTCTTTTCTGTCTTTTTCACAAATAATGTGTTTAACCAAATGTAGCAAAATACGAGACAATAAAAAAGGCTGCCTTTTCTCAGGCAACCTCTCTCAAATCTATCTAAAAGTCTTTATTCTATTACTTCATTTCCTCTTTTAATTGTTCTATCCAGGTCTGAATTCTTTTCTGCGTTAGACGTGCCTGGTTTTCCTGATCTAGAGGTAATCCGACAAAGATATCACCTCTTTGTGCTCTCGACGATTCAAAAGTGTAACCTTCTGCAGGAATTTTTCCAATCACCTTCGCCCCACACTCCTCCAGTATTTCAACTAGTATTCCTACTGCATCGCAAAAATTCTCCGGATATCCTTTTTGATCACCCAACCCAAAAACAGCAAAAGTTTTATTTTTTAAATCCATATCCTCCAACTCAGGCACGAATTCATCCCAGTAGTTTGGAAGTTCGCCATCAAACCATGTTGGTGCACTGAGTATAAAATTATCATAACTTTCCATAGTCTCTGTTGTAATTTCCTCAGCATTTATGGCATCAATCTCATCTTTGCCAAAAACATCAATAATCTTTTCAGCAACTTTTTTCGACTTTTGAGTATGAAAACTATATATTATTGCAGTTTTGCTCATGATTTCAAATTTAATACTTAACTAATTCTTTTACGGCATTATATATTTTTTCCGTATTGGGAAGTATAGCCTTTTCCAGAATACGGTTAAAACCAACCGGTGTAAATGTTGAACCAACTCTTCGTACCGGTGCATCCAAATATTCAAACGCATTTTCCATGATAAAAGAAGCTACTTCGCCACCAAAGCCCCCATGGACTTTATCTTCATGAACAATCAACACTTTATTCGTTTTTTTCACGGTTTCCAAAACCGCTGCTTCATCCATCGGAACCAGCGAACGCAAGTCAAGGACTTCAACACTTACTCCTTCTTCCTGCAATTTTTCTGCTGCCTGTAAACTCAAATGAGTTGTATTCCCGTAGGTAATAATTGAAATATCAGCACCTTCCCTTCGGATTCTCGCTTTCCCAAACGGTACTTCAAAATCATCGGGAACAATAGTTGCCGCCTGTGGTGCCTGGTATAAGGCCTTGGGCTCCATAAACATCGTCATTCCTTTTGAACGAATCGAAGTTCTCAACAAACCAGCAGCATCATCTGCAAACGATGGATAAACTATCCGCACACCAGGTATTGCTGCCAGGGAACCTTCAATATTTTGAGAGTGATACATTCCTCCACCGATATACCCACCCGAAGCCAGGCGAATGGTTACATTCGGACTAAATTTTCCATTCGATCGCCAGTAATCATGACTGGTATCGACATACTGTTCCATTGCCGGCCAGAAATAATCAGCGAACTCAGCTCCTTCAACTACCACTCTGATTTTTTCATTGTAACGCGACATTCCATTTGCGGTACCAACAATAAAGTCTTCAGCAATTGGAGCGTTAAACACCCTTTTCGCGCCAAATTCATGCTGCATTCCTTTTGAAACATTAAATATGCCTCCTTTATCTTTGTTGGCCATATCCTGCCCCCAGATAAATGTGTCAGGATTCTCTCTGAATTCAGTTTTTAATGTTTCATTCAAAGCAGTAATCATTTTCTTTTTTTCTCCCTCTGCATTGTGTAATCCATCAGGATACTTTTGAGAAACATACGGTTCAGGCACAACAAAATCCAAAATGGAATCGGGATCTGGATCGGGTGCTGACATCGCAGCTTTATGCGCCGCTTTTATTACTTTTTTGGTATCTTCTTCAAGTGTTTGAATTTCTTCTTCAGTGAAACGTTTATACCGGATTAACAAGCGTTTAAATTTTGCAAGCGGATCGTATTCTTCCACATAATTCCGTTCTGATTGGCTGCGATATAACAGGTGGTCATCGGAATTGGAATGTGAATGCATACGCACACAGTTGGCTTGAACAATTACCGGTTTTGATTCTTCTATCGCATATTTTTTAGCCTCTTCCATTGCATTCATCGAGTCAAAAACATCTTTCCCGTTGCAATGGATGATTCTTAAATTTTTGAATCCTGTGAAGTTATTGGCAACCTTTCGTTGTGCCGTTTGGTCTTTTTTAGGGACTGAAATTCCATATCCATTATCCTGGATAACAAAAATTACAGGTAATTCTTCCTTATCTGCTCCGTTTATGGCTTCATAAACATAACCTTCACTAACCGAAGATTCTCCCTGACCACTTATTGAAACCGCTTTTTCCCCATAGTATTTAATGGCTCTTGCTGTTCCAACAGCATGTAATGTGTGGTTCCCGGTTGACGAAGAGACACTGTGAATATTCCACTCCGGTTTTGCCAGGTGGTTCGACATGTGTCTTCCACCACTTGACGGATCTGTTGCTTTTGAAATACCATTTAAAATAATTTCCTCTGCTGTCATTCCAGCAGACAGTGCTGTCAGCATTTCACGGTAATATAAAAACAAGTGATCTTTATTTTTTTCAAAAACCTGTCCAACTGCAAGCTGAATCCCATCGTGACCCGCGTAAGGTGCATGATATGACCATCCGATAGCTTGTTTCAGATAGTTTGGGGCTTTATCGTCAATTGCACGCCCAACCGAAAGCAAACGAAACCATTTTTCGAGTGTTTCCTTCGGCGTCTTTTTTATTGAATAAATTTTTGGGATGTCTTTATCTGTCATTTTCCTTGTTTTAAATTGAACGATTAATATCAAACTGCTCCAGATTATCAGCAATCTTTCTCAGGAATGCACCTCCAAGCGCCCCATCAATAATTCGATGGTCGTACGACAATGAAAGAAACATTTTATGTCGAATCACAATGGCATCGCCTGTAGGAGTTTCCATTACAGCCGGCTTTTTTTCTATGCTACCGGTAGCAAGAATGGCAACCTGAGGCTGATTTATAATTGGTGTTCCTATTATGTTTCTAAAAGTTCCAAAATTCGTAATGGTAAATGTACCTCCCTGTATTTCTTCCAAAGAAAGTTTATTGCTCCTGGCTGCATCTGCCAAACGATTCAATTCCTTTGTTATCCCAAGCAAATTCTTTTGTTCCGAATTCTTAATTACCGGGACAATCAAATTTCCATCAGGCTTGGCAACTGCGATACCAATATTAATATCCTTCTTCATAATGATTTTATCACCATCAACCGACGAATTTACCAACGGAAATTCAGCCAAAGCAGCCGCTACTGCTTCAGTAAAAACCGGCATATAAGTAATTTTTTCGCCATATTTTTTCTGGAATTCATCTTTGTACTTATTTCTCCAGAAAACCAACTCGGTAACATCTGCTTCAACAACAGAAGTGACATGCGGAGAAACTTTTTTGGACATTACCATGTGGTCAGCAATCATTTTCCGTACACGATCCATTTCTATAATCTGATCGTTTGCACCAATCGAGACCGGCATTGGAGCATGTTCTTTTGTTTCAGATACCTTAGCTGCTGATACTTTCTTTTCTGTTTGTGCGGCTGTTTCAACTTTTGCTTCTCCTCTGTTTTCAAGGTAGTCCAAAATATCTTTTTTCTGAACTCTTCCATTTGCGCCGGAACCTTCAATGGTTTCAAGCTCCTCCAATGAAATATTTTCTTCTTTGGCAATTGTTCGAACCAAAGGAGAGTAAAAACGGTTTGAAAGTTCTCTTACATTTTTCTGTTCATCAGTGCTTAAAGCGGCTTCTTTTTCTAACTCTTGTTCTGATTCTTTACTTTCTTCAATGCCAGCGTCTTCATCTACACTTATTTCTCCGCTCAGATTCACAACAGCCAAAACTTCGCCTACCGGAACCAAACTATCCTCCGGAAACAAAATCTTTTCAATAATACCGTCAACCGGCGAAGGAATCTCAGAATCAACTTTGTCTGTAGCTACCTCAAACAGCATATCATCTTCTTCTACTGTATCTCCTTCTTTTACAAACCATTTTGTTATCGTGCCTTCCTGGATACTTTCGCCCAGTTTTGGCATTATAATATTAAATTTTGACATAACTTTTTAGGTTTTTTTTCATACTATTTGTAATTTACACATACAATAACATTAGGTAAATTGAAATGTTCACATTACAATTTCAGTATTTAAGATTTTTTTATATCAAATTTTTCTATTGAAAATTTAAACCATCTATAAGTTACAAAAATGTCGTAATTTTTGAAAAAAAAACAGGGGAAAGAAAACTTTTGAAGATGCACCAAAACAGAGCAAAAGTTTTTTTTTACATTTGTAAACAACCAGTTAATTCACTGGCTGATTGAATTTTATGTCTCTCTAGATATTCTTTAATTCCTTCAATTATCTGAAGAGGAATAAATGGATTTTTAAAAATAGCCGTACCAACTTGTACTGCAGTAGCACCGGCCAGCATAAATTCAATTGCATCTGCCGCATTCATAATTCCTCCCATTCCGATAACAGGAATTTTTACAGCATTGTACACCTGCCAGACCATTCTTAAAGCAATAGGCTTTATTGCAGGACCGGAAAGTCCACCAGTGACAGTTGAAAGGAGCGGAATCCTTTTTTCAGAATCAATGCTCATTCCCAAAAATGTATTTACAAGGGAAACGCTATCGGCGCCCTGCCCTTCCACCGCTTTAGCTATCTCAGTAATATCTGTTACATTGGGCGAAAGCTTAACAATAAGCGTTTTATCATAAACCCGCCGTACTTCTCTTGTAACTGCCTCAGCACTTGGGCAACTAATACCAAAAGACATCCCCCCTTCTTTTACATTTGGACATGAAATATTTAATTCTATTGCCGGAATTTTGTCCAATTCGTTGACTTTTTCGGTTACCGCGATATATTCTTCTACCGTGGAACCATTTACGTTTACAATTAATGGCGTATTATAGTCCTTGATCCTTGGGTATATATTTTCAATAAAATAATCAACCCCTTTATTTTGCAGGCCCACTGCATTTAACATTCCGGAAGCTGTTTCAGCCATCCTTGGATAAGCGTTCCCGTCTCTGTTTTTCAGAGTAGTACCTTTTAATAGTAATCCCCCCAATTGACCAACATCGTAAAAATCGGTTAATTCTTCGGCAAAACCCGACGTTCCCGATGCTGTCATTACAGGATTTTTCAAATCCAGATCATGTATTTTTACATTTAAATCTACCATTTCAATTCCTTTATATTAAATACCGGTCCTTCTGTACATATGCAAAGATTTCCTTTTTGTGTTGGCTCGATACAACACAGGCAAACACCAAATCCGCATGCCATAAGGTTTTCCAGAGATACTTCACAAAAGATACCTTCCGTTTGAGCTATTTTGGCAACAGCTTTCATCATTGCATCAGGGCCACAGGCATAAATTTTACTGTAATTGTTTATTTGCTCAAATATGGAGTGATGTGTAACAAATCCTTTTTCACCTAAAGAGCCGTCCTCTGTGGTGTAATGTAAATTTCCGTATTTAGCATAGTCAGAAACATCAATATGCTCCTCTTTACTTCGGGCACCAAGTATAATATCGACGTTTTCTTTAACTAATCCTGTTTCTTTTGCCAGAAACAACATGGGTGCCACCCCACTTCCACCTCCTATTAACAACACCTTATCTTCCTTTTCAGGATAAGAAAAACTCTTTCCCAGGGGATATACTATATTAATGGTGTCTCCCTCTTCTATCTCTGTCAATTTTTTTGAACCACGGCCTAATATTTTAACAATCAGAGACATGGTATTTTGAGTGTAGTCTACTTCAAAAACAGAAAAAGGCCGACGAAGAAAAATTTCCTTTGAATTTTCCACCTCTACGTTTACAAATTGTCCGGGTGCTATCTGCGGTAACGCTTTTTTTGAAAGCAATTTAATCAGGAAATTAGATGAATTTAAAGCTATATTTTTAACTACTTTAAACTCTTCAACAAACTTTCTACTCATCTTAAAAAAATTTGTGCACAAAGATAGCCAATAATTTTAGTAACAAATAAACCGGACAGCAATGTATGAACAAAAAAAGCCGTTATACTATTTTATAACGGCTAGCAACTTCTGTACTCTACGATCTACTAAAATTAACTAAACAAAATTGGGTTTGTAATCACGTTGTATATTTATTATTTAACACCTTGTCTTTTGTAAACATAGATACAAATGTAAATAAAAATATTTAATGCACAAATACAAATGTGAATAATGATTATATTTCTGTTGTTTATTTTTGTGAAATACTTCATTGGAACGGATATATTTATGTAAAAAATATTTAAACATGACAATATAATGCAAAAGATTATCTATGAGTGGTTTATGATTTAGCTTAGTCATTAAACCAAAATAGCCACTTCTAATAAGTAGCTATCTGTATTACCTTTTGTATACTTTCTTTGATTTTTATTTCAAATAGTACGTCTGGAATACCTGAATTTTTGATCTATTTATTATAGGAAACAAATGTACCGTCGTTATATAACAATACTATTTTGTCTATTTGCTTGTTATTATTATTATTAATTAAATAATTTGAGTGCTGGGTACTTTTATTTTGAGTTCTCTCTTCTAAACCTGCTTCACTTTTCACGAGCTGTTCTTCTGCTTTTTCTATCATACTTCCTTCTCCTGTTAATAGCCACCTGGCATTCAACTCAGGAAATACAACAAGCATCTTTTCAATCAAAGAAGCTCCTGGCTTATTTCTGCCATTCAGGATATGAGAGATATTTGAACGCTGCACTTCAAGAACAGAAGCCAGCTCTCCTGCTGCTATTCCTTTATAATCAATAAATTTTTGAATTCGCTCTTTCATCTCTGTTTGATTTTATGTGTCAGAAGCTGTATTCTATCTTTAATAGAGATAGATATACAAATGTAACTATTTTATTTAAAATTACAAATAAATTCACATTACCACTTTACAAATTTGGTTTATAAAAAACGTTAAAACTATTCATTTTATATTATAATTTAGATAAGTTAAATTTCATAATTTGCTTAATATTAATATATTATATCTAAAATCAATATGGAAAATCAGTCATTTTCCGACATGTGAGAAATAATTATTATAAAAAGCTTAAAATAAATATATTTAAATAACTGATTTAGTGAATTATATAATTATTTATTATTAATTAGTAGTGGCTAGAGTGACACCAATTTAATTTCTAAAAACTATTGTATAATTACTACTAGTTTGGTTTACTTTTATAAAGTTTACTACTTTTTCAGATGAACAAAATTGAAATATTAGTTCTACCTCATGAATAAAACCTATATACTTTTATGTACAAGGACACGAAACATATGTAAACTCATATTGCTGTTCGTTAGGATTATACATTATTGTTTCAAAAGTAACATCCATAAACATTGTTAAAGAGGATAGGAAATAGCTAATTTTCACCGTCAACTGTCCTAATTAATGAATGCAGACCGAGATGCAATATTCATATTAAATACGTTTTTTTATTCAAAAATTAGCATTAACATAGCAGGAACAAAAAATTGATGTATATCCAGTCACAAAAAGAAAAATATTGGATTCTCATGGACTTAAAATATAGAAATATTTAAGACAAGTTATTATTGATGTGATACTTAGTTAATAAATTAAGTAATTAAAAATAGTTGAGAAAAAATAGAAATAGATAAAATTAAAAAAAATGCGATCGTTTCAACTGCTATACATACTCCTTTTTGCAGGATTTTACATCCTTGTATGTTTGGGAGCTTATTTTAACCTCGGAAATCTTCTTCGAAACAAAAGTTTTAAGATTGGCTATTGGGTGTATGTTATTATGTTTATTTTCTTTTTTGTTTTTTTATATATCTATCCCAACCAGCCGGGAGAAGCAGATAATTATTTTACTTATTTTTACTTTAATGCGTTTCTGTTTATTGACCTGACATTGAAGATTGTTTTAAGTTTATTTTATGTGTTAAGTAAATTGTTCAGAAGTGGAAAAGTCGTTCCTTTTGCAGGCCTTATCATTTCAATTGGCCTGGGCCTAACAATGCTTTGGGGTTTATCTGCTGGAAAAAATAAGATAAAAACTAAAAATGAAGAACTTTATTTTGCCACGCTTCCTGAAGGGTTTGAAAATTTCAAAGTGGTCCATATCTCAGATATACATTTAGGTAGTATAAGAAAGTCAAGCAGGTTATTAACTGAAGTAGAAAAAGAAATCAGAGATGTTAACCCGGATTTGATTCTGTTTACCGGCGATTTGGTCAATAATTTTTCATATGAAACCGAGGGCTGGAATGGTATTTTTAATAAGTTAAACTCCGGAGGAACAAGCTTTTCTATTCTTGGAAACCACGATTATGGTGATTATATGAATTGGAAAACCGAATCGTTAAAGAAAGATAATTTTGAAGAAATTGTGTTGTCAAATTCAAATCTTGGATTTCAGCTACTGCGAAATGAAAACAAAGTTATTTATCGAGGTACCGACTCCATTTTTGTGGTAGGTGTCGAAAACTGGGGGCATCCGCCTTTTCCACAATATGCTAATCTGGAACGGGCAGGAAAAGGAATTCCTAATGATGCTTTTAAAATTCTAATGACACATGATCCTGCTCACTGGGAAACTGTTGTAAAAGAAAATGGACACTACCAGTTAACCCTTTCAGGACATACACATGGTTTACAATGGGGAATCAAGTTAGGCGGAATTCCTTTTAGCCTTGCTTACTTAACCCGGAAGAACTGGGGCGGGGTATATCAGGATGGAGACAATTTCCTTTATGTAAATACGGGACTCGGAACTGTGGGAATTCCCTGGAGAATTGATATGCCGGCAGAAATAACCGTATTTACACTAAAGCGAGCTAAAATTGACCGAGAATAATAAATCGAAGTACATATTGTTTAATTCAGGCAGATACGATCCACGCAGACCGATACTTGCAGGAGCATAAAACCTCAGAAAGTTAACATCGCCTGTTATTTCAATTCCTACAGAAGAAATATCTTTAGAATATCTTCCAACTATTTCCCCATCATCGTAAACATTTCCTTTCAAGCGGGCAAAATCACCAAAAAAGGAACCTTTAACTCGCTGCAGATACAAGATACCAGCCAAACTCCATTCGGGGTAAAATACCGGAAACTTGTAATCAGTGCCCACTGTGTACATTTCGGTTGTGCTAATTCTACCCCAGCCCCTTGGGTATCTTATAACATCGGAAAAGCTAAAAGACTCACTGATATTCTTATCCTGAATTCCCCCATAGATTCGAATCCCGTGATTCTTCATCAAACCCGGCAAGTATAAAATTGATTGTAAAACACTTTGGTTCCCCAGATCTGTCTCTCCCGACGGCGAATGCTGATAATAGCCGTCAAGCACAATTCCAAAATCAGGATAAACGTCCATTGATGCCTGTTTTAAAAGCTGATGATAATATAACCTGTATGTAACAGACTGAAAATTTCCTTTAAAGAAATTGTCGGGGGTCGATGGATTGTGTTTGTAACTGGTATATTCGTATTGGACCTCTGGCTGAACGAGTCTGTTAAACGGTCCTCTTGTCAAAGTAAAAGGTACGCTAATATTTGCTTCGGCACTTGTAATTTTCCATGTAAAGTCCTGCAAAGTTGTATCCTGATGTATAATTTCACCTTGCTCATTTTTTGTTTGTCGAATCTGATAATATTGTGAAGCCCTGTTTCCCTTACTAATTTCAAAACTCAAAACAGGATACCAACCTTTGTATGTATACCTGGCATAAAACTGCCCCGTTTCTTCTGTAACATCCCATTTGTAACCAAAAATAGTTTCAGCGGTTCCCAGCTTATTTTGTGACATAATACTTGCTCCCGGCGTAATTTCATATGAATTGACGTCGACAAATGCCGGCGCCCAACTATGAAAGTTAAGTAAATGTGCCTTTTTATTGTATTTTTTTGAGCCGTACCTCAAAGTGTCGGGTACATCGAAATCGGGAATACCAGGTTCTTGTTTAGCAAGCTTTTCAGCAAGAAGGTATCGGCCTCTTTGTACATTTGTTATTATAACCGGGCGTGTTTCATTCAGTTTTATTAAACTAAAACCATCAGAAGTGTAATTGCTTAAAAGAATTTTTCGGTTCTCTGAAATGGCCGGGTATTCAGCTCCAAATCTTGGTTCGTATAAATAACGTATATTCTTGTCATTTAAATTATATGAATACAAACCATTCTTACCGGAGTAGCTGCTTATAAAATATAACGTGTTTCCTTCAAATATTAATTGTTTTATTTCACCCAAATCACTGTCTACCAATATTTCCATATCATTTTCCAGGAGGTCTATTTTGGCCAGTTTTTTCCCGTTTTTTGTTAAAACAACAACCGCCATCTCATTCTCATTCAACCATTCGGGTGAAAAAAAATAGTTGTTATTCTCTGATTGAAAACGATGGAGCAATTCTCCCGATGGAACAGAATAAACAGAAACAAAATAGTTATTTGAGAAATCTGTTTCGACCACTGCAACACTCGATTTGTCGGGAGATATGGAAGGACTAAAACCTTTAAACTCCGGATAAAACTCAGCCTTTTTCTTATTGTCAAGATTTAAAATTCTTATTAATGATTTTCCACTATGCGACCAGCGGGGATCAGGTACCTGTTCGGACCAGACAAGTATATTTTCCCTGTAATCAACTGATTCGTTAAAAATAGTTCCGGGGAAAAAGAGATCTTTCTCATTCCCGTATTTGTCAATAGATACAAATCGGCCTATTTTATCGAGAGATGTTTTGTACGAAATTATCAATGAATCGTTTAACCAATGATTATATTTATAACTGGTAAACCTTGTATTCTCTCCTGATATTTTTTGAAATGAGGCTGATGAGTATTTTTTATCTTGTTCTGTCCAAACTGTTTTCAAACTGTCAAAAACAGCTTGGTAGAACTGAACTTTGTTTTTTCCTGTAATTTTTTTCAATGTTGAATTAAACGGAGAAAATGCAAGAAAGCGTTGTCGTCCGACATTTGTCAGCACAGAATCCCAGATTTCAGTACCGTATCTTAAACGACCATTTCCTACCAGGTAGTAACCTAACTTATAGTGATTGGGAACAAAATCCTTGTAGGAGCCATTATAGGCTTTGTCGTAGGAATAAATTCCTTTTTCAACTACCTGCGCCTTATGTTCCATTAAAAAAGAAGGGAAACGTCCCCGCCCATATTTGCTAAGTGCCGTTTCAGTAGCAACTGCATCTCCTTCAATAAACCACCATGGCAAATAACCACCAAAAATAAGTGCCGTTCCCTGTTCACCCAGAATTGCTTTTATGAGCCCGGGGATTTCGCTGTTAATCTTATCAACTTGAACGACATGCCTGAATTCGTGTAAAGCCAATTGCTCCAGCCAATCCTGCGGATAAATATCCTGATGAGGAGTAGTATAAAATTCAGCTCTTTTAGGTGCCCAGGCCACCAGTCCATTTGACTTTACGGTTTGCGTATGAAGAATAACAGAGATTTTTTTTGGTTTGTGTTTTAAAGAGTGGCCTCCGTAGTTATAAACTTTTTCCAAAACCCACGTCAATTTTTGTGCCTGAGTTTCATAATAGTCCGGATAAATAATCTGAAAATTAGTTGTATTGATCTGTCTCCATTTAATAGAAGCAGGGTCTTCGCCTGTTTGAAAATACTGGGCTTTAGATACCACAAAACAAAACAATAAAACAACAGGGAAAAACAATTTCTTCATTCAAGTAGTTTTAGTTTTCCAAAATACGCAAAGAAGTTTAATAAAAACAAAAAGCCCGGAAAAATTCCCAGGCTTTTGTTTTGCTTGAACTTGCTTTTATACTTCGTTAACACCTAGAATGGGTATTGGATTTTCATCATCATCCTGATTTAAAATGGATTGATATAAAGTTGCAAACGCTGAATGTATCCACATAAATGAGAGGAGAACACCCACAAAAAATGCAATTAATCCGCCAATAAAAATAAATATTGAAATTACTCCCATCCAAAATACTTTCCAACCGTGTCCTTTTGTCATTTGCCAGCTTCGTTCAACCGCTTTCATTGGTTCAAGATTTTTATCCATTACCAGCAAAGGCACAAAAACCAATCGGCAGGCAATTATTATTCCGGGAATGATGAGCATTACAAATCCAATCATAACCAGGGCAAATACAATAAGATTAGCCAACACAATGTTTAAGTAGTTGGTTCTGAATCCTTCAAACAACAGTTTGAGGTCAGCTTCTTCATTTCTCATGGCTTTGAGAAACAGGTATTTTTCACCAAAATTTATTACCGGCATAAACATAAACGAATAAGCCAGGCCAAAAATCATTAGCGGTAATAATACTAAGGCTCCCCAGCCCAAATTGCCATCTGCTTTCCATCCAGCTCCAACCGGACCATTGAGAATTCCTGCAATTATTACTGCTACGAGCAGATAGAGAAATGCATTATCAAACATCTTTCGCCAGCCGTAGCTAAAACTCCCACCTATACTTGGTGTCAAACTTAAATATTCCTGATTGTTCATTTTGTTGTTTTTTAAAGTTTCTGTTTTCTGTTAATTCTGAATCGAAATTACGGTTAATTGTAAAAATAACCTTCCAACTTTGGTAGGATTTTGTATATTCACTACTTTGGTAGTTAACTGTATAACAGGCGACTTTGTATTATTGCAGCATACTACTTAAGTTGAAAGAGAAATGCAAATTGAGATTCTAGCTTATATTGTTACTTTTATTATAACCGCAGGATTGGCTGTGATCGGAATCTCAATCTCATACCAACTTTACCAGGGCAACAAAAAAGTAATCTTTCAAATACTGCTTTATCAGCAAATTTTTCTTTTTTCTTTTTTCATATATGGAATTTGGGGAAATATGGTCATTCGCCAATTAATTGCTGATTTTAATCTTAATGCAGAACTAAATGGCAAGCTCGCTTTGTTTATTCCTATGATTGGTATTCCTTTTTTGGTTGTTAGCTGGTTTATGTTGGTAAAATTTGGATTTAATCTGAAGGGATTTCGCATTCCAAAAGGATTTATTTACAGTTTTTTCCCCTTGTTAATATTTGTTCCCTTTATTGTTACCTTTTTGATACATAAAGGTAAAATAAGTACGCCGGCAGATCCTGATCTCTTTATCATACAAATTTTGCTATTGCTAAACCTAATTGTACAAGCTTTGTTTTTTGCCCCTTTGCTGAAGTCAGATAAAAAAGGAAACGAAAGAGATTTCTATATTCATAAAAAATATCTTGCTTTGTATTTGCTAGGTATTGTTATTTATTCTGCTTCCTTGAATTTTTTCCACATTTTCGGATATATTTCAACCTGCATATCAATCCTCTTACTTTTTGGAGTAAATATTCTGGTTCCTCTTTTTTTTCAGATTGAAATGAAATCAAATCCTACAATGGAAGAAGAAAAGAATATCGATTTTTCTACTTTTTGTAACTTGTATGAAATTTCAAAACGGGAGGCAGAAATCATTCTTGAAATTTGTACGGGAAAAACAAACAAAGCGATCTCCGAAAAACTTTTTATTACTTTGCAAACTGTAAAAGACCACACCCACCGAATTTATACTAAAACAGGCGTAAAAAGCAGGGTTCAACTAGCTAATCTGGTACGGGAAAAAACAGGAGGGTAACACTAAATTTTATTCGTCAAAAAACATGTCTTCTTTTATTTTTTCGATGCGGTCTTGCGCGTAATTAAAATTTCGTGCTTTTGCTCCACCTTCTTTTAAATATATTTGATAATAGTTTAAAGCCAGCGTTTTATTGGCATTAAATTCTTCATAGGTAGTGGCAATCTCAAAAAGCACTTCAGGATTTTCGGGATCCATTTCATTCGCTTTTTTTAATGCAACTATCGATTCTTCGAACTTTCGCTGTTGACCAAAAATCTGCCCAAGATGATGATACATTTCAGGAAGGTAAGCTGGAGTTGCCGATTCGATTGCTGCTTTCATGTATGCCTCCGAATCCTCGTATTCAGCTAAACGTTTATAGTTGAGGCTCAAATAAAATAACACATAAGGATCGTTGGCAACTTGCTCTGCACAGATATCCAGAATTGATATCGATTTTCTTTCATCTCGGTCAAAATAAAGACTAATTCCGTAATTCATTAAAACCTTATATAACGAGTCGCCGCCAAACATAAAAGAATTTTCATAGGCACTTCTTGCCTCGGTGTATTGTTTTGACGAAAAATAATAATCGGCCTGTTCTTCAAAAAACTGGGCATCTTCCGGAAAATTTTCCATTCCCCGCTCGATTGTTTCCTGTATTTTACCTGATGGCGGCAATAATTTATACAACCTTATTAAATTAAAATAAGATGAATAATCACGCGGATTGGCTGCGATAACCTTCTCGTACAATGCTACTGCGGTAAAAACCTGCTTCCGCTGATATGCACAAAATGCGAACTGTTTATTCCAATATACGTTTGTAGTATCAACACTATAGATTTGCTCGAATATTGAATATGCTTTATTGTAATTTTTTAGGTTAATATAGTTTCGTCCCAATTTTGCTGCCAATGCCAAGTTATCAGGATCAACTTTTAGAGCTCTTTCATAATATGGAATAGCGTCGATATAATTTCCTAAAATAGAATGTGTTTCAGCAATTTCATCTAAAATATCAAAATTACCTCCATCCAATTCATTTGCGCTTTCCAATGCAGAAATTGCTTCAGAATACATCTGGAGTTTGTTATAAATCAATCCTTTCTTTAAATATAAGTCTGTTTTTTTATCTTCTTTTAATTCCTGCTCAATGAGTTGCAAAGCTTTATTGTAGTCTTTATTTAGAATTAGCAAATCTATTTCTTCCTGAGAAAAAGCAAAACCAGACAGAATTACAAAAAAAAGGAGAATTAATTGTTTATTAAAATTATCCATATCAGCTTTATAAAGAAGTAGTTTAACTAAAAGTTTTCATCAACTGTCTTCATCCATCGAAAAATTAATCGGCACCGTATAATTAACATTTACTACCTGCCCCTTTTGTTTTCCGGGTTTCCACTTGGGAAGACTGTTTACAACACGAAGTGCTTCTTTGTCTAACGCAGGGTCTACACCGTGGTCAATTTTTGCATTTGCGATTGTTCCGTTTTTGGTTACTACAAAAGAAACAAATACTTTACCCTGAATTCCTTTTTCAACAGCGACTTCGGGATAAATAATTGCATTGGCAATATATTTACTTAGTGAATTTTCACCTCCCGGAAATTCGGGCATATCCTCAACAATTAGAAAAACTTGCTCATCAGAATCTAACTGAGAATTCTCAAGCTGGCTTTTTTGAGGAGATAAAACAATATTGTTTCCAACACTATCGTACATGAATTCAATGTTGGAGCTTTCGGAAAGTAAATTTTTTATTTTTTCAATGCCGTCGACAGCTCCTTCAATCTTTAATTTTTGATCTAAAATAGTTACTGTCATTGAGTCATTTTGCTTTACAGGAGTCATTTCATATGATTCTTTTTCTTCGCAGGCAAAAACGATAACCAATCCAACCGCAGCCAAAACACCAAAAATCATTTTCCCGTTGGCAAATTTTGAAGATCTGATTCTTGACATCATTTTAATGCGCCTTTTTATCAGCGAATAATTGAAGTTATTGGCAATTTCAAAATCATATCCAACAAATTGGTTTAAAAGCAGTTTCTTATAAAATCCACGCTTAACCCCCGACTTTAATACCGCCTGATCGGCCAGATATTCATGGTTTTCACGAATTGATCTTCGTAACATCCACATAAATGGATTAAACCATTGAAATGCAGAAAGTATTTCAAGAAAGATAATATCAAATGTATGTCCTTGTTTAATATGTTCCAACTCGTGCGCCAGCATTTTATGGTAACTAATATCTTTTTCCTGCGCCCGATGGACAAAAACATAACTCAGAAAAGAAAAAGGGCTAGTCTCTCTGTCAAGCAGAACAAGTTTAAAACCCTCGTATTTTTGAATTGGATTTTTAAAAATCATATACGTTAGGTCTCCAACCCGAAATAAAAACCGGTAGAGAAAAAAAGTTACTCCAAGCAGATACACTAGAATCAGAAAATTAGCTGAAAGAATTGCTTCTTCAATCGTCCCTGATAAATCTTTTCCATAAACCGTAACTGCTTCTATGAGGTTTTTATACGGTGTTACGGTAATTTCCTCCAACAAAACCGGATTTGCGCTAAAAATCTGAAACTTTAAAAACGGCAGAACAAGTGAAAAGACAATCGCCCCCAACAAAAAGAAACGGTTGAGTTTAAAAAAAGTCTCTCTTCTCAAAAATAAAATATAAATGAGAGCAAGTACGGAGAGACTAATGCCGGATTCAAGAATAAAATTAATCGCGTGATTCATTTTCAGCAGAATTTTCGTTTTCCAAATCGCGTTTTACATCCTCTGCCAATTCATCAAAATCAGCAAGACTCATGTTATCTTCTTTGGCAAAAAACGACACCATCTCCTGGAAAGATCCACTAAAATAGTTCCTCATAAAATTCTTCATAAAAGACCTGGTATATTCCTTTCTTGATATTAAAGGAAAATATTCGTGGGTTTTTCCATAGGCATTATGATCGACAAATCCTTTTTTCTCCAGAATTCTGATAATTGTGGAAACCGTGTTATACGCAGGTTTTGGTTCAGGTATTTTATCGATAATATCTTTTACGAACGCTTTCTCCTGTTTCCAGAGAAGCTGCATTATTTGTTCTTCCGCTTTTGTAAGTTCCTTCATACTGATTAAAAATTTGATAAAGTACAGCTGTTCCTGTAACAAAAACTATACCTAAAACTAATAGATTAGTTTTTAAACTAGCAGTTTAGTTATTTTAGTTGAAATTTTATAAAAACCAAAACCTTCGGTCAACACCGAAGGTTTAATTAAACAGGTATACATTTCCTGCTTGTATAAAAATAAGTATATGGATTTTTTAACCGTTATTTTTTTACTGAAGTTGAAAATTAATTTTTGCATGGTAGTAAACTTTTACTGGCCTTCCTCTTTGTTTTCCCGGCTTAAACCTCGGGAGACTGTTGATCACCCTGAGCGCTTCCGAATCCAATGATGCATCTACTCCGCGGAGAACCTCCGCGCTGCTTGCATTACCTTGTTCGTCAACTACAAACTTTACAAAAACGGTTCCTTCTATACCATTCTCTTGTGCAATAACAGGATACTTAACTGACTTGGATATAAAATTATATAACGCTTTAATTCCGCCCGGAAACTCTGCCGGCTCTTCAACAATAGTAAATATTTCCGGTGCTTCCTCCTCTTCTTCCTCCATTGTTTCAATTACAGGAGCAACGTCGATAATAGTTTCATCGTCTGCTTCCGAATCTTCAATTTCCAGTTCGTCTTCGATTTCAACATCATCATCAACAATGTTCAAAACTTCAACAACTTGTGGTGGTGGCGGAGGTGGTGGTTTTACTTCAGGCTCACGTGTTACCGGAATAAATTCTTCTTCTACAACCATAGATTGAATTTCTCCCAGAGAACTAACTTTGGTTGGTTTTGTAGTCCATTCAAAAGCCAGAAGCGTGACGCCCAAGGCCACAACCAAACCAAATAAAAAAAACATGTTTCTTTTATTTTCAAGGTCGGCCTTTGCTGATTTTTTTTGTTCCATTGCTTTAGCTTTTTAAAGTGTGACAGTTTTATTATTGCAACTGAAAATTAATTACTGCATTGTAATACACTTTTACCGGTTTTCCACGCTGTTTTCCGGGTTTAAATTTTGGAAGACTGTTTATCACACGTAGTGCTTCGGAATCCAATGAAGAATCTACGCCACGAAGAACTTCTGCCCTGCTTGTATTTCCTTGTTCATCGATTACAAATTTTACATACACTTTTCCCTGAATACCGTTTTCCTGAGCAATCACCGGATAATTTACATGGTCACTCAAATATTTATATAAAGCCCGGTCGCCTCCGGGAAACTCAGCAGGTTCCTCAATGATATTAAATAAAATCTGCTCCTCCTCTTCTTCCTCTTCTGCCATAGTAGTAATTACCGGATTAATATCAATTGCTGTTTCGTCATCGATTTCACTATCTTCAATTTCCAGTTCATCCTTAATTTCAACATCATCATCCACAATGTTTAAAACTTCAACAACTTTTGGTGGCGGTGGCGGTGGCGGTGGTTTCACTTCAGGCTCACGTGTTACCGGAATAAATTCTTCTTCTACAACCATTGACTGCATTTCTCCCAGTGACGCAGCTTTATTTGGCTTGCTGGTCCACTCAAATGCGAGAAGTGTGACACCTAAAGCTGCAACTAACCCGAATAAAAAGAACATATTCCTTTTATTCTCAAGATCGGCTTTTTGCGATTTTTTCTGTTCCATAACTTTTAAATTAATGTTTAACAATTCTCTTTCCTCGTTCGAATTCTATATTCAGCCTTTGTCCGCAGCCATTTTTTTTCATTTCTATGTAAACAAACATAAAACTAAATATTTAGTTTTCAAACTAAAATATTAGTTATTTTTCAAATCCCAGCACAAACTACTCACATACAGTAAAATATAAAACTAAAAGATTAGTTCACTTATGAAAAATCCAAAAGGAAGGCTTGAGGAGAAAATAACATTGAGAAAATTATTGGTACACGCAGGAATTAAAACCGATATTGATTTTGTATATAAAACTATTCAAGAATAGAGAATTTATCCATGTCATCCAGTAGTGAAAAATTCTCTCGAAATTGATGTAATTCAGAATATGATATCGAAAAAGTCCGGCTGGTTTCAGTTTCACCTAAAAAATCGCCAAAGCCTTTAGGTGAAATTAAAGTCGAATCTCCCAAGTAATTTATTCCTCCTCCATCGGTACCGATACGGTTTACACCAACACAATACGATTGGTTTTCTATAGCTCGTGTTGTGAGTAAATTTTTCCATACATGGTGCCGGGGCGACGGCCAGTTCGCCATAAAAATTAACACATCATATTTTTCTGTATTCCTGCTCCAAACCGGAAAACGTAGATCGTAGCATATCAAAGGACAAAATCTCCAGCCTCTGAATTCAAGAATCAATTTTTTGTTTCCCCGGGAATAATGGTTATGTTCACCTCCCATAGAAAAAAGATGCCTTTTATCGTAGGTTCGAATGGTTTGGTCAGGATAAACCCAGACCGCACGGTTATAAATCTTCCCTTCTTCTTCGATTATTAGACTTCCGACAATTGCAGCATCTGTTTGCGCGGCCATCTCTTTCATCCACCCGACAGAATTCCCATTCGTGGTTTCTTTAAGTTTTTCAGGTGCCATAGAAAATCCAGTGGTAAACATTTCGGGAAGAACAATTACATCGGTTGGCTCCAGATTGGAAATCATATCCAAATATTTTTCCAGATTTCCCTGAATATCTTCCCAGATAATGTTGGGTTGAATAAGTGTTATCTTTAAATTTTCCATTCTGTTTTACAAAAAAAACAAATAATTTCAGAATTGTCTGTTTTTGTTTTTGCAATAGTATACAAATTGGAATTTGGTTCTACTTTGATGCTTAATCTTCTCCTAAAATTTATCAATTACAGTAACTCCCAAATTTTCAAACTCATCCATATTTACCAGGGCATCAGCAGTTTCTTCCAGCGAAATGGTTTTACCGACCAACAACTCAGGTTTTAATTTGCCGACTTTTATCATTTCAAACATTTCAGTGTATCTGAATGCCTGCATGCCATGACTTCCCAAAATCTCCAACTCATGAGCCACCACCATGTCCATCGGAATTTTAGGATGTTTGTGATCACCGGTCATTAAACCGATCTGGATGTGTTTCCCACGTTTTCGCAAACAGCTTACCGAATTAAAACAAGTTTCCTGACTTCCCAATGCGTCAATAGAAACATGGGCTCCACGGGTAGTCAGTTTCTTAATTTCTTCGGGCACATTTTTAACTTTTCTTGAATTGACTAAAGCAATGGCTCCTACTTTTTTTGCCAGTTGAAGCTTTGTGTCGTCAATATCAACAGCAACCACATTAGCGCCGGCAGCTGTAGCAATCATAATCGCAGAAAGTCCGACACCTCCACAACCATGAACAGCTACCCACTGCCCTGTCGAAACTTTTCCTTGGTCGATAACGGCACGAAACGACGTTATAAAACGGCATCCCAGGCTGGCAGCAGTCACAAAATCAATTTCATCGGGTAATTTTACCAAATTAACATCTGCATATTTAATTTCAACAAATTCGGCAAAGGACCCCCAGGCTGTAAAACCCGGCTGAAACTGGTTATCACAAACCTGATGATTTCCGGATACACATTCAGGACAATGTCCGCATCCACTTACAAACGGCACAGTCACCCGATCTCCCGGCTTCCAATTTCTAATTTCAGTCCCGGTTTGCATAATAACTCCAGCCAATTCATGACCGGGAACATGTGGCAAAATAATATCAGGATCATGCCCCATCCAGCCGTGCCAGTCGCTGCGGCAAAGCCCTGTTGCTTCAACTTTTACAATTACACTGTCAGCCAAAACTTTTGGGTTGCGAACCTGGTGAATCTCAACCGGCCCCCGAAACTTTTCATAAAGAATTGCTTTCATTTTTCAAATTAGAATAAATATAAAACCGAGAATCTTTTATCTGTTTATTTTAAATTTCTTTTGTTATACAACGAGTGAGTTCAAATGTAACAAGAAGAATAAATTATTCTGAATTCATACAAACCTTAAATTTGGTTATCATTTTTTTAATATAAAAGTATCAATCATTTTTTAATATTTTATCACTAAATTTATCCGTCTGAATCCGGAACACTTGACGGAAAAGATCTCCGTTATTTTGTAATAAAGAATAAATCATAAATTGAATAAATACTGAAACAAAGCCAGATTGTTGTCCTTGTTCACAAAAAGCCAGAATCAATTATTATTATGTATCTTAAAAAATCAACGGAAGCTGTTTGGACAAAATGTTTAAACTCTTATTTTTATAATAAATGGTCGACAAATTAATTTAAAAGGAAATTAAGCAATAATCCCGATGATAGATTCATGGCAAATAACTCCATTTTTCTTTTTTTATCTTATTGTGGCAATTTTGTCGTTTGTATTGGCTGCTACCGGACTAAAACTTCGCGAAGTAAAAGGGGCCAAATATTTTAGCATGATGGCTGTTGGAACCGGTTTTTGGTCGCTGGGATACCTCTTAGGTTTTTTCAATACGGATTTGACATGGAAACTTATAATGTTGCGCGTAGAGTATTTTGGAGATATTTGTTCAGCTTTCTTTTGGCTCTTATTTGCAATATCATATACACAGTACGAACAAAAACTATCAAAATTACAAACGCTTTTGCTTGCTATTGTTCCTGTATTTACTTTTATACTGGTTTTGACCGTGTCACAACATCATTTTTTTTATAAATCTTATGATGTTGTTTTGAAAGACAACCTGTTCCTTTTCGTCAAAGAATACAATATTGGCTTTTATATATGGCTTGTTTACGCCTATATTCTTATTTTAAGCGGTGCATTGATCTTTATTTGGGGAATTTTGCACAAACCAACTTTGTATCTCAAACAAATCATCCCCATTGCAGCATCGGTTATATTAATAATAGTTCCAAATATATTGTATGTCACAAAGAACAACCCAATAGCCCCGTATGATCCGACACCACTTTCTTTTTTTGGGATTGGAATAATTTTCATTTTTATTTTAAAACACTATCAATTGTTTGATCTGGTTCCTGTTGCACACCATTTGGTCTTTAAGAATGTAAAGAGTGGAGTGATACTTATAGATAAAAACAAGCGTATTTTGGAAATGAATCCGGCGGCAGAAGAAATAGTGGGAAAAACACAAAATGAGGTCTTGGGAAAAACCCTTTCAAAAGTTTTCACAAAATATAAAAAGCTTATCGATGCGGTTGACGATGTCGCCAAAAAACCAATTGAAATTGAGATGGGCCATAAACGGACATTTGAACTTCAAACAACACCTTTAATTGACTATACCAGGAATGTAGCAGGCAATATTATCATGTTATATGACATCACCGAAAGAAAATATGCATTAGACGAACTTGATGCTTTTGCACGTACCGTTGCCCACGACTTAAAAAATCCATTGGCTGTACAGTTAAATTTTATGGAATTATTGATGTCCGACTATTTGTCGAACGAAGAAAAAAAAGATGCACTTAACTATGTCAATAAAAGTGCAAAGGAGATGGTAGATATTGTTGATTCACTGTTGTTACTGGCTAATGTGCGCGACCAAAATACGCTCAAAATTCAGCCTCTAAATATGAATAAAATTATCGACAAAGTTTTATCGCGTTTAAATATCGATTCTTTTAAAACTGCTCCCCGTATTATCCGGGCAAAAGATTTCCCGGTTGTTTTGGGATATGCTCCCTGGGTAGAGGAAATATGGGGCAATTATGTATTAAACGCGTTAAAATATGGAGGCGACCCCCCAGTAGTAAAAATTGGCTCAGAAAAGCATCAGTCTTCCGTTCGTTTTTGGGTAAAAGATAATGGAGAAGGCTTAACGATAGAAGAACAAAACCTTTTGTTTAAAGAATTTACCCGGCTAAAAAGACATATATCAAAAACCTCAGGCCATGGTCTGGGACTTTCCATCGTCAGGAGAATTGCAGAAAGATTAGGAGGTGAGGTTGGGGTTGAAAGCGATGGGAAAACGGGTTGTACTTTTTATTTCACTTTACAGGAATATTCAAAGTAACAATAAATCCGGCACACAGGCACCGGATTTATTATTTCAAGTATTTAAGATTACAATTCGCTAAAGAAATCATTCCCTTTATCATCAACAATAATAAACGCGGGGAAATCTTCTACTTTTATTTTTCGAACTGCTTCCATTCCCAAATCGGGGAAATCAACTACTTCAACCGATTTGATGCTGTCTTTTGCTAAAATCGCTGCCGGCCCCCCGATAGAACCGAGGTAAAAACCTCCGTATTTTTTACAGGCGTCGGTAACCTGCTGCGAACGGTTTCCTTTGGCCAGCATTACCATTGAGCCACCTAAACTCTGGAACAAATCCACATATGGATCCATACGCCCGGCTGTTGTTGGCCCAAAACTTCCGGAAGCCATTCCCTTTGGAGTTTTTGCCGGGCCGGCATAGTAAACCGGATGATTTTTAAAGTATTCAGGCATTGGTTTGCCCTCGTCAATCATTTTTTTAATTTGTGCATGAGCAATATCACGGGCAACAATCAATGTACCTTTTAGTTTCAAACGTGTTTTTATTGGATATTTGGAAAGCTCTTCCCTGATTTTTTCCATTGGCTGATCCAAATCAATATCAACAGCCGGTTGCATGTGAGGCGCTTCCTTAGGCAGGAAACGGGCAGGATTCTTTTCCAACTCTTCCAGAAAAATGCCATCTTCAGTAATTTTGGCCTTAATATTTCTGTCGGCGCTGCAACTCACTCCCAGTCCAACCGGACATGAAGCTGCGTGACGAGGCAGGCGGATAACACGTACATCGTGAACAAAATATTTACCTCCAAATTGAGCTCCTACTCCACTATCCTGACAGATTTTCTCCACTTTGGCTTCCCATTCCAAGTCACGGAATGCCTGTCCCCCTTCGTTTCCTTCGGTTGGCAGATGATCAAAATAACCGGCAGATGCTTTTTTTACTGCTGCCAATGTCGCTTCTGCCGAAGTACCGCCAATTACCAAAGCTAAATGGTACGGAGGACATGCCGATGTTCCCAAATCTTTAATTTTTTCCTTTACAAATTTGGACAGATTTTCTTCTGTCAGCAACGATTTTGTTTGCTGGTACAGATATGTCTTATTACCGGAACCACCGCCTTTAGTCACAAATAAAAATTCATATTTGTTTCCTTCTTCAGCATAAATATCGATTTGAGCTGGCAGATTTGTCCCTGTATTTTTTTCTTCCAACATCGAGAAAGGAACCACCTGTGAGTAGCGTAAGTTTCTTTCGCTATAGGTATCATAAATTCCTTTTGACAATTTTTCTGCATCGTTCACGCCTGTATACACATTCTCCCCCTTTTTGCCAACTACAATTGCGGTTCCTGTGTCCTGACATGTGGGAAGTTCTCCTTCTGCAGCAACAACCTGGTTGACCAGCATCGTGTGCGCTACAAAACGATCGTTGTCAGTAGCTTCAGGATCTTTAAGAATTTTGGCCAGTTTTTCAAGGTGTTTGGGACGTAAATAAAAAGACACATCTGAAAATGCCTGTTTGGAAAGAAATTCCAATCCTTCAGGGTCTACTTTTAAAATTTTCCGTCCGTCAACCTCAATTGTTGAAACATAATCCGTAGTTAATAACTTGTATGGTGTTTCATCTTTTAAAATTGGAAATGGTTTTTGATATTTAAATTCAGTCATGGTAAATATTTAATAAAATCAATTTCTTTTGACAAAGATATTACTATTCATTTTTTTTACTTTTGATTTTCACAAAATCTGTTTAAAGTTTAACTTTTCTAAATTAATTCATAAAAACAGGTTAAACTTTCAGGTTTGATTTTTATCTTAAAAACGGAAATATTCATAAATCAACTTTACAGATGAAAAAAGCAATCATAATTTTTCTCTCTTTGTTTATCATTCTCCCGGAAATTGTTGCACAGACAAGTTCGTTAAAAGTAAACACTACCGTGTCAAAACAAGTTCGGGATAATTTTATCAACTCCGGGCGGATATTCCTTTTTATAAATCCCAATACAAGAGGTGAACCACGACTAAATACTTTCCCAAGCCAAACCAACTATATTTTTGCTACCAATATCGAAAATTGGGAGGCAACATCTGCGTTTACTTTTGACGGTAAAACTGATGTTATAAAATCTGTTGATATCTCTCTAAACTCTCTTCCTGTTGGAAAATATAGAATTCAGGTTTTATGGGATCAGGATATACAGGAATCAAGAATAAATGCACCAGGAAATTTATATAGTGATGTGGTGGATATTGACCTTCAACAAAATAAAAGCATTGAGATTCCATTAACAAAAATTATTTTACCACGAAAATTGGTTGAAAATAAATATTTAAAGGAGGTGAACCTGAAAAGCGAACTCCTCTCTAACTGGTGGGGAAAAGATATGTTTGTAAAAGCGGCGGTTTTGTTGCCCAAAAGCTTTTATAACAAACCCGACAAAAAATACCCGGTGAGGTATAACATTGCCGGTTACGGAGGAAGATACACGCGTGCAAACAGACATGTGGAAAACAACTCGTTTATGGAGTGGTATCTTTCAGAAGAAGGACCTGAAATGATTACTGTTTTTTTAGATGGCGAAGGTCCCTTTGGTGACAGCTACCAGCTCGACTCAGACAACAGCGGCCCCTACGGAACTTCTCTTACAGAGGAGGTTATACCCTATATTGAAGAGAATTATCGTGGAGTAGCGATTCCTGAATCACGTTACCTGGACGGTTGCAGCACAGGAGGATGGGTATCACTGGCCTTGCAACTTTTCTATCCTGATTTTTTTAACGGTTGTTTTTCTTACAGCCCCGATCAGGTTGATTTCGAAAATTGCCAGTTAATAAATATCTACAAAGACGACAATGCTTTTTATAACGAATTTGGGTACCTGCGCCCTCTCGTGCGAGATGTAAACGGCGAGCCAATGGTTTCTCAAAAAGATTACATTCAATTTGAAAATGTCCAGGGAAGTTCTGACACATATCTTAATTCGGGTGGACAATTTAGTGCCTTCTCTGCCCTTTTTAGTCCCAAAGGAGAGAATGACTTACCCAAACCCCTCTTTGATCCTGCTACCGGCAAAATAGACAGGCAAGTTGCCGAGTATTGGAGAAAACATGATTTAAAAGACATGGTGGAAAACAACTGGGAAACACTGGGTCCGAAAATTCAAGGCAAAATCTGGATTTGGGTTGCGGATATGGATCACTTCTATTTAAATCCTGCCATGCGCGCATTTGATGCGATGTTATACCGAACAGATGACCCGAAATCTGATGCGACGATACATTTTTCGCCCATGAAAGGTCATTGTGAAGAATATGATTTTATTAAAGTCTACCAGCAAATCCAGGAGAAGATAAATCCAGATAAATAATAAAAGACAGTTATAAATCTCTGAAGCATTTATACAAAGTGCTTCGTGGGAAAATCTTTGTTTTTTACCAAGGCGTATCTGCCTGACATTTTTGCTTTTGCAAACATTTTTTTGTTCGAAAATTTGGTTTGTATTACAAACTAGTTTAATTTAGTAAACAAAACCAATTATCATGGAAAAAGCAATAGACCAAAAAGAAACTTTAGACGCAAAAAAATCTCTGCAAATTATAAATGCAACTATCGAGACATCAAAAAAATTGCTTACTGATGATGGATTATTACTTATCTGCTGGGGATTTGTATTTTCTTTTGGCAACTTATGGAGATATTACAAACAGGCCGTTTTAACTGCATGGTGGATAAGAAATATTCTTGACACATTACAAATCTTGTTTGGAATCGCGGTAATCGCTCTAACCGCCTATTTTATCTTTTTCAGAAAAAAGAAAGCAATAACTTACACAGCCATTTCCACGCGTTTTGTTTGGATTGGTGTTATTATCGCTCATAACATGATGGTACTTATTACAAAATATATTTTAACGGATATAAATTTTGCTCTTCTACAACCGCTCCAGTTGGTACTAATTGGATTTGCTTTTTTTGTCTCAGGAGGAATTTACAGGTATTATCTTCTTTCTGTTAGCGGAGTTATAATGTGGATAGCGGCAGTAACTGCAGCAAGATTTTCTTTAAACGATCAATTTTTGATTCGCGGTATTGCAGAAGTTATTTGTTTTATCATTCCCGGAATTTTGATGTATACTTCGCAAAAAAAACAAACCGCCCATGTTTAAAGATCTCGATCCGCTTTTGCATTCACAGGTGCGCCTTTCGATAATGTCAATCTTGCTGCCCTTAAAATCGGCTGAATTTTCATTTTTGCTGGAAAACATTGAAACAACAAAAGGGAACCTGAGCTTTCAACTATCAAAATTAAATGAGGCAGGATATATAAAAATCAAAAAGTCTTTTCGGAACAACTACCCCTTAACCACAATAAAAATCACCGAAAAAGGAATTACAGCCTACGAAAGCTATGTTGCGGCAATTTCTGAATATTTTAAAAAAGCTTCGGGTCCCGGAAACGACTAAAATCATTTCCTTAATTTTTCATAGATTTGGTAAAAATAAAACTTATCTGATGAAAACATTATTACATATCACATTCACTTCTCTCCTTCTTGTTTTTTTATCTCATATCGTAAAAGCAGACGTAAAACTTCCCCGTATTTTTAGTTCAAACATGGTTCTTCAGCAAGGAATTGAAATCCCGGTTTGGGGGTGGGCAGACAAAGGCGAACAGATAATGGTAATATTTAACAAGAAAACCATTCGTACAAAAGCAAATACTGAGGGTAAATGGAAAGTAAATTTACCGGTACAGGAATACGGCGGGCCACATACATTGACTGTAAAAGGTAAAAATACGATTGTTTTTGACAATGTGCTAATTGGTGATGTTTGGGTATGTTCAGGGCAGTCGAATATGGAGTGGAGTGTCGACCGAAGCAAAAATGCTGAAGAAGAAATTGCCTTGGCAAATTATCCGAAAATCAGGCTGTTTACTGTTCCTAAAACAGTGGCGCAATTTCCAAAAGATGATATTTCGTCGGGAGAATGGGTAGAATGTTCTCCAGAAACTATCGGAGGTTTTTCGGCCGTCGGCTACTTTTTTGGAAAAAAACTACAAACCGAACTCGAAGTCCCTATTGGTCTGTTACATACATCATGGGGCGGCACCGTGGCTGAAACATGGACAAGCGCTGAGACAATTTCAGACGACCCCGATTTTAAAGAAATGTTGGTTAAGCTGCAACAGATGAACCTCGAAAACTACAAAGAACAAAAATTGGAAGAAGTAAAAAAGATTCTTGGCGGTGAGTTTCCTACTGAAGACAAAGGAATGGAAAATGGGAAACCGGTGTGGTCGGCTCTTGATTTTAACGACAGCAACTGGAAAACCATCAAAACTCCAACTTACTGGGAAGCACAGGGATATATGGACATTGACGGAATTGGCTGGTACCGCAAAGAAATTCAGTTAACGGAAGAGCAGTCGCAAAGTAACCTCACACTACATTTAGGAAAGGTAGATGATTCTGATATTACTTTTTTAAATGGGATAGAAATTGGTAAAACAGAGAATAAATACAATGAAGAGCGCATTTATACCGTTGACAAAAAGTACATACAACCGGGAAAAAATATGATTGTTGTGCGTGTTGACGATACCGGTGGGAATGGAGGAATTTGGGGAGACCCCAAAGACCAGTTTATAGCGATAGGAAATGAAAAAATGGATATTTCAGGTGACTGGAAATTCAAAATCTCAAAAGCTTCGGTGTCTGCTGTAAATATAGGGCCAAACTCCTATCCAACGCTTCTGTTCAATGGAATGATAAATCCGCTTCTTCCTTATGCAATAAAAGGAGCAATTTGGTACCAGGGAGAATCAAATGCAAGCCGGGCAAAACAATACCAGCGTATTTTCCCAGATCTGATTGAGGACTGGCGTGCGCAGTGGAATCAGGGAGATTTCCCTTTTCTTTTTGTTTCCTTAGCCAACTATATGAAGCCGGTTGAAACACCCGCTGCAAGTGAATGGGCAGAATTACGCGAAGCGCAAACCAAAACCTTATCTTTACCCAATACAGGAATGGCAGTTACAATCGACATTGGCGAAGCAAATGACATTCACCCTAAAAACAAGCAGGATGTTGGGAAACGGCTGGCTTTAAATGCCTTAAAAGTTGCATACGGTAAAGAAATAGTCTTTTCAGGCCCGATGTTTGAATCGGTTGAATTTAGCAAGGGAAAAGCAACTATTGTCTTTTCAGAAACCGGTTCGGGTCTGAAAGTAAAAGATAAATATGGATATTTAAAGGGATTTGAGATTGCCGGGTCCGACAAAAAATTCCACTGGGCAAAAGCAGAGTTGGCAACTAACAATTCTGTCGTGGTTTCTGCAGAAGAAGTAGAAAATCCTGTAGCAGTTCGCTATGGATGGGCTAATAATCCGGACGACCTGAATCTGTATAATAAAGAAGGGCTGCCGGCAAACCCCTTTAGAACCGATGACTGGCCCGGAATTACAAAATAAAATCGTTAATGTTGGTTAAATTTCATTTTTCTTTTTGTCTAATTTACAATAAGGGTTACATTTGCGTAAAATTTGACTAAAGAAAATAAAATGAGATTTGGATTTTTTGACGACCTCAACAGAGAATATGTAATAACCAGCCCAAAAACCCCCTGGCCATGGATCAACTATTTAGGCAATGATGATTTTTTCAGCCTAATATCAAACACAGGTGGAGGATATAGCTTCCACAAAGATCCACGATTCAGGAGAATTACCCGTTTCAGATACAACAATGTACCCATTGACGACAATGGAAAGTACTTTTATATAAAAGAAGGTGAAACAATATGGTCGCCGGGATGGAAACCGGTTAAAACAGAATTGGATAATTATGAATGTCGCCATGGGTTGGGCTATACAAAAATTTCAGGAGCAAAGAATCTACTTTCCGCATTGGTAACCTATTTTGTTCCACTGGGTAAATCTGCCGAGATTCAGCGTGTTCAGTTAAAGAATAATGGTACTGTTCAAAAAAGACTCAAATTGTTTTCATTTGTTGAATGGAATCTTTGGAATGCATTAGATGACATGACAAATTTCCAGAGAAACTATTCCATTGGCGAAGTTGAACTCGACGGCTCTGCGATATATCATAAAAGCGAATATCGCGAACGCAGAAATCACTATGCATTTTATACTGTAAACAAAAAGATCGACGGGTTTGATACCGATCGGGAATCATTTGTAGGATTATATAATTCTTATGCCGATCCGGATGTAGTTCGTGAAGGCAGATCAAAAAATACAGTGGCCCACGGATGGTCGCCCGTTGCTTCTCATATGCTTGAAATTGAATTGAATCCGGGAGAAGAAAAAGACCTCATTTTTATTTTGGGGTACATAGAAAACAAAGATGAAGAGAAATGGGAATCAAAAAAAATAATCAACAAAACAAAAGCGAAACAACTTATTTCTGAATTAAATACTCCTGAACAAATTGAAAAAGAGCTATATAAACTAAGCGAATATTGGACCAAATTACTTTCCAATTTCCAGGTAAAGAGCCATGATAAAAAAATGGATCGTATGGTTAATCTCTGGAACCAGTATCAGAATATGGTAACCTTTAACATGTCTCGTTCCGCGTCGTATTTTGAATCGGGAATTGGCCGTGGAATGGGATTCCGCGATTCGAACCAGGATTTAATCGGCTTTGTGCATCTAATACCTGAAAAAGCTCGCGAACGAATTTTAGATTTAGCTGCCACGCAGTTGGAAGATGGTGGCGCTTATCACCAGTACCAGCCACTTACAAAAAAAGGAAATTCCGATATTGGCGGGAATTTTAATGACGATCCACTTTGGCTGATTCTTTCAACTACTTTATACATCAAGGAAACCGGCGATTTTTCCATTCTAAAAGAAATGGTCGCTTACAATAACGATGAAAGTAAAGCACAACCGCTGCTCGACCATTTAAATCGCTCTTTTTTTCATGTAACAAATAACCTGGGACCGCATGGTTTGCCGTTAATTGGTCGTGCAGACTGGAACGACTGTCTAAACCTGAACTGTTTTTCAAACAACCCCGATGAATCGTTTCAAACTACAGAAAATAAAACAAACGGTGTCGCCGAGTCGGTGATGATTGCCGGAATGTTTGTACTTTACGGTAAAGATTATGCTCAATTATTAAAACAACTGGATAAAACTGTTGAGGCAGAGTTTGTGTTCCGGGAGGTAGAAAAAATGAATCAGGCCATCGCCCTGCGCGGATGGGATGGTGAATGGTTTTTAAGAGCTTATGATTTTTATGGTAAAAAAATAGGAAGCACCGAAAATAGAGAAGGAAAGATTTTTATAGAATCAAACGGATTCTGCACTATGGCGGCAGTAGGAAAAGAAAAAGGCTGGCCGGAAAAAGCACTTGATTCCGTAAAAAAATATCTTGATTGCGAATACGGAATTGTATTGAATAATCCTCCCTATTCAGAATATGATCTGAGCAAAGGAGAAATTACCAGTTACCCGGAAGGATATAAAGAAAATGCCGGAATTTTCTGTCACAATAATCCGTGGATTATAATTGGCGAAACCGAAGCCGGCAATGGAGACCAGGCTTTTGAATATTACCGGAAAATTTGCCCGTCCTATTTGGAGGAGATTAGTGATTTACATCGTACAGAACCTTATGTTTATTCGCAAATGATTGCAGGTAAAGATGCGTGGAAACCCGGCGAAGCAAAAAATTCGTGGCTCACCGGAACTGCAGCCTGGAACTTTTTTGCCATCTCACAACATATCCTCGGAATTCAACCTGATTATGACGGACTCGTGATAAACCCGTGTATTCCCAGAAAATGGGATAGTTTTTCGATACAGCGAAAATTCAGAGGAACCACGTACAATATAAAAGTCTCAAATCCTTTACATCTTTCAAAAGGCGTAGCGGAAATTTTCGTTGACGGGAAACCAATCGAAGGAAACAAAATTCCGTTACAATCGGAAAGTAGTTGCGAAGTGCTAGTAGCATTAGGATAAATCTGGTATTATTTTTTCCGCTGCTCATAACACTTTGTACGGCGGGAATTAAAAAATCCGCTCCTTCAAACAATTTATTTATCAATAAAAAGTTGATAATAAAATCGGATTATTAGTTTTGTGTCCATAATGAATGTCAGACTACTTTTTCTCTTATTATTTATTGTCTCGCTGCAAATTAAAGTACTGGGACAAAGCAATAATGCAACTTTAAAGGGGACGATAACGGATGAAACCGGCATCCCTCTCGACATGGTAAACATTGCCCTGAAAGATTATCCTATTGGAACAAGTTCAAACCGAAAAGGAGAATTTTTATTGCGGATTCCGGCGCAAAAAGAGATAGTAGTTGTATACTCATCGATTGGATATGTGCCTGTTTTAGACACGATTCTTGCTGACATTGAAGAAGACGTTTTCAGGGAAATATCGATGAAAATTCTAAATCAGCAGCTGGGAGAAATAACAGTTCAGGAGCAGCGCCGAAATTCAGGAAACGTTACCCGTCTGGATCCCAAATTTGCCTCCATTCTTCCCGACGCCTCAACTGGTGCAGTTGAAGCACTAATTAAAACATTACCCGGCGTTTCAACAAATAATGAATTGAGCTCGCAATACACCGTTCGCGGTGGAAATTTCGATGAAAATCTGGTATATGTTAACGATGTGGAAATTTACCGTCCTTTTCTGATTCGTTCAGGCCAACAGGAAGGAATGAGTTTTATTAACAGTGATTTGGTTTCAACAATTAGTTTTTCTGCCGGAGGATTTGATGCAAAATATGGCGATAAAATGTCGTCGGTATTGGATATAAAATACCGCAAACCAAGCGAATTCAGAGGTTCTGCTTCGGCGAGCCTTCTTGGAGCCTCGGCACATTTTGAAGATGTTGCATTAAAGGGAAGATTAGCACATATTTCAGGAATTCGCTACAAAACAAATCGTTATTTACTCGGAAGTCTGGATGAGCAGGGCGAATACGATCCAAATTTTATCGACTTTCAAACTTATATCACTTACCAGTTTTCTGAAAAATTTGATGTTTCCTTTCTGGGGAACGTAGCTCAAAATGAATACAAATTTATTCCGCAAACCCGTGAAACAACTTTTGGCACCTGGACAACACCTTTAAATACAAAAGTTTATTTTGACGGACAGGAGATTGATGACTTTCAAACTTATCTTGGTGCAGTAACGGCAAACTATCATCCAAATCGAAACCTGAATCTGAAACTGATTGCTTCAGCTTATTATGCAACAGAGGAAGAAACCTACGACATTACAGGTCAATACTATTTAAACGAACTGGAAAGAAATATGTCATCAGAGGAATTTGGCGACAGCGTTCTGAACCTCGGTGTCGGAACATTTATCAATCACGCACGTAATTATCTTGATGCAACTGTTTACAGCTTATCGCACCGGGGAGCGTACAATTCGGAAAAGCACCTGTTAAACTGGGGAATAAAATATCAGCATGAACAGATTGATAATAAAATAAACGAGTGGATTTACCGGGATTCAACCGGTTATTCAATTCCGTATTCCGATACAGAAGTCAGTTTATTTTACTCACTAAACAGCAAAAGCAACACAAACTCTAACCGTTTGACCGGCTTTATTCAAGACACATACAGTTTACCTGTTTCCAGCGGAGATTTGTACCTCACCGGAGGAATTCGTTTTCATTACTGGGATTTTAACGATGAAATATTACTCAGCCCGCGTGCAACAATACGCTACTACCCTGATTGGGAAAATAAAATTTCTTTTAGTTTATCCACGGGATTTTATCACCAGTCGCCTTTTTTTAAAGAACTGTTAAATACCGATGGCAATATAAATTATGCACAAAAGGCACAGCGCTCATTCCAGCTTGTAGCCGGAACCGATTATATTTTTAACGCCTGGGACCGACCATTTCGTTTCACTGCCGAGGCTTATTACAAAGATTTATACCGTTTAGTTCCTTATCAAATCGAGAACGTTCGGATACGGTATCTGGGAGAACAGGAAGCGAAAGGTTATGCAACCGGTTTGGATATGAAGATTAATGGCGAATTTGTAAGCGGGGTTCAATCGTGGGCTAGTTTATCCATCATGTCGACAAAAGAAGATATTAAAAATGATGGTCATGGATATATTCCCCGTCCCACCGACCAATGGGTGAATTTCAGCCTGTTTTTTCAAGATTATCTACCGGGAAATCCCTCTTATAAAATGCAGCTCTCCGGGTTTTACGGAGCGCGCTTGCCGGTTGGTCCGCCAAACTCGGAGCGTTATATGGATACATACAGAATGCCGGCTTACAGAAGAATCGATTTAGGATTTTCAAAGGTGATCATAAGTGCAGCAAATCCGGTTAACAGAAACTTATTCCGGCATATTAACGACATGTGGTTGAGCCTGGAAGTATTTAACCTGTTAAACATTAACAATACAATTTCGTATTTTTGGGTATCAAGCAATTCCGGCGATCAATATGCCGTACCTAATTATCTTACATCCAGAAAAATTAATTTAAAACTCACGGTTAAATTTTAAATGGAACTTACAATTTATAAAGTAGATGCATTTTCAGACCGGCCTTTTTCAGGTAATCCGGCAGCTGTTGTGCCTCTGGAGAGTTGGCTGCCCGACGAAGTAATGCAAAACATCGCGTTGGAAAATAATCTTTCGGAAACGGCATTTTTTATTCCCGAAAAAAATGATTTTCATATTCGTTGGTTTACACCTGCCTCCGAAGTAAAACTGTGTGGACACGCTACACTTGCAAGCGCTCACGTATTATTCAAACATTTAAATTATAATAAACCTGACATTCGTTTTAATTCGTTAAGCGGAGTTTTAAAGGTAAAAACAAATCATAATATTCTTGTTTTAGATTTCCCGGTTTCGCCAATTTATGAAATTGAAATACCAGAGAATCTCAAGACTGCATTTAATATTCAGGCCAAAAAATGTTACCGGGGAAGAGATGACATTATGTTGATTTTTGAGAAAGAACGGGACATTTATAATCTGGTGCCCGATTTTCAAAAAATTCTTGCTTCCAACACACGGGGAATTATCGCAACAGCCGCATCAATTGATTTTGATTTTGTATCACGCTTTTTTGCCCCGGCGGTTGGAATAAACGAAGATCCGGTAACAGGGTCTGCTCATACAATGCTTATTCCCTATTGGTCAGAGAAATTAGACAAATTAGAAATGAGTGCCAGGCAGGTTTCAAAAAGAGGTGGAATTTTACATTGCAAATCGTCTGGTGAAAGGGTTGAAATTGGCGGAAAAGCAACCACTTTCCTAACCGGAACAATATTTTTATAAATCAGACTTCTTTTATATTGTAAACCATTAAAGCATCGCCGTGCCGAACATACAAACGGCCATCTTCAATAACCGGATGTGCCCAGTGTTCCATCGTCCCCATTGGAACTTCAAAACGATTTACAATCTCAATTTTTTCAGGATTTGCTTTCATTAATGCAATTTCACCATCTCGTTCCGCGTATCCATAAAACATTCCATCGGCATAAATAATTGCCCCACCTCCCAAATCTTTATTTTGAACGATCATTTCACCTGTATTCCAGCTCAATACTTGCCAATCGTTTCGCAAGTAGCCCGAAGCGTAAATACAGGTATCGAGTTTTATTAAACCTCCCATAAAATTTCTCAAACGTTCATTTCTCCACAAAACCTCTGCATCTTTTCCATCTTCCGAAAGTTGTATCAGAATCATACCCGAAGTATCACCTCGATCGGGAGTAGCTACCAATATCCTGCCATCAGAATAAACCGGAGTGTTTGCATGTATTTTATTTCCTTGTGTATGTTCTATCCGCCAGTACATTTCACCTGTGTCAGCGTCAATTCCCATCACCGATTCGGATGTCATACCAACCACCAAACGCTGATTATTATAATTAATTAAAATCGGAGAATTATAAGTTGCCTGCTCGCCGTTTCCAGTCGAACTCCATATTTTTTCGCCTGTAAAGCGGTTTAATGCCACCACATTGTTTTCTTTTCCCCCGGGGATACATATTAAACGGTTTCCATCGATCAAAACCGACTCGGAGTAGCCAAACTGAATAATTGAATCAACCCCCAAATCATCAACAAAATCAACCGACCACACTTCATCCCCATTTTCTGTATTGAGACAGTACACCTTCCCCATTCCACTTTCAAAATACATTAAATCGTCAACAATTGTTGGTGTAGAACGTGGACCATGAAACATCAGGTTATAATCCGGGCCGTATTCTTTTTCCCAAAGCAAATTACCATTTTTATCAAAAGAATATAATGTACCGTTTGAATCAATTGTATCTTTCATTCCGCTTACAAAAACATTGTCGCCGGCAATTGCCACACTGGAATGTCCATAGCCGAGTCCTTCAAAAGACCAAAGTAATTCCGGGCCATTTTCAGGCCATTTTTTTAACAAACCTGTTTCCTGGTATATTCCGTCACGGTTAGGTCCTCGCCATTGTGAAATTTGTGTCTTCTTCTCGGAACACGCGCTAAATACAAAAACAAATCCGATGATAAAGAAAAAAACTCTGGTCATATTGTTTTGGTTTATTTATTAAATTTATACTGTTGGTAAATATAAGTATTACTTTCGTTGAAAACATTACATGTTATGAATGACCCTTTTGGATTAGCTATAAATGATTTTTACCGGAAAGGAAAAGCTCCCGATATAAAAGTCGACAGCAACTATACAAAGGACGAACACATTTCTGTATCCCATTTTTTCAGGGATGAAAATGAAATGCCGGAAATTGAAAAAGCTGCTTTAAAAAAATGCAAAGGAAAAGTCCTTGACGTTGGAGCTGCCGCCGGATGTCACTCTTTAGCGCTTCAAAAAAAAGGGTTTAACATTACTGCACTTGACAAATCGGAGTTGTCAGTTGAGATAATGAAAAAAAGAGGAATTCAAAAGGTTATTTGCTCTGATATTTTTGAATACTCCGGAAATACTTTTGATACTGTTTTGCTGTTAATGAATGGAACCGGAATCGGCGGAACACTTGAAGGATTAAAAAAACTTTTCCGGCATATAAAAACATTGTTGTCCGAAAACGGACAAATTCTGATCGACTCATCGGATATAAAATACCTTTTTGAAGAAGACGACGGTTCGCTTTGGATCGATCTGGCCAGCGATAAGTACTACGGTGAAATGAAGTACAAAGTCAAATATAAAAACGAAACAGATGAATTTAACTGGCTTTTTATCGATTATGATTTATTAAATAAAACGGCACTCAATACCGGATTAAAATGCGAACTGGCTGCATCGGGCAACCATTTCGATTACCTGGCCAGAATTTCATTGAAATAGTTTTTTAAAAAACAGCTAGAATCACATAAAAAATCAATCTCTTTTCATAGACCATTTTGGGGCATTGGCAGAAAAATACGGCTTATTCACAGATAATATTTCCCCATTTACCCTTGTTTCCCTAATTTGGTAAAGAATTTGAAATTCAAAACAAAGCCTGAAAATTAGTGTAAGGATTTACTTCCACAAAAATGAAAAACAAATGAAAGCAATTATTTTAATCTCCTCCATTTTTTATATTCTTGGTTTAAAAATCGGGAATAAAATCGACATTGTAAAAAAAGCAAATCCGGTTGAAAAAATTATCACAAATTGTATTACTCCGTCAAAGCCGTCAAAGTCAATCCAGTTTGAACAAAAGGATATTGAAAAGGCACAACCTGATTCATTAAAAGGTGGAACAACACAACATGAAGACCCGGTTCTTAATGGCAAATAATATTGAATAACGCTTTCCGAAAACAAAAGCAAATTTTCGTTAACAGGAGACCATATTTTATGGTTTCCTGTTTTTGTTTTAGTAAATTGGTAGATCAAAAATCAATTTAGTCAACATCTCATTTATTCGCGAAATGACCTGTAAAATAACATCAAACGACACCGTAATTGAAAGCTGGACACAACTGGTTGACGAAGTATACCACGATGCATGGAAACCACAGATGGGAAGATTCAGAAGTGATTACGCATTTCGGGGCTTATCGGACTGCAGCTACCAGCTAAAAAGCAGTTTTTTAAGAAATTGCGGAGAACATCCTGAGCTCGAATATCACATTCTGAGAAATTTTCGCAAATATGCGCGAACAAGTGAGCCGAGCTTAACAAATACACAACTTCGCTCGCTTGTGTTGGCACAACATCACGGATTGCCCACCCGCCTGCTCGATTGGACCTACTCCCCTTTTATTGCCATGCATTTTGCAACATCGAATACTGAACATTACAATATTGACGGAGTAATTTGGAAAGTGGATTTTGTTAAAGTGAACCGATTAATTCCAGAGCCACTAAAAATCCTTCTTGAGCAGGAAAAATGTAATGCCTTTACAGTTGAAATGTTGGAATCAGAATTTTCTAATGTTCAAAAATTCGACGAGGAAATTGGCCACGGAAATGTGCTCTTTTTTGAACCTCCGTCCATTGACGACAGAATCGTAAATCAATTTGCCCTTTTTTCCATTATGTCAAACCCAATCTCCATTCTCGATGATTGGTTAACAAACCACCCTGAAGTATATCGCAGAATTATTATTCCGGCAAAATTAAAATGGGAAGTTCGTGACAAACTCGACCAGGCGAACATTACAGAACGTGTATTATTTCCGGGACTGGATGGTTTGGCAAGTTGGCTGAAAAGACATTATCAACCAAAAAGTATTTAATTTGTTGATATAGTTGTTACTATCGATTTTTGAAAATAATAACCAACTCAGAAATTATGGAAAAGATAAAAATGAATCGCCGAAAATTTGTTGGGGCTTTATCACTCGGAACAGCACATCTTCTATTCTCAAACCCAATATACGCTGGATTTTCACAACTTTCCTCGATGGATCCGTTGCAAAAAGTGAAACTTGGGAACTCGGGACTGGAAACTACTTTACTCGGCGTTGGAACAGGAGTTCACGCATCAAACAGAACCTCGTATTTAACCCGGCAGGAAGACGAAAAAAGCCTTGCGCTGCTGAGATATGCGTACGAAAGAGGATTTAGAAATTTTGACTGTGCCGACACTTACGGAACACACGGAATGATGGCAAAAGTTCTTCCTAAAATGAACAGGGAGGAAATAACAATTACTTCTAAAATCTGGGTTCGTGGAGGTGGAATTCCGGAAACAGAAAGACCTGATGCTGATGTGGTTGTTGAACGGTTTAGAAAAGAATTAAATACCGATTATATTGATTTGGTTCAAATTCATTGTATGGTTGATGAAAATTGGACCGAAACACAGAAAAAACAAATGGATATTCTGGAGAATTTAAAGTCAAAAGGAGTAATTCGCGCACATGGCGTTTCCGTTCACTCGCTGGATGCAATGAAAGATGCATTGGAAAGTCCTTGGGTTGACGTTATTCACGTCCGGATAAATCCTTACGGAATAGCCATGGATAAACCGGATCCGGAAGAAGTGGTGGAAGTAATCCACAAATTACACAAAGCCGGCAAAGGAATTATCGGTATGAAACTGGTTGGTAACGGACAATTGAGGAACGATAGTAAAAAGATTGACAATTCGCTTCGTTTTGTTCTGGGACTGGGAAGTGTTGATATGATGATTGTTGGATTTGAAGAAAAAGAGCAAATTGACAATTATCTGGGAAGAGTTGAAAAAGCACTAAAAGAAATGAGAAGTTAACATGACAGAACCAATTTTACGAATTCAAAAATTAGGGTTTCCCTGGGTAACACAGGATCCTTTTCTTTTTTGTGTCCATCACCTCGATTATTACCCTAAAGGAAATGATAAACTTGGTCCGGATGCTTCTTTACAAAGAAGAAATTTAGGAAATGACTTTGTTGTAAAAGATGGCTGGCGAATGTACCATGGAACAGAAGTTCCTGGTTTTCCGGTTCACCCGCACCGGGGTTTTGAAACCATTACCTTTGTTTTCAAAGGTATGGTAGACCACTCAGACTCAAACGGAGCAGCGGGCAGATACGGCGAACGCGATGTACAATGGATGACAGCCGGGAGCGGACTGCAACATTCCGAAATGTTTCCTCTATTAAAAAAGAATGAAACAAACACCCTTGAACTTTTTCAAATATGGCTAAATCTGCCCGGAGAAAAGAAATTTGTAAAGCCTGCATATAAAATGTTATGGGGAGAAGAGATTCCTTTAATTGAATTCACTGATGATAAACACAAAAAAACATCGGTTGATGTTATTGCCGGCAAAATTGAAAATATTTCTGCACCTGAACCAACACCTGATTCCTGGGCCTTTAATGAAGAAAACAATATAGCAATCTGGCAAATTACAATGGACGAAGATGCTTCCTGGAAGATTCCTGTTTCAAAAGAAAAAATCAATCGTTCACTATATTTTTTTGAAGGAAATTCGATTCAGATAAACCATAAAAAAATTGAATCAAATCATTTGTTAGAGTTGGACTCAACACAGGAGATAACAATCCACAATGGAAATACCTCCGGCAGGTTTTTATTACTGCAGGGTAAGCCAATTAATGAACCCGTGGTACAATACGGGCCGTTTGTAATGAATTCAGAATTGGAGATAAAACAGGCGTTTTCCGATTACAAAAAAACGCAATTTGGTGGTTGGCCATGGCCTGAAACGGGAATGGTGCACGGCAAAGAACGCGGACGTTTTGCAAAAATGGAGAATGGTGAAGAAATTCTAAAAGATTAGTTACTCCTAAAGAAACAGTTAAAAAACTGAAAATAAAGTATTTATAAAATATTATAAAAAAATCCCGGTCCTCTGACCGGGATTAAACCTATGTAAAGAAACACAACGTAAAGTTGATGATTCCCTTTTTAGACTCACCAAGTTATCCAATGTTTAAAATAGAAGAATCTTTTTTTTAAATTTTTATAATGAATTAAAGATTCGATAAAATAAAAGATTGTTGTAGATTCCGTTTTTTTTAATGAATTTTAGCCACCTGGAAAATATAATGCAGCATGAAGAGACTATTTTATGATAACCGTTACTTTTTTATTCCTTACCTGCTTTTTGTAATTCTGTGTACTATTTTATTGGTTGTATATACAAAAACAGACCTTCATATTTTATCCAATGAAGCAAACTCTCCCTTTTTCGATGTTTTTTTTAAATATGCAACTTATTTTGGCGACGGAGCAGTGATTGTGCTGCTTGCTCTTACTCTACTATTCATAAAATTCAGATATGCCCTGATATTCCTAACAGGCAGCCTGGTAACAGCTTTAATTGTAAACATCTTCAAAAAGGTTATTTTTAACGAAATGTATCGTCCTTCAAAATATTTTGAATTGTATGAAAATTATAAACTTCATTTGGTTGAAGGTGTAAAGTTACACTCACTGCAAAGCTTTCCTTCCGGCCACACAGCCACTGCTTTTAATCTGTTCTTAATGATGGCATTGATGGTCAAAAATAATTTTCTAAAGTTTATATTTTTTATACTGGCGGCACTTGTAGCATATTCACGAGTGTATATTTCACAACATTTCCTTATTGATATCACTGCTGGTTCGATAATTGGAGTTATGTTAATAGTATTAACCTGGCTTTCGTTTGAAAAAATTGACAAACACTGGTTAAACCGCTCTTTTATCCGGCGCTCGTAAAATTAATATGATAAATAAAACTCATCCACTTAAAATTGAACTGTTTATTGTTGCCGTAGCATCAATTCTATTCATTCCTTTTCTGGGAGGCGTTCATCTTTTCGATTGGGACGAAATTAATTTTGCCGAGGCCGCCCGTGAAATGATCGTTACCAAAAATTACCTGACGGTTCAAATCAATTTTCTTCCTTTTTGGGAAAAACCCCCTCTTTTTATCTGGATGCAGGTTCTTTCAATGAAAGTATTTGGAATAAACGAGTTTGCGGCACGATTTCCAAATGCAATTTGCGGCGTGCTTACTTTGCTGGTAATTTTTAAGATAGGCCGAAGAATTCACCACAATCTGTTTGGACTTTTGTGGGTACTCGCATTTGCAGGCTCTGTCCTTCCCTTTTTCTATTTTAAATCAGGAATCATTGACCCGTGGTTTAACTTGTTTATTTTTCTAGGAGTTTATTTTCTGGTCTTGTATTCTTCTCCGGAGAATACAAAAAGAAAACAAAACATTTTTTTTGCCGCCACTTTCGCCGGATTTGCGATTTTAACAAAAGGGCCCGTTGGATTTTTACTGATTGCGCTCACAGCGGGAGTTTTTTTGATTCTTGTCAGATTTAAAGTGAAGGTAAAAATCACTGAAGTCTTGCTTTACTTTTTGATTCTGGCGCTGGTTGGAGGCTCATGGTTTATTATTCAGATTTTGACAGGTCATTACGATACGGTAGTTGAATTTATTGTTTATCAAATCAGACTGTTTCAGACCCAAGATGCCGGACATGGTGGTTTTTTTGCTTATCACTTTGTAATGCTTTTTTTTACTGTCTTTCCCACATCAATTTTGGCGTTAAAATCATTCAAAAGAGAAAACATCAACGATGATTTTCACCGTTTAATGAAAAAATGGATGCTCATCCTGTTTTGGGTCGTCCTTATTCTTTTTTCCATTGTAAAAACAAAAATTGTTCATTACTCTTCCCTCGCCTATTTTCCGTTGACATTTTTGGCAGCCAACTTTGTTTACCGTGCTTCAGAAAATAAACAAATCTGGAAAAAATGGATTTCCGGATTATTGATTTTTGTTGCTGTGCTATTTGCCCTCCCGGTCATCATGCTCCCTTTTGTTGATAAAATAAAAAACAAAATTATCGCAAAAAACTGGATTCACGATCAGTTTACTGTTGGAAACCTGCAGGCAACCGCAAACTGGAATGGTTTTGAATTTATCCCCGGAATTTTCCTGGTTGTTTCTGTCATTCTTATTTTAGTTCGGATTCCTAAAACCGATGTGCTAAAACGAGCTATTTATCTATGGGGAACGACACTCATCTTTACTTTTTTTGTAATTACACTGGTAGTGCCCAAAGTAGAAAAATATTCACAAAACGCCTTGATCGAATTTTTCAAATCCCATGCCGAAGAAGATATTTATTTAAAAAATATTTATTTTCGATCGTATGCTACCTATTTTTATGGTGAAACAACACCGCCTCAAAATAAAAATTTCTACGATGAAAAATGGCTTCTAACCGGCAATATTGATAAGGACGTTTATTTTGTAACCAAAATTCACCGTGCCCAAAGACTGGAAGAATATCAGGATATAAAAAAAATCGGAGAAAAAAACGGGTTTGTATTTTTTAAGCGGGAGGCAAAGTAAACAATATCAATTTAGATATTTTTTGTAGTAGTTCGATTTTTCTTCATTCCCAAAACGGGCATAAATATTGGCCATATAACCTGCATACTTTTCTTCAGGATTTATTTCCCAGAGTTTTTCAAAAAATGGCAACGCTTTTTTAAAATCGGCGGTAACCTTTTCCAGTTCTTCTAATAAAATACGATATTGTTTGGTGGTTTTATTTTTATTGTATTTCTCCATTGCCTCTTTGTATCGATTTTCAGCTTTCACGTAAAACTTTTTGGCATTCCACTCTAAAGCTTCAATATTCTGTGAATCTTTTTCAAGAATAATCAATGAAAGAGAATCGCACACTTCCGTGTTCTTTTTTTCCAGGTTTATTTGAAAAAAATTCTCCTGATTTGCCAGTTCATTCTTTGAAGTTTGCTCCAATTTACCCCAGACTGTAAGCGCCTTATCAAACATTTCTATTTCATAGTAAATCTCAAAAAGGCGGGCATTGATTTCACTCAGGTTTTCATTAAAATTTTCAGTATAAAATTCCAGAGCACTTAATTCTTTTGAAAGATTATCTTCTGTACGAAATATTTTAGCAAGTGATGCATACATTTCTGCACTTGAAAAATTCTTATACCGTGCCTGGTCAAACCAATTTACAGCAAGCTCATTATTGCCAACCTGGAAAGCTGATTGTGCTGCTTTTGCATAAGATGCACCATTTATTTCTTCAGCAGGTTGTTGGTTAAAATACTGTTGCCAGCTTTCTACTGCAAGATTATGATTTCCCTGTAAAGCTGCATTTTCAGCATTATCTTTAAAAGAAGTTAACGATTTGGGCCCGCTGCAGGCAGTCAACACGAAGATACCAACGACTAATATATATATTTCTATTCTCATAATCAATTCATTAAAAGCCGACAAAACTAACACATTTTATTTTTCTACCATATTTTGTGTCAACTTAAAATCGATTTTCAATTTTCTGTTTCAACAAAAAGCCCTGCCAGGAAAGGCAAGGCTTTAGGTCGCTATTTTCAATTCAAACTATCTTCTCCACTGAGCTTGAGTAATACTAAATTCTTTTTCACCGGAAAAATCTGAACCGGTAATTTTTAATTTATACTTTCCCGGCTCTATCATTTCGTCTTCATTCAACATCAAATCCCAGCTAAAGAAATTTAATCCTTTGTCGGCATTAAAGTCAAAACTTTTTTCAATTGAACCATTTTCACCAATAATCTCGACTGAATATTTTCCTTCACTTCTCAAATAAAACGAGGCATACAAATCCTTGGCTGTTCTGCGAAACCACCTACCCGGCCGAACTGGCAAACGACAATCTTCAATTGTTAATATTTTCCCGGCTGTTTGCGGATCGATTTCGGCAACTTCACGAATAAAGCGAATATCCATCGCCCAGGCGCCGCGCCCGTGTGTTCCAATTACTGCATAATCTTCACGTGGATGAATGACCAAATCATGAACATAAGTGGTTGGTAAATTCCCCGGCAAACTACTCCAGCTTTCACCACGGTTTAATGATATATACACACCATAATCAGTTCCCACATAAAGAATATTCTCATTCACCGGATCTTCACGAATCACATTTACGGGGCCGCAAGGAATATTGCCCGTAATATCTTCCCAATTCTGGCCATAATCTTCCGATTTCCAAATGTATGCCGCAAAATCATCATCACGTTTTCCATTCTGGCTCATGTAAACACGGCCTTCAGCAAAACGAGATGCTTCCATTTGCGAAACCCATTTTCTGAAAGGCAATTTTTTGTTTATTTCCTGCCATTCGGTTCCACTATTTTGGGTTACCCAAACACGCCCATCGTCTGTTCCAGCATAAATTAATCCAAATTTTAAAGGCGATTCTGAAATGGTGAAAATAGTCTGATATGGAATATCTCCTTTTTTATCTGCGTCGTTATAAGTTAAATCCGGACTGATTCTCTCCCAGGTTTCTCCCTCGTTCATCGAACGGTGGACAAATTGAGTCCCGTGATAAATGATTCCCGGATTGTGCGGCGATAAAATAAACGGAGCCAGCCACTGACCACGCAATTTGTCTACTCCATCGGGTGTTGGCGGCATTATATTTTTGCTTTGGCCAGTCTTCATATTCGTTTTTGAAATGGTTCCGTAAAATCCTGCTGAATATACTTTATCCGGATTATTCGGGTCGATAAAATGGTTACTGCCTTCTCCACCTGGTGCGCTTTCAAACTCAACAGGTTGAATATTGTTTCTTCCGCGGCTTAAATCAACCACTCCCCGATAACTTCCATGATCCTGCACTGAGCCATAGACATGAAACGGTTCCGCCATATCGACGTTAATATTAAAAAATTGCACCAGTGGAAGATTGTCGTAAAATGTCCTGAAATTTTCCCCGTCATATGAAATTGCAACACCTCCGTCATTTACATTCACTATATAATCTGTATTTTTCGGATCAATCCACAAACCGTGGTGATCCATATGCATTCCGTCAAGGGTTCGAAAAGTTTTTCCTCCGTCTTCCGAAACATTCAAATACAAGCCCAAAACAAAAATCTTATCCGGATTTACCGGATCAACACGCATTTGTCCAAAAACCCATCCATAAGTTCCGGAAAGCCCTTCCATATATGTGTTTTTTTCACTTACCTGACGCCAGTCTTCCCCTCCGTTATCCGAACGATAGACTGTTGCTCCCTTTATTCTCCCGCTACTGGGGCGTCCGTAAGCATCAGACTGATCTTCACCAGTTTCATTTGGCAATTTTTCATAATTGTCAATAAATGCGTACAAAGTGTTTGGAGAACTTTTACACAAATCAATTCCAATTCGGCCTCGGAATTTTCCATCAGGAAGTCCACTGTTTATTTTTTTCCAGTTCTTTCCACCATCTGAAGTTTTAAAAATGTTACTTCCGGTGTAGTCGTCCTCGTTTCTTGGGTCATTCCATTTTTTTCGAATTCTTTGCCATGTTGTGGCATACATTATTTCCGGATTTTCAGGATGAATTATCAAATCATACGCACCGGTTTTTTCATCAACATAAAGAATCTTATTCCAACTTCTACCTCCGTCTTCTGTTTTATAAATACCTCTTTCTTTGTCGTTTGTCCATTCATTTCCACCGGCGGCAACATAGACCACGTCTGAATTTTCAGGGTGAACCAAAATTCGGGCTATTGTATTTGTATTTGTTAGTCCGAGATGTTCCCAGATTTTTCCTGCATCTTTTGATCGATAGATCCCTGCCCCTGCATTTGAGCTGCGAAAAATATTTGCTTCTCCTGTTCCTGCCCAAATTACATTTTGATTTTGCGGATCGAGTGCCAAATCACCAAAAGCTGTCGACATACCATGTTCAAAAACCGGTATCCAGGTAATCCCTTCATTTTTAGTTTTCCAAATTCCTCCCGAGGCACCAGCCACATATATCGTATAATTTTCTCCCTTTGGGGTTACCACTTCAACATCAGTCATCCTCCCACTCACATTTGAGGGCCCAATAAACTGCCATGGTAAATTTTTAAATACCGAATTTTCAGTTAACTGTTTGTGTTTCTCATACGACTCCGCTCGCTGTTTAGCTGATGTTTTTTCAACCACCTCTTGAGAAAAGGCTGAATTGTTACAAAAAACAACACTTACAAAAAATAATAAAAACAAATTTAATCTTGTCGTTCTCCTATTTGTCATGATTGTAATTATTGAAGTAAATATTACTGCAATCTAATTATAAAAAATTAAATATGCTGCTACCAATCACTCGATTTCAAAATAAAAGCAATGAAAATATTTTGTTAAAACATTATAAATCTTTTTTTGGTTAAATATATATGTTCAATAACTTTAAAAAACTTAAAAACATCAGAACCACCAAATTCTGAAAAATTTATATACTTATATGGATGAAATAAATTCGATCGTTTTAGGAGGAATAAGAATAGATGAACCAATAGTTACCATTACCGATTTGCTGGTTTCCGTGCTGTGTTTTATATACGCGTATAAAATTCACAAAAGCGGAAAGAAGGAAAAAACTTTTCTATATTTCAAGATTTACTTCTTTGTAATGGGAATTGCTACCATGCTGGGAGGATTAATTGGTCACGCATTTTTATACGCTTTCAACTTTTATTGGAAATTACCGGGTTGGATTACCAGTATGATTTCAATTATGTTTGTTGAACGTGCAGCTATTGAGCATACCCGGATATGGTTGAAAGATTCTCTCGTAAAGATCTTTGGAATTATTAATATTATAGAATTTCTCACATTTTTAACACTTACTGTTGTCACTCTAAATTTCTTTTATGTTGAATTTCATTCGGGTTACGGATTAATGTTTGTTGTTCTTTCTTTGGAAGGATTTCTTTTTCTCAAAACCAAAAATATTGCAACTAAATATTTACTTACAGGCGTAGCGTTTGCAGCATTGGCTGCAATTTTCTTTATGAACAAAATATCACCACACCAATGGTTTAATTATCTATCTGTTAGCCATGTTTTAATGGCTGTTGCCGCAACTTTTTTTTATCAGGGAGCCAAACGAATCGACATGTCGTCAGCAAAAATTAGCTAGATTTGGTATAAAAAAAATGAAACTTGAAACTAACCGCCTGCAACTTTTTGAAATTTCATGGGATGATTTGGAAAAAATCCATGAATTACACTCAATTCCTGAAGTAGACGAGTTTAACACCCTTGGTATTCCGGAAAATATTGAAGTAACCCGAAAAATTATTTCGGCAGATATTGAAAATCAGTTAAAAAAAACTCGTTCCCGATTTTGCTGGAAAGTTATTATTAAAGAGAATTCTGCCTTTGCCGGATTGGCTGGAATGACACTCTCAAATGACCGTTTTAAAATGGGTGAGTTTTATTACAAACTTTTTCCAAAATTCTGGGGAAATGGATATGCAACCGAAATCGCCAGAGAATTAATATATTTTGGATTCTCCGAATATAAATTACACCGTATAGAAGCCGGTGTCGCTACAAAAAATTTAGCTTCGATAAGAGTTCTGGAAAAAGCGGGGATGACCAAAGAAGGTATCCGAAGAAAAATATTACCTATCAGAGGTGAATGGATAGACAATTATCATTATTCCATCCTCGACGAAGAAATAAAATAATCTATTCATTTTAAACAAAATTCACCTTTCACAAACAGAAAATAAAAAAAACAGAAAAACCTTATAAGTCTACAAATCAACCACCAACGATTACTCCTTTAAAATTTAATAACTGAATTTTACAAAAAGCTGTAACAAGAAAACATTTTTTTAGTCTTACCAGAAAAGCCTAACCTTATGAAAATTGCTGTTGTCGTTGTGTTTTTTCTATCCGTTATTTTTGCTTCAGCACAGGAAATAGAAAAGAAGAACTACTATTCAAAACGAATTAACGATTTAAATCTCACAATTGATGGTTATTTGGATGAAACAGAATGGCAAACAGCCCACTGGAAAAACCAGTTTACACAGTACGAACCTTCCGAAGGGAAATCTCCTCACCAACAAACAGAGTTTGCAATTTTATATGATGAAAACAACCTTTACGTGGGAATAAAGGCACTCGACAAAAGTCCGGACAGTATTTCGATGCGGTTAACCCGCCGGGATGAAACTGACGGTGATTTAGCAGGAGTAATATTTGACTCATATCATGATAAAAGAACCGGATTTGCTTTTATTGTTTCTGCTGCCGGAGTAAAATCAGATTTTATTCAGAGCAACGACGGAGACAACGAAGACAGCACCTGGGATCCGATTTGGTGGGTAAAAACATCAAAGAATAGTGAGGGATGGAAAGCAGAAATGCGCATTCCATTAACACAATTACGGTTTGAAGAAGGCGACGAACAAGTTTGGGGCTTACAGGTTTTGAGGTTTATTTTCAGGAAAGAAGAGCTGTCAACATGGCAACCTATGAAACGCGACGTATCAGGCTTTGTCTCCCAATTTGGGACAATGAGCGGAATATCAGGCATTAAACCTAAGAATACACTAGATGTAATGCCATATGTTGTGGCCCGTGCCGAACGTTTTGAAAAAGAATCGGAGAATCCTTTCAGAGAAAGTGGAAAGAAGAACGGACTGGATATAGGATTGGATGCAAAATTGGGGTTGACAAACTATCTTACGCTCGATCTTACTATTAATCCTGATTTTGGGCAAGTTGAGGCGGACCCCTCAGAGGTTAACCTTTCTACCTTCGAAACATTTTTTGAAGAAAAACGTCCGTTTTTTATTGAAGGGAAAAACATTTTATCATACCGATTAAACTGGGGAGATGGCGACCAGTCTGCTGAAGGTTTATTTTACTCCCGGAGAATTGGAAGAAGACCCCAATATTGCCCTGAATTAGAAGACGAGGAATATGCTGAAGTTCCTGATTTTACCAAAATTATCGGAGCAGCAAAAATTACAGGAAAAACAAAAAAGGGATGGTCTATTGGGATACTGGAAAGTGTAACTGCCGAAGAAAATGCTAAAATAAAAGGAATTGCTGACGGAAAAAAACAGGTGGTTGAGCCACTGAGCAACTTTTTTGTAACTCGTATTCAAAAAGATTTTAATGAAGGAAATACTTATATCGGTGGAATGATTACTGCCGTTAACCGAACAATAAACGATCCACATCTCGAGTTTTTGCATAAAAGTGCTTATACGGGAGGTATGGATTTTGTTCATAAATGGAATAACAAAAATTGGATGATTGACGCTGGCTTTTTCTTTAGCAAGGTAAACGGCACGGAAGAAGCAATTACAGCAACTCAAAAGTCGTACATTCGCAATTTCCAGCGACCTGACGCAGATTATATGAAATTGGACACTACACGAACATCGCTAAGTGGTTACGGAGGTAAGTTTACAATTGGAAAATTAGGGGGCAACCTAAAATTTGCTGCACTGTTCTCGTGGAAATCCCCGGGGCTGGAATTAAATGATATAGGCTACGCACAGCAGGTAGATCAGATTTTACAGGCATTCTGGATGGGGTATCGTATTTATGAACCGTTCTCTATTTTTCGTCAGGTGAGTCTGAACATTAACCAACATACCGTTTATGATTTTGGTGGAAATCTGCTGGCACCAGGGGGAAACATTAACGGATACTTGCAATTCAAAAATTATTGGGGAACATTTTTTAGCACAAATATAAGTGGTAACCAACTATCCAATTCCGCACTTCGTGGAGGCCCGGCTTTAAAAATACCTGGTTATAAAAATTTCTATTCAGGTATTTTTACCAACCAGCAGAAAAAACTGAGCTTTGAACTTAATACAGGCTTTAATGCCAGTAATGTAAAAGGGTATAGAAACATCAGCAATTATAATATTTCAATCGGATACAGACCAACACAAACACTTTTAATAAGCTTGTCACCCGGACTAAACAACTACAAAGATGACATGCAATATGTAACACAGATAGACTACAGTAATAAAAAACGATATATTTTTGCGCATATCGACCGAAAAACATTAAGTATGTCTCTCCGAATGAATTACAACATTACTCCCGACTTAACTATTCAGTACTGGGGACAACCTTTTATTGCAACGGGCAAATACATTGATTTTAAATACATTACCAAAAGTAAAGCAAATAAAGTAATAGACCGCTATCACCTTTATGCGTCAAACGAAATAGTTCTTAATAGTGATACCTATTTTATTGACGACAATAAAAATGGCAGCGCTGACTACAGTTTTGATAAACCAGATTTTAATGTGAAAGAATTTCTTTCAAATCTGGTTGTACGTTGGGAGTACCGTCCTGGTTCTACTGTATTTTTAGTATGGTCTCAAAATAGAAATAATTCTGTTAACAACGGAACTTTTAACTTTTCACACGACATAAACGGACTTTTTGATGTAAAAGCAAACAATATATTTTTAATAAAATTTTCATACCGACTCGGTCGGTAAGGCTCATGAAGGGAAGCTATACGTAAAAGCACAGATATTTAAATTCTGTGCTTTTTATCGTTAAAAATGTACTTTTCAAAAAACAAATCCGTAAATTTATTTCGTTATCTCATCTAAAATCAATGAAAAACTATTTCAGAAATTATCCTCTTGCAAAAACAGGTTTCTTCGTAATACCTCTCGTTGTTTTCACCATAGTCATGGGAATTTTCTTTCCTGGATCAGCACCTGAGCATTTTAGCAGCTTTATTATCGCATTTGAATTTGCCCAATCTCCGGATGATATAAATCTTTTGCTTAGTCCGCTCTCGGTAGAAGAAATCCGACAAGTAGATGTTGGAAATTATATCGATTTTGGTTTTATGATTGCTTACACCGCATTACTAATCACTGCTTTGGGGAAGTGTGCTCAGCTCCTCAATAAAAAGATATTGAAAACCGGAATTTTTATCGCAATAGTTGTTCTGATTAGTGATGTTGCTGAAAATATTTTTTTACTTAGGCTGACAAACAATCATATAAATCAATCACTGAATAGTGAAATAATGTCAAATTTGAGCTATCTCAAAATCTTCACGTGGACAAAATGGATTTCGCTGTCGGTTTTATTCACTTTTTTTTACGCACTGGTATACAACCTGAGATGGCTTTTTAAAATAATAGGGGTTATTTTTCTATTTCCCTTACTCTATCTTATTGCAGCTCCGGAACAAACCCCAGAAATGCTCACTAACTTTACCAATTCAATTTTTTTATGCTTTATAACCCTAATTGTTTTCCTTTTTCTGTATAGAGAAAGGGCATAAAAAAAGTTGCCTTACTGAAGCAACTTTTTTGTCATTCAAATTTTCATTTATGGGCAATCGGATCTGCGTCTCCGTCCGGGTCTCCATCTACATAACCGTCGGTATGTAAATTTCCATTTGAGGCTAGTAATAATCCGCAAACATGTGGTGCAGCCATTGATGTTCCACTCATTGTTGCATAAGCTCCTCCTTTATATGTTGAAAGGATTGAAACACCTGGAGCACAATAGTCAACATGTTCTCCATAATTAGAAAAATATGCCCAATAATCATTGCTGTCCATTGCAGATATTGTATACAGGTTAGTTCCTTCCGCTCTCGCCGGCGAATGATTATCAGCATCATCGCTTTCATTTCCGGCTGCCAATGAAACAAAAACGCCTGAAGCTCCCAGCGATGCCACTGCTATATCGACAGGTTCGTATACTCCACCTCCCAGACTCATATTTGCAGCATCTCCTGCTGTTGCATTTGCCTTAACATAATCGACACCAGCAATAATTGTTGAATAAGCACCAGAACCTTTTCTGTCCAAAACTTTAACCGGTACAACTGTAGCCCCAGCTGCAACTCCGATAACGCCAATTTCATTATCAATTGCACCAATAATTCCGGCACAATGCGTACCATGTCCGTTATCGTCATCAGGAGAAGAAGTTCTTGGTACGTAAGTTACTCCTGAGGCTGCGTCAACGTTAAGATCACCATGATCCAAATCTATTCCTGTATCAATTATCCACGCCTTATGACCGCCAGTATAAGATACACCGCCCCCCACTCTGTCGATTCCATAAGGAATTGATTCGGCAGGAGGATCCGAAGGCAATGTTCCCGGTTTTTTTAAAGTAACCATTTTATCGGGCCAAACACCTTCAACTCCAGGGGCATTTACTATTTTGCTTATTTCATTTTCGCTGACATTTACAACTACTCCTTCAACTGCCGCACTAAAAACCAATTTAGGTGCAGGCAGATCAACTTGCGCGTTTTCAAAAATCAATTGCGCCCTGCTTAAAACAGCTCTGTCGGCGAATTCTCTAGTTTTATAAGCAGATTTTAATCCTTGATTTTCAAAATAAACGATATACTGCCCTGGAATAATCTTTTCTGTAAATCCAACAGGGTCTTCGTCTGGGGCCATAATTTGAAGATCTTCTGTCTTCTCACACGATGAAAAAACAACAGCAAGTGCAGCAACAACTGCGAATAAGATTTTTCTCATTTTGTAAAGATTTAATAGTTAAACAGATGGTTTTGCTTAAACAATATATCGATTATTTCACAAAATGACACTATTTTATAAATGATTTTTATAAACATTTGATTAAATTCAACGAAATAAAACACTACATAAAAGCATTTTATAGTTAACCCAAAGCATTTACCGCCAGATATTTCAAAAAACCTCGAAAATAAAGAGCCTCTTTTATAATCTACAGCGAATTATAATTATTCTTCAAACTTATTCTTGCCTGTTAAACTTATTTCTTTTGAAACAGAGTCCGAACCGCTCATACCAGGTTGGCCTCCTCCTACTGAAATAATAAATTTTCCGTTTTCAATCACTCTTTTGTTTTCCGCGCCTATTAAAGAAAACTGCCGGGGTTCCAAAATAAATTCAATAATCTGCGATTCACCCGGTTCCAGATAAATACGTTGAAATCCTTCCAGTTGAACAATTGGCCGGGGAGTTGAAGCCTCTTTATCTTTGATATACAATTGTACAACTTCATCACCCGCCATTTTTCCTGTATTGGTTACTCTAACTTTTACCGGCACATTCTTTCCAATTTTTGTTTTTGAAGGGATATTCAAATCCGAATATTTAAAAGTTGTGTAGCTTAGTCCGTAACCAAAAGGATACAGAGCTTCGCCAGTGAAATATTTATAAGTTCGCCCCTGCATGTCATATTCATCAAAAGCAGGAAGTTGGTCGATTGACTTGTAGTAGGTGACAGGTAATCTTCCCGCAGGATTGTAATCACCAAACAAAACGTCAGCAACTGCATTTCCTCCCTGCTGACCAGGGTATCCGGCTGAAATAATAGCATCCAGGTTCTGGTCAGCCCAGTTAACTGCAAGCGCACTTCCGTTTAATAGTACCAAAATGGTTGGTTTTCCAACATTTTTAATAGCCGCCATCAATTCACGTTGTGTTTTTGGTAATTTCAGATGTGTACGATCGCCACCGGCAAAACCATCCACCTGGATAGGCATTTCTTCGCCTTCAAGCCGTTGCGACAAGCCCATAACTAAAATTACTGCGTCTGCCTCTTTGGCAACTTCAACAGCCTGCTCCTGCATATCCGGATTTGGAATTGTCCACATTAATTTTGCATCGCCGTCGCCAAACCAATTTTTGTATTCGTAAACAAACTTATATTTTTTCCCCGCCTCCATTTTTATTTCCTTTTCATGGTGGAAAGCATGGTGTTCGGTATTATGACTTAATATTTTTTCACCATTGAACCAAACCTCAAGTGTTGGCATCCCCCAGCAACCAATTTCGTATGTTCCTGTTACAGGTGGCACGATGTAACCTGTCCAGCGGATGCTAAAATCGTCGTCGGGTAATTTTGGTGAAGGAGAGCCTGATTCCCAGTAAAAATCAATATTTGCATCAGTCCTTGTAAAAGTCGGCTCACCTTCCAGTTTTGCATTCGCGAAATATTCTGCTGTCACACCAGGTTCTCCCTCTTTATTCACCAAATATTGCCCTGGAATGGGATGAAGATTGTGAACCCCTTCTGCTAAATGACAACCTTCAGCAAAAAGAATTTCTGTATTTTTCAATTTATTTTTTAATCCCTGTAAAACCGTTACCGGATGTTTTGGGATTCCATTGTAATTTCCAAGTAAAGCTTCCCAGTTATCAGCGTTAGGACCAATTACCGCAATTTTCTTTGTATCTTTTGAAAGCGGCAAAAGTGCTTCTTTGTTTTTTAACAGAATAATACTTTTTTGCGCAGCCTCCAAAGCCAGCATATCATTTTCTTTTGAAGTATTTACAGAAAAAGGAATTTGGGCATAGGGCACATCAGAGTCAAACATTCCAAGTTTAAAACGCGCCGTAAACAACCGTTTTACTGATACATCGATTTCACTTTCTTTAATTATACCGCGTTCCACAGCCTCCCCAAGATGAGCATATGAAACACCACAGTTTAAATCTGTTCCATTTTTTACGGCTATCGCAGAAGCTTCCGCGGCATCTGCAGAATAGTCCTGAAACTGGTAAAAATCTGAAATTGCCCAGCAATCTGATACCACATAACCATCAAATCCCCATTCATTTCGCAAAATATTCTCCAGAATTGGATTTGCACAACAAGGATACCCCCGAAACTGATTGTACGCTCCCATCACCGAATAAACACCTCCATCTTTTACCAAGGTTCTGAATGCCGGCAAATAGGTTTCATGTAAATCGCGCTCGCTAACCAATGCATTAAATTCGTGACGTAAGGTTTCAGGTCCAGAATGTACAGCATAGTGTTTAGCTGTGGCTACAACTTTTAGATAATTTGGATCGTCGCCTTGTAATCCTTTTACAAATTGCAATCCCATCTGGCCTGTTAAGTAGGGATCTTCGCCATAGGTTTCGTGGCCTCTTCCCCACCTCGGATCACGAAAAATATTGATATTGGGAGACCAAAATGTAAGCCCCTGATAAATGCCTCTTTTTCCCCGGCGTACAAACTCGTGGTGTTTTGCCCGGGCTTCATCGGAAATGGCGGTTGCCACCCGAAACATTAATTCTTTATCCCACGAACCGGCAATAGTTATCGATTGCGGAAAAACAGTTGCATAGCCCGCGCGCGCAACACCGTGTAAACTTTCATTCCACCAGTTGTACTCCGGAACCTGCAAGCGCTCAATGGCCGGTGCAGTATAAACCATTTGGTCGATTTTCTCTTCCAGTGTCATCTGGGAGACCAAAATATCAACACGATCCTCAACAGGTAAATTAGTATTTAAAAACTCAAAATTTACATCCTGAGCTGTTGCTGAAAAAGCAAAAATTGAAATAATCAGGCCTAAAAAACTTTTTTTCATAATTTGGTTATTTACTGTTCTGTTCTGGTATGGTAAAAATAATGATTTGATTTTATTCCCTACAAATAAATTTGGTGTATTTTAATTCAATTGCCTAATTTTCGGCCATGAAAATAAATTCAAAACAAAAAGACAACTACAACAAACTCCGCAAAGAAATTGACTCGATTTCAGCAAAACTTGAAAATGAGCATAAAAAACACTTAAGTTGTAAAAGTGGCTGTGATTTGTGTTGCATGGATTACAGCATCTTCCCGATTGAATTTTTCTCGATTCTGGGAGAATTAAAAAAGGAGAATTTTCAACCTGATACTTTAGAGAAAAACAAGAGCAAAAACGAATGTATCTTTCTAAAAGAACATCGTTGTACTATATACCCTTTTCGTCCGATAATATGCCGAACCCACGGACTACCTCTGCTATATGCTAACCATGAGGGAGAATGGGAACTTTCAGCTTGCGAACTCAATTTTACAAAGTTTAGTTTTGAAGAGTTTACTGTTGACAACACATTTCCCCAGGACAAATTTAACAGCAAATTATACCTTTTGAACAAAGATTTTATCACTCAACTGAATGATAAAAATTTTTCGGAATTTGACCTTATTCCAATAAAAGACCTAATAAAACAAATGTAAATACTATGGATACACTTTCATTATTTAACTTAAATGGAAAAACTGCCTTAATAACCGGTTCAGGCAGCGGGATTGGATTTGCTTTGGCCAAGGGACTGGCCGGAGCCGGTGCGAAAATAATCTTGAATGGCAGAAATAAAACAAAACTCGAAGAAGCAAAACTCAAACTAAAAGAAGAAGGGACAACAGCTTTTTCTCTTGCTTTCGATGTTTCAAATTTAACAGAAACGAAAGATGCTATTAAGAATTATGAAAACTGCGAAGGCCCTATTGATATTTTGATTAATAACGCAGGTATCAATATTCGTGGCCCGTTTGAAAAGTTTGATGAAACAGACTGGAAAAAAGTGCTGGATATTAATATCAACGGGGCAATGATTGCTTCCCAGACCGTGGCACCTTTTATGATAAAACGAAAAGCCGGTAAAATAATTAATATCTGTTCCATGCAAAGTGAACTGGGACGTCATTCAATTGTTCCGTATGCAGTTTCAAAAGGTGGGATAAAAATGTTAACCAAAGGTTTATGTGCCGAATGGGCTAAGTACAACATACAGGTCAACGGAATTGGCCCCGGCTATTTTGAAACGGAACTTACCCGGCCACTAAAAGAAGATTCTGAATTTGACAGCTGGTTAAAAAACAGAACTCCATCGAACCGTTGGGGCAATGTTAAAGAGTTAATTGGATCAGCCGTTTTTTTGGCTTCTGATGCCAGTAGCTATGTAAACGGACATATTTTGTATGTTGACGGAGGCTTGCTTGCCACCGTATAAAAATGTAAATTACATTACATTAAATCAAAACAGCATGAAAAAATTATTTGTATTATTAATTGCAATCCCCTTGTTTACAGGGGCTTTTGCGCAAACAGAAGATAAAATGGAGGATAACTCAAACAAACTGGTAGTGCTTTGGACAAGTGGTGATCCGGATGTGGCTGAGAAAATGGGATTTATGTATACGTACAATGCAAAAAAACAAGGTTGGTTTGACGAAGTTGTATTGATTGTCTGGGGACCATCAGCAAAACTCTTAACCGAAAATAAAATGTTGCAGGATTATGTAAAAGAAATGCAAAAAGTGGGAGTAACAGTTGAAGCTTGCACTGCCTGCGCACAAATGTACGGAGTTAATGACCAGCTTTCAGAAATGGGAATTGATGTTAAAGGAATGGGCGGTCCATTAACAAATTATCTAAAAGAAGGCTGGAAGACGCTCACTCTGTAAAATCAAAAAAAAGAAGCATTTGCCGGTTGACAAATGCTTCTGCTATCTTTTGTTCTACTTGCTTAATACTCGTCTTCATTAAAAAAGAAATCGTCTTTACTTGGATAATCCGGCCAAATATCTTCAATACTTTCATACATTTCCCCTTCGTCTTCAATTTCCTGAAGATTTTCAATTACTTCCAAAGGTGCTCCGGAACGAATTGCGTAATCAATCAGTTCATCTTTTGTTGCCGGCCAAGGGGCATCTTCCAATTTCGATGCCAGTTCTAGAGTCCAATACATTTACTGAATTTTAAGCGGTTAAACTCATTTTTAACTTAGCCGCGAATATAATAAAAAAATGAAACGAAAAACAAATGCTCAAAAATTTTTTATCAATGCTTCCAGGGTGTTTCTTCAAAACCATTGTCAGCAGCCAGTTTACGCGCCATAATAAATAAAAAATCAGACAGTCTGTTTATGTATTTAATAATTTCCTTTTCAACAGGCGCATGTTCCGAAAATTCAAGGATACGTCTCTCAGCGCGCCGGCACACTGTTCTTGCTACATGACACTGAGATACAACAGTATTGCCTCCCGGAAGAATAAATTGTCTAAGTTCAGGGAGGTTCTTTTCCAACTCATCAATTGCACTCTCTATTTCCACTATATCCTGTTCTTTTACCGACAAAGAAAGAGTAAATTCATTCCCTTTTTTGTCAGAAGCAAGCCGAGATCCGATATTAAATAATTTATTCTGAATCTGAATTAGATATGTATTCTCATCCTCAGGCAGATGGTGGGAGCGCAATAAACCAATCCATGAATTTAGTTCATCAACTGTCCCGTAAGCTTCCAGTCTGAAATCGTATTTTTTCACCCTGCTTCCGCCAACCAACCCGGTTGTTCCGTCATCTCCTGTTTTGGTGTATATTTTAACTTTTTTACTCATCGAACTAATATACCGGATTTTTATTAATTATATCCGATTCTATTTCTCCATCTTTTAGTTTTACAATACGATGCGCGTGCCTTGCAATATCTTCTTCGTGGGTAACCATTACCAAAGTGTTTCCTTTTCGGTGAATCTCAGCAAATAACTTCATAATCTCCTCTGAGATTTTTGAATCAAGGTTTCCCGTAGGCTCATCAGCCAAAAGTAATGAAGGTTTATTAACCAACGCTCGAGCTATTGCTACTCTCTGCCGTTGGCCACCCGACAATTCGTTGGGACGGTGTTCCATCCTGTCTTCCAATCCAACATCAGTCAAAATTTGCTCTGCCCTGTTTTTTCTTTCATGCTTCCGTATTCCCGAATACACCAAAGGTAACATCACATTTTCAAGAGCTGAATTTCGTGGTAACAGGTTAAATACCTGGAAGACAAAACCTATCTCTGAATTTCTGATTTCGGCCAAACGGTCGTCAGACAAACGACTCACATCTTTCCCGTTTAAAACATATTTCCCGTTGCTGGGTGTATCAAGACAGCCCAAAATATTCATCAAAGTAGACTTCCCTGAACCCGACGCTCCCATAATTGCTACATATTCTCCCCGGTGAATATCGAGCGAAACCGAACGCAATGCCCTGACAACCTGTGTACCTACCCTATAGTTTTTAGTGATATTTTTAATGTGTATTATTTTCTCTTCCATATTTCCAGTTTTAATTATAGGTAAACAAGCTGGCTATTTTATTACATAATGTTGCGATTGAAATTTTTCATCAAATATAATGAAGTCCGCTGTTAAAAGCTCAATCAAAATTGTCCCATCTCCTTTTTCAAGCAAAGGTTTTAAAGTGTAGTTTTCCTTTTTGTCAGTCTTTTGTTTGAGAAAAAAGTACTTCCCGTATTCACAAAAACTTTTTACAATTACATCTGGCTTTTTTCCAAAAATAAAAAAAGCACTTTTTATTTCGATTGTTGATTTTTCTTTCCTAAAAAACTCAGTACCAACACTTTTAAAAACAGTTTCAGAGTTAAATTTTTGAAGCACTCCGGTAACATCAACAGAAATACTTTCATCACAAAAAACATGACAGGGTTGAAAATAGTTTAACAGCCGAAAAAGCAACTTTATTTGATTTTTTTCCCAGGTGCCTTTATTCATTTTTTCAATTTCATCAAAAACATAAAAACCAGCTGAAACAAATAAAACATTGGTTATCAAATTATATACAAATGGAGAATGAATTCCAAAACCCTTTTTATTACTTCTAATTGTTTTCAATCCACTTTGTTTTTAAATGATATAATTATATTTGTTTATGCCAGAATTTCTCGACCAAGATATAAAGTTTCTTCCGGGAGTTGGCCCCAAAAGAGCCGAACTTTTGAACAAAGAGCTGAGCATAAAAACGTTCAGAGATTTAATCTATTATTTTCCGTTTAAATACATCGACAGAACAAAGTTTTACAGGATTGCCGAGATTCATTCGCAAATGCCTTACATTCAAATAAAAGGCAAAATCCGCGCTATAGAAACTGTAGGTACTAAAAACAAGGAACGTTTATCTGCCCGCTTTTTTGATGATTCGGGAAGCATTGAACTGGTTTGGTTTCGGTCGGTAAAATGGCAAAAAGAAAATCTCAGTTTAAACAAAGAGTATATCGTTTTTGGGAAGCCATCTGATTTTAACGGCAAACTGAACTTGGTTCATCCTGAAATGGAAACCGAGGAAGAAATGCAGTTAAAACCTGTGGGCCTTTTTCAGGGATATTATGTTACCACTGAAAAAATGAAAAACAAATACCTCACTTCCAAAACGATAAACAAATTTCAACTTACGCTTATTCAGCTTGCAAAGAATAAGATAAGAGAAACACTTCCGGAACCACTTATTCACAAACTAAAACTCACCTCGCTTGAAAGGGCGCTGACAACCATTCATAAGCCGGAAAATACAATTGATTTAAAAAACGCAACTTTTCGTTTAAAATTTGAGGAACTTTTTCATATTCAGTTAAAAATTCTGGCGCTGAAAAGCAAACGTGAAAGTAAATTCAAAGGCTTTAAATTTGAACACGTCGGATATAATTTTAATACATTTTACAAAGATTTTTTACCTTTTGAACTTACGGGCGCTCAAAAACGAGTGGTAAAAGAAATTCGCCGGGATGTAAACCGTAATGTTCAAATGAACCGGCTTTTACAAGGCGATGTAGGCAGCGGAAAAACACTGGTTGCATTATTAACCATGCTTTTGGCAATGGACAACGGATTTCAAAGTTGTATAATGGCACCTACCGAAATTTTAGCACAACAACATTTCCAGTCAGTTTCGCAATTTTTGCAGGGAATGAATATTGAAGTCGGATTATTAACCGGTTCAACCAAAACCAAAGATCGAAAAATTTTACATGAAAAACTCGAAAGTGGGGAACTTCAAATTTTAATTGGCACCCACGCCTTGATTGAAGATGTTGTTGTTTTCAAAAATCTTGGTTTAGTTGTAATTGACGAACAACATCGTTTTGGCGTTGCCCAGCGAGCCAAACTGTGGCAAAAAAACGATTTGATTCCCCCGCATATTCTCGTAATGACAGCCACACCAATTCCACGCACCCTTGCAATGACGGTTTATGGCGATTTGGATGTTTCAGTAATAGATGAACTGCCTCCGGGACGAAAACCAGTTCAAACCTGGCATTTTTTTGAAAACAAACGCAAACAGGTGCTCAATTTTTTACGACAACAACTGGAAAAGGGAACACAAATATATATTGTTTATCCACTGATTTCGGAATCGGAAAAAATGGATTTTAAAAACCTTGAAGATGGATACAAACAGATAAAAGAGGCTTTTCCTGATGTTGAAATAAGTATGGTTCATGGAAAACTAAAACCCAACTTTAAGGAAAAAATGATGCAGGAATTTAAAGCCGGAAAAACCCGGATAATGGTGGCAACAACAGTAATTGAAGTTGGTGTTGATGTTCCAAATGCATCGGTTATGGTAATAGAAAGCGCAGAACGTTTTGGTCTTTCACAACTACACCAGTTGCGTGGAAGAGTAGGGCGAGGAGCCGAACAATCTTATTGCATCCTGATGTCTTCGTACAAAATTGGCACGGAAAGCAAAAAACGAATGGAAACCATGGTGCGCACCAACGACGGTTTTGATATTGCCGAGGTCGATATGAAACTACGTGGCCCCGGCGACATTGAAGGAACACAACAATCCGGAATTGGTTTCGACCTTAAAATTGCTAACCTTGGCAAAGACGGCAAAATCCTTGAACTTGCCCGAAATACTGCCTCCGAAATTCTCAGTGACGATCCGAATCTGTCTAAAGAAGAAAACCGGCTTTTATTAAAAAATCTGCTTGCTTCAAAAAACACAGATTTCGACTGGAGTTCGATAAGTTAGCCAGTTCCTAAAAAACGATCTTGACGTTTATTAATTTGAAATATAGTCACAAGCATTTTTTGAAAATTTTATGAAGAAACAATATCACATATTAAATGGAGACTCACTTAAACAGCAATTTCCCAAAACTATTGATGGAGAAATTATTGTCGCCAGGGAGTGTTTTGTAGATGGAAGTGTGGAAGGAGAGCAACTGGATGAGTTGTTTGCTTCCAGGGCCAGATTTCTTTATCAGAATTACAAAGAGCCTCAAAAGGCTTATTACAATAATGTGGTTCCTGAGTTTCAAAAAATTCAAAATATAAAAGACAATTCCGATATTAACCTTTGGTTTGAGGATGATCTGTTTTGTCAGGTGAATTTTTGGTTTGTTGCAAGCCTTCTGGAAAAAACAATTTGCAGCAGTAATACGGTATATCTTATTAGACCCAAATCTCATAACCAATATGGTTTTGCAGGCTTAAATCAATCTGAATTAATTTCAATTTATAAAAAAAGAGTACTTCTGACTCGTTTGGATAAAGTAGCAGGTCTGTGGAAATCATATCAAAACAATAATAAAGAAGAATTAATTGCTGCGGCCCGTCAACTAAAAAAATCATTTCCCTTTATCCTTCCTGCAGTACAGGCACATATTGAAAGAATACCAACAAAAAACAGTCCGGGCAGGCCCGTCCTTTCTTTGTTGGAAATAATGAACGATTTAGATACAAAAGAATTTGGACCGGTTTTTAGGGAATTCTGCAAACGGGAAAATATTTACGGATTTGGCGACTTGCAGGTAAAAAGGCTTTTTGATGAAATTAATAAGCCTTCGAATTAAAAAGTTCTGGTTTATTGTCAATAGAATAATATTATCTCCAAAAACCAAAAAGGATTGATTCAAATAACAAGACTACTTTTTTATAAATTTCTATCTATATTAGTACGGTTGAAACCAAAAACGAACAAAGAACTTTCAAAAAAAATTGAAACAAAATAACGCCAAATATAAACAATCTCAAACCACGGAGTAAAAGTTGCTTTCCCTCAATTAAAACAGGCCGCAAATGAAATTATTATAAAACACATACACCTCTTATAAATTTATCTACTAAAAAAATCAAACACTAAACTTTCATGAAAAAACAACTATTAACTGTTGCGCTATTAACAATCGTTTGTATCCATTCATTTTCTCAAATTTTATTTGAGAAAGGATATTTTATCAGTGCCTCAAACCAAAAAATCGACTGTTTAATTAAAAATATGGATTGGAAAAGAAACCCTGTTGAATTTGAATACAAACTCACACAATCTGCAATGCTCCAGACAGCAACGATTGAGACAGTAAAAGAGTTTGGTATCAATGGAGTTTCCAAATATACCAGAGCTATGGTAAAAATTGACAGATCTTCTGATAACATAAATTCTATGAGTTCTGAAAGAAATCCTGTCTTCCTTGAGAAACGACTTTTTCTCAAGGTACTTGTAGAAGGGGAAGCTTCATTATTTCTTTATGAAGATAAAAACCTGACCAGATTCTTTTTCAAAAATAAGGATTCCGAAGTTGAACAACTTGTATTTAAGCGCTATAGGTTAAATAATAAGATTGGTAAGAATGAGTATTACAAGCAACAACTTCTAAATAACTTTAAATCTCAGAATTTATCGTCAAACGATGTTAGATATATAAAATATAACAGAAAAGATTTAGAACAATTTTTTATAACAGCCAACAATCAAACAGGCACTGAATATTCAAGCTACAATTCTGTTGAAAAAAAAGAGCTTTTTAATTTATCTCTCCGACCGGGATTAAACGCAAGCAGCTTGGCGGTACAAAATGCCTCATCAGATTTTAGGAACGTTGATTTTGAGAATAAATATGGACTCAGATTGGGTATCGAAGCTGAGTTTATCTTACCTTATTATAAAAATAAATGGACTATAATAACCGAACCAACTTTTCAATATTATTCTTCAACCAAATCTGAAACAAAAAATATTTCAGGAGGAGAACTCATTTCAGAAGTAAATTACCAATCAATTGAGATACCGGTTGGAGTACGTCACTATTTTTACCTCAATGAAAAATCGAAATTCTTCGTAAATGTTTCCTATATTTTTGATTTTAGTAGTAATTCATCTATTGAATTCACAAGAAACGACGGTTCTTTACTCAGCAAACTTGAAATAGAACCAAGACGAAACCTGGCTTTGGGTATTGGTTATAAATTTAAAGACAAATATGGCCTTGAATTGCGATATTTAACTGACCGGGAGCTTTTAGGCAGCCATGTTCAATGGAGTTCTGAATACAGAACATTCTCTGTAATTTTCGGTTATTCGCTGTTTTAACAAGTATCACAACGTTACAGCCGGGTATTCAGGAGAAATATAGAACGTAGTATCAGATTCCTTGCCGCGCACTTCCTTTAATCCATACGAATCATCTTTCCTTCTTTCTGATATTCCTTCTGGATTCCGGCCATTAAATCAGTTTGGGAAATGGTTGTTGATTTATTCTCAAGCGTTTTAAGTCCGGCGTAGTGAATAACATTAACAATATTAGCACCCGTTAAATCGTATTTTTGCGCCACATCTTTCAATACAATTTTTTTATCGAGCTTTACATGTTCAGGAAGGTAATTTCCCCATAATGTACGTCGCTCAGGAACACCTGGATTTTCAAATTCAACCATAGAATTAAAGCGGCGTGTAAACGAAGAATCGATGTTGTTTTTCAGATTAGAGGCGAGAATAACAAGACCAGAATGAGATTCGATACGTTGTAAAAGATAAGAAACTTCCTGGTTGGCATATTTATCGTGGGCGTCGCGTACGTTGGTGCGTTTGCCAAAAATTGCGTCTGCCTCGTCAAAAAACAAAATCCAGTCTTTGTTGGCCGCCTTGTCAAACAACTTGGAGAGATTTTTTTCTGTTTCGCCAATGTATTTTGAAACCACCATGGAAAGGTCAATGCGATATACATCGCGGTTAGTATATTTTCCCAAAAGGCAGGCCGTCATTGTTTTTCCTGTCCCCGGCGGCCCATGAAACAACACACGAAATCCCGGTTTTATTTTGCCTTTCATTCCCCAGGCATTCAACAAAGTATCGTTATATCTTAGCCATGTCTCAATCTCTTTTATTTCCAACATTGTTTTTTCCTGCAACACCAAATCGTTCCATTCCAACTCAGTTGTAATTCGTTGCGCCGGGAAATCGCTGCTCATACCTGGTTTTGAAATTTTGCCTGAAATAAATAAATCAACATATTCTTCGTCAAGTAAAATGCGCCCGCTCATTTTAGGTTCGCCATGATTTGTAGGTTCGAGATACAATACATTTTTTCGTGCAAACAGGTGTTCATCCTCAAAAACCCCGGCAACTTCAACCCTCTTTTTTAAATCTTTTCCGGCCAGAATGTAAAGGGCTGTCTCGCCTGTAGGTAAAATACCGCGATGATTTTTACCTTTAATGCCGCCAAATTCGGGGAAGTCACCACCATTGGGAAGATAAGCTGAAATAAGCGGCCCAAAAAATCCGGGATCGATATACGGGATAAGCGCCAGAAACAAAACTACTACTTCTGTAAAAGAAAGCCGGTTTTCAAGAATAAACTTCGAAAGTTCCGATTGGTCCATATCCTCCTGTTGAAAAACGGGTAAACGCACTTTATTTCGTTTAAATTCCAGTTCAAAACGCGACTGTATTACTTTCGTTAAATATTCAGGAACTCTTGATGGTTTCATTTATCCGGTCTGTTTTGTATAAATCTGACAACGGTTTACTGACACACATTGTTTTCAGGATTTACTTCATCCATCACCAAAGTAATATTCTCATCTACAATTCGAGACACATACACCATAATATCCGCTCTTCGGTATAGCTGCCAATCATTTTGCGGATCTCCTGTTTCTGCGAGTCCTTCTTCCGAACCCCGGCTTTCTTCATCAAAGTCAACTTCACTGGCCGGTGAACCCTCTTCACACACGCCGGATGGATAAATCGATACCGGAGGCAGCAAATCACTATAGGTATTTAATCCGTCATACAATTCAAAACTTGTGTTTTGTGCCCTTTCCATAGCCAGCGACATATTTTCTTCCGCTGCTCTCTCTTCCGTTCCGGCACCACGCCATATTGGTGAAGCATGCCCCACAACTGAAATAGAAATCGAAGTAAGAAATGGATTATCAAGATTATTGGAAATTGCACCAACAATCTCGGCCAGTGCAGCCTCGTTATTTTCAGCCAGTGCCCCTGAATGTAAGTCACTGCCGGCCGTATTAAAATATACGATTCGGGATACCAGCTGTTCGGTATACTGTGCCATTTCGGCTGTATCGCATTCTCCCTCGTGTGGTTGTATCTCTCCCGGTTCGCCTTCAAAACCACCAACTGAAAACTGACCTCCTCCCTGGATAATATTTATACTTGGTAAATTCAAATGCCCTCCCAGTTCAAGCCCCAAACACGCACCTGATGTATTAAAAAACAAATCATTCTTACCTGGAATAAGCAAGTAAAGGTAGGCCGCATCAACACCTGCTGTTAGCCCCAAACCTGAACTAACCCCGATTGACTGCTCGATGGTGCCACCTTCAAAATCTTTTGGTCCATACCAATCGGGAGTAGGATCCGGATCTGCCGAGCCGGAACATAATTCCTCATTTCCAAAGCTTGATGATACAGCAGGCCCAATGGAAGCACTGATTGAACACTCGCCTGAAAGTCCTGCATTAATTTGCACATACCCCTGCTCGAAGGTCATTCCAATATTGTTGGAATAACGAAAAACCACATAACCACCTCCTATTCCCAATTTCAGGAAACAACCTAATTTTAACTTACCAACCGGCGTTTCGAGGGCTCCGCCCAATCCTGCACCAACTGCGGCAATATCATCTGAATCGCCAACGGCAGCAATAACATTCATAGTATAGTGGTGTTCTACATCACTTTCAGGGTTTAGATTAAAATGATCTTGCAATTCATTTACCCGGTTTTTGTCATATCGCATCCATTCGTTTACCAAATCCAGTTCATAATTGTTTATACCTGCTACAGAACCAGTGCCGTCCATAATCAGTCGTTGAATTTCAGTGTGGGTAAACGGGATTACATAAATCATAGACTCTGTACAATAGAAATCGGTATTGTAAATTGAATTAAATGACGCCAATAAAGGAGAGATAGTTGGAATCGTACTACTCACTGCCGGGTTATCCCAATTTTCCTGATTTCGCCACGATTCCCAATCCTGCACGTCGTCATGAAAAGATCTCAAAAAATCCTCTATTTCAATAACGCTTGATTGCTCAATGTCTCCACATTCTGTTGGCAAGGTATCATTGACATCAAGTGGAGGATCGGTATTTTGAGGCGCTTCGGTGGCCGGGTTGTCCTGCTTTTGAATCACACTTCCTTCCAACTCTTCAAATGGACATGAATTGTCGTTGCAACTGCGCTGAACACGATCAGGTTGTTGTTGCACAACATGAGTCAGCTCATGAGCCAATAATTTCTGCCCCGATTTTGAATCAGGTTGATATTTTCCTTCATTAAAAAAAATATCATTTCCGGTTGAAAAAGCTTGCGCTCCCAGACCTTTATTTAGTTCTGCAGAATACGCTCCTGTATGAATATTAACATCCGAAAAATTAGCTCCGATGTTATTTTCCATTTTACGGCGCACAGTTGAATCCAGTTTCTCCCCGCCTCCTTTTTCAGAATTTATTGCATCTTCAGTTTTCTTCGAAACAAATTGAGATGAAGACTCCGTGCTAAACATAAGAGTTGTGTTACCTTCTCGTTTCGTCTGCAACTCCTCGTCTGAACAATCCGGGCATAATTGCAACTCATCCTCGTCCTCGTCCGACTGTAATAAAACGGTTTCTTGTTCGGCAGTCTGAACCGAAGGATTTACCTTATTAAAGCTCGAATTTCCGGAAGAAGCAAAAAACGGCTGAATTCCTGTATCTTTGCTTTCGGTAACGTGTTCTGCAGCTTTGTCAGCCTCCACTTCAAACTTATCGCCCTGTGTACCCACGTTCATTTTAGGCTGAAAAAAGGGCATATTCTTTTTATTCGCTTGAGAAGACGAATTTGAAGCAGACTTTGTATTTTCAATTCTGTTTAGCATATATTATTTAGAGATTTTGAAAACGCTCATAGGCTTTTTTTAGTTTTTCGTCATATTTATTGGCGGCAAAAGAAGGTCCGTTATAACCACGTGCAAACGAGGCCCAGTTTTTTGACTTTAAATGGCGGATCAGATTATTTTTTTCAAGATATCTGCCAAAGGCCCCCAGATGCTCGCGCTCGTGCTCATACATTTTTGTAACAAAATCATCAACAGAAGCATATCCCAATGATTTATAATGATACCCCATAATTTGAAAAGCCCCCCAGGAAGCGGAAGCATATGCGGCTTCTTTAAATCCGGGCTCAAGTGAAATTGACACTGCCTTTTCCAAGCGGCCATACTCGCCTGCACCTCCCAGATAAAAGTTACGGGTCCACTTTTTATACAATACGTCTTTATTTTCCTCATTTAATGCGCTTTCAGGCGACAAATTAAGTTTCACCAACTGACGCCAGAAAATATGTCCTTCAAACAAAATTTTGGGCCTGCCATCATTTAAAAATCCGCTTCCACGACTTTCTATCTCATTCACCGCCTTTACTGCTGCCAATTCCACGTCGTATTGTTTTGCAAAATCATTTAAATCCTGCTCCGACAATAACTTCTCGTTGAAATCTCCTGTGTTATTTTCCTTCGATTCAAATTTCGCCCAGGTTTTTGAGCCTACAATTCCATCCGCCACAAGATTATTTTTTCTTTGAAAGTCTTTTACCGCAGTCTCGGTTTCTTCACCAAAATAGTCTGAAACCGTAATCTTGTATCCAAGTTTCACCAGCTTTTGTTGAAGAGTTAAAACCTCTTGCCCATTGGAACGGAATTTTATTGTTTTCATATTTTTATCTTCAGCTTATATTATTTATTCATCTCTTACAAACAAGATTTACGTTTTGAGAAAATTCTAAACTATCACTTTATATTACTGCGAAGAAGCCTTCTATTCTTCAACTACAATTTCTTTCTCCCTTACAAGGTCAAACCATTTTAGCTTTAGCCTGTAATTTCCTGAGCTGGAAAACAATCCTTTTCCCAAAGGCCACTCAATCCTGGCAGGTTTTCCGCATAAAATCTTAAGATTGGTTATCGTGCCATTTTGCACTGTCAAATCCCATATAACACACTGTTCATTGTTTATAAACAGCTTTGTATCTGATATATCGAAGGGAATACTTTCTTCTCCTTCGCAGCTAATTTTTAACCCCACTTTAAATTCAGAAAGTTGGTCGAGTTTTACTCTTTCAGAATTTACAAGTAAATCAATATGTATTTTATCGTTCATACTTAGTTTAAAAAACAGTATTGTTTATAAACCGGAGAACCGACGCACCGGCTTTATTAATCATCATTGTACCTCCCGGAAACATAAAAAATGCTTGTACCGTATTGGTAAACAAGCGTCCCTGTGCATCCGATTCTCCATCGATTTTATATCTGTTTGGAATTACCCACTCAAAAGTTCCAAAAGAGAACGGTCCCGGAACGCCATGCCAGGCAGCGTGGTCTCTTAACCCGGTGTTATTATCGTTGAAAGGCAGGTAGTCAGGATTCGGATGATGAAAAATGGTTGCTGCTGCGAACCGATTAAAATAACCGGAAACATTTGTTGCAGGTCCGGGGACTTCGAGCCACTGTGTGCGTCCAAAATTCACATTCAAGGGATTTACAGTTACATTTGTTAACATACAGGCACCAGCCGTTCCTGCAGGGATCCCGTGACGTGTCCCTACAACCATACTTAAATTATTTGGAGGAATTACGGTAAAAGGAAACACTTTTGTTCCTCCCGGAGTTGTGAGTGATATTACTGGATTTGAAGCAGTTGGTGGTGCTTCCCAAACAATATTTGAGCCGGTATTCATACCAATGATGTGTCCATCGGAAACTGTCCAGGTACCCGATGTATTGGCTGTAAAACGTACACGCTCTCCTACTCCAACCGTAGTTCTAGTATCGGGAGAACCATCTGGTGCATTTTTTAATGTTTCTGAAGTTATAACCGGAGGAGTAGTTGGCGGCGGAACTGCCGGGACCGCCGGAGGTAGGGCTGGTGCTCCGCCTGAATACAAAGCATCAAGCGCCGACATGGTATTAGCTCCGAGAACGCCATCAGCACCGAGAGAAGAAGCACGCTGAAAATCCATCAAGGCTCCTCGCGTTTCGTTTCCAAAAATTCCGTCTACACCAAACTGTAGCAGCGAAAAACCAGCATCGACCAAAGCCTGTTGCATAAGTGTTACAGCTGTCCCTGAGTCACCGTTCTGTATTACTCTTTCACCATCAAAACAAGCCTCTAAATCAGCATTTCCGGAAAAACGTGCCGCAGACAAATCATGACCGTCGCCAATTGTCATTTGCAAACGCGCAGGAATCATCGCTTTCTGCTGAATGGTATGGGTTAGTTCATGTGCCAGTAAATGTTTTCCCTCATTTGACTGAGGATTATATTTTCCTTCGTTAAAATAAATGTCATTCCCATGTGTAAAAGCTTGTGCACCGAGCTCTCTGTTTAATTGAACTGCTTTTGCATCCGTATGAATACTAATATGGCTAAAGTCGGCCCCAAAACCTTTTTCCATTTCGATCCGGGTGTTTTTATCGATTTTGTTGCCACTTCCCGACTTACTTTTTATATTTTGCTCGGTAACAGAATTTACGGATCTGCCGTTCCCATAGGGTTTGGTCTGCAACATTTCTTCTTCCTCCTCTTCGCTTTGTCCGGCAACAAATAACTCATCAACAGGGCCTTCTGCTGCTTCACCTGTCTTTGGCTGTAGTTCTTCTTCCTCTTCATCCTGTTCCGGCTGCATTTGTGCCATTTCTTCCTCCTCCTCAATTGGCTGTGTTTGTGCCATCTCTTCTTCCTGCATTTGGAACTGAAGGGATAACTTTGTCTGCAATTCTTCTTCGTCTTCTTCCTGTTTCTGAACCAAAGGTGTTACTGTTTCAGCGATTGGCTTTTCCTGTATAAGCCAACCTTCAGTATTTGAATAAGATGAAGCTCCCGGACTAAAAAAATGCTCGGTTTCGGATTGAGACTGATTAACCACTTTGTCGGCTACAGCGTCAGCTTCCAACTCGTATTTATCGCCTGGATGCCCAACAGAAAGTTTTGCCTGCCCACCGAAAAACCCCGAGCTATTCCGGGCCATAAAAAATGGAGATTTTCTTCTGAATCTGCGTTTTCCACTATGAATTTTTGTTCTCATCATTTTAACTCTAAATACCTACCAATCGACGTATACTAGCCTATCCATCCACGGAATTTTAACCATTGACAAATTCCACGGTAGTTTATCCAACAAAACATCCAGTGCTTTCCGTTCCACGACAAGATTGAAATTTCGTTCGTTTTGAATCAATTTTCCATCACGCTGTAGAAACGCTTCCCTTAATCCATCCGGCGAAGTATTTTTTAGTACCTGCCAGTGTTTAATAGCGTCTTCCAATAGATTGTTTACTTCATTTTTTATTTTTGGAGAGATTAAGCTTTCTCTCTGAACCGGCATTTCTAAAGGGAGCCCGCATAAAAACTTTTCAAAAACCAGATTGGCTTCAAAAACATTTTCTTCCCCGGTAGCCATAAAATGTAATATTTGAGTTGCCAATTCCTTTTTACTCTGTTTGAGCTTTCCTGTTTTATCAATGATGTTCAATTCACTATAAAAAGATTTTAAAAAGGGATGCAGCAATATCACACCAGCATTTTGAACCGCGATTTCATCTTGTTTTTTATTAAAAAAATATTCTTCGCTTTTCTTTTTTTGTTTACTAATTTTTCCAAACAGTTCAGGAAGCGTTTTTTCCATTGCCACAATGGAAAGGCTCTGGTTTAATATATTCTGAAATTTTTTATTTGACAACGTGCTTTCGCGCGTTGCAGTCAAAAAAAGTTTAAAAAAAAGAGAAGCTTCTTTTTTATCTTTTTGAGGCCACCCTGAAACTGATTTATGAAGAAACTGAAACCAACTTTCAATTGTATCAACAATCAATTCAACGGGCTGATAAGTTGAAACGATGAAGAGAATTTGTAACCATTTTGCAGCGAATAATCCGTTATTATTTTTTAAGGATGATAAAATTTCTGTTTTCCTGTCTTTTAATCCTTGATTTAAACCTACAAGAAAAATAACTGCCAACTTCGGAGAGAACTGATTTACAAACCTCTCTACTGACTTGGGGTTTTGTGTGAAAATTTGGATTAGCCGATCAAAGAATACATCATCCAATTGAACTGTTTTTACCAATACGTCCTGTTCAAACTTTACAATTTGCGTCTCTCTGCCATACCAGGGTAAATATCCATTTTCAAGAAAAAAAAAGAAAACCTCCTGATTGTTTCCGGATTCTGAAAGTAGAACAGAATTTGAAGATTTTTTTTCTATTTTAAACTGCTTAGCAGATTTTAGCTGATGGAGCAATTGTTTTTCAAACTGCTCTACTATTTCAGTTTTCCAAAAAGATTTGTCTTTCGAGACAGAAACCCCAAAATCAATATCCAGACTTGCTATCCGCGAAATCAACTCTGTGGTTCCATATTTATCTAATAATCTTTCAAGTTCAGGCAAAACCTCATTCTTTAAAAACAAATCGATGTTGTTTTTTATATTATTTGCCTCTTTTACATCAGAAGTATTTACCTCCACAAATAGCTTTTGAATGATATGTTTTGGTTCTGTCAAACTAAATCAGATTTTCTTCCATTATTACTTTAAAATGTTCTTCCAAAATTGCTCTCCCCTTAATTTTTTCACCCCAGATTTTTATAAACTCTTTCAATTCATCGGAGAAGAAAATCTCACGTTCTCTTAGTCCTCTCAGCAGGGTTAAAATCAACTTGAACAGTTCAGCAAGTTGGTCGGCAGAAGCATCAATAACATCGGCATTTTGGCAACCTAAAATATTGTAGAACAACTTTAACTGCAATTCAAATAACCTTAGCAATTTCGGGAATTCTTCTCCGTCACGGTTTCCTGACATTTCAATAACCATTGATGCTGTTTGCTGCAACAATTCCAGGAATTGACTTCGTAATTTTTCGTTATTCTTTCCGGCCAGATAATTATCAATATCGTTTAATACACCTTCTTTAAATTTATCAGTACCTCCGTAAATTTTACTGGTCGACATCCAGATGGGAACTACAAGATTGGAGCCCGGAAGATTTTGAGTCTGCAAAACTTCCAAATCTTTCTGCATTGCTATTTTTGCATCTTCCGTACAAGTATTAATCAATTCTGTCTGGAACGTAATAAAATCAGTCATATTCGAGCCACAGGTTTCACTGATGGCTTGCAAAGCCAAACGCCAGCTGGTTGGCGTATTTTCTGTTAATTCAATGGAAACTGGCGACGTATCGCTGCGTTCAATTTTTTCTCCGTTAACATTCCAGACAAACGAACTTGCTCCGGTTGAGTTATTGGTAAGAACAAGCTCATTCCCAACCTGCTCAGGTTTAAACGATGCTACCGGAGCCTTATTTACAGTGACTTTCAAACCGGAAAGTTTTCCGTTTAACAAGAACTCAATTTCTCCCGATTCCGCATTTGCAGGAACAAATACAAAACTTCCCGCGGAAATCTGAGTAACACCCTGCCCTTCAATTTTGGCTTCAGCTCCGGCAGGCGTTATTTCAAATGGGTAATTTTTTTCATCATTTTCGCAGAATGAGTCTTCCGGTAAAGCTATTTGTACATCAACTTCTGCAAAAATAATTTCATGTTCAACCGTCGACTGACAAATTCCATTTTCCGCTGTTACAGTAAGCGAAACAGTAACTTTATTTTCGTCGTTAACAGGCAAAGTATATTTGTGTGTCGGATTCCTGTCGGTTGAAAGATTATCATCGCCAAAACTCCAGAGGAAGCTTGCTCCATCCAGATTTCCTGTTGGTTTGAAAGTAATCTCCGTTTGAGAGGTTGGTGATTCAGGTACTTCAAAATCAAACTCGATGGCTCGATACACAGTAATTTCGCACGGTGTAATCTGGTCGTTCACAGTAAAATGAATGGTTTTCCCGATCATTTCATCAGGGAAAGCATTTTCATCAAAAACGAGCTTGGTTCCGTCAATGCTCATGCCTTCAACTTCCTGGTCGGCTTTAATAACGCCATCGGCCGGAGAAACATCAAACAACAAAGGACTGGTATCCTGTCCTAAACAGAAGTGGTCTTTTTCCAGGCGCAGTGAAACTGGTTTTCGTTCCACAATAAAATTCACCGGAGCACAGTCGGAGCAACACATGTATGGTAAAGCAAAATCTGCCACCACGGTATTGTTTGGCAAATCGGTTATTCTTGCTGCCCTGTTGAGGATTTCTGTAATTCGTGTATTTGCCAGTAATTCTTTTTCAGAAAGCGCCTTTTCTGTAAGCAATTCTTTTGGATTAACATTTTCTGCTCCCAGCAGTGAAAGTCGGTTTACCGGATTCACATTTGCAACCTCCCTTACAACCGAGATTTCCCGGGCTGCACTAACATTAGTTAATACATTTCTTCCGGTATTCAATTTCGTCTTGTTCAAATAAATTAAAAAGAAAGTGCCGCCTGGCTCAACACCGGCTTTGTGTTCCAATCCGGGGTATTTTTCAACAAACTTCGAAAGTTTGAGACGGACAATAATTTTTTCCTTCCGCTTGTTGATTTCTTCAAGCAGCACTTCCAGTTTTTTAGCTGAACAACAAATTGCTGAGAGTTGTGTGATTAAAACGCCCATCAAAGCTTTTAAAGCCGATGAGAGTTGTATATTCTGATAACGGGCTTTCATTTTTTCCACCCGCGAGCATAATTCTTTTAAAGTAAGTTTGTATTCATCAACTTTTACAACATCTATATTCGTAAGAATACTTGGCATTTTTTGCGCAACAATATGTGCATAAGCCATCAGTTCAATTGACCTGTCGATTACAAATTCTTTTAGTTCCGGTTGTTCTGCCCAAACTTCGTCGCTTATTTTTTCAGCAACCAAATTGTCTGCCCTGGCAATAATATCATTTACCGAACCTCCTTTGGTTTCAACCAGTGCCCTTTTCATCACGCTTCCCAAAGCATTTTCATCAACAATTAAATGGTCTGAAACAATTTCGCTGCTTTTGGTTGATGAAACCGTAAAATCCGAAGTTGCTTTTGAAACAATGCCTACATTCACATTTTTGTTTATCAGTGTAAATGTGTCATCATCCACTTTATTGGAATCGGTCAACAGATTTAACGAAGAAACTCTTTTCGCACCGATCAAATTTTCCCTGATATTTTTCCCGGGCTCGTCGGTTCTGAACCCAGAGAAAAACTCGGAGACTTCACCCAATACACAATCCTGTTCTGCAGTCCAGGCACGAAGTAATACGTTTAAGTCTTCAAATTCGCACTCGTAATCATCAATATTTAGGGTCTCAGTATTAATGTTTACCGACAATGCTTTTACATCAAAAGCCAACCCGTATTTTACTTTTAATTCTTCAATTTCTTCCAGTGCCACTTTGTAGTCTTTTCCCTGATGACCTTCAATCCGGAAAAAATCAAAGCGGTCGATATTAAACGCCAACGGTTCCTGTACTTGTGGCGATGTTGATAACAAATCGGAGTGATAACTCAAATTTGTATTCGCTTTATATTTTTCTGTTTTTTCTGCATTCCATTGTTTTAAAAATTCTTTCTGAATGTTGTAATAGAAAGGAATAGCGCGATAACCTAAATCGGACAATTTATTTGATGGTGTAATTTTTATATCACCAGCGGTTGTCTGAAAGCGAAGAACAAGTTGAAACAAACGAAAAACCAAACTTCGGCACTGTTGAATCAGGTCTTTTTCCCCATTTAAAATTGGCGATTTATAAAAGCTGTGGCGGTAATTATGAACTTCCTCCTGAATTTCATCCAGACTTCCCAACATCAAATGTTTTGGAAATGCATTAATATCCGGGCAACATTCTTCTTTTAACGACAAGAGTAATGTTTTGATTTCATTATACGTATCCACCACATCTTTCACACAATCGTAGCGATATTGCACATTAAACGGAACGTTGTATGCATTGAAATTGGTAATTCCTTTTAACGTTCCGAGATACAACGAAAGGTTTGAATTGGAAATATTAAGCTGCAACAATGTGCCAAAATTCTTTATAATTTTTGAAATTCCGTTAGTCAAATTGGTCATCAATCCATCAGAATTTAGAGCTAGATGATAAGCCCGTTTTAACTCGTTGTAATTGGAAGTATTTAATTGATTTAAAACTACCCGACGAACAGCAACATCTGGTAAATCAAAATACGCATTAACAACATTGTGTTTTGAAAAAATCGAATCGAGACTTAAAATAAAATCCGCATCATTTTTGGAAACCAGTAATACACGAAGTCGTGCTACCTGTTCAATTCCCTGGTTATCGCAGTCGATGGCAGTACACAAATCTCCTTCTTTAGGATAGGATTCCAAATACAACAAAACCACTTTATTTTGCAGGTCGACAACCGTGCTTAACGCGTTTGAGCCCTCTATATTCTCAGGCAGAATTTCCCACATTTCAATGGGCACTTCCTGGACAGATCCATCAACTGTTTCCAGCCTTTTGAAAAAACGATAATTGGCAAAACTGTCTTCAAACTTTTTCACCCACGAGAATTCCATTTTATCCAAATCGATGGATTTTAATAGGGATTCAGGAATATTTTTTCGGAGGTTAATTAAATCGCCGTCGGTGGTTACACCTGCCCCTTGCGTTATTGTGATGGAAGGTTTCGAGGCATTGAATTTCAGGTTAAAACCACAAACGATTCCAACTCCGCTCAACAATATCCGCGATAAACGATCCTGATCTTCAAAATAGTTTATAAAGCTGTTTAGCTGGTCTTTTGTTAATACCTGGTCATCGACAAACGTATTATACTGTGTGGTAATTTCGGTTAATTTTGTTGCCATAACTTTTCAATTAAAGGTTTCCAAGATTGGTGCGGCCAAGTATTATTTTGCCATCCAATTCTTCATCTTCATCATCGCAATCGATTAATTCTCCTGACGGATAAATAGAGTTCAATTCGCTCAATATTTTATTTAATGCTTTTAGTTTTGTTTCGTCCTGTTCCTGCCCTGAATCGGTTTTTGAGTGCAGGAAGTCTTTATAAATTTCCTCAAACTGAACCAGATCATTTTCATCATCCGGCACCTGGCCTTTTCTGTGTCCTACCCAACAAACACGCGCCAAAATATGCGCCGGAAGTTCTTTTCGGATTAAATCTTCCAAAAACTTCCGAAAATCGGGATTTGAAAAACGATAGGTATAACCCGGAAGGACAACGGTTACACGGAAAGAATACGGATCGACAGGTTCGCAGCTTTCGCAGTTGTTGGTACAGATGGGCATAAACTCATCGAGTGGGATGTTACTTTCTGTAACATCCGGACGCAGCAAAATATGTTCAACCAGAAACATGCCTTCTTCTGAAAAATCTTTGGTCATAAACTCAATAATTTCCAAAATAGCATTTTTCAATTCTTCCTGGTTTTCGTAATACGAATACTGGCGTGCAATAATCCGGTCGGTGCTGTAACCCGGCGCTTCCAGATTAATTACATCAAATGAATATTGCCCGGTGGGAGAAACCTGAATTTCAAAATTTCCAATTTCATCTTCGTCATTTACCGGTGAAAGAAATGCTTCTTCAACCACTTCCGGTGATGTTTCAATAATTTTCACAACTGCCAGATACAATTCCTTTTGCGCCAACGATGGATAAGCATAATTTTCAGTAGCAGACAAAATGATATCGCTATTTTTATTGCGAATCCGCCAACGGTAAACTTTTTTGTCATCATCTTCGTCTGGATCATAAATTTCAACGAATGTATTTGACAAATTCCGGCGATAAAAATCTTTCATTCCAATTAAGCGTGCCAACCGTTTTTGCACCCCTGAAACATTCGAAGTATTCCACAAGCCAATTTCCGGATGTTCCGGCGATTCGGGTAAATCAGACTGGTTAAAATAATTAAAGGCGCTCCCCCGCCCTTTGCTGGTTTCAGGGTAATCTTGCAGAAAACTTTCCTTTGAATTCAGAATTACCTGGCTGGACGCACTTCCGTACATTTGTTTCATCAAAAAAGCAAAGTCGCTGAATTTTTCAGCAAAACGTGCCATCAAATGGTCGAGCAACTTATTCTTACGTTCAACAGGATTGTCCAGTTCGGCAAATAATTCGTCCGTTAAATTTGCATCGTTGTTCACCGGGTAATTTTTCACCAAATCTTCAAATCCTTTAATATCTTGAACAGCCTGTGTAAAATAGGTCTTTTTTAGCTGGTTATCTACAGATAGTAAGTCTTTTACTTTGGCAAGGTGGGCAAAATAACTGGCCAAAATCTGGTCAAAAAACAACAGGTAGCCTTTTAATTGTTTTGCCTGCGATTTTCGTTGTATTGAAACATGTGGCGGCAATCCTGCGCGACCAATTCCATATGTATCCGGAAAATCATTCTGAATGGTTGTTGTTTCACCCGTACTCAGATAAACACCTTCAGGAATTTCAGGTTCCATTCCAACTTTTGCCAGTTCTTGTTCGTCTTTTTCGGCCTGTTTTATTGCATCAAGGTAGCTTTGTACTTTTATTTGATTTACATTCACCGGCAGAACACCTTTGTAATAACTAAAAGCGCTGTCGGAACACAATGCGGGCTTTTTACCTTCTTCCACACAAATCAGCCAGTTGTCGGTTTCATCTTCTGCATCAGCACAATTATTTATGGAAATCTCCTTGATGTTTTTTACACCATCAACCGCCATAATCAACTGAATGATATCTGACAAACGAACTTCGGTACGCAGGCTGGCTGCTTCCAATTCTTTTGTATCAATAAAACCATTGGTTAGAAACGGACCTTCAAAAATTTCGTCGGTTGCATAACCTTTGGAAATCATTTGTTTCAGGGAATAAAATTTCACAGAAGGCGAAAAATAATGGTCAAGCGCTCTCAAAATATTTGCGTGAACCAGTTCTTCATCCGTTTCAGGGAATAACTCAATACTTGCACAAACCGCAATTTTATGTTCGCCAACTTTGTAGATATCAATCAAATCTTCACACAAATTCCGATTGGAATGATAAAGCGTTTCAATTTGCTTGTTTACTTCCTTTTCCAGGGTTTTTGTGGTCACATCCTCAGCGTAATCAACAATAATAGAATACAATCCTTTTAACTTGAATTCTTTTTTAAAATCGGGATGCGTTGAATTAAAATCTTCCGAATTATAGGATAGCTTATCGTTTTTACAATCTACATAAACGGTTTTATCATAGGTTTTTAACCAACAATTTTTTACACCTTCCAAATCAATAAACAGTTTTCTGTAATCCAGTTCATTTACAGGTTTCGTGGGCAAAATATCAGACGCCGGAAAGAATTGTTCTCCTATTTTCTGAGCCGCTTCATTTTCAGGAGCCAAAATGTTTTCAAGTGGCATATCAAGCCGTAATCCCAAATCTGTAATGGCATATGACAGCATTTCAAGAATTGTGATTCCCGGGTCATGCTCATTATAATCTGTCCAAATATTCCCCGAAAGCTGCTCAATGTATTCCTGTCCTTTTTTTCGAAGAAATTCGTAGTCCAAATCATCATTTGTGGCTACCTTTTTCGGAATGGTTGTATATTCATTTAAGTCTGACATGTTTCTTCCGTTTCAGTAATTTCTGTACAACTTTTTACATCGGGACTCAAACTGTGTTGTTTGGCGGAAACCAGAATGGCTTTGGGGCTCGACGGAGCTACTTTAGTCAGGTTGCTTTCCGACCCTTTTTTCAACTTTACATCTTCAACGTAATCAACGTATTTCAGTTTTTCGATGTAGTTGATCACCAAACTCAAATGCAAAGTCACACCAAACTCAATGCTCGCCGTTTCTTCAAATGCCCACGGTGACAATAATCGGGTAATATCTTCATTCAACACTTTCAGATAATAATTCACGTCGTAGCCTTCAAAAAATTTCACTTTCAAATCAACCGTGACTTCTTCGTAATCAGGATTAATAACTTTTGCATTTACATGAAATGAATTCAGTTTATTGACGTGATTTTGAATCTTATTCAATGTTGCTTTACTCACACGGGGTTGATAAATATCGAACACATTTTTATTGACAATGTCGGGAATAACCACCACCAAAACATCGCCGGGAGATAAAAATGAAGTTTCTGAACTGTGATTCAGACATTTCACTTTATGAATTTCAGGAAACTCCTGCAAAATAATGTGTTCGTAATCCCACAAAGTAATTGCCCTGTTTTTGTGGCGCAAACGTTCGCTTACCCGGCGGTAATAATTCTCGTCCGACTCTTCGGGCTTTCCGCCAAACGATGAAAATGGTTGTGCAATTCCTTTTACTGTGGCCACGCGCTGAATGAGCTTTGAAATAGTGTCTGCTTTCAGTCCGTTTTCCAAATGGGAAAGTTCGTTTCCATTATTTAAGAATTCAGCTAAAACTGCCTGCGCCTGAATGGATATAGCTTTGCAAACTGCGTCATAATTTTTATGAATTTTCACCTTCACCCAAACAAAACCCGACGGTAATTTTGTATTGTTTTGTGTGGTTTCTTTCGGAACTGAAAATTTTACAATTCCTGATTTCAAAAAGTTATCGGTTTCGTTTGAAATGATATAATTTGAATCGAGCCTTTTCCATTCATTCTGACAAAGAATCGACCATTCTGCTTTTTGTTTTCCAACAAAAGAATCCGCTAACGGATTTTCACTTCCTTCCAGAACCTGCACCAGCAAAGAAACTTGTTGCAAATTTTTAACGTTTTCCAAACCTATATACAATTCACCGCCTTTACAATACGTTGGAACGAGATATTCCTTTTTATCATTTGCAGCTAAAAAATTCAACTGATTTTTCAAATACGGATGTTCTTCTGATTGCCCAAACGGATGTTCATGGAAAAGTGTGAGCGAATTATTATTGTAATTTTCAGCAGAGGAACCCAAAATCATATTTGTTTCGGCTGTATAATTCAGCGTGATCGCCTCAACCATTGGTGTATAAGGCTCATTTGGAACCAAAACATCATCATCGTCGCTGCTAAATGCCAAAGCGTAAATTCGTGGGAAAAGCTCGTGCAAAAACGACTGGTTAAGCGACAATCGAACTGGTCCGTTTTTATCTTCCTCATACGAAGAATTTGTTACCTGCACATTTGTCTTGAAAATATCTTCGTCTGCATCAAACAAAATGTGATTTTCTTCAACCGTTTCCCAATCTTCCTTGTTTAGAATCTGAACATCAGCCTTAAAATGCTCGTCGCTGCCTACAATTAAATTTGAAGGCGTGGTATTAAACTTCCAAATTTCCTCAGCTTCAATCCAGTCAAACATTCCTCCAAAAAATTTCGAAGTATTTGCCTGGTAGAGATAGTCAGTTCGGTAAGCAAAATAAAGATCTACAAATGCATCGTAGTCGCCTGTTTTTTCCGGTGTATTTTTCCATTCGATCTCAAAATTAAGGTCAGTCCAGTTTTTCTTAAACAACTCCGGGTAGTTGACATAAAAGTTGGATTTTTTAACCGGCTGCGTACTAAAAGGATAAAAGGGTTTTTCGGCGTTTAATGTGCCAATATCGCTTTCCAAACCGAGACTTTTTACTCCTCGGACATCGATATTTATTTTGCAATTATTGATTTCTTTTTCAACCAATTTCCTGTACAATTCAAAACCATCGGTGTTTTCCGTTTTGAAAAGCACGCGGCAAACCGGAAACTGCGAAACAAATTTCTCACCCAGAACTTCTGAATTATATGCAACAACCGAATCCTCTTCTTTTGGAATTTGAAAAGCCAGTTTCAAAACTTTTTTTGAAGCACTTAAGCCGGAAGTAAAAACGACCTGCCCCTCACTGTCCAACACTGTAGGTTGAACAGTAAAAGGGCCAAGCCATTCTTTTTCACCTGAACAGTAAACTTCAAGGTTCTCCCGAAGAATACTGGTGGAGATTGATTTAATGTTGGTTTTAAATTCAACGGTTATTAATATATTTCTTTGTCCTTCCTGCAATTCCAAAATTTCTGACGAAAGCGCAAACCCAACTTTGGCATCCGGCAATTCAGGATATTTGGTGTCGCCATAAAATCCAAACGGCCACCATTTTATTTCATCATCCGGAAAATCGCCACCAATTCCATCGTATGAATTTGCAACAAAAGCTGCTTTTAATTTGTGGTTTGTGTGGTCATTGTAAATACTCATCAAACCAGACACTGTGCTTTTGTTGGCAATTAATTCTTCCGTTGTTTTATAAATCCGTTTTATCCCGGTTGCGTCTTTTCCCCCATCAAGCTCTGTATCTTGTGTAATTTTTTCATCAACCACACTTTTTGCCAGTTCAAAAATGATGTGCACTTTGTCAGGAGTCACAGGTAATTTTTCTATTTGTAGAATCCGATGATAATAAAAATCGAGATGCCGTTTTGTTAATTTGTTAAACCGTTTTTTAGAAAACTCAAGTAACTTTATAAAACTGACAAACAGCGCCAGGTGAGGCGTTACATTTTTGCCTTCATTCACCAGGCTTTGAAAATCTTCCAGATTTTCATCTTTGATAAAAAAATCCTGCCAGTCGGCTGACGGATCCTCGTTATTAATCGTATTAAAATAGTTTACGTGTTTGGCAAAATGATATGCAAACTGCATCCATTTTTCAAGGCTGAAATCATTTAGTTTTACCGAATTCGGATCCAGCGCCTCGATATAACGTTGCAGTTGCCCTGTGCCTTCACGTCCTGATAATATGTCTTTGCCGCATTTAGCCATAATTTCGATTTACTTAGAGTTCGTTTCCTTCCTCTTTATAAAATGGGTAAACCATGTTCTTTCGCGAGTTGGTGGTTCGTATAGTATAATCAAGTTTAATCAGTAAAACACCGTTTAATTCGTCCGATGGGTCAATTTCAACTTTATTCAAATCAATACGAGGTTCATGGTAAAGAATAGCTGTTTTAATTAAATCAGTCACGTAAGTTTTTAATGTAAGATTGAGTGGTTTAAACAATAACTCATCAAGATTACATCCATAATTTGGAACCATAACCCGTTCTCCCAACCGAGTGGAAAGCAAAATCTCAAGGCTGCTTTTAATGTCTGTTTCATCTTCCAGCATTTTTACTTTCTGAGCTCCCCTGTTAAATTCAGGCGGAAAACTCCAGCCTCTCCCTAAAAACGATTTTGTTGTTTCCATAAACTAACCTCCAATTTGTACTGTTGGATCTCCTGCGATTATTGAACCTCCATGCGCGGTTAAATCTCCCATTCGGGCAGCAGGTTTTCCTCCAATTAAAACCGTTGCAGAGCCTTGAACAATGGTATCAGGTGGGCCGGTGCAAATGGCCATATCGCCCACTACTGCGGCCGGCATTCCGCCTATAAGCACTGTTGGCACTCCGGGTGAAATAATTGGCCCGCCAACATGTGGGACTCCGCCCGGATTTACCATCGGACAGGTGTGCATATCTGTTAATCGCGCTGCTGCTCCCATAATTAATTAATTTGAACGATTGAACCTTTTATCACTGCATTTGCACTGGTTGAAACTTCTGCACCGGCAGAACCTTCTGCTTTAAACTGTGCTCCTGCCTTTAGTTCGACATTTGTGCTGCTTTCCATTTTCATGTCGGTGGAAGATTTATAATTGATTTCCGACGCGCTTTCTATGGTAATTCCGTTGGAATCCATTTGAATAAAATTGCCGTTTTCGTCTTCCAGCTTTATTCCGCCTTCATCATCGCTGATTACCATTTTATTTCCGTTAGGTGTTTCCAGTGTCACACTCACTTCATCATCGTTAAAAATGAATTTCATCTCACTGCGGGTCACAAAACCTTTTTCATGGTTATCATCAGATGCTGCTATCGGTGCAGGTTTAGCACTGCTATTCATCATTCCCAAAACAATAGCATCGTTCGGGCTTCCGTTAATAAACCCGACAATTACTTCGTCTCCGATTTCCGGCCTAAAAAAAGAACCACGATTTTCACCGGCATCGAGTGTTGCCACCCGCGCCCAAATTCCGTCAACTTCATTGTCGACAATTGGCAACCTGACCAAAATACGGTCTTCACCATCAGGGTCATTTTCCAATTGTGTAACAATTCCAATCTGCAATCCATTAACAGCTGCAAGTAACCCAGCTGCTGGCTGATCATTGATATCAAAGGTTTCGGTAAACCATTTTGGATTGATCCCAAACTCAGCGTCTACTGTCCAGTTTCCTTCTGTTATCTGATGGCGAACGGCGGAGATGTAAACTTTGCCATTAAAGCGGTCGCCAACGCCTTCCAACTGAATAGTAGTATTTGGTTTCACTGCCGGAACTCCCTGAAATTTTATCTTACCTCTTGTTTTTGAAAGTTGATTAAAAAGCGATTTTGCATCTGCCCACTCTTGTAATTCAACATCGGGAGCGCCGCCTCCGCTTTTTAATTCCAGGTTTTCCAAATTTATTACTGCAGCCAAATCATCAACTGAAATATTTCCGTTTAGATTTACTGAAGCATCGTTCGCTTCAATTTCCAGCAACTCCTGATCAGAAAAATTCCAGCCATAAGAAGTTACTTTTTGGAATTGATTTCGCGCATCCATTTCCGCATCGAACTCTAAAAGTGTAGCACCAAACGAAACCGTTTCCACAACGTCTTGCTCAACATCGGGCTTTTTAACGGTAATTTTTCCATCGTCCACAATTAACACCTTCCCGTTTGCCTGCGCACGGGTTACACAAAAATCCCAGTCGGATACATTGTACTGAACCAATTCGCGATGATTGACATTGGTTGACTCTACATCTTTTTCCAATCCATACGAATTGATAATTTCTTCAATAATATCGCTGTCGGTACTTTCGTAGAAATACTTATTTTTTCGTCCAATGCTGAGTTTAACTGCCTTATCTTTGCATTCAACAATTAAATACGACTGGCTGGAACGAATTTTCAGATTGTGTTTAATAACCAAACCTTTAAAAACCGTTTCCTCATCGGAATGATAGCCTGCCTTAATTTCCACTTCCTTACCGGGAACAAAGAGTTCATCGTTACTCAGTTTGAAATCCTGCGATACCGGGTCTCCATCCATCAAAATAATTTTTGCCGTTGGAATCCGGTTAATTTCCTTCTCAACAACAACATTCATTACCTGAAAGGATTTTGAAAGTTCTTCTCCATCGACCAAAATTTTATGTGTAACCAGGTCAGCAGAATGTGACGTATTTATAACTCGTTGTTCTGGCATTATTTTGCTTTTTGTATGGGTGGAAAAAAGATAGACTGTCCGGTTTCAAGCTTTCTGAAATTGGTGATGTTATTCGCTTTTGCCACTTCGAGGTAATATTTTGAATCGCCGTAAATACGAAATGCCATTAATGGAAGCGTGTCGCCATCTTTCACAATCCGAACGTGCGTCAAATCAGGCGAATTGTTGTTTTCCATTGCCACCCGCAGGTCGTCTTCAACAAAACCCTTAAATTTTGCTTTAGCTACCGCCCTCAGTGGTGTTCCGTCTGATTTAAACAGCTTAAAGGTGACATCCATTTCACTGAGTGTTCCTTTAAAAAGAAGCGTTCCCCACGAAATAATCAGGTAATTGGGTTTGTGTTCATCGCCATTATAATCAAGTACAACTTTTTTGAATTGTTCAATATCGTCGATGATTCCGCCACCTTCGTCTTTGAATATTTTATCGTCGGAACTCCCGGCAGCACCGTAATCAGTTATTACACCGGTTCTGTCAAAAACAAATTCCAGATCCAAATCCTCCGGCAAAGCCTTGTTAAAGCGAGGTGAAGCTGCACTTGTCCCGGAAGCCTGATCATCATTCTGTTCAATTTTATATTTGAATTTATAGGTTTCAGGATTTAGCATTGTTCGAAACTCGCCTTCAGAAACTTCTTCTGAAAACCGCTCGTCTTTATATGCTTTTATCTGCAGTTTTATCAATTCTCCACTCATTTTAACGCTCCTTATTTTTCGACAGAATTTCCATTACCTGCTCCACACAAGCCGCAATAATTTTATCCTTTTCATTTTTTTGATTTTGAACCGGATCAGATGATTGCGGTTTGTCATCCACATTTATTTTGATATGCAATTCTTTAATCTCAATAGGCATTTTACTGAATTTTAAAATAGTTGTAGGCCAACTCAATCGTTTCAATTACCAATTTACTTTCTTCGGCATTAAAATCGGCGACAACCCATTTCAATGGGTATGCATGAACGATATTCCACACCATTAAAGGTTCATGTTCTTCGTTCAGTAAACTAATGGTAATATTAGTAGGTGTAATGTTAAAATCCTCCACTGCCTCCCTGCACCATTTAATAAGCGAAGAATCAGTTACAAGGCCGCGTTTTAAAATCAAATTAGGGAAACTGGTTCTCACCGGGAGTTTGTGCTTAAAACGGTTTTCTCCCCCTTCAGCAATTTCTTCGGTGGCAAGTTCGATGGTTAACCCCGACACCGACTGAAATTCAAATTCACTCTTCAGATTGGCAAATTCAACCTTAAAATGAAAACCTACCGGAGGATAATAATTCGCCATTTTTTATTCGTTTTGAATGGTTAAACCTTCGTGTACCAATTCCAAAGTTTCGATGGCGACTTCACTACCGTCAGCTTTTAAATCAGTTGACTGAACTTTTAAAGGCCATGCGTTTTTTAACTTCCATGTAATTACCGGTTCATGTTCTTCATTTAGCAAGCTGATGGTAATATCGCGGCGTTCAATGGTATTTAGTTTCACTGTATTCCACCAGTTGTAATATTCATTGTCGGTGGCAAATGTTCCGCGTTTCAATGTAATATTGCTAAATTTTTGCATTCCCGGCATTTTTACTTTTGAATACTCGGGACTTGCCCCGTGCCTGTATTCTATTACTTCTGTTTCCACATCCAATCCGGAAACTTCGGTAAATCCTATTTTTGTTCCACCCCATTCAACCTGAAAGTGGAATTTGACCAATGGATAATTTGTAGCCATAACACTATTTTTTTAATTTTTTACTGATTAAGATTCCTGCATTTTGTGTGAAAACTTGAGAATAATGAATTCAGCAGGACGAACAACCGCCATACCGATTTCGACATGCATATATCCGTTTAGAATATCCTGGGCAGTCATGGTTTGTCCTAAACCAACACGTACATAATACGCCTGATCGGGTTTTGCCCCGGCTAATGCGCCAGCTCTCCATTGCAGTGAAAGGAAATTCTCAATCATTGCACGGATTTTCACCCATGTATTAGCATCGTTGGGTTCAAAAACAAATTGAGCCGTAGCTTTTTTAACCGACTCTTCCACCATATTGAAAAAGCGACGAACAGGCACGTAACGCCATTCATTGTCATTTCCGGCCAGTGTGCGGGCTCCCCAAATTAATGTACCTTTCCCTACAAAAGGACGAATCGCATTTACCGATTTTCCGGCAACTGTATCCACATTCAAACTTGCCTGATCTTCATGAGTAATGTAAACAGCTGGCCCTTTTACTGATGCTATACTTACATTTGCCGGAGCTTTCCATACGCCGCGGTTATTATCCACCATTGCGTAAATTCCAACAACAGCGCCACTGGGCGGAAGAACTACACCCTGCTGTCCAATAGCGTTTACAATCCCTTTGTAAACCGGATCGGTTTGAAACAAAGTATCTGTTCTTTCTTTATAAATTGTTTCCAGTTCATCATAAAATGAATTAAAAAGCGCGGTTAAATTTGCCAGCAAAGCACGGAAATAAGGTGCTGCGCTTGCTGCAGTTTGTGTTGCCTGGAAAATATTATTATCATCGGTGGCAGGTGCGGCAAAAGTTAGTGGTGCAAAATCAGTATTAAAATCATTTCCAATTAAAGGTGCATCCCAGGTTGGAGATGGTGCATCGCTGTTTGCCGACTGACTGAAATGATTGTAATCAAATAGCAAGGTAAGCAACTGGTGAAAATCTCCATCGGCTTCCACATAACTGCTAAAAGTTGCAGACGCAGAGTCAGTGGTTCCGTTGTCCGCAAAAGTCAATGCAAAAAAGTCCTGAAAAAACTGGTACAAATCACCGGCTGCGCTACCCAGTTGTGGCCGACTGGTAATATCTCCCATCGTTGGTACCGTTACCGATGATTTTGCGTCAATGTCTAAACTTATGTTTTCGATAGAACTCACCAATGCAGTATTAAACAGGCTGGTGATATTGGCAACGGGTGCTCCGTTTTTTGTGTAGGTTCCACCAACAATCGTATCATAATTCACATTAAACGGAAGCGTAGTTTTCAAAAACGGATAATAGGCTGCCCCGTATTTCAAGTAATTCATTCCCACGTTATCTCTGAAATCAGCAACCGGATCGTCTGAGGCAGTAATTTCCTGATCACCATCAACAATATCCATCACAGCAAAACGATCCTGTAATTTATTACACTGTTTTAACATAGCAGCATGAATGGCTCCTGCTTTATCAAGAGCCAGATGAACCGTTTCAGGAATTACCAGCAAAGTTGGCAAATCCTCTTTTTCCAGTGAATTCAATCCGCTTAACAATTCTGAATCGCTAACACCAGTGGTATCGGTGTTAAATGCGCCAACCGAAACAATGTAACAATCTCCACCTCCGTTGGCATAAAACATACGAACAGAGTCATACAACAAATTGATACTTTCAATATTTGTCTTCTTTACGGAATTGTCTGAGTTTAATTCAATTTCAAGAGTTGTAGGTTCAGGAGCTCCTCCAAAATAAAATTCGTATTCGGGAAGAGAACCTATTTTAACAGGTTTTACAATGCTTTCTGCATGATAATCCACACCGTCAACGACGGCGGCTTTCGTATATCCCACAAAAGCGGGTATAGCTGTCTCAACTTGCGCTACCGACGGCGGAAACTTTGAAATTTCCTCGACATAAACGCCTGGTGTTTTGTACGAAGTTGCCATAATTTAAATTTTTAGTTTTACATGTATATTTCTGAGTAATAATTATTGTTTGGTATATCAGGTTTTAGTGCCCGCACTCCGGGATTGGGAAGTTCAACTCCACCTAATTCAATGGAAATAAATCCATTTTGAGTGAGTGGATGAACTGATTTGGTGATTAAAACCTTCGAATTACCATTTTCTTTTTTTACATCGTCACCTCCTGTTACAGTCTGGTTATCTTCGAAAATATAGCGCCACGTGGTTTCCCTGTTTTTTAGATTGATGTCAAACGATTGTGAAGGTTCAGGAATTTTGTTTTGCGCATTTGTGATGTCCAGTGAGTTGTTATCTGCTTTTACAAAAATGCGAATCAGGCCCAGAAGATTCATTTTTTCTGAATCCTTTAATTTCTCCATTTCATCCTCAAAACTATCTTCGGAAAGAATAAAGTCTTCATCAACATGAAAATTGCCAGCAGCTTTATCAACTAAAGGGAAACTGTTCGGTTCTGTGTTCAAACGGCGGTTTGACAAATAATATAACTTACCGGCATTTTCGATCTTTAAATCGGTATAATTATAAAACCCGGAATCTTTTGTTTTAAACAAAAAGGTAAAAGCCAGTTCGTCTTCGAGTGCAATGAAAGGTTCATCTTCATCATCACCGGTAACTTTACTCCAAACAGAAAAACCGGTTTCAGATGCTTTAAAAACCAGATTGTATCCTTTTATTACCTGTTGAGTTTTTGCGTCGGGCTGAATTCTGAAAACAGTATTGACATCATATAAATTTAACTGAACTTTTTTCTCGTTGTCCGTCATCGATTTATATTCCGCCGTACCTTTATTCAAAAAATAAAGATGAAGAATATTCACTTTAAAAAGTGGCATATATTTTACGGAAAAAGCCATTTACAATATATCTTTTAAATCTCCACCAACATGAGTAATTACTTCTGACGCAGAGAGTTTTTTATCTTGTTTAATTTGAATAATTTGTACTTTATACATAACCGACGGTAACTGCCGGCCACCGAGAGTTCCCCAAATATTGTTGAGTTCTTCAAATCCGGGAGTGTACATTTCCAAAATAAATTTGAAATATTCCAGCACATCGAGGGAAACATTGGTACGGTTGTATACCGTGTTGCCCGAAGTAAAAACCTTTTTACCCTGAAAAAACTCGATTACCCGCGAAATACTTCGCAATGATTTATCGTAGGTGTCGCAATTAGCGCTAAACAGAACATATAAGTTGAGGTTTACAGGAGGATTAAAATATTCAGTTTTATTGTTACTGATTTTGTAGCTGGGAACATTTTTAAGAGTCGATTCTTCTTCCAGTCGTACAAGTGTCATGACAACTTTATCCTCTACTTTTGTTGCATCATCGCTGCCCGACTCCCACAATGCAATGTTATCCAGTGTTATAATCTTTCCCAGTCCTGTTTTGACAAAATAGGCTTCTACCTGTTCTTTTAATATTTGTAAGGTGTCGTAAATCATTTAAAGTCTATTCTCAGCTGTCTATTTCCAAATACCCGTCAGATCTTATTTTGATTTACACGCAGACAGACATAAAAATCCTACATTAAGACCCAAAAATCTTAAATAATAGAACTTTTTACAGTAAAACTGATTTTACTTTTGATTCTATTTCGCGTCTCTCGAAAATTTTTATCTAAACCCGAAAGTTTAGAATGATCTAATGGTTTCGCTATACAAGTTACGACTTAATATATAACAAGTCAATGCCTATTCTTAAATCAATTCTAAGCAATACTTATTAAAGACTATAAAACAATCACTTAGAAAAAAAAAAGATTAAAATACTTTTAACTGAAAATATTCAGAAAGTAGTTTTAACTGTTTCCAACAGGTTTTGAATCTTACCAATGAGTTTTGAATGCGAACCATCAAATTGATTGACCATAAAAGAGAAAGCAACTGTTTTCCCTGAATCCACTTTCAAATAACCGGCGTAACATCTTACCCGCGTCATTGAACCACTTTTAGCTTTCAAAGTATTTCCCTCAAATACCCTTGCATCAAAACCATAAAGGGTTCCGTTTGCCGCTCCCGGTAACGAGTTAAAAAAAGCCGTTGAATATTTACTTTGATTATGCATGTATTTCAAAAGCGAAACAAACTGTTTTGGAGAAATGGCATTAAAATGCGACAAGCCGCTTCCGTCTTCCATAAAAAACTGCCCTTCAAGTCCTTTGGATTTCCAAAAATGTTTGATAACTGCAATTCCTTTTTCCCTGCTCCCCTCTCCTGTTGTTTTGACCGCAATTTGTTTTACCAAATGTTCGGCAATCAAATTTACACTTTTGTAGTTGAGTACTTTTACAATTTCAGCTAAAATAGGTGATTCCTGGATATAAACAATTTGAAGTTCCGTTCTATCTACTTTTTTAAACTTAACTTCTCCTGAAATAAAAATCCCGGATTTTGCCAAATGTGAAATAAAATCTGCTGCCATCAGCTTCTCGGGGTTCTGGTCAGAAGCTTTGATGGTAAAAGATTTTCTATTTTTGGGAATGGTTCCTCTGATAACTCTTTTATTATCCAGCGGACTTCCGAAAACAAAGGCTAAATCACGATTTTCATCGGATGATAAAACTTCGTTCTGAATTTCCAATCCCTCAATTTTGGGGTATGTTGAAACGATTTGGGTTGGCATTCCTGCTTTTCCCTGAGAAGAAAAAGTAATGCGGAACATGTTATCATAAACTGATAATGCAGATGGCCCCGCTCCATAATAATTTCCCATGTCTTCCCAAATCCAGGTAGGCGGTATTTTTTCCGAGTCATAAAGTGAAACATCTAAAACTAAATCACCTTTGATTTCTTGTATTCCGGCATCTTTTATCTTTTGAACCCATTTATCCAAAAAATCAGGATGTTCATAAAAGTCTTTAAAGTGAGCAGATCCAAGCACAGGATCGCCGCCTCCAACCACAACCAGGTCACCATTTAAGGTATTTCTGTTAATATTTCCGGTGTAGCCGATTTTTGTTGTAAAACGATAATCGGCACCTAAAACCTCAAGTGCTACAGCCGATGTCACCAACTTCATGGTTGAGGCGGGTATCATTAATTTGTTATTGTCAAAATTGAATAGTATCTCATCGGAATCCAAATCACTAACCTGAATTCCAATTGTAGCATTTTTATAATCTGAATCGGTAAGCAATTTCTGAAAAACTTGTTCAATGTTTTGCTGTGCCGGAGAAAATATATGGATAAATAATATGAGAACAGTAAAAATCCTTCCTTTCATTTTTATTACTTTTGAATGCTTAAAAATAACAGTTTATAAAAGCTTCGTGGAAATTTTAGTGTTAATCTTAACATCTTTCAATCCTCGCGCTTAAAATGGCAATACTAATTTACAACAAAATGATACGTACCTTATTACTTGTTGGCACCGGCGGATTTATTGGAAGTGTGATGCGCTACCTGATACAAATTACTGTTGAGAAGGGACTTGCCAGCACTTTCCCGCTGGGAACAATGATTGCAAATATTGCAGGTAGTTTTATAATTGGTGTTGTTTTTGCTTTGGCCGAAAAAGGAAACCTGATGAACGCAGAATGGCGCATGTTTCTTGCAGTTGGGTTTTGTGGCGGTTTTACTACTTTTTCTTCTTTTGCCTATAATAATTTTACCATGCTGAGGACAGGCACGTTTGGCCAATTTTTTTGGAACGTTGGAGGAAGTCTGTTTTTAGGAATTTTAGCAGTCTATCTCGGCGTAATTTTGGTAAGAACGGTATTCTGAATACACATACTAAACAGTTAAAATTTGGCTACAGACAGCAAGTTCCAAATTTCAAATAAACAGTTTTATCTTTTTTAATGAAACTTATATTTTTTTTCCGTGTAAAAACATAGAAAAAAATACCATGAATATTTCAGGGAAAGCGGGAATTTTAAAGATATATATTGGTGAATCAGATAAAGTTCACGGGCGGCCTTTGTTTGAAGAGATCGTTTTTAAAGCACGCGAAGCAGGGCTGGCGGGTGCAACCGTTTACAAAGGAATTATGTCGTTTGGGGCGAGCCATTCCATTCATACGCAAAAAATTTTTGCACTTTCAGTTGATATGCCCGTATCAGTTGAGATTACGGACAACAAGGAGAAACTAAACGAGTTTCTGAAAACAGTAAACAACTTGATGGACCATAGTAAAAAAGGCGGACTGGTTACATTTCAGGAAGTGGACGTTTTACGCTACGAAGTTGGAGAGAAATACCGGATAGTAAAAAAATAGCCGGTACTCATTTGAAGTTGAAACAGCAAAAGCCGCTCCCTATAGTTGGAACGGCTTTATTGATTGTATATAACAGTAGTTATTAGGTTTCCTTTTTTAAGACCTATGGTATGACATATGAAGCCTCCATCTTTTTACTGGCATCGCTTTCTGAAACAGCTGTCAGAGTTATTTTGACATCGCTTTTTTCGCCATCTTCTTCGCTAAAATAAACAGGAATAGAAATTTCTTCCCCTGATGAAACAACCACCAATTCGTTCAAAATTTCGGCTTTTAAACCTTCTCCTTCAGTACTTACCGCCAAACGATAAATATCATTATCAAAACAGGAGGCATCCAAACCTGCTTTTTCTTCTTTGTTTTTCAGCGTAAAAAGAGCAACACTTTCCTTTGTTGTTTTTGGTGCGGTTAACTGAAAATCTCTTTTTGCAGCTCCGCTTCCATCAAGCGATTTAACGCCAATAGTATAAGAAAGGATGCCTTCCTGGTTTCTATGTAAATCAATAATATAAAAATGAAGCCGGTTATACGGGTCATCATACTCAAATTCACTGCCCGAATTCAATCCGGCATGGAAAAGTGCATCATTCAACTGGCGGTAGTCGGCAATTGTACGCATAACCTTTTCGCCATTGGGTTTAACGTAATCCACCATATTTATGTCTTCCGGATGAGCGTCAATAACCCAGTTAAAGCAATTAAACTGATTTACGCCACCATTTCGGCTCTCTTTGTCCCTGTTCTTTGCGAGCAATACTCCATTATCCGGACAATAAGAGTCGTAGCCAATTCTCTGAACCACTTCCAGAGAATAATAATCGTAATTTGGTATTCCCGGGGAAAGTGGATTCTCAGCAGGGTCGTCAACCGGTGTTCGATCATGCGGTTCTTCTCCGTCAAGTTCAACAATTACACCTGCATATTCTCCTTCAAAGGGTTCAACTGCGCGGGCAGTGATGTTTGCAACTGCAAGTCCCGTAACAGCCAGACTATCACGACTCAGTCTTAAAATATCATCTTCGGTTAAAAAATCATTTTTCATCCTGTTACGAACCATAAGCCCGGCTGGCATTGAAGCTCCGGCAATTGCGGGAACCACCCAACGTTTATGCGGACCTCCCGGACCATTAAAACAGCCGCGGTCCATCATATCCCAGGGACCGGAACCAGCTCTTCGATAAGGTTCTACATAAGGATTATTATTATTATCTCCTATCCTAAAAGCATAATGCCCCAGCTCATGTGTAATTGTTCCTGAGTTTTCGCCCTGACGAATAGATGAAATTCCCCATTGCATTGCACCTGCTTTCCACGATGTCCAGGGCACATAGCGGGTGGCTACCCAACGCGGTTTATCCGGATTCGGATTTCCCCATTCCGGTGGAATATCTTCTTTTGAATTAAATTTCATTTCGCCAAACTCCTGCCAAACACCGGTTTCATCATAACTTGCATAAATTCGTAGAATCGCGTCGTAATTTTTCCTCAAATCTCCATATTCTGCACGCCACAACGAATCCACATCACGTTCCATCCTTCCTTTGGGTTTACTTCCATCGGGAGTAAAATCATTTTGTCCCCATTCGTTTAGACCATATTCCCAAAGATTTTTAGGTAACTGGTAAGGTCCATATGCATCAACCTCAGTAATACCGAATTCACCCCGAGACTGTTCCATCCAGTAACCATTAATTGTTTGGCCATGATTTACATCTGATGGTTTGATAAAAAAATCGCGATAAAATTGAGCAACGTTTTCCCTTTTAATCGGATCTATTTGCGGATTACCAAATAAATCAGACCCTTTGGGCTGAGTAATAACAAAAGGTTGATCAGGAAAATCAACCGCAATCAAAGCCATTTTAAAACCCCGTTTTGGTTTTATCGACGGATCAGCCCAACTTATTTCTGGAATGGGTTTATAGTCATCCCAGGTCATATCATCCTGATCCTGCACCATTTGAGGATCTAAAGGACCAATTTTTTCCACAGATACTTTTTTTTCTTTTTGTGAACATCCCCAAAAAGCTAAAAGCGACACTAGAATAAATAATACAGGTATTTTTTTCATATCATCACTAAATTAATTCAACGATTCTCAAAAAAGGCAATAATACACTTATCAAAAAATGACAAAAAACACATTTCACCAAACACAAAGAAATTTTCACCACAACCCTCATAGATAATTTCTATCAAACAAAGCAAAAATCCAACATTTAGACAATTCATCGAACTATAATATAAAAAAATACAGACCTTTTATAGTCTCAATTTTTAAGTTAACCCTATATGAAATATTGGTAACCTTTTTGTTTTGCCTCCGTTTGACATAAAACAATTTGCTATCTTTGAGCTGCTTTTAGCAAATTAGGAGTAACAACCTGATTTTCTGATAAAAACAACAAATAAGTTAAACAATAAAAAACTACTCACAATGTTAATTAGCGACGTAAAAGCAAGAGAAATCCTGGATTCTCGCGGTAATCCGACAGTTGAAGTTGAAGTATTATTGGAAAGTGGCGCTTTTGGCCGTGCTGCTGTTCCGTCGGGAGCATCAACCGGAGAAAACGAAGCACTTGAGTTGCGCGACGGCGACAAAAGCCGTTACCTTGGAAAAGGTGTTTTGAAAGCTGTTGAAAATGTAAATGAAGTAATTGCCAAAGAAATTATTGGCATGGACGCTACTGACCAGGTAGCTCTCGACAGCAAACTACTTGAATTAGACGGTACAAAAACAAAATCTAATTTGGGTGCCAACGCAATGCTGGGAGTTTCATTGGCTGTAGCTAAAGCTGCTGCTGATTATTCTGAACTTCCGCTTTACAAATATATTGGTGGAACCAACGCAAAAACATTGCCTGTTCCAATGATGAATATCATCAATGGTGGTTCTCACTCTGATGCTACTATTGCATTTCAGGAATTTATGATTCGTCCTATCGGTGCTCCTTCTTTCCGTGAAGGTTTGCGTATGGGAGCTGAGGTTTTCCACGCTTTGAAAAAAGTACTGGCAGCTAAAAACCTTTCAACTGCAGTTGGCGACGAAGGTGGTTTCGCTCCAATGTTAGGTGGAACTGAAGAAGCTATCGATTCAATTCTTACTGCAATTAAAAATGCAGGTTACAAACCAGGTCGCGCAGAAGACGGTGGCGATGTTTCTATCGCTATGGACTGTGCTTCTTCTGAATTCTACAAAGATGGCGTATACGATTACAGCATTTTTGAACCAAACGGAGTAAAACGTAATTCTGACGAGCAAGCTGCTTATCTTGCTGAATTGATTGCAAAATATCCTATCGATTCTATCGAAGATGGTATGGATGAAGGAGACTGGGACGGATGGGTAAAACTGAACGCAGCGATTGGCGACAAATGCCAGTTGGTTGGTGACGACCTCTTCGTAACTAACGTTGAGTACCTGCAAAAAGGTATCGAATTGGGTGCTGCGAACTCAATCCTTATTAAAGTAAACCAAATTGGTACTTTAACTGAAACATTAGACGCTATTGAAATGGCTCACCGTGCAGGGTACACTTCAGTAACTTCTCACCGTTCAGGTGAAACAGAAGATGCAACAATTGCCGATATCGCAGTAGCGACTAACTCTGGTCAGATTAAAACCGGTTCTTTGAGCCGTTCAGACCGTATGGCAAAATACAATCAATTACTTCGTATTGAAGAAGAACTGGGTGCAAGCGCGATCTACGGATACAAAAAAATCTATAAGAAATAATCTGAGATTATTACGATAAATAAAAGCCGGCTCTTTTTATGGAGTCGGCTTTTTTGTATTATCTGCATTGTTTATGCCTTTTGAGCATGCTCTGCTGAACTTGTGTCTTGTTAAATAAAAGGCAGTCAGTTCTCATTTAAAGAATTCCATTCCTAATCATATCGAATCTTAAAAAATAAGAATACTGAGCCTTTTCTGAAAGCCTTTGTAACATGGTTTTACAGATAACTTTTCTATCGAAATAAATCGAACTTCTATTACTTCTTTGTAAAATTCCACCAGGTATTTTATCTTTTAATAAAAATTTTACTGGCATTTGCTTAAAAAATTGCATATTCGATCGACTTTAGATACTATTCGTTAAAATAACCAAAAATGAAACGACGCAGTGCAATGAAAATAGCAGCCGGAGCTATTATTGGAGGTGGAGCCGGCGTTTTAACACTTACCCAGGCTTTTAAACCCGAGCCGCTTCCTGAAAAAACGCCTCAAAAACTTGAGCCGGAAAAAAGTGAAACCAATTGGGAATATACTTATTTGGATCCCTCAGTTTCAGGTCAAATTGCTTATGATCAATACAGTGTCGGAAGCTGTATGTATGCAAGCTTTTATGGAGTTGCTTCTCAAATTGCCGAAAAACTCGGAGGAGAATACGCTTTATTTCCTTTTGATATGATGAAATACGGACATGGTGGTGTTGGAGGTTTTGGAACATTATGCGGTGCGCTCAACGGAGCTGCAGCCTTAATTGGCCTGTTTGTTGGCGATAAAAAGATGCGGGATAGTTTGATAAACGAACTGTTTCAATGGTATGAAAACACGCAGCTCCCGGTATTCAAACCCCGAAAGGCTGCTATGGATTACACCCCTGCCTCCTCAGTTTCTCATTCTACACTGTGTCATGCTTCTACAACTAATTGGAGTAAAGCATCCGGTTTTAAAGTTGACAGCAATGAACGTAAAGAAAGATGCCGACGTTTGTCGGGCGAAGTAGCTGCAAAAGTTACAACTATACTCAACAGCTTCTTTAACGATGGCTACGTAACCGTTTATCAAAATAACGATAATACAGGCACTTGTTTGACCTGTCATGGCAAAGAAGGTAAATTAAACAACATCAGTGGAAAAATGGATTGCAATTCATGTCATACAAAATCTGTTGCTCATAAACTATTTGGAGACGTACATTACAAGTACATGAAAGCAAAATAGTTTCAAAAAAGGTGGAATTAAAAAATTTTAATTCTCTGATTCAATAAAAATGTTTTGAACCGTTCCGTCCATGCAAACCATGCATTTACGCTAAAAAGTAAAAAAAGGAAGGAGAAAACTCATCCGGACACAGATTAATCAAAACAGAAAATCCGTTGTGAAATTTATTGTCAAACCATCAATTTGATGGTAACTTTGCGCCTGTCTGAGATAAAAAACAAATATCAAAACGAAACAAAAATATGATTTCTTCCATTATTGAAATACTCGTGATGCTAAATCCTTTTGCCTTATTTCTTTACCTCGAACCTATCCGGAAAGATTTAACACACAAAAGTTATTTGCTCGTAATTTTTAAAGCATCGTTGATTTCATTTTTTGTTTGTTTGCTTTTTTTCTTTTTTGGCGACGTAATTTTCAGAAAAATATTTGCCATCAATTTTGAATCATTCCGAATATTTGGTGGCATAATTATCTTTTCTTATGCCTATATTTTTATCGTTCGCGGCGAAAAAGCGCTTATTATGATTAAAGAAAACCTTGACGATTTGGCTTCAGAAATTGCTTTACCTTTTATGGTTGGTGCAGGAACCATTTCACTCAGCATTTTGCTCTCACAAAAACATTCCTACGTTATAGGCTCTTTGGCTTTAATTATCATTTTCACTGTTAACTTCCTCACTTTGTTTCTTTTAAAGAAATTTAGAGACAGCATTGAAAAACGAAAGTTTAAAAAGGCTTTCGATAAAAACATGGAGGTATTGCTTCGTTTAAACGGCTTTTTTATTGGTGCGATTGGGATAAATATGATGTTAACAGGAATAAAGAATATGTTTTTTTAGTTGATCAAACTATTCTCCAAAAAGATAATATTTAAGCAAAAAACATACTCCCAAAATTTATTTTAAACATTGAAATATTACTCGGATCGCTCTTCTCTATAGCGCAGAGTGATTAAAAATAAGTTACTTCTCTTCAAAACTTTTTCTAACTTATACCAATTTGAGTATATAGTGTCGCTTTATTATCTTTGAAGCATGGGAAGACAAAGCAAATTCAATATAAAAGAGGATTTAAAAGAAC